>CAVTCV010000017.1:0-265248 GCA_963733315.1 uncultured Alphaproteobacteria bacterium | reverse complement strand
GCCGCGATTGAGAAGGGTGCTTACGTCATTCGGTTGCAGCTTGAGCTTCTCGTCGTAATCCGCAATGGCGTGATCGTAATCGCCCTTGCGGGCAGAGGCGAGCCCGCGGAACTTGTAGATGTCCACGCCGAGATTTGGGCTCATGCGCAAGGCTTCGTCGTAGTCTGCAATGGCGCGGTCGTATTGGCCGAGATTGAGCGACGCGCTGGCATGTACGAAATAGGCAAGCGGCAATTTCGGATCGAGTTTCAACGCCTGTTCGGCATCGGCCAGGGCGCGGTCGGGTTTGTCGCTGACGTTCCAGAAATTGGCGCGATTGACGAAGGCCCGGGCATAGGGCCGGATCGGCCTTGATTGCCCGATCGAGATCCTCCTCGGCCTGAGCGAGATTGCGCTTGAGCGTGAAGGCAAAGCCGCGCTCGGCATAGGCGGCTGCAAGCTCGCGCTGCTGGCGGTGCCGGTGGCGATGATGGCCGAACAGCCGGCAATCCGGTCGGCGAGCGTGATGTTGGGCCCGCTGCACTGCGAATGCACGTTGTCGGTCTGGGCTCAAGATAGGCGACGGCATTGCCGGAACGGCAAGGCACGCGCAGATGCAGACAAAAATGGCAATAAAGCGCTTTGAACCCATGAATTGCTGTCGCGCCGAGATGCCGAATTACATCGCCTGCTATCATCTCAATCACTAAGCGCAATGATGTGGATCAATTTGCTGCTGAACCAGCGCGTGCAGCGCACCGTGGAGGTGCCGTTCAGGTGAGACGGCGCGGGCTGATTGGAGCTAGACTATTGCCGCATCCGAAGTCCGGCATCGGAGGTGCGTCGATGTTTCAATTATTGCGCGGCATCGCTCTCATCATGGCGATAATTTTGAACTGCGGAGCAGCCTCCGCAGAAGATATCTATTCTGGCAATTATATGGTGTTTAAGGGGGGAGGGGGGGGGGAAGGGAGAGGGGGGGGGAAGGGGGGAAGAGGGGGGGAGGAGGGAGGAAAGAGGGGGGGGAGGGAGGGGGAAAGGGGGGAGGGGAGGGGGAGGGGGGGGGGGCGGTTTCAGCCCTATCAAAGTACCAGTCTGGGCCGATACAATGCTGTCTCTTAGGCTTGGGGACGGACATGCAGCGGCGCGAGGTCATCACGCTTCGCTTTCAGCTGCAGCAATGCGCTGTACAGTAAGGGAGCTGAGGTGCCGAAACGGTCATCAAATGGAGGCGTCTTGATACAGCGGCTCGCGTCGCTCTCCTCCTCATTTCAGTCGGTGGGCTGCTGCCCGCGCGCGCGCGGACGATCTCTACGTGCGCTATTTCGGCGGAGTTGCGGACGGGAAGCCGTGCTATGCGCGATACTACAACGATGCGCACCTAAAGGCACATCCGAAACAAACGGTGCGGCGCATCGAAATCGATTTCGACGCAAGCTGGCGCGACGACGGCGGCAAGAACACCGGCTCCGACTTTCAGGCCGGCATCGGCTTCATGCTCAAGCGCTCGCGCGAATGGTACGGGCAGGAAATCCACTGCAAGACGGTCAACGACCTCTTCGAATGTGCTCTCGAAGCCGACGGCGGCGATATTCGGCTGATCCCGCGCGGCGATGCGCTAAGGCTCGAAGTCGTCGGAGGAAAGGTAGCGACATCAGCGTCGAAGGATCCACGATTTCGGCATGTTCGGAGAGGTCGGAAGCGATGATCGGGTCTTCCTTCTGCCGCGCGCCGACCGCAAGCTGTGCGAAGCCAAGACGTCGCAGTTGTACACGCAATTGGGATCGATACTGGTAAGAACACTCTGCACATGATTGGCCTGGATGAGAAGGGCACGATCGTTCTGCGCGAAAAGGTGTCTCGCGGTCGCATTACCGCACGACTTGTAAACGTGCCGCCATGCCTGATCGGGATCGAAGCCGGCATGGCCACGCACTACTTGTGCCGTGAACTGCTTGCGCTCGGCCACCAGGTCAAACAAGTACTGCCGGTTTATGCCAAACCGTTCCGGCAAGGCCACAAGAACGACTTCCGGGACGCCCACGCAGTCGCGGAGCCTCGGCGCGTTCAAGGACGCGATCTCGGATTTTAGTGCTGCGATCAAGCTCAATCCAAAGAACGCCGCCGCCTACAACAACCGCGGCTATCTGCGCGCCATGACGGGTGATCTCGATGGCGGACTGCGTGATTTGAACGAGGCCATCAATCTCGATCCATCAATGACCCACGCATTCAATAACCGCGCCATGCTGTTCAAGACTGGAGGCAGTGGGATCTGGCTATCGCCGACTATGATGCTGCGATCCGGCTGAAAGATCCCAAAGCCGCGGTCGTCTACTTCAACCGGGCCGGCGCCTATCGGTGCAAGGGCGATATCCGCGCACATCCGATCTCATTCGCGTCAAGGCCCTAGAAGGCCGTATGTGCCACCAGATCACGGATGTGACGGTCAGACCGTTTCACCAGGAAACGCCGCAGAGCCGTATTCTAACACTTCTGCAGAAGTTGCAGGAGAGCGAAGAGAAGCTCTCCACCATTATTGTCTCAGCCTATGGCGACATAGCCAATATTCGCACCGCGATGAACCGGGGGCGTTCGATTTCCTGACCAAGCCTATCGATTTTCTGGATCTCGAGACGACGATTGCCAAGACCATTCGGCACGTCGAGGTCTTGCGCGAAGCACGGCGGCGGCAGGCGGAAGCCGAACGGGCGCATGCATCGCTCTCACGTTATTTTTCGCCCAATCTGGCCGAACGGCTTGCCAGCGATGCGGACGCGATCGATCTCGGCGGACAGCGCCGCGAGATCGCGACGCTTTTCACCGACATTGCCAGCTTCACCGCGTTAGTGGAGACGCTCGAGCCTGACGTGCTGGACCGCTTCTCAACGAATATCTCACGGGTATGACCGATCTCGTGTTCGAGCATGACGGGACGGTTGCTAAGATTGTCGGCGATGCATTGCACGTGTTGTTCGGAGCCCCTGGCGAGCAACCGGACCATGCCGCCCGCGCTGTCGCCTGCGCATTGGCTTTGGATGAATACGCGCAAGCATTCCGCGAGCGTTGGCACAAAAAGGGGATAGCGCTGGGCGTCACACGTATCGGCGTTCATGCAGGACCGGCGATCGTCGGCAATTTCGGTGGCGGGCGCTTTTTCGACTACACGGCCTATGGCGACACCATCAACATTGCGGCGCGGCTGGAAGCCGCCAACAAGCAACTCGGCACTCGCATTTGCGTCAGCGCAATCCTCGCCGCAAAAGTAAAGGACTTCCGGGGTCGGCCGGTGGGAGACCTTATGCTGAGGGGCAGGTCAGAAGCCCTGCGCACTTTCGAGCCTTTGCGGCCGGAACAATACGAAGATCCCTCCACGAAAAGTTATCTGGAGGCATTTGCCAAACTGGAAGCGGGCGACCCCGGAGCAATCGCGGCATTCGCAGCGCATGTTGGTAAAGCGCGCTGATGATCAACTTGCCAGCTTCCACCTCAAACGGCTGTTGAATGGCGCAACCGGCACGCGGATCGCCATGGACTAAAGGCGCCCTTACGCTTCAAGACTAAGCCGAATCCCGCTCTTGTCCGCGAATTACCCTGAGGGGACCAATTGCCGACCACTTATTCAATCATCTCGTCGGCAAGGGCGAGCACGTGAGCGCTGCGCTCCACGTCAAAAACTGGGACAATAGTGCTGTCTGATCCAAGTCAATGACTTTTCCATGGTTTCAGTCCTGCTTGACAAGACCGTTGGTGAAGACTTGTGGCGGGGCGCCAATTATCTAATAGCCACGCATTTTTAAATTTCAGAAAAAAGCGGAGCATCCACCATGGTCCGATATCTTATTGCTCTCTCTATCGCCACACTAACGATGTTTGCGCCCGTGATTGCTGCTGAATTTGGAACCAAAGAAGAAGCCATTGCAATGGTCAAACGTGTTCAGGAACAATTCAAGAAAGACGGTCCTGAGATTACTTTCAAAGCCGTCTCAGACAAATCGGTAAAAGAATATCATGATCGCGACTTGTATCCATTCATTTATTATATGAAAGGAGTCAAAATGTGTCGCTCACGGCGCGCGACCCGCATTAATTGGCAAAAAATTGATCGATCTCAAAGATCAAGATGGCAAGTATCTCATTCGAGAGATGATCAAGATTGCTGAAGGCCCCGGAAGCGGCTGGGTTGACTACAAATGGCCTAATCCAATTACCAACAAGATTGAGGACAAATCGAGTTACATCGAGAAAATGGGAAACTACTTCGTGGGCGTCGGCATCTATAAACAATAGAACTCACATCACATGTCGATATATCTTTGTTAAGGCGCACATTTAAGGGCACTCGATGAAAGCACCGGACGCCCCACGAACTTTCTCTTTTTTTGAAAATCTACCTATTCAAATAAAAGCATTCGCCGCATCGGCAGTTTTGCTGATTTGCCTAATTTCTCTCGGCGCAATCGCGTATGTCACATTAGATAAGTCGGAAAACAACCTTCATACCCTCTCATCTTCAATTTTGCCAAAACAGAGTGAATTCGCATTGGTCAACGATAATATCGTTGCCATACATATGAAGACATTTCGTTATGTATCTTGGGCAAGCAATGGCATAAACGACGCACTGCTTAGATCGCTCAGCGCTGAAATTGCTTCCGATTTACGCAATATCAATTTGGACCTCGAAACTCTTGCAGAGCGATCGGATTTATCCGCTAAAGAAAAATTGGATTTAAAAAATCTCATTTCGAAGTGGAAAGAATACGAAAGCTCGGCACTCGATACAATCGAGGTTGGCAGCACTGACGCCGCAATGGCAACTATGATGCTTGGTCAAACTGACGAGAAATTCACGGCCGTAGCAAACGATTTTAAAAGTATGGCCAATTCAGTTGCGGCAGCAACAAACACAATTTCTACCGAACTGTATACGGACGCCGCACGAAAAAAGATCATATTGGCCATTGGAGCAATCATTGGTCTGCTGCTGAGCATTGTCGCCACTGATCTTACTTTCAAGATCGATCGTTACACCGATACAGTCCGTCACAAATGTTATGCACCGATTGTCGTCTGGTGACACCGAAGTGGAGATCGGTTATCGAGGTCGCGGCGACGAAATAGGGCAGATGGTGGAAGCCATTAATGTATTTCGCAAAAACACTATTGAAATGCGCGCAATGGAGATTGAAAACCTCGAGACCGAAAAGAAGAACCTGAGAGAAATCGGTGAGGCTCGAGCGCGGCTGACTGACGCCATCGAAACCATTTCCGAAGGTTTCTCGCTATATGATGCGGACGACAAACTTGTCATCTTTAATAGCAAATATAAAAATCTTTTTTCTGCCCATGCCGACGTCATAGAGCCGGGCACGACTTTCGAAACAATCGTTCGCGCCGCTGTTGAACGCGGAATGATCGATGATGCCGAAGGAGGCCACGAGGCTTGGTTGGCGGAAAGAATCGCCCAACATAAGGCTCCCAGCAGTACGCATATCCAACACCGCAGCGACGGCCGGTGGATTCAGGTTAGCGAGCGAAAAACCGCGGAAGATGGCGTCGTGGCCACCTATGCGGACATCACCGAATTGAAGCGACGCGAAGCCGAACTTGCCGCCGCACGCGATGCTGCCGAGGCGACGTTGCGTGACCTGCGGATTGCGCAGGATCGCCTGGTGCAGACGGAGAAGCTCGCCTCGCTCGGTCAACTGACCGCCGGCATCGCGCACGAGATCAAGAACCCGCTCAATTTTGTCAACAATTTCTCGGCCATCTCGGTCGAGCTTATTGACGAATTGCGGGAGGCGCTTGCCGGAGCCAATCTCGACAACAAGCTGCGGGGCGAGATCAGCGAGATTGCGGATATGCTGCAGGGCAATCTCGACAAGGTCGTGCAGCACGGCAAGCGCGCCGACTCGATCGTCAAGAACATGCTGCTGCATTCGCGTCAGGGCTCCGGAGAGCACCGGCCCGTCGATATCAATGCCGTCGTCGAGGAGAGCCTCAATCTCGCCTATCATGGGGCGCGGGCCGAGAAGCAGGGTTTCAATATCACCCTGGAGAGGTCGTTTGATCCGGCTGCCGGCGAGGTCGATGTGTTCCCGCAGGAGATCACGCGGGTGCTGCTTAACCTGATTTCCAATGGCTTCTATGCGGCGACGAAGCGCAAAGCAGAAGCGAATGGAGGCGACTACGAGCCTATCCTCGCCGCCGCGACCAAGAATCTCGGCGACAGTGTGGAAATCAGGATTCGCGACAACGGCACCGGCATTCCGCCCGAGGTGAAGGAAAAGATGTTCAATCCGTTCTTCACGACGAAACCCGTCGGCGAAGGAACTGGCCTTGGCCTGTCCATCAGTCACGACATCATCGTCAAGCAACATGGCGGGTCTATCGAAGTCGATACCCAGCCTGGCGAGTTTACGGAATTCAGGATCGTTCTGCCGCGTGGCGCTGCAACCATCGCCAAATCAGGAGAACACGCATGAACCTTCTCACCTGTGGCGGCGCGGGCAGCGGAATGCCGTTTCAGATGAAATAGTCGGAAAACTGCAAGCGAAATAACCCAACACTATCAACGAACTCCGCTGGCTGGGGCGGGAGGAATCGAACCTCCGAATGGCGGAATCAAAATCCGCTGCCTTACCGCTTGGCTACGCCCCAATACCTGCACTGGAAAGAGCCGCGCCAACCTGCGTTGCGCGCGGTGCGGACCATAGCGGCGGCGCCCTTCCCGATCAACGCCTACACTGCTCCATATATGGGTTAAGCGCGGCAATTTCCGGCCTGCTTTGACCCGCAACCGGCTCCGGCTAGGATGAACCATGGCCTACCGCGCGCCCCTCGCCGACATCGCTTTTGCGCTCAAACACGCCGCCGGCTTGAAAGCCGCGCTGGCGGAAGGGCTTTACGGCGATCTCGACGAGGAGATGGTCGACCAGGTGCTGGAAGAAGCCGGCCGCTTCGCCGGCGACGTGATCGCGCCGCTCAATCCGTGGGAGATAAGTCCGGCACCCCGTTCAAGGACGGAGCCGTCACCACGCCGCCGGGCTGGAAAGCGGCCTACACCGCCTGGGCCGCCGCCGGCTGGAACGGTCTCGCCGCGCCCGCCGAATTCGGCGGCCAGGAACTGCCGCATGCGGTGAACGCCGCCTGTATCGAGATGTGGAACTCCGGCTCCATGGCCTTCGGCATCGGCCCGGCGCTGACCATGGCGGCGATCGATGCACTCGCCGCCTACGGCAGCGACGATCTCAAATCTCGTTACCTCGGCCAGCTCATCAGCGGCGAGTGGATGGGCACCATGCAGCTCACCGAGCCGCAGGCCGGCTCCGACGTCGGCGCGCTGCG
Source organism: uncultured Alphaproteobacteria bacterium (assembly GCA_963733315.1). Classification (GTDB taxonomy): domain Bacteria; phylum Pseudomonadota; class Alphaproteobacteria; order Rhizobiales; family Xanthobacteraceae; genus Pseudolabrys. The sequence goes on along the minus strand of CAVTCV010000017.1, from coordinate 257,919 downwards.
CACCAAGGCCGAGCGTGCCGGCGACGGCACCTATCGCATCACCGGTTCGAAAATCTTCATCACCTATGGCGAGCACGACCTAACCGACAACATCATCCATTTCGTGCTGGCGCGGCTGCCCGATGCGCCGCCCGGCACCAAAGGCGTCTCGCTGTTCCTGGTGCCGAAGGTCATGCCTGACGGCAAGCGCAATGACGTGCGCGCGCATTCGGTCGAGCACAAGCTCGGCATCCATGGCTCGCCCACCTGCACCATGATCTACGGCGATAAAGGCGGCGCGACCGGCTACCTCATCGGCGAAGAGCACAAGGGCATGCTCTGCATGTTCACGATGATGAACCGCACGCGGCTGGCGGTCGGCCTGCAGGGCGTGGCGATCGCCGAACTGGCGACGCAGCAGGCGCTCAGTTACGCGCGCGAGCGCAAGCAGGGCGCCGCCGGCGCCATCATCCATTACCCCGACGTGAAACGCATGCTGCTGACCATGCGCGCCTCGACCGCCGCCGCGCGCGCGATCTGCTACGCCACCGCGGTGGCGATCGACCGCTCGCAGCGCGGCAAGACCGAGGCCGCGCGCAAGGCCGGCGATCAACGCGCCTCGCTGCTCACGCCGGTCGCCAAGGCGTTCTCCACCGACATCGGCATCGAGGTCGCCTCCCTTGGCGTGCAGGTGCATGGCGGCATGGGCTTTATCGAGGAGACCGGCGCCGCACAGCATTATCGCGACGCCCGCATCGCGTCGATCTACGAAGGCACCAACGGCATCCAGGCGATCGATCTGGTGACGCGTAAAGTTCCGCTCGAGGGCGGCAACACGATCCGGCTCTATCTCGGCGAATTGCGGGAGACTGTGAAAGCGGTGCAAGCGAGCAACGCGCCGGCCTTTGGCGAGACCGCGACGCGCCTGGGCGAAGCGATAGATAGCCTCGAGCGCGCGACGCAATGGCTGCTGGCGCAAAAAACGTCTGACACTACGCTCGCTGGCGCGACGCCTTACCTGCGGATGTTCGGCCATGCCGCCGGTGGCTGCATGCTGGCGGAGCAGGCGCTCGCCGCGTTGCGCGAAAGCGGCGATGGCGCGGCGCGCATCGCGTTGACCCGTTTCTATGCCGAAAATATCGCGGTGCAGGCCTCCGGCCTCGAACGCTGCGTCACCGAAGGCGCCGACAGCATCACCAACGCACAAGCCGCCCTCGCAGAATGACCGATCTCGTCATCATCAGCGACGACGGGCCGGTCCGCACGGTGCGGATGAACCGTCCGGAGAAGAAAAACGCGCTGACCATGGCGATGTACGACGCCATGGCCGGCGGCATCGAGAGCGTGGCGCAAAATCCGGCGCTGCGCTGCCTGCTGATCGCGGGCGCACCCACCGCTTTCTGCGCCGGCAATGACATCGGCGATTTCCTGCAGATGGCGATGGGGCGTGGTGCGCTCGGAGCGCCAATCCTGCGCTTTCTTTACGCGCTGGCGCGCTGCGAAACGCCGCTGGTCGCCGCCGTGCAGGGCAACGCGGTCGGCATCGGCACCACCATGCTGATGCATTGCGATCACGTGGTGGCCGCCAGCAACGCGCGCTTTTCAACGCCCTTCGTCGGGCTCGGCCTGGTGCCGGAAGCCGCTTCCAGCCTGATCGCGCCGCGGCTGATGGGCCAAGCGCGCGCATTCTCGCTGCTGGTGATGGGCCGGCCGCTCGCCGCCGACGAGGCGAAAGCCGCCGGCCTGATCAATACCGTCGTCGCGCCGGAGGCGGTCGAAGCCGAAGCCATGAAAGCCGCGCGCGAGATCGCGGCATTGCCGCCGCAGGGCGTGCTGGCCTCGCGCCGGCTGATGCGCGGTTCGCCGGATGAAATCATCGAGCGCATCGACGAGGAAGCCGAATTGTTCAAGACCCGCCTGCAATCGGCGGAAGCGCGCGCCGCGTTCGAGGCGTTCCTGACGCGGAAGCGCTGAGGACGCCGACCTCACTCAGCCGGCTCAGCCGTCGCCACCATGTCCGGAACCGAAGCCACTTGGACTGGCGGCGCCGGGTGCGGACCGCCGGCGTGGGTCAGCTCATCAATATGCCGGATGTGCTTAACCGCCTGGCGGGCCGAAGCGCTATGCGTGAACAATTCGAGCGTCTCGGTTTCGCTCTCCGTCACTGGCGTCAGCGCGTCGTCCATGTAGCCTCGCCGGTTCGGATCGCGCCGGATGCGTTGGCGCATCAGTTCGAGGCGCGCCCAATGCGCCAAAAGCCGCGCATGCTTGCTGACGATCTCCCAGCCATATTTTGGATAAAACTTCCAGACCGGCTCGATCGGCATGCTCGGGCGCCGGTCGCGGCGGAATTTCAGCCGGAAAATTCCACCCTGAAGCGGGTTAACTTTTTCGATCGCGATGAAGCACGAATAGACCATCAAAATCCCGAGCATACTGGCGATATTTACTCCGGCCGCTACGCCGCGCCGCAGGATTCGCTCCATGTGATCGGGGGTGTAAAACATTTCCCAGGCCATTTTATAGACCTGCCTCAATTGCTCCGCCGACATCGTCTGATGGGCCGCGACCGGATGCTCAAGATCGTAGTTGTTCATATCCGGATCCATCCATGCCCCCTTCTGCCACAACACCTTGTGGTCTTCGGAGCCCGGCAGCGGCGTGAGATAATAGAAGGTGAGAATGTCGATCGGCAGTTCCTTCTTGATGATCTCGATGTCCTCGCGGATCGACTGCGGCGTGTCAGCAGGGAAGCCAAGGATATAGCCCCCGTATGTGACCACGTGGGCATTTTTCCAAGCCAGCAGCATCGCCCGATATTCGGTGATCTTGTTTTGGCGTTTTTTGGCTTCGGCCAGGTTGGCAGGGTTGATGTTTTCAAGGCCTATAAATACCCGCTTGACGCCGGCGCGAGCGGATTTCTCCACGAAATTCGGAATTTTGTGACAGAGCGTATCGACCTAAATCACAAGGCGTAGGTCGAATTTTTCACGTTCGCGCAGCTCAATGATTCGATCGAAGATCAGTTCCCAGTCCTTATTGCGCGCAAAGTTATCGTCGGTGATGAAGAAGCGGCGCACGCCGTCGGCGTAATGTTTCCGGATCAGCGCCTCGACATCGTCTGCCGATCGGCGCCGCGATTTGCGGCCCTGTACGTTAATGATCGTGCAGAACGAGCACTGATACGGGCAGCCCCGCCCGGCATCGAAACTCGCATGATGCTTGAGGGTCCGGCGCAGGATAGCCGGCGGCAGATACGGCGCCGGTTCGCTGGCGATGTTCGGCAGATCGGCCATATGATTGTAGATCGGCTTGAGCACGCCCCCTGCCGCGTCACTCAGCAGGATATCGAAGCGCCTTTCCTCCGCCTCGCCGGCGAACAGCGTCACGCCAATATCGAGCGCCGCTTGGAGATCGGGTGGCAATTCCGGCAGCATGGCAAGGCAGCCGGAAACATGAAACCCGCCGACCACGACCGGAATGCCCGCGGCACGTAACGGCCGCGCCAAGTCGAGCGTGCGCGGAAACTGGTTCGATTGTACGCCGACAAAGCCGACCATGCCGAAGCCGCCGTGCCGGCGGATCAACGCGATCAGGTCATTTACTTTCACGCGCGTGTTGATTTCGTCCGTCACGCTGATGTCGATCGCGACATCCGGCCCAAGCACTTGCCGCTCGGCAGCGTCGAGCGCAAGACCGTATACGGCGGCGAGTGAGTTAGACGGGATCGACGAGCGCAGCCACTGTACGACGTAGCCGTCATCGTCATAGCGCGACGGCTTCACCAAAATGAGCTGAAACCGGCGCTGCGGCAATGCATCCGTTACGAACATAAATCGGCGCCCCCACGCGCTACTTATGCAGCCGGTTCATAACGTGTATCCCGGCTGCACCTCCGCCGCAATAATGATGCCTAAGATCGTGCGAACGTTCGCCTATTCCGCTTCTGCCGAATATTGTCGCCGCGCGCCAGAGCGGGTTCAGTCCGACCTCGATCGCGTGGCGCCCCCTGCCCCAGGAACGGAGACTCGGAAAGCTGCATTGCGAGCCTTGCTAAGCTGTGAAACGCTGCCACCATCATTTTTAATCGCCACAAAAATTGCGAGGGCTTAGGCGATGTCGCTTCAGGGCAAGACGCTTTTCATCACCGGCGGCTCGCGCGGCATCGGGCTCGCGATCGCGCTCAAAGCCGCCGCCGACGGCGCCAATGTCGCGATCGCCGCCAAGACGGTCGACCCGCATCCCAAGCTCGAAGGCACCATCCTCACCGCCGCGGCGGAAATCGAAAAAGCCGGCGGCCACGCACTGCCGCTCGCCGTCGACGTGCGCGAGGAAGCCGCCGTCAAGGCGGCCATCGATGAGACCGCGGCGAAATTCGGCGGCATCGACATCGTGGTCAACAATGCCAGCGCCATCCAGTTGACGCAGGTCGCCGCGACCGACATGCGGCGCTACGATCTGATGCAGCAGATCAACGCGCGCGGCACCTTCATGGTGTCGAAATACGCGCTTGCCCATCTCGCCAAGGCCGCCAATCCGCACATCCTGATGCTGTCGCCGCCGCTCGACATGCAGACCAAGTGGTTCGCGCCGCACACCGCCTATTCGATGGCGAAATTCGGCATGAGCCTGGTGGTGCTGGGCTTGGCCGGCGAGCAGCGCGGCAAGATCGCGGTCAACGCGCTGTGGCCGCGCACCACCATCGCCACGGCCGCGATCAAGAACCTGCTCGGCGGCGAGACCATCATGCGCATGTCGCGCAAGCCGGAAATCCTGGCCGAGGCGGCCTACCGCATCTTTCACAAGCCGAAGAGCTTCAGCGGGAACTTCCTGATCGACGACACGTTTCTGGCCGGCGAAGGCGTCAGCGACTTCGACCAATACCGCGTCGATCCGAGCCAGCCGCTGCAGGTCGATTTCTTCGTGCCCGACAATAGCCCGCCACCGCCGGGCGTGAGTTTGGATGCAAAGGTCTAGCGCGCGACGACCGAGGCGCGTTAAAACTCATCAATGTCCACTCTCCTCCTCACGCATCCGGCCTGCCTCGAACACTTGAACCCCGCCGGCCATCCCGAGCGGCCGGACCGCTTGCGCGCCATCGAGCAGGCGCTGGAGGACGAACGGTTTCACATGCTGGCGCGCGAGCAGGCGCCGCGCGCGCCGCTCGAGGTCGTCGCGCTCGCGCATCCGATGGATTACATCGAGGCGATCCGCGAAGCTTCGCCGGCGGAAGGCCTGGTGCGGCTCGACGCCGACACCTCGATGTCGCCGGGCAGCTTCGAGGCGGCCTTGCGCGGCGCCGGCGGCGCCATGCGCGCGGTCGACGAAGTGATGAACCAGAAGGCGGGCAACGCCTTCGTCGCCATTCGCCCGCCCGGCCACCACGCCGAGGTGGCGCGGCCGATGGGCTTCTGCCTGTTCAACAACGCGGCGATCGCGGCGCGCTACGCGCAGAACCGCTATGAGGTCGAGCGCGCGGCGATCGTCGATTTCGACGTGCATCACGGCAACGGCTCGCAGGATATTTTCTGGGCGGACAAGACCGTCATGTATTGCTCGACCCACGAGATGCCGCTTTATCCCGGCACCGGCGCGGTGAGCGAGCGCGGCGAACACAACACGATCGTCAACGCGCCGCTCTCGGCCGGCGACGGCGGCGACGCCTTCCGCGAGGCGTTCGAGACCGTGATCCTGCCGCGCCTGCGCGAGTTCAAGCCGGACATTCTGGTGATCTCGGCCGGCTTCGACGCGCACACCCGCGATCCGCTCGCCAATCTCAATCTGGTGGAAGCCGACTACAGCTGGGTCACCAAGAAACTGATGGATATTGCCGACGCCAGCGCGCAAGGGCGCATCGTCTCGCTCTTGGAAGGCGGCTACGATTTGCAGGGCCTGTCGCGTTCGGTGGCGGCGCATGTCACCGCGCTGATGCGCGGCTGAATTTACGCCGTCAGCCCGCCATCGATCGGCAGATCCGCGCCGGTGATAAAGGCCGCTTGCGTCCGACAACAGATAAACGCAGAGATCGGCGATCTCGGCCGGCCGGCCAAGACGCCCGAGCGGAATGTCGCGCGCCAGCTTCTGCATTGCCGCGCCCGGATCGCGCGCGCCTTGCGCGATGGCGTCGACCATCGGCCCCTCGACGAAGGCCGGGCACACGGCATTGCAGCGCACCGGCGGCTTGAGCCGCGCGCCATGGAGCGCGACCGATTTCGTCAGCAGCGACAGCCCGCCCTTCGACGCATTATAGGCGGCGAGATTGTGCCCGCCGACCAGGCCCGACACCGACGACAGGTTGACGATCGAGCCGCCGTTCTTGCGCAGCAGCGGCAGCGAATATTTGCAGCCGAGAAAGGCGCCGTCGAGATTGACGCCGAGCACGCGCCGCCAAGTGGCGAAGTCGAGCTGCTCGACGTTGCCGAGCACAACGATGCCGGCGGCGTTCACCAGCCCGTCGAGCCGGCCATGCTGGCGCTCGATGTCGGCGGTGACGCGCTGCCAATCGGCTTCCGCGGTCACGTCAAGCGCCGCGTCGATGCCGGCGCGACTGACGAGATCGCTGGCGATCGCCGTGCCGCCGGCGCGCTTGACCGCGGCGGTGACGGCTGCGCCGATGGCGCCCGCCGCGCCGGTCACCAATACAATCTTGTCCTTAAGATCGGCCATCGTGCTAGGCGCTCCTTGCGAACTGCGCTATCGTCATAGTCGAGCATTGTTAGCAAGAAGTCGTCAAATGGCCGAGCCCACCAATCCCGACGTGAAGAAAATGCCCTTCGAGCGGGCGATCGAGGAACTGGAATCGATCGTCAAACGGCTGGAGGAAGGCAAGGTGCCGCTCGAGGAATCGGTGGCGATCTACGAGCGCGGCGAGGCGCTCAAGAAACGATGCGAGGAACTGCTGCGGCAGGCGGAAGCGCGGGTGGAGAAGATCACCCTCGATAGTTCCGGCAAGCCGACCGGCAGCGAACCCCTCGACGTGGATTGACCGCGCGTGCAGGTCCACCGCAGGCTGGTGATCCATGTGCAGGGCTACGACCCGCGCAGCCTCGCCGAAAATTTCGAACGCTTCCGACCGCGAGTACCGCCGCACCTGCGATCTCTACGGATTGACCGGCGAGGTCGGCGCCGCCGCGGAGACGCGAACGCCCATTCCGGCGCTTGGGAGGCGACCACCCGTGGCGACGGCTGGCAGGTCGAGACCCGCTATCGGCTGTTGCGCTGGGACGACCTCGTGCGCAACGATCTGGCGCGGCCGCCCTGGTGGAAGATCGTGCAGATGTACCGCACCACCGGGATCGCGCTGCTCAACGGCGCCTTCGGCCGCATGTTGCGAATGAACTGGCGCTTCGCGCTGGTTGCTTTCTCGCCGATATTGCTGATCACCGCCTGGCTGTTGCTCGGCTCGTTCGTCGGCATCCTGTGCATGAACTTGGTCGCCGCGCTCGGCGCGCCGGAGATCGTTGCGAAAATTGTCGGCGGCGTCACCGGGGTCGGCGGCTTTGCCTCCGTGCTCTGGCTGAGCGAGCCGGTCACCGGACTGCTGCAACGCTGCGACGAAGCCGCCTCCATCGATGAGTTCGTCAACGGCAAACGGAAGGATTGGAGCGAGCGGATGGATGCTATTCGCCGCCGACGTTGCCGATACGGTGCACGACAGCAAGGCCGATGAGGTGGTGATCGTCGGCCACGGTTTCGGCGCGGTGCTCGCCATCAACGTGCTTGGCCGCGCGCTTGCCCGCGACGGCGCGCTCGGCCGCCATGGACCGCGCGTGGCGCTGCTCACGCTGGGCGCCAGCCTGCCGGTGGTCGGCTTCAACCCGGAGGCCAAAGGGTTCCGCAACCGGCTGCGACAGCTCGCGACCGCGCCCGACATTGACTGGATCGATGTCCAGTCGCGCGACGATATTTTGAGTTTCTGCCCGTTCGATCCCATCGCCGGTCACGACATTGTGCTCGGCGGCGAACGGCGCAACCCACAGGTGGTCGCCATCAACTTCCGCGATCTGTGGGCTCCGGGCCATTCCGGCCTGCGGCGCTGGCGCGTCTTCAAGGCCCATGCCCAGTTCCTCATGGCCAATGAGCGGCGTGGAGCGGCCTTCGACTACACCCTGATCTGCTGTGGGCCGCTCGACCTGGTGACCCGGGCCACCGAGCCGCAACAGGCGGCGGCCGCCTTGGCGGGCAAATTTGAACCGGACCCAGCGTCCGGGCGTTGAATTGCCCGGAACCGCATATCTGGTGTAAGCCTTTCAAAAGTTCCCGGGTGGCCGGTCCTGCCGCGTCTGACCGGCATATTCATCGTGGAGTTGCGTTTGTCCGAAGCTTCCAAGACCCCCCTGCTCGACCGCGTCCGGCTGCCGCGCGACCTGAAGAACCTGTCGGCGGAGCAACTGCGCGAGCTGGCCGACGAACTGCGCCACGAGACGATCAACGCGGTGGCGGCGACCGGCGGGCATCTGGGGGCCGGGCTTGGCGTGGTGGAACTCACGGTGGCGCTGCATTACGTGTTCGACACGCCGGTCGACCGGCTGATCTGGGACGTCGGGCACCAGGCCTATCCGCACAAGATTTTGACCGGCCGGCGCGACCGCATTCGCACGTTGAGACAGGGCGGCGGGCTGTCCGGCTTCACCAAGCGCGCGGAGAGCGAATACGACCCGTTCGGCGCGGCGCATTCCTCGACCTCGATCTCGGCCGGACTTGGGCATGGCGGTGGCGCGCGATCTGGCCGGCAAGAAGAACAACGTCATCTGCGTGATCGGCGACGGCGCCATGTCGGCGGGCATGGCCTATGAGGCGATGAACAATGCCGGCGCGCGCAACGAGCGGCTGATCGTGATCCTCAACGACAACGACATGTCGATTGCGCCGCCGGTCGGCGCCATGTCGGCCTATCTGGCGCGGCTCGGCTCCGGCCACATGTATCTGAAGCTGCGCGACGTCGGCAAACAGCTCACCCGGCATCTGCCCAAACGCTTGGACCGCGCCATCACGCGGGCGGTCGAGCACGCGCGCACTTACGTCACCGGCGGCACGCTGTTCGAGGAGCTCGGCTTTTATTACGTCGGGCCGATCGACGGGCACAATCTCGATCATCTGCTGCCGGTGCTGCGCAACGTGCGCGACGCCGAGATCGGGCCGATTTTGGTGCACGTGGTGACGCAGAAGGGCAAAGGCTACGCGCCGGCGGAGACCTCGGCCGACAAGTATCACGGGGTGGTCAAGTTCGACGTGGCCACCGGCGCGCAGGCCAAATCGAAGGGCGGCGCGCCGCAATACACCAAAGTGTTCGGCGAGAGCCTGATCAAGGAGGCGCGCAAGGACGACAAGATCATCGCCATCACGGCGGCGATGCCGTCGGGCACCGGGCTCGACCTGTTCCAGAAGGAGTTCCCCAAGCGCTGCTTCGACGTCGGCATTGCCGAGCAGCACGCGGTGACCTTTGCCGGCGGGCTGGCGACCGAAGGCTTCAAGCCGTTCGCCACCATCTATTCGACCTTCCTGCAGCGCGCCTACGACCAGGTGGTGCACGACATCGCCATCCAGCGGCTGCCGGTGCGCTTTGCCATCGACCGCGCAGGACTGGTCGGCGCCGACGGGCCGACCCATGCCGGCGCCTTTGACGTGGCCTATCTCGGCTGCCTGCCCGGCTTCGTGCTGATGGCGGCGGCCGACGAGGCCGAACTGGTGCACATGGTGGCGACGCAAGTGGCCATCAACGACCGTCCCTCGGCGCTGCGCTATCCGCGCGGCGAGGGCCTGGGCGTGCCGATGCCGGCGGAGGGCAAGCCGCTGGAGATCGGCAAGGGCCGCATCCTGCGCGAGGGCCATAAAGTAGCGCTGTTCTCCTACGGCGCGCGGCTGGGCGAATGCCTCAAGGCCGCCGACGAGCTGGCCGCGCTCGGGCTGTCGACCACGGTGGCCGACGCGCGCTTTGCCAAGCCGCTCGACACCGACCTGCTGCTGCGGCTGGCGCGCGAGCACGAGGTGCTGCTCACCATCGAGGAAGGCTCCATTGGCGGCTTCGGCTCGCATGTGCTGCAAACGCTTGCCGAGCATGGCGTGCTCGACGCCGGCCTCAAGGTCCGCAGCATGGTGCTGCCGGACGTGTTCCTCGACCAGGACACGCCGGCCGCGATGTACGCCAAGGCCGGCCTCGACGCCCGCGGCATCGTCGCCAAGGCCTTCGAGGCCCTCGGCAGGGACGCCGCCGCCGAGACGGTGAAGCTGGCGTAGGCTGGCTTGGTGTCAGCGAAAAAAGATCGGATCGATCGCCTGCTGGTGGAGCGCGGCCTGTTCGAGAGCCGCGCCAAGGCGCAGGCCGCGATCGCGGCCGGGCTGGTCACCGCCGACGCGGCGCCGGTGCGCAAGGCGTCGGAAGAAATCGCGGTCGATGCGGCGCTTGCGCGCGACGCCGGCGCATCCTTACGTGTCGCGCGGCGGGGTGAAACTCGCCGCGGCGCTCGATCATTTCAAATTCGATCCGCAGGGCCGCGTCTGCCTCGATGTCGGCGCTTCCACCGGCGGTTTCACGCAAGTGCTGCTGGAACGCGGCGCCAAGCGCGTTTACGCGGTCGATGTCGGGCACGGGCAGTTGCATGAAAGCCTGCGCGGGCGGCCCGAGATCGTATCTATGGAGCAGACCGACATCCGCACGCTATCGCCGACGCAATTGAGCGAACCACCGGATTTCGTCACCATCGATGTCAGCTTCATCTCGCTCAAGCTGGTGCTGCCGCCCGCGCTTGCTTTGGCGAAAACGCCCGCGCAACTCATCGCGCTGATCAAGCCGCAATTCGAGGCCGGCCGCGCCCACGTCAAGAAAGGCATCGTGCGCGATGCCGCCGTGCACGCCGCGGTCTGCGACGACATCTCGGCCTTCGTCGCCTCGCTCGGCTGGCGCGTTACCGGCATTATCCCCTCGCCGATCGCCGGCGGCGACGGCAATGCCGAGTTCCTGCTCGGAGCCGCGCAAGTGACTGAACAACTCACCATTGCCCGCCTCGGCCATCGCGGCGACGGCATTGCCGATACGCCGGCCGGACCGGTCTATGTGCCCTATGCCTTGCCGGGCGAGACGGTGACGGTCGAGCCGGTCGCCGGCCATCCCGACCGCCGGCATCTCGACCATGTCGACAGACCGAGCCACGAGCGCGCGACGCCGATCTGCAAGCATTTCGGCCAATGCGGCGGCTGCGCCATGCAGCACTGGTCGCTGGCCGAATATCACTTGTGGAAGCGCGGGCTGGTGGCCGAGGCGCTGGCGCAGGCGGGCGTCATCGCGCCGCTCGAGCCGCTGATCGACGCGCATGGGCAAGGCCGCCGCCGCGCAGTGCTGCATGCGCGGCGCGGCGACCGTGACTTGCTGGAAGTCGGCTTCACCGCGCCGCGCGCGCATCACATCGTCGCCATCGACCGCTGTCCGATTCTTGCGCACGGCCTCGACGGCGCTATTCCGGCGGCCTGGGCGATCGCCGAGATTTTGAAGCCCGCGGACAAGCCGCTCGACATCCAGGTGACGGCGACCGATTCCGGCATGGACGTGGACGTGCGCGGCTCCGGCCCGCTCTCGTCCGGGCGCACGACGCAGCTTGCCGGCGTCGCCGAGAAACACAAGCTCGCGCGCATCACCCGCCACGGCGAGCTGGTGGCGCAAGCCGCGCAGCCGCTCATGAAAATCGGGCGCGCTTTGGTGCCGCTGCCGCCGGGCGCGTTTTTGCAGGCGACCGCCGCGGGCGAAGCGACGCTGGCGCGGCTGGTGCTCGACCATGTCGGCAATGCAAAACGCGTCGCCGATCTGTTTTGCGGCATCGGCACTTTTGCCTTGCGGCTGGCCGAACGCGCGCGCGTGTCCGCCGCCGACAGCGAGGCGAGCGCGATCAAGGCGCTGGAGCGCGCGGCGGCGAATACCTGCGGGCTAAAGCCGGTTGAGGCGCAGACGCGCGACCTGTTCCGCCGCCCATTCATGGCCGCCGAGCTCAAAGGCTTCGACGCCGTGGTGTTCGATCCGCCGCGCCAGGGCGCCGAGACGCAGGCGCGCGAACTGGTCAAAAGCGCCGTGCCGATCGTGGTCGCGGTGTCATGCGACGCGACGAGTTTTGCGCGCGATGCGCGCATATTGGTCGATGGCGGCTACAAGCTCAGCGTTGTCACGCCGGTCGATCAGTTCCGCTATTCGTTCCATGTGGAGATGGTGGGCAAATTCGAGAAGTAGCGGCTACTGAAAATCGAATCCCCGGCCGCCCCAGCGGTCCTGCCACATCTTCTCGCCGATGGTGCAGGAAATGCGCGGCGCCTGAGCCGACACCGGCACCACGCGCCGCTCCGGCTCGCGGCCGGAGATTTCCAGCACCAGCTTGGTGCGGGTCGCCTCGATGAACTGCTTGCGGTCGTGGATCGGCACCACGAAGGCGCCCGGCCCGCCGATCACGCAATCCTCGTAATAGACGTCGAGGTTTTCGATGTCCATGGTGCCGCGTGCGGGCCGCTTGAGCATGATCGGCAAGCCGTTGATGGTGATACCGGCTGAGAGCACGTCGTCGCGCGTCGGCACGATCAGCGGGCCGGCATTGTTGGCGCCGTCGCCCGACACGTCGATCACCCGGCGCAAGCCGCGATAACCGCTATGGTCGAACAGCGGCTTGGCGAAAGTGAGCGCGCCGGAAATCGAGGTGCGCGAGGCGCGCCGGTAAGGCGCGGCGGCGATCTCGTTGGCGACCGCGTCGGCCGATTCCGGGCCTTCGATCAGCCGCCACGGCATGATGATTTTCTGGTCGAATTGGCCGGCCCATTCGAAATAGGTGATGGCGATCTTGCCATTGGCGCCCTCGCGCAGCGCCTGCATGAATTCGCGCGAGGTCAGCGCCATGACGTAACCCTCGCGCTGCAGCGCCTGCTCTTCCGGGTCCATCGAGTAGGAGACGTCGACCGCGATCACCAGTTCGACGTCGACCGGAATGGCGTTCGGGCTTTTGTCGGCGAAGCGCGGATTCGGCGCGGCGGAAGCCGCGAGCGCTAAGCCTGCGGCCGCCAGCACGCTGGCGATGGCACTATAAAAACCGTGTCGCCCCATACGCGAATGCTGGCATGCGGCAAGGGCAAAAAAAAGGCCGAGTATCGCGCCCGTCATCGGCTATGCTTCCGCGCAGAGTCCGCGACGCGCCCAATTCAGGAGCGCCATGCATTTGATCGCAGAACGATGCTCCCGCGGGCTGCCGGCGCGCGACCGCACTTGCGCCACGCGCGGCCTCGCCGCTCCTTGCCAAGTCGGACCGGCGCCGCACGCGGGCCGCTGGTCTGGATGACATGGACCAGGTCGAGTCGACGCCGCTTACGATCAGTCGTAGCCCCGTGCTCCGCCTTTCCCGCTATGCGTCCAGCAGCGCGGCCGCGGTCGCGTCTGGTACGCCGACGGTTCAGCTACGGCGCCGACGCCGCGGGCCTCGACGTCTACCCGCCGACACCGATGCTCCGATCTTCGTCTTCATCCACGGCGGCGCCTGGCGGCGGCGGCGGCTAGCCTTCCCCGCCGACTTGTTCGTGTGCCGGCGTCCTATGTCGTCCTCGACTTCATCGCGTCGGCGCGCGCAGGGCGCCTCGCTCATGGCCCAGCAGTGCGCAGCCATCGCCTGGACTTACAAGAAGCCGCGAGCTTCGGCGGCGATGCCACCGCTCTATATCGGCGGCCATCTCCGGCGGCCATCTCTGCGGGCGTCGCGCTCGTCACCGACTGGCAAGGACTTCGGCCTGCCGCCCGATTCATCAAGGGCGGTCTGTGCATGAGCGGCATGTCGACATGAAGCCGTGCGCTGTCGCAAGCGCAGCTCCTACGTCAAATTCACCGACGAGATGGAGCAGCGATGAGCACGCACGACACATCGACAAGCTGCGCGCGCCGATGTCTGTCACCTACGGCACCTCGAGACGCCGGAATTCCAGCGGCAGACCCGCGACTTCGCGCGCTGTCAAGCCGCCGGCAAACGTCGAACTGATCGAGGCGCCGAACTACAACCACTTCGAGATGTGCGAGACGCTCGCGAATCCTTACGGCCGAACGGCCGCGCCGCGCTAAGGCTGATGAAGCTCGCTTACGTGATCAGCTTTCCAGCGTCTCGGTGTCCACGATCTCGATGCCGAAGCCGCCGAGGCCGACATAAGTGCGCTTGCTGGAGGAGAGCAGCCGGATCGAGGAAATGCCGATGTCCTTGAGGATCTGCGCGCCCAGGCCGATCTCGCGCCATTGCCGCGAGCGCGCGGCGTCGGTGCCGGTGTCGCCCTCATGCGGGATTTCCGCCACCGGCACGCCGGCGGTGCCGTCGCGCAGATAGACGATGACGCCGCGGCCGGCGGCCTTGAAACGCGCCAGCGCCGCGTGGATCGGCTTGGCGCCGCCGAACACGTCGCCGATCACGTCGGCGCGGTGCAGGCGCGCCAGCACGCCCTTGCCGTCGCCGATCTCGCCATAGACGAAGGCCATGTGATGCACGCGGTCGAACGGCGTCACATAGGCATAGCCGTTGAGCGCCCCGATCTCGGAGGCGACGTGGAATTCGGCCGACCCGCTCCACCAGCTTGTCGCGGTTCTGCCGGTAGGCGATCAGCTCGGCGATCGAAACCTGCGTGAGCTTGTGCTTTTGCGCGAAGGCGGCGACGTCCGGTCCGCGCATCACGGTGCCGTCGTCTTTCATCAGCTCGGACAGCACGCCGACCGGCGGCAAGCCCGGCGAGCCGGCAAAGATCGACGCAAGCCTCGGTGTGGCCCGAGCGCATCAGCACGCCGCCCTGGCGCGCCACCAGCGGGAACACGTGGCCGGGGCGCACGAAGTCGGCGGCGCCGCTGTTGTCGTTGGCGAGCGCGCGCACGGTGTTGCAGCGCTCCTCGGCCGAAATGCCGGTGGTGAGCCCGTGGCGCACGTCGACCGAAACGGTGAAGGCGGTGCCGAGCGGAGCGTCGTTTTCCGCCACCATCGGATCGAGATGCAGGCGGCGCGCGAGTTCGGCGCCGAGCGGCGCGCAGACGATGCCCGAGGTATTGCGGATGATGAACGCCATCTTTTCCGGCGTGCAGAGCGAGGCGGCGACGAACAGATCGCCCTCGTTCTCGCGGTCGTCGTCGTCGGTGACCGACCACGATCTCGCCTTTGGCGAAGGCCTTGATCGCGGCATCGACTTTGCTGTGGGTATCGGACACGCGCTTTACCTCGGAAGCAGCATCAGCGCGGGCTTGAACGGCCACGCCGTCCCCTCGCCCATTTGGCCGCGATGCATCAGATAGTGATCGGCCAGCACGCAGGCCACCATCGCCTCGCCGATCGGCACCGCGCGGATGCCGACGCAAGGATCGTGGCGGCCTTTGGTGACGATCTCGGTGTCGCGGCCGTAGCGGTCGACGGTCTTGCGCGGCGTCAGGATCGACGAGGTCGGCTTGACCGCGAAGCGCGCGACGACCGCCTGCCCGCTGGAAATGCCGCCGAGGATGCCGCCGGCATGGTTGGACAGGAACACCGGCTTGCCGTCATTGCCCATGCGCATCTCGTCGGCATTGTCCTCGCCGCTCATGCGCGGCGGTCGCAAAGCCGTCGCCGATCTCCACGCCCTTGACCGCGTTGATGCCCATCAGCGCGCCGGCCAGATCGCCGTCGAGCTTGGCATAGACCGGCGCGCCGAGACCCGCCGGCACGCCTTCCGCCACGATCTCGATCACCGCGCCGCAGGACGAGCCGGCCTTGCGCACGCCGTCGAGATAGTCCTCGAAGAATTTCGCCTGCTTGGCGTCCGGGCAGAAGAACGGATTGTTGCCGACCTCGTTCCAGTCCCAGCGCGAACGATCGATCTTGTGCGGGCCCATCTGGATGAGCGCGCCGCGCACGGTCAGGCCGGGCACGATCTTGCGCGCGATGGCGCCGGCCGCGACGCGCGCCGCGGTCTCGCGCGCCGAGGCGCGCCCGCCGCCGCGATAATCGGTGATGCCGTATTTGACGTCGTAGGTGTAGCCGGCGTGGCCGGGCCGGTACTTGTCCTTGATGTCGGAATAGTCCTTCGAGCGCTGATCGACATTCTCGATCAGCAGCATGATCGGCGTGCCGGTGGTCACCTGCTTGCCGTCGCCTCGTCGGTGAACACGCCGGACATGATCTTCACCGCGTCCGGCTCCTGGCGCTGGGTGGTGAAGCGCGACTGGCCGGGCCGCCGCTTGTCGAGATAGGCCTGGATGTCGGCGGCTTCGAGCGGAATGCGCGGCGGGCAGCCGTCGACCACGCAGCCGATCGCCGCCCCGTGGCTTTCGCCGAAGCTGGTGAACCGGAAAAGATGGCCGAACGTGTTGAACGACATGGTTGTTCCGCTTTGCGCGATGTTGGTACAGCGCGCCCTTGCGGCGGTCAAATCAAGCGTAACGCGTAGCTTCTCGCCCTCGAACACATAAACCACGCCCTGCTCGATATCGAGCAAGGGCGCGGCCGCCGGCTTGGCGATGCCGAGATGGGCGATCAGCCCGCGCGCGGTGCCGCCATGGGCGGTGACCACCGTGTCGCGCGCCAAGCTCTCGTACCAGTCGCGCATGCGCGCCGACACCATTTCGTAGCTCTCGCCGCCCGGCGGCACGAAATGCCATTTGTCGTGCTCGCGCTGAGCGATGCGCTGCGGGTCGCGCTCATGCAATTGCGCGATGGTGAAGCCCTCCCATTCGCCGAAGGCGATTTCGACGAGCCGCGGCTCGCGCCGGTAACCTTGCGCGGCAAGACCGAGCGCCGCGCGCGCCAATTCCATGGTCTGGCAGGCGCGCCCGAAGCGGGCTCGATACGTAATCGAGGCCGGCGGGATCGCGGTCGTCGCGCGCGAACAGGTCGCGCAGGATTTCGCCGCAATGGGTGGCCTTGCGCGCGGCCGCGCGCATTGAGCGGCACGTCGCGGCGGCCCTGCAGGCGGCCGGCGACGTTCCAGTCGGTCTCGCCGTGGCGGATGTAATAGATGGTGGGCCGCGGCATCGCCGGCGCCGCCATGATCTATTCTTCCAGTTTACCCACCGCGAAGTCGGGCGCGTCGGGATGCTTGATGCCGACGATGTGATAGCCGGCATCGACGTGGTGGATTTCGCCGGTCACGCCGCTCGACATGTCGGAGAGGAAATAGACGCCGGTCTTGCCGACATCGTCCAGCGTCACGTTGCGCCGCAGCGGCGTGTTGTATTCGTTCCACTTCAGGATATAGCGGAAGTCGCCGATGCCGGAGGCGGCCAGCGTCTTGATCGGCCCCGACGAGATGGCGTTGACGCGGATGTTCTTGACGCCGAGATCGGCGGCGAGATAGCGCACCGAGGATTCGAGCGCGGCCTTGGCCAGCCCCATCACGTTGTAATGCGGCATCCATTTCTCGGCGCCGTAATAAGTCAGCGTGAGCAGCGAGCCGCCATTGGTCATCAGCTTTTCGGCGCGCTGGGCGATGGCGGTGAACGAATAGCAGCTCACCACCATGGTCTTGATGAAATTGTCTTCGGTGGTGTCGACGTAGCGGCCGTCGAGCTGGTCCTTGTCGGAAAACGCGATGGCGTGCAGCACAAAGTCGAGCGAGCCCCAGGCCGATTTGCACGTTGGCGAACACCGCGTCGATGCTGGCCGGATCGGTGACGTCGCAATGCCCGACGACCAGGCCGTCCACCTCCTCGGCCAGCGGCTCGACGCGCTTCTTGAGCGCCTCGCCCTGGTAGGTGAAGGCGAGGTCGGCGCCATGATCGCGGCAGGCGCGCGCGATACCCCAGGCGATCGAGCGGTTGTTGGCCACGCCCATGATCAGCCCGCGTTTGCCGCGCATCAAGCCCGAGGTTTCCGCCATTAACTTTCCCGTCATGCCGGCAAGCGCCGGCTGCTTTCGTATGGCATAGGGTCAGGGGGCCATCAAGCAATGCGCCCGGCTCGGCCGTTTGTCACTGTTAATTCAATTCGTTTCCGGGAATATGATCGCGATTGAGGGGTTTTTTCTAGTGATTGGCGGTGCCGGAAGGCATGCGGTTTGGCGAAGGGGGCCTGATTGGCCACGTTCGGGCAGAATGTCGAGGCGACGATCCCGGCGCTGCGCCGTTACGCGCGGGCGCTGACGCGGGATGCCGACATCGCCGACGACCTGGTGCAGGACACGCTGGTGCGGGCCCTGCGCTCGGAACATCTGTTTCATGGCGGCGAGGTACGCAGCTGGCTGTACACGATCCTGACCAATCTCAACCGCAACCGGCTGCGCTCGCTGGCGCGGCGGCCGACGCTCTCGCCGCTCGAGGACAACGACGCGCCCGATCTGGCGGGCCCGGAAGCCGGCGGCCGCGACATCGAGCGCGCGCTGGCGACTTTGGTGGAGGACCAGCGCAACGCCTTGCTGCTGGTGGTGCTGGAAGGCCTCACCTACCGCGAAGTCGCGGAGGTGCAGGGCGTGCCGATCGGCACCGTGATGTCGCGTCTGGCGCGTGCACGCGTGCAGATCAAAAATTTTCTCGACGGCGAGCGCCCGGCGCTGCGCCGCGTGAAATGAGAGAGAAGGTGAGCCCATGATCGATCGCGATTCACCCGTGACCGAGGAAGAACTGCACGCCTATGTCGACGGCGAATTGCCGGCCGACCGCCAGGAGGCCGTCGCCGCCTGGCTTGCCGCGCATCCCGAACAGGCCGCGCTGGTCGCCGCCTGGCGGGCGCAGGCCGATAGCATCCGCGCCCGCTACGGCGCGGTCGCCAACGAGCCGGTGCCGGAGCGGCTCAAGCTCGACCAAGTGATGCGGCAAGGACCGCTCGAGCGGCCGCTCCTGGGCGGCGATGGCCGCCGCCGCGGCGGTCGTCGCGTTCCTGGCCGGCGGCGGCGCCGGCTGGGTGGCGCGCGGCGCATCGGCCGCCGCGCCGAGCAGCTTCGACGCCATCACCGCCGACGCGCTGGAAGCCTACAAGCTCTACGTGGTCGAGGTGCGCCATCCGGTCGAAGTGCCGGGCAGCGAGCGCGCCGCACATGACGCAATGGCTGTCGAAGCGGCTCGGCTCCGAGCTGCGCATTCCCGATCTGCAATCGATCGGCCTCAAGCTGGTCGGCGGCCGGCTGCTGCCGGGACCGACCGGCGCCGCGCCGCCTTCTACATGTATGAAGGCCCCTCCGGCGAGCGCTTCACCATCTATTGCGCCAAGGCGGCGATCGCCGGAAACCGCGCTGCGCTTCAAGGAAGGCGATCGCTTCGCCGCGTTCTATTGGGTGGACGACAAGCATCGCCTATGTGGTGAGCGGACCGGCCGACCGCGACCGGCTCGAGCAGGTCACCAAGACGGTCTACGAGCAGATCGACAAGAGCGGCGCGAGGAAGTCGTAAGCTTGCCCGTCGTGCCGCGAAGCGGGCATCCGTGCTGTCGCAATCTCTGAACTGGGTCCCGCTTCGCGGGCACGACCGGATGATGAGCGACAGCTTACTCCAAATCCTTGCGCGGATCGTAGGGCTTGCCCTCGCGCCATTTGCGCATCAGCTCCTTGAACTCGTCGTCGCTGCGCTCGGGCAGCATGATGCGCACGGTGGCGAGCAGATCGCCGGCGCCGCTCTTGGATTTCAGCCCTTTGCCCTTGAGGCGGAAGGTGCGGCCCGAATTGGTGCCGGGCGGAATCGCCAATTCCACCGCGCCATCGAGCGTCGGCACGCGCACCTTGCCGCCGAGCGCCGCTTCATAAAGCGTGATCGGAAGATCGAGCCGCAGGTCGGCGCCGTCCGGCTTGAACAGCGGATGCGGCGCGACATGGACGGTGATCAGCGCGTCGCCGGCTTTGCCGTTCGCGATCGGCCAGCCCTGCCCTTTGAGCCGGATCGATTGGCCGCTCGGTGAGGCCGGCCGGAATCTTGACCTCGACGTCCTTGCCGGTCGGAAGATGCACGCGGGTCTTGGTGCCCTTGGCGGCTTCCGGCAGGCTGATGGTCATCTCGGCATGCAGATCCTGGCCGGTGGCGGGCGCGCCGAAATCCTCCGGCTCGAACTGCGTCCCGAAGCCGCGCGCACCGCCGCGCGTCGCGCCGCCGAACATGTTGCGCAGGATATCCTCGAAGCCGCCGCCGCGCCGCCGCCGCGCCGCGCGCTGGAAGCCGTCGTGCCCGAAGGTGAAGCTTTCGAAATGGCTGGCGCCCGGCCCGGCGCCGCCGCCCGGCTGCGCGCCGAAGCCTTCGAAGCCCTGGAAGCGCGGCTTGCCCTCGGCGTCGATCTCGCCGTTGTCGAACGCCTTGCGCTTCTTGTCGTCGCCGGCGATCTCATAGGCGGCATTGAGCTCGGCGAAGCGCGAGGCCGCCTTGGGATCGTGCTTGTTGGCGTCGGGATGCAGCTTCTTGGCGAGCCGCCGGTAGGCGCTCTTGATCTCGGCCTCGCTCGCACCCTTCGATACCCCCAGAACCTCGTAGGGGTCGCGCATCCGTCCGAACTCCCGTGAAAAACCCCTGCCCGCCGGTCGAATGCCGGCGACTCGATGCTCAATGTGGGGTTCAAACGGCCCGGATGCAACGCGGTCCGGGGAAAGCCCGGTCGGTCAGGAGCGCTTCCAGGGCTTGAGCGCGCGGACTTCCCAGACGCCCTTGTCCTGCTTGCAGGCTTCGCCCTGCATCCAGGACTGCGAGCTGCCGCTGACATAGCTCGCCAGGAAATCCCGGCAGGTCTGGCCGTCCTGGGTATAGGCGGAGGCGATCGGGGTGACGGTGCCGCGCGCGCCGGTGCGCGGGTTTTCCCACGGCGCGCTGGCGTCCTTGCCGCCGCGGGTGAGCACGTCGGAGGCGGCGGCCCGCGCATAGGCCAGATCGCCGGCGGGCGGCAATTCGCCGACCCCCTTGGCGCCGGGCGGCGGCGTGATCGAGCCGGTGGAGTCGGACTTGTCGGCGCTGCCGAACAGCGAGTCGAATTGGGAGGTGGAGATGCTGCAGCCGCCGCCGGCGAGCGCCAGCGTCAACCCCGCGGCCAGCGGCAGGGCGCGCCATAGGCGCGCGCGCGCGCATCCACTATAAAGGCGGCAGTTGGAACAGCGGGCTAACGGCACCGGCCACGCAGGCGCTCCGGAAACGATGTCCGATACGGCTCCGATAGAACACCCAAGTTGGTTAACGAGTGGTGATTTCACCGCGGCGGACGAGCCTTTGCGGCTGTTTGCCGCCTGGCTCGGCGAGGCGACCGCCGCCGAGCCGCGCGATCCGACCGCCATGACGCTGGCCACCGTCGACGCCGACGGGCTGCCGAATGCCCGCATGGTGCTGCTGAAGGGCGTCGATGAGCGCGGATTCGTGTTCTACACCAACATGGACAGCCAAAAAGGGCGGGAATTGGACGTCCACCCGCAGGCGGCGCTGGTATTTCATTGGAAATCGCTGAACCGGCAGGTGCGCGTGCGCGGCACCGTGGAGCGCGTCACCGAGGCCGAGGCCGACGCCTATTTCGCCACCCGGCCGAAGCAGGCGCAGATCGGCGCCTGGGCCAGCAAGCAGTCCGCGCCGCTGGAAAGCCGGCTCGCCTTCGAGAAGGCGGTCGCGCTCTATGCCGCCAAATACGCCCTCGGCACGGTGCCGCGGCCGCCGAACTGGTCCGGCTACCGCATCGTGCCGCTGCGCATCGAATTCTGGCACGACCGGCCGTTCCGGCTGCACGACCGCATCGAATTCGCCCGGGACAACCTGAGCGCGCCGTGGAGCAAGACGCGGCTCTATCCGTGAGCTAGCATACACGAAGGAACTTATTCCAAGGACGCAATGCCGACTTCGCCATCGAACCAGCCGCGCCGCACCTTGCTGCTCACCGGAGCCAGCCGCGGCATCGGCCACGCCACCGTCAAGCGCTTCTCGGCCGCCGGCTGGCGCGTGATCACCTGCTCGCGCCATCCGTTCCCGGAGAACTGCCCGTGGGACGCCGGCCCCGAAGACCACATCCAGGTCGATCTCGCCGACGAAGCCAACACGCTCGCGGCGATCGAGGAGATCAGGCGCCGGCTCGAGAGCCACGAGCTGCACGCGCTGGTCAACAATGCGGCGATCTCGCCCAAGGGCGACGGCGGCAAGCGGCTCGGCTCGCTCGATACCACCATCGACGTGTGGCACCACGTGTTCCAGGTGAATTTCTTCGCGCCGATCATGCTGGCGCGCGGGCTGGTCAACGAGCTCAAAGCGGTCAAGGGCTCGGTGGTGAACGTCACCTCGATTGCCGGCTCGCGCGTGCATCCGTTCGCCGGCGCGGCCTACGCCACCTCGAAGGCGGCGCTCGCTTCGCTCACGCGCGAGATGGCGAGCGACTTCGGCCGCCTCGGCATCCGCGTCAACGCCATCGCGCCGGGCGAGATCGACACCGCCGATCCTGTCGCCCGGCACCGAGAAGATCGTCGAGCAGATCCCGATGCAGCGCCTAGGCACGCCCGACGAGGTGGCCAAGATCATCTACGTGCTGTGCACGGAGACGTCGTCTTATGTGAACGGCGCCGAGATCCACATCAACGGCGGGCAGCATGTGTGAGTCATCTCCTCATGGTGAGGAGCGTCGCGCGATGGCTAGCCCACGGGTGTAAAACAAGGGTGACCTTGCGAGCCAGCCGCGCACCTGGCTAGATTGGCGGGCATGAACACGCCGAAGGGGAATACGTTGGATCGGCTGGCCGACCTCTATTATATCATCGACTACGCCGTCAATGTCTACGACACCGCCTTCATCTCCACCAACTACATCCACCTCGCCCAGGTATCGTTTCAACACTACGTCGACGAGCGCTTGAGCGCCGCGCCAGACGAAAAGCCAGAAGGTCTAGAGAATGCACTGAACAATCTCGACGTCGCGATCGAAAGATCTGATTCGCCCCGCTCGCGCGAGACGGCGGAAGAGGTCAGGGCGAAAATCGTCGCGCTCGCCGACGACAAAATTCGACAGCCCGGAACTGAAGTCCCGGCTAACCAATATTCAACAGGAGATGGAGCGCTTAAGCGCGCGGGCTTCGGCGGTCGGGCTGAAAGCGCGCGACGACATCGAAGGATTTTCCGCCAAAAGCGACGTCCTGCTCTCGATTTCGATCGGCACCAGCATCGTCATGATTATCGTGGCGCTGTTGCTGCTCGAGCGCATGATCTCGCAAGCGCAGGCCGCGCGACGGCAAGCCGAGCGAAGAGATGCCGAACTCGCGGCTACGGCCGAGCAGCGCGGCATCTTGCGTGAGAAGGAACTGGCCGCGAAGTCATTGCAGGCCGACCGCATGAGCGAGCTGCTCGACGGCTTCATGCGGGAGATGGCGGAGCCGACGGAGCAATTACACGGCGCGGCGAAAGACCTGAATTCGAGCGCCGAGAGCCTCAGCGAGATGGCGCAGCAGGCAAAAACCCAGTCCGTCACCGTTGCCGCGGCGTCGGAAGAGACGGCGGCCATGGTGCAATCCGCCGCCTCGGCGGGCGATCAGTTGGCACGCACGATTGCGGAGGTCGAAGCCCATGCCGTCGAATCCTCGCGCCTGGCGGCAGGGGCCGTGAACGAGGTGCTGCAAACGAACTCCACCATCGACGAGCTGGCCGTGGTCGCAAAGGAGATCAGCGAGGTCACGCAGCTGATCAATAGAATCGCGGGGCAGACGAATCTGCTTGCGCTCAAAGCGACAATCGAGGCCGCACGCGCCGGCGAGGCCGGCCGGGGATTTGCCATCGTCGCGCAGGAAGTCAAAATGCTCGCCGGCCAGACTGCAAATGCGACGCGAAACATCAACAAACGCATCGAAGCGATCCAGAATGTGACCCACCGCTCGGTTGAGGCCATTCAGGGAATATCCTCGACGATCCGAGAGCTGGATCGTTCCTCCGTGCGCATCGCGTCGGCGGTCGAGCAACAAACGCAGGCGGCGCAGGAGATCGCCAGAAATCTGGTCGCGGCCTCCGCCAACGTCGTCAACGTCAACGGCGCCATTACCCAGATCGAGAGCGTCGGAAACCGGACCGCCCAGGCGGCCGGGATGTTGAGTTCCGCTTCCGTCAGCGTGACGAACCAGGCGAAAAAGATTCACGAGCAGGTCAGAACATTCGCGCAAGACATCCGCGAGATTCAGACGCAATCCACCAGCTGAAACAAAAAGACCGGCCCAGGCCGCCGTCACGCGGCAGCCGCGGCTAAAGCCACTTCTTCCACTTGAAGAACACCAGCGGCACCACGGCCGCCAGCACGATCAAGACCAGCGCGAACGGGTAGCCGAACTCCCAGTCGAGCTCGATCATGTTGTGGTGGAAATTCATGCCGTAGATCGAGGCCACCAAAGTCGGCGGCATGAACACCACCGCCGCGATCGAGAAAATCTTGATGATGGCGTTCTGCTGGATGTTGACGACGCCGAGCATGGCGTCGAGCAGGAAGGTGATCTTGTTGGACAGAAAGCTGGCGTGGTCGGAGAGCGAGATCACGTCGCGCTGCATGGACTGCAATTGCGCGCGCATGTCCTTGCCCCATTTCATGACTTCGGCTTCGTGCGCCAGGAACGACAGCAGCCGGCCGACCGAGACCTGGCTCTCGCGCACCTTGGAGGTGAGATCGCCCTTGCGGCCGAGCGCCTTGAGCACGTCGTTGTAGGACGGCGCCGCGACTTCGTCGTCCGGCTCGAAGATCGAATGCGAGATCTGGTCGACCTCGGCGCCGATGCGCTCCTGGATGTCGGCGGAGCGGTCGATCACCGCGTCGAGCAGATCCATCAGCACCGATTCGCCCGACACCTTGGGCGAGCACGCGCGCGCCAATTTGTGCTCGACGATGGCGAACGGGCGCGGATCGTCGTAGCGCACGGTCACCAGGCGATGGGCGGAAAGAATGAAGGTGACCGGCGTGGTCTTCGGCGTCGCGGTGTCCGACTGGCACATCAGCGTCGCGGTCATGTAGCGGCCGCCGTTCTCGATATAGAGGCGGCTGGAAACCTCGATCTCCTGCATCTCTTCGCGCGTGGGCACCGCGATGCCGAGCAGCGCCTCGACCAGCTTGTCTTCCTGCACGGTCGGCGTGACCAGATCGATCCACACCGCCGCCTCCGACGGAGACTGCCCGGGCTCGACCGGAATTCGCTCGAGCGAGGCGCCACGCGGAACGTAGACCGAGAGCATAGATGTCACCGTGCGATCAGGTCGATCTCTCATGACCCGATCACGCGGCTGGACGCAAGACATAAATTGTCCAGCCGCGCGGGCGCATTCGGGCCGCGCGCGTCATCGTGGCAGTGATGCGAGAGGTGGTGGGAGCCTGGCCGCCGTGGCCGGCTCGCGCCAGCGGCTCAGTCGCTGTCGTGAGGGGACGTAGCGGGTCTCGTTGGTGTTGCGCTGCTCGCCCTGGTGGCGAACCGCGGCGGCAACCGCCGAAATCCCGATCTTGCCGTAACGATCGTCGAGGCTCTTGTATTGGCGCTGGGAGTTCTTGGCTCTGCTCCGTCGCCCTTGTCGCGTTCATTGTCTTAACTCTCCAATCCGTCCTTGGGGTGTCCGTAGGGTTTATATGTGGGCACCGACTGGGGCGGAATTGCGCGGCAATTCGTGTCCTATCGTGACATTTGAGGAATCGCCGCACCTATTCGCGTTGATTTCGATCATATTCGGCCAGTTATGGTAAACCTTCTCTTAACGTCTTGTCGGCAAAGTCGTTTTTAGGCTTGACCGGGCGGCCGGCCGGAACCGCCCAGCTTCTCCAAAGGCGAGGTGCGGCATTCGTGCAACAGATCGCCAGAAGCTGCTGTGGATAGGCGGGAAATCGTGGCAATAGCGCTGGGTTTTTCGGTTAATTGCGGCCTGAAAAGGTTCAACGCGGTCGCCTCGGCGAGGCGATCGGAAGAGAGGATGAAATGGCGGCAAGGGGATTGTTGGTGGCGCTGTTCGGCGTCGGCGATTCTGCTGGGCGGCTGCATGCAGTCCACGATCGAGCCGGCGTCGGAAGCGAATCTGACCGTTCGCGACAAGAAGCTGCTGGCGGCGGCGCCTTATGAGAAGGCGGCGATCCCCGAGCCCTATCGGCGGCACATCGTCGAATATCACCGCAAGGAAGCGCCCGGCACGATTCTGATCGATTCCGATGCGCGCTATCTCTATTACGTGCTGCCCGACAGCAACGCGATCCGCTACGGCGTCACCGTCGGCGAGGAAGCGATGGCCTGGTCGGGCGTGGCCAAAGTCGAGCGCATGACCGAATGGCCGTCGTGGACGCCGACCCCGGGCGAGCGGGCGCGCATGGACGTGCCGGCCTTTGTCAGCCCCGGCCCGCAAAACCCGATGGGTGCGCGCGCCATGTATCTGTTCCAGGGCAACAAGGACACGCTCTACCGCATCCACGGCACCAACCAGCCGGAATATATCGGCCAGGCGATTTCCTCGGGCTGCATCCGCATGACCAACGAGGACGTCATCGACCTCTACAAGCGGGTCAAGAACGGCACCGTGGTGGTGGTGCTGGCGCCGCACCAGGGCGACTCGCCGTTCAGCCCGCGAGTGGCTTCGAGCGGCGGCATGTTCCGCTAAGAATTATTACGGGGCTGAGGGAAAACGGCGCCTGCGGGCGCCGTTTTTGTTTTTACAGCCGCTCGTCCCCGCGGACTCAGGGACCCAGTGCAGAGGATTTCTAGTGCGTGTACACCTAAAATACGCCGTGCGGCACGTCCGCTCTGCCCCCGAATGCGGACATTCTGCGCGGCGGTCGGCACGTTCGCATTGTGCCAATCGCGTCACTTCGCACTGCGGAAAAACAGCGAGCCTTTTCGTCGATCACCAACAGCGGTTATGCTCAATGCTGCTGGCACACGATTTCTCCAGCGGTTCGGTGGATCAAGGAAGCCCATTTCGGATAACGATGCGGGAGCCGTAGCGACGAAGGTCGTCAGCCCTCCCAACCGGCTTTTCTTAGGCCGTCGAGCATGCGGGCGTGGTCTTCCGGCCGAAACCAGGGCGGGCGTTCGCGGACCTGAAAATCGAACGAGGCAGGCGAGACCGTGATGGCCTTCTCTAACGCCTCCTTCGCTTCTGCGGTCCGACCAAGTTCGCCGAGGGCGGCGGCGAGCCAGCGGTAGGGCGACGGAAAATCGGGAAAAGATCGAATCGCCCGTTTCGCCGCTTCGACGGTGGCCTCGTAGTCGCGGCAGAAATAATGGGCCAACGCTACCTGGTTCAAACGGTTCACCAGGGACGGCGCGCGGGGGTCGAGCCGTATGCATGTTTTGAGTGCCGCAAGCCCTTCCCTTGGTCGCCCCGAGTAAGCCAGAGCCACGCCCAGCGCTCCGTGCGCAGCGGCCAAATTCGGACATAGGATCTGGGCCCGCTCTGCTTGGCTACTTGCACCCTGGTGATCGCCGCGCGCAAGAAGCGCAAGAGCAAGGCGAGCATGGGCTTCCGCGTTGCCACCATCGAGCGCGACGGCGCGCCTCGCCAGCGCCTCTTCCTCACTTTGTGTTCCTTTCGCCCGGCTGAGGACGGCGGAAAGCCCGATGTATCCCCCCGCAAACATCGGATCGAGATCGACGGCCCGTTGAAAGAGCTTCTCGGCGAGGGCGTTATCCTCATTGCCGGCCTTGCTGAGATGCCACATTCCACGTTGATAGACGCCCCAGGCATCAAGACTTGCCGGCGGCTTGCGCATCGCCCGTTGCTGCTCGGCGTCAGCGATAGCCGGCGCGATGGCGATGGTCGTGGCCTCAGTAATTTCGTCCTGCACGGCGAAAATGTCCGCGAGATCACGGTCGTAGCGCTCGGCCCAGACATGATTGCCGGTTTCAGCCTCAACAAGCTGTGCGGTCACGCGAACGCGGTTGCCGGATTTGCGGAGACTACCTTCGAGCACGTAGCGGACGCCGAGTTCACGCCCGACTTGTTTCACATCGACCGCACGGCCCTTGTAGGAAAAGGACGAATTCCGGGCGATCACGAAAAGCGAGGGGTAGCGGGACAACGCCGTGATGATGTCCTCGGCGATCCCATCGGCGAAGAACTCCTGCTCCGGGTCGCCGCTCATGTTCTGGAATGGCAGAACCGCGATCGAGGGCTTGTCGGGCAGTACGGGTGCGATCTCGGTCGGCGTGGCTTTGGGCGTGGTCTCAGTCGGAGTGGCCCCGGTGGCACGAACCCGGTAGACCCGAACGGGTCGGGCAATATTTTTGAGAGCTTGTTCGCCCATATCATCAAACATGAGATCGAGCCGCCCAGCGGCGTCTTCCTGAACACGGGCCGAAACGCAAATGCCTCCCGGTTCCGCCAGACCCTCAAGGCGAGCGGCGACGTTCACGCCGTCACCGAAAATGTCGCCGTCCTCGACCGCGACATCGCCGACGTTGATCCCGATGCGGAATTCGATGCGGTCGTCAGATGTGCCGGCATTACGCTCGGCCATGCCGCGCTGCCATTCAGTTGCACAACGCAGCCCGTCGACGACGCTGCCGAACTCTACCAACAGCCCATCACCGGTCGTTTTTACGATCCGCCCGCGATGTTCAGTGATCTTCGGATCGATTAGCTCGGCGCGGATCGATCGTAGCTGGTTGAGTGTCCCTTCCTCGTCAATACCCATCAGGCGGCTGTAGCCAACAACGTCGGCCGCGAGGATGGCGGCTAACCGCCGTTCGACCCGCGCCTCAGCCATAAAGTTCGCCCCGATCCAATGCCTTTTCCAACTAAGTTTATGGTCGGGAGTGAGATGTGTCTACGACGCACCAATGTCGCATGGGTCACATCGTGAGAGCCTGTGCGATGCCCGCTTACACCCGATAGACATTCGTCGGCGGCTCGTGCAGGTGTTGTGGCTGCGCGTTTATGATTCCACGCCCTGGTCTGGATGCCCGCTTTCGCGGGCATGAGCGGGAATACTACCTCACGCGCCCAGCGTAACCCGCACGATTTCCGGCGGCACGCCGAGCCGCAGCGGCACCTTGCTGCAGCCGAGACCGCCCGACACGATCATGTGGCGGCCCTGCTCCACGATGTGGCCATAGGCGAAGCGCGCGCCATATTCCGACGGCGCCCATACCGGCGGCATGAACGGCAGCACGATCTGTCCGCCATGGGTGTGGCCGGCGAGCGTCAGGGCGACGCGCGGCGGCACCTTGGTGAAAATATCCGGCTCGTGCGCCAGCAGAATCACCGGGTCGTCGGTGGTGATGCGCTCGAGCGTGCCGGGCAGATCGTCGACGCCGCGGAAACGGCTGGGTCCGAGCCAATAGGCGAGCTGGTCGCCGAGCCCGGCCAGCCAGAAGCGGCGGCCGCGATCGTTCAGCAGCACGGCGTCGTTTTCCAGCACCGGGATGCGCACCGCCGCCAAGGCGCTGCGCACGCCTTTGATGTCGTACCACCAGTCGTGATTGCCGAGGATGGCATAGACGCCGAGCCGCGCCTTGAGGCGGCCGAGCTCGGCCGCCCAGACCGGATGCGGCACCCGCTCGGTGACGAAGCGATGGGTGGCGAAATAATCGCCCAGGATCACGATCAGGTCGGAGTTGAGCGCCTGGGCGGCGTCGACCACCTGGCGCACGCGCTCCAGCCCCATATTGGGGCCGCCGGCATGCAGGTCGGCGACGACGGTGATGCTGAGCCGGTGCGCATCGGGCCAGCGCCGGCGGCACCGGCCGGTAGTCGGTGATGATGAGGTCGTTGGCGGCTTCCGCCGCCGCATAGGCCGCCGTGCTCGGCATCACCAGGCCGGCAACGCCGGTCAAGCCGAGCCCGCTCTTGAGCAGGCCGCGGCGGGTCAAGCCGGCCGGACGCGCCGGCTGGACGAATTGGCTGGGACTTCAATGGACATGCGGGAGAGCTAACCCCGGAACTGTGCATGCTGAAATGGAGGCGCGCTCAGAGTTTGCGGGAATGCTTAACGGGCGGCGGCGACCGGCCGGCCGCGGCGTCGGCAGCGGCACAATTTGCCGTCGATTTGCACGCTGGCGACTTCGGCCGGCGGCTCGCGCACGTCCCACTCGCAGATGCGATAGCCCTGCCGGCGCTCGGCGAGATCGAGATGGATGTGGCCCTCGTGCTGGCCGTCGGAGCCGGGCCCGAGCACCGTGGTGAAGCGGTGGCAGGCGCTCTCGCGCAAGCCCTCGCGCAAATCCTTAGCGACCGTCATGTCGGTCAAGCCGATCACGCGGCCGTCGGCGAGCGTGAAGGAGCGCACGTCGATGGCGTTGCCCTTGCCGTGCTCGCTGAGCTTCGCGCCGAACACGCGGTTGCGGCCGCGGCATTCGAAGTCGTCATAATTCTCGACGCTGCGCAAGGCCATGCCGGCTTTGCGAGGCGCGGCGCCGCCTCGTCGCGGATCCAGGCGGCGAGCGACTCCGCCATCTCACAGCGCAGCACCGGCGCCGGCTTGACCTCGATGCGCGTGCTCGGCGAGCAGCACCGCGTCGAGCTGCACCATGTCGCGGCCGCCGCAGGCGCCGGGCCCGATCAGGCGCGGCATCGGCTCGATGGCGGCGATGGTCTCGAGCCGCAGGCGGCAATCGGACGGCTGGCTGGTGACCTCGGCGGAATTGAAATCGGCGCCGGCGGCCTCTCGGAACGTTTGCGGCTCCACCCAGGCCGGCGGGCGCTCCGGACGCGGCAACGGGACATCTCCGGCGGCGGCAAGGCCGCAGCCGAAAGCAGCCAGAAAAACGGTAGCCATGAGCGCCCTCACCGGAGCGATCTTGGGCACGATTGCGGCATTTATGGGGGTATTAATTTGTCATATCGGAGCAATAGCCGAACTTCAGCTGACGGCGGCAGTCTCGATTAGCCCCGTACAGGCTATGGACAACCATGCCGTGAACAATCATGCTTTCGGTGCGTCAAAAAAATTCCAGGGAGAACGACAATGACGGATTTCAAACGACGCGATTTCCTCAAAGCATCCGCGGCCATCGCCGCTGCTTCGGCGGCCGGCGGGTTCGGCTGCGTCGAAATCGCGAATGCGGCACCGATCCAGCCACCGACAGTTGATCAGCTTGCCATTGCGCGTGCTCGTCGACGGCTCCTACAATCTGTTTTTGCGTCCCGGACAGATCAACAACATCAAGATCGAGCCTGCGCCGCGCCAGCCCGATTTCCGGCGCACGCTGCACAACCAATGGGGCCTGTCGCTGCTGCTTGATTCCAAGAGCGGGGCGGACAACGCACACGGTTATGCTCGACTTCGGCTATACCGCCCGAAGCGCTCATCAACAACATGGAGCATCGTCGGCGTCGATCCGAAAAAGATCGAGGCGCTGATCGTCAGCCACGGCCACTTCGACCACTACGGCGGCCTGCTCGGCATGCTCGACAAATATCGCAGCGCGCTTCCCGCCGACCTCACGCTCTATGCCGGCGGCGAGGATAATTTCTGCCAGCGTCTACGCCGGACCGCCCGGACAGCTGTACCGAGTTCGGCGTGCTCGACCGGCGCGAGCTTGGCATCGCGCAAGGTCAAGACCGTGCTGTGCGAGAACCCGACCGTGATCGTTGGCCATGCCTTCACCACCGGGCAAGATCAAGCGCTCCGAGCATCGAAAAGGTTCTGCCCAACACCTCCGTCGAGTTCGCGATCAAGGACGGGCTCGGCTGCACGCCAGCCACTCATCTCGCCGGCCGAGACTGGCCGGGCAAGATCGTGCCCGGACGAGCACATCCATGAGCACGCGACCTGTTTCAATCGTGAAGGACCGCGGTCTCATCGTCATCAGTTCGTGCGGCCACGTCGGCATCCTCAATTCCATCCGGCAGGCGCATGGAGGTTTCCGGCGTCAAGCAAGATCCATGCGCTGATCGGCGGCTTCCATCTCGGACCGGCGCCGGCCGACTACCTCGGCAAGGTCATCGCCGAGGTCGAAGACGTTCGAGCCCGGACGTCATTATCCCGATGCATTGCAGCGGCGATAATTTCATCCAGTCCGTGCGCACGCAGATGCCGGAGAAGCTGGTGCTGGCCTCGACCGGCAGCCGCATCACTTTCAGCGCCTAAGGCGTGGCGGCGCAGCGAGCAAGGGCCTGCTCGCCCTCGCCTTTGCCGGCGGCTTCGGTTGTCGCCGCCGGCGGTTGGTCATCGTGGCCGCCGAAGCGGCGGAGCCCTCGGCGGCCGCATTGATGGATGCCTGATGTGGAACAAGGGCCGATCGGCGGCCCCTTCGCCCTCACCGATCAGTACCGGCAAACCGCGCAGCGATGACGATTTTCGCGGCAAGCTGCTGCTGATCTATTTCGGCTACACCTATTGCGCCGACGTGTGCCCGACCGATCTGCAAGCAGATCGTCTTGGCGATCGACAAGCTCGGGCCCGCGGCGAAGCCGTCCAGCCGTTCTTCATCACCCTCGATCCCGAGCACGACACCGCCGCAGCACTATCAAGCCGACTACGTCGCCGCTGTTCCACCCGCGCCTGATCGGGCTCACCGGCAGCGCCAAGCGAGATCAAAAAGCCGCTCTCGCCTACAAGGTCTATTACGCCAAAACGGAAAAAGAGAAGAAATCCGATCGCCTGATCGACCATAGCGGTTTCATCTTTCTCGTCGGGCGCGATCGTAAGTATCTCGGCTTCTTCCCACCCTGCACCCCAGCCGACCGCTTGATCTACGCATCCGACCCTATCTCGCTATCGCACAGCGTAGACCCTGATCGCTTTTCAGCCTTCGTCGGGCTGTTGCATGGCAGCGCCGGCGCTAACCTTAGCGCATGATCCCGAAAAGTTGGCCTCACTTGATCATACCAGTTTTCGGATAAGATCATGCGCGAATAAGAAGATCGGCCGGCGAGGGGCGCCGGCCCAAAAGCCAAACGCTGCCAGGAGGGGAACGCCATGCTCGGGCTGATGCAGGATTGGCCGCTGCTGTTCCACCGCATCATCGACCATGCCGCCAACTATCACGGCGAGCGCAAGGTCATCACCCGCTCGGTCGAAGGCCCGATCGTCGACGACCAATTACGCGCAAGTCCGCGCCCGCGCGCTGAAGGTCGCGCAGCGGCTCGCCAAGGACGGCATCAAGCTCGGCGACCGGGTGGCGACGCTGGCCTGGAACACCTGCGCGGCATCTGGAGGCCTGGTACGGCATCATCGGCATCGGCGCGATCTATCACACGGTCAATCCGCGGCTGTTCCCCGAGCAGATCGTCTGGATCGTCAATCACGCCGAAGACCGCGTGCTGATCACCGACCTCACCTTCGTGCCGCTGCTGGAAAAGATCGCCGACAAGCTGCCGACCATCGAGCGCTACATCGTGCTCACCGACGCCGCGCATATGCCGAAGACGACGCTGAAGAACGCGGTCGCCTACGAGGACTGGATCGCCGAGGTGGACGGCGATTTCGCCTGGGCGGAGTTCGACGAGAACACCGCGGCCGGCATGTGCTACACCTCCGGCACCACCGGCAACCCGAAGGGCGTGCTCTATTCGCACCGCTCCAACGTGCTGCACGCCTTCATGGCGGCGCTGCCGGATTCCAAGGGCATCTGCCTCGCGCGACGTGGTGATGCCGGTGGTGCCGATGTTCCACGCCAATGGCTGGTCGCTCGCCTTCTCGACGCCGATGGTCGGCGCCACGCTGGTGATGCCGGGCGCCAAGCTGGACGGCGCCTCGATCTACGAACTGCTCAACACCTACAAGGTGACCTTCACCGCCGCGGTGCCGACGGTGTGGCTGATGCTGCTGCAGGACCTGGAGAAGACCGGCGGCAAGCTGCCGCATCTCAAGCGCGTGGTGATCGGCGGCTCGGCCTGCCCGCGCGCCATGACCAAGACCTTCCAGGACGTCTACGGCGTCGAGGTGATCCATGCCTGGGGCATGACCGAGATGAGCCCGCTCGGCTCGCTCTGCACCATGAAGCCGGAATACGCCGCGCTCGACCGGCGAGGCGCAGCTCGACGTGCAGATGAAGCAGGGCCACCCGCCGTTCGGCGTCGAGATGAAGATCACCGACGACGCCGGCAAGGAGCTGCCGTGGGACGGCAAGACCTTCGGCCGGCTGAAGGTGCGCGGGCCGGCGGTGGCGAAGAGCCTATTTCAAGGGCGACAACGATCCGGTGTTCGACAAGGACGGCTGGTTCGACACCGGCGACGTCGCCACCATCGACCGCTACGGCTACATGCAGATCACCGACCGCGCCAAGGACGTGATCAAGTCCGGCGGCGAATGGATTTCCATCGATCGAGCTGGAGAACCTCGCGGTCGGCCACCCCAAGGTGGCGGAAGCCGCCGTGATCGGCGTCGCGCATCCGAAATGGGACGAGCGGCCGCTGCTGGTGATCGTGCTCAAGAAGGGCGAGAGCGCGACCAAGGAGGACATCCTCGGCTTCATGCAGGGCAAGATCGCCAAATGGTGGATGCCGGACGACGTGGTGTTCGTCGACGAAATCCCGCACACCGCGACCGGCAAGATCCAGAAGATCACGCTGCGCCAGCGCTTCAAGGATTACGTGCTGCCGAGCGTGCAGGCGGCGGAGTAAACGCAGAACAACGATAACGTCGCGCGACCCGCGACAGGAAAACTGGGGGGAGATCGTATGTTCAAGACGATCGGTTCGCTCATCGCCGCAAGCTGCCTCGTCGCGACCGCGGCGCTGGCGGAGGACTATCCCGGCTCGCGCCCGGTCTCGATGATGATGCCCTACGCGGCGGGCGGCCCGGGCGACACGGTTACGCGCATCACGGCGGCGGGCATCAACAAGGCGCTCGGCGGCACCTTTATCGTCGAGAACCTGGCCGGCGCCGGCGGCACCATCGGCACCGCCAAGGTCGCCTCCGCAACGCCCGACGGCCACTCGCTGCTGCTGATGCATTTCGGCCACGCCGCCAACAAAGCGCTCTACGCGCATCTGCCCTATGACCCGATCAAGGACTTCGAGCCGATCGGCATGGTCGCCGAGTCGCCGATGGCCATCGTGGCGCGCAAGGATTTTCCCGCCAAGGACTTCAAGGAATTCGTCACCTACGTGAAGGCGCACAAGGACAAGGTCACCTACGGCTATGCCGGCGTCGGCTCGGCCGCGCATCTGTGCGGACTGTTGTTCTTCGACGCCATCGGCACCACCGTCACCGGCGTGCCCTATAAGGGCACCGGCCCGGCGCTCAGCGATTTGATGGGCGGACAGTTCGATTTCATGTGCGACCAGACCCTCAACGTTGGGCCGGCGATGAAAGCCGGCAAGATCAAGGGCTATGCGGTCACGACCAAGGAACGGCTCGCCGCGTTCCCGGGTGTCCCGACGGCGACTGAAGCGGGCCTGCCCGGCTTCGCCATCACCGTCTGGTTTGGCCTCTATGCCCCTAAAGGCACGCCGCAGCCGATTATCGAAAAACTGTCAAAGGGTTTGCAGCAGGCCTTACAGGACCCCGACGTGAAGAACCGCCTGGCCGGCTCGGGCGCGAGCACGGTGCCCATCGAGCGCGCCACGCCGGCCGCCTTGCGGACGTTCCTGCAAGCGGAAGTCGACAAGTGGGTGCCCATCATCCAGAAGGCCGGCGTTAAGGTGCAATAGGCGGGAAACGGAGCCGCCTCCAAAAATGCCGATGCCCGGCACGATGGCCGGGCATGACAGTTCGCAGTTTGGAGGTTGTTGCGAGACTACTTATTCCGCCGCTTGTGTCGTGTATTGCAGCTTGTCCTGGGCGGCGACCAGGCGCTGCATGACCTTCAAATCGCGCTCGCGCAGTTGCAGGCAGGAATCGGCCCAGATCTGCACGATGCGGTCGAGCTCTTCGAGCGAGACCGGGTTGACCACGTGGCCGGCCTTGAACACCGCGCGGGCGCCGACGTGACGGCGCTTGTTCTTCTGCATGTAGTCGCGCGCCGCCTCGACCCCCTGCCCCGGCTCGACCACCATGTGCACGAGGCCGACGTCCTTCATCTCCTCGGCGCTGTAGATGCGGCCCGTGAGCATCATCTCCTCGGCGAAGGACGCGCTGGTGCGCCGCGCCACCAGGCTGTAGGCGCCCATGCCGGGGAACAGCCCGAACATGGTTTCCGGGAAGCCGAACTTGGCGCCGCGTTCGGCGATGATGACGTTAAACGACAATAGCGACTCGAAGCCGCCGCCGAGCGCGTCGCCTTGCGCGAGGCCGATGGTGATCATCGGCAGGTCGAGCGTCGCCATGTTCCGATGCAGGATGCGCACGCAGGATTTGCCGTAGTCGACCAGTCCCTGCCGGTCGCGCGCGGCGATCTTGCCGAGGAAGTGATGCAGGTCGCCGCCGAGGCTGAACACGCCGGGCGTGCGTGAGCCGAGCAGCAGATACTGGATGTCGTCCGGGCGGTCGGCGAACATCGCCGCGATGCCGCGCTGCCAGGCGTGGAAGTCTTCCAGGAAGTCGGGATTGTAGCTCGGGCGGCCGCGCGGACGCATGAAGGTCCACATCGCGCCGGCCTGCTCGTCCCAGTTCACCTCGAGCTGTTCCAGCCTGAACAGGCGCCGCGCGTCGGCGCCCTTCATCAGGTCCAGGAGCTTCGCATCGTTTGGTGGGGCGGCCGGCTCTTTCGTAAACAGAGGGAGCGGCCAGGACATCGCCCGGCTAGGCGCCGAAGCGAGAGACAACGCAATACTCTGCATTTTCTGGGTACTCATTTACTGTTTTTTTACCCTAACAGAAAGTTGCGCCTGGAACAATTGCAATCAGCCGTTAACCATGTTCGCCGCGCATGACTCCTCCGCGCGCAGCGATCGGCGTCACGCAAAACGCGCGGAAAAATCGAGACGGAAACGCAATTAACCAACGCGCGAAGTTCGTGCGTGGGCGGTCCGGAGTTCCATTTTGGTGCAGCGGCGTTCGATAAACGCCGCTTCTGGATAATAAGCGGCGTTACTGAGCGAAAATTGCGGACAATTTTATCGAACCTGTCAGGGCGCCGTTTGCCACTTGTTCATTACGAGCACTGATAGGCCTATCAGTTTGCATCGTGTTGAAGATTGAACGGTACCATCGGAAGCGTCGAAAACGCTGCGCAGGTCAAATGCTTATCAAGAAGCTCATCGAAACCCGCAGGGCGGATGCAGGGCTCGCAAGCGACATTCGTGCCGCGCTGATCGAGTTGCTTTTCGCACCCATCGCCTCGCTGGTCGTCGGCGCCGTCGCCTGCTCGATCATCGGCATGGCGGTGGCGTTGCGCGTCGGCAACGATTGGCTGATGGCCAACTCGATCGCGATCTTCGCGGTCGGCATGCTGCGCGTCGCCTCCGCGGTGCTCTACGCGAAGTCCAAGCGAAGCGAGCAACTCGCCGCCACCAAACTGTGGGAGCACGTCTACGAACTGGGCGCCTGGGGCTTCTCCGGCCTGCTCGGCCTGCTCTGCTGGCTCACCATCACGCAAACGACGGACGCTTCGCTGCAGATGGCCGTCACCGCCACCTCGACCGGTTACGCGGCGGCGATCTCCGGCCGCAACGCCGGGCGGCCGTTCATCGCCGTCGGCCAACTGACCTTCTGCACGCTGCCGATGGCGATCGCGCTCTTGTTTTACCCCGACTGGGTGCACAAATCGCTCGGCTTCGTCATGCTGTTGTTCATCTACGGCATGATGGACATCACGCTGCACATCCGCGACGTCATCATCCAGGCGCTGACCATGACGCGCAAGGAAGCCGCGCTCGCGGCGCGCTTCCAGGAGCAGGCCAACCGCTTCGACATCGCGCTCAACAACATGTCGCACGGCCTGTGCATGCTCGATCCGCAGGACCGCCTGCAGGTGTGGAACGAGCGTTTCCTCGAGCTCTTGCATCTGCAAAGGGCGCCGGTGCGCGTCGGCATGCGCATCTCGCAGCTTGCCCGCCACAGCATCCGCGCCGGCAATCACCGCACCAAGACCGTGAAGCAGATCATCACCGAACTGGTGCGCGGGCTGCGCGAGGACCGGTTCGGCCAATTCCACACCTCGCCGGACGGCGACCGCACCATCGCCGTGTCGCGCCGGATGATGGCCGACGGCGGCTCGGTCGTCATCCTGGAGGACGTGACCGAGCGCAAGCGCGCGCAGGAGCGCATCACCCATCTCGCCAAGTTTGACGAGCTCACCGGCCTCGCCAACCGCACGCAATTCCGCGAGCGCATCAACAGCATGCTGGCGACCGTGCACGAGCGGCAGAACCCGCTAACCATCCACCTGATCGACCTCGACCGCTTCAAGGCGATCAACGACACGCTCGGCCATCCGATCGGCGACAAGCTGCTCAAGGAGGTCGCGTTCCGGCTCAGCGCCGTCATCAAGCCGGGCGACATGATCACGCGCTTCGGCGGCGACGAATTCGTCGTGCTGCAGACCGTCACCGAGCGCCGGCAGGACGCCGAGTGGCTTGCCAAGCGGCTGGCGCGCACGCTCAAGGAGCCGTTCGAAATCGACGGTCACCGCATCGACATCGGCGCCTCGATCGGCATCGCCATGGCGCCGATCGACGGCATCAATGCCGACGAGCTTTTGAAGAAGGCCGACATGGCTCTCTATTCGGCCAAGAACGGCGGCGGCGGCGGCCATCGCTTCTTCGCCGTGGACATGGAGGCGGCGGTGCAGGAGCGCCGCGCGCTCGAGCTCGACCTGCGCGACGCGCTCGCCTTGGAGCAGTTCCATTTGAACTATCAGCCGCTGGTCGACCTGCGCACCGGCCGGGTGACGACCTGCGAGGCGCTGCTGCGCTGGACGCATCCGGTGCGCGGCGAGGTGCCGCCGGCGGTGTTCATCCCCGTCGCCGAGGAGACCGGCCTGATCATCGCGCTCGGCGAATGGGTGCTGCACCGCGCCTGCACCGAGGCGGCGAGCTGGCCGCACGGCGTCAAGGTCGCCGTCAACCTGTCACCGATTCAATTCCGCGACCGCGGGCTCGCCTTGCAGGTGGTCACGGCGCTGGCGAAATCGGGGCTGTCGCCGCAGCGGCTGGAGCTCGAAGTCACCGAGCGCCTCCTGCTCGAAGACAATGACGGCACGCTGTCGACCATGCAGCAGCTCAACAATCTCGGCGTCGGCCTGTCGCTCGACGACTTCGGCACCGGCTATTCCTCGCTCAATTACCTGCGCAAGTATCCGTTCCACAAGATCAAGATCGATCAGTCGTTCATCAGCGACATCGGCGATGAGCGCGGCGTCAAGGCGATCATCGGCGCGGTGGCGAGCCTCGGCGCCGGCCTCGACAAGATCGTCGTCGCCGAAGGCATCGAGACGGAAGACCAGATGAAGCTGGTGACCGCGCACGGCTGCCACGAGGGCCAGGGCTATCTGTTCGGCCGCCCGATGACCGGAGAGGCCATCCGCGCGCGGCTCGAGACGCCAGTGACACTGGCGCAGATGGTCGCCTAGCGGCCGGCGCGGCCGTTTCAGACCCGATTGCGTCATTGCCGCGCGTCGCCCGGGGTCATTGCCCGCATCCGCGCTTGCCGTTATCCCTGTCCGCCGCTAACCGCGGGGTCGGGGACAAGGCATGGCGCGACGTATTCGTCTGAGCGATGAGCCGGTGTCGCGGCTGGCCGCATGGTCGCGCCGGCTGGCGCTGTTCGCGCTCGCCGTGGCCGCGCTGTCGATTCTCATCTTGCGCTCGAATCTCTTGGAGATCGTGCCGGCGCTCTCCACGTTCGGCGCCGCCTTGGTCTTTGCCGCGCTGGCGGTGCTGCTGTCGTTTCCGGCCTTCGTGGTGATCTGGCGGACGGGCAAATCCGGGCTCGGCTCGGCGATTTCCGGATTGATCCTCGGCCTCCTGCTGCTCGCCTATCCCGGCTATCTCGGCTATCGGGCGACCAAGCTGCCGCCGATCTCCGACATCACCACCGATCCGGCCAACCCGCCGCGTTTCGACATGCTGGCGCGGGCGCGGCCGGCCGACCGCGTCGCCTATCCGGGCGCGGCGGCGGCGGAAAAGCAGCGCGCGGCCTATCCCGACATCGTGCCGCTGCAGGTGAGCGCGCCGGTCAAGCTCACCTATGACATCGCGCTGGCGCTGGTGACCAAGCGCAAATGGCACGTGGCCGACGCCCGCCCGCCGACGCCCGCCCGCCGCGACGCCGTCATCGAGGCGACGGCGCGCACGCCGATCATGGGTTTCCGCGACGACGTGGTGATCCGGGTGAGCCCGACCAGCGACGGTGCGCGCGTCGACATGCGCTCGGCCTCGCGCTACGGCCTGTACGATTTCGGCGCCAATGCCGCGCGCATCCGCAGCATGCTCGAAGACATCGACGATGGCGTGGGCGCCGTGCCCGAGCAACGGCCGGAGCCGGCGAAGAAACCGCAACCGGCACCCAAGCGGCAACAAAGACGCTGACGCTAATCCGCCAGCCGGTAGATGCCGTCGATCGCCGGCGTACCGTCGGTGGTCGACCAGTCCGCGCGTGACCAGGTCTTCCATGTGCGCCAATACCGACAGGCCCGCTGCGCCGGTCAGGCGCGGGTCGATGCCGATATAGATCGCGCGCACGATCGAGGGGATATCGGTTTCGCCCTTGGCGAGCCGGTGCAGGATCGAGGCTTCGCGCGCCTTGCGGTGCAGGATGTAGTAATTGACGAAGCGGCTGGCGTCGTGGATCGCCGGTCCGTGGCCGGGGAAATAGATCGTCTCGCCGCGCTTGGCGAGCTTGTTGAGCGAGGCCATGTAGTCGCTCATGGCGCCGTCGGGCGGCGCCACGATGGACGTCGCCCAGCCCATCACGTGATCGCCGGCGAACAGCGCGTTCGCTTCCTTGAAGGCGTAGGCCATGTGGTTGGCGGTGTGGCCGGGTGTGGTCACCGCTTCAATGGTCCAGCCGTCGCCGGTCACGATCTCGCCGTCCTTGAGCGCGACGTCGGGCTTGAAATCGCGGTCGCCGCTGGAATCGAGCGGGTTGTGCTCGCCGATATGCAAAGGCCGCGCGGCGCGATGCGGCCCCTCGGCATAGACAGTGGCGCCGGTTGCCGCCTTGATGGCCGGCACCGCCGGCGAATGGTCGCGGTGGGTGTGGGTGACGAAGATCGCGGTCACCGTCTCGTTGCGCACGGCCTCGAGCAGCGCGCCGATATGGGCGGGATCGTTCGGCCCGGGATCGACGATGGCGACCTCGCCGCGGCCGACGATGTAGCTCATCGTCCCCTTGAAGGTGAACGGTCCCGGATTGTTCGCCATCACGCGGCGGATGCCGGGCATCGGCTCGTCCACCGTGTCGGGGGCGAGATCGAGATTTTTATCGAAGGGAATGTCGTCGGCCATGGGAGGCGTCACATGGCGGCTCACGCGGCCGGCGTCAATGGATTTTTGACGCGCCGACGCCGTTATTTGACGACGAGATAGCCCTGGGTTTCCGGATGGAAATCGTCAAAAAACCGGTAGCGGCCGGGCTCGAGCGGGCGGATTCGCATCGTGATGGTGCCGCCGGCGGTCACCACTTTCTCCACGCGCAGCATGTTGCTCTCGAACTCGGCCGGCGCGGGGTCGAGATTTTTCACGATGATGACGATCGGCTTGTGGGCGGGCGCCTGCAATTCGGACGGCTGGAAGCGATGGTCCTTCAGCGTCGTATTCACCGTCACCGTATCCTCGGCGCGCAGCGCCGGCGCCGCGAACAACAAGCCGAGCGTCAGCGCGGCGACGGCAAGCGCGTACGTTGCAATCCGCGTCGGTTTCATATGCTCATTCCTTTCCCGGCAAGGCCCCGCCGTCAACGCTAGAACTCAACTTCAAATTTCAGATTGGCGCGATAGCGCTCGAAGTTGGTCAAGTCCAGCGGCCGCGGATCGTCGGCCGCGTGGCCGGCGACCTGGCCCATGAACGCGGCGGCCAGCAGCATCTTGCGGCTGATGTTGATCTGCAAGGTCGGTCCGGCAAACAGCGCGTGACCCTGGAAGGCCTGGAACAGCAGGCCGTCATAGGCGCGGTCGTATTCGGCCGCGACGCCCATGGCCCAGGTCGGCGTCAGGCGGTAGGTGAGGCCGAGCCCGACGCCCGCGGATGAGCTGCGCTCCCACATGCCGGTATCGGCGGGCTTCGCAGTTTCCGGCTCGTACATCAAATTGATCGCCGCGTAGAGACGGTTGGTGATGAGCTCGGTGTCGGCGACGATCTTGAACGTTGAACTGTAAGCCTGCACCGCGGTGCCGTCGGTGCCATCGACGCGCGACCATTCCGGCTCGGCCGAGACGGTCAGGCCGAAGGGCGAACCGGGACCGCGGCCGATAATCAGATAGCGCAGCTTCGCCGAGGCGCCGCTGAACTGCGTCGAGTTGCGGTCGTCGAGATCTTCGACGTCGCTGATCGCGTGCGTCAGTGCGTGCGCGCTCAGCTCGAAGGCGAAATTCTGCGTCGGCACGTGCTCGAATTCGAACTCGTGCTCGATCGCGGTATAACGCCCGCCGCGCTTCTGGAACGAGCCGGTCGCTTCGTACTCGAAGGCCTTCTCGCCTTCGTTGCCGATGTCGGCGCCGTCGATGAAGCCGAACATGTATTTCGATTCGGCTTCGTGAAAGACGTCGGCGGCGGATTGCGCGCGGGCGCCAAGATTTGCCGCAAGCATGATCGGCGCGGCCAACAGGCAGGCGCGCACGTAGCAATGAGAACGCATCTATTGTCCCTTATCCGCCGGGTTCAAGGCCCGGCAACAAGTCTGCCGCCGCACGCGGCGCGTCCGGCAAAATCGACTACGAAAAATTTTCGCGCCGAAGTCAATGCGCGCAGACAAACATTAGAGGACTTCTAGTTCGGAGTTTTTCTAAATCAAAAGAACGCGCTGGCGAACGGCCGGTACGCCGATAGAGACGCCGGCCTAGTTCGCCGTGACGCCGGTCTCCTTGATGATGCGCGCATATTTGCTGCTTTCCGCGTTGACGAAGGCGCGGAATTGATCGACCGACATCGGCTCGACGTCGGCGCCGGCATCGACCAGCTTCTTGCTGGATCTCAGGATCGGCCGAGCACTTTGTTGATCTCGCTATTGAGCTTGCGCAATGATCGCCGGCGGCGTGGCGCCCGGCGCGAACACGCCTGCCCACAGCGTGAAGTCGAAGTCCTTGATGCCGGCGCTCTCGGCCACGGTCGGCACGTCGAGCGCGATCGGCGAGCGTTTGGCGGACGACACGGCGAAAACCTTCACCATGCCGCCTTTCAAGCAGCGGCATGACCGCCGGCATGTCCGGGAAAATAAAAATCGACGTGGCCGCCGATCAGGTCGTTCAAGGCGGGGCCGGCGCCCTTGTACGGGCACGTGCGTGAGATCGCCATGCGTCTTGGCTTTGAGGAATTCACCGGCGAAATGGCCCGGCGTGCCGGTGCCGGCAGACGCAAACGTCAGCTTCTTGCTGCGCAGCGCCGCCATGAATTCGGCCATGGTGGAATATGACGCCTTGGCAGGAACGGCGAGCGCGAGCGGAACGATCGCGAGCATGGCGACCGGCGCGAGGTCCTTGTCGGGATCGTAGCTCAGGCCCTTGAGCCAATGCTGGTTGATGGCGACTTCCGCGGTCTGGCCGATCAGCAAGCGTGAAGCCGTCGGGCGAAGCGGTGGCGACGCTATGCGCGCCGATGGCGCCGCTCGCGCCGGCGCGATTTTCTACGATCACCGATTGGCCGAGCGCCATCGAAAGCTTGGGCGCGACGATGCGTGCGACCAGGTCGCCGGTGCCGCCGGCCGCGTAGGCGACGATCAGATGCACCGGGCTCGTCGGATAGTTTTGCGCCCCAGCCGGCAGCGCGGCGAGCGCGAAACCGGTGCTGAGCGCCGCAGCTCGCAGGACGCGCGCGATGGTGTTTGGCATTGTCGATCCTCCCTCGATGCCTCTTTTATCGGAATAGCCAGGAGCGTCTGCGTCCTTCGCGGATGCGGTAGATGTTCACGCCGAATTCAGGGCTGCAAATGGCCAGCCTGTCCTTGTAGATCGCGATGCCTTTGGGGCCGCCTTCCATCTTGTTTGCGGGCGTTGATGTCCCTGAACACAGCGTCGTCGCCGGCGATCGTGCGCGATGCAGCGGACTTCGACCAGCAGATGTGGCGGCCGTTGCGCTCCGGCTTGTAGGAGCAAAAGTAATTGGCTGCGGCGTTGGTCACGACGACGTAGCGGGTGCGCGGCGTAAAAACCACCGAATGCGGATGCCGCAAATCCGGGTCGCGAAT
This sequence comes from uncultured Alphaproteobacteria bacterium, assembly GCA_963733315.1. Classification (GTDB taxonomy): domain Bacteria; phylum Pseudomonadota; class Alphaproteobacteria; order Rhizobiales; family Xanthobacteraceae; genus Pseudolabrys. The sequence continues at coordinate 213,951 of CAVTCV010000017.1, read as the reverse complement.
GACGCTCACCGGCTCGGAGCCATATCGCAGGCCGCCGCCGCGGCTGCGCGCGAAGATGCTCACCGTGTGATTGCCGTGATTGGCCACCGCCGGCCAGCGGCCGTGCCGGGAAAACGCCAGGCCGTCGGGATTGCAAATGCTGGGGTGCTTCAGCTCGAAATCCGGCGTCGTGGCGAAGCGGATGGGCGAGGCCGATGTCTGCCGGTAGAAGGTGATGCTGCTCAGTTCGAGATTGCAGACGGCCCGGTGATCGTTCCGCGGCGGGACAAAGGCGACGCCGTCGGAAAAGGCCAATCGCGCTTGCGGCCCGCTGATCTCGAATGCCGGGTCGCCGCCAAATCCGTCGCCGTCGCGGTCCTTGACGTAGAGCGCGATGGCCCCGCCGCGCTGGGCGACGGCGAGCAATTCAGTGTCGCCGAAAGTCGCGAATGAAACGTCGTGGGGGTGTTTGAGGCCCGTTGCGCCGCCGATCCTGCAATAGGGCGAGGGATCGATACGATCCATCGGCTCGCCGCCGGAACAGCAGGATGGAATTGCTCTGGGATGTGGCGACGGCCATGATTCCGGAGGATGAAAAGGCGATCCCCTCAAACCGTTCCGCCTTGCTGGACGGAACAAGCCGCTGCACCGATGTCAGATCGGTATCGATCTTGACGTAGGACCCGAACTTCACGCCGAACCCCCGGCCGATCGGCCCATCCGGCTGTCGCGGAACGCCGGCATTCGCTCAATGAATCTCCGGCTCCGGAATCGCGCCGCCGGCGCCGAGAAAATCGAAATCGCAGCCCTGGTCCGCCTGGCCGATGTGCTGCGAATAAAGCGCGCCGTAGCCGCGCGGATATTTCGGCGGCGGCGGCGTCCAGGCCGCCTTGCGGCGGGCCAATTCGGCATCGCTGACATGGAGATGGATCAGGCGCTTGTCGACGTCGATCTCGATCTCGTCGCCGGTCTCAACGAAGGCAAGCGGGCCGCCGACGAAGCTTTCCGGCGCAACGTGCAGGATGCAGGCACCGTAGCTGGTGCCGCTCATGCGGGCGTCGGAAATGCGGATCATGTCGCGCACGCCCTGCCCCAGCAGCCGCTTGGGGATCGGCAGCATGCCCCATTCCGGCATGCCCGGCCCGCCTTTCGGCCCGGCGTTCTTCAGCACCAGAATATGGTCGGGCGTGACATCGAGATCGTCGCGCTCGATCTCGCGCATCATGTGGTTGTAGTCCTCGAAGGCGATGGCCTTGCCGCGGTGCTTGAGGAAGCGTTTGTCGGCGGCCGCCGGCTTGATGACGCAGCCCTGCGGCGCGAGATTGCCCTTGAGCACGGCGGTCGCGCCTTCGGCATAGACCGGGTCGTTGAGCGAGTGGATGACGTCGGGAATGTAGACTTTGGCGCTGTCGATGTTCTCGGCCACCGTCTTGCCGGTGACGGTGAGGCAGGAGAGATCGAGCTTCTCGCGCAGGTTCTGCATCAGCGCACGCAAGCCGCCGGCATAGAAGAAATCCTCCATCAGGTATTTGCCCGACGGCCGCACATTGGCGAGCACCGGCACCTGGCGCGAGAGCTGATCGAATTTTTCCATATCGACCGGGACCCCGGCGCGGCGCGCCATCGCCACCACGTGGATGATGGCGTTGGTCGAACCGCCCATCGCCATGTGCACCTTGATGGCGTTGTCGAACGCGGCGGGTGTCATGATCTTCTGCGGCGTCAAGTCCTCCCAGACCATGTCGACGATGCGCCGTCCGGCAACGCCGCACATGCGCGGATGATTGGCATCGGCCGCCGGGATCGACGATGCGCCCGGCAGCGACATGCCGAGCGCTTCGGCGATCGCCATCATGGTCGCGGCCGTGCCCATCACCATGCAGGTGCCGAACGAGCGGGCGATGCCGCCCTCGATCTCGTCCCATTCCTCGTCGTTGATGTTGCCGGCGCGCTTCTCGGTCCAGTATTTCCACACGTCCGAGCCGGAACCGAGATACTGGCCCTTCCAGTTGCCGCGCAGCATCGGCCCGGCCGGCACGTAGATTGCCGGGATGCCCATGCTGATCGCGCCCATCAGCAGGCCGGGCGTGGTCTTGTCGCAGCCGCCCATCAGCACCGCGCCGTCGAGCGGGTGGCTGCGCAGCAGTTCCTCGGTCTCCATCGCCAGGAAGTTGCGGTAGAGCATGGTGGTCGGCTTGACGAAGGTTTCGGCGAGCGACATCGCCGGCAGCTCGACCGGAAAGCCGCCGGCCTGCAGCACGCCACGCTTCACGTTCTCCGCGCGCGCGCGCAAGTGCGCGTGGCACGGATTGATGTCGCTCCAGGTATTGATGATGCCGATGACCGGCTTGCCCTTCCAGTCCTCGGCGTCGTAGCCGATGCCGCGCAGCCGCGAGCGGTGGCCGAACGAGCGCATGTCGTCGACCCCGAGCCAGCGGTAGCTGCGCAATTCTTCCGGACGCTTGCGGTTTGTCATGCGGAGAACGTCCGGGCCGGGCGAAGCGTCACTGGATCGACAGATTGGCAGCGTGCACGACCTTTTCCCACTTGGCCGTTTCGGAGGCGAGGAACTTGCCGAAATCCTCCGGCGTGCCGGGGACCGCGATGCCGCCGAGATCCTTGAGTTTCGCCAAGATACCGGGATCCTTAAGCGCCTCGTTGATCTCTTTGTTGAGAATCGCGACGATCTCCTTGGGCGTGCCATGCGGCGCGCCGAAGCCGAAGAAGGCGACGGCTTCGTAGCCGGGAACGGTCTCGGCGACCGTCGGCACATCCGGCAGTTCCGGCGACCGCTTCAATGTGGTCACCGCCAGCGCGCGCAATTTGCCGGCGCGGATGTGGGCGATCGACGAAGGCAGGTTGTCGAAGGTGACCTGCACCTGGCCGCCGAGCAGATCGGTGAGCATCGGCGCCGAGCCTTTATAGGGCACGTGCGTCATCTTCACGCCGGTCATCATCTTGAACAGTTCGCCGGACAGGTGGATCGAGGTGCCGTTGCCGGACGAGGCGACGTTGACCTTGTCGGGATTGGCTTTGACGTAATCGATGAATTCCTTGACCGTCTTGGCCGGCACCGACGGATTGACCTCCATCACGTTCGGCACCTGGATGACGTTGGCCACCGGGTCGATGTCGCGCAGGAACACGAAATTGAGCTTTTTGTAGAGCGTGGCGTTGATGGTGTTGGCCGGATTGATCAAGAGCAGCGTGTAGCCATCGGGCGCGGCCTTGGTGACCAGTTCGGTGCCAATATTGTTGCCGGCGCCGGGCTTGTTCTCGACGATGAACTGCTGGCCGAGTTTATTGCTCAGCCAATTGCCGATGATGCGCGCGACGATGTCGGTCGAGCCGCCGGCCGGATAGCCGACGATGATGCGCACCGGGTGGTCGGGATAGCCGGCCGCCCGCGCATCGGCGGCTGCGATCAGCGATAGGCCAAGAAAACCAAGCAACAGACGAGACATAAACCCGACGTTCCAACGCATAGGCGCGACCCTCCCCAACTGGCCAGGTAAACCCCAGCCGCATGTTGTTCTGACCGCGACGTTACGCGGCGCAGCGGCGCTCGCCAAGGGCGTTCGCGGCAGCCCAGCAGGAGGTATGGGAGGGCCTTTCCGGGCCATGGGCGGGCGTGGAATCTGCGGCAAATGCCTGATAAGTCCGTTGTTGACCGATATTGTTGCAAAAGTCGGCGATGGGAAGAGTGAGGCAATCGCCTCGATGTCTCGAAAGCGTGTAGTGCGCCCGCTCCTTTTGACGGCGGGGCCTTTGAGGCAATGTCACTGACAACCGCAACGGCTACGCAGCACAAGCAGCGGCGATTGGTGGTGGCCTAACGACCAGTTTGGCCAGTCGGCGTAGGTTCTGTGCGATAGCCGCAAGCGTAAACTCATCCTGTGCGCCGCGCGGGCCACAAAGCCTGAGGCGACCAAGCTTCAGGATGCGCTTGAGATGGGCGAACAGCATCTCGATGCGTTTGCGATCACGGCGTGATTGCTCGAAGGCCTCGGTCTTGGCCAGTGCGCGGGCAACGTCGCGCGCCTCTTCATAGATGCTGCACGGAATCCTGCGGAAAGATGCCTTTGGACAGCATCGCACCTTGAGCGGGCAGTCCCGACAGTCGGATGTGGTCGCGAGATAACGAAGCGTCTCGCCATCGTTGATCACCGTGCCGGTCGTTGTAAGGGTTTTGTTCGCCGGGCAGATATAGACGTTGCGCTCTTTGTCGAACCTGAGGTCTTCCCGGCTGAAGGTTCCGTCCTCGCGCTTCGATTTGTCGATCACCGGGATGTGCGGCGCGATATCCTTGTCTTTGACGAGCCAGTTCAGGTTCGGGCCTGAACCGTAGGCCGTATCGGCCCGGCGGACGGTAGTCAAGTAGGATCAGCTATTCATGCGTGCAAAAACAAGTTCGAAAATCAAGGCGCTGCATAGGGCCTACCGGCAGCATTGACCTGAGCGAGAAATGCCGATTTTTACCGGTTCATCCGGCGAGGTGAGCGTTTAGCTTGGCGCGCGAGACAAAGACTGTGCCGCCGACGGTCACGCCGAGATCGAACTGGCGTGCCCACCTTCTGATTGTGGCCGGCGTGGTGGCCCTTCCGGTCGCCCCGACCGGGTGGCCTGTCCGCGGTTTTTTTGGTACCGCCGGTGAGCAGGCAATCCTCCCGAACTTCGCGGAGTTTGCCTGTGGCGGACGATGATCTCGACGAAACGAACGCGTTGCGTTCCGCATCCTAAAATATTATTGCGACGGTTTGACCTGCAAAGATCGGCTCGAAATTGCCTACAGTGATTCCGAAGATTTCCGTCATTCTGCCGACCTATGGCCGGCGGCATGTCCTGCCGCGGACCATCGCCAGCGTCTTCGCGCAGGATGAAAAAGATTTCGAGCTGATCGTCGTCGATGACTGTTCGAAAGACGACACGGGCGCTTATCTGGCATCGCTCACCGATCCGCGTATCCGCGTTTTGACGCCGCCAAACAATCTCGGCACTGCGGGCGCGCGCAACTTCGGCCTGGCGGCGGCGCGCGCCGACGCCGTCGCCCTGCTCGATGACGACGACACCTATCTCGCGCACAGGCTTTCCGCGCCGCTGGCGGTGTTCGCCCGCGAGCCGGATGTGGTCGCGACTTTGTCCTCGTCCGTGAAGTTCGATCGCAAGCGCACGCAAATCGCGCGCCTGCCGGAAATCACGCTCGCCCCGCCGGCGTTCGAGTGGGCGCTGATCTGCGATCTCATCGGCGTCGAGGGCACGAGCATCACCGTGCGGCGGCAGACGGCGCTCGACATCGGCGGCTTCCACCAGGGCATGAAATGGATCGACGACCGGGAATTCCTGATCCGCGCCTCGCGCCGGGGCAGCGGCCATCTCATCGCCGAGCCGCTGTGGGAGAAATACTGGTCGGACGACGGCCAATCCAACCAGTGGGAAAACGCCGGGCTGAGCTTGCTCAACTATGTTTCCGCGCAGCCCGAACTCGTCGGCCGGTTTCGCAAGGTCGGCTCGTATCTCGCGACGAAGATCCTGGTGTCGGACCTGCGGCACGGCATGTTTCAGCCGCTGCTGCGGGACTTGCGGGATTTCAAGCGCGCCGGGCTGATCAACGGAAATCTGCGACAAATGTGGCGAGAACACCGCGAGGTCCGTCGCTATCGGCGGGCGATGTCGCGCCACGATGCGCTCGCAACTTTGACCCATGCGTCCGATGAATGGCGCTAGCACTCGCCGGCCCGCCGCGGCACGCGTGTGTGTACCGAAAACCTAAACACGGACGTAGTGGCGATAAAGTCCGCCTAGGATCGGACGTGAGTTTATTATTCCAGCCCGCCGAACTGGGCGAGAGACCGGCGAATCCTTGTTCGCTGCGTTTTCGGCTTCAAGCCGGCTCTTCGACTTGAATGGTGCGACCAAGACGGCCATGACAAAATATAGCAGCGCGATCATGGTGCGCCGACGTTATGCGATTCCTTCGGCTAATCAATGCGGCTGAGGCTTTCAGTATACACAATCTTGATGCGCGACGAAATTGCCATGCTTGATTGAGCTAAATCAAAAATATTGGATTCGAACAGTGCTACTAAATATCCGCCCGAAACAGTATCGGGGGACAATAATGAAAAGAATTTCGGTCATCGTGCTGGCGACAATTTCGCTCGGTGCAACAGCATTTGCTCAAGAGAAGATAACTGATTTTGGCGAGCGGGAATTCGAGGCGAACTGCGCCGTTTGCCATGGAGAAAACGCGAAGGGCAACGGCATATTGGTTTCCAGTCTTAAGGTTGCGCCACCTGATTTGACCTTGCTAGCGAAGAAAAATGGCGGCGTGTTCCCAATCAAACGTCTATATGATGTAATAGATGGGAGGGCACAGATCGCAGTGCACGGTTCACGCGATATGCCTATTTGGGGCACGCGATATTCGACCAATGCCCCTGAAAACTATAATCAACAAGTCTACGTTAGGACCCGAATTATCAATTTGATCGATTATCTCCACCGCATTCAGCAAAAATAACGGACCGTTGCTGCAGAAACAGGCCAGCCCACGTCACCGCCCACCCGGCTCGAGGGGCGACAACGAATGACCATTTGCGGCGCTTCGAGCGAGAACTCATAAAACAACCAGAAATCAAGGCGTGTTGGCTTTCTGACGCAGCCCACACTTTTAAAAACTGATTTGGATCAAGGAGAAGTCCGCCGCAGGAAGCATAATAATAACTAGGGATGACGCAGACAGGACGCGTTCGAGAGGCCATCGGCCTGCGGTCCCAAACCTTGCAATCAGGCTACCGTGCTGGATTGGACGAGCAAAAATTTCCTAATTCCCGCGGTCGTTTTGATCGCAGGCGCAGCACTTGCTTACACCTATGAAGGCGAGATCGAGAATTGGCTCGGCTACTCCGGGAAAATTCAGACGATCATTGTCTCAGGCAACATCGAAGCACATCAAAGCGTACTTGCCTTCAAGACCGTTCAGTCGCGCATCGTCGAGCTTCCCTTCGATGAAGGGCAATGGGTGAAAAGCGGCATAGTAATCGCGCGCTTAGACGACTCCGACTATTCCCAACAAGTCGTAATCGCAGAAACCACGCTCGAAGTGCAGCGCCGCCAGCTTGCAACTGCAGAACAAAACCTCCTGGCAGCTGGTAAGACCGTCGAAGCAGATGTTGCGGACGTAGAATTGAAAAAGGCGGACTTTTGGCGAGCCGACACCCTTTTGCAAAAAGGTGCCGGGACGGTGCAAGCGCGCGACCAAGCAAACGCCGCATTACGGCAATCGAACGCCGCGCACGATCGAGATCAGGCGTTGCAGTCCGCGGCTGCGCGCCAAGTTGAGTTGGCAAAGGCCAATGTGCACAACGCAGAAGAGACGCTTAAGTTGGCGCAAATCGTTCTCGGCTATACAACGCTGCGCGCGCCATTCGACGGCGTGATTACCGTCCGGGAGGCCGAGCTTGGTGAAATAATGGCGCCTGGCACGCCTGTCGTAACCCTCGCTGATCTCGATCACGTTTGGCTGCGCGCCTACATCAACGAACCGGATATCGGCAAAGTTCGACTTGGCCAAGCTGTCACGGTCAAAACCGACACCTACCCTGGCAAGGCCTACCCAGGTCGCGTTTCCTTCATCTCGTCGAGCGCCGAATTTACACCGAAAAGCGTCGAAACACATGCCGAGCGTGTGACACTCGTCTATCGCATTCGTATCGATATTTCCAATTCGACACACGAACTGGTGCCAGGCATGCCAGCGGATGCAACCATGGCGGCATTACCGCCAGGCCAGCAATGAACACCCCCGCCCCGTCAATTATTGCGGCGGCAGCGCTTACAAAGCGATTTGATGCAGTCACCGCCATTGACGACGTGAATTTCACTATCGCCAGCGGCGAGATTTTCGGACTAGTCGGCCCGGATGGCTGCGGCAAGACGACCACCATGCGAATGCTTGCTGGAGTGATGCAACCGGACAGCGGCAGCATTGTCATCCACGGCATCGATGTTGTCAGCGATCCGGAGGCGGTGAAGCCGCACATCAGTTACATGCCGCAACGCTTTGGGTTGTATGAAGACCTTACCGTCGACGAAAACATAAATTTCTATGCGGATCTTTTCGAGGTGCCGCCAAATGTCCGCGAGGAGCGCGCCCAGCGCTTGTTAGCGGCATCCGAAATGACCCATTTCCGTGCGTTCCTCGCAGGAAAGCTTTCAGGGGGCATGAAACAAAAGCTCGGGTTGACTTGCGCACTCGTTCATACCCCAAAAATTCTCCTCCTTGATGAACCAACGACGGGTGTAGATCCGGTTTCGCGGCGAGATTTTTGGCGTATCCTTTACGAACTACGCGAGCAAGGCGTCACGATCGTTATTTCGACGGCTTATCTTGACGAAGCAGAGCGTTGTAACCGCTTGGCTCTTTTGCACAGCGGTCGCCTGCTCTACTGCGACACGCCGGCCGCGCTAAAAGAGAAAATGCCTGGGGCGCTATTGGCGATTGTATCGTCAGACGGTCGTTCCGCACGCGCTGTGATCGAAAAGTCGGCAGGTGTGGCACAAGTTCTCCTTGTTGGCGATGGCGTTCATGCCGTCGTTGACAATCCGGATTTGCGAATTCCGCAATTGCGCGAGGCTCTGCAACAGGCCGATGTGCCGATAAGCGAAATCGCAATCGTGCGGCCGGGGATCGAAGATGTTTTCGTAGCGCTGTTGGAAAACCGGGGCGCTGGTCAATGACCGTATCGAACAATGAAGCACAGATCGTCGTCGAACACCTCGCCAAAAGCTTCGGGAAATTCGCCGCTGTCGACGATGTCAGCTTCAGTGTCCGGCGCGGGGAAATCATGGGATTCCTTGGTCCAAACGGGGCCGGCAAATCAACGATTATTCGTATTCTTTGCGGTCTTTTAAGTCCGACCTCAGGGCGTGCAGTGGTCGCCGGCATCGATGTATCCCGCGATCCAGAAGGCGTCCGCCAACGTATCGGCTACATGTCTCAGAAGTTCTCACTTTATCGCAACCTCACCGTTGAGGAGAACTTGCGTTTCTTCGCTGGCATTTATCGCGTGCCGGAAAGAGAACTTTCCGAACGTATCCGCTTCGCTGTCGAAATGGCCGGACTATCCGGCCGCGAACACTCCCGCGTTTCGACGCTGGCCGGTGGCTGGCAACAGCGCCTAGCGCTCGGCTGCGCCGTGCTTCATCGCCCCCCAATTCTGTTCCTGGATGAACCCACTTCTGGCGTCGAACCGCGTTCACGGCGACGTTTCTGGGATCTTATCCATAGCCTGGCCGCCGATGGCGTAACTGTGCTGGTCTCGACCCACTACATGGATGAGGCAGAATATTGCGATCGCGTCGCGCTGATCAACCAGGGGCGACTTATCGCCATCGGTAGTCCGCAGCAACTCAAGCAGACGGCGTTTGGCGGCCAACTCATTCTGATCGAATGTGACGCGCTTGGTGCTACGCTCGCCGCACTCCAACAGGCCCCGGGCGTGCGCGACTGCTCCGTTTTCGGTGACAGCTTGCATGTCGTTGTCGACGACGCCGAAAATTCCCTAGAGGAATTGCCTTTTTATTTGGCAAACAAGAACCTCCGGCTAAACCGAATCGCACGCATCAATCCGTCGCTGGAAGACGTCTTTGTGCAGCTCGTTAGCGCCGACATCAATAGCCGGAAAGTTGTCGTATGAAACTTCGGCGGCTCAAGGCCATAGCACTCAAAGAGGTCCTCCAGATCTGGCGCGACCCGCGGAGCTTGATGATCGCACTTTTGATGCCATTCATGCAGATGTTTCTGCTCGGCTACGGGGTAACCCTTGACCTCAAGCATATCCCCATTTGCACGTTCGACCGTGAGGCGAGCCAAAATAGCCAAGCGCTGCTCAAACGCTTTGCGGCATCGCGCTACTTCGCAATCGCGCGCAACTTGCAGAACTATCCGGCACTTGTCGCCGCAGTCGACCGCGCCGACTGCAAGATCGCCATTGTAATCCCGCCAGATTTCTCCGAGCGCCTCAACAACTCAGGCTCAACGTCCGTACAGGCAATCGTCGACGCGACGGATGATAATAGCGCCAACATTGCGTACGGCTACGCGCTTGCCGTGGTCAGCGGCTACTCCGCCGATGCACAACTTCTGTTGTCGGCACGACAGGGGTATGCACTTCAACAAGTCCAACCGATGGTGGTGCAATCCCGAGTTTGGTTCAACGAGGATCTGGAAAGTCGAAACTTCGTCATTCCCGGTTTGGTTGCGGTTATTTTGGCGCTCGTCGGCGCCCAGCTGACCTCCCTCACCATCTCGCGGGAATGGGAACGCGGCACTATGGAGCTTCTGATATCGACGCCCGCGAAGCCAAATGAGGTGATGTTCGGAAAGCTTATCCCGTATTTGGCACTGGGATGGATAGATGCCGCCTTCTGCCTGGTCATCGCCGCACTTTGGTTCGAAGTACCATTTCGTGGCACCATCTTTACGCTCTTTGTAACGACGACGCTGTTCCTTGCGGTCGTTCTTGGTATTGGCTATCTCCTCTCCGTCCTCATTCAGAACCAGCTTGGTGCAAGCCAAATCGCGTTGCTGGTGACCATGCTCCCCACCACATTGCTTTCGGGCTACGTCTTTCCGATCGATCAGATGCCGAACATTATTCAGAAAATTACGTACCTCATATATTCACGTTACTACGTCACTATCGTGAAGGCGATCTTCTTGAAAGGCGCCGACCTTACGGCGCTGGCGACGCCGATTCTGTTTCTCCTCGTCTATGCATCTGCCGTCATCTTTTTGGCCGCGCGGGCCTTCCATAAGACTCTTGAATGAGTGGCCGATGTTCACGCGAATCAAATATCTTCTGATCAAAGAATTTATCGAATTGTGGCGCGACAAATGGGGCCGGTTCCGTTTGATCGTGCCGCCCATCCTTCAGATGCTAATCTTTGGCTACGCGGCAACTTTCGAAGTCTACCATGTTCCAACGATCGTTCTCGATCTCGATCATACTCAGGAAAGCCGCGAATTGATCTCGCGGTTCACATCCAGCAATCGCCTAGATATTGTCTCGGTCGCGGGGTCGCAGCGAGACATAAACAACGCAATTGATAAAGGCGACGCTGCGGTCGCATTGGTTGTCCATTCGGGCTTTGCAAACCTTTTGCGTAAGGGTCAAAACGCACCGCTCCAGACCGTGGTCGACGGCACGAATTCCAACACTGCCCTCATCGCTCTCGGATATGTCAACACCATCGCGGCCGCGTATGCGCAGGATTACACGACAGACCTGATGCAGCGGACCGTTCGCTTGCAGGGGCCAAGACAAATTCAGGTCACCCTCGAGCAGCGTCCTTGGTACAACGAAGATCTGAACGGGCGTTGGTTTTTTGTGCCGGGCGTGATCGGTACGCTGACGCTTGTCATCGTTGTAAATCTAACGGCCTTTGCAATCGTGAGGGAACGCGAGGTGGGCACCCTCGAACAGATTATGGTGACGCCAATACGTCCGGCCGAATTTATTCTCGGAAAAACGGTACCGTTCTTCATTGTCGGCCTTGGCGAAGTTGCCCTCGTTGCCGCTGTTGGCGTTTTTTGGTTCGGGATTCCTTTCGTTGGCAACCCTCTCGTGCTCCTTCTGGGAACCACGCTTTATCTGCTCAGCGTCCTAGCCCTCGGGCTACTGATCTCCACATTATGCTCCACTCAACAACAGGCCTTTGCGACAAACTTTTTCGTGCTTAATCCGCTTTTCACTCTGTCGGGATTCAGTTTCCCGATCACGAGTATGCCGGAAGTCATGCAGTGGATGACCTACGCTAATCCGCTCCGATATTACCTTGTAGTAATCCGCGGGACGTTCCTCAAAGGGGTCGGCATCGAGGTGCTCTGGCCCGATTTTTTGGCGATGGCAATTATTGCCGTAACGTTACTGACCATCAGCATCCTTCGATTCCGCAAGTCGCTTGAGTAATGCAGTTGGCCCGCCAGAATCCCCCTGGTCGAGCTTCGCGAACACCACTGTGGCCCCGATGGCCTTGGCGTGAGCGAGGGCCTTTGCGAGCTTTGGGCGGTCTGAGCGTTTCCCGCTTTCTGTCTCAATGTATTCGGCCTCTAGCGTCCACCGGCCGCCGTTAAGGTAGTTTTCGACGGCCGCGCGTTGAGCTTCCAGCCCGAGGCCGCTGCGACCCTGCTTGTCGGTGCTGACACGCAAATACGAAACGAATTTACCCTTGGCCATGACCTGCCGCCCGCCTGCTGGCGTGAAAGCGGTATCCGCTCGCCCGTGCGCTGCGCCCGGATGGCGGCAATTCGCGCGTCAACTTCGGCCAGCCACTCGTGGAATAGCCGCTCCGCTTCCTGCCGCTTGGTGCCAGCGGGTACGCTGAACTTGGCCTCATAGTGGGCCCCGTACAGCCGCCCGTATTCGTCCCTTGCGTCGTCCGGGATGCGTTTACGGGCGGTGTAACTGCCGCTCTTGCTTTGGGTAAGACTGGCCATCCTCAGGACGCGTTTGTGTACGCGCTTGTGTACTTTGAGCGCTCGAAAATCGCTAGGTGTTGCAAATAGTTGTGGAAAATCAGCGGCCAGCAGGTGTAGCTGGTCGGAGTGGCAGGATTTGAACCTGCGACCCCCTCGTCCCGAACGAGGTGCGCTACCAGACTGCGCTACACTCCGACTGATGGCGGCCTTATAACCCCGGCTCCTCTTAAAGCCGCAAGCTTGAGAGAAACGATGACCGCCGAGCCGGGAACGCGGGTTTTAAAGGCCGATGCCGGCGGCGATCGAGGCGGCCGCCGCCTGCCTCGCCGGCCGGCGGGCTGGTCGCGTTCCCGACCGAGACCGTCTATGGGCTCGGCGCCGACGCCGGCAATGGCGAGGCCGTGGCCCGGCTCTACGCCGCCAAGGGCCGGCCGCGCTTCAATCCGCTGATCGCCCATGTCGCCGAGCGTCGAAGCCGCGCGGCGGCTCGGGCGCTTCGATGCCGCCGCCGAAGCGCTTGGCCGCCGCGTTCTGGCCCGGGCCGCTGACGCTGGTGCTGCCGAAGCGGCCGGACTGCGGCGTCGCCGATCTGGCGCTCGCCGGCCTCGACAGCGTCGCGGTGCGCGTGCCCGCGCATCCGGTCGCGCGCGCCTTGCTCGCGGCCTTCAAGGGTCCGGTGGTGGCGCCCTCGGCCAACCGCTCGGGCCACGTCTCGCCGACCAGCGCGGCGCATGTGCTCGCCGACCTGCGCGGGCGCATCGACATGGTGATCGACGCCGGCCCCTGCCCGGTCGGCGTCGAGTCCACCATCGTCGCCTGCCTGGGCGAGCCGACCTTGCTGCGGCCCGGCGGCCTGCCGCGCGAGGCAGATCGAACGCGTGCTCGGCCGCGCGCTGGCGGTCGCGCCAATCGCCGACGACGCAGCGCCGCTCGCGCCCGGCATGCTGTCCTCGCATTACGCGCCCAAGGCGCAGCTGCGCCTCGACGCCGAAGCGGCCGGACCCGGCGAAGCGCTGCTCGCCTTCGGACCGGCGCCTCGCGGCCACGCTCAATCTGTCGCCGCGCGGCGACCTGATCGAGGCGGCGGCCAATCTGTTTTCGCATTTGCGCGCGCTCGACGCTTCCGGCGCCCAGCGCATCGCGGTAATGAAGGTGCCGCACGAGGGCCTGGGCGAGGCCATCAACGACCGGCTCACGCGCGCCGCCGCGCCGAAGAGCAGGGACAGCGCGATGAATCTACACACCAAACCACAGCCGATGCGCGCGCTCGCGCCCGATCTGCTCGCCCGCTTCGTCGGCATCGTCGGCGAGAAATACGCGATCACCGACCAGGCGGCGCAGGAGCCCTATCTGGTCGAGATGCGCGACCTCTTTCACGGCCAGACGCCGGTGGTGCTGCGGCCGGGCTCGGTCGACGAAGTGGCGGCGATCCTCAAGCTCGCCAACGAGACCAAGACCGCGATCGTGCCGCAGGGCGGCAATACCGGCCTGGTCGGCGGGCAAATTCCGCATCACGGCGAGGTCGTGCTGTCGCTCACCCGGCTCGACAAGATCCGCGAGGTCGATGCCGGTCTCCAACACCATGACGGTGGAAGCCGGCGTCACGCTGCAGCGCGCGCGCGAAGCGGCGGCTGAAGCCGACCGGCTCTATCCGCAGCTTTTGCCGTCGGAAGGCAGCTGCACCATCGGCGGCAATCTTTCGACCAATGCCGGCGGCACCGCGGCGATCGCCCACGGCATCGCGCGCTCGCATGCGCTCGGCCTCGAAGTCGTGCTGGCCGACGGCCGCGTGCTGCACAATCTCAACAAGCTGAAGAAGGACAATACCGGCTACGACCTCAAGAACCTGTTCATCGGCGCGGAAGGCACGCTCGGCATCATTACCGCGGCGGTGTTGCGCCTGGTGCCGCGGCCGCGCGCGGTCGAGACCGCCTTTGCCGGCGTGCCGTCGCCGCAGGCCGCGGTCGACCTGCTCAACCTCGCCACCGACCGCACCGCCGGCGGCGTCACCTCGTTCGAGCTGATGCTGCGCGCGGGCGTCGAAGCCGTGGTCAAGTTCGACGCCGTCGAGCCGCATGCCGCTGGCCGGCAACGATCCCTGGTTCGTGCTGATCGAATTGTCGTCGCAGGCGCAAAGCGGCCTGCGCGAGGTGATGGAGGACATTCTGCACGCCGGCCACGAAAAGGGCCTGGTGCTCGACGCCACCATCGCCGACAGCATGCGAGCAGGGCAAAGCGTTCTGGCGCATCCGCGAAATGTTCGGCGAGGTGCAGCGGCACATCGGCGCCTCGATCAAGCACGACGTGTCGGTGCCGGTGGCCGCGATCCCCGCTTTCATCGAAGAAGCCAACGCGGCGGTGGTGAAGCTCATTCCGGGCAGCCGGCCGCTGCCGTTCGGCCATGTCGGCGACGGCAATATCCACTACAACGTGACGCAGCCGGTCGGCGCCGACAAAGAGAAGTTCCTGGCGCGCTGGGACGAGGTCAACGCCGTGGTGTTCGCGGTGGTGAAGAAATATCGGCGGCTCGATTTCGGCCGAGCACGGCGTCGGCGTGATGAAGCGCGACATCCTGCCGAAGTACAAAGACCCGGTGGCGCTCGACCTGATGCGCGGCTTGAAGCGCATGCTCGATCCCAACGGGATCCTCAATCCCGGCAAGGTGCTGTGAGCGGCAGCGGCTGACGCGCAACCCTCGCAAATCCCCGTCGCCATTGTCGGCGGCGGGCCGGTCGGGCTGATGCTGGCGCTGCTGCTCGACCGGCATGGCGTGCGCTAGCGTGCTGTTCAACACCGAGGAAACGACGCGCTGGCATCCGAAAGGAAGCTCGCAAGGCGCGCGCACGATGGAGCATTTCCGCCGGCTCGGCATCGCCGGACAAGGTGCGCGCGCTCGGGCTTGCCGGCCGATCATCCGACCGACGTGATCTATTTCACCCGCTTCGGCGGCTGGGAGCTCGCGCGCCTGCCGATGCCGTCGGCGGCCGAAAAGCTCAAGGCGATCGCCGCCGCGCCCAAGACCGATCAGGTGCCCGAGCCGCTGCATCGCGCCAACCAGATGTATGTCGAGAAATTCCTGCTCGAGCATGTGCGCACGCGGCCGAACATCGTGGTGCGGTTCGGCTGGCGCGTGGAAGATTTCGCCGATGACGGCGACGGCGTCACGCTCAACGCCGTGTGCGAGCGCGACGGCAAGCGCGAAACCTGGCGCAGCGCCTACCTCGCCGGCTGCGACGGCGGGCAAGGCCTGGTGCGGCGCGCGCTCGGCATTCGCTATTCCGGCGAGTCGTTGCAGCAGGCCTATATGGGCGGCCGCATGTTCTCGACCCACGTGCGGGTGCCGACGCTGGCGCGCGATTTCCTGCGCAAAGACCTCGGCTTCCAATACTGGGTGATCAATCCGGAGCTGCGCACCACCATCACCTCGGTCAATGGCAGCCGACGAATTCATGTTCTGGACGCGGGCGAAGGACGAGAACGCCGACGCCGACGACCGCGCGGTTGCCGACGCCATGCGGCGCAGCACGAACTCCGATATCGCGGTCGAGGTACTGGCGCATCATCCCTGGACCGCGGGCATGGCGCTGGTGGCGGAGCGCTACGGCGCCGGCCGCGTGTTCCTCGCCGGCGACGCGGTGCATCTGTTCACGCCGACCGGCGGCTTCGGCATGAACACCGGCGTCGATGACGCCGCCAATCTCGCCTGGAAGCTTGCCGCCATGGTGCAGGGCTGGGGCGGCGGCAATCTGCTGGCCAGCTATGAAGCCGAGCGTAAACCGATCGCCTTGCGCAATACCGGCGCCGCCCGGCAATTGAGCAAGAACATCGGCGACATCGCCATCCCGCCCGCCGTCGAGGACGACTCGCCCGCCGGCGAACAAGCGCGGCGCGAACTCGGCGCCGTGCTGTCCACCTGCGGCGAGCAATATGGCTCGATCGGCGTGCAGCTCGGCGCGCGTTATGACGGCTCACCGATCGTGGCCGAGAACGGCGCACCTCCGGCGGACGACTTCATCAATTACACGCCGAGCAGCGTGCCGGGCGGCCGCGCGCCGCATGTCTGGATGGATGACGGCCGTGGCTTCGGCAACTCGCTCTACGACCGGCTCGGCACCGGCTTCACCTTACTGCGGCTCGGTCCGCACGGCGCCCGACGCATCGCGCCCTGATCGCCGCGGCGGCACAGCCGCAAAGTCCCGTTCACGTTGCTCGATATTCCCGACGCCGACGCGCGCGACCTCTATGGCTGCGACCTGGCGCTCATTCGCCCCGACCAACACGTCGCCTGGCGTGGCAACAGTGTTGCGTCCGATCCCGATTCGCTGGTTGCACGAGTCGTGGGCGGCCCAAGTTATGGGGCGACGTCCACGCGGCCCTTCATGTTGGGATGAAACTTGCAGAAGTAGTCGACGGCGCCCGCCTTCTTCAGCACGAGGCGGGCCGTCTTGTTGGGGCCGATCATCACATCCCAACCACCGTTCCTCGCGGTGGCGGTGTGCGCGATGATGTCCTTATTGATCCATTCGACGGTGTCGCCGACCTTGGCCTGCGCTTCGGCCGGCATGAACACCAGCTTGTCGATGGTGATCTGGACGGTCGCCGCCTGCACCGGGACGGTGAGCGCAAGCGCGGCGGCGGCCAGAAATGTCCGTCCCGGCGTCATGACGTTGCCTCTTATTTCAAGTCCGCGGCGACGTGCTCGGCGTGCTGCTCGTGGCCCTGGAAGATTTTCAGGCCAGTCTCCAGCAGGCTCTTGAGCTCGGCATTGCTGGCCGACGGGATGAGGGTATTCTCAAGCGCCCCGTTCACCGTCTTGTGGTAGGCGACTTCGTTGTCAACGTAAGCCTTGTCGAAGGCCGCGCCTTTGAGCTTGGCGAGTTCGGTGCGCTTCTCGGCGGCCTGCTTGGTCAATGCCTTGCTGGTGTCGTTATCCTCGGGCGTGACCTTGAGCTTCTTCACCAGCGCCAAGGCCTGCTTGTTCACCGCCGTGTGGTCCCGCACCATGTCCTGCGCGAAGGCGCGCACTTCTTTATTCTTGGATATCTTCAGCGCCTGCTTGGCCGCCTCGATATCAAGCTGTCCGGCGGTGTAGGCGATATGGGCGATTTGCGGGTCGGTCGGCTTGGCGCCCTGCGCGAGTGACGCGCCGGTCAACAGGCAAAGCGCAGCGAACGCCGTGGTTAATCTGGCGAGCATGAATTGTCTCCCTTTCACGCGGCCGTTCCGGCCGTGCTGTTATCGACACGGGATTAGATGCAGCAGGGCGCCGGACGTTCCCGGTTTTTTTCAGCCGCAAACGCGGCGCACGACCGCATCGGTCATGCGATCGCAGCGATGGCCGTCGAAGGGAAAGGCGCTGGTGAGTTTCGGCCCCAGTTGCTTGTCCAAGGCGTCTCGCAATAACGAGCGCGCCCGATGCAGCCGGGTCTTCACGGTCTCGGGCTTTAGTCCGAACAGATCGGCGGTCTCCTCGACCGTCATGTCCTCGACGAGGCGCGCGACGAAGACCGCACGAAACGCATCCGGCAGATCGTCGATTGCGCGCTCGAGAACGTCGCGGATTTCGCTTTGCGCCATCGTTCGCTCCGGGTCATTGCTGGCGGCCGATACAGGGAAATTAACGACCTGCGCCGTCGTACGATTTTCGCCGTAACTCTCCCAATCGACGGTCGGCCGCCGCCGTCGCAGCCGGCCCAGCGCCTCGTTCATCGCGATGCGGGTGATCCAAGTGCCGAAGGCGGCGTCGCCGCGGAACTGGTCGAGCCCGGTGAAGGCGCGCACGTAGGCTTCCTGAACCACGTCCTCGGCTTCCGCATCGTCACGCAGGATGCTGCGCGCGATGCGGAAAAGCCGGCGATTGTATCGTCGGGTAATGGCGCGTACGGCGGACTCGTCGCGCGTGCGGACACGGCCCACCAGCTCCTCGTCATTGAGGCGATCGATATCCGCCTGTACCTGCGTCAGCGCCATGCGCTAAATCCTCGGCGTTTATCCATTAGATGCAGATAGTGGCCATTGGTTCCCGGCAAAGATGGCGTCAAAAAAGGGAGGGCTGCCCGTCGTTCTTCTTGCCGCGTTTGGCGCGCGAAGCCGGCGATGGCGTAATGGGCGGGATCGATTCGGCCGCGGGCGCGAGGAAAGGTTCAATCAGCTTCGAATTATCGTTGGCGGTGCGGTTGACCGCGGTGGAGATTTCGTAGGCTTCCAGCAAGCCGTCCGGCGCCGGCGCAATCAGCGCCGCCGCGGCCGTCGCGTCGACCTCGTTGGTATTGAGCCAGAGATCGAACGCTTCCGGCGGGACGATCACCGGCATGCGGTCGTGGATGGGGGTGAGCGTCCGGTTGGCGCGCGTGGTGACGATCGCCGCGGTGTCGAGCTCCTCGCCGTTCGGGCCCGTCCACGTTTCCCACAATCCGGCGAAGGCGAGCGGCTCGCCCGATTTCGCATGGACGTAGAACGGCCGCTTGCGGTCGCCGGCCTTCTGCCATTCGTAGAAGCCGTCGGCCGGGATCAGGCAGCGCCGCCGTTTCATCGCGGCGCGGAACGCCGGCTTCTCGGCCGCCGATTCGCCGCGCGCGTTGATCAGCAGGGTGAAGGTCTTCGGGTCCTTGACCCAGGACGGCAGCAGTCCCCAACGCACCAGCGCGAACTGCCGCTTGCCGTCCACCAGGCGAACGATGGCGACCGGCTGGGTCGGGGCGATATTGTAGCGCGGCGGGAAATTGGGCTGCTCGGCATAGGCAAACAGCGCCCGCAACACTTCCGGCGAGGCGGTGAGCGTGTAGCGGCCGCACATTTTAGGCCCTTTCGTCGTCTGGTTAATCGCGCCTTAACCGGCCGCAATAACACTGACGGCCGGTCCAACCGGGGGGTCTGCGGCCGCAATGAAATATCAGGATTGCGCCGACGCGTTGCAAGCCGAGGATGCCGCCGCGGAGGTCGCAGCCCGGCTTGCCGAGGCCAATATCAATCCAGCGACCGGTCTCGCCAGCGACTATCTCAACCATTTCAACGAAGCGATCATGCTGCTCGAAATGCTGTCGAGCTGCCCGGATTGCCGCGACGATTTCCTCGGCTGGCAGCCGAAGAGCTATCGCGAGCATTTCGAGGCTTCGAGCTTCAAAAGCCGCGCGCTCGCCATCGCCGCCTATGACGCCGCCGATCCGAGCCTGCGCACCTGCCTCGATACCCTCGCCGGCAGCATGACCGCGGTGCTGGAGGCGACGCGCGCGGCGATGAACGCCGAGATTCCGCAGCAGTCCGCCGCCGCGCTCGCCGAGAACGCCGCCACCATGTTGCGTCCCTTGGTCGCGCGCGCCGGCGCGGTGATCAACGGCGATGCCGATGCCGGCACGCCGTCATCGCCGCAAGCGGTGGTCGACGGGCTGATGAAACGCGCATAATCCGGAAAACATACGGGTCCCGATCGGGGACGGCGACCGGTTTTCGGATAGGATCATGCGCAGAGCAAAATCATGTCCGACCAGCGACCCTATCCGCAACGTCCCTACCTCGCCGTAAGCGCGGCCATCATCCGCGACGGCAAGGTGCTGGTGGTGCGGCGCGCACGCAAGCCGGCGCTCGGCGTCTACACGCTGCCGGGCGGCGGCGTGGAAACCGGCGAAACGCTCATCGCAGGCGGCGATGCGCGAAGTGCGCGAGGAAACCGGGCTCACGATCGAGCCAGTGGCGCTCGCCGGCTACCGCGAGGCGATCCTGCGCGACGCGCAAGGCGGCGTCGAGCGGCATTTCGTCATCATGTGCTTTGCCGCACGCTGGCTCGCCGGCGAGCCGGTGCTCAATGAAGAGCTCGACGACGCGCGCTGGATCGATCCCGCCGAGCTTTCGACCTTGCGCACCACCGAGGGCCTGGCCGAAATCGTGGCGGCGTCGATCGCGCGGCTTGCCTGAGTTCCGGCTTGCGATTGTGCGCGGGGGTGCGCATATCTTGCCCGACCGCTAGGCCGATCTCCATGAAACGACTGCTCACCGCCGCTTCGCTGCTGCTCTGCCTTGCGCTGCCCGCGCAGGCGCAGACGCGCGCCGGCGCCGTTCGACGGCGACCTGCAGCGGCTCGCCGAAATCATGGGCTCGCTGCATTACCTGCGCGCCGTCTGCGGGGCCAATGAAGGGCAGAAATGGCGGAACGAGATGCAGGCGCTGATCGACGCCGAGGCGCCCGAGGGCGAGCGGCGGCGCAAGATCGTGGCCGAGCTTCAATCGTGGTTACCGGGGTTTTCAACAGACTTATCGCACCTGCACCCCGGCCGCCGACCTCGCAATTCGCCGCTATCTCGACGAAGGCGCCAAAATCGCGCGCGAAATCACCGCGCGATACGGCAATTAGGCCGCTTTCCAATTAACCTTTCCTTAGCTACGCGCTTGGTGGGCGCGGCGCGCGTGTTAACGTCCGTTTCGGGACTTGGGATTCGACGCCGCCGCGAGCGGCCGGGGAAAAAGATCACCATGACAACGATCGGAGCGTGCCACTCACACGCGTGAGCCGCTGCCCGACCACGAGCAGAAGCGCGTGGCCTTGGGCTACTTGCAGGAAGCCTGGGCGGAAGCCCGCCTCGATGGCATCGAGGGCGATTGCCTGGCGCAGGCCTGCCTTTTCACCGCCTTCGCCGAATTCGTCACCACCTATGGCGAGGACGCCGCCGCCAAATTCGCCGAAGGGCTGGGCGCGCGCATCCGCAACGGCGAATTCTCGCTCGATCAGCGCCGGCAATAGCCGGCGGCCACGCGCGAGCCCGTTTTCGCCGCGTAAGCCCTACTTCGGCCTCGCCAAGGCCGAAATAGCGCTCGAGGACGGCGTCGACGTCGGCCGGATAGAACGGCTTTTTCAGGAGGGCGAGCGCCTCCGACAGATGCGGACGCCCGGCGGCGCCTCTAGCAAGCTCCGACGACATCATCACGACGGCCACCTCGGGCGCGCGCGCTTGATCCCCAGCATCATGTCGGCGCCGTTGAGCCCCGGCATATTGTAATCCAGGAACACCAGGCCGAAGCCGCCTTTGCGCAAGCGATCGAGCGTCTCGGCGCAGTCGGCGGCCTCGTGCACGTCGAGTTCGAAGCGGCTGGCAGCTAGAATCTTGCGCACGATGCCACGCAGCGAATCGGAATCGGCCGCAAGCAGGACCGGCGTCGGCATTTTCGCGCGGATACAGATTTCGACCAGCTTGCGCGCGTCCCCCGCGCATTGGCCGGCACCGGCAGCACGCCGTCGATCTCGTCGGGACGCGTGCCACCGCGCGGAACCGAGGCGAAGATCAGCGGCGCCGGTTTCCTGGCGCGGGCAGCCTTGCGCAGCGACGCTTTGGCGGCGGCGTCGAGCGCGGCGTCGAGCACACAGAAATCCACGCCGCCGCGGCTGAGCGCGATCTTGGCGGCGGAGGCGGTGCGCCGCCTCGAATTCGACCGGCATCGAGGCCTGGGCCGCGCCGTCGCGCCACAGGTCCTCGTATGCCGGGGCGCCGCCCCGACCAGAAGCATGCGGAGCGAAACAAGGTCGCCGCTCATGGATTGTCCCGTTCTCACGGTTCCGGCGAAAATCCGCCGTCCGAGGGTGCTACTTTGTTACCGTTGATAACCCGCCCGCAGGGAAATTTATTTCTACAGAATTTTTTTGAGAAAAAAAGACTTGAGACAACCGGCGCGAGTAAAAGCCTGTGGAATTGGCGGCTTTTACGGCCGATAGCGGGATAAAGTCTTAGCTTGCCAGGCTTTCGAGGAACCGGACGCGCTCGCCGCGCGACGGGTCGGTCAACTGCCCTGCCACATCACCTTGCGGCCGCGCACGAACGGTCCCGACCGGCCAGCCGGTCACGCTCACGCCGTCATAAGGCGTCCAGCCGGCGCGCGAGGCGATCCAGCGGTCGGTGATGGTCTCGCGCCGCTTGAGATCGACCACGGTGAGATCGGCGTCGTAGCCGGCGGCGATGCGGCCCTTGCGCGGCGATGCCGAACACCCGCGCCGGCCCGGCGCTGGTCAGGTCGACGAAGCGCGGCGAGCGAAAGCCGGCCGGCGTTGACGTGGTCGAGCATGATCGGGACCAGCGTCTGCACGCCGGTCATGCCGGAATGGGTCTTGGGATAGGGCTGGGCCTTTTCCTCGCGCGTGTGCGGCGAGTGGTCGGAGCCGATGCTGTCGATCACGCCCTGCGCGACGCCGTGCCAGATGCCGTCGCGGTGCGAGGCATCGCGCACCGGCGGATTGAGCTGGGCCAGCGTGCCGAGCCGCTCGTAGCAGTCCGGCGCGGCCAGCGTGAGATGGTGCGGCGTCGCTTCGGCGGTGGCGACGTCCTTGTGGCCGGCGAGGAAGGCGATCTCCTCCTTGGTGGTGACGTGCAGCACGTGCACGCGCTTGCCGGTCTCGCGGGCGAGCGCGATCAGCCGCTGCGTGCACATCAGCGCCGCGGTCGCGTCGCGCCACACCGGGTGCGAGCGCGGATCGCCTTCGACGCGCAGGTGCATGCGCTCGCGCAGGCGGTATTCGTCCTCGGAATGGAACGCGGCGCGGCGGCGGATCGTCTTGAGCACGTTGCGCACGCCGTCGTCGTCCTCGACCAGCAGCGAGCCGGTCGACGAGCCCATGAACACCTTGACCGCCGCAGACGCCGGGCAGCCGCTCCAGCTCGGCCAGCTCGTGGGTGTTCTCGCGCGTGGCGCCGACATAGAAGGCGAAGTCGCAATGCATGCGGTGCTGGCGCGCGCGCGACCTTGTCGGCGAGCGCCGCGCGCTGGTCGTGGTCGGATCGGTGTTCGGCATCTCGAACACGGCGGTGACGCCGCCCAGCACGGCGCCGCGCGAGCCGGTTTCCAGGTCCTCCTTGTGGGTGAGGCCGGGCTCGCGGAAATGCACATGGCTGTCGATGACGCCCGGCAGCACGTGCAGGCCGCGGCAGTCGATCACCTCGGCGGCCGAGGCGCGCGACAGGTCGCCGATCGCGGCGAATCCGGCCGCCGCGAATGCCGAGGTCGCGCAGCGCCCTCGCCGTCCTGGTTGACGACCGTGCCGCCCTTGAGGATCAGGTCGTAGCTGTCAGCCATGTCTGGCACCAATTCCAGATCCGAGCCTTGAGGCCGCCAACAGCGGCTTACGTTCCGCCGCGAGTTCTGGCAAGAGATTCGCATGAAAGCGGCACCTCCTCCCCGACCGCGGCGTGGTCAAGGTCGCCGGCGACGACGCCCGGCGCTTCCTCAATGGGCTGCTCACCACCGACATCGGCAAGGTCACGCCGGGCCAGGCGCGGTTCGCCGCGCTGCTCACGCCGCAGGGCAAGATCATCGTCGACTTCATCGTCGCCGAGGCCGGGCCCGACGACGGCGGCGGCTTCTTCCTCGACTGCCCGCGGGCGCTCGCGCCGGCGCTGGTGGAGAAGCTCAACTTCTACAAGCTGCGCGCCAAGGTCACCGTCGAGGACCTGTCGGAGGCGCTGGGCGTGATGGCGGTCTGGGACGGCGCGGGCTTGAGCGAATACGGGCTCTCCTATGCCGACCCGCGGCTGCCGGCGCTCGGCACGCGCATCATCCTGCCGCCGCATCTCGCGACCGAAGCCGCCGCCGATCTCGGCGCCGAGCTGGCCGATGCGGAAGCCTACGAGGCGCACCGCATCGCGCTCGGCGTGCCGCGCGGCGGCGATGGATTTCATCTATGGCGACGCCTTCCCGCACGAGGCCGACATGGACCAGCTCGCCGGCGTCGATTTCGACAAGGGCTGCTATGTCGGCCAGGAGGTGGTGTCGCGCATGGAGCACCGCGGCACCGCGCGCACCCGCGTCGTGCCGGTCGCCTACGAGCTTCGCGCCCGTCGCCGGCCTGCCGGTGATGGCGGGCGACAAGCAGGTCGGCACGCTGATGCTCGGCGGTCAAGGGCCGCGGCTTGGCGCTGCATGCGGCTCGACCGCGTCGCCGATGCGCTCGCCGCCGGCACGCCGCTTCTGTGCGGCAACCTGCGCATCGAATTGGCGAAGCCGGATTGGGCGCGCTTTGCCTGGCCGGGCGAGAAGGCAGCAGTCATGAGCGCCGCCGTCGTTCACGCCGACGGGCTGAAGCGCTGCCCGTGGCCGAAGCAGGACCCGCTCTACGTCGCCTATCACGACGAGGAATGGGGCGTGCCGGAATGGGACGACCGCGCGCTGTTCGAGAAGCTCGTGCTCGACGGCTTCCAGGCCGGGCTGTCGTGGATCACCATCCTGCGCAAGCGC
The DNA here is from genome assembly GCA_963733315.1 of uncultured Alphaproteobacteria bacterium. Classification (GTDB taxonomy): domain Bacteria; phylum Pseudomonadota; class Alphaproteobacteria; order Rhizobiales; family Xanthobacteraceae; genus Pseudolabrys. The sequence continues at coordinate 189,281 of CAVTCV010000017.1, read as the reverse complement.
GAAAATTTCCGCCGCGCCTTCGACGATTTCCAGCCGGAGAAGATCGCGCGCTACACGCCGAAGAAGATCGAGCGGCTGATGCAGGACGCCGGCATCGTGCGCAACCGCGCCAAGATCGAAGGCGCGGTCGGCTCGGCGCGCGCATGGCTCAAGATCATGGAAAGCGGGCCGGGATTTTCCGACATGCTTTGGACGCACGTCGGCGGCAAGCCGATCGACCACAAACTCGGCAGCCGCTCGCGGACGCCGGCCGAATCCGATGAATCGCGGGCGATGTCCAAGGAACTTCTCGGCCACGGCTTCAAATTCGTCGGGCCGACCATCGTCTATGCCTTCATGCAGGCGGTCGGCATGGTCAACGACCATCTGGTGACGTGCCACCGCCACGCCGCCATGCGCCAAGCTCGGCAAGCGCGAAATGAGCAAGGCGCGCACGCGTCAAGAAAAGCGCGCCGCGCGCCTGGCAGCGCATGCTGTCGGGGCGCCGCCTCGATCTGCTCGACCCCTCGCCGCTCGACGTCGAGATCGAGGACATCGCGCACGGCCTCGCCCGCGTCGCGCGCTGGAACGGCCAGACCAAGGGCGCGCATATTTTCTCGGTCGCGCAGCATTCGCTGCTGGTCGAGACGATGGCGCGCGCCAAGATGCCGCGGCTCGACGCCAAGGGCCGCCTGGCCGTGCTGCTGCACGACGCGCCGGAATACGTGATCGGCGACATGATCTCGCCGTTCAAGGCGGTGATCGGCGACAGCTACAAGGCGGTGGAGCACCGCCTGCTCGCCGCCATCCACCTGCGCTTCGGCCTGCCGGCGACGCTGCCGGAAGCGCTGAAGACTTTCATCAAAGCGGCCGACCGCGTCCGCTGCCTATCTCGAGGCGACCCGGCTTGCCGGCTTCGAGACCGCCGAGGCGCGCCGCTTTTTCGGGCCGCCGCCGAAATTCTCGGCAACGCTCGAGCGCGACTATCTGACGCCCTGGCCGGCCGGCACCGCCGAGAAGCGCTTCCGCGAGCGCGTCGAGAAGCTTTCGCGCGGATGACGCTTTCCCTGCATCGGCCGGCGTCATAGATAAGACAAAAGAATCGTTCACCGACACTCATCCATGATCCACGTCTGCTCCCTCGCCCGCCTGCACGACACCGTCGACGCAACCGGCGCGCGCCATATCGTCACCCTGCTGCGGCTGACCGACCGGGTCGAGCGGCCGCGGCACATCGCACCCGAAAACCATCTGGTGCTCGCCGTCGACGACATTGCGGCGCCGATGGAAGGCTACACCGTACCCGCAGAAGAGCACGTGCAACGGCTGATCGAGTTTGTCGGCCAATGGGACCGCGCCGCGCCGATGGTGGTGCATTGCTTTGCCGGCATCAGCCGCTCGACCGCCGGCGCCTATGTGGCGGCCTGTGCCCTCAACCCGCAACGCGACGAACAACAGATCGCCTGGGACATCCGGCGCGCCTCGCGCACCGCGCAGCCCAACGCGCGCATCGTCTCGATCGCCGACCGGCTGCTCAAGCGGCAGGGACGCATGGTACGCGCGGTCGAGACCATCGGCCCGGGCGACATCGCCACGGAAGGTGAACCTTTCCGGCTGGATCTCGACTAAGTCGACAGGCTGGCAAGCCTGGTTCCCTCTCGGCTTGCGCGCCGATAGCATAGGCCGCGCCAAGCGGCCGGGGGCTCGCCATGGATGAACTGGGTTTGATCCTGCTGGGGATCTTCGTGATCCTCGCATTTCCGATTATCGCCATTATCGCTTTGGTCGTCGCGCTCAACGCGCGCGCGGACGCGAGAAGCCTCCGCGAACGGCTCGATGCGCTGGACCTGAGGCGGCCGGTGGCGCCAGCCCCCGCCCAAGCGGCCGCTTTTGCTCCGCCGCCTCCCATCGTCGCAACGCCGCCGGAAGTCATCATCCCGCCCGCCGCCCGGCCGGAGCCGGCGCAGGCTCCCGCTGCCGCGCCAGCGGTTGCGCCCGTGGCCACGCCGCCGTCCGCCACGCTCGAAGAACGCTTCGGCACGCAATGGGTGGTGTGGATCGGCGGCCTTGCGCTCGCGCTCGGCGCCATCTTCCTGGTGCGCTACACGGTCGAGCAAGGCCTGCTCGGGCCGGGCGTGCGCATCTTCCTCGCCGCGGTGTTCGCGGCGATCTTGATCGCTGCCGGCGAATGGACACGGCGCAAAGAAATCGCCGTCGGCGTTGCCGTCGTCCCGACGCGGCACATCCCCAGCATCCTCACGGCCGCCGGCACCATCGCCGTTTACGCCACCGTCTACGGCGCCTACGCGCTGTACGGGTTTATCGGACCCGGCGCCGCCTTCATCCTGCTCGGCATCGTCGCCGAGCAATACACTTATTCCACAGTATGGCTCGGCTTCGGCGTCGCGCTGCTGATGGCCGGCTTCTTCCTGCGTTCCCAGCCGGCGCGCCTGGCTTCCGCCGCCGTCGTGGCGATCACCATCGGCAAGGTCTTTCTGGTCGACCTCGCCGGTCTGACCGGCATTTTCTGTGCGCTGTCTTTCATCGGGCTCGGCGCGGTGCTGGTCGGCATCGGCTGGCTCTACCAGAGGCTGCTGTTCCCCTCGCGCGGTGGGGCTATAACCAAGCCGGCCAACGAACCAAGGTAAGTGCATGGATGCGCGCGCGAAGCAGTACGGGGTCGTCTCGCCCGAGGTGCTGACGTCCTTTGACGGGCTCGGTTTCCTCAGCGCGATGATCGCGGGCCAGATTCCCAATCCGCCGCTCAGCGAAACGCTCGGCTTCCACCTGGTCGAGGTCGAACACGGCCGCGCGGTGTTCGAGGGCCTGCCGGAATATCGTCATTACAATCCGATCGGCACGGTGCACGGCGGCTTCGCCATGACGCTGCTCGATTCGGCGCTCGGCTGCGCTGTGTTTTCGACCTTGCTCAAGGGCGACACTTGGACCACGCTCGAGATCAAGGTGAATTTGGTGCGGCCGCTGACCAAGGATACCGGCCTGGTGCGCGCCGAAGGCCGCCTCATCCATCGCGGCCGCACGGTCGCGACCTCGGAAGGCGACATCAAGGACAGCGCCGGCAAGCTCTACGCCCACGCCTCTACGACGACGATGATTTTTCCGGCGAAGGGCTAGTTGTTGTCGGCGGTGAGCGACGGCCGCAGACCGAGCGGGCCGTGGCCATGGTGCGCGCTGCGGATCACGTGCGCGCGGCCTTGATTGCGGGTGAATTCGCAATAGGCAAAGCTCAAGCCGGACACCGAACCGCGGAAGCTGTTGTCGCTGGTCTTCTCGAGATTGAAGCAGGGCTGCATCGGCAGGCCGCGCAGCGAGGCGCAAACCGCCTCGCCTTTCACCTGCAACGTGCCGGGCGGCAGCGCGGCATAGCGAACCTGGCCCTCGCCGCGAAATTGGACGGAGCCTACCACGGAGCCGTCGGCATGCACGCGGCCCTGGCCGCGCGTGCCTTCGAAACAGGTGTAGGAGAACAGTTTGCCGATAACGAAGCGGCGGGCCTCATCGGCGCTCATCTCGCCGGCGACGGCGGGCACCGCGGCTAACAGGCCGATCAGCAACGCAACACCACGCACCATAACCGAACTCCGATTGACGCAACTGGTTTACCGAACCTGCGGCCTGTCGATCAAGACCAGCGGACTTTACCCGGCGTTTGTCGACAAATCCTGAAGATGTTTACCCGATTTTGACCACGATTCGACCGCGCACCTGGCCGGCCAGTATGGCCGCGGCGGCCTCGGGAACTCCGGAAAGGTCGATTTCCCGCGTCATTGAGGCCAGTTTTTGGCGGTCCAGGTCGTTTTCCAGACGTTTCCACGCTTCGCACCGGCGCGAAATTGGGCACATCACGGAATCGATGCCGTAAAGACACACGCCGCGAAGAATGAACGGGGCAACCGAGGCCGGCAGGTCCATGCCACCGGCAAGCCCGCAGGCGGCCACCGCCCCGCCATAGCGGGTCATCGATAGGAGGTTGGCGAGCGTGGCCGAGCCGACGCTGTCGACCGCCCCCGCCCAGCGCTCCTTGTTGAGCGCCCGCGGCGGGCCGGCGAGTTCCTTGCGCTCGACGATCTCGGTGGCTCCGAGGCCTTTGAGGTAATCGGCCTCCTGCGGCCGGCCGGTGACCGCGCTGACGGCAAAGCCGCGCTTGGCCAAGATCGCCACCGCGACCGAACCGACGCCGCCGGCCGCGCCGGTGACGGCGATGGGGCCGCGCTCGGGCGTGAGGCCGTGGCCCTCGAGCGCCATCACCGCCAGCATGGCGGTAAAGCCAGCGGTGCCGATCGCCATCGCCTCGCGCGCGCTCATGCTCGATGGCAGCGGCACCAGCCAATCGCCCTTCACCCGCGCCTTCTCGCCATAGGCGCCGAGATGGGTCTCGCCGCAGCCCCAGCCGGTGAGGATCACCTTGTCGCCCGCCTTCCAGGCCGGATGGCTGGATGTTTCCACCGTGCCGGCGAAATCGATGCCGGCGATCATCGGGAAGCGGCGCACCACCGGCGACTTACCGGTGATGGCGAGGCCGTCCTTGTAGTTGACGCCGGAATATTCGACGCGGACGGTGACGTCGCCGTCCATCAGATTGGCTTCGTCGAAATCGGTGAGCGCGGCTTTGGTACCGCTCTCCGCCTTCTCGATCACGATCGCCTTGAATGTCGCCACGGAACGCCTCGCTGATTGAGAATCAGGGGCATTCATGGCGCGCCGAAGCTATCGGCGCAAGCGGCTCATACCGCCGAAGGCTCCAGCCGGCCGATCGGCTGCTCGACGATGGGCAGATTGATGATCGCCGACATCACGCCAAAAAACACCGACAGCCACCACACCGGATTGTACGAGCCGTAAGTATCGAACACGTAGCCGCCCAACAACACGCCGAGAAAACCGCCGACCTGGTGGCTGAAGAAGGCAAAGCCGAACAGCATGGCGAGCCAGCGCGTGCCGAACATGATCGCCACCAGCGACGATGTCGGCGGCACCGTGGACAGCCAGAGCAAGCCGGTGACCGCGCCGAAGATCAGCGTCGTCACCGGGCTCGCCGGCAGCAAAATGAACGCGACGATCGACAGCCCGCGGGCGAAATAGATGATCGACAGCAAGTAACGCTTGGGCATGCGGTTGCCGAGATAACCGGACGCCAAGGAGCCGACGATGTTGAACAGGCCGATGGTGGCTAGCGTCCAGCCGCCGATCTGCGCGGAGAGCCCGCGGTCGATCAGGTAGGACGGCAAATGCACGGTGACGAAGGCGAGTTGGAAACCGCAGGTGAAGAAGCCGAGAACGAGCAGCACATAGCTGCGATGGCCGAAGGCTTCCGCCATCGCCTGACGGAATGACTGCGGCGGCATGACGACCGCCGCCGAGGCGGCGCCGCCGCGCGGCGTGGCGAGCGCGATCGCCAGCGGCAAAATGAGCATCGTCACGCCGGCGAAGATCGTCAGCGCCGTCTGCCAGCCGAATTTGTCCATCAGCGCCACGCCGATCGGCGAGTAGAGGAACTGGCCGAACGAGCCGGCGGCGGTGCCGGCGCCGAAGGCGAGCGAACGCCAGCTTTCCGGCAGCAGCTTGCCGAACGCGCCGATTACCAGGTTGAACGAGCAACCGGACAGTCCAAGCCCGATCATCGCGCCGGCAGTCAGATCAAGCGTGCCGGGCGTTGTCGCATGCGCCATCAGCGCCAGGCCGAGCGCATACAGAGCCGCGCCGGCCATCATCACGCGGTTGGCGCCGAAGCGGTCGGCGACGCCGCCGGCGAACGGCTGGCCGATGCCCCACAGCAAGTTCTGGATGGCGAGCGCCAGCGAGAAGACGTCGCGGCCCCAGTGGTGCTCCTGCGACATTGGCGTGAGAAAGAAGCCGAGCGAGGAGCGCGGCCCGAAGCTGATCAAGGCGATCAGGCAGCCGCAGATCACGACCACCAAAGGCGTGCGCCAGCCGACCGTGCTCGTCTCGCTCGCCGCCGATCGAACCAACATCGTGGATGAGCTCCAGCCTGCGCTGACAATTGCGCCCGCGATGGTGTTTCGCGGGCTCGGCGCACAAGATAGTGCTTCCACCGGCCGCGCCAAAACGAATTATCGTGATCTTAGGCATCAGCGCCGCGCATGGCTTAAGGCGCGGGCGGCGCGGCCTACATTTTCTTGACTTCTTCGGCGGTCGTCTTGGCGTTGCCCCACTTGGGCTCGCCGGAGCCGTCGCCCCAGGCGCGCGGGCGGTAAAAAATGAGGCCGCCCAGCCGGTCCATGCGTTTCATCTCGCCGACCCAGTTCGGGTGCGCCCAATAGTCGTGGTAATGGGTGGACTTGTCCACCTCGGGCATCCACAGCTTGCCGTCGAGCATGTCGCGCGCGATGTGCTTGGCGCGCGCCCAGGCGTCCGGCTCGGTGACCACGTCGGGAATGCCGTCGCAGGCGAAGGTGAACTGGCAGGCGAGATGGCGGTTGGCGTTCTGGTAGACGACGCCGCAGACGTCGTTCGGGTAAAACGGCGAGAACACCCGGTTCATCACAACCTGCGCCACCGCGATCTGCGCGCGCACCGGCTCGTCGCGCGATTCGAAATAAACCGCGTTGGCGAGACACTTCTCCGCCTTGGCGCGCGCCGGGCCGACGAGCGCGAGCCGCTCGGCCGGCGATTTCGGACGCTGCTCGACGCCAGTGACCTCGCCCTTGGCGGCGATGCTCTCGCCGGCCTTGTCGCCGCCCTGCTGCGGCGGCGCCAGCGCCGATTGCTTGATGTCGGGATCGACCGAGGCCATCACCATCGGCGCCTCGCCGTTCGCCCAGGGCGCGATCTGCTCCTGACCCGTGGCCAGCGGATTGGCGCCGAAAAAGATCTGCGAGCTATCCTTTTGGCCGGGCGCGCGATCCGCCGGCGTCTGCACGTCGGGCGGCGGCAATTGCTCGTCCGGCGCCGCGGCGAATTGGTAGTCGGCATAAGGATCGAAGCGGCCTGATTCCTCGCTCTTGAGCGGGGCGTCGGCTTGCACCTGCGGCACCGGCTCGATGGCCATTAGCGGCGGCAAAGGCGGCAGAGGCGTACGCGGCCGCGCAATAAATGAGTCGTGCTTGTCCTTGCGGTTGACGGCCGGGAATTGCAGCGGCGCGTTCGGATCGCCGAGAAACTGCGAGGCGATCGAGCCGGCGATATCGGTCGGATCGAAATTCGCCAGCGCGTAAATCGGCGGATGCGGGATGGCGGTGCCGATCGGGTTCGCCATGCTGAAGGTGGCGGTGTGGATGGTACTGAACGGCGAGGCGATGACGTGCGCATAGGCGCGCGCGGCCACCCCCGGCTGACGCACCAAGAGCGCGCCGAGATCCTGGAAGCCGATGCTGCTGGGCAAGAGCGCGAAGATCGCCGCGCCGATGGCAACCGACGCCCGTCTCCGCCGACGACGCTTCCGCAAGACCGCCATGACCCCGCTCACGCGACGCAACGACACTGTTTTGGCGCACACCCGAAATCCGCTTCACCGGTCTTCGGGCTGATGCGTTTGCCGGCGCACGTCGCCGGGATGTCGACAATGCGACCGGTCTTTTTATGGGCTGATTAACCTTGCGAACGCGTTAACCGTGCGCGACGCGACAGGCGCCGTGAAACGGCGCGCGCGCAAATTCAGCTTGGTTTTGCGGGCTTGGTCGTGGGTAACAACGGTTAACCATAACGCACCCACGCGCGAGCGGTGTGCTGTAGACGCCCGATAGAGAAGTCACCCTTGGCCCAGATACAGATGTCACCCTGCGCAGTTTTTGGAGTGGCATGGGGAGCGGCCGATGACGGTGATTACGATGAGCCGTTCAGAGATCGATCGGATGAGCGTTTTGCGCGATCTGGCGGAAGACCGGATCAGGGTTTCCGAGGCAGCGAGGTTGATGGGGCTTGGGCGCCGCCAGGTCTTACGCCTGGCGAAGGCCTATCGCCAGCGCGGCCCCGCGGCGTTGGTATCCAAGCGGCGCGGCAAACGAAGCAACCGGAGCTATCCCACCAGCCTGCGGGCTGAGGTTATTGGCCTCATTCGCGAGCGCTATAGCGACTTCGGGCCGACGCTTGCGGCCGAGAAGCTCTCTGAGCTGCATGGCATCCGTCTTGGCCGCGAGACGATCCGGCAATGGATGATGGCAGCTGGGTTTTGGAAGGATCGCAAGCAGCGGATGAAGCCGGTTCATCAGCCGCGCAATCGCCGCGAGTGTGTTGGTGAGCTGATCCAGATCGATGGCTCGCAACACTGGTGGTTCGAGACCCGTGGGCCGCAATGCACCCTGCTCGTCTACATTGATGATGCGACCAGCCGGTTGATGCATCTGCAGTTTGTCGAGAGCGAGAGCACTTTCGATTATTTCAAGGCGACACGGACCTATTTGGAGCAGCACGGCAAGCCGGTCGCCTTCTATTCCGACAAACACGGCGTATTCCGGGTCAACAGGAAGGATGCCGCCGGCGGGGATGGCATGACCCAGTTCGGCCGGGCATTACATGCGCTCAACATCGACATCATCTGCGCCAATTCCTCGCAGGCCAAGGGGCGTGTGGAACGAGCGAACGCGACGCTGCAGGACCGGCTAGTCAAGGAGATGCGGCTTCTGGGCATCAGCAGCATGGAGGCCGGCAATGCGTTCCTGCCGGTATTCATGGCCGACTACAACGCTCGCTTTGCCAAGCCGCCCTTCGGCGACAGGGATCTGCATCGTTCCTGCGCCGACCATGACGATCTGGACGACGCCTTCGCCTGGAAGGAAGAACGGTCGGTGTCTGTGAACCTGACGCTTCAATACGACCAGGTGATGTTCATTCTGGAACCGAACGAGATCACCCGTTCGCTGGCGCGCAAGCGGGTCATGGTGATCGATTATCCCGATGGCCGGCTGGCGATCCGGCATAACGGCGTCGATCTGCCGTATCGGGCTTTTGATAAACGGCAGCGGGTGAATCAGGCGGCGATCGTTGAGAACAAACGGCTCGGTCCGGTTCTGGCCTACATTGCCGAGAAGCAGAAAGAACTTGATATGTCCCGTTCGGCCAAGGCCCCCAGGCGTCGTGGCCAGACAAATCACATGTTCAAAGTCGGATAGGCACAAGGAATTCCGAACAACAACCAGGAAAGGCGGCTATCTTACCTCCCTAGGGGGTGACATTTGAAACTGGCTCAGAAAGTGACTTCCCTAAATGGTGCCGACAGTGTGCGGTGGCGGGGTAGTTTTTCGACGGCTGGTCCCCCCTTTCGCGGAGGACGGCAGCTAGGCTTGGCTGGCCGCGGTCTTGCCCAGCGCCGCCTGCGCGGCGGCGAGCCGCGCGATCGGCACGCGGAACGGCGAGCACGACACGTAGTCGAGCTTGACCTGATGGCAGAAGGCGACCGACGCCGGATCGCCACCGTGTTCGCCGCAGATGCCGACCTTTAGCTTGGGGCGGACTTTGCGTCCGCGCTCGACGCCGATCTTCACCAGTTCGCCGACGCCCTGCTGATCGATCGACACGAAGGGATCGCCGGGCAGGATCCCGCGCCCGGTATAGATGCCGAGGAAGCTCGCCGCATCGTCGCGCGAAATGCCGAACGTCGTCTGCGTCAGATCGTTGGTGCCGAAGGAGAAGAATTCGGCGGTCTCCGCGATCTCGCCGGCGAGCAATGCTGCGCGCGGCAATTCGATCATGGTGCCGACCTGATAGGTCAGCTTGGCGCCGGTTTCCTTCGCCACCGCCTTGGCCATGGCGTCGATGCGCGCCTTGACCAGATCGAGCTCCATCTTGGTCGCGATCAGCGGCACCATGACTTCCGGCACCACCGGCTTGCCGGTCCGTTTCGCCGCTTCGACCGCGGCCTCGAAAATGGCGCGCGCCTGCATCTCGGCCACTTCCGGATAGGCAATGGCGATGCGGCAGCCGCGGAAGCCGAGCATGGGGTTGAATTCGGCGAGTTCCTTGGCGCGGTCGGCGAGCTTGCGCGGATCGGCACCCATCGCTTTCGCGACCTCGGCGATCTCCTCCTCGCCATGCGGCAGGAATTCGTGCAGCGGCGGATCGAGCAGGCGGATGGTGACCGGCCGGCCGCCCATGATCTCGAACAGCTCGACGAAATCGGCGCGCTGCATCGGCAGCAGCTTGGCGAGCGCGGCGCGGCGCGATTTCTCGTCGTCGGCGAGGATCATCTCGCGCACCGCCTGGATGCGGTCTTCGTCGAAGAACATATGCTCGGTGCGGCACAGCCCGATGCCTTCCGCGCCGAAGCGCACGGCGGCTTTTGCATCGGCCGGCGTATCGGCATTGGCGCGCACGCCGAGCTTGCGCACCTTGTCGGCCCAGCCGATCAGCGTGGAGAATTCGCCGGAGAGCTGCGGCTCGATCATGTCGACCTTGCCGGCCAGCACCTGCCCGGTCGAGCCGTCGACGGTGATGAAGTCACCTTTGTTGAAGCTCTGCCCGCCGGCCGTCATGGTGCCGGCGTTATAATCGACGCGCAGCGATCCGGCGCCGGAGACACAGGGCTTGCCCATGCCGCGCGCAACCACCGCGGCATGCGAGGTCATGCCGCCGCGGGTGGTGAGGATGCCTTCGGCGGCGTGCATGCCATGGATGTCTTCCGGCGAGGTTTCGACGCGGACCAGAATCACCTTCCTGCCGTCGGCTTTGAGCGTCGCCGCCTCGTCCGGCGAGAACACGATTTCGCCGGAGGCGGCGCCCGGCGAGGCCGGCAGGCCGGTCGCGATCACGCGGCGGTGCGCGCGCGGGTCGATGGTCGGATGCAAGAGCTGATCGAGCGCCAGCGGATCGACGCGCAGCACCGCTTCGTTCTTGGAGATCAGGCCTTCGTTGGCGAGTTCGACGGCGATGCGCAGCGCCGCCTTGGCCGTGCGCTTGCCGGAGCGCGTCTGCAGCATCCACAGCCGGCCCTGCTCGACCGTGAATTCGAGGTCCTGCATGTCGCGGTAGTGGCGCTCGAGCGCGTTGTAGATGCGCTTGAGCTCGGCGTAAGCCTTGGGCAGCGTCGCTTCCATCGACGGCTTGTCGGAGCCGGCCTCGATGCGCGCGGCCTCGCTGATCTCCTGCGGCGTGCGGATGCCGGCGACCACGTCCTCGCCTTGCGCGTTGATGAGGAATTCGCCGTACAGCTTCTTCTCGCCGGTCGACGGGTTGCGGGTGAAGGCAACGCCCGTCGCCGAGGTGTCACCCATGTTGCCGAACACCATGGCCTGCACGTTGACTGCGGTGCCCCAGCTTTCCGGAATGTTGTGCAGGCGGCGATAGGTGTTGGCGCGCTGGTTCATCCAGGAACCGAACACCGCGCCGATCGCGCCCCACAGCTGCTCGTACGGGTCCTGCGGGAACGGCTCGCCGCGCTCGGTCTGCAAGCGCTTCTTGTATTGCTCGACCAACTCGGCCCAGTCGTCGGCGGTGAGATCGGTGTCGAGCGAATAGCCCTGGTTTTCCTTGTGGTGGTCGAGCAATTCCTCAAAGTGCTCGTGGCCGACGCCGAGCACCACGTCGGAATACATGGTGATGAAGCGGCGATAGCTGTCATAGGCGAATCGGCGGTCGCCGGATCGCTTCGCCAGTGCCTCGACCGTCTCGTCGTTGAGGCCGAGATTTAGCACGGTGTCCATCATGCCCGGCATGGAGGCGCGGGCGCCGGAGCGCACCGACACCAGCAGCGGGTTGCTCTTATCCCCAAAAATCTTGCCGGTGATCTTGCCGACCTGCGCCAACGCCTTTTCGACCTGGCCGCGAAGCTCCTTCGGGTACTGCTGCTTGTTAGCGTAATAAAACGTGCAGACTTCGGTGGTGATGGTGAAGCCGGGCGGCACCGGCAGGCCGAGATTGGCCATCTCGGCAAGCCCGGCACCCTTGCCGCCGAGCAGATTGCGCATGCCGGCCTTGCCTTCGGCGCGGCCGTCGCCGAAGCCATAGACCCATTTCCGGGTCGCAGATTTTGGCTTGGGAGCCTTCCGCACTGCCTGTTTTTTGGACTTAGCGCTCACGCGCGAGGATTTTCGTTTCGCCATGGGTCAAAAAATGCTGGGGCGGGTCTGTGGCCCCTAAAAGCACCCTCAGGGACTGCGATGCAAGCCCGGATAACGGCCTATTTGATAAGTCCAAGACCGATCACACCGACGATGATCAGGTAGGCCGCGACAATGAAATTCAGCAAGCGCGGGATAAGCAGGATGGCGATGCCAGCAACGAGCGCGACGATAGGCTGCAGATGACCGATGCCGATGACCATGACGGTATCCTTTTAGGTTGCACGTGAGAATGAAACGGCACAATGCGAGGCGAGTTCCCCAATTGTCAGCCTTCGATCTTGGAAAAATCCGCCACCGCGCGGGTGGCTTCGCGGATCTCGTTGAGCAGTTTGAGCCGGTTTTCGCGCAAGGCGGCGTCATCGACGTTGACGGTGACTTTGTCGAAGAAGGCGTCGACCTTCGGCCGCAAGCTCGCCATGGCGCTCATGGCAGCGGCGAAATCCTCCTTGGCGACGGCGGCGGACGCGTCCTTCTTGGCGACATTGATGGCATCGGCCAGCGCTTTTTCTTCCGGCGCAATGAGACGCTTGGCGTCGGGCGCGCCGGCGTAGCTCTCATTGTCCTTCTTCTCCTCGATGCGCAAGATATTCGAGGCCCGCTTGACGCCGGCGAGCAAGTTCTTGCCGTCGTCGCTGTCGAGGAATTTGCCGAGCGCCTCGACGCGGCGCACGACCAGCAAGAGATCGTCCTGCCCTTCGAGCGAAAACACCGCATCGACCAGATCGTGCCGCGCGCCGTCCTCGCGCAACGTCACCTTGAGGCGGTCGGCGAAGAACGACAGGAGATCGTGCGTCTGTTGGAGATAAGAATGCGCCTGCACCAACATGGGGCTGGCCAACTGCTTGGCCTTCTCCGACACCAGGACTTCGAGCTTCATCGCCAATTCGATATCGGTCGCGCTCAAATTCAATATTTGTTCGTTCAGCGGATGCAGGAGCGCGATGGCCTCCGCTAAATTTTCATCTCGGCGTATCACGCTGAAATGCCGCCACAACTGCAGGCGCAGCGGCAACCGCAATTCGTTTTCGACAACGATGCGGATGACGCCAAGCGCCGCGCGCCGCAGCGCGTAAGGATCCTTGCTGCCGGTCGGCTTTTCATCGATCGCCCAGAAGCCGACCAGCGTGTCGATCTTGTCGGCGAGCGCGACCGCGATCGATACATGATCGGCCGGCACCAGGTCGTCCGGCCCCTTCGGCCGGTAATGATCCTCGATGGCGTGGGCGACCGCCTCGTTCTCGTTCTGCGCCTCGGCGTAATAGCGGCCCATCAGGCCTTGCAGCTCGGGGAATTCACCGACCACGTCGGTGAGCAGATCGGCCTTGCAAAGCTGCGCGGCGCGCGCGGCCAGGTCGGGATCGGCGCCGACGATCGGCGCCAGGTTCCCGGCGAGTGCGCCGATGCGCGCGATGCGTTCGGCCTGCGTGCCGAGTTTTTCGTGGAACACGATGTGCTCGAATTTCGCCAACCGGTCTTCCAGCCGCGTCTTCAGGTCGGTCTCGTAGAAGAACTTGGCGTCGGAGAGCCGCGCGCGGATCACGCGCTCGTTGCCGGCGATGATCGCCTTGCCGCCGTCGGATGCCTCCTCGTTGGCGACCAGAATGAATTTGTTGGTGAGCTTCGCCGTGGCGGCGTCGCGCAGCACGAAGCATTTCTGGTTGTTGCGGATGGTGGCGCGGATCACTTCTTCGGGGATCGCGAGGTACGCCGCGTCGAACGAACCCATCAGCGTCACCGGCCATTCCACCAGGCCGGCGACCTCGGCGAGCAGGCCAGCGTCCTCCAGCAGTTCGTAGCCTTGTGCGAAAGCCAGATTCTTCGCGTCGGTGAGGATCATCTCGGCCCGGCGCGCGGGATCGAGCACCACCTTGGCCGCTTCGAGCTTGGCGAGATAATCGTCGAAGCGGCGCACCTTGAACGGCGCCGGCGCCATGAAGCGATGGCCGCGCGTCTCGTCGGACGCCGCGATGTTGTCCATGCTGAAGGCGACGATGTCGGGCTCCTCGGTTTCCGGACCGAAGGTGGCAAGGATCGAATGCAGCGGGCGCACCCAGGCGAGCCGGCCTGAGCCCCAGCGCATCGACTTCGGCCACGGGAAAGACCGCACCACCTCGGGAATCATCTCGGCCAAGAGGTCGAGCGCCGGCTTGCCCGGCTTTTCGATCAGCGCGACGTAAAAATCGCCCTTCTTGTCGGGCTGCACTTTGGCCTGGTCGATCGACGTCAAACCAGCAGCCTTGAGGAATCCGGCAATCGCACCTGCGGGGGCGCCGACGCGCGGACCTTTCTTTTCTTCCCTGACGTCGGGCTGGCGCACCGGGACGCCGTGCACCGACAGCGTGAGGCGGCGCGGCGTGGCAAAGGCCTTGGCGCCTTCATAGACGAGACCGGCCGCCACCAGCCGGTCGGTCACCATTTTCTTCAAATCCTCGGCGGCGCGCGTCTGCATACGCGCGGGGATTTCTTCGGACAGGAATTCGAGCAGCAGGTCGGGCATGGCGGCCAAGGCGTGAAGAAGTCAGCGTCGCGGGGCCTGCCTAGCAAGGCGGCTCATGGATGTCACCCTTGCCGTCCTACGCCTACCAGCCTCCCCCGCCACCGCCGCCACCGCCGCCGCCCGAACCGCCTCCGCCGCCAAATCCCGACGAACCGGAGGAGACCGGCACGGCGCTGGCCAAGGCACCGCTCACGCCCGCCACCGAGGACGAAACCGCGCTGCCGAAATCGCGGCCCGACCAGCCGCCGCCGCTGCTCCAGGCGGGTTGATAGCTCGACATCGGATCGGCCTCGCCCGGATGGGCGCGGCGCACCGCCGCGGCGAATGCGTCGGACCATGGCTTCTCGACATCGAGCGCGACCGCATAAGGCAGCAGCGCCTCGAAGCGGTCGGCGGTGATCTCCGGCGCCCCCTGCATATTGAGACGGTCGGCTTCCGCCGTTTCGAGATAGAGCTTGAAGCCGGAGAGCTGGTCCATGATCGGGCGCCCGAGCGCCGTCGGCGCCCGCATCAGATGAAAAACAGCCCGTTGAGCACGGTGAAGGCGGTCACCAGCACGAAGGGGAACGGATAGTTGGCGACAAAGCGACTTGAAGCGCCGGCAACGCCTCGCTCGGTCCGCTGTTGAGCATCTCATGCAGGATATTGAAGGCGATGGAGACAAAGATCGCGGCAATCGCCAGCGAAATGGCGGTACGCACGAGCACGGCGAATTTGGCGCCGCTCGCCAAATATCGCTTGCATGAACGGCACGATGAACACGCCGAAAAAGAAGCCGACGAAGCCCAGCAAAGCCATGATGGAAAGGTCCTGGTCCTGCAGGCCGCCGAAGGCGACGAGGCCGGCGACGACCGCCGCCGTCATGGCCAGTCCGGCGATGACGTAGCCGAGATTGCGGCGGAAGAAGTGGTTGCGGTTTTCCGCTTCGATGCTGGTGGTGAACTCGGTGCCGACCTTGGCGACCGCTTCGCCGTGCGCCTTGTCGATGGTGGCCGCGCCGCCGACATTGACCCAACTGAAAATCGCGCGTTCGCCGGCCGGCAGCTCCTGGTAGCCGCCGGTCGGCTGCTTGCCGGTCCTTTTCAACGTCAGCGTCTTGCCGGCCTTGGTCGAGCTGGATGAGCCCGCGCACGGCGAGCGAGAGCGCGGCCGCGGTGAAGGCGCGCCATTTCTCGCGCGCGAGGCCCCAATTGTGGATGTAATTGGCGAGCGCCGGCGAAATGCCCTGCGGCGGATGGAATAGCGGAATGATGGTGCCGCGCTTGGGATCGCGGCCGACGGCCTCCCAGGCCGCGAAGTAATAGATGAGAACCACGAGGAAGCCGACGCCGCCGATGATCCACTGGCGATTGTCGAACATTTCGTACCACAGCAGCATGTTCGCGCTGGGCGGATCGACCGCGCCGCCCGGCAAGGCGGCGACCACGGTAAGGCCTTCGCCGGGCGCAAGCCGCCGCGTGGTCGAAACGCTGAGCGTGCCGAGCGGGCCGAAGCTGCCGTGCCAGTCGATACCGCGCGCGCCGAGCCGGCCGGTATAGGCGGTCCAGCGCACCGGACGCGCGCCGTCGACAAGCTGCAGGCGATAGGCCGCGGATTCGATCGGGAAGCGCCAGTAATTGCCGGTGACGTTCCAATTGAGCTCCGGCTTGCCGTCGAACCAGCGGATCTGCCGCCCGGTGCGATAGCTCGAACACGTAGGTGTGCTCGCCGGGCCGGATCAGCACGTCCTTGTCGCCGGCATAGATGCGGATGACGCCGTGCGTGCGCTCCGTATGATAGGGCTCCGGATTGCCGTCGCGGGAAACGCCAAGCAGGCTGAAGGTGACCTCGCGCAGCGTCCCGCCGGCGTCTTTGAAGGTAAGCGGAAAGTCCCGGTAGATGCCGTGCCGCATCTCGTAGCCTTCCGCGCGCACGCGCAACGTCTCGGTGACGGTGAGCTCGCCGTCTTTGGCGACGCGCACGTTCGGAAACAAAGGAATGGATGACTTCGGCGGCGCTCGCCTGGCCGGTAGCCGATCAGCGCCGCGAGCAGGACGGCGATGCGCCAAAGCCCGCTCATTGCGGCGCCAAACTGACCTGCGGCGCGTTGCGTTCACCCGCGTCCGATAGCTCGAAGAAGTCGCGCGCCGAAAATCCGAACACCGCCGCGATCAGATTGCTCGGGAAGGACTGCACCAGCACGTTCAGATTGCGCACCGCGCCGTTGTAATAGCGGCGCGCCATCTGCAGTTCATTCTCCAGGTCGCTCAGCTGCTGCTGGAGGGCGAGGAAATTGGCGCTGGCTTTGAGGTCGGGGTAATTCTCGGAGAGCGCGATCAGGCGGCCGAGCGCGGCCGACAGCGCGCCTTCCGCCTGCGCGCGGGCCGCGACGTCGTCGCTTGGCAAAGCGCGCGCGGCGCCGCGCAACGCGGTCACCTCCTCGAGCACCGAGCGCTCGTGCACGGCGTAACCTTTGACCGCTTCCACCAGATTGGGGACGAGGTCGGAGCGCCGCTTGAGCTGCACGTCGATGCCGCTCCACGCCTCGTTCGCCATCTGGCGCGTGCGCACCAGAATGTTGAAGGCGACGATCGCGTAAACGACGACCGCCACACCGACAGCGAGGATGATCCAGAGCAGCATGGGTGTTAGTCGCCGTCCGATTTGGGAAGGTTCAACTATAGCTTCAGATGGCTGTTATCGCACAGCGGCGGCGCCTTGGTGCGTTTGCAGGTGCAGAAATTGCGCTTGCCCGACCGCTTGGCGACCCATTCCAGCGGCTGGAAGTCGGTCACCTCGTGCGAGCCGTCGCAGAACGGCTGCGTCTTGGAGCGGCCGCAGCGGCACCACCAATAGGTCTCGCCTTCGACCACCTCGACCGTGACGGGCTCGCGGCCGCCGATTTCAGGATCGCTCACGCCGCCCCTCCGCCTTCGGTGGCGAGCCAGGCCTCGCCGCAGGCTTTGGCCAGTTCGCGCACGCGCAGGATATAGCTCTGCCGCTCGGTGACCGAGATGACGCCGCGCGCATCGAGCAGATTGAACACGTGGCTCGCCTTGATGCACTGGTCGTAGGCCGGCAGCGCCATCGCATGATGCTTGCGGTCGGCGCTCCAGCCGTCGGCGAGGTATTTCTTGCAGGCGGCTTCCGCCATCTTGAACTGCTCGAACAGCATCGCGGTATCGGCGAATTCGAAATTGTGCCGCGAATATTCCCGCTCGGCCTGCAGGAACACGTCGCCGTAAGTCACCTTCTTCGCGTCGGTGCGGCCGTTGAAGTTGAGATCGAACACGCGGTCGACGCCCTGCACATACATGGCGAGGCGCTCGAGGCCGTAAGTGAGTTCGCCGGCGACCGGATTGCATTCGAAGCCGGCGACCTGCTGGAAATAAGTGAACTGCGACACCTCCATGCCGTCGCACCAGCACTCCCAGCCGAGGCCCCAGGCGCCGAGCGTCGGGCTTTCCCAGTCGTCCTCGACGAAGCGGATGTCGTGGATCTTGGGGTCGATGCCGATCACTTTCAGCGAGTTGAGGTAGAGGTCCTGGATGTCGGCCGGCGACGGCTTCAGGATCACCTGGAACTGGTAATAGTGCTGCAGCCGGTTGGGGTTCTCGCCATAGCGGCCGTCCTTGGGCCGCCGCGAGGGCTGCACATAGGCCGCGTTCCAGGGCTTGGGCCCGAGCGCGCGCAGCGTGGTGGCCGGGTGGAAGGTGCCCGCCCCCACCTCCATGTCATAGGGCTGCAGGATGACGCAGCCCCAATCCGCCCAATAGCGCTGCAGCGCCAGAATCAGCCCCTGGAACGACCGCGACGGGTCCAGGTTGTCCGGGGCCGAGCGGTCAATGCCGTTAAGTTGCGGTTCGGCCATCGGAAATTACTGATTTTTAAGGACGGGAAGCGATCGGGACCCTATCGGGGGGTCAAAAAGGGGTCAAGCCGGAGCGAATTTACGGGGCTTTGAACCAAAACCGGTAGAGCTGCGACCAATAAGAAGAAGGGCAAGACAACAGGAGACGGGCGATGCTGACTTTCCAACTTATCGGTCTGGTGTTTGCAGTGATGTTCTTCGGCGCCATGGTCACCGGCAACCCGCGCACGGCCCGCCGCTAAGCGGCCTTTCCACCCCCTAAAACCGCTAAAATTACAGGCGATATTCGCCGGTTCGCGGGTCTCGACGCAAAGTCGGCCGATTTTCTTGATCCGTAACGCGCGCTTTGACCCGCCTCGCCTGGTCCAGTTCCTCGTTGACCCGGCGCGCTTCCTTCACCACCCAGTGCACGACCATGGCCCCGCCGAGGGCGGCGAGCGACCATTTCAGCAGCGGCGAGAGCAATATCGGGGGCATCGGCATCTCCGCAAAAGCATCCGGAACGAAAATTTCAGCCGCGAACAAGGCAATTTCGGGGCTGGGAGCCCGCCCCTGCATTACGGATGAGTTATGATGCCGCGGGGTTTTCAAAAGGACCGAAACGGCCATCGCGGATGAATGGCCGGTCGGCGGGTGGAGGAAACGATGCGGGCTCGCACGACTGCCAAATGGATATTGACGGCGTTTATTGCCGCAACGCTGGTGCTTTTGCCGATTTTGCGGGGACCCTGCGCGGCCGAGTCGTGGCCAAGCCGGCCGGTGCGCTTCATCGTGACGCTCGGCGCGGGCAGCGGCGTCGATATCGGCGCGCGGCTGTTCGCCGACAGACTGTCGGCGCGCTGGGGCCAGCCGGTCGTGGTCGAGAACCGACCCGGAGGCGATGGCATGGTGGCCATCACCGCGTTCCTCGCCGCGCATGACGATCATGTCCTGCTGGTGACGCCGGTGGCCGCGTTCACGGCGCACCCCTACTTCCACGACAAGCTGCCCTACGATCCCAAGGATCTGATCCCGATCGCTCGCATGTCCAATACGGTGATTGCGGTCAGCGTGCCAACCTCGCTGAACGTCAATTCGCTGAAGGAGTTGGAGGCGCTGGCGCGCGCCAAGCCCGGTCAGTTGAACTGGACCACCGCAACGGGAACCACCGACTTCGTATTCGCCGGATTCCTGCACAGCGTCGGGCTGACGATGGCCAAAGTGCCCTACAAGAATCCGGTTACCGCGGTGAACGATCTCGCCGAAGGGCGCATCCAGGTCTACATGCCGGCCTACGCCATCGTGCGACCGCAGGTGCTGGCCGGCAAGGTGAAGGTGCTCGCGGTCACCAACCACGAACGCGCGCCGGCGCTGCGTGACATCCCGACCGCGCTCGAGGCCGGCTACCCGTCGCTCGAATTCGACGGGCTGGTCGGCTTGTTCGGGCCGCCCGGCATTGCGGACGCCGTTCGCGCCAAGATCGCCGACGATATCCGCGCCGTCGCCAAGGATTCCGCGATTGTGCAAAAGCTGACCGCGACCGCGCAGACCGTCAGTCCGGGCAACACCGCCGAATTCGCCGCGTCGATCGAACAGCAGCGCAAGCAGGTGGCGGAAGTGGCGAAGTTGTTCGGCAACAAGCCGGTGCAATAGCGGCTACAGCCCGTAACGCCCCCACAGCGCGCGCGCTTCCAGCGACGAGATCAGATCGTCGGCGAGGCCGCCTTGGCGCGTGAGCGCTTCGAGCGAGCCAAGGCCCGGAATGCGGCGGCCGAATAGGCTGCGCTCGGAGGAGATCAGCGGCGTGCGCACCTTTCGCCGTAACGTTCGCGCAGCGTCGAGCGCAAATCGCCGATGCGGTCGGCGAGCCCGAGGTCGAGCGCGGCCGGCGCGGTCCAGAACTCGCCGGAGAACAGCGTCTTGTCGGCGCTCTTGAGTTTGGTTCCGCGGCGCTCCTTGACCAGCGCGATGAAGCGCTCGTGGATGTCCTTCTGGATCGCCTTGATGCGTTTCACGTCCTCCGGCTTCTCCGGCAGGAACGGATCGAGCATCACCTTGCGCTCGCCCGAGGTGTAGAGGCGGCGCTCGACGCCGAGCTTCTCCATCAGCTTGGGGAAGCCGAACGAGCCGCCGACCACGCCGATGGAACCGACGATGGAAAACGGATCGCAGATGATCTCATCGCCGGCGCAGGCCAGCATGTAGCCGCCGGAGGCGCCGACGTCCTCGAGAAAGGCGATGACCGGCAGCTTCTTCTCCTCGGCCAATTGGCGGATGCGGCGGAAGATCAGATGCGACTGCGCCGGCGAGCCGCCCGGCGAATTGACGATCAGCGCCACCGCGCGCGCGTTGCGCACCGAAAACGCGCGCTCCAGCGTGCGCGCGGTCGAGGACAACATCAGCCCGGGCCGCAGCGGCGTGGAAACACCGATCACGCCGGAAAGCCGCACCACTGGCACGACAGGGATGTCCGGCCGGAAGCGCGCCGGCACAAGTCTGCCCAGGAGCGCAAGCGTGCTTTTGAGGATGTCGGGCATCGGTTCGGTCGCGGCGGGCATAGGGCCCAGTTAGGCATCCTTGGAACCCAAGTCAAAGCAGTCGGCTGGGCGTTGCGGTCAGATCAATTTTTGGTGCATCGCAGTATATTTCTCGTAATCGACCTGGAAATGCCCAAAATTGCACAATATTTAGGTTTGGAATAGTTTTTGCAATGCGATAGGCGCCGTCGACTCAGGCGGTCTTGAAAAGAGGCGGATCGATGGATCCCAAGCTCGCCATACTGTTCCTGCTTATCAGCAGCATTGTTGCGCTTTCGCACCTTGATGACGACAACCTAGCCCGCATGCGGCGCCAATTCGTCAGCCGGCGATGGCGCGAATTCGTGCCGGGGTGGCGCAAATCCTAGGCAATTCGCCAGCGTTTACCTTTCAGCAAGAGACAGCGTTCCCCGGCCTCGCAGCACGACTTCGGCAGCCGTTGAAGGCTTGCCCTGTGCATCGTTGAGGACGAGGCCGGGATAAGTCACCGCAGAACCGCCGCCCGATTTCACCGCGCACACCAGCACGCGAATTGCTGGCGCGTCGGGACGCGGATGAACCGGCAGCGCGGCGACGCCGCCGAAGTCAGCATTCAGCGCATTTTGCACGTCGGCAAGTTCGTCGGCACGCCAGATTAGGGTCAGCACGCCCTGCGGTTTGAGCAGCCAGGCGGCGCTGGCGATCCAGCGCGGCAGCAGGCCGGGCGCCGCTGCATATGCAAGCCGACGGCGCGGATCGGGCGACAGGTTCTGCCGGCTCGCGTCGTGGAACGGCGGGTTCATCAGCACGCGATCGAAACTTGCCGCCGCCAGGCCCGCTGCCGTTAGCGCTTGCCTATCCTCGACATCGGCAGTGAGCACATCGACTCGATCTTCGAGCCGGTTGAGCCGCGCGTTGCCGACGGCGAGCGCGCACAGCGCCGGATCGATCTCGACCAGCGTGACCTTGAGCCCGGCAACCCGCGCCGCCAGCGCGAGACCGGCCGCGCCGACGCCGGCGCCGAGGTCTGCCGCATGCTCGCCGGCGCGGCCGCCGGTCGCGGCGGCGAGCAGGATCGCATCGTGGCCGACGCGATGGCCGGTGAGCGGCTGGCGCAGCCGCAGGCGACCGCCGAGCACCGCGTCTTCGCTGGTTTCGAGGACGTCAGTCGTCATTCGGCCGCAGCTCCCCGCCAAGCCCGGCATCTTCCAGGATCCGCCGCGCTGTAAGCTCGTGTCCGTCCGAAACCAGAATCCGCCGCGGCAAGACGCCGAGCGAGCCTTCCAGCACGCTCATGTTCTGGTCGAGCACCATGTGCCGAATGCCGGCGCCGTCGAGCAGCGCCACCACGGCCGAAACCAGAACCATGTCATTGGTGCGAATGAGTTCGCGCATGCCGTTTTGTTCCTGGTGCCTCGTCGGGAACGAATTTATAAGGCATTATTCTAGGTCCTTGGCCATCCCCCGCCGACAATGAAATCGCAGAACTCCATGCCCGATCAGTCGCGTCTTTGGCGAGCGTTACAGAGCCCCGATACGTCACAGCCGTTCCAGCGACTGGTGCCGTTCAGCTGGTGCGGCGAGTTGCTGGTCATTTGCTTTGGCATGCTGCTGTCGTTCCTGGTCGCCGGATTCTGGTACCCGTATTGGCGCGTCGCCGATATGGATTTCATGATCGTCTACAACGCGCTCCTGCTCAACGCGCACTGGCCGTAACAATTCTTCGATCATCCGGGCTATCTGTCGATCGTGCTGCTGAGCTACTGGCTGCGCGCCCTGCATGCGCTCGGCATCGTCAATGTCGTATCGCTGTCGGCGCTGCCGCCGGCCGGCGATGCCGCAGCCTTCGCGCAGGCCTGGACGGCGGCGACGCGCGCCGGCCGGGTGCTGTCGCTGATGTACGGCATGGGTTTCGTGCTGGCGTTCGCCTATCTGTTGCGCGCGCTGGTGCGCGACTGGCGCATCGCCGCCTTCGGCGCATTCCTGCTGGCGTTTTCCGGCGGCATGGCGATGGAAATGCGCATCATGCGCACCGAATTGCTGGCCGCCGCATGTTTTACCTCGGCGTTCCTCATGCTGCTGATCGTCGCGCAGCGCGGCGAGCGCTGGTGGCGGCCTATCGTCGTTGGCTGCGCCAGCCTTTTGATCACGCTGGCGATGCTCAACAAGATTCAGTTCTTATTCCCGATCTGCGCCCTGCCGATTCTGCTGCTCCCATTCGGCCCGCGCGGCACGGTGCCAAGCGGATTCTGGGATGAGCCGCGCAAAGCGTGGCTGGCGGTGGCGCTCGCCGCCGCGGGCGCGCTGATCGCCGTCTATCTCGCCAAAGATATCGTCATCGCCGGGCTGACGACGAACGACACGGCGACCCTGCATCTGCCGGCGCTGCGCATCGGCGCCACGCTCTATTGGCCGATCATCGCGGCTTGGCTCGGCCTCGGCATGGCGGCCTACACAATCATCTGGAAGGCGCCGGTGCTGGAGTTGCTGACCGCGGTACTCGCCGTCATCGCCGGCTGCATGGTGGCGCTGCTCGCGCTCGACATGCGCTATAACATCAACGATGTGGTCGTAGTTCTCCATCCGCTCGAGCAGATGTTCATGTGGGCCACGGCGTCGACGCCACAGCTCGCCGAACATGGCGCATTTATCAGCATCGACCGTTTAAAATTCCTGTTCGAGGCAATCATCGGCGTGATCGCGCGCCGCACCTTTGTGCTGTCGTCGTCGCCGCGCCCGACCATCTTCCTCGAATGGTTCGTCATCGCGGCAACCGTGGTCGCCATCCGCCGCCGCGATTGGCATCTGGTCCTGCAGGTCGCCGTTCTCATGGCGACGGACTGGGGCATCGACACGCTGAGCATGGCGCGCGGGTTGAAGCAAGAGTATTTCCTGCTGACCGATCCTTTCGCGATCATCGCCGCCGTTTTGCTGATCGCGAAGCTGACCGATCTGCAAAGGCACCGTTGGACTTATCCGGTCGGCGCCGCGTCGATCGTCGCGCATATCGCGGTGAGCCAGGCCGAGCCGGTGAAGCACGTCTTCCGCACCGATGGGCCGGATGTGATTTGCAAGTTGTACAGCCCGCTTAAGCCGATCGCTGATCTTATGGCCTGCAAGACGCCGTAGCAGGTCAGCCGCGGCGGCGTTCCTCGCCCGGCGCGCACAGCGCCAGAAACGCGAGCAGCTTCATCTCGCGCCGCCCCCGCGTGACTGTGTCGAGGATCAGCCCGATCGCGCCGGACAGTGCCGCCAGGATCATCAGGCCGGTCGCCAGCACGGCGGTCGGCAGCCGCGGCACCAGGCCGATTTCCAGATAAGTCGCAACCACCGGGGCGCCAAATCCGATCGCCAGGATCGCCAGGATCAGGCCGATCGCGCCGAAGAACGGCAATGGGCGCTCGGCGCGATAGAGCCGGATGATGGTGCGCAGGATGCGGAAGCCGTCGCTCCAGGTGTTGAGCTTGGAGGCCGAGCCCTTCGGCCGCGCGTAATACGGCGTGTCGATCTCGGCGACCGCGAGCCCCAGTTCGAGCGCGTGGACGGTGAGCTCGGTTTCGATCTCGAAGCCGCCGGAGAGCACCGGAAAGGATTTGACGAAGCGGCGCGAGAACACGCGGTAGCCGGACAGCATGTCGTTGAAGCTCGGCCCGAACACCATGGCGACGAAAGAGGTCAGTAGCCAGTTACCTGTGCGGTGGCCGGTGCGGTAGGCCGCCTCGTCGCGGTCGACGCGGTTGGCGACCACCATGTCGAGCCGGTCGTCGAGCAGCCGCTCGATCATAGCGGTGGCGCTCGGCGCGTCGTAGGTGGCGTCGCCGTCCACCAGCACGTAGATGTCGGCCTCCACGTCGGTGAACATGCGCCGCACCACGTAGCCCTTGCCCTGGCGCTTTTCCTTGTACACTTCGGCGCCGGCGGCGCTCGCCGCCGCCACGGTGTCATCGGTCGAGTTGTTGTCGAAGACGAAGACCGCGGCATTCGGCAGCGCGGCGCGGAAGTCCTTGACGACTTTGGCGACCGACACCGCTTCGTTGTAGCAAGGCACCAGGACCGCGATCGAATATTGGCCGAAGTCGCCGGAATTGCGTACCGCCGACGTTGTGCTGCGTTTCGCCAATGGATGTCCCCTCGCCCCTGTCGCGTGCCGCATTGCTGTGAACCGGCAATTTAACGCACTTGCCCCGTTAACACAGCGTTTCTATGCTCCCCGCCGTCACGACCCCGGAGAGAGCATTTTGGCTGTCATCGTCCCCTTCGAAAGCCCGCAAGGCGCTTCGCTTACCCAACTCGCCGATCTGGTGGCACCGGATATGGAGCGCGTCAACACGACGATCCTGACGCGCACCGGCTCCGAAGTCACCATGATCCCGGAGGTCGCCAACCACCTGATCTCCTCGGGCGGCAAGCGGCTGCGGCCGATGCTCACGCTGGCCATGGCCCAATTGGCCGGCTACTCCGGCGATGGCCATATCAAGTTCGCCGCCGCGGTCGAATTCATGCATACCGCGACGCTGCTGCACGACGACGTCGTGGACGAAAGCGACATGCGGCGCGGCAAGCTTGCCGCCCGCATGCTGTGGGGCAACGAGGCGAGCGTGCTGGTCGGCGACTTCCTGCTCGGCCAGGCGTTCAAGATGATGGTCGAGGTCGGCAATCTGCACGCGCTCGATATCCTGTCGTCGGCCGCCGCGGTGATCGCGGAAGGCGAGGTGATGCAGCTCGGCGCCGCCAAGAACACCGCCACCAACGAGGACGAGTACATGGCGGTGATCCGCGCCAAGACTGCGGAATTGTTCGCTGCCGCCTGCGAGGTCGGTCCGGCGCTGGCCAACAAGGACAAGGCCGAGCTCGCCGCCTGCCGCTCGTTCGGCATGAACCTCGGCATCGCCTTCCAATTGATCGACGACGCGCTCGATTACGGCGGCAAGTCCGCCAAGCTCGGCAAGAACGTGGGCGACGATTTCCGCGAGGGCAAGATCACCCTGCCCGTGGTGCTGTCATTCCGCCGCGGCACCGAAAGCGAGCGCGCGTTCTGGAACCGCACGCTCGGCAAAGGCGAAATCGGCAACGGCGACCTCGACACCGCCATGGCGCTGATGGCCAAGCATCACGCCATCGAGGACACGGTCGGCCGCGCCCGCCACTATGGCGCGATCGCCACCGACGCCCTTGCTCTGGTGCCGCCGTCCGCGATCAAAACCGCGCTGGAAGAAGCGGTCGCCTTCTGCATCGCCCGCGCGCACTAACCGACTAGAACGGCCGAAAGCCGGTCATCGGGTCGCGCTTGATCTGCAGGCGGATATAAGGATCTGGATCCTGCCCTTGGTAGCGACCATAGGCATAGACCGGCGGCGCGCAGCCGTTCGGCTCTGGCGCCGGATTGAACAAAAACCCGTACAGGCCGGTGTCGCGCGGCTGGACGTCGCAATGGCGAACGATCTTGTGGTGCCGGGTTCGCGCTAGCGCCGGATCGGCCGCGACAACACCCAGGATTGCGGCGGCAACAACCAACCAGCTCGATTTCATTTCCATCTCCTGCTGCGCGACGCTGTCTAGGCGCAAATCGCCGGACAGGCAACGGTTCCGCGCGAAGGCGGCGATTTCGAGGGCGCGTTGCCGTCAACCGAGCGTGGTCGGACAAATCCACCAATCCTGATGCCGAGCTTGCAGCAGGCGGGCCGCCGCCGCGGCGTCTTCGGCCGAGGCGAACAACGAAAAGCAGGTCGGTCCCGATCCCGACATGCGCGCGAGGCGCGCACCCGGCAGACCGCGCAAGGCGTCCAGCACCTCGGCGATGACCGGCACACAGGCGATCGCCGGCTCGCTGAGGTCGTTGCCGTTCGCGGCGAGCCATTCGATCAAGGCCGCAAAGTCGCGCGGTACTTCGGCAGGCGACGCTTTGCCGAATTTGCCGGCAAGCCTAGCGAAGACCTCGCGCGTCGACAATGGCACTCCCGGATTGACCAGGACCGTAGGGAGCTTGGGCAGATCGAGCGGCGCCGATAATTCCTCGCCGACGCCGCGCATGATCCGGGGGCGCGACTCGAGACAGACCGGCACGTCGGCGCCGACGCCGAGCGCCACCTCCTGCAGACGCGAGTCGGTGAAATCGGCACGGCTGAAGATTTGCCGATTGCCGTGGACGAGCAGGCGCAATGCCGCCGCCGCGTCCGCGGAGCCGCCGCCGATGCCAGCGGCGACCGGCAATTCCTTGGTGAGAACGAAGCGGCCGAGCCTCAGTCCCGCAACCCGCGCGGAGAGCGCTGCCGCGGCTTTGAGCACCAGATTATCGGCCGGCGCACCGCAGGCCTTGGCGTAAGGACCGTCAATCTCCAGAGCGAGCGGGATGCCTGTCTGCAACCGCACCATGTCACCGACATCGGCGAATGCGACCAGGCTTTCGAGCTCGTGATAGCCGTCGGGACGGCGGCCGAGCACACGCAAAGTCAGATTGACCTTGGCGAACGCCGCGTCGACGAGAGAAGCTTCAACGACCGCCATCGAGCGAGACGCTAGCCGCCGTCGCCGCTTTTCTTTTCGGACTTGATCGCCTTGGCCTGCGAGGAGGTCTCATCCGGCAGGCCGTTCTTCAGCTTGCTTTCGATCTTCGGCAGGTCTTCCGGATCGGGCTTGAGATCGCGCGCATGCGCCCACTGGAAATGCGCCTCGAGCGTGCGTCCGACCCGCCAATAGGCATCGCCGAGATGGTCGTTGATGGTCGGGTCTTCCGGCTTGAGCTCGATCGCGTGCTCGAGCTGCTTGACCGCTTCATCATAATTACCGGTCCGGAAATAAGCCCAGCCCAGCGAGTCGACGATATAGCCATCGTCCGGACGCTGCTGCACGGCGCGCTTGATCATCTCCATGCCCTCGTCAAGGTGCACGCCCTGATCGATCCAGGAATAGCCGAGATAATTGAGCACGTGCGGCTGCTCGGGGAACAATGCGAGCGCCTTATTGAGATCGGCCTCCGCCTTCGGCCACTGATGCGAGCGCTCGTAGCAGATGCCGCGGAAATAGAAGAGCACCCAGTTGGCCTTGTCCGGCTGCGGCACCAGCGCGACACCCTTGGAATAGACGTCGGCGCATTCAGCGAACTTCTTATGCCCGCGCAGCACATTGCCCAGCGTCACGATCGCTTCGAGATCGTCCGGGTGATCCTTGATCAGCGCGTCGAGATGCTTCTCCGCTTCGTCCGGCCGGTCAAGGGAGTTGAGATTGGACGCCATCTGGATCGCGGCGTTACGATGCAACGGCGAATTCGCCGGAATGCGCTCATAGGCCCCGATCGCCAGCTCCGGCTTCTTCAGCGATTCATAGAGATCGGCGAGCGCGAGCAGCGCCAGCGGATGGTTATTCTCGAGGAAGAGCGACAATTGCAGGTAGACCAGGCCGAGATCCTCGCCGCCACGGCGGCCGAGCGAGGCGCCGAGCCCGTACAATGCTTCGGCGGCGCCCGCCTGCGCGGTGGCGACGAGCGGCGGCAATTTCTCGCCGGCCTTGAGCTTGTTCATCGCCTCGACCACCAGCGGGTGACGCGGCAGCGCCTTGTCGAAATCCGCGAACACGGCGAGCGCCTCTTTCGCCGAGCCGTTGCGCGACAGCCAGCTGCCGTAGGCCTCCACCACGCGCAGCGCGGTCGGATCGAGCTTGTAGGCGTGCTCGAAGCGTTTTCCCGCTTCTTTCTTGTTGCCGGCGAGGTCGGAGATCATGCCGGCATGCAATTCCTTGAAGATCGCATACCAATCCGGCCCGGTCAGCCGGTCGATCGCGGCCACGGCGCCCTTCGAGTCGCCGGCCCCGACCAGCGACCACGCCGACAACAGCGTCGCGGTCAGATCGGTGATCGGACCGCGGATCGATTGCGTCAGATTGTGGCGCGCGGGGGCGTATTGCTTGTGCTTGAGCGCGTGCACGCCGAGCACCAGCTGGGCGACGCGGTCGTTCTTGTCGGCCTGCACGATGCGTTCGGCGTATTTCACGGCTTCGTCGATGTCGCCGCCGACGACCAACGACAGGAAGGTGCGGTCGAGCAGATCGTTGTTCTTCGGATCGTGCTTGAGCGCGACGCGGTAATAGGCGGCCGCTGCGGCGGCATCGCGCTCCTGGCCGGCATGGCGGGCGGCGAGATAGCTGCCCGATGCGGTCATGCCGGAGAGGTCCGGCGCGGTCGGCCTCTGGGCGTAAACTTCGATCGGCGCGGCCACCAGGAAAGCGGTAAGCGCGGTGCCGAGAGCGCACCGGGCGAGGCTCGAAGACGTCACGGGCGATGCTCCAATGAGGCGGGCGACCGCGGAATGCGCGCGAACCGCCGATGTTGAACCGAGAATGGCCTTTTTGCGCCGCCCCCGCAAGAACGGCGGTCGCGGCGGCCGGAATTCAGGTTGAAAGCCCCGGTGTGGCAGCATCGTGGCCGGAACGGCTCCGGTTTATCACATATTCGGATAATTCGGCCCGCCGCCGCCTTCCGGCGGAACCCAGGTGATGTTCTGATTCGGGTCCTTGATGTCGCAGGTTTTGCAGTGGACGCAGTTCTGCGCGTTGATGACAAATTTAGGGGCGCCGCCCTCCTCCACCCATTCATAGACCCCGGCCGGGCAATAGCGCGCCGACGGCCCGGCGAACTTGTCGTGTTCCGACGTCTTCTGCAGGCTCATGTCCTTGACGCGCAGATGCACCGGCTGGTCTTCCTCGTGGTTGGTGTTCGACAGGAACACCGATGACAGCCGGTCGAAGGTCAGCTTGCCGTCGGGCTTGGGATAGACAATCGGCGTGCATTCCGACGCCGACTTGAGCGTCATGTAGTCCGGCTTGCCGTGCTTGACCGTGCCGAAGAACGAGAAGCCGAATGTGTTGCACCACATGTCGAGACCGCCGAGCGAGATGCCGACGAATGTCCCGAGCTTCGACCACAGCGGCTTGGCGTTGCGCACCTTCCACAGATCCTTGCCGATCGCCGACGAGCGCCAGGCGGCGTCGTAGTCGGCGAGTTCGTCATGCGCCCGCCCTCCACTCAGCGCGGCGGCGGCGGCTTCGGCGGCGAACATGCCGGACAGCATGGCGTTGTGACTGCCCTTGATGCGCGGCACGTTCATGAAGCCGGCGTCGCAGCCGATCAGCGCGCCGCCGGGAAACGCGAGCTTTGGCACCGACTGGTAGCCGCCTTCGGTCAAGGCGCGCGCGCCATAGGCGAGCCGCTTGCCGCCGGCGAAGGTGTCGCGCACGAGCTTGTGCGTCTTGAAACGCTGAAATTCTTCGAACGGCGACAGATAGGGATTGGTGTAGTTGAGGTGCAGCACAAAACCGACCGACACCACATTGTCGTCGAAGTGGTACATGAACGAGCCACCGCCGGTGCGTCCGTCGAGCGGCCAGCCGAACGAATGCTGCACCAGCCCCTTGCGGTGCTTTTCGGGCGCGACCTGCCAGAGTTCTTTCAAGCCGATGCCGAACTTCTGCGGATCACGGCCTTCGGCAAGGCCGAACTTGGCGATGAGCTGCTTGCCGAGGCTGCCGCGCGCGCCTTCCGCGAATAGCGTGTACTTGGCGCGCAGCTCCATGCCGCGGGTGAAATTATCCTTCGGCTTGCCGTTCTTGCCGATGCCCATATCGCCGGTGGCGATGCCGGCGACGGCGCCGTTGTCGTCGTACAGCACTTCGGCGGCGGCAAAGCCCGGATAGATCTCGACGCCGAGCGCTTCGGCTTTGGTGGCGAGCCAGCGACAGACGCTGCCGAGCGAGACGATGAAATTGCCGTGGTTGCCCATCAGCGGCGGCATGGCGAAATTCGGCAACCGCAATGCGCTGCCGGCCGACAGCCAATAGAAGCGGTCGTCGCTGACCGCGGTCTTGATCGGCGTGTCCTCGCCGCGCCATTCCGGCAGCAGGCGGTCGATGCCGACCGGGTCGATCACCGCGCCGGAGAGGATGTGGGCGCCCACCTCGGAGCCCTTCTCCACGATCACCACCGAGATGTCCGGATTGATCTGTTTGAGGCGGATGGCCGCGGCCAGGCCCGCCGGGCCGGCGCCGACAATCACCACGTCGAATTCCATCGCCTCGCGGGCGGGTAGGTCGGTCATATCGGTCTCCTCGCTCCCGATATTCCACTTTTGCACAGCGGGGGCAATCGCGCGGCTGCCATGCTAAAGTTCGTCCCATGCCGACGGATCCCGCCAAAGCCGCCCGCGACCTGCTCGACTTCTACGCCGAGGCGGGCGTCGATGCGCTGGTCGGCGAGCATCCGGTGGACAGGTTTGCGCCGGCCGATACGCCAGCGCCGCCGCGCCGCGCCGCGCAACCGGTCGCTTTGCCGCCCGACCTCGAAACCAAAGGCCGCGCCAGCCCGCCCGCCGCACCGCAGGCGCCGGACGAGGCTGCGATGGCGGCGCGCGAAGCGGCAAAAAGCGCCAAGACGCTCGATGAGCTGCGCGCCATTCTCGACAAATTCGACGGCTGCGCGCTGAAGGCGACCGCGACGCAACTGGTATTCGCGGATGGCAACAGCCAGGCGCGCGTGATGTTCGTCGGCGAAGCGCCCGGCCGCGACGAAGACCTCGAGGGCCTGCCCTTCGTCGGACGCTCCGGCAAGCTGCTCGACCGCATGCTGGCGGCGATCGGGCTCGACCGCACCAAAGTCTACATCGCCAACATCGTGCCCTGGCGGCCACCTGGTAACCGCACGCCGACGCCGCAAGAGTTGCAGATCTGCCTGCCGTTCATCCGCCGTCAGATCGAGCTCGCCGATCCGGACATTCTGGTGTGCCTCGGCGGGCCGTCGGCGCAGACGCTGCTCGGCATCAAGGAGGGCATCACCAAGACGCGCGGGCGCTGGTACACGTTCGACACGGGAAAACGCGAGATCCGCGCCATGCCGACGTTCCATCCGGCATTCCTGCTACGCAGTCCGCTGCAGAAACGCTTCGCCTGGCGCGATTTCCTGGCGATCAAGAAGGCTTTGACCAATTAGCCTCGACCACGGGGGCGACCATGCACGAACTTGAAGTCACTTGGGGGCGGACGAGAGGCGTCAATTGCGCGAAGTCGGCCTTGATCCAGGTCAAGCCAAAGGCAGCGCCGGTACGCCGCAACCGATGCGGCAAAGAACTTGTTTAACGGTACGCTACCAAGATCGCTCCCGCCGCGATCAACGCGATGCCGAGCCAGTTCGGCGCGGTGAGCCGCTCGCCGAGAAAGATCACGCCGAAGATCGCCACCAGCACGACGCTGAGCTTGTCGATCGGCGCGACCTTGGCCGCGTCGCCGAGCTTGAGCGCCCGGAAATAACACAGCCACGAAGCGCCGGTGCCGAGCCCTGACAGCATCAGGAACAGATAGGTGCGGCCGGAAATCTTGTCCGGCGCCTGGAATTGCCCGGTCACCGCCAGCAGGAAGCCGAGCGTGACGATGACCACGATGGTGCGGATGAAAGTCGCGAGATCCGAATTGACGTTCTCGACGCCCACTTTGGCAAAGATGGCGGTGAGCGCCGCAAACAGCGCGGAGAGCACCGCCCAGATTTGCCAGGACGACGTCAGGTTCATTCGCTCACTTTCATATAGGCCGGCGTGCCGCCGGAAAGAAAATCCTCGCGCGGCGGCGCAAACATGTCGACCACCTCGGTGTCCTCTGGAAAGAAGCCTTCGTGTTCGACACCGGACGGGATCACCGCCACGTCGCCGGCGCCCATGCTGCAGCGCTCGTCGCCGATGCGGAAATCCATCTTACCCTTGAGCATCCACACAATCTGCTCGTGCGGATGCTTGTGGGCCGCCGCGTGCGCGCCGGCCTTGATTTTCCACCACACCATCATGCTCTGCCTGCCCGACAAGACCCGCCGGCTGATCTTGTCGGTGATGCGCTCTTCCGGCAGCGCCGTGAGTTGCTTGAAACCGAACAGGACGGGCATGCAACCTCCATTTCCTCGGGCTTAGCTAGACACCCCGAACTTGATGGCGAACAGCACCGCCAGCACCAGCACCGCGGGCGACGCCTCCTTGACCTTGCCGGAGATCAGCTTGGCCAGCGCATAGGTGATGAAGCCGAGTCCGATGCCGGTGGCGATCGAATAGGTCAGCGGCATGGTGATCGCCGTCACCACCGCCGGCGCGTATTCGGTGATGTCCTCCCAGTCGATTTCCGAAAGGCCGCGCGCCATCACGCAGGCGACGTACAAGAGCGCCGCCGATGTGGCGTAGGCCGGGATCATGCTGGCGAGCGGCGCGAACAACAGCGCCAGCAGGAAGAAGATCGACACGAAAGCGGCGGTCAGGCCGGTGCGGCCGCCGGCCGAGACGCCGGCCGCGCTCTCAATATAGCTCGTCGTCGTCGAGGTGCCGATGAGCGAACCGAACATCGCGGCGAAGCTGTCGGAGATCAGCGCCTCCTTCATGCGCGCGAGCTTGCCATCCTTCATCAGCCTGGTGCGATGGGTGACGCCGATCAGCGTGCCGGCGTTATCGAACACGTCGATGAACAGGATCGAGAACACCACGATCAGGAAGGTGCCCTCGAACACGCGCGAGAAGTCGAGCTGCAGCAAAGTCGGCTTGATCGACGGCGGCAGCGACACGATGCCGGAATAGTGCGCGAGCCCGAACGGCAGGCCGATGACGGTGACGGCGAGGATGCCTATCAACGTGCCGCCGATCACGCGCCGGAAGTTAAGCGCGATGATCAGCACGAAGCCGAGCAGCGCCAGGAGCGGCACCGGGTTCTTCAAGTCGCCAAGCGTGACCAGCGTCGCCGGCTGCGCCACCACCACCTTGGCTTCCTCGAGCGCGATGATGCCGAGGAACAGCCCGACGCCGGCGGAAACGGCGAGCTTGAGGTTCTGCGGGATCGACTCGATGACGTATTGGCGGATGCGGAACACCGAGATCAAAAAGAACAATACGCCCGAGCAGAACACGGCGGCGAGCGCCTGCTGCCAGGTGTATTTGTAGGTCAGCACCACGGTGAAGGCGAAGAAGGCGTTGATGCCCATGCCGGGCGCGAGCGCGATCGGATAATTGGCGTAGAGCGCCATCACCATGGTGCTCACCGCGGCGGCGACGCAGGTGGCGACGAACACCGCGCCCGCGTCCATGCCGGTCTTGCTCAGGATCGCCGGGTTGACGAACACGATGTAGACCATGGTGAGGAACGTGGTCAGGCCGGCGATGAATTCGGTGCGGACGTTGGTGCCCTGCTCCGTGAGCCCGAAATAATTGTCCAGCCTTTCGGCAAAACCCTTTTCGCTCGCCGCCTTCACCTCGGTCTTTACCTCGTTGGCCATGGGAACCCCCTCCGCCGGCTGCCTGCAACGCCAAGCCTAGCCGGTACGGCCGGCGCCCGCAGGCGCGATTGTGGACGCTGTGGATACCGCGCAGCGCCGGGGTTCCGCAGCAACGCCTACGGTTGCGCGGCGCCCTGCGGCCGCTGCATCGCCCAGCCGAGCCGGATCAGCGGCAGCAGCCCCTGGATCGCGCGTGAAAAAGAGCGCGGCACTTCCGGCACCATGTCGGGGAACTGCGCCTTCAGCGCGGCCGGCGCCGTGCGGGTGTTGTCGACGGCGGGCCAGACCAGGAGGCCGCCGGCTTTGCGGAAATCGGCCGGGTTCGCCCACGGACTGCGCTCCGGCGCCCAGTCGAAATAGACATGCGGCCGGCTCGGCGCGCCGAGCGCAACGAGCGGCGCGAACAGCGGGTCGCCGGTCACGTATGCAAGCGGCTGGCCGGTGCGGCGTTGGAAGCTGTCGGCGAAGAAGCGGCCTTCCGTCTTGGCCGGCTGCGTCACCTTGAAATCGACCGACGCCATCCACGGCAGCAGCACGATGCTGAGCACGATGACGGCGGGCGGCGCCACCAAGAGGCCGAGCCAGGTGAATGACACCATGCGCTCGCGATAGAGCGGCACCTGGTCGCCGGCCGCCATCACCACCGCGAGACCGGACAGCACCACCAAAGGCGCGACGCGATCGAGCGGGCCGAGCCGGCCGCTGGCGAAGGCGATGGCGATCGCCGAGACCGCCGGCATGAGCGCGAAGAAATAGACAAACCATCGCGCGAACAGTTCGACCGGATTGCGGTCGATCAGCGGCGCGCGTTCGTGCCGCCGGCGCGGCCAGCCGGTGGCGAAAGCGACCAGCACGCCGAGGCCGAGGTGGGTCGCCACCAGCGCAAAGCATAGCCGGATGCCGGGCGATAGCCGCCCGGCAGACGCAGTGTCGTTCAGGCCGCCGATGACAAGATCGTAGGCGCCCTTGAGCCAGGCCAGATGCGGGAAGATCACGATGACGAAGGGTAGCACCGCGATCCACGGCTCCGGATGGAGTAGCGCGGCGCGCCCGCGCGGGCTGGCGACGGTGAATACGAGCATGAGCGCGATCAGGATGAGCCCGACGTAACTCGCGAGCAGCAGGAGCCCGAGATCGAGCGCGAGCAGGAACCAGGATCCGCGATCGCCCTCGCCGACCGCGCGCCAGTAATGCAGCAGCGCGAGCGCCCACAGCGGCGCCGCCAGAATCGCCGGGCCGAAATCCGGGCTCGGCACCGCGTAAGCGGCGATGCCCACCATCAGCAGCACGGCGAGCACCGCGTGCCGCGTGCCGACGACGCGGCGGCCGAGCGTGAACACAGCCCAATAGGTGACGACGATGCAGGCTTGCGCGAGCGTATAAAGCCCGAACGCGCCGCCGATCCGGTAAGCGATCTCGCCGAGCCAGAACGACAGCGGCGGGCCGAGATAGCTGCCGAGCACGAATTCATGACCGATGGCGAGCAAGAGCGGCACTTCACCGGGCGGCGCGCCATAGAACAGCGCGGGCATCAGCGTCCACAATGCTGCCTGCGTGAGCGCGACGGTCCAGAACACCACCGCCGGGCGCCCGCGCAGGAATTCGATGATCAGGGAGACGTAATGCATTGGCCCGAAGGGGGTGAATACGGAGGGCCAGAGATAGAGAAGCCGCGCTAAAGAGGCAACAACGCGGCGATGGCTTCGTCGGAGGCCCCGCCCAGCGCGGCGAGCTTGGCCGCGACCGGCGCGAAGGATTTGCGGTGATGGACCGTAGGCCCGAGGCGGGCCAGCGCCGCGAAATGCTCGGGGACCGAATAGCCCATGTGGCGCTCGAAGCCGTAGCCGGGATGCTCGAGGCCGAGGCGCACCATCAGCCGGTCGCGGGTGACCTTGGCGACGATGGAGGCGGCGGCAACCGACAGCACCAGCGCGTCGCCGGACACCACCGCCTCGCAGTCGCAGCCGCAATCGATCTTCATATTACCATCGACAAAGACAAGTTTAGGTGCGACCGGCAACGCCTTCACCGCGCGCGCCAGCGCCCACAGCGAGGCGCGCAGGATATTATCGCGGTCGATGCGCTCGACGGTACCGAACGCCACCGCGACTTGCGCCGTGGCGCAGATTTTTTCGTACAGCTTCTCGCGCGCGGCGGCGTCGAGCTTCTTGGAGTCGTTCAAGCCGCGCGGGATACGTTCGGGATCGAGGATCACCGCCGCCGCGACCACCGGACCGGCCAGCGGTCCCCTGCCCGCCTCGTCGCAGCCGGCGACCGGGAAAATGCCTTTGGCGAGCGCGCGCCGCTCGCGCCGGAAGCTTGGGCGCAGCACGGGCTCGACGAGCGGCAGGCGCGCCGCCGCCTTAGCTTTGGGCTTGGGGCTTGCCTTCGGTTTGGATTTGCGCGGCATCGCGCGCAAGCAATGCGCGCCATCACGATCAAGTCAATCGTGAAGACCAAGCCTGTGAACGGCGCGGGACAACGCCATTCAATCGGGCAGCGTCAAGCGGCCGTCATCCGTCAGCGGAAACCCCGGGTTGCGCGCGACCTCCCAGAGATGACCGTCTGGATCGGCGAAATAGCCGGCATAGCCGCCCCAGAACGTCTTCCGCGCCGGCTTGGGCACGGAAGCGCCGGCGCCGGCCCAGCCGCGGCAACATTCGCATCTTTGGCAAGTTCGTCCGCCGGCCATACCGCAAAGGTCACGGCGCCGGCCTGGAAAAAGCCGACGCCTTGCGCCGCCTTAGCCTTCCGGCGAAAGCCGAGCGCTTCATAGAAGGCAATGCTGCGTTCGAGATCGGCAACGCCGAGTATCACCAGCGACAGGATCGCGTCCGGCGCGCTCATTGATCGAACAAACTCAACTGCTCGGTCGCCGGCTTGGGCACTTGGAAATGCGAGGTCGAGAGCGAGAACTTGCTCGCGTTGAGCCCGAGTTTCTCGCAGGCCATCTCGAAGCGCCGGCCGATCATCCAGGCATAGGGCCCGGTGCCTTTCATTCGCTTGCCCCAGGTGGAGTCGTAATCCTTGCCGCCGCGCGTCTCACGGATCAGCTTGAACACGTGGCGATAGCGGTCGGGATAATTCGCCATCAGCCATTCGCGGAACAGGTCACGCACCTCGAGCGGCAGACGCAGCAGCACGTAGCCCGCCTCCTTCACGCCGGCGGCGGCGGCCGCGTCGAGGATGCGCTCGATCTCCATGTCGTTGAGCGCCGGGATCACCGGCGCCACCATCACCGTCGTCGGCACGCCGACTTGCGCGAGGCGGCGCAGCGTCTCGAGGCGGCGCATCGGCGTCGCCGCGCGCGGCTCCATCTTGCGCGCCAGTTCAGGATCGAGCGTGGTCACCGACAGCGCCACCTTGGCGAGCTTGCGCTCGGCCATGCGGGCGAGGATATCGAGGTCGCGCAGCACCAGCGCCGACTTGGTGACGATGCCGACCGGATGGCCGGCGCGGTCAAGCACTTCGAGGATGCGGCGCATGACCTTGTAGCGCCGCTCGATCGGCTGATAGGGATCGGTGTTGGTGCCGATGGCGATGACCTTGGGCTCGTAGCCGGGCGCCGACAATTCCTTTTCCAGAAGCTCGGCGGCTTCCGGCTTCACGAACAATTTGGATTCGAAATCGAGCCCGGGCGACAGGCCGAGATAGGCGTGGGTCGGCCGCGCGAAGCAATAGACGCAGCCGTGCTCGCAGCCGCGATAGGGATTGATCGAGCGGTCGAAGCCGATGTCGGGCGAATCGTTGCGGGTGATGATCTTGCGGGTGGCGTCGGTCGTGACCGTGGTCTTGAACGGCGGCAATTCGTCGAGCGAGCGCCAGCCGTCGTCGAATGCGATGCGCGCCAGCGGCTCGTAGCGGCCCGAGGCGTTGCTCTGCGCGCCGCGGCCGCGCCGGCGCTCGTGCTCGACCACGACGCCGAGCAATTCGGTCGCGTCATCGACATAGACGCCCGCCGGCGTGGAGGGCAACTCCTTTTCCGGCGGGCGTCTCAGGGCTGCGGTGTTTCGAGCCATGGCGGTAATCTAATCGCCGTACGTGAACATAACAAGAACATTTTTAACGGTTCCCACTTACCCATTTCAAAGTGGTCACCGTGCAAAGCCAAGTCAAATTGTGGTGCGGCGGCCACACTCGTCTTGGATTAGTTTGGGAAAACCACAACTTGGCAGCCGAGCCGATTGACCTGCGACGGGAATGAGGCGTCTAATTCTTAAAATAGTTGCCTTTTTAAGGGGGTCCCTATGCGCCGCATTGGATTTGCGCTGCTCGCATCGGTCGCACTCATTGGTGGTGCGGCCGCGGCCGACATGCCGGTCAAGGCGCCGGTCTACAAGGCGCCGGTCATCGCGCCGCCCTATAACTGGACCGGCTTCTATGTCGGTGGCCACATCGGCGGCGCGTGGAGTAATGTGGATATCTCCGATCCCACCGGCGCGGTTTTCGCACCCTTGGGCGCCACGATCGGCGCCGACGGCAACGGCTTCCTTGGCGGCGGGCAGATCGGGTTCAATTGGCAAACCGGACACTGGGTCTTCGGCGTTCAGGGCGACATGGCTTGGACCGGCATCAATACCAGCGTGGTCGATCCGTTCCTCCCGACAATGACTCTTCAACTACAAGACCGACTGGATCGCGATGCTTACCGGGCGAGTCGGATACGCTTGGGACAATTGGCTGCTCTACGCCAAGGGCGGTGCGGCTTGGGTACACAGCAAATATAGCGCGACGGGCACCAGTCCTTTCGCGCCTATCGGTTTCTCCATGTCAGGCGCCGATACGCGCGACGGATGGGTGGCCGGCGCTGGTGTGGAATATGGAATCACGCCGAATTGGACCGCTTTCATCGAGTACGACTATGTAGGACTCGGAACGCGCGGCATCACTCTGTCGCCTCCGGTCATAGCGGCGAACGTCAATCAGAACATCAGTATCGTGAAGGGCGGCATCAATTTCAAGTTTATGCCCTTCTGAACTTTCCTGTCGGTTATTCGCCCTACAAAACCCCCGGTCCCCAACCGGGGGTTTTTGATGCACTCAATCATTGGTGCCTGCAATTCGGGCGGATCGATCCAAATCGCTCGTGATATGGTGCGGCCCCGATGCTGAGCGCCATCATTGCCACCCACGAATCGGAGCACGCTTTGGTGCCGACGCTGGCCGCGTTGGTACCGGGCGTCGCCGCCGGCGTGCTTGGCGAGGTGGTCGTCGCTGACGCCGGCTCGCGCGATGCGACTGCCGAAGTGGCCGATATCGCCGGCTGCCTCTTTTTGACATCGAACGAGCCGCTGGGCGCGCGGCTGAAGGCCGCCGCCGCGGTGACGCGGGCGCCGTGGCTGATGTTCTTGCGCGCCGGCTGTGTGCCGGAGGCGGGCTGGGTCGCCGCCGCCGAGCGCTTCATCGAAGCGAGCGAGCGGCTCGATGAGACGCGCGCGGCGGTGTTCCGCCCGCCCGGCGTCGCCGATCTGCTGCGGCCGGGTCTCGCCGAGTTGTTCGAGCTTGTGCGCGTCACGCTCGGCGGCGGCGCGCGGCCCGAGCAAGGCCTGCTGATTGCGCGGCGGCATTACGAGCACCTCGGCGGCCATCCCGAAGGCGCCGATGCCGACGCCGCCATATTGCGCCGGATCGGCCGGCGGCGGCTCACCATGCTGGCAACCGGCGCGCGGCCGGCTGGGTAAGTTTTTTCTTTCCCTGCCCCCCGGCGAAGCGGCGGGGAGGGTCGGATCGCGTCGCGAAGCGATGCGATCCGGGGGTGGGGGCCGCTTCACAGCACAGATCGAGGTACTCCCCGCCCTAACCCCTCCCCGCCACTCGCTTCGCTAGCGGGGAGGGGAATAGCAAATACTTGACTTTGTCAACTAATCGGCCGATGCTTGAAAAATGTCCAACACGTTCCAGCAACGCACCGGCGCCGTGCGCCGTTTCAACCGCTTCTACACGCGGCAGATCGGGGTCTTGCGCAAAAACTATCTCGACAGCCCCTACTCGCTCGGCGAGATGCGCGTGCTCTACGAGCTCTCCCACGGCGAGGTGAAGACCGCGAGCGAGATCGGCCGCGCGCTCGATCTCGACGCCGGCTATCTCTCGCGCGTGCTGCGCAATTTCGAGAAGGGCGGCCTCATCACCCGCAGGACGTCGGCAAAAGATGCCCGCCAAAGCCACATCGCGCTCAGCGCGCGCGGCGCCAAGATTTTCGCCCCGCTGGAAAAGCGCTCGCAGGATCTGGTCGGCGGCATGCTCGGCAAGCTCAAGCCCGAAGAACAAACGCGGCTGGTGGCGGCGATGACCACCATCGAGACTTTGCTTGGCCAACCGCCCGCTTCGCCCAAGCCGTCCTACATCCTGCGCGAACCTCGGCACGGCGACTTCGGCTGGATGGTGTCACGCCACGCCGAGCTTTACGCGCAGGAATATAACTGGGGCGCGCCGTTCGAAGGCCTGTGCGCGCAGATCGTCGCCGATTTCGTCAACAACTACGACCCCAAGCTCGAGCGCTGCTGGATCGCCGAGATGAACGGCGAGAACGTCGGCTGCGTCATGCTGGTCAAGGACGCGCCCGGCGTCGCGCGGCTGCGCCTGCTGCTGGTCGATCCGAAGGCGCGCGGCCTAGGCCTCGGCCAGCGCCTGGTCGACGAATGCGTCAAATTCGCGCGCGAAGCCGGCTACCAGCGCGTCACGCTGTGGACCCACAGCATTCTCGCCGCCGCGCGCCGCGCCTACGAGAAGGCCGGCTTCACGCTGACCTCCAGCGAAAAGAAGCACAGCTGGGGCGCGGACGTGGTCGCCGAATATTGGGATTTGACGTTATGACCGAATGGCCGCCCGACTTAGGCGCGCGGACGGTCATCTTTCACACGACGAATACCCGGCGCCTGCGCGAGGCGGGCGCGCGTGAAATTGTTGTTGCCAGTTTTGGCCGCCAGCTGGCGCTACGCCGTCGCGCCCGTGAGCGCAGCCAGCAAAAGTGGGTACCGGTTTTGCGTCCGGCTGCGCACACTGTTTTAAAGTTAGCACGGCAATCCGGGCGGCTGACCGGTTCCCACTCAGCCTGATTGCGTGCGTGCCTTCGGCCGCCGCATGTGCTCGTCGAGCCGCGGCAGGATCTCCACGAAATTGCACGGCCGGTAGCGATAGTCGAGCTGGTGCACCAGGATCTCGTCCCAGGCGTCGGCGCAGGCGCCGGGCGAGCCGGGCAGGCAGAAAATATACGTGGCATTGGCGACGCCGGCGGTGGCGCGGGTCTGGATCGCCGAGGTGCCGATCTTCTTCTCGCTCACCAGCAGGAACATGGTCGAAAAGCCGTCCATCTTCTTTTCGAACAGCGGCTCGACCGCCTCCGGCGTCACGTCGCGCCCGGTGAAGCCGGTGCCGCCTGTGGTGATCACCACGTCTATGAACTTGTCGGCGATCCAGGCCTGCGCGCGATGACGGATCGCCTCAATCTCGTCCTTGACGATGGCGCGTTCGGCGAGCGTGTGGCCGGCGGCGCGGATACGCTCGGCCAGCGTGTTGCCGGACTTGTCGTCGGCGCGCTCGCGCGTGTCGGACACGGTCAACACCGCGATCTTAAGCGGCACGAATTGTCTGCTTTAGTCGATGCCGGGCATTCCGGAACGTCCTTACAGTGAAGCCGCCGCGAAAGTGTCGCAGGCCGACAGCGTGCCTGCTTTCAGGCCATTGGTGAACCAGCGCTGCCGCTGCGCCGAGGTGCCGTGCGTGAAGGCGTCGGGCACCACGTAGCCGCGCGACTGCTGCTGCAGCCGGTCGTCGCCTATCGCCGCCGCCGTCTGCAGCGCCGCCTCAACGTCGCCCGGCTCGATCGAGTTCCAGCGCTGATTGGAATGATGCGCCCACACGCCGGCGAGGCAATCGGCCTGCAGCTCGATGCGCACCTGGATGTGGTTGGCGTCGGCTTTGCTGCCGGCGGCGCGCTGCGCCGCCGGTCGCCTTCGGCAAAATGCCGAGCAGGTTCTGCACGTGATGGCCGACCTCGTGCGCGATCACATAGGCCTCGGCGAATTCGCACGCCTTGCCGCTGCAGCCGCGGAAGCGCGCCTGCATATCGTTGAAGAACGCGGTGTCGAGATAGATGCGCTGGTCGGTCGGGCAATAAAACGGACCCATCGTCGCTTGCGCGAAGCCGCAGCCGCCCTGCTCGCCGCCGCGATAGAGCCGCAGGTGCGGCGCGCGATATTGCCGTCCCGTGCCGGAAAAAATTTCGCCCCAGGTATCCTCGGTATTGCCGAGCACGGCGGCAACGAAATCGCCGGTGTGGTCGCTCGGCCGGCCGGTGCGCCGGGCGTTCGGCTCGATAGGGCTGCTGGTAATGCGAGCCGTTGCCGCTGATGAGTTCGGCGCCGCCGATCAGGATGCGCGGATCGATGCCGGTCGCCCAGCCGATCAGGCCGAGCACGATCACCGTGCCGATGCCGAGCCCACCGCCGCCCGGAATACCGAAGCCGCCGCCGCCTAACCGCCGCCGTCACGGTCGTCTTCAATATTGTCGCTGCGGCGGAAATCATCCCAGCGCATTCAGTTCCTCTCCCACACGCCCTTCAATCATTACGCATGCCTTCATTCGCGTCCAATTCGACCAATTTTCGCGGCCACGACGCGGCGCGTTAAGCCCCGGTTAAATAGGCAGAATTTGCCCAGTTGAGAGTGGATCTCATAAACCGTTTCTTCACCTTGAGCGGACATGATGCGGGCCTGTCGGTTGTAGGTCCCGCGT
Source organism: uncultured Alphaproteobacteria bacterium (assembly GCA_963733315.1). Taxonomy (GTDB): domain Bacteria; phylum Pseudomonadota; class Alphaproteobacteria; order Rhizobiales; family Xanthobacteraceae; genus Pseudolabrys. Next base: position 146,412 of record CAVTCV010000017.1, on the reverse strand, counting down.
CGCCGACCGCGTCACCTGAGTCAGAGTCCTAAGTCATGGTTGTGTCGCGTCGCGGGGCGCCCTCACGGGCGCCCCGTGGAGTTTCAGAGACTCCCTCACAGCACCGCATTCTGGTCGGCGACTGCGTCGCCGAGATGACCAAGCTGCCGGCGGGTTCCGTCGATCTGGTGTTCGCCGATCCGCCCTACAATCTCCAGCTCGCCAGCGACTTGAAACGTCCCGACGATTCGCACGTCGATGCGGTCACCGACGACTGGGACAAGTTCGACAGCTTCGCGGCCTATGACGCCTTCACCAAAGCGCTGGCTCACCGCCTGCCGCCGCGTGTTGAAGCCGGCCGGCACCATCTGGGTGATCGGCTCCTACCACAATATTTTCCGCGTCGGCGCGATCATGCAGGATCTCGGCTTCTGGATCCTCAATGACGTGATCTGGCGCAAGACCAATCCGATGCCGAATTTCCGCGGCCGCCGCTTCACCAACGCGCACGAGACCATGATCTGGGCCTCGCGCGACGCCGACGCCAAGGGCTACACCTTCAATTACGAGGCGCTCAAAGCCGGCAATGAAGACGTGCAGGTGCGCTCGGACTGGACCTTCCCGCTCTGCACCGGCGAGGAGCGCCTGAAAGGCGCCGACGGCAAGAAGCTGCACCCGACCCAGAAGCCGGAAGCGCTGCTGGCGCGCGTGATCCTGTCGGCGTCGCGGCCGGACGACCTTGTGCTCGACCCTTTCAACGGCACCGGCACCACCGGCGCGGTGGCGAAGAAGCTCGGCCGCCGTTTCATCGGCATCGAGCGCGAAGCGAAATACGCCAAGGCTGCGGAAAAGCGCATCGCGGAGGTGCAGGTTGTCCCCTCGCCGTCGATCGCGCCGTTCGTCACCGCGCGCGAGGCGCCGCGCGTGGCCTTCTCGGCGCTGATCGAGCGCGGCCTGGTTTCGCCCGGCGCGCTGCTCAGTCGACGCCAAGAAGCGGCACAAGGCGACCGTGCGCGCCGATGGCGCGGTGTCGCTCGGCGACACCGTCGGCTCGATCCACCGCATCGGCGCGCTGGCGCAAGGCCTGGAAGCCTGCAACGGCTGGACCTTCTGGCACCTGCAGACGCCGAAGGGGCTCACGCTGATCGACGAGTTGCGCGCGCAGGTCCGCGCCGAGATGGCGGAAGCGGCGGAATAGTCCGCGTTACTTGGCGGCCAGCGCCTCATCCAGCAGTTCAAGCGCGCGCTTGGCGAAGGCGAGCCATATTGGCCTGCCGGTCGGCACTGCCGGTCTCCAACGTGATCGCCCGCTCGACCGGTCCGACGACCGCGATGCAAGTGTGGCCGGCCGCGTCGCCGTAACGGTTGCCGGTCGGCCCGGTCGCACCAGTCTCGCCGAGCCCCCAGGTCGTGCCATGGCGTTCGCGCACACGCCGCGCATTCAATAAAGCATAGGGCTCGGTCGATGGCCGAAGGCCTTGCATGTCGGCATCCGCCGACACCGAGCAGCGCCGCGCGCGCGACCTTCGTATAAACCACCGCGCCGCCGACGAAGTATGCGGAAGCGCCCGGTATTGCGAGCAAGGCCGCCGCAATCAGTCCGCCCGTCGAGGATTCCGCAACGGCAATCGTCTCGCGCCGCTCGACGAGGCGCGCCGCGATCTTTTCCGCGAGGGGCAACAGCACTTGCATGGCGTTAATCTCCTTGCCCTAATTGGCATAGCACGCGGAACACGCCGACGTCGGCATCGGCAAATTCCTGCGCCAGGCGCTCACTGGTTTTTTCCGCCTCGCCTTGCCGCAGCGTATCGACCATCAGGCAGGCTTTGATCTTCTTGTCGCCGCCGCGCAGCTTTTCTTCCATCGACACCGGCTGGCCGGCGGGATCGACCGCGCGCCAGATTTCGCTCGAGGCGATACTCGGGTCCTGCACCAGAGTTTCGGCCAGCGCGGTCAGCTTGGCGAATATCCGGCGCCTCATTGAAGCGCGCCGTGGCGGCATAAGCGCCGCGGAAGGCGCCAAGCCGCAGCGTTCGATGGCAAATGGTGCGGTTCATGTTGATGAAAATCTCCGACATTACCTTGCGCGTCATCGGCGTCGGATGGTCGAGCCGCTTGAGATAGGGCTTCGACATCAGAACGGCGGGCGACTCGACCAGATAGAAATTGAAATAGCCGCTGCTGCCGGAAATTGCCTGGTGGCGCCGCCCGAACAGGAAGCCGGGCACCGCCAGGCGTTCCTGCAGATGCTCGCCCTGAAACCAGGCCTCGAATTCGGCCTCGCGGCCGGCGCGCGCAGTCGTTGAAGATCGCCAGAATGCCTTTATCGGCCATGACCCGGCTCCCGGTCGAGCGCGTGCGCCAGCACCTTGCGCATCACGTTCGGCAACGCCTCGCCCGGCAAATCGGCAATCTTCACCCAGCGCGCGCCCTTCGGCGCTGGCGTTGCGGCGAGCGACCTGCGTGGTGAACACCGCAAGCTCGAGCGGAAAATGCGTGAACACATGGCCGCACCGACGCCGGCGAGCCGCCGCCACTTGGCGCCTCTTAAGCGCGGCGCGCTGCGCAGCGCCTGCGCGACATCGAAATCGTGCGACCATTCGCTGCCCGGCACTTCGGTCATGCCGCCGAGCAATCCTTTTTCCGGGCCGCGAGCGCAGCAGCACGCGGCCATCGGCGCGCACGACGACAAAGGCCGCGCCGCGCCGCAATTTGCCTTCGCGTTTGCGCGCCTTGCGCGGAAACGTCTCCGGATCGCCGCGCGCGAAGGCGCGACACGCCTCGTTCCACGGGCAGAGCGCGCAGGCCGGCCGCTTCGGCGAGCAGATGGTGGCGCCGAGATCCATCAGCGCCTGCGCGAAATCGCCGGCGCGGCGCGCCGGCAGCAAGGACGCCGCCAGCCGCTTGATCTCCGGCTTGGCCGCCGGCAATTCCTCCTCGACCGCGAACAGCCGCGTCACCACGCGCTCGACATTGCCGTCGACCGGCACCGCGCGGCGCGTCGAACGCGATCGCCGCCACCGCCGCCGCGGTATAGTCGCCGATGCCCGGCAGCGCGCGCAGCGCCGTCGAAGTCGCTTCGGGAAATTTTCCGCCGTGCCGCTCGACCACGGCTTTGCGCGCAGGCGTGCAAATTGCGGGCGCGCGCGTAATAGCCGAGCCCGGCCCAGGCGCGCAGCACGTCGTCGAGGCTCGCTGCGGCAAGCGCTTCGACCGTCGGCCAGCGCGCCAGAAATTTCGCGTAATAGGGCGCGACCGTCTTCACGGTGGTCTGCTGCAGCATGATCTCCGACAGCCAGACCCGGTACGGGTCGGCCGTCTCGCCGCGCCGCGCGCGCCAGGGCAGCACGCGGCGGTGGCGGTCGTACCAGGCCAGCAGATCGGCCGGATCCGGCGCGCCTGGCTTTCTTCCGCCGCGGCAATCGGACTGCTACGCTCATGCGCGCATGATCCCGAAAAGTGGGTACCGGTTTTCGGATCAGATCATGCGCATGGAAAATCTCAAATGAACAAGCCCCTCGCGCAGTTTTCCCCGGCCGCTTTCCGAATTCGCGGGCGCCGACCTTGAGCGACAGCCTGAAGGCGCAGGGCTTCGCCTCGACCGAAATCATCGCGCGCTGGGCCGATATCGCCGGACCAGAAATCGCCGCCCATAGCGAGCCGATGAAGATCAACTGGCCGCGCGCAATCGGCGAGGACGCGCCGGAACCGGCCACGCTGGTGCTGCGGGTGGAAGGCCCGGCGGCGCTCGAAATCCAGCATCTGTCGGCGGTGATCCTGGAGCGGGTCAACCGCTTCTTCGGCTGGCAGGCGATCGGCCGCATCGCGTTGCGGCAGGCGCCGCTGCGCCGGCGCGAGCGGCCCACCCCGCCGCCGCCGCTCGATCCGGAGGTCGCCGCCCGCATCGCCGCCAGCCTGCCCGCCGATCGAAGACGAGGATTTGCGCCAGGCGCTTGCCCGCCTGGGCGCGGCCATCAAGCGAAAGTGAGGCTTGCCGCGCCCTTGGCAGAGCGGCCCGCCATTGCCACAATTGTCGTATCGAGCTAGCCAAGTGCCCTTTCGGAACCTCGGTCATAAGCCCACGGAGTTTCAGTTGCAGATCACCCGCCGCGAGTTTTGCCAGAGCACCGCCGCCGTGGCGCTCGCCTCGCCGTGCTCGGCGCCTCCGCGCTGCCGCCGTTCCCGGGCGCAGGCGCTGGCGGAGATAATGTCCCGGTCGCCGACCTGATGAAACCGGATGCGCTGCCCGACCTGGCCTTGGGCGACGACAAGGCGCCGGTCACCATCATCGAATATGCCTCGATGACCTGCCCGCACTGCGCGCATTTCCAGGAGACGACCTTCCCGGAACTCAAGAAGCGCTACATCGACACCGGCAAGGTCCGCTACATCCTGCGCGACTTCCCGCTCGACAATCTGGCCGGCGCGGTCTTCGTGCTGGCGCATTGCGCCGGCAAGGACGACAAGAACAAATATTACTCCATGATCGACACGCTGTTCCGCCAGCAGCGCACCTGGGCGGTCGAAAAGCCGATCCCGCCGCTGATGGCGATCGCCAAGCAGGCCGGCTTCACCGAGCAGGAATTTCAACGCCTGCCTGACGAATCAGAAGGCCTGGGACGCCATGGAAAGCGTGCGCCAGCGCGCCATGAAGCAGTTCAAGGTCGAGTCGACCCCGACATTTTTCATCAATGGGACGCAAGTCACCGGCGCCGTCTCGATCGAGGATTTTGCCAAGGTGATCGACCCCTATCTCAAGGGCGGATAAGGGTTTTTCGGCGCGGCACGGGCGCCGCGCCGGCGCCAATTCTACCGCGCGCTGACCGAAAGGTCTGGAAAACCGCTGCTTCCCGGCCGTTGTCCTGTTGCTCAAGCGAGCGCGGCGATTCATTCTCCGGCCGATGCGGCACAAGCCAACCAGCTTCGGGGCTATCCCCCGGACAGGATTACGATTTTGCCAAACGCAAGACCGCGCCGGACGCATACCGGGCTTTGCCCTTCGACCGGTCTGCGCGAAGAAATCGAGGCCTGAACCTATGAAACTTACGCGGCTGCGCCTGCTCGGATTCAAGTCGTTTGTCGAGCCGACCGATTTCCTGATCGAGCCGGGATTGACCGGCGTGGTCGGGCCGAACGGCTGCGGCAAATCCAATCTGGTCGAAGCGCTGCGCTGGGTGATGGGCGAGTCCTCGCTACAAATCCATGCGCGCCTCCTCGATGGACGATGTCATTTTCTCCGGCACCAATAACCGCCCGGCGCGCAACAATGCCGAGGTGGCGATCTCGATCGACAATGCCGAGCGCTCGGCGCCGGCCGCGTTCAACGATGAGGACAAGCATCGACATCGCGCGCCGCATCGAGCGCGAGGCCGGCTCCACCTACCGCATCAACGGCCGCGAGGTGCGCGCCCGCGACGTACAGATCCTCTTTGCCGACGCCTCGACCGGCGCGCGCTCGCCGGCGTTGGTGCATCAGGGCCGCATCGGCGAGATCATCCAGGCCAAGCCCGAGCAGCGCCGCCGCGTGCTGGAAGAAGCCGCCGGCGTCGCCGGCCTGCACGCCCGCCGGCATGAGGCCGAATTGCGGCTGAAGGCGGCGGAAACCAATCTGCTGCGCATCGAGGACGTGATCGGCCAGCTCGCCGCCCAGATCGACGGGCTGAAAAAGCAAGCGCGGCAGGCGATCCGCTATCGCACCGTGTCGGCGCAAGTGCGCAAGTCGGAGGCGACGCTCTATCATCTGCGCTGGACCGCCGCGACCGCCGAGGTCGCCGAAGCCGAGCACGCCAAGGACGTCTGCGTGCGCGAGGTCGCCGACCCGCGTCGGCGCGGAAGCCGAAGCCTCCAAGCGCCAGGCGCTCGCCGCCGCCGCGCTGCCCGAACTGCGCGAGGCCGAAGCGCGCGCTGGCGCCGCGCTGCACCGGCTCAACGTCGCGCTGCAGGACCTCGACCGCGAGGAAGCGCGCGCCAAGGACCGCATCGCCGAGCTCGATCTGCGGCTGGTGCAATTCGCCGCCGACGGCGAGCGCGAGAAGAAGCTCGCCGCCGACGCCGAAGCCGCGCTCGCGCGACTGGCCGCCGAGGAAGCGGCGCTCCGCCAGGAGGCGGCCGAAAGCGCCGGCCGCCGCAGCGGCGTCGACGCCAAAGTGGCGGCGGCCGATGGCGAGCTCAATGCCGCCGAGAAAATTTTCAGCGATCTCACCACCGCGCTCGCCGATCTCACCGCCCAGCGCCACCAGCTCACGAGAACGCCGCGCGCGAGCAAGGCGAGCGCGTCGCCCGTATCGCGGCGGAGATCGCGGAAATCGAACGCGAATTGGCGACGCTGAGAGCTCCGGCCCGGCTCCCGCTGGCCGCCGCGGTCGAAGGCGCGCAGGCGGCGCTGACCGAGGCGGAAGCCGCCGCGGTCGCCGCCGAGGCCGCGCACCACAACGCGCGGGCGGATGCTCGAAGCCGCGCGCGCCGCTTTGAGCGAATCCGAAAAGCGCGTGCAGCGGCTGGAGACCGAGGCCAAGACGCTCGGCCAGATGCTGTCGCTGGAGACGCGCAATCTGTGGCCGCCGGTGATCGACCATGTCTCGGTCGACAAGGGCTACGAGAAGGCGCTGGGCGCAGCCCTCGGCGACGATCTCGATGCGCCGGTCGACGCCTCGGCGCCGATGCACTGGTCGAAAGCACCGATCGATCCGAGCGACCCGGCGCTGCCGGAAGGCGCCGAGCCGCTGGCGCGCTTTGTCAAGGCGCCGGAGCAGCTCGCCCGCCGGCTGGCGCAGATCGGCGTGGTCGATCGCGAGACCGGCGCCAAGCTCTCCGCCACGCTCAAGACCGGCCAGCGGCTGGTCTCGCGCGAAGGCGATCTGTGGCGCTGGGATGGTTATGTCGCGGCAGCCCACGCCCCAACCGGCGCGGCGCGGCGTCTGGCGCAGCGCGGCCGTCTGGAGGAAATCGACACCGAGCTCGCCACCGCGCGCGCCGAAGTGGACGGCAAGCGCGCGCGCGCTCGAAGCCGCGCAAGCGGCCTTCGATGCCGCCGGCCACGCGGAAAGCGAAACGCGCGCGCGAGAACGCGACCTCAATCGCCAGGCGGCGCGGCTGTCGGCGCTCGCCGAAGCGCGCACGCGCCTGACCGCCAGCCGCGACGAGGCGAGCGCCGCCAAGGCCGAGGCCGAGCGCGCGCTCGCGGGGCTCGCCCCCGCCGGCGAACTGGAAAGCAAGCTCGCCGCCGTGCGCGACAACATCACGGGCAAGCGCGCGACGCTCGCCGAAGTGCGCGCCGAGCAGCAGGCGATCGTGCGCGAGGCGGAAATCGCCGACAAGCGGCTAGCCGCGCTCGCCACCGACCGCGCCGGCTGGATCGGGCGCCGCGACGGCGCGCACAATCAGATCGCCACGCTCGACCAGCGCATCGCCGAGGCCAAGCGCGACCGCGCGGAGCTGGAGAACGCGCCGCAGATTTTTGCCGAGAAGCGCCACGCCCTGATCGGCGAAGTCGCCAAGGCGGAAGCCGAACGGCGCGCCTGCGCCGATCGTCTGGCCGCGGCCGAAGCCGCGCTCGCCGAAGCCGACCGTGACGCCCGCGCCGCTTTGGAAGCGGCGAGCGCCGCGCGCGAAGAGCTCGCCCGCGCCGAGGAGCGCTTCGAAGGCGCCAAGCGCCGCCTCGCCGACATCGGCCGCGAAATCCACGACATGCTGGAGATCGAGCCGGCCGAGGTCGCGGAACTGGCCGAGATCAAAGACGGCGAGGCACTTCCCGAACTGACTGAGATCGAAGAAAAACTGGAACGGCTGCGCCGCGAGCGCGAGCGGCTGGGCGCGGTCAACTTGCGCGCCGAAGAGGAATTGCGCGAGGTCGAGACCCAGCACACCACGCTCACCGCCGAGCGCGACGACCTGGTGCAGGCGATCGGCAAACTGCGGCAAGGCATCCAGAGCCTCAACCGCGAGGCGCGCGAGCGGCTGCTGGCTTCGTTCCAGCAGGTCAACACGCACTTCCAGCACCTGTTCAACCGCCTGTTCGGCGGCGGCACCGCCGAGCTGCAACTGATCGAAAGCGACGATCCGCTGGAGGCCGGCCTCGAAATCCTGGCCAAGCCCCCGGGCAAGAAGCCCTCGACGCTCTCGCTATTGTCGGGCGGCGAGCAGGCGCTGACCGCGCTGGCGCTGATCTTCGCGGTGTTCCTCACCAATCCGGCGCCGATCTGCGTGCTGGACGAAGTGGACGCGCCGCTCGACGATCACAACGTCGAACGCTTCTGCGACCTGCTCAACGAGATGACGAAGTCGACCGACACACGGTTCGTGATCATCACCCACAACCCGATCACCATGGCGCGCATGAACCGGCTCTACGGCGTCACCATGGCCGAACGCGGGGTGTCGCAGTTGGTGTCGGTCGATCTCGAAGCCGCGGTGCGGTTCCGCGAGGCGGGCTAGCGCATGATCCCGAAAAAGCCTGTCCCGGACTTGATCCGGGAAGCGTACCGGTTTTCGGAAAAGATCATGCGCAAAAATAACTAAGCCACTTCGATCTCCTGCGCGGGCAGTTCCACCAGCCGCGGCTGTCCCGCAAGCCAGGCGGAACCCACCGACCAGACGTGTTCGCCGCCGCAAGCCGGACAATGCATGCGGGCGGCGACCTTCGGCAATTTGCGGAATACGCTCGACTCGACCTCGATCGCGGTCGAAACCGCGCGGCCGGTCTCGGGACACATGATCATCACAGAGCTCAACATCGGGCCCTCCGACACTGTTCGTCCCCACCGGCGTCTATGGAACTCGCCAATCGTGACCGTCTAAAGACGGCCCGGGCCTGTCGAATAAAGTCTCTGTGATCGGTACGGGGCGAGGAACCAAAGCCCGTTTCTGACGTTGACGGCACGTGGATTTCAGTCGGGCGGCTCCCCCCATACCCCCCGAATAGCCGTCTGGCGAAAAGACCTCGGGCTCCGGCCCGGGGTCTTTTTTTGCAACATCAGCCGGTTAAGCGGCTGCCGGTCGATCGCATCAGTTTTGGCGGAGCCTTACCCCGTTGCCGTTGGCGGCACGGTACCCATCTAGGCTAGGCTTGTTCCGTCAGAACTTTTTGTGAGGAGCGGTTCCATGTCCATCACCGGCTGGGTCGTCATCGGCGTCATTGTCGTGATCGTGATCTGGGCGATCAGCGTCTACAACGGCCTCGTCGCCATGCGGCAGAGGACCAATCAGGCCTTCGCCGACATCGACGTGCAACTCAAGCAGCGCCACGACCTGATCCCCAATCTGGTGGAGACGGTAAAGGGTTATGCCGCACATGAGAGCGGAACCTTGGAGGCCGTCATCCAGGCCCGCAATACCGCTATCGCCGCGCCCGGGGTCGAGCAGAAGGTCGCCGCCGAAAATATGCTTACCGGCGCACTGGGTAAGCTGTTCGCGCTGTCGGAGAACTATCCGAACCTGAAGGCCAACGCGAACTTCCAGCAGTTGCAGAGCGACCTATCCGACATCGAGAACAAGCTCGCCGCCTCGCGCCGCTTCTTCAACAACGCGGTGCAGGAGTACAATACCGGCATCCAGGTGTTCCCGGCCTCGCTGTTCGCCGGCATCTTCGGTTTTGCGCAGCGTCCGTTCTTCGACGTCGGCTCTGACCGCGCGCAACTCGAGCAGGCGCCGAGCGTGAAGTTCTAGCACCCTCCCCTATAGGGGGAGGGTCGGACCGCGAAGCGGTCCGGGGTGGGGTGCCTTCGCGGCGCCCACCAGATCACCCCCACCCGGCGTGCTTCGCACGCCGACCTCCCCCTCCAGGGGGAGGTAAAGGAAGCCACCGATGGCCGCCTACGGTCTCTATACCCACATCCAGTCGAACAAGCGCCGCTCAATCGCGCTGCTGATCGGCCTGTTCTTTTTGGTCTATGTGATGGTGTTCGCCGGCGCGCTGCTCGCCGAAGCGTTCACCTCGCACAACTATAATGGCTACTACGGCAGTCCGCCGCTCGATTACCTGATGCGCGCCGCAGCGTTCGACTTCATCAAGGCGCTGCCCTTTGCCACCGTCGGTACGGTGATCTGGATCTTCATCGCCTACAAGTTCCACCAGTCGATGATCGACGCAGTCACCGGCGCACAGCCGGTGACGCCGGCGGAACAGCCGCGGCTCTACAATCTGCTAGAAAATCTCTGCATCTCACGCGGCATCACCACGCCGACGCTGCGCATCGCCGACGACGAGGCGCTCAATGCCTTCGCCACCGGCATGAACGAGAAGCAGTATTCCATCACCGTGACGCACGGGCTCATCGAGGCGCTCAACGATCAGGAAATCGAAGCGGTGCTCGGCCACGAACTTACCCACATCCGCAACGGCGACGTGCGCATGATGGTGGTCGCGATGGTGATCGCCGGCGTTCTCGGCTTCTTCGGCGAACTGGTGTTCCGCATCTTCTTCCAGAACATATTCTGGGGCGGCGGCCGGCGCTCGCGCGACAGCGAACGCGGCGGCGGCGCCGGCATCGCCATCGTCATCGCCATCGCCTTGATCGCGCTGGTCTGGATCCTGTCGATCGTCATCCGCTTCGCGCTGTCGCGCCAGCGCGAATACCTCGCCGACTCGGGCTCCGTAGAACTGACCAAGAACCCCGACGCCATGATCTCGGCGCTGCGCAAGATCGAGGGACGCGGCGAAATCCCCGGCGCCAATTCGGCGGTGATGGAGATGTGCATCGACAATCCGCGCGAGGGCTTCTCCAATATTTTCGACACGCATCCGCCGGTCGAGAAGCGCATCGAGGCGCTGGTGAAATATGCCGGCGGACATGATCCGGGACCGCTCGCGCTCGAACCCCCGGAACAGCAGGCGCAGGTCGAGCATCAGTCGGTGCCGGAAGGACCCTGGAGCGAGCCGGAACAGCCCCCTGCGCAGCAGGGCCCGTGGGGCCCGGAGCCCGGCCCGGCCCGCCCGGAGCGCCGGGACCGTGGGGGCCGCGGCAAAACTAGCTGATTGTCGCGCTTAAGGGCGCCGCCGGCAGCGCCGACGGTCATGCTTTAACGATTATTAAGAAGAATGGCCGTAATTTCACGATCGGCCACGTTCAGTTGAAGAGCCATTTCCAGGCCGAACTTGGCCAGCCACAGGACGTGGTTACAGTTATGAGTACGCCCCTCCCGTTCCTGCGCGAAATCGATCGCGCAATCACGCGAAGCACGGACCACCGGCGCGCCGAGATGGTCCGGCAACTCACGGACCTGTATCTCGTCAACGCCGATCAATATTCCGACGACGAAATTGCTCTGATTGACGAGGTCTTCGTCCGCCTCGTGGCGACAATAGAGGAATCCGCGCGGGCCTTGCTCGCAATCCGCCTCGGTCCGTATGCGAATGCGCCGCCGAAGATTCTCGGCATCCTCGCCTGCGATGACGCAATCGATATCGCCTCCCCGGTTCTCATCCAAGGCGAGCGGCTCGACGAGGCGACGCTGATAAAATGCGCCAAGACCAAGAGTCAGGAGCATCTCCTGGCGATCTCGCGCCGAAAGACGCTGACCGAGCCGGTCACCGACATCCTCGTCGAGCGCGGCGATCAGCAGGTTGTCTTGAGCACGGCGAAAAATGCCGCGGCAAAATTCTCCAGCGGCGGATTCGCAATTCTAGTCAATCGTTCGAAAGGCGATGACTTGCTTGCCACATGCGTCGGCGCGCGGCCCGACCTTCCACCGCAATTATTCGAGAAGCTGATTGAAACCGCATCGGACGTCGTTCGCAGCAAACTCGTGGCGGAGAATCCGCACGCCCGGCAGTGAGATCCGCCGTGCCGTGGGCAGCGCGACCGAGATCATCCGAGCGAAAGCCGCCAGCCAGCCCACGCAACATGAGACCGTGCGGGTGCAGGACGGCTCCGAGAAGCTGTCGGAAAAATCCGAAATCGAAAAACTTGAGACGTTTGCGACGGCCGGGCGCTTCGAAGCGGCTATCGCCACGCTCGCGCGCCTGTCGGACATGCCGGCCGACTTCATCGAAAGCAAACTGAAGGACGACAATGCCGAAATCATATTGATTTTGGCGAAAGCGACCGGGCTTTCCTGGCAAACGACGAAGGCCATCCTTGCGCTCGGCGCCAGGGAAAACCCGCGTTCTCCAGACGATATCAAACAACACGAAACGTCGTTTGCGCGCCTGCACCAGGCGGTGGCTCAAAAAATCCTCGACTTCCACCGCCAGCGCGAACATCCCGCGGCGAAACCGCATTAGTGCCGCCATGCCTAATGCCCCTCGAACGAGATCAGCGTGCGCACCGGCACGTCGAGCTTGCGCAGCCGGTCGGCGCCGCCGAGGTCCGGCAGGTCGATGACGAAGCAGGCGGCCAGCACGTCGGCGCCGAGCTGGCGCAGCAGCTTCACCGCCGCCTCCGCCGTGCCGCCGGTGGCGATCAGATCGTCCACCAGCACCACGCGCTCGCCCGCGACCAGCGCGTCGGCGTGCATCTCGATCATGTCCTCGCCGTATTCCAGCGCGTAGGCGACGCTCACCCGCTTGTGCGGCAGCTTGCCCTTCTTGCGGATCGGCACGAAGCCGGCCGAAATCTGGTGCGCCACCGCCCCGCCGAGGATGAAGCCGCGCGCCTCGATGCCGGCGACCTTGTCGATCTTCATGCCGGCCCAGGGCTGCACCAGCTCGTCGACCGCGCGGCGGAACGCGCGTGCGTCGCCGAGCAGCGTGGTGATGTCGCGAAACATGATGCCCGGCTTCGGATAGTCGGGGATCGTGCGGATCGCGGTCTTGAGGTCGTTATCAAACGCTGGAGACTTCATGGCTCTATCCTTTTAGCACCCTGCCCGCCACCGCATCGAGCTTGGCGATCAGCTCGGGATCTCGCGCGTGGGGCGCGGTGATCAGCGCGGTATCGAGCGCGCGGTCCGAGCCGATCGGACAGGGCTCGTGCTCGCGCGGGAAATCCTGCGCCAGCCGCGCCACCATGCGCTTGGCGCGTTCGGCGTTTTCCAAGAGCACTTTGATGATATCCTGCACGGTGACGGCGTCGTGGTCGGGGTGCCAGCAGTCGAAATCGGTCACCATGGCGACGGTGGCGTAACAAATCTCCGCCTCGCGCGCGAGCTTGGCCTCCGGCATGTTGGTCATGCCGATCACCGAATAGCCGAGCTGTTTGTAGGTCAGGCTCTCGGCCAGTGTGGAGAACTGCGGGCCTTCCATGCAAACGTAAGTGCCGCCGAATTTCGGCTCGATGCCTTCGAGCAGCGCTGCTTCGCCGATGCGGGCGCGCAGACGCGGGCTGACCGGGTGCGCCATCGACACATGCGCCACCAGCCCCTTGCCGAAGAACGAGCTCTCGCGCTTGTAGGTGCGGTCGACGAACTGATCGACCAGCACGAAGGTGCCGGGCAGCAATTCTTCCTTGAACGAGCCGCAGGCCGACAGCGACACCAGGTCGGTGACGCCGGCGCGCTTGAGCACGTCGATATTGGCCCGGTAGTTGATGTCGGACGGAGAAAGGCGATGACCCCTGTCGTGGCGCGGCAGGAACACCACCGGCAGGCCGCCGATGTCGCCGATGCGCAAGGCGCCGGACGGCTCGCCCCAGGGGCTGGGGATGCGCTGCTCGCGCACGTTCTCCAGGCCCGGCAGATCGTAGATGCCGGAGCCGCCGATGATGCCGAGCACCGCTTTGGTCATGGCCGCCTCAACCACCGTCCCTGAAAAACGAAGGGGCCCGAAACCGGGCCCCAGCGTCAAGAGGCTATTGCGCCGTTCAGTGCACCGCCGACCAGACCTTCTTCTTGGTGAAGTACATCAGTCCGGCGAACACCAACAGGAATACCATCACCTGGAAGCCGATGCGCTTGCGCGCGTCGAGGTGCGGCTCGGCCGCCCACATCAGGAAGGCCGCGACGTCCTTGGAATACTGCGCCACGGTCTCCGGCGAGCCGTCGTCATATTTCACCTGCCCGTCCTGCAACGGCGGCGGCATGGCGATGTTGTGGCCGGGGAAATATTCGTTGTAGTGGCCGGTCGGCGGCAGGTTGAAGCCCTTCGGCGCGTCCTTGAAGCCGTTCACGATGGCCGCGATGTAGTCCGGCCCCTGCTCCTGGTATTGCGTGATCATATCGACCGCCCACCAGGGGAAGCCACGGCCGTAGCTGCGCGCCTTGGCCAGCGTCGACATGTCGGGCGGCGCGGTGCCGCCGTTCGCGGCCTTGGCGGCGAGCTCGTTGGCAAACGGCGCCGGGAAATGGTCGGCCGCCCGGCCCGCCCGCTCGATCTGGTTGCCCTGGTCGTCGAGGTCCTTGATCTTGTACTCGGCGGCGACCGCCTCGGCCTGCGCCTCGGTGAAGCCGGGTCCGCCCGGATCCGACAGATTGCGGAAGGACAGCATGTCGATCGAATGGCAGTTCGAGCAGACCTCGCGGTAAATCTTGAAGCCGCGCTGGAGCTGTCCTTCGTCGTATTTGCCGAACGGGCCGGCGAACGACCATTTCTGCCGCGGCGGCGGTACCTGCTCGGTCGTTTGCGCGGAAGCGGGCTGCGCGATCGCGACGAGCGAGCCGGCAAGCACAAGGGCGAAGATGGCGCGATGCATGGTCATGACCGTCCTCACGCCTTGGCGCCCAACACCGATTCCGAAATCGAGTTCGGCAGCGGCTTGGTCTTCTCGAAGATGCCGAGCAGCGGCAGGACGATCAGGAAATAGGCGAAGTAGTAGAAGGTGAACACGCGCGCCAGGATCACGTAGATGCCCTCCGGCGGCTTGGAACCGAGCCAGCCTAAGCCCACCGCCGCGATCACGAACAGCCAGAAGAACTGGCGGAACAGCGGCCGGTAGCGCGCCGAGCGCACTTTCGAGGTATCGAGCCAGGGGAGGAAGGCGAGGATGCCGATCGAGGAGAACAGCGCGATGACGCCGAGCAGCTTGTTCGGGATCGAGCGCAGGATCGCGTAGAACGGCAGGTAATACCATTCGGGCACGATCTCGGACGGCGTCACCGCCGGGTTGGCCGGGATGTAGTTGTCCGGATGGCCGAGGAAGTTCGGGATATAGAACACGAACCAGGCGTAGAGCAGGCAGAAGCAGACGATGATGAATCCGTCCTTGACCGTCGCATAGGGCGTGAACGGCACGGTGTCCTTGTCCGACTTCGGCTCGATGCCGGTCGGATTGTTCTGCCCGACCACATGCAGCGCCCACACGTGCAGCACCACCACGCCGGCGATCACGAACGGCAGCAGGTAGTGCAGCGAGTAGAAGCGGTTGAGCGTCGGATTGCCGACCGCGTAGCCGCCCCACAGCCAGGTGACGATGGTGTCGCCGACGACGGGGATGGCCGAGAACAAATTGGTGATCACGGTCGCCGCCCAGAAGCTCATCTGGCCCCAGACCAGCACGTAGCCCATGAAGCCGGTGGCCATCATCAGCAGGTAAAGAATGACGCCGAGGATCCACAGCACCTCGCGCGGCTCCTTGTAGGAGCCGTAATACATGCCGCGGAACATGTGGATGTAGACGGCGAGGAAGAACATGGCGGCGCCGTTGGCGTGCAGATAACGCAGCAGCCAGCCGAAATTGACGTCGCGCATGATCGTCTCGACCGACCTGAAGGCGAGGTCGACATGCGGGGTGTAGTGCATCGCCAGGATGATGCCGGTGATGATCTGCACGCCGAGCATGAACGAGAGGATGCCGCCGAACGTCCACCAGTAGTTCAGGTTGCGCGGCGTCGGATAGGCGACGAATGAGGAATGGATTAGGCCGCCGATCGGCAGGCGCTTCTCCAGCCACTGCAATGCCGGATTGGTCGGCTGGTAAGTCGAATGTCCGCTCATAAATCGAACCTTTGAGAACAATTCCGTCGCGGATCAGCCGATCCGGATCTTGGTGTCGGAGATGAAGGCGTAAGGCGGCAGGAACAGATTCTTCGGCGCCGGCCCTTTGCGGATACGGCCGGCCGTGTCGTATTGCGAGCCGTGGCAGGGGCAGAACCAGCCGTCATACTCGCCCTGGTGGGCGAGCGGGATGCAGCCGAGATGCGTGCAGATGCCGATCACCACCAGCCACTGCTCGTGGCCCGGCTTCACGCGTGCGGAATCGGGCTCCGGATCGGGCAGGCTCGAGACGGCGACGTTCTGCGCCTCCTCGATCTCCTTTTTGGTGCGGTGGAAGATGAAGATCGGCTTGGAGCGCCAGAACACCTTGACGATCTGCCCATCGGCGATCGGCGCCAGGTCGATTTCCACCGGCGCGCCCGCGGCAATCGTCGAGGCATCGGGGTTCATCTGTGCGATCAGCGGCACCAGGACCGCGGCGGCACCGACCGCGCCGACGGCGCCGGTGGCGATATAAAGAAAGTCGCGGCGCGAGTGCTCCGCCGAAGACACGGTCGTCACTTCTTAGGCCCTCTCCCCCGGCTGGCTTAGTCATCCGCCCGCAGCTTTGAGCCGAGGACCAAGTCCTGCGGCGGCGGGGCGGACCGTTTGCGGCAGCCCTGAGCAAGACAGGACGGCGCTGCGGTGACGTTTTATTGGCACCCTTGCGGTATTTGCGCAAGCCCGCTATCCGCCCAGTGCCGATAAGTCGCATAAACCGTTCGTCTAGAGCGGGTTACCTCGGGAACAACCGGAAAAAATCGACAGGCCCGCCAATGCGGATCGCCCTTTACGAGCCGGACATTCCGCAGAACACCGGAACGATTCTGCGGCTCTGTGCCTGTTTGGGCGCCGAAGCCCATATTATCGAGCCGGCCGGGTTCCCGGTCACCGACCGTGCCTTCCGCCGGGCCGGCATGGATTACCTCGACCAGGTCGCTATTAACCGCCACGGCTCGTTTGCCGCATTCGAGGACTGGCGGCGCGCCGCCCAACTCAAGCTGGTGCTGCTGACCACGGCCGCCGCGCGAAGCTACCTCGACCACGCCTTCGCCGATGACCAGGTGCTGCTGTTCGGCCGCGAAAGCGCCGGGGTACCGGAGGCTGTGCATGCCGCCGCCAACGTCCGCCTGTGTGTCCCGATGCGCGAAGGCCTGCGTTCACTCAACGTTGCGATGGCGGTCGCCATGATCGCCGGCGAGGCGCTGCGGCAGACGGCCGGCTTCGCCCGGTGATATTATTGCCCGCATGAACCTTCAGAAATTCCTGGCCATTGCCGCCCTGCCCGCGGCGCTTCTGCTCGGCGCCGGAAACGCGCAGGCCGCGCGGCCTCTGCTCGCCGAATTGCTGGCCCGCGCGCCGGTCGCGCCCGGCCAGCCGGCAATGAGCCCGCTCGCGCTGGAAGCCTGCCTGCTTAAGGCGCGCGAGCTCGACACGACCGGCACCGCGATCGACTACGAAATCGCCGCCATCGACCGCGAAACCGCCGAAGCCATGTTCCTGGAAAACCAGATCAACGGCGAAATCCCGATGCTGGGCGGCTACGACGAGCCCGGGCTCAACGCCTTCCAGAAACGCGTCATCCGTCACGAGGAACTGGCGAAAAAATTCAAGGCCGAATTCCCGCTGTACCAGCAGAAGCAAAAGGCCTACGACGCCGCGGTCGCCGAATTCGATCGCGATTGCGCGCGGGGCTTCACCGCCGGCGACCTCGGCGCGGTCAAGGCCAAGCTTGGAATCAAGTGATGGATTCCGAGCCAAATCGAAGCCCGCAAGACCCGCGCACGAACCTGGTTCGAGAGCTTGCGCGACGACATCTGCGCGGGCCTCGAGGCGGTCGAGGACGCGCTGCCGGCCAGCGCACCGCTTGCCGAGCGCAAAACCGGCCGCTTCACGCGCACGCCGTGGTCGCGCACCGATCACAGCGGGCAACCCGGCGGCGGCGGCGTGATGTCGATGATGCGGGGCCGCGTCTTCGAGAAGGTCGGCGTGCACTGCTCGACCGTCTACGGCGAATTCGCCCCGGAATTCCGCAAGGAGATCCCCGGCGCCGATAAGGATCCGCGCTTCTGGGCTTCCGGCATTTCATTGATCGCGCATCCGGAGAACCCGCACGCGCCGGCGGTGCACATGAACACAAGGTTTGTCGTCACCAGCAAAGCCTGGTTCGGCGGCGGCGCGGATCTCACGCCGGTGCTCAACAAACGCCGCACGCAGGACGATCCCGACACGCTCGCCTTCCACGCCGCGATGAAGGCGGCCTGCGACGCGCACGCGAGCGTCGCGCCCTACGACAAATACAAGAAGTGGTGCGACGACTATTTCTTCCTCAAGCACCGCAACGAGATGCGCGGCATCGGCGGCATCTTCTACGATTACCTGGAAACCGACTGGGACGCGACCTTCGCCTTCACGCAGGACGTCGGCCGCACGTTCCTCGGCGTCTATCCGGGCCTGGTGCGCAATAATTTCACCACGCCGTGGAGCGAGGCCGAGCGCGAGGAGCAGCTCGTGCGCCGTGGCCGCTATGTCGAATTCAACCTACTTTACGACCGCGGCACCATCTTCGGCCTGCGCACCGGCGGCAACGTCGAATTGATCCTGTCGTCGATGCCGCCGGTGGTGAAGTGGCCGTGATGGGTCGCGACCTGCTCACTGCACCCGCGCAAGAACAACAACTGCCGCCAGTAATGCGGCACGCGATGCAACGAACATGACACTACCCCCCTAGCGAGCCCTGGCCGCTTGTCGGCCGTCCGGACAAAATGTCTGCACGTAAAAGTAGCTGCTAGTGTCGGTCGACGAAATAGCCAACGCGTAAATTATGCAGTGCGGCCTCAGCCACGCAATGCCGCCCCCACCATCACAGCGCCGCCCAAGAGCACCACCACGTCGAGGATCGCGGTGTGCACATGCACTGGCATGCGCTCGACGAAGCGCCGCGCCAGGAACGCGCCCGGCAGCGCCACGATGCCGATCAACAGCGCGAAGGCGATCACCTGCGCGCTCAACACGCCGGCGATGCCGAACACCGACACCTTCACGACGCCGATGACGATCGACACTGCGGCGTCGGTCGCGATCACGCCGGCGCCGCTGACGCCTGCCGCCATCAGCAGCGACAGCAGGATCACGCCGGAGCCGGCGGTGCCGCCAACCACCGCGCCGTAGCCGACCGACGCCAGCGCCAAGCCGCCGTCGCCGACCTGGAAGTCGCGCTTCTTCAAATGCCGCCGCAGCGGCACGCTCGCGATCAGCATCGAGCCGATCACCAGCGCCGCGTCCGCGCTCGACAGCCGCGTGTAGCCCCACGCGCTCAGCACGCAGGTCGGCGCCGCGCAGGCGGTCACGATGGCCGCGCGGCGGAAGTCGGCGTATGGGCGAAACGCGGTCAGGCGGCTCGTGTTGCTGAGCATCGCCGAGATGGCGATGATCGGCACCACCGGCTCGGCGCCGATCAGCGGCACCAAGACCAGCGGCATCAGCGCGCCTGTGCCGTAGCCCGACACGCCGCCGACGACCGAGGCAAACAAAGCAATGCCGGCGACCAGCGAGAGCTGGTAAAGCGGTACATCGGCAAAGCCGGAAAGGATGTCCATGAGATCGGTCGCGGCGGCAGGCGCGTGTCTAAACGCGCCGACGCTGCGTGCCGTAACCGGCTACTCGGGTCAAGCGAGCGGAAGCCGCCGTGCCACCGCAGGCGCGCCGCCCGTAAGCTGAATATCTAAACTACTTTATGGAGCGTGGGGCTGCAACTATCAATTCGCGCCGAACTGG
Organism: uncultured Alphaproteobacteria bacterium; assembly: GCA_963733315.1. Lineage (GTDB taxonomy): Bacteria > Pseudomonadota > Alphaproteobacteria > Rhizobiales > Xanthobacteraceae > Pseudolabrys. The sequence goes on along the minus strand of CAVTCV010000017.1, from coordinate 126,812 downwards.
GTGCTTGGCTACGAGGGTGACTTCTCCTGGACCAGCATCGACGGCACCGAGCCCAGCACGTCGGCGCCTTTCCAGCACGAAGTGCGTGAGCCGTGGTTGATGACCAATCGCGCCCGTCTCGGGTACGCGTTGACGAACTGGCTCATCTACGCCACGGGCGGTGCCGCAACTGCCAGCCTCAAGGTCACCGACACCGACCCTACGGTTCCCGTGAGCGCCTCCGAGACCGCTACGCTTTGGGGCTGGACCGCTGGCGGCGGCGTTGAATACGCCTTCACGGGGAACTGGTCTGCGAAGCTCGAGTATTTGTACGTTCAGCTTCCGTCGCGAACGTTCTTAAATCCCAATCCGCTTGGCTCGGCGTTCGACGTCAACGGCTTCCGGGAGCAAATTGTCCGCGTAGGGCTAAACTACAAATTCTGGACGCCCTAGACGCGGGTTGTAGCGTCATCGGCCCCGGGCATTGCGCCCGGGGCTTTTCATTTTTGCTGCGCAGCGGTCACCGCGATCGCATCAAGCTCCTCCGGATCTTCCGGAAACCCCGCCGCGATCCACGCCTCTTCCGCCGCGACGAGCGCTGCGCCGAGCGTCGGCCCCTTCTGCACGCCGCGCGCAATGAAATCCGCCGCCTTGAGCGGAAACACTGGCGCGTTCCAGCGCTGCGGCAGGCTCGCCAGCGCGTGCCAGGCCGCATCGTGCGCGGTCGCCGGCGAACGCGCCCAGGCGAGCAGCACGCGGTCGGTGTAATGCTGCGCGCGCAGGCGATAGAGCAGCGCGCGCGCCGCCTGCTCGCCCGCGGCCGGCGATATTTGCCGCCAGTTCTCGGCCATCGAGGCGAGTCGCTCGTGCTCTGCATTGGCGAGCCGCAGTTTCTGCCACAGCCGCTCGGCGTCCTCGGCGACCGCGACGGCAAGCGCGCCGAGCCGGCGCACGGCGTTGGGCGCCAAGCCCGCCGCCGCCTCGACCTTGGCCATGTTCTCGAAGGACCCGAGGTAACCGATGCCGCCGAGCACGCGCAGCAGCAGGCCGGAATCGGCCATGGCGATGAACGTGGGCACCGCGTGTGGCGCCACCACGAGTTTCATCGTCTCCATGCGCACGCGCTCGCGCGACAACTGGTCGAGCCCGTCGCGGCCGGCGATGCAGGCGGCCATGCCTTCGCCGTCGGGATGGCCGCCGTTGCTATAGGCGGCGTGGAAGCGGAAGAAGCGCAGGATGCGCAGATAGTCTTCCTCGATCCGCTTTTGCGGATCGCCGATGAAGCGCACGCGGCGCGCCTCGAGGTCGTCGAGCCCGCCGACATAGTCGTATACCGTGCCGTCGCGCGCCGCCGACAGCGCATTGATGGTGAAGTCGCGCCGCTCGGCGTCCGTCCGCCAGTCGCGGCCGAAGGCGACCTTGGCGTGGCGGCCGTAGGTCTCCACGTCCTGACGCAACGTGGTCACCTCGAACGGATGCTTGTCGATGACGACGGTGACGGTGCCGTGCTCGATGCCCGTGGGCACCGGCTTGAAGCCGGCGGCGGTGACACGTCGGACCACCTCCTCCGGGGTCGCCGTGGTGGCGACGTCGATCTCCTCGACCGGCAAACCGATCAGCGCGTTGCGCACCGCGCCGCCGACCGCGCGCGCCCCCTCGCCGTCGCGGTCGAGCACTTCGAGCAGCCGCGCCAGCGGGCCAGCGGACAGCCATACGGCGCCGGCAAGGCTGCGCGGAGTTTTGCCGTTCGTTGTCATGGCGAGAACTCGCGTCTCCCCTCCCCGCCACGCGCAAGAGCGCGTGTGGGGAGGGGAATGTCCGTGTCGTGTCTTGTTGGCAGAGTTTTCACCTGGTTTGCCCCGGCACGAATTTGCCGTTCTCGATATGCGCTGGCACGTAGGTTGACCCCGGCGGCGAGCCGGTGAAATGCGCGAAATAGATGAAGCTGCCGACCACCAGCAGCAGCGCCGCAATGGCGAGCCAGGCGAGGCGCGACAGCGGCCAGGATTCGGCGTCCATCACGCCGGCCTTGGTGGCCCACAGGAACACCGCGTAGAGCACGAACGGCGCCACGAACAGGGCGATCTCGGTGAAGCCGATGCGGATCATGAATATATCCGTTCGTGCAGATTGCGCAGGATACCAGCGGTCACGCCCCAAATGTAGTGTTTGCCGAAGGTGATGGCGTAATAGTGCCGCGTCATCCCCTGCCATTCGCGCGCATGGCGCTGCACGTTGGCCTGATCCATGACAAAGGCGAGCGGCACCTCGAAGGTCGCGTCCACCTCGCTCACGTTGAGCGAGAGCGAAAAGCCCGGCTTCACGCGCGCGAGCACCGGCACGATGCGGTAGCCGAGCGTGGTCATGTAGAGATCGAGGTAGCCGAGCGGTTCGACGAAGTCGCGCTTAAGACCGATTTCCTCATCCGCCTCGCGCAAAGCGGACGCGAGCGGGCTCTCGTCGTCCGCATCGATCTTGCCGCCGGGAAACGACACCTGCCCGGGGTGGTCGGGAAGATGCTGCGCGCGTTGCGTCAGCAGCACCGTCGGCTCGGGATGATCGACGATCGGCACCAGCACCGCCGCCGGACGGACCGGCCGCACCGCGGCGATCTTCGCCATCACCGGATCGACATCATGGTCGCCACGCGCCGGCGTGATGCTCGGATCGGCGAGGCCCGCCGGCACATCGAGCGTGAGCCGCTTGCGCGCGCGCGCGAAAAGTTCATCCGCCGTCATCGGTTGTGCCGCCCCCACGCCGTGCATTAGAGGCCCGTCCATTCAGACTGAAACAACGTGCGCTCCTAACATTCTTTCTTGCGCATGATCTTATCCGAAAACCGGTCCCCACTTTTCGGGATCATGCGCTAAGCGAACTCCCGCACCGCGCTGGCTTCCGCCATGGCGAAGAACTCGTCGGCGGAGACGACGCCGAACATCGGCGTGCCGTCGATCTCGCGCTCCTCGCCCAATTCGACCAGATCGTAGAACAGCGCGCGTGTCACCTTCGCCCACAGGTCGCGGCGCACGTGCACGTAGGGCTTGAGGCCGCCGTTTCCGGCCTGCTGCTCGAAGCGCAGCGCGTGCCCCGGCCCAGCATCGACGAAATCGTCAACATTGGTGCGAAATCTGAGAACATGTCCGTTAGAATTGCGCCGAGGAAGTAGATGTTCGCCCTCGATCACCTGCAGTTCCACCGCCAGGAACGGCACGTCGTCGACGACGATGCCGACCTTCTCCACAGGGGTGACGAGGAAATATTTGTCGCCCTCGCGCTTCAAGACCGAGGCGAACAGCTTAACCAAAGCCGGCCGCCCGATCGGGGTTTTTTGATAGAACCAGGTACCATCGGCGGCGATCCGCATGTCGATATCGCCGCAAAACGGCGGATTCCACAGGTGAACCGGCGGCAGACCTTTGCGCCTTTCGCCGGTCACCGCTGTCACAATTGCTTCCAGTCCGGCCTGCCCTGTCTTCGCCATTGTTTACCTACGTTATTCAGGCCGCCTCGGGCCTGTTCGCAACTTTGTGACTCAACCAATCAGGCCGCGGAAGATAGCGTAAGCTTGCCCGTAGATTGAGGCAGATTCGGCCCAATTGGCGCAGCAAAATCCGCGCTGGTGCATTTGTTGCATATCGCCCCACTAGGCCCAAAGCGGGCGACGAAAGGATCGAAAGACCATGGCTTCGGCAAGCGGCGAAAACCTTGAAAAACTGGAAGATATGATCGTGCGCGCGGCCGAATCCACGGCCGCCCATGTGCGCGCGGCCAAGGCCGCCATCGGTTCGGTGATCTTCGGCCAGGACATCGTGGTCGAACGCGCGCTGGTGACCGTCTTGTCCGGCGGTCACGCGCTCTCTGGTCGGCGTGCCCGGCCTCGCCAAGACCAAGCTGGTGGAGACCATGGGCATCGCGCTCGGTCTCGACGCGCGCCGCGTGCAATTCACGCCCGACCTGATGCCGTCCGATATCCTCGGCACCGAGGTGCTGGAGGAAAGTCCGGGCGGCAAGCGCAGCTTCCGTTTCATCGCCGGCCCGGTCTTCGCGCAGTTGCTGATGGCCGACGAGATCAACCGCGCCTCGCCGCGCACCCAATCCGCTCTTCTACAAGCGATGCAGGAGCAGCACGTGACGGTCGCCGGCGCGCGGTACGATTTGCCCAAGCCGTTCCATGTGCTGGCGACGCAGAACCCGCTCGAGCAGGAAGGCACTTATCCCCTGCCCGAGGCGCAACTCGACCGCTTCCTGATGGAAGTGGACGTCGACTATCCGGACGTCGAAGCCGAGCGCAAAATTTTGTTCGACACCACCGGCGCGGAAGAGACGCGCGCCAAGGCGGCGATGACGTCCGACGATCTGATCGCGGCGCAACGGCTGGTGCGCCGGCTGCCGGTCGGCGAGTCGGTGGTGGAAGCGATCATCAAGCTGGTGCGCTCGGCGCGTCCGGGCCCCGAGGCCGGCGACCTCGGCAAGCTGATCTCATGGGGCCCCGGCCCGCGCGCCAGCCAATCGCTGATGCTGGCGGTGCGCGCCCGCGCGCTGCTCGATGGCCGCTTTGCGCCGTCGGTCGACGACGTGCTCGAACTCGCCGAGCCCGTGCTCAAGCACCGCATGGCGCTGACCTTCGCCGCCCGCGCGGAAGGCGAGACCGTCCCCAATCTGATCAAGCGGCTGAAAGCACGTATAGGATAATGGCCGAGCTTCCACGCAGCGATACCGAGAGCGAAGCCGTACAAGCAGCTGCCGGCAAGAGCCAAAAGCTTGCGGCGCGCGTGCCGCGTCTGATCCTTGAGGCCCGCCGCGTCGCATCGACGCTGATTCATGGGCTGCACGGACGCCGCCGCGCCGGCCCGGGCGAAAATTTCTGGCAGTATCGCCGCTTCGTTAGCGGCGAGCCGTCGAACGCCGTCGATTGGCGGCGCTCCGCGCGCGACGATCATCTTTATGTGCGCGAACGGGAGTGGGAAGCCTCGCATACGATCTGGCTCTGGGCGGACCGCTCGCCATCGATGGACTTCAAGTCCTCGCTGACCGAGTGGAGCAAGCTTGATCGTGCGCTGGTCGTGTCTTTTGCCCTTGCCGAAGTGCTCGTGCAGGGCGGCGAGCGCGTCGGTATCCCTGAGATCATGCGGCCGACCGCCAATCACAACGTCATCGAGAAGATGGCGCAGGCGATCGTGCACGATACCAGCGAACGGCCGAGCCTGCCGCCGAATTTCTCGCCCGCGCCGTTTTCCGAGGTGCTTCTACTGTCCGATTTCTGGTCGCCGATCGCCGAGTTTCGCAAGATCATCGGCCAGTTGGCGGCGACCGGGGCGCGCGGCCACGTGGTGCAGGTGGTCGATCCGGCGGAAGAAAGCTTCCCCTACTCCGGCCGAATCGAGTTCATCGAATCCGAAGGTCTCGGCAGCGTCACCGCCGGCCGCGCCGAAACGTGGCGCAGTGATTACCAGCGCCTGGTCGCCGATCATCGTGCGGCATTACGGGCCGAGTGCGAACAATTCGGTTGGAGCTTTATCGTCCACCGCACCGATCGCGGGCCGACCGAGCTTCTGTTTGCGATCCATGCCCGCATGGGCGCCAGCGCGCACCTCACTTCCGTTGCCGCCCGGCACGCGCCAGCCAGTCGTGAGGGCGCCGCATGATCGGTTCGCTCCCGCTCGGCTTCGTGCAACCGCTGGTGCTGCTCGGCCTGCTCAGCCTGCCGATCCTCTGGTGGCTGCTGCGCCTGGTGCCCCCGCGCCCGCGCCGGATCAATTTCCCGCCGACCCGGCTGTTGTTCGAGATCGCGCCGAAGGAGGAAACGCCGTCGCGCACGCCGTGGTGGCTGATCCTGCTGCGCCTGGCGCTGGCCGCGCTTGGTCATCATCGCCGCCGCCGGGCCGCTGTGGAACCCGCCGCTCGCCAGATCGAACCGCGGCGCGCCGCTCTTGCTCATGCTCGACGACGGCTGGAGCGCGGCAGCATCGTGGGACGCCCGCCTGCGCACCGCCGACGAGATCATTGCGCGCGCCGATGCCGACAATCGCGGCGTCGCCTTGCTGCCGCTGTCGGAAACCGGGCGCGACCTGTCGCTGCAGACCGCCGGCGCCGCGCGCGTGCAGATCAAGCAGCTCAAGCCGAAGCCCTATACCGTCGATCGCACCGAGGCACTGCCCCTGCTCGAACGTTTCCTCAAGAGCGCGCCGGATGTCGAGATCGTCTGGTTGTCGGATGGCGTCGACATGGGCAAGGGCGGCGAGTTCATCGCGAGCCTCAAACGCATCATCGGCAGCCATCCGCTCACCGTCGTCGCCGGCGGCCTGCCCGTCCCGCACGCGCTCGCCGCCGCCGACAACGCGGCCGGCGCGCTGACGGTGAAAGTGCTGCGCGCGCAAACCGGCAGCGCCGATACCGGCCTCGTGAACGCCATCGACCTGAAAGGACTGACGCTCGGCGAAGCGCCCTTCGCCTTCCGCACCGACGCGCAGGAAGCCGAGGCGGTGATCAACCTGCCGGTCGAAATCCGCAACGACGTGGCGCGGCTCGACATCGTCGGCGAACGCTCGGCAGGCAGCGTGCAGCTGCTCGACAAGCGCTGGCGCCGGCGCACGGTCGGCGTCGTGTCCGGCTCCGCCGCCGACCGTTCGCAGCCGCTGATCGGCGCCACTTATTATCTGTCGCGTGCGCTCAACCCGTTCGCCGATATCCGTCTCGCGGAAGGCGTCGGGCCGGCGGAAGCGGTGAAGCGTTTTCTCGATCAGCATTTGCCGATGCTGATCCTTGCCGATGTCGGCAATGTCGCCGAGGCGCGCGATCGGTTAAGCAAATGGATCGACAATGGCGGCGTGCTGGTGCGCTTTGCCGGTCCGCATCTCGCCGGCGCCGAAGACGACAATCTGGTGCCGGTGAAGCTGCGTCACGGCGGCCGCATTCTGGGCGGCAGCCTGAGCTGGGAAAAGCCGCAGCCGCTTGCCGCGTTCGGGCGCGAAAGCCCGTTCGCCGGCATGACGGTGCCGAATGACGTGACGATCAGCCGGCAAGTGCTGGCCGAGCCGGACGCGCAGCTTGCCGACCGCACCTGGGCGACGCTCGCCGACGGCACGCCGTTGGTCACCGCCCAGCGCTACGGCAAAGGGCTGCTGGTTCTCTTCCACGTGACCGCCGACACCCGCTGGTCCGACCTGCCGTTGTCCGGCACCTTCGTCGACATGCTCCGCCGCATTGTCGCGCTGGCGAACTCGACCGTGACCGCGGAAAACGATACGGTCAATGAGGCCGCCATCGCGTCCGGGCACGCCAACCAGGCCGTTCCGGCGACCCGCGTCCTCGACGGCTTCGGCGCGTTCTCGGCGCCGCCGCCGACCGCCCGCCCGGTGCCACGCCAATTTCAATGCCCGCGCCAGTGCCGATCATCCGCCCGGCTACTACGGACCGCCGGAAGGCCTGCTCGCGGTCAATACGCTGGCGCCCAGCGACCGGCCGGCGCCGCTCGATTATACGCCGCTGATGCCCGCATCGATGTCTACCGGCATGGCGAGCCGCTCGACCTGCGTGGCCCGGTGTTCCTCGCCGCGCTGTCGCTGCTGATGCTCGATGCGCTGGTGGTGATCGTGCTCTCCGGCGGCTTCGCCAGCCTGTTGCCGCGCCGCCGCGCGGCGGCGGCGTTGCTGGCTGCGGGCTTGCTCGGTGCATTGGCCATGCAGCATCCAGCGCAGGCGCAATCGGCGCAGCCGCCACCGCGCCATTGACCGCACAGCAGCACGAATTCGCCATGAAGGCGACGAAGCAAACGCATCTCGCCTACATCGTTACCGGCGATGCCGATATCGACGCGGTCAGCAAAGCCGGCCTGCAGGGGCTGACGCTGTTTCTGGCGCAGCGCACGGCGCTCGAAGCCGGCGAACCGATTGGGCTCGATCCGGCGCGCGACGAGCTCGCCTTTTTCCCGCTGATCTATTGGCCGGTCTCGGCGAATGCGCCGAAGCCCTCGCAGACCGCACTCGACCATATCGACACCTACATGAAGCGCGGCGGCACCGTGCTGTTCGATACCCGCGACGCGATCGACGCGCCGCCCGGACCCGGCGGCGAGATGCAAGGGCCCGGCATGGTGGCTTTGCGCTCGATCCTGTCCTCGCTCGACATCCCCGAGCTCGAACCGGTGCCGCGCGACCACGTGCTGACCAAGACCTTCTTCCTGCTGCGCGACTTCCCCGGCCGCTTCACCGATGGCCAGCTCTGGGTCGAGGCGCTGCCGCAGGAACAAGAGGAAGACGTCAACCGGCCGGCGCGCGCCGGCGACGGCGTGTCCTCGATCCTGATCACCTCGAACGATTTCGCCGGCGCCTGGGCGATGCGCCCGGACGGCCAGCCGATGCTGCCGCTGGTGCCCGGCGAGCCGCGCCAGCGCGAATTCGCCTTCCGCGCCGGCGTCAACATCGTGATGTACGCGCTCACCGGCAACTACAAGGCCGACCAGGTGCATATCCCCGCCCTGCTCGAGCGGCTGGGGCAGTAGGAGTTCGATTCGTGAATCTCGGCGTCTCATTCGCTCCGCTGGTGCCGGCCTAGGTGGTCTGGACCGCCTTCGGCCTGGCGTTGTTTATTTCGGTCATGCTGCTGCTGGCGCGCAGCCGCGGCGCGGTCATGCGCGCCGTCGCGCTGGCGCTGATGGTACTCGCGCTCGCCAACCCCTCGCTCACGCGCGAGGATCGCGACCCGATCCCCTCGGTTGCTGCCGTCATCGTCGACAAGAGCCCGAGCCAGGACTTCGGCGACCGCAATGCGCAAACCGAGGCGGCGCGCGCGACGCTGGTCGAGCGGCTCAAGCACATTCCCGGCCTCGAGGTGCGCGTCGCCGAAGCAGGCGCGGCGGACGGCGAGACCGACGGCACGCGGCTGTTCACGGCGCTGTCGTCGACGCTCGCCGACGTGCCGCCCGACCGCGTCGCCGGCGCGATTCTGATCACCGACGGCCGCGTGCATGACGTGCCGGCCGAGGCTGCAGCGCTCGGCTTCAAGGCGCCGGTGCACGCGCTGATCACCGGCCACGCCAACGAGATCGACCGCCGCGTCGTGCTCACGCAGACCCCGCGCTTCGGCATCGTCGGGCAGTCGCAGACCATCGGCTTCCGCGTCGAGGATCAGGGCGGCAAGGCCGGCACGGCGCAAGTCACGGTGCGGCGCGACGGCGAGATGCTGGAACAGCGCTTCGTGAACATCGGCGCCAAGGTCAAGGTCAAGGTGCCGATCCCGCACGCCGGGCAGAACATCGTCGAAGTGGAAGCCGCGCCGCTCGACAACGAGCTAACGCAAGTCAACAACCGCGCGGTGGTTTCGATCGACGGCGTGCGCGACAAGCTGCGCGTGCTGCTGGTTTCCGGCGAGCCGCATGCCGGCGAGCGCACCTGGCGCAACCTGTTGAAGTCCGATGCCTCGGTCGACCTGGTGCATTTCACCATTCTGCGCCCGCCGGAAAAACAGGACGGCACGCCGATCAACGAGTTGTCGCTGATCGCGTTTCCGACCCGCGAATTGTTCCAGCAGAAGATCTCCGAATTCCAGCTCATCATCTTCGACCGCTACGCGCGGCAGGGCGTGCTGCCGATGATTTATTTCGACAATATCGCGCGCTACGTGCGCGACGGCGGCGCCGTGCTGATCGCCGCCGGTCCGGATTACGCCAGCCCGACCAGCATCTGGCGCACGCCGCTCGATGCGATCCTGCCGGCGGAACCGAGCGGCGATGTCACCGAGGAGCCGTTCCGCCCGCCCTCACCGAGGCCGGCAAGCGCCATCCGGTGACGCGCGGGCTCGAGGGCTCGCAGAGCAATCCGCCGCATTGGAGCCAGTGGTTCCGCCTGGTCGACACCAAACGCACCACCGGCACCGCCGTGATGCAGGGACCGGACGGCAAGCCGCTTCTGGTGCTGGCGCACGAGGGCGAAGGCCGCGTCGCGCTGCTGCTGTCCGACCACATCTGGCTATGGGCGCGCGGCTACGAAGGCGGCGGTCCGCATCTCGATCTGCTGCGGCGGCTGTCGCATTGGCTGATGAAGCAGCCGGAATTGGAAGAAGAAGCGCTGCGGCTGATCGTCAAGGGCCACGACATCACCGTACAGCGGCAGACCATGGCTGACAGCGTCAACGACGTGACGCTGACCTCGCCGACCGGCAAAAGCCGCACGTTGACGCTGCAGCCAACCGAACCGGGCGTCTGGCGCTGCGGAAGTCAACGCCAACGAGCTCGGGCTTGTGGCGCGCGACCGACGGCAAGCTCACCGCGCTCGCCAATGTCGGGCCGGCCAATCCGCGCGAATTCGCGCAAGTGACGTCGACCACCGAGGTGCTGCAGGCGCTGACGAACGCGACCGGCGGCGACGCGCGGCGGCTCGACGACGGCAACAGCGCTCGACGTGCCGCGCGTGGTGCCGGTGCGCACCTCGACCACGTTCAAAGGCGAGGACTGGATCGGCCTGAAGATGCGCGACATCAGCGTCGTGCGCGGCATCGGCGTGCTGCCGATCTTTGCCGGGCTGATCGGGCTTTGCTGCTGGTCGGCTCGCTGGCGGCGACCTGGGCAAGAGAGGGACGCTAGCTCTTGCTCGTCATTCCGGGGCGCGCACGAAGTGCGCGAACCCGGAATCCAGAACTTAGCTCTGGATTCCGGATAGCCTCGCTTCGCTCGGCTTCCAGAATGACAGCTATGCCTCCCAATCCGGCCGGATCATCCCGCTGACGCCGTCGAAGGCGCCGGGCTTGAGCTCGGCCACCAGCAAGCGCGCCGGATCGACCGGGCCGGGCATTTTCACCTGACCTTTTGGGATCGGCTTGAAGCCGGCCTTGCCGTAGTAGCGGCTCGTCGCCGACCAGCACGACCAGACTGTGGCCCGCCGCCTTGGCGTCCTTGCAGCGCGCGGGCGATCAGCGCACCGCCGATGCCGCGCTGGCGAAACGGCGGCTCGACCGTCAGCGGCCCCAACAGCAGCGCCGGCGTCTCGCCGATGCAGATCGGCGTGAGCCGCACCGAGCCGACCAGCAGCGTGCCGATGCGCGCGGTGAACGACAGAGCGAGCAGATGCCCGCGGCCCTCGCGCAGGCGATAGGCGGTTTTCGCATAGCGGCCCGGGCCGAAGGTGCGCTCGTGCAGCCGTTCGATCGCCGCCGCGTCGTCGGCGCGTCTCCGGCAGGATGGTCAGCGCAAGTTCGCTCATTGCCTGTGCCGATTAGCACCTGGGCCGATTCAGGTCCATTGCCCGTGGCGCTTTGCGCCCGAATTGCCTAGATGTTAGCGGCAAAGGCGGAGGTTATCGGCATGGGACTGCTGGTCGACGGCGTTTGGCAGCGACGACGGCTTCGCGCACCAAGGACGGCCATTTCATCCGGCCGACGACCCGCTTCCGCAACTGGGTCACGCCGGACGGCAGCGCCGGCCCTTCCGGCGACAGCGGCTTTGCCGCCGAGGCCGGCCGCTATCACCTCTATGTATCGCTCGCCTGCCCCTGGGCGCACCGCACCATCATCTTCCGCAAGCTCAAGGCGCTGGAGAACGTCATCTCCATGTCGATCGTCTCGCCCGACATGCTCAAGGACGGCTGGACCTTCAACAAGGACGAGGGATCGAGCGGCGATGCGGTCAACGGCAAGAGCAAGCTGTCGGAAATCTATCTGCTGGCCGATCCGCACTATTCCGGCCGCGTCAGCGTGCCGGTGCTGTGGGACAAGAAGCGCAAGACGATCGTCAACAACGAGTCGCCGGAAATCATCCGCATGCTCAATTCGGCGTTCGATGCCTTCACCAACGTGCACACCGACTACTATCCGGAAGACCTGCGCGCCGAGATCGATCGCGTCAACGATCTGGTCTATCCGAACATCAACAACGGCGTCTATCGCGCCGGCTTCGCCACCTCGCAGGAGGCCTATGAAGCGGCGTTCCGCAACGTGTTCGACGCGCTCGACGAGATCGAGCAGATGCTGTCGCAGCACCGCTATCTCGTCGGCAACACGCTCACCGAAGCCGACTGGCGGCTGTTCTGCACGCTGATCCGTTTCGACGCCGTCTATTATTCGCACTTCAAGTGCAACTGGCGGCACATCTATGAGTATCCGAACCTGTCGAACTATGTGCGCGATCTCTATCAGGTGCCGGGCGTGGCCGAGACCGTGAGCCTGCGAGCAGATCAAGCGGCACTATTATGGCAGCCAGCGCCAGGTGAACCCGACCGGCATCGTGCCGGTCGGCCCGCAGCTCGACTTCGCCGCGCCGCATGATCGGGGAAGGTTTGGTTAGCCTCCATGTCCGACACCCCGCCCGACCGCCTCAGCAACGACCGCGCGCCGCCCCTATTTCAACGCGGCACGTGCTGGCGCGCGACGTCGGCATCCGCTTCAAGGGCGCCGAGAAGACCAATGTCGAGGAATATTGCGTGCAGCGAAGGCTGGATCCGGTCGCCGCCGGCAATGCCAAGGACCGGTACGGCAATCCGCTGACGTTCAATCTCACTGGGACGGTTGAGCCTTTCTTCAAGACCAGGACGCCGGGCTGACGCGCGCCATCCGGAAAGCTCATCACCACAACTCGCTCACCGCCGCGCCGCCGAGCACCTCGGCGATGCGCGCGCGGGTGGCGCGGCTGGTGCCCTCCGGCAGCGCATCGGGCGCAAAGAAGCCGTGCGCGACGATCTCGTAGCCGGGCTGCGGCGGCTTATCCTGGCGGAAGTCGCGCACGATGTAGAGCGCCACGTGATCGCGCCGCGACGCCCGCTTGTTGAAGAAGATGCCGTGCAGCGCTGGCGGCGCCGTCATCACGATATTGCCCTCCTCGGCCAATTCGCGCGCCAGCGCCGTGAAGGAACGTCTCGCCGGTCTCCACCCCGCCGCCGGGCAAATGCCAGCCCTCGACGTAGGAGTGCTTGATCAGGAAGACGCGGCCCTTGCCGTCGATCACCATGGCGCGAGCGCCCAAGGTCGCCGCGCGCGAGAAGCGCCAGTAGAAGTGCATCAGCCGCCGGATCAGCGGCTCGAGCGCGCGGCGCAGACGTTGCAGCGGCATCCACAGGGCCTTTCAAGATACGCCATGACTTCAATATATGAAATACACCCGCCGGCCGGGCGAGCAGAGGGGCTTTCGTGAAACAGATTTTCCGACCTGACCGAACAGGAAGTGCTGGCGCTGGCCATCACCAATGAGGAAGAGGACAGCCGCATCTACCGCGGCTTCGCCGAGGGCTTGCGCGAGCAGTTCCCCTCCTCCGCCAAGGTGTTCGACGAGATGGCGGAAGAGGAAGTCACCACCGCACCATGCTGTTCGACCTCTACAAGCAGAAATTCGGCGACTATCTGCCGCTGATCCGCCGCCAGGACGTCAAAGGCTTCATCCAGCACAAAGCAGCCGCTCTGGCTGATGCGGCCGCTCGGGCTCGACGCAGCGCGCAAGTTCGCCGAGAACATGGAATTCGAAGCCGAGCGCTACTATCGCAAGGCGGCGGAGACCGCGCGCGACGTCTCAGTGCGCAAGCTGCTGATCGAACTGGCCGAAGCCGAAGCCGGCCACGAGAGCCTAGCGCATAAACTATCCGAGCAGATCCTCACCAAAGGCGCGCGCGAGAAGGAAGACGCGACCTCGAAAGCGCATGTTCATGCTGCAATACGTGCAGCCGGGCCTCGCCGGGCTGATGGACGGCTCGGTGTCGACGCTGGCGCCCCTGTTCGCCGCGGCCTTCGCCACCCACAACACCTGGCAGACCTTCCTGGTCGGCCTGGCGGCCTCGGTCGGCGCCGGCATCTCGATGGCATTTGCTGAGGCGCTTGTCCGACGACGGCTCGCTCACCGGCCGCGGTTCGCCGGTGATCCGCGGCATCGTCACCGGCGGCATGACGGCGATCGGCGGGCTTGGCCACACGCTGCCCTATCTCATTCCGCATTTCCTGATTGCTACGGTCGTCTCGTTTGTCGTGGTCGCGATAGAGCTTTCGATCATCTCCTGGATCCGCACGCGCTATATGGACACGCCGTTGCTGCAGGCCGCCGTTCCAGGTGGTGGTCGGCGGCATCGCTGGTGTTCATCGCCGGGATATTGATCGGGAGTTCGTAAAATTCATCTGTCGTCACCGGCGCTTGTCCCGGTGAACGGCCGTTCTTAGGTCTGCGCTGTCACCCTCCTAAGCGAGATGGCCGTGACAAGCCCGGCCATGACGGTTAAAGAATGTCCATTCACCCTCGCCCATCTCTCCGACCCGCATCTGGCGCCGCTGCCGAAGCCGCGCTTTGCTCGAGCTGATCAGCAAGCGGGTGACCGGCTACATCAACTGGCAGCGCCGGCGGCGCTTCATCCACGATGCCGACATGCTCGCGAAGATCGTCGCCGATGTGAAAATGCAGGCGCCGGACCATATCACGGTCACCGGCGACCTCACCAATATCGCGCTGCCCGACGAATTCGCGCGCGGCCGCGCCTTTTGCAAAGCCTCGGCACGCCGCGCCGACGTGACCGTCATCCCCGGCAATCACGACGCCTATGTGCGCGCGGCAGCAGGAGAGCCGGAGCGCCACTGGGGCGACTTTATGCGCGGCGACGACGGCGGCAGCGGATTCCCCTTCGTGCGCCGGCGCGGGCCGTTGGCGCTTGATCGGACTTTCGACCGCGGTGCCGACCGCGCCGTTCATGGCGACCGGCCGGCTCGGCACGGCGCAACTCGCGCGGCTCGGCGAAACGCTTGCGACGCTCGCGCGCGAGCCGCTGTTCCGCGTCGTGCTGATCCACCATCCGCCGGTGAGCGAGGCCAAGCCGCACAAGCGGCTGATCGATGCCGCGGAATTCCTGAGCGTCATCGTCCAGCACGGCGCCGAGCTGGTGCTGCACGGCCACGATCATCTGCACATGCTCAACTGGCTCGCCGGCCCGAACCGCAGCGCGCGTGCCGGCGGTGGGAGTGCCGTCGGCCTCGGGCGCATGGGCGACGAGCAAGAATGCCGCCGCCTATAATCTCTACGCCATCGGCGGATCGGCCCGGCGCCTGGAGCTGCGAGATGATCTCGCGCGGCATTATCTCCGCGGGCACGGTGGAGCAGCAGCGGCGGCGCAAGATATTCGGTTAAGGCTGGTTGAGCAGCGCGAGCGCAAACAAGGCGGCGGCGCCGACGATCAGCCCAAGGACGAAGATCAAGACGCCGCGCCAGCGCTGGCGCGACCGCTCCACGCGCGCGATCCGATCGGCGGCCACCTGGCCGGTCCAACTGTCGTCGGCCATGGCGCGCTCGCGCTCCACCAGCCGGCGCGCCACGTAGCGGGTCACCGCCTCCACCATGACCGGAATCTCGTAGGCCTCGGCGATCACGGCGCGGCCATAGCGGGTGTCCTGCACGAAGCGATATTGCCGCTTGTCGCGGCCCATCTCGACATGGGCGATCACGTCGACCCACAGCCGCGGCACGTCGCCCTTGCTGACGCCGCGGTCGAACAATTCGACGCCGTTCGGAATGTCCTTAAAGGCCGGGTCGAGCGCCTCGTTGAGCAGCTCGAGCCGCGCCGCCTCGGCGTCGCGCAGATCGACCACCACGGCCGTGCGTTCGGCCGCCTCGATGCGCGCCTCGCGCACCGCCTCTTTCAGCGGTTGCGCCGGCACGGCGTTGGCGGCATGGTGCGGGGGGGTTTTTGCTACGGCCGAACATCGTTGATCTCTAACAAGCTCCAGACCAGCGCAAAAGCCAAAAAGCGTGGCTTTTCAATGGCGTTCTTGGTTAACGCGGCACCACGCCATAAGGCTTCGCCCAGCCCAACCCCTGCTTCGGTGCCGAATCGCGGACGATATTCTGCACCGATCCACCCGCCGTAGCCCAGCCGGTCCACCGCCTCGAACACATAAGGATAATTGACCTCTCCCTCGTCCGGCTCGTGCCGCGTCGGCACCGCGGCGCATTGCAGATGGCTGATGACGGGCAGGAATTTCTCCAGGCGGTGGACGATATCGCCGCCGACGATCTGGACGTGATAAAAATCGAACTGCATGCGGATGTTCGGCTTGCCGGCCTTGGCGATGATGTCGGCGGCATGTTCGACGTGATTGAGAAAATAGCCCGGCCGGTCGCGCGCATTGATCGGCTCGATCAGCAGGCCGATATTCTTGGCCGCGGCGAGATCGGCGGCGGCCTGAGATTCGTCGATGAACACGCGTTCGGCCGCGGGCGCTGCTCGGGCGCGACCTTGCCGGCGAGGCAATGCACCGCGCTGCCGCCGATGGTCGACGATGTAATCGAGCGCGCGGGCAAACACCTCGTGAAATTCCCGCTCGCGGCCGGGAATCGCGGCAACCCCGAATTCGCCATCGCGCGCGCCGGGCGGCGTGTTGATGCCGAGCACGGTGAGTTTGTTGCGGTCAATCGCTTCCTTCACCTGCGAGGCTGGCACGTCGTAAGGGAATTGCAGCTCGATCGCCTTGAAGCCGCTGGCGGCCGCGGCGTCGATGCGCTCGAGCAGTGGGCGGTCGGTGAACAGGTAACCCAGATTGGCGGCGAAACGGGGCATAGGCGGACCTCGAGGTTCATCCCTTGCGCAAGGACGCGCCACCGTATTCATTAGCCACCCTGTCCGCGCAATGCCATCCCGGAAGAACTGGCCATGTCCGCCAACACCGCCTTCCATATCGCCGTGCTCGCCGGGGACGGCATCGGGCCGGAAGTGATGGCGCCGACGCTGGAGATTTTGCGCCGCATCGAGGCGACGACGCCAAGCCTGAATTTCCGCTTCAGCGAAGCGGCCGCCGGCGCCAACCATTATCGCGAAACCGGCAAATCGATGCCGGAGTTCGACGATCAAGCTGTGCGAGGAAGCCGACGCCATTCTGCTCGGCGCCTGCGGGCTGCCGAGCGTGCGCTATCCCGACAACACCGAGATCATGCCGCAGGTCGAGCTGCGCTTCATCTTCGACCTCTATGCCGGCGTGCGGCCGGCCCGCCTCATTCCCGGCGTGCCGAGCCCGATCGTCGGCGCCGACGTGCACGGCATCGACTTCGTGCTGATCCGCGAATTGACCGAAGGCCTGTTCGCCTCGATGGGCAAGGGCGTGGTGACCGACGACGAGGCGCGCGAGACTCTCGTCGTCACGCGCAACAAAACCGAACGCCTGTTCGACTTTTCGCTCAAGCTGACCGAACGGCGCAAGAAACGCGGCCGTCCCGGCCGCCTGACGCTGGTCGACAAGGCCAATGTGTTCAAGGCCTTTAACTGGCAGCGCGCGATCTTCGCCGAGCGCAAAACGAAATTCCCCGATGTCAAAACAGACCTGCTTTATGTCGACGCCTGCGCGGCGATGATGGTGAAAAAGCCGTGGGACTTCGACGTGATGGTGATGGAGAACATGTTCGGCGACATCCTCTCCGATCTCGCCGCCGGACTGGTCGGCGGCTTCGGCATCGCGCCGTCGGCCGACATCGGCGACACGCATGCGGTGTTCCAGCCCTGCCACGGCACCGCGCCCGACATCATGGGCCAAGGCAAGGCCAATCCGACGGCGATGATCTTGTCCGCCGCAATGATGCTCGACTGGCAGGCCGACAAGCACGACCATCAGCCGGCCGCGGACGCCGCGCTGCGCATTGAGCGCGCGGTCGACAAAGCCTATGCCGGCGGCATCAAGCCGATGGAATACGGCGGTAAGGATGGCACCAAGGCGATTGCCAGCGCGGTGATGACAGCGCTGGGGTAATCCGTCATCCTGAGATGGCCGCGATTCAATGTGTGAGGAACCGATGCGAAAATTTGCGCTGAGCGTGCTCGCAGCCACGATTATGATGTTGGGCGGCGCGGCCGCGCAAACGGGCTACCCGACCCATCCCATCCGTCTCATCGTGCCGTTCGCGCCGGGCGGCAGCACCGACTCGCAGGCCCGCGTGCTGGCCGACTATCTGAGCCGCGCGCTCGGCCAGCAAGTGGTGGTCGTCAACGCCGGCGGCGCCGGCGGCACGCTCGGCCTCAACCAGGGCGCCAAAGCCACGCCGGATGGCTACACGCTGGTGACGGCGACGCCGTCAATGACGATCAATCCTTACATTCAAAAGGACATCCCCTACGACCCGATCAAGGATTTTGAGCCGATCGCGCTGGTCGCCACCAGTCCGATCGTGCTGGTGGTGCCCAAGGATTCCAAGATCAAGTCGGTGCGCCGATTTGATCGAGATGGCCAAGGCGAAGCCCGGGGAAATCCGCTACGGCAGCGCCGGGATCGGATCGGCGACGCATTTGAGTACGGCGCTGTTCGAGGCGATGGCCGGCGTCAAGCTGGTGCACGTGCCCTATCGCGGCGCAGGACCGGCCCTGCTCGACGTCATCGCGGGCCGCATCGACCTGCAGTTCGAGAACGCGCCGAGCGTATTGGGCCATGTGCGCGGCGGCGCCTTGCGCGGCGTGGCGGTCGGTTCGTCGAAGCGATCGAGCCTGTTCCCGGATTTGCCGACCATCGGCGAAACGGTCCCCGGCTATGAGGCGACCTCCTGGTTCGGCGTGCTGGCCCCGGCCAAGACGCCGCGCGCCGTCGTCGACAAGATCAATGCCGCAATCAACAAGGCGCTCGCCGACGCGGCCGTGCGCAAGCAAATGGACGCATTGGGCGTCGAGTTGATCGGCGGCAAGCCGGATCAATTCGCGGCTTTCCTCAAGGCCCGCATGGCCGAACTCAAGACCGTTTCAAAGGCGGCTAATCTCGTCCCGCAATAGCGCGGCCGCCGCCGGCATTCGGCTTGGCGACCTCCGGGGTGACCACAGCCCGACGAAATCCTTGATGGCGGCCAGGAACTGCTCGGGCTGTTCGAGCGGCGGGCAATGGCCGCAGCCGGGCAATTGCACGTAGCGCGCCCCCGCCACCTTGTCGGCGATGGCCTTGTTGAGCGGCGGCGGCGTGGCCTGGTCGAATTCGCCGCACACGACCAGCGTCGGCACGTGCATGCGGTGCAGCAGCCACTCCAGGTCCGCTTCCTGCAGAATCTTGCAGGCGGCCTGGAACGCCTTGGGGTCGATCTCGAGCAGCACGCGTTTGCGCTCCTCGATCGCTTCCGGATGGGCGGAAAGATAAGCCGGCGAGAACACCCGCTTGGCGGCGATCTCGGCGACCGCGCCGAGCCCCTCATTCGGCGACTTTTGCCGCCATGCTCTCGAACTGCTTGCGGCCCTCCGGCGGAAAGCAAGCGGCGGCATCGCTGAGCACCAGCTTGGCGATGCGCTCGGGATGCGCCATGGCGAAGGCGAGCGCGACCGTGCCGCCGAAACCGTTGCCGATCAGGATGGAGTCGTTGCCGATGCCGAATTCCTGGAAGCCGTCCTCGATCGCCGCCACATAGGCATCCATCAGCGCGAGCGGCGTCGGCTGCGAGCCGTGGAAACCGGGCAGATTGATCAGCGTGACGCGATGCTAGGCTGCGAGCGCCGGTAGCACCGGGTCGAAAGCGTGGCGGTCCGCCAGCAGCGAATGCAGCACCACCAGATCTCGACCCTGCGCCGGTCCGCACCGCGCTGAGCGAGCCATGGCCGGCGGTCAGGTTTTCAAATTGCATGGAGTTTCCCATTGGAACGGAAATCAACGACGGCAACGATGAAGCGTTCCCTTCACCTCTCCCCGCGGCGGGATGGGTCGACTGCCGCGCCTTAAGCACGTTTACGCGCGTCTTCGGCGCGCTATGGCGAGCCGATCGGGTGAGGGCGCGTCACCGCGACCCTGAGACCCCCGCAGCGCCCCGTCATCCGACTCGTGCCTTAGGCCTCGTCGCCCTCTCCCCGCAATCGGGGCGAGGGAAGGATCAGTCCCCTTCGCGCCAGATGCCGAGCGCTTCCTGCGCCGGCCGATCGGAAATCGAGAACAGCACCGCCTCGCTGCCGAAGCGTTGTGCTGATAGCGCTTCCACGGCGGCACCACGAACACGTCGTTGACGCTCCAGTCGAACGGCTTGCCGTCGATGATCGTGGTGCCCTTGCCTTCGGCGACCGCGAAAATGGTGCCGTCGGTCGAGCGGTAGGGCTCGCCCTTGAAGCCTTGCGGCAGCAGCGCGAGGTGCGCGCCCATGGTCGGCAGCACCGGCCCGCCGTTGATCGGGTTGGCGTAGCGCACGCGCGCGCCGTGGCGCTTGTCGATATCGCCGGTCTTCTTCAGGCGTTCGAGGATCGGCCGCATCTTGGCGTAGGGGTAGTTGATCACCGGGGTGCGGTTCTGCAGTCGCCGGCATGCCGTCCGGCAGCACGCCGGTGGCGAAGCGCTCGAACGAGTTGCCGTCCTCGTGATTGGTCTTCTGCATCTTCTCGTCGAAATGCTCGGAGAACGACGCCTCGAAATGATTGACCGTCGGCATGTCGAGCACGTCGAGCCACATCACCGGCTGCTTGCCGGGATTGCCGTGATCGTGCGGCGCCCAGTTGGCGGTGATGATGAAGTCGCCGTGGTTCATCATCGACTTCTCGCCTTCGACCGCGGTGTAGGCGCCCTCGCCTTCCAGCACGAAGCGGATGGCGGAGGCCGAATGCCGGTGCACGTCGGCGATCTCGCCCGGCAAAATGAGCTGGATGCCGGCGAACAGCGAATGGGTGATGCGCGCCTTGCCGGTCTCGCCGGGATTTTCCAGCACCAGCACGCGGCGCTCGGCTTCCTCGGCGCTGATCACGTCGCCGGCTTCCAGCATCAGCCGCTTGACGTCGGCGAACTTCCAGATCGCCGGCCGGCACGCGGTCTTCGGCTCCGGCGTCACCAGGTCCTTGAGCACCTCCCAGAGCGGCGCCATGTGGAACTTGGAGATCTTGTCGTAATAGGCCTGCCGCGCCACCTGCACGTTGTGCTTGGAGCCGGGTTGAGACGCGGTTGCGACCGCCATGGGCGTGTTCCTTCCCAGATTCGTTGAATTTGCGAGCTTTATAGCGCAGTTCGCCACGGGCCGGAATATGCCCGACGAACGGCTTCGTGCTTGGCTTTTGGCTGAATAATCGGCTGGAACAGCGTCCCTGCCACATTTGCCCCGGCCGGCGCACCGTGCAAGGGTGCAAACCTCTCTTGCGCCGGCGGCAAAGGCGGTCCCATTGGCGTCAAAGCGCCGATTTCAACTCATCCTGATCAAGCCATCACACTACGACGACGACGGATACCTGATCCGTTGGTGGCGCGCGATGAGTCCGTCGAATTCGTTGGCCGCCGTGTATGGCATCGCAGCCGATTGCGCCGAGCGGCAGGTGCTTGGGCCGGACGTCGCTATCGACATAGAGGTCATCGACGAGACGAACACGCGTATCGACGTGCCGGCGCTCCTCGCCCGCTTTCGGCGTCACGACGATTTTGGATGCCTTGCGCTGATCGGCGTCCAGTCGAATCAATATCCCCGCGCCCTCGACATCGCACGACCGTTCCGCGCCGCCGGGATCGCCGTCGCCATGGGAGGCTTCCATGTGTCGGGATGCCTGTCGATGCTGGACGGGCG
This sequence comes from uncultured Alphaproteobacteria bacterium, assembly GCA_963733315.1. GTDB lineage: Bacteria > Pseudomonadota > Alphaproteobacteria > Rhizobiales > Xanthobacteraceae > Pseudolabrys. The sequence goes on along the minus strand of CAVTCV010000017.1, from coordinate 105,403 downwards.
CGCGATCGATCTCGACGATTGCCGGGAGATGGGGATCGCCATATTTGCGGGCGAAGCCGAGGGGCGGCTCGAATCGGTGATTACAGACGCGGCCGCGGGCCGGCTCGCGCCCGTGTACAACTTCATGAAGGACCTGCCGGGGATGGAAGGCACGCCAGTGCCGTTCCTCCCGAAGCGATACGTCGTGCGCACGCTCGGTTTGAGCGCCAGTTTCGACGCCGGCCGCGGCTGCCCCTACCAGTGCTCGTTCTGCACCATCATCAACGTGCAAGGCCGCAAGTCGCGCTACCGTTCGGCGGACGATATCGAGCATCTCGTGCGCCTCAACTGGGCGCAAGGCATTCACAAGTTTTTCATCACCGACGATAATTTTGCACGCAACAAAGAGTGGGAATCGACCTTCGATCGCCTCATCGAGCTTCGTGAAAAGGATGGCATCCCGCTCGGCCTGCTGATTCAGGTCGATACGCTGTGCCACAAGATCCCCAACTTCATGGAAAAGGCGAAACGGGCCGGCGTCACCAAAGTCTTCATCGGACTGGAGAACGTCAACCCGGACAATCTGGCGGCGGCGAAGAAGCGCCAGAACAAGATCACCGAGTATCGCAAGATGCTGCTCGCTTGGAAGGCGCAGGGCATCATGACGATCGCCGGGTATATCCTGGGCTTTCCGGCTGACACGCCGGAGACGATCAGGCGCGATATCGCGATCATCCAGGATGAATTGCCGATCGACCTTCTCGAATTCTTCTGCCTGACACCATTGCCCGGCTCGGAGGACCACCAGCTTCTCTGGAAGAACGGCGTCGCGATGGACGTCAGACCTCAACAAATACGACGCCGAACACGTCTGCACCGCCCATTCCCAGATGAGCAAGAAAGAGTGGCAAGACATCTATCACGAGGCTTGGTCACTCTATTACACGCCAAAGCATATGAAGACGCTCCTGCGACGCGCAGCGGCCACTGGCGTGCCGATGGGCAACCTCGCAAAGTACTTGCTCACATTCTCGACGACGGATCGCCTCGAAAACGTGCACCCGCTCCAGGGCGGAATCCTCCGCCTAAAGCATCCATCGGAGCGCCGACCTGGCCTGCCGCGCGAGAGCCCCTGGTTCTTTTGGCCGCGTTTCGCCTGGGAGACGCTCATGAAGCACGTGATCCTGGCCGGCACGATCGGACGGCTGTTCGTGTGGCAAACGGCCATTGCCTGTGGCCCTGGCGTGCGCAATTATATGGATCAGGCGCTCACGCCGGTCGACGACGACGGAGATGAGACGCTCGACCTTCTCACGAAGACGACGGGCGCACGCGCCGCGGTCGCGCACGTCAAGAAGATCGCCGAACTGACGCACAAAGTGGCCGCGCCCGTCGTCGCGCTCGGCGCGGACTTGGCAGTCGAGCCGGTTGCGGCCGCGCGCTAATTATTGACCGCACCGCCGTCGACCACCAGCGACTGGCCGGTGACGAAATCGCTGTCGCTACTAGGCGAGGAACACCAGCGCGCCGAGCAGATCCTCCGGATAGGCGTCGCGTTTGAAGGCGCGGGAATTGCGCACCGGGATGCGCTCCTCCTCCACATGCGTCGCGTTCTCCAGCCCGGTGTCGCTCAGGATATAGCCGGGCGACAGCGAATTGACCGCGATGCCGTATGGCCCGAGCTCGCGCGACAGCGAGCGCGTGAAAGCCAGCATGGCGCCCTTCGAGGTGACGTAAGGCAGCATGCGCGGCACGCCCTTATAGGCGGCGCCGGAGGCGATATTGATGATCTTGCCTGAGCTGCGCGCGATCATGTGCGGCGCGACGTGTTTGACCATGAGAAACGGCCCGCGCGTGTTGATCGCCATGACGCGATCCCACAAGCTCGGCGTCCCACTCGTTGAAATTCCTCGGATGCAGCGTCGAATAGAGCGCCGCGTTGTTGACCAGGATGTCGATCTGGCCGAAGCGTTCGATCGTCTGCGCGACCAGAGACTTGACCGCCTTCTCGTCGCTGACGTCGAATGTTGCGCTGGCTACCGCCTCGGCGCCATGACGGCCGGCGATCTCCGCCGCAACATCCTTGCCGTCGGCGATGTCGGCGATCATCACACGCGCGCCTTCGGCGGCGAGCGCCTGCGAATAATGCCGGCCGATGCCCTTGGCGCCGCCGGTGACGATTGCGGTCTTTCCTTCCAGCCTTGCCATGGACGTTTCCCCGACTGTACTCGTCTGACGCTTGATTTTGGTGATCGCGCTTGTGCGAGAATTGCCGACAATAAAGCGGTGGATGGGCCGGACAAGGCCGGCCACGCAAATGGGGGAGTCAATGCCGAAAGCACACCGCCGACCGCCTGGAAATCCGCGCGCTGATCGAGAACTGGGTGCTGTGGCGCGACGCCCGGCTCTGGGAACGTTTCCGCACCGTCTGGCACAAGGAAGGCCAGATGTGGGCGACCTGGTTTCAGGGCTCCTACGAGGATTTCATCAAGGTCAGCCAGGAGGGCTATGACCGCGGCGTGCGCATCATGCACATGCTCGGCGGCATGAGCATCGACATCAAGGGCAAGCGCGCCATCGCGCAGACCAAGATGACGATCTCGCAGCGCGCCGAGGTCGAGGGCGTCATGTGCGACGTGGTCTGCACCGGCCGTTTCTACGATTTCCTGGAAAAGCGCAAAGGCCGATGGGGCATCGTGCTGCGGCGCCTTGCCTACGAGAAGGACCGGCTCGACCCGGTCGATCCGTCTGCCGAGCTTAAGCTCGACCCGAAGCTGCTGGCGCGGTTTCCAGAAGGCTACCGTCACCTCGCCTATCTGCAGACCAAGATCGGCTACAAGGTGAAACCGGACATGCCCGGGCTCGACGGGCCGGAGCTAGATGCGCTCTACGCCAAGGGCGCGGCCTGGCTGAAAGGACGCAAGCTATAACGACTATACGCGGCTACCGCCCGAGGGGTTGGCGCGCACGCCAAGAAGTGCCAATTTCCCGGCGCGCCGGCGGGCAAGAAGAAACGCGATTTGGGGGGGATTATGTCGATTGCCGCCAACTTCAATCTACTCAACGAATTTAACATCCTGCGCCTGATCTGCGGCCTGTTCTTCATCCCGCACATTTACGGAAAGTTCTACGAGCCAGCGGCGCTCGGTTTTTTTAAAGCCGCCAAGTTCCATCCGCCCGAGTTCTGGATGTATCTCTCCGGAGCGATCGAGACAGTGCTCGCGATCGGCCTCATCTTTGGCATCTATACGACGCTTGCCGGGGCGATCGCCGCCGTCCACCTTGGCATCGCCACCGTCGCCGTCGCCCGCCTCACCGGCAAATGGCTATGGAATATCGGCGGCTACGAATATTGCCTGTTCTGGGCGATCTGTTGCGCCGTGGTCGCCATGCACGCCTATCACACCGGCGGGCTATGGTCCTGAGGCCATCTGCAAACGAGTTCAAAGTCTTCGCATCGAAAGGAAGTCGAACCAATGGCTAGCGTCCTGTTTTCTCCCATCACCCTGCGCGGCCTCACGCTGCCGAACCGCGTCGTCGTCTCGCCGATGTGCCAGTACAATTCCGATAACGGCTCGGCCAACGATTGGCACCTGATGCATCTCGGCAATATGTCGCTCGGCTGCGCCGGGCTGGTGATGTGCGAGATGACCAACGTCAACCCGCAAGGCCGCATCTCGCCGCGCTGCGCCGGCATGTGGTCGGACGACAACGAGAAGGCGCTCAAGCGCGTGCACGATTTCTGCCGCCAGTACGGCGTCGCCAAGCTCGGCGTGCAGCTCGCGCATGCCGGCCGCAAAGGTCCGCAGATGCCGCCGGCCGCCGGCGGCAAGCCGATCCTGGAAGGTCCGGATGCCTGGACGCCGGAGGCGCCTTCGGCGCTTGCCTACGACACCGGCTGGCCGGTGCCGCATGCCATGAGCAAGGACGACATCAAACGCTGCATCGGCGAATTTGCCGCCGCGGCCAAGCGCGTCGACCGCATCGGCTATGATCTGATCGAGCTGCACGGCGCGCACGGCTATCTCGCCCATCAGTTCCTGTCGCCGCTCTCCAACCAGCGCACCGACGAATACGGCGGCTCGACCGAAAACCGCATGCGCTTTGCCATCGAGATGTACGAGGCGGTGCGCAAGGTGTGGCCGGAGAACAAGCCGCTCGGTATGCGCGTGTCCGCCACCGATTGGGTCGAGGGCGGCTGGACGCCGGAAGAGACCGTGCTGCTCGCCAAAGAGCTCAAGAAACGCGGCATGGACTACATGGACGTGACCACCGGCGGGCTCGATCCGAAGCAGAAAATTCCGCTCGCCGCCGGCTACCAGGTGCCGTTCTCCGAAAAGGTGAAGAAGGAAAGCGGCATCGCCACGATGTCGGTCGGCCTGATTGCCGGCTACCAGCAGGCGGAAGACATCGTTGCGTCAGGCAAAGCGGACATGATTGCGCTCGCCCGCGGCGCGTTGTGGGATCCGCGCTGGGCCTGGCACGCCGCCGAAGAACTGGGCGCCGAGACGCCCTACGCGCCGAAAATGATGGCCTGTCACCCGAAGCTGCGGCCGCAGCTCTTCCCCAAGCGCGCGCTGCCGGCGGGCTAAAAAGACTTTGGCGCTGTTCCATTGATGTCATGGCCGGGCCTGTCCCGGCCATCTCGCTTAGGAACGCAACGCCTTGCCCGCCTGATCGGGATCACCGGGACAAGCCCGGTGATGACGCCGTTAAATGACCTCGCGCGTCAGTTCTTCATCTTCTCGGCGAACTTGGCGAAAGCGGCGAGTTGCTGCTTGATGATGTCCTTGGTCGCCTGATCGGTGAGCGCCAGCGTCTCCTTGTCGAACTTGTTCGCCGCCGAGCCGACGAACACCTCCGGCGTACCGAAGATATAAGCCTTCAGGAACGTCATCGACATGCGCCAGTGATATTGCATGCGGGCACCGCCGAGCGGGCCTTGCGAGCAGGACTGGATCGCCACCGGCTTGTTCTCGAACGGCTGGTTCTTCATGCGCGAGACCCAGTCAATCGCGTTCTTGAGCACGCCCGGCATCGACCAATTGTATTCCGGCGTCACGAACAGCACGCCGTCAGCGGCGCGGATCGCTGCGGCGAGATCCTCGGCCGGGCCGGGAAAGCCGGAGCTGTCTTGGACATCGGCGTTATAGAGCGGAAACGAGCCGATCGGCGGCGCCGTGATCAATTTTATTTCCGGCGGCGCCAGGGCCGGCAGCGCGCGCGTCAGCGCGGCATTGTAGGAGCCCTTGCGCAGTGAGCCGCAGATCACGAGCACTTGGAGCTGTTCAGCCATGTTTTCCTCGTTCAATAATCGCAGCGCAATTTCCAGCGCTTACTGCTTTTGAATCCCGGCTTTCTCGCGCACGGTTTCCCATTTCGCGACTTCGCTGGCGATATGTTGCTTGAATTCCTCCGGCGTCGAGACGTGCACGACGGCGCCAACTTTCTCCAACTGCTCGCGAATCGCGGGACGCGACAGGACCTCTTTGAGCGCGGCGTTGGTCTTGTCGACGATCGCTTGCGGCGTGCCGGCCGGATAAAGCCAGCCGTACCAGCCGACCACGGCATAGCCGGGCACCCCGGATTCGGCGACGGTCGGCACGTCGGGCAGGGTCGGCCAGCGCGTGGACGAACCGACAGCGAGCAATTTCAACTGGCCGGCCGCGACCTGACCCTTCACTGCGTGCGCAAGCTCGACGCCATAGTCGACCTCACCGGCAAGCAGTGCGGCGACGACGCCAGGCGTGTTGCGATAAGGAATATGCTTGACGTCGATGCCCGCCATCTGCCGCATTAGTTCGCCGGCGAAGTTCTGCGTCGACCCGACGCCGACGTCGGCAAAGTTGAGCTTGCCGGGCGAGGCCTTGGCCAGCGCGATCAGACCCTTGATGTCATTGGCCGGAAAATTCTTGCGCGCGACGAAGACGAAGGCCGAGTCGGCAACCCAGGAGACCGGCGCGTAGTCCTTGACCGGTTCATAGGGGACCGCCTTGAGCATTGCCGCCGACACGGTGTGGGCCGGGCTGGTCATCAAGGCGGTGTAGCCGTCCTTGTTCGCCCGCGCGACCGTTTCCGCGGCAATGGTCCCGCCGGCGCCGATCTTGTTTTCCACGATGATAGATTGGTGCAGAATCTCGCCGAGCGGCACCGCGATGATGCGGGACACGATATCGGTGCCGCCGCCAGCGCCGAAACCGACCAGTACGCGGATCGGCCTGTCGTTCGGCCATTCGGCCGATGCCGGAGCCGATGCCGCCGTCAGCAAGCCCGCCGCCAGCGCGGCAATGATCAAAGCGCGTTTCATTGTGTCTCCCCCTGCTTTCCCGCACGGCTTTGGCGCGCTGTTCTTATCGTGCTCCCAAAGGAACACGCCCGGGCGCGGTTGTGTCAACCCAGAGAAGTGGTTTACTTCTCGTCCTCGATCGGGTTGCGCAGCACACCGATGCCCTCGACTTCGATCTCGCACGTATCGCCCGGCTTCATCCACACCGGTTCCGGCTTGCGCGCGTGGCCGACGCCGGACGGCGTGCCAGTCAGGATGATGTCGCCCGGCTCCAGAGTGATGCCCTTGGTCAGATAGACTAGCGTCTCCGGCAGCGGGAACATCATGTTCGCGGTGTTGTCGGATTGCATGGTGTTGCCGTTGAGCCGGCTCATGATCTTGAGGCCCTTGCCGCCGGGCGGCAGTACGTCGGCCGTGACCATCCACGGCCCGAAGCTGCCGGTACGGTCGAAATTCTTGCCCATGGTCCACTGCGTGGTGTGGCGCTGGAATTCGCGCACCGAGCCTTCGTTCGAGCAGGAATAGCCGGCGATGCAGCTCAGCGCGTTCTCCATGGTCAAGTGCTTAGCGCGTCGGCCTACAACCGCGACCATTTCGGCCTCGTAGTCGAACTGGATGGAGACCTTCGGGCGGATCAGCGGCTGCAGATGCGGCACGATCGAAGTCAGCACGCGGAAGAAGAGTGAGGGGAATTTCGGAATATTGTCGCGCTGCGGACCTTCCTTGACGTGGTCGAGATAATTGAGGCCGAGGCAAACGATCTTGCCGGGCCGCGCCACCGGCAGGCCGAACGTCAAGCCGGCGAGCGGGCGGCGGGCCGACGCCGGCGCGCGCTTGGCGAGATCGGCGAGCGCGCTCAAATCGCCGTTGCTGCGGTTAAGGAATTCGCCGAGGTCGCCCGGCAGATTGGCGTCCACTGCCTGCAAATCGATGACGGCGTCGCCCTCGACCACTCCCAGCCGCAAGCCGTTATTCGCTTCAAAACCGACGATCTTCATAGACTGAATTCCTGCCTTGCCATGACGGATGCATGGCTTAGCGCAGCTATCTCACTTTGTCATTCCGGGACGCGCCGAAGGCGCGGGCCCGGCTTCCAAGGGCAACGTCCGCATGTGTGGCTCTAAATTCCGGGCTCGCTCGCTATCGCTCGCGCCCCGGAACGACAAGAAGGGTTTACTCGGCGAGCGTGAAGGCCTGCAGCGAGAAATACCTGTCAGGGTCGGTCCACACCGCCGCCGGCTCCCAGCCGGCGCCGCGTGCGAGCGCGCCGAGCGACTCGACGCTATATTTGTAGCTGTTCTCGGTGTGGATCGTTTCGCCGGCGCGGAAATCGATGGTTTGACCGGCCACCTTCACCTTCTGCCGCTTCAGGCTGGCAAGGTGCATTTCGATGCGGTGGCGTTCGCGGCTGTAGAAGGCGTGGTGCTCGAAGGTGTCGAGCTTGAAGGTGCCGCGGAGCTCGCGATTGATGCGTACCAGCAGATTGAGATTGAACTTGGCGGTGACGCCCTCGGCATCGTTATAGGCGGCGTTGAGCACCTCTACCGGCTTGACCAGATCGACGCCGACGACCAGCGTCGCGCCCGCACCCAAGATGCAGCCGGCATTGCGCAGGAACGCCGCCGCTTCGTGCGGCTCGAAATTGCCGATGGTGGAGCCGGGAAAGAAGCCAACCCGCACGGGCGCGGCGCGCGCCGGCTCCGGCAGCGCGAAGTTCTGCGTGATGTCCGCGGTCACCGGCAGCACCTTCAGACCCGGGAAATCCGGCCGCAGCTCGCGCGCCTCCTGCTCGATCATCTCGCCGCAAATGTCGACCGGCACGTAAGTGGCGAGCGGCCGCAAGGCGCGCAGCAGAATGCGTGCCTTCTTGCTTGACCCGCTGCCGAATTCGATCAGTGCAGCGCCTTCCGCGATGAGCCTGGCGATATCGGGCGCATGGTCGCGCAGGATGCGCATCTCGCATCGCGTCGGATAGTATTCCGGCAGCATGGTGATGCGCTCGAACAATTGCGAGCCGACGCCGTCGTAGAAATATTTCGGCGGCAGCCGCTTCGGGTTCGCGTGCAGGCCGGCGAGAACGTCGGCCTCGAATGCAGAGGCCTCCTCGAGCTTCGGCTGTACGCGCGGGGAACGGGCGAGCGCGACCATGACGCCTCCTCAAACGAACTCGGCGAGCCTGAGCCCGCTGAACTGCCAGCGCGCGCCCGGATAGAAGAAATTGCGGTAGCTCACGCGCGCGTGCCCTTCGGGCGTCGCCAGCGAAGAGCCGCGCAACACCATCTGGCTCACCATGAATTTGCCGTTGTATTCGCCGAGCGCCCCTTCGGCCGCGCGGTAACCCGGATAAGGCAGATAGGCGCTGCGGGTCCATTGCCAAGCGATGTCGAAGGCGTCGGCGATCACGCCTGCGCGAGCGGCGACCTCCCATTCGGCCTCGCTCGGCAAGTACTTGCCGGCAAAGCGCGCGAAGGCGTCGGCCTCGTAATAGCTGATGTGTGTCACAGGAGCGGCGGGATCGATAGGCTTGAGGCCGGCCAGCGTCATCGAATGCCAGGCGCCGTCTTGTCTGCGCCAATAGCCGGGCGCCTGCCAGCCTTCCGCCTGCACCGCGGCCCAGCCGTCGGACAGCCAGAGCGACGGGGTCGCGTAGCCGCCGGCGTCGATGAATTCGAGCCATTCCGCGTTGCTGACCAGATAGCGCGCGATGCGGACCTTGGGGATCAGCTCCTCGTGCCGCGGCGTCTCGTTGTCGAAACAGAATCCCTCCCCGTCATGACCGATGGTCATGATTCCGGCCGGCACGTCGACAAAGCCGCGCGGGCCGAGTGTGGCGCGCGGCGGCTGCCAGTCCGAATCATAGACCGGATCGGTCGGATTCTGCGCGAAAGCGTGCAGAATGTCGGTGAGCAGCAGTTCCTGATGCTGCTGCTCGTGGTGCAGGCCGATTTCCACAATCGAAACGACCTGCGCCGCCTTGTCCGCTGGCACGCTTGCGATCAGCCTTTCTACCACGGCATCGACATGGGCGCGATAGCCGGCCACATCCGCGCCGTTCGGCCGCGTAATCAGGCCGCGCTGCGGCCGGGCATGGCGCGGGCCGGCAGCAACGTAATAGGAGTTGAACAGGAACGGGAAACGCTCGTCGAAGATGACGTAGCCTGGATCGTTCGGCACCAGCAGGAACTGCTCGAAGAACCAGGTGACGTGGGCGCGATGCCACTTTGTCGGGCTGGCGTCGGCCATGGACTGGACGATCTGGTCTTCGGCCGATAAATGCGCGGCGCGGCGTTCCGTCTCAGCGCGCACGCGGCGGAATGCATCAAGCCAGCGGCTCCGCGCTGCATCGAGCGAGGCCGGCGTTGATGCCAGCGGTTCGCCGCCGACGCTGCGCGGAGCATGCGAAATCGCGGTGCGCGCCATGGATTAACTCCGTCACGATATGCAAAGGGCTGCTGCAGTGCGATTTACGTACGAATACGAATTATGGATGCAATTGTTCCATCGTAAGCAGGCCGGGGCAACCTTAAATCGCCTCGGGCCTGTCGTGCTGACAAGGTTGTGATTGCGACGTGACGCCGCGCCGGGCCTGAACACGACGAGACGCCGCCGATTCACCGGCAAATCGACAGCCTGCAACCTTTTTTGCTGTTGTCGCAGGCCGTCGCGGCCCGCACCGGCCGGCGGTCATTGATGATCGGCGGCCAAGGCTGGCGGGTTCATCATCACCTGCCCGCTCATGCCGGCCATCAATTCCGGCGCGCCCTGGGCGATCTCGCCGATCACCTTGATGGATTGGCTGACCGGATCGACACGGCCGCCCAGCCGGACCACCCGCGCCGGATAGGTTTTGCCGTTTTCCTCGATCTGCACCTTGAAATCATCGCCCGGCTTGAGCCAGCTCAGCCAGCGCGAGGGCACGATCATCTCTATCTCGAGCGCTTCGGCCTCGGCCAGACGATTTTGACGGTGATTAGCGACGGCCTGCGCAAAGGCTTGCGAGATGGTCTGCCCTTGCGGCTTCCGTTTTGATCCGTCTCCCTCGCGCACGCCCGCTTCCCGCTCCGGCTCACTGTGGGCCAAGCATAGCATGCAAGGTTCGGGAATGGGGCGCGGGAAGTCCTAATCGGCCCCGCCAATGGCGGTTCCGTTTTTGCCGAAGTTATTAAACATATACTGCAGCAAGCCGCTTTTCGGCGGCCGTTGTCGGACAAAGTCTAGCGCGTTAGCGCCACTCGGCGGCGCGGCGTAATTCGGCTTCGTCGAAGATGGTCAGCGTGCGGCCGCGGATTTCGAACATGCCGGCCCGCTGGAATTCGCCAACCACCTTGCTGACGTGCACCGGCGTGAGCCCGGTCGCATCCGCGATGTGCCGTTGGCGCAGCGGGAACTCCATCGTGTCGCCGTTGCGCATGCCGCGCTTGGCCAGCCGATCCGCGATGTTGATGATCAGTCGGGCAATCCGTTCGTCGGCCGTGCGCCGGCCGAGATCAAGCGCCATTTGATCGAATTGGATCCGCTCCTCCGACCAGATCTTGGAGACCTTGTCCATCAGATCATGGTGCTTGTACAAAATCGCTTTGAGCTCGCTGCGCTTGAACTTGCGGTATTCCACTTCGGTGATCGCCTCAACGGTGCGGCCGGACATTGGCTCCAAGAGGCATGCCGCGGACACAATGTCGCCCGGCAACAGGAAAGCCAGGGTCTGCCGGCGGCCATCCGCCAAAGTAATGGAGGTGGCGGCCCAGCCGTTGCAGATAAACGGGACGAATTCGGACCATTCCTTATGGTGAAAAATCGTATGCCGCGCCGGGATCCGGTGCACGGTCGACGCGAGCGGTTGCGTACCGGCAAAGCCCTCCAACCCGCCGAATTTCTTGCGGATCTCGCCGCACAGGCCCAATTGGTAACCTGGGCAGACGCTGCAGGCCGCAAAGCTTATGGGCGAAGCCGCCTCCGCGTGGACGTGCGCGCTGTTGGCGCCACTCAGCGGCCGCAGCGGGGTGGTATTGCCGACGTCGGAGGAGAATTGTTCGGGCTGGAAGTCAGCACTTTCGAGGTCCGTATTGCTGTCGAGTTGCTGTTTTCTTGCGATCTTCTGCGTGGCCAGAGTTACCAAGTGCCGTTCCTCTTTGATCTAAGCAACCGTGACTGATGGTACAGCTACACCACCGAACAGCCCAAGGTTACCACGGGTGATTGCAGACTTAAGCGCGCCTGTACTACTTGCGAAAACTTGAGGTGATTTGTATATATTTACCTCCCTGCCCGCCTTGACCTAAATCAATATTCTAGAAGCTTAGGTTCGAATCACATTCCACAATATCTATTCGTGATGTACAGAGTGTGTACAGTAGAATACTCTTAATCTAGATTGATATTTTAGATTTTGTTTTGCGGCGCCTCTCGGGAATTCCCGCCGCGCTAAATAAGGCGGCGCCAGCACGCCGTCTAAGTCTCCAACTTGCTCTCGCACCGGCTACCGGACACCCTGGCTTTCGCTAAGGCTATGGCGACGGTCACGCCTCGCATGATCGATTGTTATGATAGATTGTTATTTTGAAGCGCATGCATTTTTAATCGCGATTTATCCCGGATAGCCGATCCTGAAGGCTGATGTACGTCCGAGCAGCGTCAATAAAAACTACACAAAATGGTCGATCGATTTGGCTCCATCCGTGTCAAGAAAATGGCACGTGCAAGAATGCGCTCGCGTTATTGGCCTCGCGCGTGCCCGCATGAGCCGCTCGACGGCGCCCAAGAACAATCCGGCCTGACCAGGCGCGCTTGCGCGCGGCAGACGTCAATTCCTCAGGGCGCGGCATGAAGAACGCCACCGTCAATCTGCGCAATTTGGTGATCGTCGTCGCCGACCCCAGCTCGTACTGGCGCCGCGCGATCTATGGAATATTGCGCAGCTTCGGCGCCAATAAAGTGCTCGAGGTGGAGCACTCGATGGACCTGATCCGCATCTTGTCCAGCCAGAAGATCGATATCCTGCTTTGCGACACGCAGATTCATCCGCACAATTGGCTCAAGCTCACGGAGATGATCCGCCGCAACGCGACCAACGAAAATCGCACCGTGCCTATCCTGCTGATGTCCGGCGACACCAGCGAGCGGATCGTCAAGAACGCCCGTGACGCCGGCGCCAATATGGTCGTGGCGAAGTTGCTGTCGCCGAATATCCTCTACGACAGGCTCTGCTGGATCGCCTTCAATCCACGTCCCTTCGTCGATTGCCCGACTTACTTCGGACCGGATCGGCGCTTCAAAATCGAAGGTTATCCGGGCGGCGTCGGACGCCGCAAAGGCGACAAGATCATCAAGGTTGCCGAGGAAGTCGGGCCCGCCCTTGCGCAGGACGACATCGACAGTCTTTTCAAAGCCGCCAAAACAGAGAAGCAAGATGCCTGAAACCCCCGTGCCGGAAGTCCGCATCTTTTTTGCCAACACGCGCTTCGAGCAAATGGCGCGGCGGCCGGGCGGAGTGCCGAGGCAAAAAGCCATGGCGCAAGCGCAGGCACAAATCGACGAGCTCAAGTCCGGGTTCAACGATTGGCTGGACCGGGAACTGCGCGAGCTCAACGAGACGCTCTCAAAGGTCGAAAGCGATCTCAACGACAATGTCTCGCTCGAGACGGCCTATCGCAATTGCGCGCAGCTGCAGGCTGTCTGCGCGGCGATGGGCTACGAGCTCGTCACTTTCGTCGCGGAAAATCTCTGCAAGATTATTTCGACCATCATGACTGGCGCGGCCTACGACAAAGAAATCGTCGATTGCCATATCAACGCGTTCATCCTGGCCAAAACGGACCAATATCGCGAAATGAGCCCCGAACAAGTGCCGGAAATGGCGCGCGGACTGCGCCGGGTCGTCGAACTCGCCGGCAGGAATGCCGCTCGGGCGAGCGAATAGTCTCTTCTCGGCCTTTACCCGCGCGATCGAACGACGTCAGGTCGGTCAACCGGCGATCGGGGTGGCGGCTTGCCGCGACTGCTGAAACTTGACCACCTGCAAGGCCGTTTCACGCCTCAACTTGCCGAACACCGTCCGGCACTGTTCGAGAATATGCTCCGGCATAACGGTCTTATCTGCCGACAGCATGAGAATTGCCCTTGTCGTGGCCCACGACAACCCGATTGCCTTTGCCATGATCAGAACGGTCTCCGTGCCCTCCTGCACTATGGCGCGCTCGACCACATCGATCGGCAGCCCGCACATCAGCGCAAGCGCGACCGCCACCTCCTCGAATTTTCCAGCGCGCGCGAACGCCGCGACGTTGGTTTCGGTAAGCCGGCCGGCCGCGTGCAGGGATCCGATCTGCGCCTGCGCGGCAGCATAGTCGCGGGATGCAGTCGCGGTTTTCGCCTGGATGGCGCCCGCAACCTCCGCCACCACGCTGCGGACCTCGCTCGCGTGGCCCGGGTTGGCCACATCGAGCGCAATGCGGACGGCGTTGGAGGCCGACGTCAGCAGCTTCAGGAACTGCTGGCGGGGGATTTCCGGCCGCGAACCGACGGCTTGCGCCAGTTCGTCGTCGCCTTCGGAACGTCTGACCAGCCTGACGTAGCCGGCCTCGGAGAATTTGGCGCCCGCGTTCTGCGCCGCGCTCAGTGCGACATCGCGGTTCCCGCGCTCGACCAGAACGTCCGTAACGGTTTCGGCGAGGACCTGCCGGCGCGAGATCGCCAGCAGGTGCTGCTGGCTTTTGGTTCTCGCATTTTCGACCAGCGTGACATTGTCGAGCACTTCCGAGCGCGTGAGAACCGGGCCGGCGACATTGATTTCGTCGTCGAACGCCAGCGTCCGGATGACTTTCGGCGGCGCATTCTCGACCGCCGCCAGCCGCTGAGCGAGCGTAGCGCGGGCGGAATGCTCGATGTCGACAATGAGATGATTGAACACGCCATCGAACACGGCGACGTGTTCTTTGGAGAAATAATTCGATCCAAAGACGAAAAGATCGGTGACGCGGCGGAGCGTCTTGACGCGCCGGTCAGCCGAGCCGTGCGCGAGGGCGCTCTTCCAGCTCGTTGATGATGCATTTCGCGTGGTCATCGTCCGGCAGCCATCATTGTCGCGACATCCGAATCTCTCCTGCGCGCTTGGCTGCAGCGTTCATTGCACTCTTGCCATGTTCCGCTCAGTAAACGATTCGTCGACAGCCGACTCGCGCCGCTATCCATGCTCCGAAATCTCCGGCGGCGATCCGAACTCGGGCGACCTCGGCCCTCCGAGACGGCTCATCAGACGATCCTTAAGATCCGCCACGGTGATCGCGGAAATTACCTTCTGTTCGAGCTGGCACGCTGCTCGTCGTCCAGCGACCCGTCATTCGCCGCCTCCGCATAGCGCGTCAGCGCCTCGCCGAGCGCCTCGAATTCCTGCTTGTGGCGGTCGAAGCTCTGCAGCGTGACTATCAGTTCGCGATCCGGGCCGGCCGCTGCCCATCACAAGTTTGGTGACCTGGTCGACCGTCTCCTCGAGACGCAAACACGTTGTCGAGCAGAAGCGCGGCGAATACCGCGATAAATGCTCCAACGTCATTGGCGGACTCTTCGACTTTCACAATCGCATTCCCTAGCTCGCGACGACGGCCGCCGCCGATATCGCATTGCATCCGCCTACGACAATTTACCCATCACCTGCTCGATCTTTTCGCGCAGCATCGCCGCCGTGAACGGCTTGATCAGATAGTTGTTGACGCCGGCCTGCGCCGCTTTGACGACAAGTTCCTTGTCGCCGCGCCCGGTGAGCAGGATGAACGGGACCTTGCGAACGACAGGATGCCCACGCACGGCCCGCAAGAGGCCAAGGCCGTCCATCTCCGGCATGTTGTAATCGGAGATGATCAGGTCGAGCGGCTGAAGCGAGGCGATCTCCATCGCCTGCTTGCCGTGTTCCGCCTCGTGGATATGCCGGAATCCGATCTCTTCCAGCGTCATGCGGGTCATTTGTCGCACGCTGTTTTGATCGTCGACGACGAGGACTTTGATAGCTACTGCGTTTGGCATTCTCGTTACTCCTGAGGCGGCGGCTGAGTCGCGCGAAATAATCGCTCGTTAGTTCACCGCGAACTTTGCGGACGATGCAGTGTTCGCCGCGATGGCCGTGCCCACCGGCGAATTGACCGCAAGATCGGACAGCTTCTCGACGTCGAGAATGAACGCTACGCGCCCATTGCCGAGAATTGTCGCAGCGGCAATTCCCGGAACGGAGCCGTAGCTCTCCTCGATGCTCTTGATCACCACTTGCTGGTGACCGCACAACTCGTCGACGACAAGGCCGAAGCGCGTGCCTTCTCCCGCGTCGGTGATGATGACGACGCTGCTCGCCGGAATCGCCGGCCGCCGTGATTTCCAGCAAATCGCCAAGATGAACGAGCGGCACGAATTCGCCGCGCAGCTGAAGCATTCCGCGCGTGCCGATCAGATTGCTGACGTCGGAACGGCGCCGGCCGCAGGCACTCGACGATCGACGACAGTCGGCATGACGTAGGTCTGTTGCCCGGTCTTGATGACCATGCCGTCCATGACGGCCAGCGTCAGCGGCAGCGCCAACTGGATCGTCATGCCGCGGCCGCGCTCCGACTTGAGCGATATGCGGCCGCCGATGTCCTGGATGTTGCTGCGCACGACGTCCATGCCGACGCCGCGGCCCGAGATATCGGAGACGGTCTCCGCCGTCGAAAACCCGGGCAGCATGATGAGATTGCCGATTTCATCGTCGGTGAGCGTGGCGTCGGCGCCGACCAGACCCTTTTCCCGCGCCTTCTTGAGCACGCGCTCGGAATTGATGCCGGCGCCATCGTCCTTGATCTCGATGACGATACGGCCGCCGCGATGCTCGGCGGAAAGCCGGATAATGCCTTCCTCGTTCTTTCCGGCGGCCAGGCGGTCGGCCGGCAATTCGATGCCGTGGTCGACCGAATTGCGGATGATATGGGTGAGCGGATCGCCCAGGCGCTCGATGATCGACCGATCGACCTCGGTGGTCTCGCCGACCATTTCCAGCCGGACTTTCTTGGCCGTCTTGGTCGACAGCTCGCGGACCAGCCGCGGCATCCGCTGGAAAACCGAGCCCACCGGCTGCGCGCGCATCGACATGACGCTGTCTTTCAGCTCGCGCGTGTGGTGGATCGACCTCTTCGAGAATTTGCGACAGACGGCCGCTCGTGCCTTCCGGCAGAGTCCTGCACGATCTGCCCGAGCATCGCTTGAGCAATCACCAGTTCGCCCACCATGTTCACGACGCGGTCAATTCTTTCGAGTTCGATGCGGGTCGTCGTCGCGGCCGGCTTGGCGGTCGGAGACCGGGCTCGCGGCGCCGGTTCGCCTCCTTCGCTGGCTGCGGCCGCGGCGGCGCCTTGTCCGGATGCGCGTTCGGGAGCGCATCGGCGGCGCGAGCGGCGACTGTTTCGCTCCCGCAATCGCAGGCGCCGGCGGGCTCGGCCATTTCCGGCATGCCGCCGGCATCCGGGGCGGGATTCGTCTCAATGATCTCGAGATCGCAATCGTCGACAACGAATTCGAAGACTTCGTCGATCTGCGCCCGCGGCGCCGAAGTTTGCAGCGTGCCGGTCCACCAAATATAGGGACGATCCGGCTCGAGATCCGCCAATGCGCGGCAGGCCGTCCGATCTGCGCGACCAGATCGAGCGCACCGAATTTGCGCAAATTGCGCAGAATATAGAGCGGCTCGTTGGCCTTCTTCAGCATCTCCGGCTTCGGCCGGAAGGTGATCGCGAACGATCGCGCGCTCAGTCGGCACATCGCATCCGGCGGGCACCGGCGTGATCGACGCGGCACCGGCGTGAAGTCAATTCCGTCGAAATCGGCCGGCGCCGGAGAATCGTCGTCTTCGGCGCCGCGCCCGCTTGTCTTGTTCGATGATGTGTTCAAGCTGCCGCACGGCATTCGCCGCCAAAGCCCGGCGCGAACGGCTTCGCCGGCCCGCGACATCTGGACGAGGTCGGACAGCACGTCGCTGGCGGACAACAGCACGTCGAGCGTTTCAGGCGTCGCCGTCAGGCTGCCGCGCCGCAGGCCGTCGAGCACGGTCTCGAAAACATGCGCAAACCCGACCAGCGCTTCGAAGCCGAAAATGCCGGCGCCGCCCTTGACCGAATGAACGCGCGCGGAACACCGCATTGATCGTGTCATCCGAGCTGTGACCCTCGCGAATCTCGGTGAGCCCAGCCTCGATCTGCTGCAAGGCCTCGTCACATTCTTCGAAGAATGTTTGCTTGAGTTGGTCCAAACTTGCCATAATCGTTAGCCCTTACCTGCTCTCGAAACCTACGGAGCGACCTTGCGTACCGTTTCAACCAACCGATCCGGATCGAACGGCTTGACCATCCATCCGGTTGCGCCGGCCTCGCGCGCGAGATTTCGTCTTGTCCGCCTCGCTCTCGGTCGTCAGCACGAGGATCGGCGTCGTCTTGTGGTCCGGATTGCTGCGCAGTTGGCGGATGACTTCGTAGCCGTCCATCCGCGGCATGTTGATATCGGTGATGATGACGTCGACCTGCTCGTTGACGAGCACGTCGAGCCCGTCTTGGCCGTCGACCGCCTGCAGCACGTCGAACCCCGCCTCGGCCAAGGTCAGCATCAGCATGTCGCGCATCGTCTTGGAAGTCGTCGATCGTCAGAATTCGCTTACTCATGACACTCTCACTGATTTGCTGAGGTATCGGTGTCGGATGTCGGCTGCGGGTCGCAGTCATTGACGGCCAGCGGCGGCGGGTCTTCGCAGAGTTTGCAGTTGCTCCGGCTGCGGGACTGTCTGCTCGCTGGAGAGCTCGTGCCAAGTCGGACAATGCCGAGGTCCTCGAAAGCCGAAGTAAATTCAGCCGATGGGTTCTCGACCGAAATCCCGGCGCGATGGGAGCGCGCAGCAAGAAGCACTTGAATACAGGGCAGCGTCAGCATCTCGACGGCCGACGCATCGAGGCAAAGCGGCCGTTCGTCGCTCGCGCGCCAGCAGCAACAACTCGAGAAGGCCTTCGGCCGCGGCAAGATCAAGGATCTCCGGCAACATCATTCTGTTCTTTATTCGCGTCGTTGTTCATGGGTATAACCTGTATTCTTGAATTCAACCGAGCATCCTATTTGATCAGCCCGCACGGACCGTGCCGGCGCTCCCGCGTGTGGGTTTTCGAACTCGCCTCGCAGGCGGTCGAGAATTGCATCGGCCATGCGCGACAACGGATATTGATGCATCACCGCGCCGCGTTCGAAGGCAACCTTCGGCATGCCGTAAATGAGCGACGAAGCTTCGTCCTGGCCGAGCGTCGCGGCCCCGGCGTTGCGCATTTCGAGCAGGCCTTCCGCGCCGTCCTTGCCCATGCCGGTCAGGATCGCGCCGACCGCGGCGCTTTTCGCGACGTGAGCGACCGAGCGGAACAGCACGTCCACCGACGGACGATGGCCGGAGACCGTCGGCGCCATCGTTCAAGCTGCAGCGATAAATGCCCGCCGCTGCGGACCAATTCCAGATGATGCGAGCCGGGGGCGATATAGACATGATTCGGCTCGACGAGCTTCGTTGTGCACGGCCTCCGACACCGTCATCGGGCATTCCCGGTTGAGCCGCTCGGCGAAAGCGGCGGTGAAGCGCGGCGGCATATGCTGGGTGATGAGCACCGGCGGACACTCGGCCGGCATGTCCATCAGCACGGCCTTCAGCGCTTCCACGCCGCCGGTCGACGCGCCAATCGCGATAATCTTTTCGGGCATGCTACGCGGCCGATCGCGCCGCGGCGGACGCGCGGGCGCCGCAGCGCGGCGCGCGCCGACCCGCGCATGGGCGGCGGATTTGACCTTCGCCTGCAGTTCGGCGGCGATACCGATCATCGCGTTGGCGACGTCGGTGGTCGGCTTGGCGATGAAATCGACGGCGCCGATCTCGAGCGCCTCAAGTGTCATTTCGGCGCCGGCCTGCGTAAGCGTGGAAACCATGACTACCGGCATCGGCCGCAGCGCCATGATCTTGCGCAGGAACGTTACGCCGTCCATGTTCGGCATCTCGACGTCGAGGGTCATGACATCGGGATTGAGCGCCTTGATGCGGTCGCGCGCAATGAACGGATCGCTGGCGGTACCGACGACCTCGATCTCGGGATCGGCGCTCAGCAACAGTCGTCAACAGCTGGCGAATGACCGATGAATCGTCGACGATGAGAACACGTACGCGGTTTGGTCATGTGATTGCCCATTACTTGAACAGTTGGATGTCGCCGGCCGTCGTCCGTGAAGACAGACGGCGGACGTATTCGGTTTCCTCGCGCGCGACGGCGGACGATTCGCTGGTACCGAGCAGCCGGCGGACCACCTTTCCGGTCGCCGGCGTGTAGTGGATGCGCCGCGGCAGTTGCCCGCCGAGATCCTGGGCAACACAGCGCAGTCCCTCGGCTTCCAGATAGCGCAAGATGAACTCGGAATTTTCGGTGCCGATCGCGTTAGTGGTGTCGGTGACGTTGCCGCCGCCGAACACTTTGATTTCGAGCAAGTCGCGCGCGCATCCGGCCTTCATCAGTTCGTTGATCAGCTTCTCCATGGCGAAATTGCCAAAGCGCGTCGACTGGAGGTCGCCGGCCCATTTGCCCGCGTGGCTGTGCGGGAGCATGAAGTGATTCATGCCGCCGATGCCGGTCCGTTTGTCGCGGATGCAGGCCGACACGCAAGAGCCGAGCACGGTCACCAGGATCTCGTCGGTCTTCGACGTCACATAAAATTCGCCCGGGAATACTTTCACCATCCAGCCCGCGCTGGCCGAGTCGAAAAATCGACGCGTGGCGACGGCCTGCGCCCCATTGACAACGCCGCTATCGGTCGGCTGCCGTAATGCTGTCGCGCCGCTCAAACTGTCCTCCGGTAGGTCGTTCGGCCGATGAGCCGCAGGCCGGGATGCGAACCGATCAGTGATTCCGAATGGCCGATATACAGCCAGCCGCCCGGTTTGAGTTTCTGCGTGAAGCGTTCGACCAGCGCCGACTTGGTGGGACCGTCGAAATAGATCATCACGTTGCGGCAGAAGATGGCGTCGAAATTTCCGGTGAACGGCCACGTTCTCCATCAGATTGAGGCGGCGGAAGGTGACGAGGCTACGAATGTCGCGACCGACCACCACCTGCTCGCTTTTGCGATCGCCGTCGACGGGTTGGAAGAAGTCCCGGTAGGTCTTCGGCACTTCATCGATCGAATTCGCCGGATATTCGCCGCGGGCGCCTTTGGCGATCACTTCCGTATCGATGTCGGTCGCCAGGATCCGCGCGTCATGGCGGTCGATGTCGCGGATCTCGCGCTTGAGCACGACCGCAATCGAGTACGGCTCCTCGCCCGTCGAGCAGCCGGCCGACCAGACCCGCAGACGATGCCCGATTTTCCCGTGCGCCGCCTGGACGAATGGAACGGCGACATGGGTCCGGAAGTGATCGAAATGATGCGCTTCGCGAAAGAACTTTGTGAGATTGGTCGAAATCGCATTGATAAAGCTTTCGAGTTCCGACGCATTGGCCGTGAGATATTCGCGATATTCGCGGAACGATGTCATCTCCAGCGCGCGCAGCCGCCGCGACAGGCGGCTGTACACGAGGTTGCGCTTGCTGTCGGCGAGCGCAATCCCGGCTTGGTCATAAGCGTACTGCGCCAGACTGCGGAAGTCGGCGTCAGAAAAGGCGAATTCGCGGGCGGGCTCGACGGCGACGGGCTCGCGAATCGCAAGCGACGTCGCGCCGCTACGGTCACGCAACATGCTGTTGGCTCTTCCGCCTCGGTTCTTCGGAACGTTCAAAGTTATTGTCGACACGGAAGAACGAGACGCGTTCATCCATCGCCTTGGCCTGGTGCTCCAGAGTCTTGGCAGTGGCCGCGTTTTCCTCCACCAGCGCCGAGTTCTGTTGGGTGACGTCGTCCATCTGCGTGAGCGCCTTGTTGACTTGTTCGATGCCGCTCGCCTGCTCGGCGCCGGCATTGGCGATTTCAGCGACGATGTCGGAGACTTTCTTGATCGACTGCACGATCTCGTGCAGCGACGTGCCTGCCTTGTTGACGAGATCGACGCCCTCCTGCACTTGGCTCGAGCTGTTGGTGATGATGTCCTTGATGTCCTTGGCGGCTTGCGAGGAACGCTGCGCCAAGCTGCGCACTTCCGAGGCCACCACGGCGAACCCACGGCCGGCTTCACCGGCCCGGGCGGCTTCCACAGCCGCGTTGAGCGCGAGCAGGTTGGTCTGTCGCGCGATCTCATCGATCACTCCGATGATATCGGCGATCTTGCGCGAGGAACCCTCGATCTTGGCCATGGCCTCGACCGCCTTGGCGGCGACCCGGCCGCCGCGATCGGCAAGATCGCGGGTGGTGATGGCCGATTGATTGGCTTCGTGCGCGTTCTCGGCGTTCTTCTTGACGGTCGCCGAGATTTCTTCCATCGAAGCGGACGTTTCTTCCAGGCTCGCTGCCTGTTCTTCGGTGCGCTGTGACAGGTCGGTGGTGCTGGTGGCGATCTCGGCCGAAGCGTTGGTGACTTCCGCCGCCGAAGCCTTGATCTCGGCGATGGTCGCGCTGATTTGATCCGCCATTTTATTGGCGTCGTCCTTCAGCTTTCCGAACATCCCCTGATAGGCGGCCGTGATACGCTGCGTAAGATCGCCTTCGGCGAGCGCGCTCATCATGCCGGCCAGATCGTCAAGCGTTTTGCCCGTATTTTCGCACAGCGCATTCATCGCCGTGGCAAGATTGAGCATGAAGCCTTTCTTGCCGGCGACCGGAACCCGCTTGGCGAAATCGCCGCTGGCCGCGGACTTGACGATGTCGTCGATCTCTTCCTCGATCGCCAGTTCGACGGTCTCGTTGCGCCACTCCACGACGGTACCCGCACGCTTGCCGTTCTGATCGATGACCGGCGTCGCGATGTGGTGAAACTTCTGGGTGCCGATCACGATGTGGGATTCACGGCAGCCTGTCATCTCATCCATCAACTTGCGCTGACTGGCGGGATTCTTGTGAAACGCGTCCATGTTGGTGCCCATGAGCCTGCCGCTGTCGAATTGCGGCAGCGCCTTGCGCAGCTCGGGCTCGGCCTCCTGCAGCATCTGCTGCAAGGTCGAGTTCACATACACGATGTTGTAGTTCTCGTCGGCAACCATGACGTTCGACGACACGACGTCGAGCGCCGAACGCGCGCGCAGGTTGACGACCTTCTGCGCAATCGATTGCCGGAAGATTTCGGTCGCCTTGGCGATGTCGCCGACCTCGTCGCCGCGATTGGTATACGGCACGTCGACGATGTGGTCTTTGGTCAGTTCGACCAGGGCTCCGGCCATCTTGGCGAGCGGTTTCGAGATGCCACGGCCGATAAAGAACGAAGCCACACTGCCGATAACGACTGCGATCAGCGTGACGATCGCGAGCAGCATGAAATCTCGATCTTGATCGCGGTCATTAGTGGCGATTTGGCGGTCGCGGAAGTCTTTGCTGGCATCGACCAGATCATCGGTCAGATTGGCGATGGCCGAAAACGTGCGCGTAGCGCTCATCATCAAAGTCAAGGCGGTCCCGGCGTCGCCGTCCGCCATGTCGATGACGCTCTTGGCCTGCCTGATGTAAGTGGTAACGTCGGTATTGAGTTTGGCGATCTTGTCGCCGGCCTTGGTCTGTTTGAATTCGTCGAGGGCTTTCAGCTTGGCGGAAACGTCCGTCAACGCCCGCGCCGCGACATCTTCCAGCGCCTTGACTTTTTTCATATCGGTTTCGTTGGCTGCGGTCGCCATGAGCCGATAGAGATGGACTTGGGATGTCCACGCCGAATTCGAGAAATCTCCGACCACTTCCGCTTGGCGAACGGGGCCGACCATAAGTTGATAGACCGCGGCCTGGTTGCCGCGTTGTTCATACAGGGCATAGCCGCCTACGCCGATCAGCACGATGATCAGGAACGCAGGCGCGAAATTGACTTTCCAATTAAGGCGCAAATTCTCAAACGAGGAAAGCATTGTTCCAATCCTTTCTTCTCATAAAGGCAGGCGAGGCCGCATAGCGGCCTCGCCTTATTTTCGTCATTGCTTGTAGACACCGGAGCAGATGATGGCTTCGCCTTCGACGTCGCAGTAAGCTTCCTTCGGCTCGATCTTCTTGGTCATCGGATTGACGAACTTGTAATCCTGCCAGAAGGTCTTCTGCTTCGCCGCAAGAGCCATGCGATCTTTGACGTAATACTTGCCATCCACGTCTTGCGCTTCGGACATGTCTTTGCCGATCAACTTGGCATTGGCGCCGTGCGCCAACACCTTGCCGCTCGTGCTATAGACGAGGACGTACAGATCGCGGTCGGTGAATTCGCCCGGCTTTTTGTCGAACTCGGCAAATGCCTTTTCCGCGCCTTCCTTCTTGTAGAAGGCGACGGCCTTGTTCACCATCGTGACGGCTTCGTCTTTGGTGGCAAATTCTCCGCCCCAGGCGGGAAAACTGACACTGGCGGCAATTGCAATTGCAGTCACAATTTTCGTCATTTTCATTTCATTCCTCCTCAGGCTAAGCCCCCACTCAGAACTCTTTCCAATCCGGCTCTTGGTTGACCGCGGTGGCGAGTGCGGTCTGCATACGGCGGGGCGGTCCACCGGCATTGCTCGCGGCGGCGCGCTTGGGCGCCGCGACAGGTTGCTGTTTCACCGCGGCGGCGAGGCCGCGCGATGGCGCAGCGATCGAGCGATGCTCGCGGCCGCCAACCGATTTGACCACCGGCCGATCCGCCGCCACGGCATTGAGCTTGAAGAATGACACCCGCTCGTCCATCGCCTTGGCCTGGTGTTCGAGCGTCTTGGCCGTCGCCGCGTTCTCTTCCACCAGTGCCGAGTTCTGCTGCGTCACCTCGTCCATCTGGGTGAGCGCCTTGTTGACCTGCTCGATGCCGGTCGCCTGCTCGCCGCTCGCGTTGGCGATGTCGGCGACGATCTCGGCCACCTTCTTGATCGAATTCGACGATCTCGGTGAGCGCGGTACCGGCCCGGTTGACCAAGTCGACGCCGTCCTTCACCTGGCCGTTCGAGTTGGTGATCAGGTCCTTGATATCCTTGGCCGCTTGCGAGGAGCGTTGCGCCAGGCTGCGCACTTCCGAGGCCACCACGGCGAAGCCGCGGCCGGCTTCGCCGGCGCGGGCGGCTTCCACCGCCGCGTTGAGGGCAAGCAGGTTCGTTTGCCGGGCGATCTCGTCGATGACGCCGATGATGTCGGAGATTTTGCGCGAGGAGTTCTTCGATCTTGGCCATAGCCTCGACCGCCTTGGCGACGACCTGGCCGCCGCGGTCGGCGACCACGCGGGTGGTGTTGGCGGACTGATTGGCTTGTTGGGCGCTCTCGGCGTTTTTCTTCACCGTGCCGGCGATTTCTTCCATCGACGCCGAGGTCTGCTCAAGGCTCGCCGCCTGCTCCTCGGTGCGCTGCGACAGGTCCGTCGTGCTGGTCGAAATCTCCGCCGAGGCGTTGGTCACTTCCATCGCCGAGGCCTTGATCTCGGCAATGGTCGAGCCGATCCGCTCGGCCATGGTATTCGCGTTGTCCTTCAGGATCGCGAAATTCCCCTGGTAGTCGGCCGTGATGCGTTGCGTCAGATCGCCGCCCGCCAGCGCACCAAACATGCGCACCAGGTCTGCCAGCACGCCCGCGACATTGTCGCACAGCGAATTCATGGTCTTGGCAAGATTGAGCATGAACTCTTTCTTGCCTTCGAGCGAAATGCGCTTGGAGAAGTCGCCAGCGACAGCGGCCTTCGCGATGTCGGCGATCTCGGTTTCGGTCGCCTTTTCGACCGTTTCGTTCCGCCATTCGACGACCGTGCCGGACCGCTTGCCGTGCTTGTCGATGACCGGCGTGACGATGTGATGGAAGTGCTGGGTCCCGATGGTGAAGAAGCTTTCGTGCGTCCCGGTCAGCGAATCCAAGATTTGGCGCTGATGCGGCGGATCCTTGTGGAAGAAATCCATATTGGCGCCGATCAGCTTGCTGCTGTCGAATTGCGGCAGCGCCTTGCGCAGTTCCGGCTCGCTCTCGCGCAGCATGCCTTGCAAGGCCGGATTCATGTACATGACGTTGTAGTCTTGGTCCGCGACCAAGATATTCGAGCGCACCGCGTCGAGACCGGTGCGGACACGGAGGTTGATCACCTTCTCCGCGATCGAGTGCTTGAAAACCTCGGTGGCCTTGGCAATGGCGCCGACTTCGTCACCGCGTGTGGCGAAGGGCACATCGACAACGCGATCGTTTGTCAGTTCGGTCAGAACTCTGGCGATCTTGCTGATCGGCTGGGCGACAACGTGTCCGAACACCAACCAAACAGCCGCCAGCATAATCAATATTCCCGCGACCGCGCCGGCCGCGACAACGATGACGCGCTGTCTCAACGCGACAAAATCATCACCCGCGAGCCGGCTGCTTGAAAACACGGCGATCACTTCGCCGTCCTTCGTGCCCATGGCGGCGCCGTGGCAGCTGATGCAGTTCGGCTGCTTCATCAGCGGGCTGCCCTCGACGATCGGAATGCTGTAGCGATAGGTGTCGCCGACAAAGCGGCCGACCGGCTGACCGGTGCGCAAAACCTCCTCGTCGATGGCGTCGTGCGGCAGCTTCGCGGTGTGCTTGGGGTCGGTCTTCGCCATGTAGGAGACGATGCCTTGGCCCCAGACCGCCCATAGCTTGCTGTTTTGCTCGTGGTTGCGGCTTTCGAACCAGCCGTCGAAAACTTTGATGGCGACGTTTTGCGGGTCTTCAAATCGCAGCGCCATCGCGCTCTTGACCAGCGAGTTCAGCGAATTCACCTCGTTTTGCGAGGAGAGCTTCAGCTTTTGTTCCAGACCTGAATATTCAAAATAGGAGACGGCCGCCGCGGCCGAGAGCGCAAGCGCCAACAATCCGGTGCCGATGACCAGCGTAAACTTCGCTTGCAGATTCATGTTATTCCAAAATTTTGCCACTTAGCCGCTCCCCAGCCTCTATTCGCGATATGGTCTCAGCTCTTCGATTTCATCTCTCTCGTGAACGACGAAGACGTTTTGCAGTGGGCACTAGATTTCTTTCCAATCCGGCGCCTATGACCTATCCAATCCGGCGCCTATGACCTATGCGGGATTTCCGAGAATGCGGCGTTCACTTCAATTCCGCTGCGCAGCCATCGTGGGCTTCGCTTCACCGGCCGAACGGTCCGCGTCACCTTCATGCACCGACAACAGATTGCGCAGGTCGATCAGCGCGATCATCGTGTTGTCGTGCGTCACCAGGCCGGACAGGAAATCCGAGGTAGTCGCCTGCGCGGTGCGCGGCACCGGCTGAATTTGATTGGCGTCGATCGACACAATGTCGAGCACGCGGTCGCCGATCAGGCCGACTTGGCGGCCGCCGATCTGCACGATGATCACGATGTGCAGCGGCGTGGTTTCGGTGAGGCCCTGGCCGAAGCGGCAGCGTAGGTCGACGATCGGCACGATCGCACCGCGCAGGTTGAGCACGCCGCGCACGTATTCCGGCTGCTTCGGAAGATGGGTGATATCCGACCAGCCCTTGATCTCGCGCACCGCCATGATGTCGACGCCGTATTGGTCGTCGCCGATGGCGAAGCTGATGAACTGGGTTTGCGCCGTCGCGTTTTGCGCGTTGCCGGTTGTGTTCCAGTTGTTGGCGTTGACCTGGCCGGCGGTATCGGGGGTAGCGGCTGCTGGATTTATGCGTCTATGACTCGCTTATGACGTGTTGCAAATCGATGTCGCCATCGCATCCGTGCGGTCGTCCGAAATCGGCGCAGGCAACCCGAATGACCGTGCAGACGAGGAACCCGCTCACGCGGGATTCCACGCCGAGAAGCTAAGTTAATGCTGTGAGAAAAGGCTTTAAGCGGATGTAGATGTGAAACGATATCGTAGATCGATAAACTAGATTAAGACCGCGCGCGAAATCGTCGTCGCGTTTTTCTAGGTAGAATCCCGTAGCGCCATCGCGCATTGGCGTTCGATGTTTGCCGTTAAGCCAATATTGCCAAATTACGAGTAAACATCGTCGGTCGATTTCTCCATTGACGCGAATGCCGAAATTAAGATGACGTCCACAGCGCAATCATTGATTATTGAGCTTAACGCGGCGGTCAGCAACGCCTCGGATTCCTGGCGTTCCGAGTTGCTGCGGCGGGTGACGGATCTGCTTGTCGGCGGCGCCGACAGTTATTCCGACCATCAGATCGCGATCTTCGGCGACATCATGGGTCGTCTGATTGAAAATGCGGAGATTCCCGCTCTTATCGAGCTCAGCCCGCGGCTGGCGCCGCTTGGCAACGCACCTGTGAATGTGATCGCCGGCCTGGCCCGCAACGATAACCCGGAGGTCGCCGGTCCCGTGCTTGAATTGTCGAGCATGTTGAGCGACGAAACCCTTATCAATATCGCGACGGAAAAGTGGCCGCCGCATCTCATCGCGCTGGCCGGCCGCAGTCTGCTCCCCGAACCGCTGACCGAAGTGCTGATCGACCGCGGCAATTCCGAAATCTCGCTCAAGCTGATCGTCAATCGCGGCGCCAGAATTTCCGAACGCGGCTTCGTCAAATTGATCGGACAAGCTAAAACCGACAAGACGCTGGCGGCGGCGATTGCCACCCGCAAAGACCTGCCGGCCGAGCTTGCGCCGTTCCTCAAATTAACGCTCGTTTGAGCGTCTCTTTAGATAGGCGCAGACCCGCCTCTGGATCTCGGGCGTTATTCGATTTCTGACTGGGAATAAGGGCGCGATTCACATGGAAACCGTCGCACCGTTCGGTCACAGACACGGCTAATATTCAAACCCTACGAATAAGGGCCTTCGGCAGCGCGCGAATTGAAACACCGCAAGCTCAAAGGACCTGGAACAGGTCATATGAAAATACTGCGGTAGTTGTTAATATGGGCATCCACTGGAACCCACCCAGTTAAACTGAAAATTTTGAAGGTATTCTGGCAGCCAAATTTGCGAAATGAGACCGTCAAACAATATGGTCCGCGCCGACCGCCTCAAAAGATTTGAGCGCCGTGGTCTGCAACGATCGACGATCATTGCGGTACTGGTCGTATTGGGCGTGTTGATCGTAAGTATCGTATCCGGGATTAGCACAGTCGCCATTCTTTCATCGCGAGGCGAGCTACAACAGGCCAACCCCGAAGCCTCCAAGCCCGCAATCCCTGCCGCTCAGGACAAATCCGCGCAGGATCCCTCGAATGCTCAATTCCACATCGATAAGCCGCCCGAGAAGCTGCTTGCGCGCAACTAGCAGCGCACGCTCCTCCTGCGATCTCATCGATTTGGCGTGCACCGGACGGAACCAACCCATCCGGATCAGCTGGGCAAGCCCGCGCGCATCCTTGCGGTCCCTCTTCGCCGTCATCGCCGACAAGGCCGCCTTCACATGCCGCGTTTCCAGCAGAACAGTTTGAAATCCTGCCTGCGTCACCCCCGCATGTAGCCACTGCGACAACGGCCCCGCCTCAAGTCCGATCTGCTTCACTGCAAAGCCAAGCTCCTGAAAGAAAGCAATAAAAGCTTCGGGCTCGCTCGCGATCTTTGCTTCCTTCACGATCTTTCCCTGCGCGTCCACAACCCACACGCTCGAGAATTCCAATGACACGTCGATTTTGGCATAATGCTCCATGGCTGTCCTCCGTCTCCAGATGCTTGGGGCCGACTCAATGTCGTGACCCCGTTTCATCATCTATCGGGGGACAGCCACTTCAACTGCTCACTCAGAGCAGGGCCCATTACGGCATCTAGTTAAATGGGCTGCTTTGTAGCGATCATTTGGTTGGCAACGGACCGTCGACATCGCCGGGATCAAGGCAACCGGCGATGACAGCGGAATAGATGTCATCGCCCGAGCGGATGTCGATCATGCAGGTGAACGGCTTGTAGTGCTCGGTAAAGGTGAAGAAGCCGTTGCCGTCGCTCTTCGTCGTATATTTATTGTCGAGCGTCACAGTCTGTTTTGGTGCGGTCTCACCCATAATGACGACCTTTCCGTCCACATATCGCGATTTATTGATACGAATGTCTGCCCGTGCCGCGCCGATGCCGGCGAAGAGTACGAGGGCCGCTGCGAGCCATCGCATGCGATGCCTCCATGCTTATTTCGATGTCGCCCTTTTTATTATTTAGTCCTCGCCCAGCTCGCTCGCAACGCATGACAATTGAATTGTAGTTGCAGCATTCAGCGAGTGCTGCGAAACTTGGGCATGCTGAATTGGGCGTGTACTCATAAATCAATGCTGGTGAGCATGAATAATCAGTGTCCGCTTTGCCGAAAGTGGACATAACTCATTGCGATTGGAATGTCTGAAAAGTGCCAATCGCAACAACGTAGGCTATGCAACGGCGTCGACCGGCGCCACTCTCATGGCACTCACGTGCTGCCGATGGGGGACCGTCCACAACATCAATAGCAGACGTCGGATCCCCAAACGCATTTCACGCACGAGGTATTTGCGTTATTGACCTGTATGAGAACGCGCAAACAAAAAACCCCAGCGCTAAGCTGGGGCTTTCGTCGCAACATCCTGCAAAGCTTAGAAGTGGTAGTTGAGTACGACCAGGACTTCGCTGGTTGAGTATCTGACCGAAAGCGGCGTCGGCTGAACGGCGCAACTCGGGCAGTTGATGTTGAGGCTGTCGCAATTGTATTGATATAAAAGGGAACCAGCGTGACGAATGTTAAATCTGGACTCTATCGTTTCCGGCGAGATGGTGTCGATGTCGTGAAGGCCGCGTCCCGAGTTCACATCAGCGAAATAATGGTCTCGCTGTGAACGGCCGGTATAATGGCATCGATGGCACACTGATTTTGCGGTCCCTCGCGAGCGGGGACTATCGCTCCCGCTGTCGGCTGCTGCGCTGCTACAGCTTCATAAACGACTTGAACTCGACGATGACGTCCTCCCAGGTAGTGAGGTAGTCGTCGATGTTCTCGGAGGTGCCGCGGCCGACGATCACGTCCTGCTCGGCCCAGATGACCTGGTTCGGTTTCCAATAGACGCGCAGGTAACGCTTCGTGGTGTTCCACTCATTGACCTGGCCGGGGGTCGCCGGGCTCTTGTTCCAGCCGGCGGCAAACTGGATCTCGCGGCAACTGCCATCGACGCAGTGGAAGAAATAGACGTCGAAATTGATGCCGGCCACGCGACTGCGGACGATCACATTGTCCCTGTCGTCCTTGTCGATGCGGGCGGTGAGGCCGTGCTTGGTCATGATGTCGACCATCTGCTGGCGGCTCACGCCCCGTTCGGGCAGGTCGAAAGCGGCCGCCGGCGCGGCGGCCAGGAACCCGATCGCCAGAACGGTGGCCAGCTTTGCGTATGTCATGTCGAAGTCCCCCAAGATGCGACAGCTAATATTCTGAAGCCACGCGCGAGCGAGCGCAAGCGCGGTTTGCGGCTTGGAGAATCCGCCATGCGCGCCAGCATTGAAAACGAGCGACGCTCTATTTCGTCGCCGCTGCTTTCAGGATCGGCGTCAGTCGCGCGATTTCGCTATGCACCAGTTCGGCCAAAGCTTTGGGTCCGCGCTGGTCCGGTTCCGCGATCTGGGCGCCGAGGTCGCCCAGGCGTTTTTGCACGGCGGGCTCATCGAGGCCTTTGCTGAGCGCCGCGGCAAGCTTGTCGATGACCGCCTTCGGCGTACCTTTCGGCGCGAACACCGCATAAAACGGCGCGCAGTCGAACTGCGGGAAACCCTGCTCGTAGGAGGTCGGCACGTCCGGCAGCAGCGGGCTGCGCTTCTTGGCGGCGATCGCCAGCGCCTTAACCTTGCCCGCGCGCACGTGCGGCAGTGGCCCGAGCACCGGATCACAATCGTAGTCGACATTGCCGGCGAGAATGGCGTTCATCACCGGCGCCGTGCCCGTGAAGGGCACCAGCGTCGGCTTGATGCCAATGGCCGAGTTGAGCAGAAGGCAGCCGATGTACGACACCGAGCCGATACCGGCGTGCCCCATGTTGAGCTTGCTCTGGTTCGCTTTGGCCCAGGCGGCGAATTCTTTTAGGTTGTTGGCGGGGATTTCCTTGCGAACGGCGAGCAGCTCCGGCTGCACGGCGATCAGGCCGACCGGCTCGAAATCCTTTTCCGGGTCATAGCCCAGGTTGGGATAGAACACCGGCGCCAGCGCATTCGTGCCCATGTGGCCGGAAATCAGCGTGTAGCCGTCCGGGTTGGCGCGCGCGGCGCGGGTCGTGCCGACCGTGCCGCCGGCGCCGCCGACATTCTCGACCACGAACGACTGGCCGAGATGGCGGGTGAAGATGTCGGACGCGATGCGGCCCATCACGTCGGCCGGTCCGCCCGCCGCAAACGGCACGATCACCGTCACGGTTCGCGTCGGATAGTCCTGCGCCTGCGCGCCGCTCATTCCGGCGAGCAGGAAGAGTACCGCTGCCATGCACTGCCTGAGCATTGTTTCCTCCCCAGTTTTTTAGCGTCGTTGCCGGCAACCCTGCCACGGCCGGCGGCCGGTGTGGAGGGGGGTCGTCGGCCGCAGCCCATTCAAAATTTCCGTGTTAAGACTACGGTCAATGCGGAATACCCTTTGCATACTCATCGCGGTAACGCTTTGCGCACGAGCCTCCGCAATCACTGGCCGTGCGCCGCCGGCCGAAGGGTATGCGGCGCGCGCTATCGTGATGGTAGTGGATCAGCGCGGCGACCTATGCACCGGAACTGTGCTCACGCGCGATTTGGTGCTCACGGCAGGCCATTGCGTAGCGGCCCACCGCGACTACCAAGTCAAAACCTTCCAGACTGGCGAGACCATCGCCGTGCGCGGCATTGCGTTACATCCACATTTCGATCTAGCGGCCTATGCGGCAAGCCGCGCCACCGCCGATGTCGCGCTCATCAAGCTCGCCGCCCCGCTGAGCGAACTGGTGCAGCCGGCGAAACTCGCACCCGCGCGTCGTGTCGCCGTGGGCGAGACGCTTACAGTCGCTGGCTTCGGCGTCATTGCTGCAGGCACCGATCGCGGCCTAGGCGTGCCGCGCATGGCGACACTTATCGTCACCGGCAAACCTGGTGCGTTGCAGATCCGTCTGTTCGATGCGGCGACGCACAACGCCCGCGCTGGGCTCGGCGCCTGCACCGGAGATTCGGGCGCACCCGCTTTCGAACCAACAAGCGAGGCGGGGGTCGGCCAAATCATAGGAATTGTCAGCTGGACCACAGCGCCGCACGATGAAGAGGGCTGCGGCGGACTGACCGGCGTGACACCTCTTTTGCTCTACCGCAACTGGATCGTGGAAACGGCACGCAAGTTCAACAGTCCGCTTTAGCCGGCGCAATAACGGTCACTTATCGCAGTCATTCGAACCCTGAGAATGTCGCGAAGCTTTCTAATGGTGCGCGCGAAGAACGCCACAAATTTATTCGAGCAGTTTCATCTGCAAAACCGATGGCCAGACCACAAAACAAAATATATTCGTGTGGAAGTTTGAGGAAGGAATAAACGGTCTTGTGCCAATGGGTCCAGGCTTCCTGGCCGCAAGTGTGCAAGCCGTAAGCGCGCGCCAGCAGCATCACCGTCTGAATGTAACCGCCGAGATCCGACCATTGCGGCGGTCCCATACTTCGGTCAATCGACAGCAACAGCCCGACTGGTGCGCCGAAGAATTCGAAATTGCGCGCGTATTGCCGATAGCGACCGGCGCGGTCCTCGCGCGCAATACCGATCGACTGATATAGCGCGGCCCCAACCTGTCGCCGGCGCGCTTCATAGGGCTCCTTCAGATTGCATGGGTAGATATCATATTCGGCGCCCTCACCGCGTGGCAGCAACTCTGGTCGCGCCCGCACGAGCGCCTTAAGTTCTTCAAGCTTCGTTCCGGCTAGTGCATCGACCCGCCAAGGCTGTACATTTCCGCCGGACGGCGCGCGCGCCGCACGTTCGATAATATCGCGCACCGTTGCTTCAGGGACAGGCTTGGGCAAGAACGCCCTGCACGAATATCGACTGGCAACCGCATCGCGCACATCCATCAGCACAACTCCCAAATTTTTCACATTTCTTACCTAGTTGCAGATAGGCGGATTACTGAGAGTGTGACTTTCTCTTTCGAAGCTGCCAACCAGTCTGCCGCTCCCCCTTTCAGGGGCCAACGAAATCGCTTTCAGCACCATCTCGTTCAGAAGGTAGCTGCATCTCTAACGTCGGGTTCATTGGAAAAGATATCACCCCCACGACGCGAAGTTTGATCCCCGCCATTTTAACGTCAATATACACTTTCACGCCTCTATTTGAGACTTACGAATTGAAATTACCCGCTGAAAATAGCCTGGGGTTATGTTCAGTCGGCGATGCGAGCCTCAAGCGTGGCGCCGCGCTTACCGAGCAGCGCGCGGTCGATCACATTGCCGGCGACCGCGCCGACTAGGCGCCCGACGATGGCGCCGATCGGCCCGAGCACGGATC
This sequence comes from uncultured Alphaproteobacteria bacterium, assembly GCA_963733315.1. Taxonomy (GTDB): domain Bacteria; phylum Pseudomonadota; class Alphaproteobacteria; order Rhizobiales; family Xanthobacteraceae; genus Pseudolabrys. Next base: position 71,687 of record CAVTCV010000017.1, on the reverse strand, counting down.
CGCTGGCCGCGGCGCCGGCGACTGAGAGAACGAGGGCTGCCATGATGAGTCTCGAAAAGAGATTGCGTTGGTGAACCCACGCGCAAATGTGCGCGGTGGGGCTGCCGCGTTACCGTATCGGGCAACCACCTCTATAAATCGCCCAATAAAGACAGCGCGTTATAGCGAACGAAATGGCGCGCAAAGTTGCATGGGCATTGCGCTTTTGTGCAGAGATGTAACGGAATTGATACAGCTACTTCTAACACGTTGATGTAATCTCTTGCTTAATTGCCGTTCGCTGCACGTTATGTCCTCGCTCATGTCTGCTTCTCCGCTTCCTTCGCCGCCCACGCCGCCGCCTTGGCGACCAGCGCCCACACAGTTGCGCGCCGATCATGACCGGCGATCATGCCCCTGCTCTGCCATGCCGGCAGCCTCGGGTTCGGGCATGTCTTTGTGTCGACCTCGATCACATAGTCGGACACGTCAGCCAGATATGACACGTTCGAGATTTCGGCCGTCGCGATCGTCTTTTTCGCGTGCTCGCGGCCGCCCGGCACCAATTCAATCGTGATACGTAACATGACACTCACCTATGCGGTTGCAATAGTCAGGCCTGTTTTTGATCCGAACTGTTGCAACCGTTGTCCGCAATCGGCTTTTTGCACTCGTCGCAATAGTGCTCGACGTCCTCATGCCGGATTCCGGTCGCGATGATTTTCCGACACCGATTGCACAGCAGCGCCCCATAGCCGCCGTTGAACTTCACGATCGCTTTTCTGTAGACAATCGGTTCCATCTTCAATTCCTCGGTCTGGTCACACGATAGGCAAGGATTTGCTCGACGATGGCGCGGAGCCTGCGGACGCTGCCGCCCTTCCACAGTGCTTCGGCGACGAACAATTCGCCGTCGTCCATCATCGGCACCCAGCGCGGATCGCCGTGCGCCCGCCCGATGTCGGCGACGATGGCCCGCGCAAGCGCAGGCATGTGCTCGATGCCCGGCTCCGGTATGCGCACGACCAGCAGGCGATCGCGCAGCGGGCCCGGCAGCGCGGTTTCCACGTTGCACGTCAGCATGTAGCCGACGGCGCTCACGTCGATGTCGCGCTCGACATATGGGTCCGGATACGACCTGGCGGTCTCGGGCTCCAAAAAAGGCATGAGCGAGTTTTCGGCATTGCCGTTGTGTCTGCTGTTTGAGCCCTTGTCGATCTCGTCGATCATGACGAGAGGATTCGCGATCTTGTATCGACGGACGGCCTCCAGCGGGATGCACGGCTCACCGGTGCACCACCGTCTGGGGGTGCCCGAGAATGCGTTGTCGCTCGACCCGGCGGCATCGAACCGATGGAGGCCGACGCCGAGCGTCTCCGCGAGCCGTCTGACCAGACGCGACTTGCCGCCGCCGGGCTTGCCGGTGAGCAGGACGTTTCTCCACCTGATCGGCTCGCCCTGTACCATCCCGGTGAGCAGGACGTCGATCTGCGTATGCGCATGCGGGAATTCGTCGTGCAGCACGGCTCGTGCGGCGAACATGTCCGGCGCGGACGCCAACGCGATCCGCTTGCCGACGATCTCCTTGAATTCGCGTATAGCTTCCTTGCCGCCGGACGTCTCTTTCATGCCGCCGATGGAGGGGATCACCACGACGGCCGCCGGCTCATCCGCCGACGGTTCCTCGCCTTCGGTCAACAGAGCATCGTTGCGTGCATGGCGTTCACCGATGCGGTATGCGGCGGCGACCGGGTCTGTGATGTCGTCGCCCGCAGTCAGCCCTTCGGCCAGCATCTTCCAACCGATGATGACGGCGTCCTGATCGGGCGACTTCCCGTCCGAGACGTGCTGCGCCAGCTCGCAGTGCGCGATTACGTATGCATGGTGACTGCCGGCTGCCAGCAGCAGCCAGGCGCTCGCTAGCGCGTTGCGTCCGGCGAGATACAGCTCGTCGGCGATGAGGCGCGCAGTGCCGTGACGCGACGGCCAGTCGAGCTCTGCGACCTGCAGGGCGATATTGAGGTCAGCCGTCAGCGTGTGAGCGCCGGTCAGTCCGACCAGCAGACGGAACGCTTCAGTGCCACGTCATCCTCATTGCGGCGCGCACTATCGGCGGACGGCTGGCAGACTTGTAGCCCAGCATGTACACGGAATTCTTGGTGCGGACCCACGTCCTGTCCCAATTTGTCCGGCTGACGGCTGACGTCGTTATCACCTGGCCGTTTTCGAACTTGGTACTGCCGGACACGATACCGCGCACGCGCCATTGGAGATCGGCCGCGACCCAATCCCAGTCGTCAATGATCGCAGCGGCCGCAAGCTCGGCCGGCGACGGCGCAGTCTTGTCCGCGCTCAACTTCTTCGTTCTCGGGCTGCGGTGACGGCAAAAAATGGGCCGCCGAGCGCGCCGCCCTGATCGGATCCTCCTGCCTGCGGTCGCCGTAACCGTCGGCGAGCCGCCTCCACGACCTGACTGCGTCGGCCGCCGCCTCCGTCAGTGCGTGCTTCGGCAGCTCGCCCGCCAGCATCTCGGCGATCTCCGCGCAGTCGGCCGGGTCGGCGGGGTTGGCCGACAGCAGCCGCGCTGCCTGCCAAAGGTCCGTCGTTTCCGCCACGCGGCAATCCTTCAGCAATGCGGCGCATCGCTATGCGCCTGCCTGCCCAGCCGTTCTTGCCGCACAGATCGTCGGTTGCGCCGGCCGGTACGGTCAGGCCGCCGGCGGCGCTCAGCAAGAGCCATCCGGCCGACCAGTTCTCGGCCAGCGCGATGCGCGTCATCAAGGGGGGTTTCGGGGCTTGCCATGTCGGTGCAACTCGGGTCCAATTCGCCACCGTCGACGGCGACGGTTGAACCAAAGAAGACCACGGTTTGACATTGTTTTCAAGGAGTCCATGGCATCATGGTAAAAAAACCTCATAGCGAGGTGCGCTGGCGTCAGGGCAGGATTGGTCTAAGGATTCCACGCCGACCTGCGGGCAGCGTTGCAATATCTGGCCGAATGCGAGAACCGGCCGCTGTCGAATTACATCGAGACGGCGTTGATCGAGACGGCGCGCGAGCGGCTGGTCAATCGGATATCGGAACACGGCGAGCGGCTGGACGACCGGCCGTGGATCCGGCGGGTGGACGAGGACGGCGGCGAGCCGACCGCCCATGCACCATTCCGCAAGTTGCGCCAGCACATGCCGACCACAAAACGACGCTACACCTGAATTATCCACAAAATCTGCATCGGTGCCGGCCGTGAAGGCCTGCGGCCGAGATGGTACGACGCTCAAACAACATTCCACGCATGTAAGAGAAAGATGATACGAGGCCCGTACTATCTCTAAATCACATATGATTCCTGATTCCGAGCTTTGTACCACTTTCGTGTCCATTAAACTCACATAAGGACGCCAATTTCTGCACTTTTGTCCGAAATCCTAACAGTTTACCTGAAATAGACGCTCGCGGCATGGCACAGATGATGCGGGTTGGACTTTATCGACCCGTGCATGTGAAGACGTTACGCAGTCAGAAACAGCGCATGCTGCTGACCCATCGCAAGCTGCTGCAGTCGAAGGCCATCGCCATCGAGAATGACCTGCGCGGCACTTTGCGTAACTTCGGTCTCAAGGTCGGGATGGTCGGGACGGTGAAGTTCGAGGCGCGCATCCAGGAGCTTGTCGAGAACTTGCCCGACCTGGCCGTTCTGGTCGAACCGATGCTCGTTGTCCGGCAGGTGCTTCGCGAGCAGATTGGCATCCTGCACCGTCGCTTGCTGGCCATCGTGCGGGACGATGAGGTGTGCCGGCGCCTAATGACCGTCCCCGGTGTCGGCCCGGTGGTGGCGCTGACCTATTGCGCCACTGTCGATGTACCGGCGCGCTTTCGGAACTCCAAGGCGGTCGGCGTGGTGTTTGGATTGACGCCCGCCCAGCATCAATCGGGCGAGGTCAACCGAACTGGCGCGATATCAAAGTGCGGAGACGAGATGATGCGGGGCATGCTCTACGAAGCGGTCCAGGTCATGTTGACCCGCACCAACAAGTGGTCCTGGCTCAAGGCCTGGGCGATGAAAATCGCAAAACACCGCGGGATGAAGAAGGCGATCGTGGCGCTGGCACGCCGGCTGGCCGTGATCATGCACCGCATCTGGGTTGACGGCACCGAGTTCCGCTGGACCCGAGAAGCCGCAGCAGCATGAGAGCCGTAAAGAATCAAACGCAATAGGAGAAAATCCGAGATCCACCGAGCGGTGGAATGATGTCCCTCGCGGGACGATGGATGAGGTGAGTTCGTTAGGTCGCTTGGACCTGCCGTTCGTCTCACGGCGAGGCCGCCCAATAGATTGTTCCGCCTCGTTCTCAACTCCCATGCTGGAAGGGCCTTGGTGCCGATTCCGAAGAGAAGCACGAGCCCGCGGGCGACATCGACACTTGCAGTCGTGGATAGTCTGAAAGTGCTTGACCCCGGACGGCCGATTAGAGAAGCGACCAGAAAGCGGGCATTTGGGAATCGACGCGATGGGCCACAAGCAGGCGAAAGGAGCGCAGATCGCAGCGGAGCGGCGTATACGGCCTCGATCAAGGCTTTCTAATGGCGCCAAAAGGCTGACGATCACTGGCCGCCGATATTTTTGAGGTCGAGCACGACGCGCCTGATCTCCGATCCCATGTCCTGCGCGTGGAAACCTAGTTCGGCGCACATTTGCAGCATGGTCGTGTTTTCGACCAACACATCGCCATACACGCGCCACATACTCTTTTCTTTAGCGTAATCGATAACGCGCTGCATCAGCAGCCAGCCGAGCCCGTGACCCTTGAGCCGCGAGCGTACCAAGATCGCGAATTCCGCGGTCTTTTCGTCGAGCTCATCCTTCAAGCGCACGAGCCCGAGCATGTGACCCGTGTCTTCGTCGAGCGCGATGAAAGCCATTTCGTGCTTGTAGTCGAGATGGGTGAGCTTATCGAACTCCGCGGCGCTGAGCTCGGCAATGCGCGCAAAAAACCGAAGTCGCAGATCCTCGGCGCTGACATCGCTTAAAAAATCCGGATATAACGTCATGTCTTCAAGTCGCACCCGGCGGATCAGAACGCGCACGCCGCCCGGAATCGTTTCGTGCAATTCGCTCAAGCCAAAGTCGCCTTGGTCCGGCATAGGCGCGACTAGTGCCCCTTTCATTGGCATTATTAATTGGGTTTTATGCTAATTGGAGGCCGCAAACAAACGAACGATCGATTTTTTTTATTTTATCAATGGGAATGCTTGCTGCAGTGAAACGGCATGTCAGGCGCCGACGATACGAAGACGCTGCCTGCGGGACCGTTCGAAATGGCAAACGATAACGACGCTCGCTGCTGCCGCGAAAAAACACCACACTGAAGCGAATGCCTCCCAATACAAGGCATAGGCGACAGCAGAGCCTGCGATAATGATGGCACCGAGGGCTGCCACCGCGCGCTGTGATGACAAAATAAGCGGCAGGCCAGTCGCAACGAGATAGCCCAAATCAATCACGCCAGAGCGGTTGTACTCAGTCACATAAACAATATGACCGTCCAGAATAATCGCGCTGTGTGGTCGGGCGATAATCCAGTAGAAATTATATATGCCTATGCCTAAACCAACCGCGAGGCAGACGAGCATGAGACGCCGACGATTTTCATTTGGTTCAATTAGCCATACGGCGATCGGGGCAAAGATTGGCCAAAATACTGTCGCGAAGAAAAGAAACAGCGACGCCAGAACTCGTTGAAAACGGTCCATTTGGGGCTATAGGAAGATTGAGCCAGAGGAGCCCCTCTGTGCTTTGCTGTACCGCGAAAAGGATAGGCGTAGCGGCCAATGGAAGTTGGCGTGGCTCATTTACGCGCGTCAGCGAATAACCCCCGAGGGCCCCGGTTATGCCCGCTGTGACGAAACTTGCTGTGGCCGAAAAGCACATCGATTTCGCGGCGCCTTACATCGCCATTTCCGGTTCCTGGATGCGCTCCTTCTTTTCCTCCGGAATTTCTGTCATCGTCGCTTCGGTCAACAGAAGAACGCTCGCCACCGATACGGCGTTTTCGAGTGCAATACGGACTACCTTGGTGGGATCGATGATGCCGGCTTCGACCAAGTCGACATACTCTTTACGCCCTGCGTCAAAACCGAAATTGCCTTTTCCTTCGAGCATGCGCGCGACCACGACCCCACCATCGGTCGCGGAGTTTTCTGCGATCTGACGCGTCGGCGCCTCAAGTGCGCGCTTGAGGATTTGCACGCCTGTCCTTTCGTCGCCTTCGCACTTCGCCTCCTCCTGCGTCATTGCCTCGACGCAGCGCAGCAGCGCCAACCCGCCGCCCGGAACGATGCCTTCGGCGACTGCGGCTTTGGTTGCGCTTATCGCATCGTCGAGCGCTTCTTTCTTTGATTTCATCTCGGCCTCGGATGGGGCACCGACGCGGATAACGGCGACGCCGCCTGCCAGTTTCGCAAGCCGTTCTTGCAATTTCTCGCGATCATAGTCGCTGGTCGTCTTTTCGATTTCACGACGAATTTGGTCGATGCGACCGTCAATCATCTTGCGATCCCCGGCACCACCAATAATCGTGGTGTTGTCCTTGTCGATAACCACGCGCTTGGCGCGCCCGAGCTCTTCGATTTTTACATGCTCAAGCTTGAGGCCCAATTCTTCGGAAATAACCTGTCCGCCCGTCAGCACTGCCATATCCTGCAAATTGGCCTTGCGGCGGTCGCCGAATCCGGGAGCCTTGACGGCGCAGCTCTTGAGGGCGCCGCGGATTTGATTGACGATCAGCGTTGCGAGCGCCTCGCCTTCAACCTCTTCGGCTACGACCAGCAATGGTTTTCCCGCCTTTACGACCTGTTCAAGCAAGGGAACCATGTCATTGAGCACGCTGATCTTGCGATCGGACAGCAAGATCAGGCAGTCTTCCATTACGGCCTCCATCTTGTCCGGATTGGTGATGAAGTAGGGCGAGAGAAAGCCGCGATCGAACTGCATGCCCTCGACGACCTCAAGAATCGTCTCGGTAGTCTTGGACTCCTCGACCGTAATCACGCCGTCGCCACCCACCTTGTCCATGGCATCGGCCACGTGCTCGCCGATCGCGGGATCATTGTGCGCAGAAATCGCGGCGACCTGAGCCTTTTCCTTGCGTGTCGCCACCGGTCGCGACAGCGCACGCAACGCTTCGATCGCACGCTTGGCACCCCGATCTAAGCCTCGCTTGATTTCGATCGCGCTTGCGCCGGCAACGACATTGCGGACGCCATCGGCAAATATCGCATGAGCCAGAAGCGTGGCTGTGCTGGTCCCATCGCCGACCATGTCCCCTGTTTTCTCGGCCGCCTGGCGCAGCATCCGCGCCCCCAAGTTCTCCTCGGGATCCTTGAGGTCGAATTCTTTGGCGATTGTGACGCCATCGTTGCAAACGATGGGTGCACCCCATTTCTTTTCAATCAAGACGGATTTTGATCGCGGACCCGAGAGTCACACGAATCGCATCGGCAAGCTGGGTAACGCCACGCAAAATCTTTTCACGCGCGGCCGAGCGGAACAGAACCTGTTTGTGTGCCATAAGCTATCTCGTCATGAATGCGGTGATCGGGGCTTGGTACATTGCCGGACTGGTGGTGACTCTCCCTCGTCGGCGGCAAGAATTTCGAAGATTTCCGCAGCAATGTCGCTAAGTGGCCGGGCTTGCCGAGGACATCATTTTTACCTGCGGTCCATACGGCCGCTTCCTCGATTTTGGCGAACGTTGTGCGCAATGCCGTAAATCGAGTGCCTTGCGTTCATCGATTTCGCTGGCGATACGGAGCAATTCATCACGTGTTATCGTCGCGTGGTGTAATAATTAAAGTGCTGTCATTTTCTGCCGCATTGATCCTGGTCAAAATGCGAGATGCAGGTTTGCCCCCAATCAGAACTGCCGCGAAAGAAACGCCTCAAATCGGTGGGGCACGTGCCTTGTGTCAAATAGCGGCCCAAAACTGTCCTAAACGCCCCAATTTTTGCAAAGGGTAACCGTGACGGAGCTGGCGGAATTGCTCGACATGCATCATCCGCTTGGACGATGTGCCCAGATCGTTTCGACCTGACCTTGTGAGACAATTTGGCTGTGAAGTCCGATATGGATCCAATAGCTCTTCTGGCAACCGCAGATGCAGATCTTGGACAGATTGGCCCCCGAGCCTATGTAAGGCTGTCGAAATGAACATGCCCTCGCAAGAAACGGTGGCGCACGGACGCTCCGAGCTCTCCGGCCTGTCGTCGGCCCAAGCCGCGTCCCTTCGAGCGGAATTCGGTCCGAACGCCGTCGTCGAGGAACCAATCCATCCTCTCCGGAGATTCGCCCGCCATTTCTGGGCGCCGGTGCCATGGATGCTCGAGGTGACGATAGGCCTGCAAATCATCCTGGGCGAGTGGCTTACGGCGTTGATGGTCGCGGCGGTCGACGCTCGGATTGCTTTTATGCGTACCGGCCAAATCGAAATTCGACGAGATGAACATTCGCTCAATCTCGGTCGCGTTGCCCTGGCTGCACAACGGATCTTCGAGGCCGCATGGGAGAGATCAGGCGACCGATCCTTGATCGTCCCGGTCTGGCGATTGGTCGAGAGCATGCGCCATATACAGCGACAGATTTCGGAACGCGTGGCTGACGTTGTCCGCGCCGTCAGGGCTCGCATAGAGCTTAAAGCCATGGAGCGAGCTGTCACCCGTGAGTGGCATCTTGAGCGCTGAGGCTGTCAATCCACGGATGCGGCAAAAAGCCGGCCCCGCCTCGGACCAAATAAAACGCATCAGCGATCTTCCCTATCCCATCGCGACCCTATCTTAAGTAAAACTTTTCAACGTCAGCCGCATTTCCGAAAGAATAGCTTCATGATAGCTTGCTAAGCCTAGGCTCGCTTTGCCTCACGCGCAATGATCAGCCGTACGGCCAGTCAATTTCTTGCGTCATCCGGCGCAAGCAACCGGAGAAATCTCATGACCGACCTGTGCGCCCGCAAATTGACGCAGGCTAGAAAACGTCCAAATGTCTGAAACCCTGATGGTGGCAGTTATCATCTTTGCATGCATTCTACCAATCATGCTTGGCCTTCTATTTGCGCTAGGAATATTTTAGCTAACGGAATTATTCTACGCGAGATAACACAATCGCAATCAATCGTGCTCAACTTCGACAAAGGACTGTAAATCTCCTAAAATAGCTTTTACTGGTCCCTTGAAGCAGGATTCGGCAAACCCCGACTTGCTATCACAGCCCTTGTCGAGAAGGCCTTTTCCTTAAAAGAGGGGCGCGCTTCGGATAAAGCCAATCGATTTCTTCCAGAAATCTATACGTTCGCCCGATGATGTGAACTGATTTTGTTGTTCATAGAGCTCAGCTTCGGTGTAAATCCCCGTCACGCGGTCCCGCACATAGGGCGACGTTGTCCAAACAACAGCGGCGACGATAACTCCTATCGCGATAGCGCTAAAAATGCCCTTCCAACTGGCATATCGAAATCCATAAGCAAGAGCCAGCACCGGGATGATGACCAGCGCCGTTCGGCCGGTGACGACAAAGAATATATTGGCGAGAAACACCAAGGCCAAAATACCTAACGCTGCCGAATTTTTCCACTGCCGCAAGTGAGCTTTCGCAACGGCAAGATCGAGCAGAACCGCCGCGCATATGGTGAACTCAAGGCTTTGCAAAATATAGCTTTTGACGGGGACCCCCTCGTTGCCCGGAGGTCTCGAGTGGATATTGGGCCAAATCTTCACGACATAGGACGCGATCAGCAGCGTCACGCATGCGATCAGGAAACCGATGAACACCAGATACCCGCGGTGCGATCGGCGGAACTGCGCCATCAGTAGCGGGATCGTCAGCAGCCTGACAAAACCGTCCAGCCCGCCCCACCGTGCGGGCCAGCTCACGTCCGCCCACGCCATACCGACAACACCAAGTAGAAATAGCAGGACCGGCAACCCGCCTAAGTGGGTGACAAGTTCGCGGCGCAGATCGCGCCACGTGAGCGCGGGAATGAGCGCGATCAGCCATAGCACTAACAGAATGCTGGTCGCCGACGTCGACCAAGGAAGCGACACCGCAAGAGCGACGGCAAGGCCATCGGCAATATTTCCAAACCGCGGGCGACCAAAACTTGACGTGGTCGAAAGCGTGGACATCATTCATTCAGCCAAAGCGGGCGAAGCGGCTCATAAGGACACATCGCGACGCATCGCCGGGGATTTGTGCGGCCAGACCACAACAAGCGACGACTCTCCGAGGAGTAATGCCCTACAATACTGCGCGCTATAAATCAGCGTTGTCGGAGCCACGATTGCCCGTGCGCACATTTGACTATATGGTGCTTTTGTCGATGCTAAATCAACTTACAATCTGTGCTCGCGATGAGAATCCATGACATTGGCGCGTCTCCCATTTTTGCCGCGACATCGAAAGTCGCCGAGCGACTCGTCGCAATCTGGAATGCCTTCGCGACACGATGGAATCCAATCGGTGTTATCGCTGTGACTTGCGGGGTTCTGACCGCGCCATTGGTCATTTGGCGCGGCTTTCATTCCGATGAAGGGGTTGCCCTCGCGGTGGCGAGGAGCGCGGTTGAAGATGGCTATTGGATTACACCGCATTTGTACAACACCCGCTTCGTCGAACGCCCGACCTTGCTATCGTGGATCATCGCGGCGGTAAGCGCGCCCTTTGGCAGCGTGAACCAGTTTACGGCCCGTATTCCGATCATCCTCTTCCTGCTGGCCGGATGCCTGCTGATCTATTCGGTACTGCGCCGCGTCTCCGCTAGCGTTCCGGCCGCATTGCTCGGGGTCGCGCTGTTTTTGGCGTGTCCGATCGTCATACGCGGCTATGTCATGCCGACCGCCGACATGCCGCTCGCCGTCCTGCTTTTTGTCGCCTTCGTCGTTTGGTGGAACGGCTATGAGCGACGGCCGGATCAGTCTTGCGCGCTGGGCCGCGATCGGCGGCGTCTTAGCACTTGCCGGATTGATGAAGGGGCCGCAGCCGGTCAGCTATTTCGCGTTGGGAATTGGCTTGTTCATTCTTATCACGCGCGCTTGGAAACAAATTCCGGGATTTGTCCTTGCCGGGATCATCTGCGTCATCCCGATGGCTGCCTGGTACGGCTATGTGTATTCGCCGGGCGACGAAGCTCAGTGGGCGGGCTTCATGCGCCTGGCGCCGGTCGCGCCCCTGGATAATCCGATTGCCGGAATACTCAACCTGATCAGCGAAACAATGCCGGCCGCGCTGTTTGCAATCGCGTTCTTTGTCGCTTGGGGATTTGGCGTCAGAGATTCGGCTTCCTGCCGGCTTTCTCAAGGCCATGGTCTGCTACGCGAGCGCGGCGGCGATCGTCGTCCTGTTCTGGCCCAACGGATCAACGACGCGCTATTTCTTTCCCTCGATCTTACCGATGTGCGTATTCGGGGCACTCGGCTACGACGCGCTCGCGAAACGATGGCCGCTGGCGGTCGCTCCGGGCCTTCTAGTGACGCTTGGCCTTCTTGGTTATGCGTTTATCTACTCGGACATTGCGGCGCCGCTGATGCCAAAACAATTCCGCTCGGCGAAAATCGACGCGGCAAGGATTACCGAGCAGATCGCGACCGCTCCGGCACCGGTCATTCGCACCGACGGCGTGGGCCTGAATGAATTGATCTTGGTGCCGGGGCCGATCATCACCAAGGACATAGCTGCGTTGAAGACGGTCGCGGGACCCGCGTGGATTGCGGTCGATCCGGATCAGGCGAAGGCCCTGATCGCGGAGCGAGGCAACAATCTCCATGTGGTGATGTCGATTCGGGCAGGACGAGCGAATGGCGGCTGCTCCGCCTTGAGAAATAGTTGGTCGCGGTAGGGACGGAGATTTCTCTCCGCCCCCCGCACAGATCCCGGCGGGCGCTGCTAACGCACCGGGCTCCCACCTTGGATGGTGACGAGGAACCGCTTTTCCGGCCACGGGTGCAGGATGCGTGGAAACGGCAAGTGCCGGTCAGCGATCTTCTTCATTCTCGTCCACGTTAATCGGCGTCGTTGGCTTCGACGCATCAGAGCGCGGTGCCAACGTTCGATCATGTGATGCCGGAATGCTGAGATCGCCGAACCGCTCATCGGCACGGCATAGTAGGCCATCCAGCCGCGCAGAACCTGGCAGAGCCAGCGGCCCTGCCTTTCGGTTCCTTCGTGGCGTATGGCCATGAGCTGCTCCTTGATCTCTCGAAGCTTGGCGCGCATTCGCTTAGCCACCGGTTTCCTCCCGAGCACGAAGCCTGAGCCGCTCCGTCGGGTCGCGCAATAATGCGTAAACCCGAGGAAGTCGAACAACTCCGGCTTGCCGAGACCCCGAGCATGCCGATTCGCAATTGCGGATCGGCCAAACTCGATGAGCCGCGTCTTGTCGGGATGAAGGGTGAGCCCAAAGCGTGCGAGCCTTGCCTTGAGATCGGCAAGGAACTGCTCTGCCTCGTGCCGATGCTCAAAGCCGACGATGGTGTCGTCCGCATAGCGCACGACAATAACGTCGCCAGTAGCACATCGCTGCCGCCACTGGTGGGCCCATAAATCGTAGACGTAGTGGAGATAGATGTTGGCCAAGAGCGGGCTGATGACCGCGCCCTGTGGCGTCCCCTCCTCCGTCACGATCAGTTGCCCGCCTTCGAGCACACCTGCTGCCAGCCACTTCGCGATCAGCCGGATGATCCGTCGATCGCCTATCCGATGTTCGACGAAGCGGATCAACCAGGATTGGCTGACCTTGTCGAAAAAGGACTGGACGTCGCAATCGAGCACCCAATTGATGCGCCGCCTGCCGATCCCGAACGCGAGGGCATCCAGCGCTTGGTGCTGATTGCGCCTCGGTCGGAACCCGTAGCTGAACCCCAGGAACTCCGCCTCGTAGATCGGCGTCAAGATCGCAACCACCGCCGCCTGGACGATCTTATCTTCCAGTGCAGCGATGCCGAGCGGCCGCTGTCTGCCATCCGCCTTCGGAATATAAGTTCGGCGCGATGGCAGCGCTCGATACGCTCCCGTATGGACGCGAGCGTGGAGGTCCGAGAGGTTCTCCTCGAGCCCTTCCGCGTATTCGGTCCACGTCATCTCGTCGACGCCTGGCGCGGCGGACTTCTTCAGACCGAAGAAGCTCGCCCGCAGAACATCGATGGTGAGATGATGCAGGAGCGCCGTCAGCTTATCCTGTCTGTTCCTGGTGACGGCTTCTCGTATGCGGGCCTGCGCCTGTGACACGGCTGCCCGGCTCTGCGTCCGGACCGTGCTTTGCAGTTCCGCATTCTCCTTAGCCCCGCCCCTTCGCTCCACGGGCTCCGCCACGGCCGAGGCCGTTTTGTTCGCTCGCTTCGTCTGCTACTATGGGCAGGTCCGACTTCTCCCTCGCGCTCATCGTCGGCTACGGCCTCCGGCCTTCCAGACGCGGTCCCGGCCACGACTGGTGGGGACAGCGATGGAGATCTCCCGGTTCCCGGACGAAAGGCTTCTGCGCATGCCAGGGTCTACGACGACGCGGGGCTGGCTCGTGTCTTGCGATAACGACGCGAACCATCTCGCCTTCTGTTGGACGGAAAACATCAGCGCCCCGAACTTGTCTTACGCCGCTCAATACCTAGCCTACGCATACCCCTATCAACGCTTCGCTTGCAGCCTCACGACTACACGCGCATGAACTCGGGGCCGGTGTGGCTCGCTACGCCTTCACCGTAACGGACTCGCACCGTCTGCCTTCCGCCGGTCTCCCGGCGCACCCGCCCAAACATCACTTGGCCGAAACCAGTAAGCGGACGTTAGTTAACAACGCGCGCGGGGGAGACGCCGTCGCGGCCGTTGCTGGTCAGCACCCAAACCAGCCCGCCCGCGATGCCAAGCACCAAATAGCCAAATCCGAACAGCAAAGAAACAATCAATCCGTCACTTTGGGCCAGCCCCGCATAGCCGAATGCGACGACCATTGCGCCTTCGCGAACGCCCCAGCCGGCGATTGATATTGGGATGACGGTCAGCAAGACGACCGGCGACACCAAGTACAAAGAATAAAGCAGCGGCAGGTCCGCGCCGACCGCGCGCGCGGCGCACCACGCCGCGAGCGCGGTGAGCAAATGAACAATGATGGACGAGCCAAAGACCGCGATAAAGGACGACGGCGAACGAAGAATCGACAAAGCGATGCCAGCCGCGGCAGCGAGGTGCCGCGTCGGCGACCAGCGCTGGAGAAATTGCAGCCGCTGCCAAGACAACGCCACGAATACAATTCCGGCCGCGATACACCCGCATCCGATCAAAAGCAGCGCGGCGCGTCCAACCGGATTGCGCACCAGGCCAAGAGTCCAAGGCAGACAAAGCACGACCAAGACCGCCAGCGCGACAACTCCGATCACGCGGTCGAGCAACACCGAATAGGCCGCGATTCGCCACGTGGACTGTTTGCCGAGCAGCCAAATCCGCACCGCATCGCCGCCCGCGCTCGAGGGAAGGGTCTGATTGAAAAATACCCCGATCATGCTCAGGCGAAACAAGCGCGAAAAAGGAAGATCGGCGCCGCAACGGACGACAAGCAATTGCCAGCGCCACGCCAGCGCCGCCAACTGGACCACAAGAAAAAATAATCCGAGCACCGCCCACCGTGCGTCGATGTGGCTGAGACGGCTCATGACCCCGCCGATGTTGACGGCGGCGAGAGTGAAATACAGCAGCAGCCCCGAAATCGCAGCCTTGATGAATAAGATTAGCGCTTTGCGCATTGTGCCATCACTACTCAAGCGGCATCGAACCCGCGCCAGCGCCAGCGCACGAGTAACGCCAGCAGCCGGCGCAGGTTGGAGCTCACCGCCATCTTGCTGGCGGTCGGTTTGAGGTCGTAGCGCAAGTGCAGCCCGACTTCCGCGCAAACTGCGCCCGCGGCATTGAGCTTGAGCAATACCTCGACCATGCAGGCAAAGCCAGTTTCCTCGACCAAGCGGCCGCCAAAGCGCACGGTCGTGTCCTGCAACAGGCCGATGCGGTAGGCGCGATAGCCGCAGGTGTAATCCCAAACGTTGCGGACCGGATGGATCATCTTGAACAAAATGAGCGCGCCCAGCGCCGTCAAGCGGCGCAACGGGGGCACGCCGCGCACCGTCGCCCCGCGTTCGAAGCGCGACGCGATCACAACGTCCGCTCCCTTCGCCATCGCCGTCAGCATCTCGGGGATTTGGGCGGGGTCATGCGTGTCGTCGCAATCCATGATGACGAGGATGTCGTTCGGCTTGCCATTGGCGACGGCATATTCGATCAAGGATCGAAGCCCGACGCCAAGGCCTCTATTCTGCGGACAGTCCAGCAGCACCAGCGGCATGCGCTGGCGCCATTGCGCCGCGATGGCGGCGGTCCGGTCCGTGCTGCCGTCGTTGTAGACAATGACTGTGATCCGATTCGCCGACTGCGCCAGGCTCTCGACGCGAGCGAGCAACCGCGGCAGCGCGATCTCCTCGTTGAAGGCAGGCAGGCCGAGATAGATGCGGCCGGGGGCCGTCATGACGACGAACTCCGATCATAGGACGGCGCGCAAGATATTCTTGTCAGCCTGCGCACGCCGACCCCTTCACCAAGCCGAAGGCTTCGGCAATACGCTGCGCGGCGTAGCCATCGCCGTAGGGCGAACCGCCGCTCGCCATTTTGGCGTAAGCCGCTTTGTCGGTAAGGAGCCGTCGCACCGCCTCGACCAAGGCCTGCGCATCGGCGCCGACCAGCTTCGCGACGCCCATCTCCACCGCTTCCGGGCGCTCGGTCACGTCGCGCAGCACCAGAACCGGCTTGTGAATGAATGGCGCCTCCTCCTGGATGCCGCCGGAATCGGTCAAGATCAAATGCGCGCGCGCCATTTCGCTAACAAGCTGCGGATAGCCGAGCGGGGGCGACAGGTGCACGCGCGCGTGACTTTTCAACGCCTCGAAACTGGCGGCCGCCGCCGGATTGGGATGCACCGGAATGACAAATTCGACGTCGTCGAATTCGCGCGCGATCGCCGCCACCGCGCGGCAGATCGCCGCCATGCGCTCGCCCTGATTTTCGCGGCGGTGCGCGGTCAACAGTATGCGGCGCAGACCGCGGCCGCCAGCGGGCCGCATGTCGATGCGAGCCAGCGTTAACCGCAGCGCGTCGATGCCGGTATTGCCGGTGAGAAATATTCGCGCCGGGTCGACGCCTTCCCGGCGTAAATTATCGACCGCGCGCTGCGTCGGTGAAAAATGCCAGCTCGCAAGCCTGCCGGCCGCGATGCGGTTGAACTCTTCGGGAAACGGCGCCTGCAAATTGCCGGTGCGCAGGCCGGCTTCGACATGCGCGAATGGAATACCGAGGTAGAACGCGGTCAGCGCCGTCACCAAAACGGTCGTGGTGTCGCC
The DNA here is from genome assembly GCA_963733315.1 of uncultured Alphaproteobacteria bacterium. Lineage (GTDB taxonomy): Bacteria > Pseudomonadota > Alphaproteobacteria > Rhizobiales > Xanthobacteraceae > Pseudolabrys. The sequence goes on along the minus strand of CAVTCV010000017.1, from coordinate 55,290 downwards.
CTGAGCCAGCAGCACATCCGGCATATGCTTGCCGATCATCGTCTCGAGGGGGGCAAACATGGCACCAGTGAGAACGGCCAGCGTGCGCGATTCCGAATCGATCGCGATGCGATCGTCGGGCTCGATGCCAAACCAGGCGAGCGGCTCCTCCGCCAGCGCCGTATGCTGTCCAGAGCAGACCGTCGTCACCTGAGCATGGCGTGCGAGGTGTAGAATGACCGGCGCCAGCTTGATCGCCTCGGGCCGCGTCCCCACCACACACAGAAACCGCATTGGACCTCGCCCACACACCGCCGGATCGGGCCGTTCTGACATTAGTTTTTTGCGATGTACAGCGCCGGACTCCACCCGCTTTCGGGTGGCCTGACCGCTAGCTTGCGACAAGCCCACTTTATCGCATCGACCGGCGAACGGGTTTCGAGACCGCCATAGGGGCCGCTCAAGGCCCGAAAGGATCGCCTACGACGAACGAAACCGGCTTCAAGCGCCCATTGGATCGCGTTTCCTCGGTTACCATCAAAAAAGGAAAAAGAGTATCGAAGGGCACCTTGCTCGAAGTCGGCGCTGTCTGGCACGCCGCAACGGCAAGGGCTATGGCGTGAAGCTCAGTGCCAGCCCGCCCTCGCCGGACGCTCAACTTGTCATTCGCGCGATTGAGCCAGACATGGCCGCCTCTGGCCTCGCCTAGCCCACTACCCTTTCCTCAATCCTCCCTGGGGCCGTGGTCGCCGCCGCCGCAACTGCGCTTCGATGCCCCGTTTCCCAAAAGCTTCCCAATTTCGCCTTCGAGCCGCGGATGCTTCCCAGCGCCGTTTCGAATTATGTTGAATTGGTATATCGACGTTGACGAAGACAAACGCGATGCCGAACTGGACTATCTCAAAAGGGAAATCTACCAGCGGGACGTCGATATCCTTTATCGCGAACTCACCGCGCGCGAGAGATTTTCCATGTCGGCACCATTTAGGGAAGTCACTTTCTGAGCCAGTTTCAAATGTCACCCCCTAGGGAGGTAAGATAGCCGCCTTTCCTGGTTGTTGTTCGGAATTCCTTGTGCCTATCCGACTTTGAACATGTGATTTGTCTGGCCACGACGCCTGGGGGCCTTGGCCGAACGGGACATATCAAGTTCTTTCTGCTTCTCGGCAATGTAGGCCAGAACCGGACCGAGCCGTTTGTTCTCAACGATCGCCGCCTGATTCACCCGCTGCCGTTTATCAAAAGCCCGATACGGCAGATCGACGCCGTTATGCCGGATCGCCAGCCGGCCATCGGGATAATCGATCACCATGACCCGCTTGCGCGCCAGCGAACGGGTGATCTCGTTCGGTTCCAGAATGAACATCACCTGGTCGTATTGAAGCGTCAGGTTCACAGACACCGACCGTTCTTCCTTCCAGGCGAAGGCGTCGTCCAGATCGTCATGGTCGGCGCAGGAACGATGCAGATCCCTGTCGCCCGAGCACCCGCATGTAGTCGCCCCAATTGCCGACGATGTGGGGGCCATTCTCTCCTGTCGTAACAATGGTCACGAACTCGGTCGCCTCGCAGACTTCGCGACAAACTCCTTCAATTCTCGCCATCGACATTCCTCAAAGCCTTTCTAGGCACGCTTCAGCAAGCCAAGCTTGTCCTTTACGGTTGCCCAAAGGGCAGCTTCGGGTAACGGATCTTCTGTGCGAACGATCTCCGGCCAGTCTTTGGCCAGCTCAGCATTAAGCTCGACATAGTGCTCCATACCACGGGGTATATCGGAATCCTCAAAAATCGCCTTTACCGGGCAGGCTGGCACGCAGGCGCCGCAGCCCATGCAAACATCGGGATCGATAACCAGAAAATTGGGACCGGCATGAAACGCGTCCACGGGGCACACTTGCACGCATTCGGTATGCTTGCAGTTGATGCAGGATTCGGTGACGACATAAGTCATGCTTGTCTCCTCGCTCGCTTACTCTCACGCTGCCGTTTCGAGCGCCTTTTCAACGGCCTTGCCGGTGACCGGGCATTCGCCGGTAGTGCGACACGGCTCGACGCGCTTTTTTGGCGCCATCGCGGACCACCGGCGCACCGTCACAGCCTCGCCCGGCACCTGCTGTGCTGCCGTTGGCGGGATGGGTTTGCCCTCGGCGAGCAGCTTCTCCACGCGGCGCAGACCAAGAAACGCCGCGCCATAGGCGCCGTTCAGTTGACCAAGCCCGTTAGGCGCCACGTTAAACTTCGCCTTGAGGCTCAATTCGAGCGCACTGATCATCGCCACGTTGCGCGTCATGCCGCCCGTGAGCATATAGCCGGGCTCGATGCCGACGCGGCGCATGAGCTGGATTGCCCGGCCGCCAAGCGCCACCATCGCGCCCATCACAATGTCTTCGGCCGGTATACCGTTTGACAGATGATTGATCACCTCCGACTCTGCGAAGACTGCGCAGACGCTGCTGATCTGCACCGGTTTGGTTGAGCGCAGAGCGTAGGGGCCGAGGTCGTCGGTGGTTAGCCCGAGGTAGCGGGCGGTCTTTTCGAGAAACGCACCAGTGCCAGCTGCGCACTTGTCGTTCAAGCGAAAGACCTTCACCCGCTGTCGCTTCCGAAAACTCCATCCGCCGGAGTGGCGGCTGTTCCCGAATCGGAACATGATCCTCTTTGATGATCGCAATCGCCTTCCTTTTCGTCCGCATGGTGTGCGATTGCTTCAAGTCGCGACGCCGGCTTGACGCTGAACTTCTGGTTCTGCGTCATCAACTGAACGTGCTTCGACAGCGCGCACCATGTCGACTGAATTTGCGCTGGGCCGACCGCGCCCTGTTTGTTTGGCTCTATCGTCGCTTTCCTCGTATTCTTGATGCCATAACCATCGTCAGGCCCGAAACTGTCGTGCGTTGGCACCGAATGGGCTTCGCCGCTTACTGGCGATGGAAGTCTCGTCCGCTCGGTGGCCGACCGTGGATCAGAAAAGAGGTGCGCGACCTTATCCGAAGAATGAGTTTTGAGAATGCGCTTTGGGGAGCTCCCAAGATCCATGGTGAACTGCTCAAGATCGGCATCGACGTTGCCCAGTCCACGGTTTCGAAATACATGGTGCCGAGGCAAGGTCGGCCATTGCAGACTTGGAAGACCTTTCTTCACAATCATGCGGAGGGGATTTCGTCGATTGATCTCTTTGTGGTCCCCACGGTGACGTTTGAGCCGCTATTTGGGTTCTTGGTGCTTGGCCATGGCCGACGTAGGCTCATTTGGTATGCCGCCACGGCCCATCCGACGGCCGAGTGGTTGGCGCGCCAAATCACCGAGGCGTTCCCGTGGGATACGGTGCTGAAATATCTTATTCGCGACAATGACAGAGCATTTGGCGACGCATTCAAAGCTCGCATCCGAGCGATGGGCATCCGGGACCGACCCACGTCATTCCGCTCGCCCTGGCAGAACGGATATGTTGAACGCTTGATCGGGTCGATCCGGCGCGAGTGCACTGATCATCTGATCGTGTTCAACGCAGAGCACCTTCGACGAATTCTAGCGAAATACGTCGCCTATTATAATGGCGTACGAACTCATGTTTCGCTCGGGAAGGATGCGCCCTACACACGCGCGATCGAGCGGTTCGGAGATGTTGTCGCACACCCGATCCTTGGCGGGCTCCATCATCGATACGCGCGAATCTAGTTTTCGGAAGCGACAGGCTTCAAATATCCCGCAAGCCAGACGCCCTGGCAGGAAATCCAGCGCTCGATGGTCGATCAGTTGGCCGACGGCATGGTGCTCAGGCCGGCGGTTAAATATCAGCACATCGCGCAAAAAAGCGTGCCCAGAGACAACCATTAGTACATCGAGTTTTTGAAATTGGCCAGAAGCACAATCTCGGCACGCATCGCATCCGCCCGCGCGATCCTGCGGCGGCGCACCCGCGCTTCCAACTCGGCCACGCTCCCTCTCGCTGAGAACAATTGCCACCGCAGCAGGCCCAGTCATCGCAGCCTCCAAATCATACCAATGCAGAGAGGGAATCATGATCCGCGGTAAATGCCTAGAAATTTCAGAGACGAGACACTAGCGAGCCAGGTTATTCCTTCACCGCGCCAGTCATTGCCGCAACGTAGTGTTCGACGAAGAAGGCATAGAGAATAACCAATGGCAAAGAGCCCGCCACTGCGCCAGCCATTAGCGAGCCCCAACGGTAAATGTCGCCGTCGACGAATTCGTTGACGATCGCGACCGGCACTGTCTTATGCGAGGTGGTCGAGAGAAACGTTAGCGCATATATGAATTCGTTCCAACACAGCGTGAAGCAGAAAATGAAGGCTGAAATCAGTCCTGGCACCGCCAGTGGCAACACTATCCTGGTCAGAATCTGCCAGCGGTTCGCACCGTCGATCAGCGCGCATTCCTCCAGCTCAAACGGTATGGTTTTGAAATAGCCCATTAGCAGCCAGGTCGAGAATGGGATTAGGATGGTCGGGTAAGTGAGAATGAGGGCGAACGGAGTGTCGAATAGCCCGTACTGAAACACTACCGTCGATAGTGGAATGAACAGGATCGACGGCGGAATGAGATAAGCGAGGAAGATCGCACCGCCGACCCATGCGGCGCCGCGATAACGCAGGCGCACGATAGCGTAAGCCGCAAGCACGCTAGCGATGATCGACACGATCGTCGCCGACACTGCGACGAACATCGTGTTCCATAGCCACAGTGGATAGTTTGTCTCGAACAGTAGATTGTAGAAGTGCTTAAGCGTCGGCGCCGTGGTCCAGAACGGGCTCACTTTGTCCATCTCGAGTAATTGGTCGTCCGGTTTGATGGATGTGAGCAGCATCCAATAGAACGGAAATAACAGCACAATCATGATGATCGAGAGCGGTAGATAGACCGTCACGAGCCGCCGCGGCAACGTTTGCAGATAGCTCATACCCTCGCTGTGGTCGGCGATTGAACCGGTTAGCACGGAGCGCGGATCAGCAGCTTTTGCGGCGAGTGCGTCAGTCATTGTTTTCGCCTTGCTGCCATTTTCGGCGCTGCAAACCAAACCACGAGATGAGAATGGCCGCCAGTAAGAATGGGATCATCGCAGTCGCGATCGCAGAGCCTTCGCCGAGATAACCGGACAGGATCGCGCGCTGATAGGACAGCGTTGCCATCAGATGCGTGGCATTGACCGGCCCGCCGCGCGTGAGTACCCAGATAAGCTGGAAGTCGGTGAAGGTGAACAAGACTGAAAACGTCATTACAACCGCGATGATCGGCGTCAACAGTGGATAAGTGATGTAACGGAAGCGCTGCCATGCGCTGGCGCCGTCGATGGTGGCGGCCTCGTACAGCGACGGCGACACTGTCTGCAGGCCGGCGAGCAGCGTGATGGCGACGAAGGGAATACCGCGCCAGATATTCGCGAAGATCACCGACCAGCGTGCGTTCCACACATCTCCGAGGAAATTGATGTTTTCGTGGATCAGCCCGAGATGCCTGAGCGACCATGAAACAATGGAGAATTGCGCGTCGTAGATCCACCAGAAGGCGATGGCTGAGAGCACGGTCGGAACGATGAATGGGATGAGCACGACCGCGCGCAGGATTGCCTTGAAGGGTAGGTTCTCGTTCAACAGCAGCGCAAGATAAAGGCCAACTGCAAATTTGATAGTGCTGGCGACGGTCGTGTAGAGCAGCGTATTGAACACCGAGAGCCAGAACACATTGTCACCCCAGAGCCATTCGTAGTTTTCCAGGCCGACGAAAATACCTGAACGGCCGATGCGCGCGTCGGTGAACGAAAGCCACACGCCCAGGCCGAGTGGATAGGCGAGAAAAAGAATGAGGATCGCTGCGGCCGGCAGCATGAACCAAAAGCCGAGCCAATCGCGGTTGACCTTAAGCCGGTCCCACGCGGTACCGTCGCGTATTTGTTTTACTGGCGGCCGTTCTAGTGCGTTTTTTGTCATAAGCATTTAGGCCTCATGCCCGGGCCCGTTGTGCAGGCCCGGGACACGAAGGCAGGCGGTTTACGACCGATAGATGCGCTTGGCCTGCCGTTCTGCGTCGGACATCGCGCCCTTCACATCGGTACGGCCGGCGCAGTAGCTCGCGAACATGTCGACCACGATGAAGTCGGAGATCGCGGTCGCTGCTTTTTCGCCGACGGAGCCGAGACCGCCCGCTGTAAGCGTGCGCTTGGCGACATCGCGGAATGGGGTGGTTTTTGGGTCCATCGTCCATACCGGGTTCTTGTCGTAAGCGTTAAGCGTGTGGGTGAGATAACCCTGCGAGGCTATCAGCCAAGCGTTGAATTGATCCGCTTCCAGCATGAACGCCATCAGGGCCTTACAGGCATTCGGATACTTGGTGTATTTCATCGCTAGCAGCGGATACATCAGGTGGAATTCGGTTGGCTTGCCGACCGGCCCAATGGGATAATAGGCATGGTTCATATCGGCAGCGATCGCCTGCTTGGTCGGATCCTTTTTCGCGGCGACGTAGATCGAGATGCCGTTATCGGTCCAGTGGATTTCGCCGGCGAGAAACGCCTTGTTGTTGGAAGCGTCGTTCCATGACAGCACGCCGGGGATCATTTGCTCGTAGAGTTTCTTGCAGTATTCGAGCGCTTTCGCTGTCTCCGGCGAGCTGATGATAACCTTGTCGTTCTTGTCGACCAGATTGCCGCCATGCGACCAGAGGCACCAATGCGCCCAGGCATTAGCGTCGCCGGAGGCGTGACCAAGTGCGAAACCACCGGGCGTGCCATTCTTCTTGCAGGCGGTTGCATAGGCGAGGAATTCGTCGGTGGTCTTGGGGAATTCCTTGAAGCCCGCCTTCTGCATCGACGAAATGCGGTAGTTCATCAAGCTGCCGCTGTAGCAGACCGGAATGTCCAGCCATGTCTTGCCACCGGTCCCCTTGCCGTAAACCTGCGCGCTGGGCACCCAGCCGCCGTATTTTTTGCCGAGATAGTCGGCGACGTCGGAGACGTCGAGTACTTTCTGCGGGAACAGGAAGGGCAGCGAGTAAAGTCCCCAGAACATGTCTTGCCCGGCACCAGTATTGGCGGCGACTGAGGCTTTCGGCTGCACGTCTTCGTAGGATTCGCGCGAGATCGTCACCTTCACACCGGTCGCTTTAGTGAAGGCTTCCATGATCTTAACAAAAGCATCGTCTTCCGACTGCACGAAGTATTTCCAGCGCAGCATTGATAGCTGCGCGCCAGCTTCCGGCTTGAAGGGCGATGCTTGCGCCCAGGCCTTGGCCCAATCGAGTAGCGCAGGACCGGTCAACGCACCGACCGCGGCGGCGGCTGTGCCGCCCTTAACCAAAGTTCGGCGAGTAAAGTCCCTCATGGTAGTCCCTCCGTTTGAGTTCTCAGTTACTGAGACGCTTTCCCGTCACCTCATCAAAAAGATGTATAAGCCGCGGATCTGGCCTGAGCCGGATCTTGTCGCCCGGCTTAAAATTATGACGTTCACGGAACACCGCGACGATTTCCTGCTCGCCGAGCTTGGCGACCACCTGGAGCTCGGAACCGGTCGGTTCGATCACCTTAACCACAACTTCTGCACCATCGTCGGACAGGGAAAAATGTTCGGGTCGTACCCCATAGACAGCCGGGCGGCCGTCGCTACCGGCGGGCGCGCTGCTAAGCAAGAGCTTGACGCCGGTGGGGCCTTCAAAACTGACAGCGCCGTTATCGCGGATGCGGCCCTTGATCATATTCATGGCCGGCGAGCCGATGAAGCCGGCGACGAACAGATTGTCCGGCTTGTCGTAGAGTTCGAGCGGCGCGCCGCTTTGCTCGACCCGGCCTTCATGCATCACGACGATTTTGTCGGCCATCGTCATTGCTTCGACCTGGTCGTGGGTGACATAGACCGTCGTTGTCTTCAGGCGCTGATGCAGTTCCTTGATCTCCGTGCGCATCTGCACGCGCAGCTTGGCGTCGAGATTGGACAACGGCTCGTCGAACAAGAACACTTGTGGATCACGGACAATTGCGCGGCCCATCGCGACGCGCTGGCGTTGCCCTCCCGATAGCTGGCGCGGGAAGCGCGCGAGCAGATGCGATAACCCAAGAATGTCGGCCGCGCGATTGACGCGGGTATCGATCTCGCTTTGTGGCGCGCCACGCAACTTCATGGAGAACGCCATGTTGGCACCAACCGTCATGTGCGGATAGAGCGCGTAGTTCTGGAAAACCATCGCAACGTCGCGCTCTTTTGGCGGCAAATTGTTGACGACGCGCTCACCGATACGGATTTCGCCGCCGGTGATGTTTTCGAGCCCTGCAATCATACGCAGCAGCGTCGTCTTACCGCAGCCGGACGGGCCGACGAGGACAACAAACTCGCCGTCGCGAATCGCGATATCGACGCCGTGCAGGACGCTTATCGTGCCAAAGGCTTTCCGCACCTCGCGGATCGCAACCGAAGCCATTCATTCCTCCCGGCCGGCGCGGTGGCCAACCAATATTTTCTTGTTTTTTGGTACTCTTGCATGCGGGCAGCCCTTTGCCCAGCAGGCTTCCCGCGGTTGCAGATCATCGGGCGTCTGCAGTCCGAAAATCAAGCTCGACTTGAGGTAAATCGGGAAATACCGCGGTGGGGGGGCAGAAAGGGCGCTAAACGCCATATCGCCATCGAACATATGCAACTGGCCAGTGATTTTGTTCACTTCATCGAAAGGGAGGAGCGCCGCCAGTGTCAACGTCTGTGCGGTGACCGGCCCAACTCGGCTGACTGACGATGAATTTACACCGGCTTAAACGCGCGGCTGGTTTCTTTCGCGACTGCATTCACCCGTTCCTCGAACCACCGAGACCTGACAGTGAGGAAATGTTTTTTGGCGCGCCTCGGTATTTACCGAACAATATGAAGCGGCGCACAGAACGCGAGGACAGGACAGTACTCATCCGAAAGGCCTCAAGCCCCTTATGACGTTCGACACGCGGCAATGTTTGACGCATTGAGTTCTCCTCATGGCACGCGTCGTTTCACTGCGTTTCGATAATTGGGCAGCCATCGGGGCATAACGAACTTTGCAGTATATCGGTATGTTTATGAGCTCACCGTAGCGGGCCGTCCGACGCCGCTTGCCGGCAGCAGCTTTAGTGCGTGGGGCGTGACAGGGAATTTTACTGGCCTTTTGGTGGTACTTTGATGGTCCTGTGTGGCCCTGAGTGGTACTGGGTGGTCTTTGTTGGGCTTGTTGGTATTTGAGTTGGTAGCGTTGGTACCGCGCTTCACCCTCGTGCTGACTGTCGGAAGACGACTGCCATCGGTCGCGCTATGCACCCGACCTGGCCGACGGAAGTCGGAACCGCCCCTGTAACGGCTGGGAAAGCCCCGTAGAGAGGCAAGCGCCGATCGGACCGACAAAGTCCCCTCCCGGTGTCGGACGCTCTGGCTTGGCACCCTACAGGCGCGTTACACCCAGCCCGTCGCCAACACGGTTCAAAGAGTGCTGGCGCGACCATTTAGTTGTCAGCAATTTGTCAGCGAAATACCCTTAAGGTATATTCGCGAATTGTCGGCTTGGCCTTGCACCATATCATTCGTGCATGACCTGCGTTTTGCCGAAGTTTCGAGAGCTGCCCGATGATTGCACCTGCCTTGGCGAAGGCCCGGCGCCTGTCAGCCGTGTGCCGCGCGTCGGTGCGATGCCGGAATTGATAACGTACCACTGCCCAGCCTGTGGGCACGTCGAAACACTCGAAACGCAACCAAATACGCCGCTAGCGGTAGGCGAGAGATAAAGGCGATACTGTAGAGCCTGTGGGCTACGACGCGGGCCGTGCGAGCTGGCGCCACCGACATCTGCCCGGCGGGTCAGCTGCGCAGGTTCAGCCCAAACCGAAACTGTTCACACAGTACGATCTGCGCAATAGTGCCGAAGCCGTTGCTCGACAAACTTTTTTCTTGCTGTAGCCGTGAGCTTCTCACTGTTAGCCAACAATTTTCGGCCATCATCAACCACGCCGTCATGCGGCGGTTCAACTCAGCGTCAATATTCTTTCTGATATCATTCCTTGTCGTCTTGTCTCTCAAGACGTCGCCGTACGCATTTCGGCGTTCTGCGCACCAAGGGTGCCTTGGTCTGATATGCCTCTTCAGCTACCGACAGTCCCCACTTTCGACCTATGATTGCCCCACTTTACTTCGTCTTTCTGTGTCCATTTTTTCAATTATGTGATGACGCCCGTCCTCAATCGTCGGTGCCGCACTGTGGCTCGGAAAACGGAGATCACCGTTCTGTTCGCCAAAGTGTGCAACGCAGACAGACGCCCCTCTCATTGAATGCGCGCAAACCACGAGAACTCTTGGCCGAGGTTGGTTCCGGGCGCATTGCGTGGCGCCCGATCACACGGGTCATTGCAGAACTCGAGCTGATCGATGAGCGTGGGAAGACGACTGCCATCGGTCGCCATGCACCTAACTCGGCCGGCGGACGTTGGAACCGCCCCGGTATCGACTGGGGAGACCCCGTAGAGCGGCAAGCGCCGATCGGACCGACAAAGTCCCTCCAGGCGTCGGAGGCTCTGGCTTGGTGCCCTAACCCTCTCCAAGACGAGCCTAGCAATGCCGTGTTTTGCCATACTAGTCGCAGCGAGCGTCAGCCCGAAAAAACCGGCGGCGCATTGATGTGATCTGATTTAAGCGTGGGCCTTTTGAGCCGTCGTCGCGACTTGAAACAGTCGCACAGCACGCGGACGAAAAGGAAGGCAATAGCGAACATCCAGCAATCATGTTCTGATTCGCCGGCGATCGCGAATCAAATGGATGGAGTTTTCGGAACCGACAGCGAGAAGCAGGAAGAAAAGGAGGAGAAGAAGAAGGATTATTATATGCGTGAGCGCAACTTTGGCTCCTTCGAGCGCCGCTTCGAGATGCCGGAAGGCGTCGACGCGGACAAAATCGAAGCGAGCTTCAAGAAAGGCGTACTCACGCTGACGCTTCCCAAGAAGCTCGAGGCCCAAAAGCCGGCAAAGAAGATTGAGGTCAAGGCTGCCTAATAAGTCAATCCTACAGCAGCGATCTCGACCGAATGAAACTTAAAGCCCCGGCATCGTCCGGGGCTTTCTGTTTAGTGGCCGCATGGCACGTGTCGCTTGTGGGTCAAACGCTACCGACCAATTGGCTCGCTAGCGAGTGTGGCCGTTCATTAATTATACTTAGCGATCATTAGATCGGTCCGATCCAAGTGGTACGACACAGCCTGTCGAAGACCGAATGCTGGACATAAAATCAGCAGCTATTCGCCCGCTAGCCGCAATGGCGGCCGCCGTTTGCCCTCGGCGGCTTGCAGGCGCTGCTCGTCGCGCATGATGTAGTCCCGCGTCATCGGTATCACATCTTGTCGCTTGGTGAGCTGGATTTGGAACACCATCATGTTCTGCTCGCGAAACGACATTTCCGAGGCTGCGAGATAGAATTCCCACATTCGTACGAAGCGTTGGTCGTAGATGTGTTCGACCTCCTCGCGATGCGCCAGGAAGCGCTCGCGCCAAGCCTTCAGTGTTTCGGCGTAATGCAGGCGCAGGATCTCTATATCGGTGACGAGCAGTCCGGATTTTTCTGTCCGCGCCAGAACCTCCGACAGCGCAGGAATGTAGCCACCCGGGAAGATATATTTCGAGATCCACGCATTGGTGACGCTCGGGCCTTCCGAGCGACCGATTGAGTGCAGCACCATCACGCCGTCATCGGCGAGCAATTGCGCACACTTGTGGAAGAACGTATCGTAATGATTGATCCCAACATGCTCGAACATCCCGACTGAAACGATGCGGTCGAACGGCTCAGTGAGGTCCCGATAATCCTGCAAATCGAAGCGCGCACGCTGGGCCAAACCCTTCTCGGCTGCACGCTCGTTGGCGATCGCATGCTGCTCCCGCGAGAGCGTGATACCGGTTACATTGGCGCCGCCGATGTCAGCTAGATAAAGTCCAAGCCCACCCCAGCCGCAACCGATGTCGAGTACACGCTTATTGGGCTCAAGCTGCAGCTTAGCCGCCAAATGCCGCTTTTTGGCCAGCTCAGCATCGTCGAGCGATTGTCCAGGACTTTGGAAATATCCGCAGCTGTATTGCCGATCGGCATCGAGGAAAAGGGAATAAAGACGGCCATCGAGATCGTAATGATGAGCCACATTACGCCGTGCGCGTGTCCGCGGATTGAACTGGCTCAAGCGTCGGTACAAGTAGCGCAGGAATCCTTGCAGCCGCGCCCAGTGCGGAACCTCGGAGTTTTGGCCAAGGCAAATGGCGAGCACGTCGGCGATCGAGCCCTGCTCGACGACAAACGTGCCATCCATGTAGGATTCGCCAAACTTAAGCTCGGGATCGAGAAGAATTCCCCACTCGGCGCGACGAGAGACAAAACGTACCGAAACCGGCCGGCCGGTTCCATCGCCGAATGTGAAGACCGTGCCGCGCGAGGTGGTAACTTGAAATGTCCCCCGCCGGATGAAGGTCTTAAGAAGAAACTGAAGCAACCGGTCCATTGGACGCGTCCGTCACTTCACAAGTTTGATGCATTTCGCTTACAACGCAGCAGATCTAATGTCGTTGATACATATCAACAGAATTTCCAAGATAACCCCTCGATGGACTGACGGGCTATTCCATTCAATAGCCAAAGAGGCTGTGCTGAGCACTTTCTCAACCCTCTAAAGGTGCCGAACCATGCTCAAATCGCGAATGTGAGTCTCAGCTCGGCCAACCCAACACCCCACGTCTCACAGTTTGGAGTAGCCACCTCTGCCCCGGACAACGAACATAGGTCTGCGACGTCTGCTAACCATAAGCGGACTTCGGCCCACAAATGTGTCCTGAGGTTAGGCAACGGACAGTCTAGACTCTTCCATTGATCGCAATTCTTCGATTGCTAATTGAAGCTGACGCGTGAGGTCGATCGTCGTTCCCTTCCCAATCGGCAACTCTGCTGTTGGGATCGGTGATCCGAACGTCACCCGGATTGGAGGTCGGTGCAGAAGATGCGCGACTTGCATCTGCTTCGGGCCTTGAAAGAAGGCGGGCACAAGTGGAACCCGGGCATGAAGCGCGATCGTCGCGGCGCCGCGCTTGAACGCAATATTTTCCTGGCTTCGCGTGCCGCTCGGAAAGATCAAGATAATTTCACCTTGCTGCAGCATGTCGACCGCGCTCTTGATCGAACTTGGCGACGGGTCGGCGCGGTCAATTGAAAGGGAACCGCCGTACGTCAAGACCCAACGCGATAGCGTTGAATTGAACAGTTCCTTTTTTGACATATAGCGTAGCTGTCTTGGGTATACGGCATAGGCCATCCATAGGCTGTCCGCCCAGCCGACGTGATTGCAGGCAATGACCGCCCCCGCCCCGCCGGACCGAAACAAGTCCGGCCGGTTGACGATCTCAGGCTTGCCGACGCGCTCAAACAGGACTTTTAGCCCGGGCGAGATTGCAGTGAGAACGTTCATACAGGATGCCTTGATGTTCTGCTTCGTGACACGAATTTAGCTAGATGAAGTTTCGCAGAAAGCATCGGCAGCGATAAATTCTGCCCACATATAAACTCACGCAGATTATTCGGCAGGTATTTTCAAGCCGGCTCATGTGCCGCCTGCAGCCGCCAGAACCGCGCGGCGAACTAAAGTCTCAAATATTGGCAGCTTGTAGGCGTTCCGAGTCAGCGGAACAGCGCCGACGAGCGCGGCGTGCCCCGCCGCGCGCGCCGTTTCCCCATTGACCGGTCTGCCGGCAAGCGCCGCCTCCGCCGCTTTAGCCCGATGCGGCACCGGTGCCGCGGCTCCAAGAACGATCGAGGCATTCCGGCACGTTCCGTTCGGCGTCAGCTCGAGCGCGACAGCAACGTCTGCAATCGGCCAATCGAAGGAGTCCTTTTCCCCCTGCTTCAAATGAACTGAGCGTACCGGCGCACCCACCGGCGGCAATACAATGGCGGTAAAATCTCGCCCGGCTTCAGATCGTTTTCACGGTGAATATCGATCTCGGGCAATTGGAGAAATTTTTCAAGCGGGACTTCCCGCTTAGTATCCAAAGCCGTCATCAATTCGATCCTGGCACCAAGCGCCACCAAGGCGGTCGCTGCGGTCGAGGGGTGAACGATGGCGCATCCCTGTTGATCGAAGATTGCATGGTATTGGTTCTCGCCGCCAAAGGCGAAGCACGATTCGCCCCCTTTGCGCGCGCAATGGTGATGCAACGAACGGAAATACCAGCAACGCGGTCTTTGCAGCAGATTCCCTCCCAACGTCGCCACATGTCGGATCTGAGGACTTGCTGACGCGCCGGCGGCTTCGGCAAGCGCGGTGTAACGCTGGCGAACGATCGGGTTCTCGGCCAGTCGCGCCAGCGTTACTAGCGACCCAATCCAAAGCGTGCCGCTTTTCTCCTCAAAGAGGTCGTCGAGTTCCGCGACGCCGCGCAAATTCACGAGCCGACGCGGGGTCACCAAGTTCTCCTTCATAAGATCGAGAAGATCGATTCCACCAGCTTTAAATAAGACAGCGCCTTCCGTTAAAGACTCTCCCGCTCGCCGAATCATCGCATCAGCTACGGTCGTCGCCGCTGCTTCTGCGGCTTGCGCCACCGTTTGCGCATTCATCCATTCGAAGCGGTTCATGGCACTCTTAGCTCCTGCCGGGAATGTGGCCGAGCGCTTCAAGCACGGACGCAGGTGTCATCGGCAAATTGCGCATACGCACGCCAATGGCGTTGTACACGGCATTTGCCACGGCGGCGGCGGTCGCGATAGTTGCCGGTTCGGCTACGCCACATGCATCAGTCGCGCTGATAGCCTGGTAGTTTTCAATCAAGAGCACATCGATGGAAGGCATCTCGCGGGGGCCGGCAAGTTTGTAATGCTCTAGGTCGGCATTGAGCATGCGTCCGGTTCGGCGATCGAGAATGCGGTCCTCGTATAGCGCAAAGGAGACCCCCATGAGGACGCCGCCATGGACTTGGCTCTCGATCTGGCGCGGATTTATAGGCCTTCCGCAGTCGTGCACGGCTACGACGCGCGCGACCCGGACGATCCCTGTCTCGGTATCGACCGACACTTCGGCGAACTGAACACCACCGAGATCTTCGCGGGCGAGACTCATCGGGCTTTTGACGCGGAAGCCGCCATAATTGTCACCGCGCTCGGCAACTGCACTGATGAAATCCTTATTCAGCCGGCCGGCCGCTTGCCGAAACCCGATGCCGTGCGCAGGGTTGGCGCGAAGGAAAATCCGTCCTTGGCCGACAACGAGCTCCTCCGGAGGTGCGCCAAGCTCAGGAGCCACAGCCGCAAACAAAGCCTGCCGAACCTGATAGGCGGCCTTGCGCACTGCTGGCGTGATCGACCCCGTGGTCTTGCTGCCCCCGGAACTGGGACCCAGCGGGAAGTTCGTGTCCCCAATCCGGACCGAAATATCTTCGGCGCGCAGCCCCAACTCTTCAGCAACGACCTGCGCCAGCACCGTACGGATACCGCTTCCGATGTCCTGAACGCTTGAGCGAACTTCAACCAAACCATCTCGCCGCAGCCGCACCTCGCATGAGGCGTTCGCCTGCACGATACCCGGCCAGAACGACTGCGCCGTCCCAACGCCTCGCTTTACCGGTCCGGCGTCGGCTGCCGGCAGATGGCGCCGACTCCAGCCGAAACGTGCAGCGCCAATCCGGCGCTCCTCGCGTCGCGCCGCGCTCGGATCAATCCGATCGCGTAACGCGATTGGATCGATGCCAAGCTTCTCGGCCAGTTCGTCCACCGACTGTTCGAGTGCAAAGGCGCCCTGGACGTTACCGGGCGCTCTCATCGCGCACCCGGGTCCCGCGTGCATGAAAACATCGTACTGCGCCATCTCGAAGTTGGGGCAGTCATACATCGCTTGCGCGATGTTACCGACGCCCGCCCCCGCCGCGATGCCGGCCGTGCCGTAGGACAGCAGTGAGATCGCCGTCAGTGTTCCGTCCCGACGCGCTCCAATGCGCAGGCGTTGCCAAGTTCCGGGGCGATTGCCGCTCGCCGACTGTTCTTCCTCCCGGTCGAAGATCAGAGACACGGGCGCACCAGCCTTGCGCGACAATTCCACGGCGAAGAAGACATAATCGCCGACCCCCAGCTTCGAGCCAAACCCGCCACCCATAAATTCCGTGATGACGCGTACTTTTTCGCGGGGGAGGCCGAACGCGGCCGCGACATCCCTGCGCACGCCCGCCGTATCCTGGGTCGAAATGTAGAGCGTCAGTCCGTCGGCTCGCCAGTCGGCGACGACCGCGTGCGGTTCGAGACAACAATGGGTCTGCACTTGCGTGCGGAACTCGCCCTCGACGATTACATCGGCCTCGCGGAAACCCTGCTCGACATTGCCGCGCGGACCACCATAGAAACTGGTCGTCGAAGGGCCGCGTACGTTTCCGACTTGGGGCGACCCCGACTCAGCACCGCCAGTTCCGGCCTGCTGGCCGGCACCTTCGAAGACTAAGGGAGCCTCTGGCCGGCGTGCCTCTTCCATATCGACGACAAACGGCAGGACCTCATACTTCACCTTGAGTAAACGAATGGCCTCATCTGCCACGCTTTGCGTCGTTGCCGCCACTGCGGCGAGGCTGACGCCGACATAGAGCGCTGGCGGGAACGTGGCTGGCATGTCGGAAGAACCGCGCATGGCCGCGCGGGTCTCCAACGCGGTCACGACGTGGACAGCCCGCACGCCGGGGTAATGCTCGGCAGCGCTGGCGTCGACCGACAGGATCCGTGCATGCGGATAAGGCGAGCGCAATATACGTGCAATCAGCATGCCGGGCAGCTTGACGTCTACGGTATAGCGGGCGGCGCCCGTCGCCATGGCGCGACCGCCAACCCGGGGTATCGGTTTGCCGATGACGGCGAGATCCGCATTAGGCGCCAGGGGGGGCGGCTCGCTGGCCGGAATCTCACGATCGATCAGTCCCTGCGAAACGCCGGCGATGCCGATGGGAAGTCTTTCCGTGCGCGAACCCAGAGTAGACATGGCGGCAATCACTCCTTGCGAACCTTCGCTGCAGCCATCGTCGCGGCGATGACATTTTGATAGGTGCCGCAGCGGCAGAGATGGCCGCTGATTGCGGTTTTCACGTCCTCTGGCGACGGATCAGGATTACTCTTAACAAGGGCGGCGCAACTCATCACCAGGCCGGGCGTACAAAATCCGCACTGCATGGCATCGTGTTCAATGAAGGCGGTCTGCATTGGATGAAGTCGCTCGCCGTCGGCCAGACCCTCGATTGTTGTAATCGATCGGTCGCCGACATCGACCGCCAGAATCATGCAGGACGCCACCGGCGCGCCTTCGAGCCAGACGGTGCAAGCCGAGCAAGCGCCACGGTTGCAAGCGATTTTGGTGCCAGTGAGTCCGAGCGGTCCCCGCAAGACCTCAGCTAGCGTCATCTGGATCGGCACTACGAGACTTTGGACAACTCCATTGATCCGCAGCGTGGCCGGCACTGGATCCGGTCCGACAACAGGCGCGCTGGATGCTTCTGCGGCCCCCGCATATCCCACGAAAGGGGCATTCTCGCACACTGCACTTCCGACCGCGGCCGCGCTTACACCGCCAAGGAATGAACGGCGAGATACTCCGCCCTCCCCCCAGTCGTTCGAGTGCTTGATCGACCGCTCCATCGTCTCCTCGCTTGCCGGCTCAACTATGATGCCTTCGTGCGGTTAGAAGGCTCGGCGCACGAAGCGGCATGCCCCGCTACGCAGCACTCCGCTCTTCTGCCGTGAGGAATGGATAGTCCGTGTATCCTTGTGCGCCACCGCCAAAGAAAGTCGTACGATCGGGTGTATTGAGCGGCGCTCCAATACGCAGGCGCTCCACAAGATCTGGATTAGCGATGAAAAGCCGGCCGAACGCGATCAGGTCTGCGAGATTGCGTTGGCGCGCGTGCAGAGCAAGTGTCAAATCGTAGCCATTGTTGCCGATATATAGTCCTTTGAATGCCCGCCGCAGGATCTGAAGATCAAATCCGTTTGGCACCTCGCGCGGCCCTTGGGTCGCCCCTTCGATGACATGGATGTAAGCCAAGCCAAAAGGATTCAGGCAATCCACAACATATGAATAGGTGGCCTCCGGATCGCTGTCGGGGCCAATATCATTGACCGGGCTGACGGGCGAAAGACGAACGCCAACACGGTCGGCGCCACAAACTCGAGCTACTGCCTCGGCCACCTCGAGAAGGAAACGCGCGCGCTTCTCCCGCGATCCACCATAAGCATCGTTTCTCTTGTTCGTGCTGTCGCGCAGAAACTGCTCGATGAGGTAGCCATTGGCCGCATGGATTTCGACGCCGTCGAACCCGGCTGCCAATGCGTGTTTTGCCGCGTGGCAATAATCCTCGATAATTCCTGGGATTTCGTCTGTTTCGAGCGCCCGCGGTGTCACGCAAGGCTGAAAGCCCGCTTCGGTATAGGCGGTAGTACCCTGCGGGCGTATTGCCGATGGCGCCACTGGCAGAGCGCCGCTCGGCTGCAGAGATGGGTGCGACACGCGCCCGACATGCCAGAGCTGCACAAAGATATGACCGCCGCGGCGGTGAACGGCCCCAGTTATGTTTCGCCACGCCTCGACTTGCGGCTCGCTGTAGATCCCGGGCGTGAAGGCATAGCCTCTTCCCTGCGGTGAGATATTCGTCCCTTCCGCAATGATCAGACCGGCCGATGACCGCTGCTCATAGTACTCGACCATGAGCGGACGCCGGATGCCGTCTGGGGCCGCACGGCTTCGTGTCAGTGGAGCCATCACAATGCGATTGGTGAGAACGCAGGACCCGACCTTCACCGGTTGGAATAGATCGCTTTGCTCCTGCCGTGCTGCGATCACGTTTGACATGATCATCGCTCCCAGCATTTTCAATACTTGTCCGCTGCCAAAAAGCGGGCGAGGCCCAGATCAAAACAATATTTTTATAAATACATAGCCAAGTCTCACTGGGCCGCATTGATCCTGGTCAAGGATCTGAGACCAAACACTGATTGCCGATTACTTTTCGCTTTGCGACGATCGCAAGCCTTTTGCTGCGTCCATCACAGTCGAGGTGGCAAACGCGTCGATTCCGGCAAAGACATTATGGTTCGCCTTGCCTTTGCGACATTTTCTAACCCAAAGTACGATCCGATAACGGCACAAGGGGATGAAATGACTGGCAACGTAGAGATTGGCAAAAGCCAAGGCCCGCCGCTGTGCGGCAGCAGTCAAATGACCGAGCTGTTCGCGCTTCACGAAACTGATTGTTATGAAATGTACAGCCGTTACTGCAATGAGCAGCTAGTAGGGATGCTCAGGATCATCGGCTTTGACGTCGGCTTTTGTCGCGGCGAAGGACCCTATCTCTACGACCGCAAAGAGACACGGTATCTCGATCTTTTGAGCGGTTTCGGTGTTTTCGCTGTCGGCCGAAATCACCCTGCGGTCCGAGCAGCGCTCAGAAATGTGCTCGACAGCGATCTACCCAATCTTGTCCAAATGGATGTCCCAAGACTGGCCGGAATACTTGCCGAGCGATTGCTGAAAAAAGTTCCCCATCTCGATAAGGTTTTCTTCGTGAATTCAGGGGGCGAAGCTGTAGAGGCCGCCATGAAATTTGCTCGCGCCGCGACCGGACGTCCGGGCATCGTCTATTGTGATCACGCATTTCACGGCCTTTCATATGGCGCTCTTTCTATCAACGGCGACGAGACATTCCGCAGCGGCTTCGGACCATTTTTGCCGGATTGCGTACGCGTTCCATTCAACGACCTGCCCGCGCTCGAGAAAGCCCTGGGTGTGGGTACCGTTGCGGCTTTTATCGTTGAGCCGATCCAAGGCGAAGGCGTCAACATGCCGGCCGCCGACTATCTCAAAAGCGCTGCCGACCTTTGCCGCCGTTACGGCGCGCTCTTCATTGCCGATGAGATTCAGACAGGTCTCGGACGCACGGGCCGATTCCTGGCCGTCGAGCACTGGAACGTTGAGCCCGACATGGTTCTCCTCTCCAAAGCACTGTCCGGCGGCTATATACCAGTGAGCGCCGTCCTCACCCGAAAGCATGTCTTTGATAAGGTCTTTGATCGCGTGGATCGCGCGATGGTGGCCGCATCCACATTCTCGGAAAACAACCTCGCGATGGCCGCTGGTATTGCAACCCTCGACGTACTCGCTTCGGAAGGGCTGGTCGAAAAGGCGGCAAGCACTGGAGAACGCCTTATGCGCGCATTTTCCGACATGGCCGCCCGCTATGAACTCGTGCGCGAAGTCCGCGGCAAAGGCCTGATGATCGGCATCGATTTCGGGCGCCCGCGATCCTTCAATCTCAGGACATCGTGGGATCTGATCGAAGCGGCGCGCGAGGGATTATTTTCTCAAGTTATCACAATCCCGCTTCTCACTGACCACAAGATTCTGTGTCAGGTCGCCGGCCCCGGCAGCCATGCGGTGAAATTTTTGCCGCCGTTGACGATTTCAGATTCGGATTGCGAATGGATCATCAACGCGGTTGAGGCCGTTATCGCAGCAAGCCATCATGTACCGGGAGCCGCCTGGTCGCTTGGAAAACGCCTCGTCTCGAATCTCGTGCGGACGCGATCGTAATGTCACGGTGATTATCGAGGCTCCCGCCATCACCAACCCGAGGCAATCCCCGACGCCGGCAGCGGGACCTCGACCGCGCAGTGATAATCAGCTCTGCCGTAATAAGGGGTTGTGCCTGTCGTAAATCAAATCCGAGAGTATTGGTGATGCAGCCCGCCTAGGATCGGACGGCAAAGAATGTTACCGACGGTTCCAATGGCGCGCGGTACAGGGGCATCCTTGTCTAGGGACAAATGTGTGCGTATCTCATTGTAGTATTTCATGTACGACAGCAGTACGTGACGAAGATGCCGTTCGCCCAAGACGATGATATGATCGACGTATTCCCTGCGGATCGAACCGATCAGCCGTTCAGCATATCCGTTTTGCCATGGGGAGCGCGGCGACGTTGGTCGATCACGAATGCCCATTGATCGAAGTCTGCGGATGAAGATCTCACCATAGGCCCTGTCCCGGTCACGGATTAGATAGCGAGGAGCCTGTTCCCAGCTGCATGCTTGCGTGATCTGATTCGCGATCCATTCCGCGGTCGGATGCGCAGTGACGCCAAACCACAAAATATGTCGTCGGCCGTGCCCCAGGATCAACAAGCCATAGAGCAGACGAAACGAGATTGTCGGCACGACGAACAGATCCATCGCCGCGATGCCGTCGGCGTGATTATGAAGAAACGTCTTCCACCCTTGAGATGGCGGGCCTCTTCGCCTGGCCATATACTTGGCCACGCTCGTCTGTCCGATATCGATGCCGAGCTTGAGCAATTCTCCATGGATCCGCGGCGCGCCCCATAGCGGATTGGCAATGCTCATCTCGCGAACCAGCCGGCGGATCTCCAGCGGCACAATAGGCCTGCCACCAAGGCATCTCGACTTCCAGCGCCAATACGACCTGAAACCCGCGCGATGCCAGCGGACAATGGTGTCCGGCTTAACGATCGCCAAAGCATCGCAAACTCTGGGGAACAGCCGATAGAGACCAACGAATATCAAACGGTCGATGGTACTGAAGGAAAGTTTCTGTGGAGCAGCCCGTCGCAGGACATTTATTTGCTGCCGCAACGTCCAAATCTCTGCCTCGAGCGTTGCCCGCGACCGGAGCAGATCGACGAGTGTCAAACCAATAAGTCTGCAAAGATCTTTCATCCCACGACAGGATTGCCTGATTCTCGATCAACTGCCAGCCGGACAAGGTTTGCGGTAGGGACAGGGGGATCAAGTCATCACAGCCGAGCAGAATGGCGCAAGCGATAGAGCGGCCGTGCCGAGGTTATGATTCTAATCGTAGGCAATGGGCTTCTCTCAAACAGCGTGACCTTGAAAATACGAAAGCTCCCTTGGGGATAAAAGTTGAAGCACATCAACACAAGGAGACGTCACATGAATAAGGCCGCATCGATCGCGGTATCCTTGTTGCTTGTCGGCACATGGTCCATTGGCGCGAGCGTGCACGCTCTTGCAGAAGAAGCGACCGTTTCTCGCGGACACCATTTTGCACTTTTGGTCTGCGCAGCATGTCATGTGGTTGCAACAGATCAAGAAGGGCCGCCAATTTTACGTACCCCGGGTTCAAGCTTCGATGCGATTGCCAACAAACCCGAGACGACGGCGGCCTCTCTCAGAGCTTTTCTCACCACGACTCACGCGAAAATAGCCACTCCAACCGGGATGCCAAACCCGCAACTTGCTGACTATGAGATGGACGAAGTAATTAGCTACATCATGAGCCTTCGGCATTGAAATCAAGCGAGTATTGAGAAGTACGGAGTAGATACTCCGCCCGTCGCTCAAGCCGGACAGGTGTCTATGCTGGCGCCACTGCTATCGAATACGGGTTGATCGCCGCGGGCATCTCGGTTGCCATCATCGCCGTGGGAATGGCCTGGGCACACAACTCAACGCCACGTTCACGAGCATCTCGACCCAGCTCAAGGGAGTTTCGTGCGGCGGAGTTGAGCACAGAGGCCGCCTCATGTGTGGATGGCCCCGACATGCAACAGCTTTCTTACGTGAAGGGCAGAGGTCGCTTGCGGTCATGTGTCCGACCTTTCTGTGCTGTCGCACATGGACCGCTGACCTTGATAGATTCCGCGGGTCGAGGCCTTATCAGTTGGTCGGGATTTGAATCCCTCTGAGGCGGCCAGGCTTCTCTCGATCCGTCGGGTCGACCGACTATGCTATCACGTTTTTTACTCTCGCAAGCTTGCGGCCGCCCCGCAGGTCTGCGGATAATGCTGCCACTGCTGCGCGCCGGTAAGTATCCTGTCTACTCATGACGGCCCAGGCCACCTTAGCACTCAAGCCTGCAATCCCCTTAATCCGGAGTAGAGTCCAAAAATTGCTGTCGCCGTGATCAAGATCGCAACGAGGACGGCGTACGGCCCCCGCAATCGGTAAGGATTTGGAAGCCTTCGAGCCAATAGATACAGAAATGCCAGCACTATTGGCAGAAAGAATGCATTCATCACCTGAACGCCGACGCTCAAACTCACGAGGTTGACACCCGAGCTAACGATTAGTGCCCCAACGATAAGCACTGCCGTATAGAAGCCATAGAACCAGGGAGCTTCATGCGGTTCGTGTTTCAGCGAATGCCTCGAACCGAGAACCTCACTCAGAGCCCGAGCCGCGGTAAGCGTTACCACTATAGTGGCAACAATGGCCGCGCCCGATAATCCGAGACAAAATAAGAATTCGCCAGTTGCTCTGCCAAGGTACGGTGTAATCGCTTGCGCAATTTGTTGCACGGAATCAAGTGAGCCAGACTGTGTGGTGTTTCCCAGTGTCGCAGCAGTGGCAATCAGTACCGCAGCCATTACTATTTGCGTCACCACGGCACCTAATGCAGTTTCTAGACGCGCTGCTGGCAAGTCTTCACGCGATAGATTTTTCTCCACAACGGATGACTGCTGGTAAAAGAGCATCCACGGCATGATCGCCGTGCCGATATTGGCAGCGACAAGGTAGAGGTATTTTGGTTCGTGCCACGCAATATCGACAGATCCGGAAGTCAGAACGGTAAGTTCAGGGTTTGCCTGCCAAGCGACAAACAAAAAAACCAACTCAAATGCCCCAGCAGCGATCGCTATGCGCTCTACGCTGAGATATGAACCTCTATAGACCATAACAATAAGTGCGATGACGATCAGCGACATTGTGACGGGTATCGGTACCCCCATTAGCAAGCCAACCCCCGCCAAGCCGCTTAGCTCGCTCAATAGCGCGCCGACGCACGTCATCAGCAGAATCGCCACAGAAAGCCATGCGCAACCTCGGCCGAAGTAATCGCGGATCAGTTCCGCGTGGCCTTTATGCGTGACGATACCAAGACGCAAAGTCAGTTCTTGTGCGATATATAAGATTGGCACGAGGAGAAACTGCAGCAACAGAAGCTGGAAGCCCCATTCAGCTCCACTTTGGGCAGCAGTAATGATGCTACCGGCATCGGTATCGGCGAGCATCACAACGATGCCGGGACCAGTGACCGCCAGAAGGCGGCGCCAACTCCGACGCGCCAGCGGACGTGAATTAGAGAGACGAGGCTTTGGCAATAGCTTGCACCTCGAAAGGCGGTCAATCACGGATACCTAGCGAGGGGCGTTTGCATGACCATAGACCGCCATCGCTATTAGAGCAGATCCGCCGAAAACCATGTTTATCCCAACAAGAATCCCGACGGCCCAATTGGCTATGTCTGGCAGGCCAGCGATAACGAGAGCAGCCAGAACTAAGTCAACAATACCGCTCGCCGTCATCCATTCCCATCGGCCTGACAATTGACGCTCATGCTCGATAGCAAACATGATGGTTGCAATGCCTTCGATGACAAAGAAACAAATCAGCAGAAAAGTGAGTGGCAGGGCACTATCACTCCGCCATTCAATTAAGACGGTACCCACGGCCAAGGCGAGCAAAGCTGAAAGTAATGACCACCAAAAGCCGGGGGCGTGCCGCCCTGCAAGGGTCGTTATTAGTCCGATAAGTCCACTAGCAGAAAAAAGCCAACCGAGCACGACGGTCACCGCAAAGTTGGTAGTTGGCGGGACGATGACAGCCGACAGACCTAATGCAATAAGAATAAGACCCTCGATAATTATTAAACGCCAATTTCGTCGAACTGATTTTGTGAAAGGCACATCATGAGCGGATTGTTTCACCATGGTTAGACCCCCGCGCCAATCCGCGGTTGGATAGCATCTCAGAGCGATGTCATCATTGCGATGGATCAACTGGCACCATTAGTGAGGAACCCAGCACTGAGCCGATAATGGCGTACGAGTATTCGCAAGTTGGATAAATGAAGTGGGGGCATATCGGAATGATCTGTATGCTGATAGTCGCTTCTCGATAGCATCGATCAACGAGCGGGTGGAAAACGGCTTGTGCAAATATGCATTGCAGCCGGCGCTGAATGCCTTTGCCTCATTTGCTTCAATGTCTATCCCAGTCATCAGAATAACATTGAGAAAACGACCGGAAGCCGTCAGACGTTTGCATAATTTAATACCTGACAGACCGTCCATGTGAATATCAATAAGCATGCTATTTGCCTTACTACCGTCCAGCCGGTCCAAGTACTCCTCGGCTGAACTGTAAGTTTCACAAATATATCCGGATGCCTGCAAAACACGCGTTTGCCGGGGCTTTTAATCTCATATGCTCGAGATCGTTGGGTAATCTCAATGATTTCAACCAGCCTGGTATCAAATAGCGGCCCAAAACTGTCCTAAACGTCCCTATTTTTGCAAAGGGTAACCGTGACGGAGCTGGCGGAATTGCTCGACATGCATCATTCGCTTGGACGATGTGCCCAGATCGTTTCGACCTGACCTCGTGAGACAATTTGGCTGTGAAGTCCGATATGGATCCAATAGCTCTTCTGGCAACCGCCAGATGCAGATCTTGGACAGATTGGCCCCCGAGCCTATGTAAGGCCGTCGAAATGAACATGCCCTCGCAAGAAACGGCGGCGCACGGACGGTCCGAGCTCGCCGGCCTGTCGTCGGCCCAAGCCGCGTCCCTTCGAGCGGAATTCGGTCCGAACGCCGTCGTCGAGGAACCGATCCATCCTCTCCGGAGATTCGCCCGCCATTTCTGGGCGCCGGTGCCATGGATGCTCGAGGCGACGATAGGCCTGCAAATCATCCTGGGCGAGTCGCTTACGGCGTTGATGGTCGCGGCTGTCCTCCTCTTCAACGTCCTGCTCGCCGCCTTTCAGGAAAGTCGCGCGACCGCCGCTTTGGCGCTTCTTAAGCGGCGCCTGACATTGACGTCGCGCGTCAGGCGCGACGGCGCCTGGGTTGATGGCTCGGCGGCCGACCTCGTTCCCGGCGATATCGTCCAGGTTTCGCTCGGGGACGTCGTTCCCGCCGACGTTCTCATCGTCGACGGCTCGCTGTTGCTCGATCAATCCATGCTAACCGGCGAATCGATCCCTACCGAAATGGAGGCCGGAAAGACCGCCTTCGCTGGCGGCCTCGTTCGTCGCGGCGCGGCGATCGCACGGGTGACGGCGACGGGACACGCGCACCTATTTCGGGCGGACGGCGGAGCTGGTGAGCGTCGCCTACGTCGAGAGCGCCGAGCAGAAGGTCGTGCTCAGCGTCGTTCGCAGTCTCACAGCGATCAATTTCGTCATTGTCGCTGGGCTCGTGGCTTATGCGTTAGCGATCAGAATCAGCTTCGAGCAGATCCTGTTGCTCGTCCTGACGGCGTTGCTGTCGGCGGTGCCCGTCGCTCTGCCGGCGACATTCACTCTCGCCGCCGCGTTGGGCGCGAGGACACTCGCGTTGAAGGGCGTCCTGCTCACTCGGCTGTCTTCGCTTAACGAAGCGGCCATGGTCGACGTGATCTGCTGCGATAAAACCGGCACGCTGACCCGGAATGAATTGGTCGTGAGCGCGATTCGTCCGGTGAAGCCGGGCTGTGACGATTCGGACGTTCTCGGCTTTGCCGCGCTGGCGAGTTCGCCGGAAGGCCAGGATCCGATCGATTCCCTCATCCGGACGATGGCGGCCAAGGGCCGGGGCCCCGCCTCGCTGACCGTGACGCGCTTCACGCCGTTCGATCCGGCGGTCAAAATGGCCGAGGCGATCGCCGTCGAGGCGGGGCGCGAGATTCGTGTGGTCAAGGGTGCGCCGGCCGTCGTCGCGACGGTCGCGCCGATGACGCCGGCGTCCGAGAAGCAGCTCGAGGCGCTCAATGTCGCCGGATATCGGACGATCGCCGTGGCCGCCGGGTGGAGCGACGCGCTGGAACTGATCGGGTTCATCGCGTTCAGCGATCCTCCGCGCGCCGATTCGGCGGAATTGCTGACCGAGCTGCGCTCGCTCGGCGTGCTCCCGGTCATGATCACCGGCGACGCGGCCGCCACCGCGGCGACCGTCGCGCGCGAGATCGGGCTCACGGGGCCCGTTTGTCCGCCGGGCGACATTCCCGCGAGCGTCGGGCCGAAGGACTTCGCGGTCTACGCCGGCATTTTCCCGGAGCAGAAGTTTCACCTAGTCAAGGCGTTCCAGCAGAAGGGCCATGCGGTCGGCATGTGCGGCGATGGCGCCAATGACGCGCCAGCGCTGCGGCAGGCGCAAATGGGCATCGCCGTTTCGACCGCGACGGATGTTGCGAAAGCCGCGGCGGGCGTCGTGCTGACCGAGCCGGGCCTCGGCGGAATCGTCGCCTGCATCAAGGAAGGGCGATCCGCGTTCCAACGCGTTCTGACCTACACGTTGACGATCCTTATCAACAAATGCGTGACGCTCATCGTGCTCGGCGCTGGGCTGATCATCACTGGGCACGCGGTCCTGACACCGTTTTTGCAAGCGCTTTCGATGCTCACCAATGACTTCGTGACGATGGCGCGCGCGGCGGACCGGGCGCGGCCGTCTCCCTACCCGAATGCCTGGCGCGTGCGAAACCTTACGCTCGCCGCAGTCCCCCTCGGTTCTTTCAGGCTTCTCTATCTGGTGGCGGTGCTCGGCGTCGGCTGGTACGGGCTGCGCCTGAGCCCCGGCGAGATGCAGACGCTGACCTACGCGATGCTCGTCTTCGCCGGCCAGGGAAACATCTATGTGCTGCGGGAGCACGGGCCTCTCTGGAGCTCGCGCCCCGCGCCGATCATGCTGCTGGCCTCACTCTGCGATGTCCTCCTGGTCGCCTCTCTCGCCGCCGGAGGCGTGTTGATGAGCCCGCTTCCGATAACCGTGATAGCCCTGCTCGCCGCGACGACGATCGTCTTCACCCTGGCGATGGACTCCATCAAGCTCGCGGTGTACGCGCGCCTGCGGATTGATTGACCTGAGCCGCGCAGACCCCGTTAAATTCGCTGCGAGATTCCCACTCAACGGCCATTCCGACGTGATCGCCGGCGCGCTGTGTTTCGCGCGCGAGGACGAACGAAGCGCGCTAAGAAATGTTAGGTTGTGACTCAAGGCCTGGTCAAAAAGTTCTGATCGCCTCACACTGCGAATGTCATTTTAGGGCGATGCGGCTTCAATTTGCAGATCAACAAAAACTTGAAACAAGAAAAAGCCCTCCAAAAAGCTTCGTGCAACAACTCGAACCGAGAGCCTTCACAACCAGATCCCAGATTGGACTGAACGTAACGCGAAAGCTATCGCATGCCGGTGCTGCGTTATGCCGGCTTGTGCGATTTGACGGCATTCGCGCGCGCTGAATAGGCGATGCTGCCGTTGGCCTCGGCTGGCAGTACCGCCCGCACAATCTCCATCAGCTTCGCACGATCGGTGTCGGACATAGCTCCAATGATCTTACCCAGCGGGTAGAAGGGCACTATCTGCGCGCGCCAATAAAGCGTGCGGCATAAGACCGTTGCTTCGTTGATACAGATCAAAGCGGCAGAACCGAAGGCTAAGTCTAATATTCCACTTCGGCTAGAGGCGGCAACGCAATTCAGGCCTTGTACACGAAGGTCCTGTCCCATGAAGCCACGATTCATGTCACGGCTCGTTTCTGTGCTGGGGCGGATCATCGGGTTCGAAAGAGGCCGCGAGGAGCCGGCATTCCAGACGAGTGATAACGATTCGATCTCCTTGGCTCATTTCGTGCCAAGGGCAGAGGCGATTGCGTCCACTTATGTCATTGCCGCGACGCGTAATCCTGGGGAATGGACGGTTTACAACTCTTTGCTCAGCCGCAATGTGGCGGCCGGTCTCAAGTGGAACCAGGCTACGACATTAGTGCAGGTCCTCAATCTCGCCTGTCCTCGCCGCTTCAACGCTCAGACCAACAAAAAATCACATTGTAAAGGATTGCGTGGGATATGAAGGCCAACTTCATCGCAGTGATGGCGGGTATCATTGCCGTTATGGTCCTCGTTCCGCTGACGGCGGCGCCACAGCCAGCGCCGGCTGTACCGAGCGGTCCAGCTCTCACCGCTGAGCAGCTGGATCAACTGGTCGCACCCATTGCGCTCTACCCCGATCCACTCGTCGCGCAAATTATGATGGCTGCGACCTACCCGCTCGAGGTCGTCGAAGCAGACCGCTGGTTACAGATTCCCGTCAATACGGCGCTTAAAGGTGACGCATTGACGGCGGCGTTGCAGCAGCAGACTTGGGACCCGAGTGTAAAGTCGCTTATTCCATTCCCCCATCTCCTGCACATGATGGACAGCAATCTTGGATGGACCGAGCAACTCGGAGACGCGTTCCTCGCGCAACAGGCGGACGTCATGGATGCGGTTCAGCGTCTTCGCCAGCGAGCCAAAGCCGAGGGCTCGCTCGCCTCGACACCCCAGCAGACGGTCTCGACTTAGGATCAGGAGATCATGATCGAGCCGGCGAATCCGGAGATCGTCTATATACCGGCCTATAATCCGTGGTGCGCTTATGGGCCCTGGCCCTATCCTGATTACCCACCTTTCTATTTCGGAACCTGGGCCGGCAATTGTTTGCCGGCGGATGCTTTCCTTGCTTTTGATGCGGGCATTTATCCGCCTTTCGGCTTCTGGGCATGGGGTTCCTTCGACTGGCGTCGTCACCACATTCGGGTCGACCACGACCGATTTCAACGTTTCCACGGCGGGCGTGAACCGCCGGGCGGCATCTGGCAGCACGATCCAACCCATCGCCACGGCGTGCCCTATCGCAATCCCGGGACGGCGGCACGGTTTCAAGGCGCAGCTGCAGCGGCACGGCGAGACTTCCGCGGCTTCGCTCCGGCGCCAGCGGCCGTGCCACAAGTCAGGCCCGCTGCGCCTTCGGTCGGACGTGCGCCTGCCGCGGCCGTCGGCCGTCGCTCTGCGGTTCCGGCCGCGCCGCTGCGCCCAGTGCCACCCGCCTTTGAATCCTTCGGACGGGGCGCGCAAGTACGCGGTGAAGCGGCCCGCGGATCTTCCAGCCGGATGGCGCCCGCACCAAGCATTCGCGCGGCGCCCGCACCAAGTTTCCATGCCGCGCCTGCGCCGAGCTTTCATGCTGCGCCCGCGCCGGCTTTTCATGGCGGCGGTGGGGGCATTCGCCGATGACGCGGGAAAGATTTCAGGAAAATGAAATGGCGATGGTGAGAAATACAAGAAGCATACTCTTGATCGGCCTGTTGCTCGTCGCTGCGGCGATCGCCCTTTTTGCGATCTCCGCATCGTCAACGATGGCGGCAACTGCGATGCAGCAGAAGACCTTCACCACCCCCGCGGCGGCGGTCGATGCACTGATTGCGGCGAACCGCGCCAATAAAATGCGCGAACTTCTCGCCCTCCTGGGGCCGAAGGGCGCCAAGCTGATCCACTCCGGCGATCCCGTCGCCGACAAACGCGGCAGGGACCGGTTCGTTGCCGCCTATGACGAAGCACACAAGCTCGAGCTCGACGGTCAAGACAAGGCGATCCTGATCGTGGGTAAAGAGGAGTGGCCCCTTCCGATCCCGTTGGTTCGCCAACAGGCCAGCTGGCGCTTCGACACCACGGCAGCCGTTGAGGAGATTCTCAACCGGCGGATCGGCCGCAACGAACTCAGTGTCATTGAAGTGTGCCGCGCTTATGTCGTGGCTCAGCGCGAATACGCCGCCAAGCACCTCCGGCCGGACGGCTCCCCCGAATATGCGCAGCACTTCATGAGCACAGATGGACAACACAATGGGCTCTATTGGCCCGTCAAACCCGGCGAAGATGAGAGCCCTTTAGGCCCGCTTATTGCCCGCGCCCGGGCGGCCGGGTACAGCCCTGGCACCCCGCACGCAAAACCACGGCCCTATTACGGGTACTATTTCCGGATTCTAACCCAACAAGGCAAGAACGCGCCCGGCGGCGCCAGGAGTTATGTCGTCAATGGCCATGCGACCGGCGGCTTCGCGCTGATCGCGTATCCGGCCAGCTATGGCGATTCCGGCATCATGACCTTCGTCGTTAACCGGGACGGCATCGTCTATCAGAAAAATCTCGGCCCCGCGACGACACGCATCACTCAGCGCATTACGCAATACGATCCAGATCCGAGCTGGCAAGTAAGTCATCCATGAACCATCATGGTCTCTGCAAGCGACATGCTCAAGATGAATGGACCCCGGCGCAAAGTAGAGATCCAAAATCCTGCACCACGATAGACTTTTTTGCGGTTTGCTCCGCTTGCCGCCACATTACTGCTCTTCGCTGGTAGTCACCCAATCCCTGAAGGCGTGACTCGTTGGGGATTCCCAAATCGGCGGCGGTCTGATTCAAGGTGGCGAACCAAGGAGGTTCGCCATGTCGGTTCCGATACCATTGCGGCGGGATTTCAGTGCGGCTCGGCTGCGCGGATTGGCAAAGAAGACCAAGGATGGTCCGCAAGCTCGGCGGCTCCTGACCCTTGCCGCGATCTACGACGGTGCGACCCGCTCCGAGGCGGCCAAGATCGGCGGCGTTGGTCTGCAGATCATCCGGGACTGGGTATTACGGTTCAACGCGCAGGGCCCTGATGGTCTGTTGGATAGAAAGCCGCCAGGCCAACCCTCCAAGCTCAATGATGGCCAGCGCCAGGCGATTGCCCGAATGATCGAGAGCGGCCCGATCCCGGCGGTTCACGGCGTGGTGCGAGAATGTAAGCGACCACGTCATCTGTATCAGCACGAGAAATTTATAAAATTAGGCATTTTGTTATGGTTTGAGCGAAGGAACGCTTTCAAAGAAAGCTCTGTGGTCGATGGTAGACTAGAGCAGTTTCCACTTTCTGTAAATCGAGGGGATTCCCTTCGAGCCGCGAATAAGATTCTGTGGCCTTCTGATCAGGGAGGCCTGCGATGGGCTATTCGAACGATTTGCGGGTTCGGGTGATCCAGGTGGTCGAGAGCGGGGTGGCGGCGCGGGCTGCCGCGCGCCAGTTCGTGATCGGAGATTCGACGGCGATCCGCTGGGCGAAGCGGTGGCGGGAGACCGGCAGCGTCGAGGCCAGATCGAACAAGGGGCAGAGCCGGTCGCCGCTCAAACACCACGAGCAATGGCTGCTTGAGCTGGTGCGGCGGGAGCCCGATCTGACGCTGGAGGAAATCCAGCGCCGGCTGCTCGATGAGCGGGAGCACAAGGCGGGGCTCGGCTCGGTCTGGCGGTTCTTCGACCGTCACGGCATCAGCTTCAAAAAAAAGCGTGCGCGCGGCCGAGCAAGACCGGCCTGACGTCGCGGCGGCGCGCGCCGCCTGGGCGCAGGCTCAGGCCGAACTCGCCCCTGAGCGGCTGGTCTTCATCGACGAGACCGGCACCAGTACCAACATGGCTCGCCTCCGTGGCCGGGCGCCGCGCGGTGAACGGCTGGTCGGCAAGGTTCCGCACGGCCACTGGAAGACCACGACCTTCGTCGCGGGCTTACGCTCGAGCGCGCTCACCGCGCCCTGCGTCATCGACGGTCCGATGAACGGCAACGCCTTCCTGGCCTATGTCGAGCAAATCCTCAGCCCCAGTCTCAAGCCAGGCGACATCGTCGTGCTCGACAATCTCAGCGCTCACAAGGTGGCGGGCGTGCGCGAAGCGATCGAAGCCGCCGGTGCAAGACTGCTCTACCTGCCGCCCTATTCGCCCGACTTCAATCCGATCGAGCAGCTCTTCGCCAAGCTCAAGGCCTTGCTCAGAAAAGCCGCCGAGCGTTCCGTCGAAAGCCTCTGGAACCGAATTGCCGCTCTTCTTAACGCCTTCTCGCCTTCGGAATGTACCAACTACTTCCGCAATGCCGGATACGCTCCACACTAAGTGGAAAGTGCTCTAGCAATGTATTCCCAAAACTCTGCAAGTTTGTCGTCATCTCTGTTTAAACAGATTGCAAGCATATCCGCCTATCTTCATGATCTTTTTAGCGCCATGGCATGATATTCGCTGTCATTGAAAGGTCGGATTTTGATGCGAGTGGACCAGATCTCTAGATCGGAAAAGAAATAATGGTCATTTCTAATAGCCAGCCGGCGAGCGTCACATGGGATTACGATCGGGTCGAATTGATTGCTGACGGCATTGTCCATGCAATCGGGGTGAGCCTTGGAGTGGCTGGTGCGATAGTGATCGTCATCGTTACGGCTAATTCGGCCCGCACCGCCGACATGCCGTCCATCGTGATCTACACTATCGGCTTGCTCTCAATGCTCGGTTTCTCCGCCGCTTACAACACATGGCCAATCACCCACGTGAAATGGCTTCTGCGCGGCTTTGATCACTCGGCCATCTATGTGATGATTGCTGGAACCTATACGCCGTTCATAGGGCAGTTGAAAGGCGACTTTGTTTCAATTGGTCTCTTCATCGGTGTCTGGTTGACGGCAGTTGTCGGCGTTACTCTTAAGCTGCTGTTGCCCGGTCGCTTCGATCGTCTGGCCGTTGTTCTCTACCTCATTCTTGGCTGGAGTGGCGCGGTCGTTTACGAGCCGATCGCAGCAACTCTCCCGAGCTTGAGCATTTGGCTGCTGGCGGCAGGCGGTGCTCTTTATTCAGCGGGCGTTATATTCCATGTATGGCAGAGCCTGCGGTTTCAAATGTGATTTGGCACGGCTTTGTACTGATCGCCGCTTGTTGTCACTATACGGCCATTCTTTACTGTGTGGCCTATGGGCAAGCTTGAAAACGGGCATCGATCGCCTGTGGCGGTCGGCAGGGACAAGGACTAGATAAAAAGAGAGTTCAATGAGTTTCGGGCGATCGCCGCGGTGACGCGGTAGGCTCTTCACTCTCCACAAGGCGGCGATGCAAGGGACGCCGACGAGCCGAAAGAGCGGGAGTAACGCCCCGCATCGCCCGATCTATTTTCGCTAAGGTCCGGAGGGGGTGACATTATGTGCGGTCGCTTCACCCAGAGCTACACGTGGCACGGCCTCTACGTGAGGCAGCCCATTTTGCCAGGAAATCTGCAAAGGCCTTTTTTCCTTCTTTTGTCGCCTCTGCCATAGTTTCAAAAAAGACAGATGACCACTTTACCGGCCCCGACCGACCGGCACGATAAATCTCCCATACCCATGGCTTCAGCGGCCCACCTCGCCTCTTCACGACGATTGAAAAATCGGCTGCGTCAAATTCCTCACTCATCGATCATAGATGGCAATGGTCAGCCCGGTTTTTAAATTGCGCCGCTGCCTTAGACCCGTTGATATTGGCTCGGCCAAGCGCGTCGAAATCCATGATGTTCGGCGTGATTGCTGTATCTGGATGCGACGTTGATGCGCTCGCGCTGCGGGCAGCGCCGGCACGCTCTATCGTTCTTCTGATTCCGGAGTTGCGGCACCCCGGCTTTCCTTGGGCTGTTCGGGGTTTGCATTCGGTTCACGAATACCCGTCGCCTCAAACTCAGTAACGACCATAACGCCTGGAACCGGTTCCTCAATCATATCCACGATGACGGTTTCGACTGTCGGAGCCACCTTCTTCGCCACTGCGCGCTTCGACTTAGCCTTGGTCACCCGTTTTTTTGGTGTTGCCCTGGCACTAGTGCGTTTCGCTGCCTTCCCTCGCACCGATTTGGCAGGCTTACGCGCCTTACCTCGGGTCGCCGCTTTTCCTCTGCGCGCCGCCGCTCGCTTTTTCCGTTTAGCCATGACCGCCGCCTGTTCTAATGGAACGCCCGCAATAACCACCACCATTTCAGTATCGGCCGACCATCGTAGAAAGCAAGCCTGAACATCCGACGTGTCTCGGATCCTCTTCTTTGCCGTCTTCTGGGAAATTGGTATCCCGTTTTATATTCCGCTAGACCGACCGTACTCATTGACTTTGTTGCAATCTCAGGCGGAACTCCTGGGGTGGCAACTACTGCATCGGCCTGGCTGGGACCATCGGACAGCGCACCGATCGATAAGGGTGTCATCTTCCGTGCTGCCAACGCGATTTACGCGATTAACTGGTGAGTTTCTTAGGAGAAAGTCGGAGTGATCCCATGAGTTCCGTAGGGGTGCAAAATCCGCCCGTTCCGCGGCTATCATCTGCAGACGAGATGGAGGTCCGACGTGCGCTGCGCCGCAATCGTCTGCTTGCAACGGGGCTCCTGGCCGTCATGATCGTGATGGCCGCTGCTACGCGCATCGAGCCCTCACCAGGATGGCTGGTTCAGTTGGTGCGCGCGGGGGCGGAAGCCGGGATTATCGGAGGGCTGGCCGACTGGTTCGCGATCACAGTCCTGTTCCGTCACCCCTTCGGGATTCCCATTCCCCACACCGCCATTCTGCCGCGCAACAAAGATCGGATCGGACGTTCGCTTGGTTCCTTCGTCGAGCGCAATTTTCTTGTCCCGGAGGTCATTCTCCCGAAAATTCGCCAGGTGGACCTCACAGGAAAGATAGGAGCGTGGCTGGCATTGCCGCAGACAGCACCGATGGTTGCCGACTGGATAATCACCGTCCTGAAGCGCTTACTCGCTGCTGGCCACAGCGCGCAAATCAACGAGTTCATTCAGCACACCATCGGCCAACAGTTGCGGACGGTCGATCTAGCGCCGCTGCTAGGTCGCGCGATCGAAATTCTTACGACCAGCGAAGAGAGCGACGTTTTATTTGAAAAGGCCGTCGAGACGGCCGAGAGCTGGATCGCAGCAAACAAGACCCAGATCGACGAGATGGTAGAACAACGCAGCCGCTGGTGGATTCCTAGAACGATCGATCGCCGCATTGCGGCTGCCATTGTGGACGGCACGATCGATTTGTTGCGCCGCCTTCGGCAGCGCGACAGCGAAGTTCGCCTACGGTTCCGGGCTGCACTCGCCAGTATGGCCAACGATCTGATGACGTCAGCCGAACAGCGCGACGAAATCAAACGCCTGAAAAACCTGCTGTTAGATGATATCGAGATGAAAGCCTGGATAGCGTCCGCTTGGGACAGCCTTTCGCATCGGCTGATGCTAGAATTGTCCGAGCCGCAGTCGAATGCGCGCGCGGCATTTCATTCCGCAGTCTTGGCTATCGCTTATTCGATGCAGGAGGATACGTTCATTCGTACACGGATCGACGCCGTGCTCGAACGGTTCGCAACACAACTATTCCAATGGCGCGGTGAGATCGGATTGTTAATCGCCGAGGTCGTGCGGAACTGGGACGCGCGGACCGTGTCTGACCGTCTCGAATTGGTCCTCGGCAGCGACCTTCAGTACATCAGAATAAATGGCACGATCGTCGGGGCGCTTGTCGGTTGTGCTATTCATCTGCTGTCGGTTGTCACCGCTTAGATCCACAAGCTGGGCCACGGCAAGCTATTCGTTGCCCTTCTGGCAGCTCGGGATTTGTGAGTGGCCCGCGATCGGAATAGTCCGATCAGCGCGCACTAGATCAGTCTGCAGAGCTCGACCATCGAGCAGAAGATTCACCCAATTCGCTGCCTCTGGCCAACCGCATTAGGTTTCCGATAGGGACAGGCGGAAGCGACAATCGCAGGCTCGCCAGCCCATACATCCCAGGACATTGGTTCGCCAAATCGCTTGAACGTCTTGGCGTGCTTTATTCTAGCGAAGCTAGAGCTATACGTGGCGCCGTCGACCGCGCCGAGAAGAGCGGCAAACCGGCCATGTCGCCTTGTTCACCAAACACCGTGAGCCAAAGATAGTCTGGACATTTGGCCAAGACCCCTATCCGCCGATCACATTTAATCTTTAGCTGCCGCTAGTCGGTCGACACCATCCTGAGCCCGTTCGGCACCCACTTCCAATCATGCGGGCCCAGCTTATTTGCAGGGCTTTTTCCTATCATTTCGTGCATATATAGCCAACCAAAATGGCGAAGAAGTGAGAAAGCATACGCTGCCGAGGAATTGATTGCTGAGCTATGCGCGGCGTTCCTCTGTGCCGAGTTTTCGTTGGATGGTGAGCTGCGTCATGCCGGCTACATCCAATCCTGGATTGGCTTACCCAAGACCGATTGCCGCGCCTTTTTCACGGCATGCAGCAAGGCGCAAGCCGCGGCTGATTATCTGCGCGGCCTTGCTCTTCGGGATCAGCAGCCGACAATGGCAGCGTGAATTATGCAAAATCCGACCGCTAACTGCTCGTTTAATGCGTCTTAAGCGAGAGTCTCTGAGTGCAGGAGGCGAAAACCATGGCCAAAACGCACTTGAATCTGGTCAGGCCAAGGCCGCGATGCGCGAGCGGTTTGAGGCGATGCGGTAGGTGGGCCAGCGGGGGCTGGCCACGCGGCCGGCGAGCCCACTTGGGGCCTCCTGTGAGTTGATCAACATCAATGCGAGGGTTTGCCAACCGAATATAGGAAAATTCAACAACGCGAGCGGTTTGTATGATGTAGGACCAATCGCATATCACTCGTTGTTACAGCGGGATGATTTAAGCACCGTCGCCAAGGATGATGACATGCGCCATTTATTTTTACTGAAATTTGTTTGTTTCATCTTCTTTTTACAGATCGGCATGGCAGTCGCCGATGAAGTTCCAAATTTTGATGTGGCAGCGAGTTGCCGCGCAGGCGAAAGTATAGGCACTACCAAGACCTCACTTTCGGCATGCCTGCAAAAGGAAAACGAAGCTCGCGATCAACTCAAAGCGCAATGGGCGCAATTTAAACAACGCGACAAGACGACTTGCATGCGGCTGTGTAATTGCGTTGGCGTGGCCGGCAGTTATATCGAACTGCTCACGTGCCTCCAAATGGCAAGCCCAGGGGGTAGCGGCTTTGAACCAAATCCCTCGACCGAGAAAAAATAGAAATGGCCTTTTTACTGGCGACGCGCATACGTCAGTCCTGCTGTCTGATCCATATCAATGACAATTTGCGGGGTTCCTTCGTAGAGGAACATGGTGAGTACATTTTTCACGATGCTTGCCCTGATAGGTCTGTGTGGCGCTGTCGTTTACCTATTCGTGATTGAACCACGCAGTAAGATTCACGATTTGTGAACAGACGGCTCAGCACATCCCCGATTGCTATTTTAGGCGGCTGATTTCAAGGAACGCCTTAAAGGCATCGCTCACGGAACCTTCAGTAGAAACGCCCCAAAGGACGAATGTCATGGCAAACAAGACAAGCAAAACCGAGACGACCGCACGCGCCGCGTTAGAAGACGGCTTCGCTCAAGCCAGTAAAGCCTTCTCTAAAATGAACAATGCTACTACCGAAGCTGCTTCAGTAATTACGAATAGTTGTTCGACCACGATTAAAGGGATGCAGGACTACAACGCCAAAGCCGTCGAATTCGCCCAAGCGAACATCGCGGCCGCCATCGATTTTACCCAAAAGCTATGGGGCGTGAAAGCGCCGACGGAATTTATTGAACTGTCGACCGACCATTTTCGCAAACAGTCGGAGGCCCTTACAAGCCAGACCAAGGAACTCACGGACCTAGCCCAGAAGGTTGTGGCTGCAACGGCACAGCCTCTCGCGGCGGACGTCACTAAGGCATTCAGTTAGGCAGATAGAGGCGAGCCGCGAGGAAGCGATGGCGGATTTCAAGGCGGCGTGGGGCGTTTGATGTTTGTCCGCCGCAAATGCTCCAATAGCGCACAAACCCTCGCCGCGTGGTATCTCGGTCGTGGTTGCGTTGACTCGTTCTAGCTAATAGGAGGTAGCAAGCGCCCCTCTTTTACGATTGATTGATTTGTCTCAAAGCGCCAATAATTCTATTCGGTGAACCCCGATGAAAACCACCATTCAACTGATGCTCGCGGCCGCCGCCTTGGCGGCGGCATTTTGTTTTAACGTTCCAGCCAGCCAAGCATATGGGGACGCCCCTTGGTGCGCAGTGGTGTCGATCGGCGCCGGCGAAATAGTTTGGGACTGTCACTACTACTCGGTCGAGGAATGCAGGCCGAATGTGCTCGCTGGCAATCGGGGCTTTTGCAACATGAACCCGGCGTGGCCGGGCTGGTATGCACCCAAGCATGTTATGCACCCGAAGCATCGAAACCGGCACGTACGGCGGCATTAACGGAGGTAGAATGCGACAATGTTCCGAATACCGGAAGCAAGAAAGACGTCAAACTTTATCCGCTAATTCTTACGTTTGCGCTTGCTTTGCGAAATGTGGCCGGGCGATCCGGGGTAGAACAAATTCGGCTCGCAGGAGCCGCCAATGCCGCTGACCGTTGCGCGGCACTGCTCGATGGTCGAGAAACCGCAATTTCTGCCGCCGCCACCTCGGCCGCTATATTGGGCGCACCACGGATATTCGATCTCCGCCCGCGTTGACGTGGCGATAGCGGACAGGAATGCGATGGCGGCAATTACTAGCACAGCCATATAACGCATCAGATCCCTCCCACTCGGCAAACCACTCAAGCGACAGCTAGCCGCCCCGCTAAAGCAGTCTCCTGGCCGCAAAGTTAGTACTGCAGCCAGGGATTATTTTTGCCCGGCAGAGTCCATGGGCCGGGCAGCGCCGTTTGGTTGCTGCCGAAGGCGGTGTTGTCGAGCAGTAAGCGGTGTTTTCAGGCCACGTCCCTGAGGGTGGGCGTTGCGGGATAGGCCCAAGGCAGCAGGTCGTCGATCTGGCTGTTGGGATGATTGTTGACGATCTTGGTGATGACGTCGGTGAGGTAGGTCTGCGGGTCGACACCGCAGAGCTTGCAGGTTTCAATCAGCGAAGCGATGACGGCCCAGTGTTCGCCACCGCCATCGGAGCCGGCGAATAGCGCGTTCTTGCGGTTGAGCGCGATCGGGCGGATCGTTCGTTCGACGACGTTGCTGTCGACCTCGATGCGGCCGTCGTCGAGGAAGCGAGTGAGGCCGTTCCAGCGCGACAGGGCGTAGCGGATTGCTTCGGCGAGCTTCGTCTTCTGACTGATCAGACCGAGCTTGGCGCCAAGCCAGGATTCGAGATCGTCGATGATCGGCCGGCTCTTCTTCTGCCGAAGATCGCGTCGCTCATCGGCACTGCGGCCACGGATCTCGCTCTCAACCGCATAGAGCTTGGCGATGCGTTCGAGCGCCTCGCTGGCGATCGGCGCGGGGCCGGCCGCGGCGAGCTCGAAGAAGCGGCGGCGCACATGGGCCCAGCAGAAGGCGAGTTGAACCTCGCCACGCTCGGCGAGCACGCGATAGCCGCCATAGCCATCGACCTGCAGGATGCCCTTGAAGCCAGCCAGATGCATGATCGGCCGTTCGGCCTTGCGATCAGGCGCGTAGACGTAGGCCACGCCTGGCGGATCGGCGCTACCCCACGGGCGATCGTCGCGGGCGTAGGCCCAGAGCTGGCCAGTCTTAGTGCGGCCGCGCCCCGGATCGAGCACCGGCGCCGTGGTCTCGTCGGCGAACAGCTTGGTCGAACTCTTGAGCCGCATGAGGAGCCGCTCCTGCACCGGCCGCAGTAGCCAGGCGGCGCGGCCGACCCAATCGGCCAAGGTCGAGCGATCGAGATTGATGCCCTGCCGGGCGTAGATCTGGGCCTGGCGATAGAGCGGCAGGTGATCGGCATACTTGGAGACCAGAACCTGGGCCACCGTCGCCTCGGTCGGCAGTCCGCCCTCGATCAGCCGCGCCGGCGCGGGCGCCTGCAGCACCACCTCTTCGCACGCCCGACAGGCATACTTGGGCCGGCGGACGACCAGCACGCGCAGCTGCGCCGGAATGATATCTAGCCGCTCGCTGCGATCCTCGCCGATCCGGTGCAGTGCGTTGCGGCAGCACGGACAGCTGTGATCCTCGATGTCGACCACCATCTCGATGCGCGGCAGATGCGCCGGCAGCGAACCACGGTTCATGCGACGCTTGGCGGCACGCTTGGCTCGCTCGGCCGGGACGGCTGCTTCGCCTTCGGCCTCGCTGCTTGCCGCGGCCTGCTCGACGTCTTCGAGCCCAAGCAGCAGTTGATCTTCCGGCAACGTCTCGGCCCGTCGGCCGAAGCGATGGCGTTGCAGCTCCTTGATGATCTGTTCCAGCCGTTCGGCGCGCGCACGTTCCGCCAGCAGCATCGCCTTCAGCGTGCCGGGATCATCAGGAAGCGTGTCCGCCATCACCGTCATGGCAGGATTGAATCATAGGCTGTCGTGCATTGCGAGTTTTTCGATCAGGCTGATTCACTCTGTCGCAGATCAGCTCGGCTGCGCCGGTGCCGCTGTCTCTCGCATGCTATGGACCCGGCGCCAATCGAGCCCCTCCAACAGCGCCGAGAGCTGCGCCGAGGTCAGATGCATGACGCCGTCCCGCATGTTCGGCCAGCGGAACGCACCATCCTCTAGCCGCTTGGCAAACAGGCACATACCCGTGCCGTCCCAGAAGATCAGCTTCACCCGGTCCGCCCGCTTGGCACGGAAGACATAGACGGCGCCGGAGAACGGATCGGCCTGCATCTGCTCGCGCACCAGAGCCGCCAGGCCCTCGGCGCCCTTGCGGAAGTCGACGGGCTTGGTCGCCACCATCACCCGCACCGCACCCGTCGGACCAATCACGTGTCGGCCTTCAGCGCGCGGATCACCGCAGCGACTGTCTTCGCCTCGGCGCCGCGGCCGACACGAACCATCACCCCGTCAATCGCTAGTTCAATGACTCCGGAGATGCCACCAGCTCTGCGTGCCCGCTTGCGTTCCCGGCGGCGATGCGCACGGGCCAGTAACGGTGCATCTACAACCGCCGGCACAAACAGCCGAGCGTTTTCGCCGGCGGTCGTCTCCAGCGGCCGCCGCGCTTGCCGGCGCCAACCGAACAATTGCTGCGGCGACAGTCCATGACGCCGCGCCACGGCACAAACCGATTCCCCGCTCGTCAGGCTCTCGGCTACGATCCGTGTCTTGTCCTCGGCGCTCCAGGTCCGTCGGCGGCCGGTGCCCGTGAACACCTCGATCCGACGAACTGGCTCCGTGATAGCACTATGCTCAGTGTCCATTCTAAGCCTAACGGTCCAAATCAGACCGCAGACTCACAGAACCAGCATCAATGCGAAAGGTGGGGCCAAAACGCCGCTTACGTCGAGCACGTCATCTGCGCGGTGGTTGGGCGATTGGACATAGTTGTTGTTGCCGAGGTTCTCGCCCGGGAATGTTTCAGTGCCGGGATCGAGATACGACCGTTTCTCAATGATGATCTTCGTGCGGGTACGGCCGTCTTCATCGCGGCTCACAAACACGGTGTGCCCGGAGCTAGTCGCCACCGCCCGTTTTTTCTTGGCCGCCGCATCAGCCGACGCGCCCACGACGGCGATGGCTCCGGCAACCAAAAGCGCGGGGGCAATTATTTTCAAGCGCATGGGATTTCTCCCTATTCTTAGTAGTCCACCCCCGCTTCGGTTCTTTACTAGACCTTAGGCGCCCACCATGCATTGACGCCGATCAAGGACGGCGGGGCTAACCTTTTTAATGTGCATTAGCCCTTTTTGGGGTTCAACGGCTACTGTGGGGTGCGCCCTCTTCGGGAAGCAAAAGGTCACAGATCATGACGCTCATGCTCATCCGTGTGACTGCACTGCTGTCTCTATTCCTATTCGGATCGCAAATAGTTCTGGCGGCTGACCCGGTCCCCAAATTCGATATCGGCCCGAGTTGCCGGGCCGCCGCTGCGGCCGCCATCACAAACACGCGCAATACGGCAGCCTGCGAGCTTGATGAAAACAATGCCCGCGCTGTGCTCGAGAAGGAATGGAGCCAGTTTACGCCGTCTGATCAGGTACGTTGCGTGCGATTGGTGATGGTAGGCGGCGGCCCGAGCTATGTCGAATTGCTCACCTGTCTAGAGATGGCAAAACAAGGAAGGGACACCTAGACATGCCAGAAAAGTATCACCGCCCGCATAAACATGAGCGCGTTCAAACCGCCGAGCGAATGCGACGCGCTTGGAAAGCCGAGCGCGAGGAAGTAACGTGTAGCTAACCCGTAATTACGTCGCCAGCTCACTGAGTGCCGCGTCAAGCAAACGCTCGCGATCACGCTCACCTTCTGCGGCGGACTTGAGAATGCCCACCGCGAGCGTCGTCTTTTGCATCGTCGCCCGTTGCTGAGGCCGCAGGGAGGCCCAAGCGTCATCCAGAGTCTCCCGCATGAGGGCTACAGTATCGAGGTCAAAATATGCCGGCTTCATTGGGTTCATGACTTCCCTCCCAATTTTAAATTTTCTTTGAGATTGCTGCTCGGAGCAATTGCTGGCGCATAAGGTCATAACAATGAGTCAATCACATGACGGCGATGTTAATGGTCGGGCAATGATGCGCCGCAGCAATTTCGATTCCAGAGTTTTCACCCTCAATCGCGTCAAAGATTCTTGCGGCGCATCGGACACGATCTCATTCTTCAAATCTGCCGCGCCAGCGCGGGATGCGGAGCAGGTTTAAAGCCCAAGCCAGGGGACTGCTGCGTATTTTGCTCTTACGGGTCTGTCCCCTGCCCGCCCACCCAGGCGAAGCACAATAGTGGCGGCGACAAATCTGGCTAATTTTATATGGCCGTATCTGTCGAAAAACCTCTAGCCATAAGCGTCATGCTTCGTGTCCGAACGGAAATTGCCTTATGGGAACGCTTATGGGCA
The DNA here is from genome assembly GCA_963733315.1 of uncultured Alphaproteobacteria bacterium. Lineage (GTDB taxonomy): Bacteria > Pseudomonadota > Alphaproteobacteria > Rhizobiales > Xanthobacteraceae > Pseudolabrys. The sequence goes on along the minus strand of CAVTCV010000017.1, from coordinate 11,887 downwards.
CGCTATGGGAACGAGCGGCGAGGACAAGTGATCAAACATTGAAAGAAAACAAGAAAATGGCGCGCCAGTCAGAACAAAACCGCGAACATTTATGTTGTTGAAATCTCTATCTAATTCCAACTTGCGTAGAACCCCAGATTCTGTAGTCTGTGGCGGGTCATTGTTATTGCTCAGCAATTTTGCAAACTGAAGTCAATCTAGCGCACTGGACTGAATAGCTTAATGGCAATTTTGCAAACTGCGCGAAATCGGCTTTGCGCCAAAAGCACAACATGGCACGCGACGAGTTTGTCGGCGGCGGCGGCGATAAAGCCCCCGTGATGCCAAGAGTTGAATGCCGGCTCATGCTCGTCCAGCACCCAGGGATTTTTTACGGGGCCTTCTTCAGGGCCGCAATAATGTCGGCGCGCTGCTTGGCATCGGGATAGCCGAGGATGGCTTTCGTGGTGCCCGGCAGGAACTTGCTTGGCGACACCAGGAATTTATCCAGATCGGCTTCCGTCCAGGTGTCGCCAGCCTTCTGCAGCGCCGCCGAATAAGCATACCATGGCGTGCGCGCCTTGCGCGCGCCCACGTCCAAATCCAAAGTGCTAAGCACGTGCCGAGGCCTTATCGAAGCGAAACAACAAAAAATAACCGGCCGGGACGAAGAGCAAAGTCAATAAGGATGCCACAGCAAGACCTGACATCATAAGCACCGCCATGGGCTGCCAGAGCGCGCCCCCGGCGATCGCCATCGGCGCCAAACCAAGGACCGTAGTCGCCGACGTCAGCAGGATCGGACGCAAGCGCTTCTGCGAAGCGGCGACGATTGCCTCGCGCATCGGCAAGCACGACCTTTCGATATCGATCTGATCGATAAGCACAATGGCATTGTTGATGATGATACCCGCGAGACTGATGATGCCGAGCGTGCCAAAGAACGACAGGGGCTGCCCGGATGAGATGGCATCCAATGTTGCGCCAATTCATCGGCAATCACATGCCAGGCGCCGGCAGTTTGCTTGCGACCCATTCAGCGCGTGTCAGTGGTTTGCTGTGCCGGATCTTAGATGCGGTATTTGCACCTGGGCGCACCCGCAGCGTCAATTCCGCCGGCAGTTCAATCCAGCGTCGCAAGCCCTTCCAACCGCGATTTGTTTTGCCATAGTGGTCATCCGACGTGTCGGCCGAAGCATGACCAAGCGCGGCAGCTATTTCTTCGCGAGAATAGCCCATCGAACGCATATTTGCCGTGAACTGGTGCCTGCCGGTCCGCAACGTGACACGAGGCGCTTTAGCGGCACCGCGAATGGCACGTAGGAGGTAGCCTTGTCGACGCAGCACAAGATCGCCGCGCCCATTTGCTGCTCGCATCTCCGATCGCAGCCGCTTTAAGAATTCCGCCAAGCCTGCCATCTCGCTAGCATCAAGGCCCTGCGCCAACAGCGTGCGATATTCCGCGACTCCGCGGCCATTGTGGATTGAAAACTTCCCGCAGCGGACCTTCAGATTGGTCGCCTCGAGTTCGGCGCCAAGCCATTCGGAATTTCGCAAGCCAAATTTGGGGCCAAATCTCATATGATCGGCGAGATTGCGCCCTGCAGCGCTTTTGCGGGCGGCCGCCAAGCGTGACAGGGCAGCAGCCTTATGCTTAGCGATACTCTTCGCCCTGCCGGCAGACGTGCGCAAGCGGCCGCGCATCGGCGCATATGGCGACGGTGAGTTTGGATCGCGCGACAGGATCATTGACGCGGCAATCCGCTCGACTTGGTCGAGCGAGATCTTCTTGGCGTCCCACAGGTCCCTTAGCTCCTGCTGGATGGCGGCGCGGTATTGACGATAAGACGACGGCCGCAACGTGGAAGCGATCTTGACCAGCCACTTGGCTACGTCAGCGGGGGTCGTGTCTTCTATGTTTGTGTGCTGGAAGCATGCCGCGCGCTTGCGTAGCCCGGGATAGCGTTTACGATAAAACGCTTCGGTGGCCTGCGTCCGAACGCGAACGCGACCGCCGAGATCCGGCCGCTCGAGGCAGGCCGGATATCGGTTTCCTTCGGTGTTTTGGGCCGCCATTTTACCACCATCAGGCCTATGTTACATGCCACGCTTAACATGCGCGTCGGCAAGCGCAAAAATGCTATCCGAGGCCGACTGTTGGTGGCGGCAAAAGGCACACGGTGCGTTTCGGCGAAGCCGGAATTGGGCTGGCAGAGGACGTTTCGATTTCGAAATGATGCCGAGCGCGCGAAAAAGTAGCGCCGCTGCACGCCAAAAGTCAGATCGAAGCGACATTCGCTTCTGTCACAAAATGGCTTTTTGCGGCACGCACCAGCCACGCACCAAAAAATGGTCAAAACGGTGGATTTGACTGCCTAGATGAAAGGCAAATTCTGGTGTGATATCAAAGTGGTGGGCGCACCAGGGCTCGAACCTGGGACCCGCTGATTAAGAGTCAGCTTGGTCACTTGAATCAGCATACGCTAAGGGTCGCTTATGGGAAGCTTAGGACGCTAAGCTTCCCATTGATATTACTTGATATTCCGTCATACACAGCATTTTTCCTTGGTACATTGACACCACCGTTCCATCTGCGCTTCCTAGCGTTTCTGTGACCAAGCCTGTGACCAAGGCAAGGCGTATGCGTAAGCGTGACCAAGCACAACTGCCGAGGAAGGCCTGACCATGCCGGCCGCCCTCACCGCTGCAACCGTCAAGGCCGCAATCCGCGACAGCCGCGTCGGCAAACGCTGGGCGAAAGCCGACGGACTGATGCCGGGGCTGCAGCTTCGCGCGCAGCCGACCGGAGCTCGATGGACGGTGCGCGCCCGCCTCAATGACCTGCAGCGCCGCTGGGATATCGGGGGTGTATGCGAGGGCGATGAAGACGTGGACGGCCTCGCCTGCCTGACGACCGCGCGCAGCCGGGCGATGCGGGTCAAGGAGATGTGCCGGAAAGACCTCAATCCCGATTACGTCGTGCGCGAGTTCACGACGGGAATGTCGATCGCCCGGCAAGAGGCTCTAGCAGTAAAGAAGGGACCGCCGTCTTGGCCGTACGAAAAGGCCAAGGAAGAGTTTCTGGCCCATGTGCTTGCCAAGAAAAGAGCGGACACGCACCGCGATTATGCGGGCAAACTCAGGCCCCCGGAGCTCGACCGTTTCGACGGCCTCCCTGTCGCATCCATCACACGCAATCAGATCCTGATGGCCGTCGCCGCGATACACGGCCGCGGCGCCGAGACGATGGCCGAAGGCGTCCTGCGCGTGCTGAAAAGCATGTGGACGTTCCTGGCGGATGGTGAGCGGCAAGAGCACACCTCGGTCGTACCTAATCTCCTATTACGGGCCAAGGCTCCGGACCGAACGCGCAACGAGATCGGAGATCCGAACCGGATCGACGAAGATAGAGAGCGCGGCGACGCGCCGCCGGAAATCGAACTTGGCCGCGCACTGGCGATCGCACGCGCCGGCGTGCTGCCGGACCGGGTTTCGCTCGGCCTTCAGCTTCTGCTTGCCAGCGTGCAGCGCCGGCGGGCGGTGATCGGCGCCAACCGTTGGCGCTTCAAGACGTACGCAGAAACTCCGGACGAAGAGGCATGGTTCGTGCCTCCGTATTACAGAAAATCCGGCAGCAAGCGCGGCAACCGGAGCCATCTGGTCCCCCTCGTCGGCTGGGGCGCCGAAGCGGTCAGGAAGCTCGACCGGCTGTCGGACAGTGTAGATGGGCCTGGCTGGCTGTTTCCCGGTAGGCGCACGCGCGGCATGATCTCCGAGGGTGTACCGGCCGGTCATGCCGACGTCGGCCTGCTCAACAACTATCTTAGCGTCCTGCCCGGCATCGATTTCTCGCCGCAGTTCGTGCGTTACGCGTTCAGCACCTACGGCGAACGCGACCTGGGATTTCACAAGTCGGAAGCGAAGGTCATTTTGGACCACATGGAAGGGACGGAGCCGGATGACGTGACTGGAAAATTCTACTCCTCCGACCCCGCCATCCGTCGCAAACGGGAAATGATGACGCTATGGGTCGGCTGGCTCGACGAGTGGTGCGCCAAGGCCATCGCCGCGGATCCGATGCTGTCGGATCGCGAGGCGCTTATCGAAGCGATCTACCGCGAGCGGTACACTGAGGAACAACTCGCGAGGCGGATAGAATACCGCAGCCGGCGCGACCGGCCGCTGTGGAATCATCTGCGGCGCGTTGAGGATATCGAAGCCGCCGAGTGATGTTACATAGAGCATCAGCCTTATAAGCTGGAGGCCGCTGGTTCGAATTCAGCCGGGGTCGCCAATGAAAATTTAGCTGTTTGTCCGCTTTGCGCCGTTAGCGACCGTTTTGGGCCTGGGTCCGAAACGTCGCGAAGTGCCAAACGCTTCACTTCGCACTGCAAGAAAAACAGCGACCTTTCTCGGCGTCAGACCACCATGAAGTCGGCCACAGACCTGCCAAACGGTGACCTGCAGCATTTGCGTGAGATGACGCTTCGCTCAGCCTAAGCTGTCAGCCGTCGTGGGTCGCATAATCGACCGGTTGGCACACCCTCGTTGTTGATCTCGATCTGGAAGATTTCGGACAAGCCCGCCCTTCCAGACGACGTTAGTTGGAGTGCACGGCTGCCCGACACACATTTGAGCCATCCGAGCTCCAATAGACGATCCAGAATCCGAGCTCCGACGAGTCCCTTGAGGTGATAACGACGCTCGCTCCAGTCGAGACAAGGCTGGCAGAAAATCCGCCGAGTCCGCGGCCTCAGATCAGCGCCGAACGCGGAAAGGAAACGCCCGCCCGAAGACGTGACCTCACCGCCTTCATCGGTGAGTACGATGTGCCCCATGGCCACAAGTGCATCGGTAACAGCGACTCCTACCTGGCCAGCCAGGTGATCGTAGCAACTTCGGGCAAAACGGAGTGCATCGTCGTTTGCTGACCGCGGCTGACGGCGGGGTGGCACCTCTATGGCGGCGACGACCTTGATGCTCTCCAGCATTGTCGCGACCAGCGGGGACGCGATCCGATAATAGCTGAAGCGGCGCTCGCGAATGACAGTCAAAAGCCGCGCGGCAACCAGCTTGCTCAGGTGGCCGCTCGCCGTCGAGCGAGAGACATTGGCGCAGTAAGCAAGCTCAGTGGCCGTCAGCGACTGGCCGCCCATAAGGGCGTTAAGCATCGTCGCTCGCGCAGTGTCACCCACGAGAGCGGCCACTTCCACCAGATTTGCCGCCGCGACCATCCTTAACCCTATCGCTGATACCGGAAGCATATCAATCGAAAACAGTTTGGCATGGGCCGAACTGTTCGCGCGAGACAATTGCGAACCTCGCAGTAAGAATGCGCTGCAGCCCTAGTCTAGCAAGGGCGCTCACGGTTGGCATGGAGGATGAGATGGTCGCCTATTGGGTCGCGCGCTCGAAGGTCAACAATCCCGATCAGTACAAGAAGTACACCGACCTGGCACCAGGCATTCTCCAAAAGTTCGGCGGCAAGATCCTGGCGCGCGGCGGCAAGTTCAAGATCCTCGAGGGTCCGGAGAAATTCCACCGCTTCATCGTCATCGAGTTCCCGAGCTTCGAGAAGGCGGTCGGCTGCCACGAATCGCCCGAATACCTTGAGGCCGCGGCGCACCGCAAGAAGGACGGCGCGGGCGAGTTGGAGATCGTCATCGTCGAGAGCATCTGAGACCCACCGACACGCCTGGGAACGCTTGCGACGATGTTTAACAACAGGAGGAACGCATCATGGGAATGGCGGCGGTAATCTACAAGAAAGGCGCACCCGACAACTTCGTGTGGGAGGAGATCAAGGTCGGGTCTCCCGAGCGTGGCCAGGTACGTCTTCGCAGCACGGCCGTCGGCGTGAATTTCGCTGATACGTACCATCGAGCAGGTATCCCGCACCCGATGATCGTCGGCGATCCGCCGGTTGTCGTCGGTTTCGAAGGAGTTGGCGAGATCGAGGAGTTGGGTCCTGGCGTCACCGGGTTCTCCGTCGGCGAACGAGTTTGCACCTGCCTTCCCCCACTCGGCGCCTATAGTCAGGAGCGCCTTTACCCGGCTGACAAGTTGATCAAGGTTCCAAAGGACTTGCCATTGGATGACGTTCAACTGGCAGGACTAATCCTGAAGGGGATGACCGCGCAATATCTCCTGCATCGAACGCACAAGGTGCAGCCGGGAGATTATGTTCTGATCCATGCGGCTGCTGGCGGCATGGGCCATATCCTTTGTCCTTGGGCGCGGCATCTCGGAGCCACTGTGATCGGTACCGTTAGTACCGACGCGAAGGCCGAGATCGCTCGAAATCTCGGTTGTCATCACGTTATCAATTACTCGACCGAAGACTTCGTAGCTGTCACCCGTAAGATTACGGACGGAAAAGGCGTAGACGTTGTCTATGAGTCGATCGGTAAGGACACGCTGCAAAGGTCACTCGACTGCCTGCGGCTGGTCGGTATGTGCGCAGCTTACGGCCAGGCGTCAGGCGTTCCTGATCCGATCAACCTCGTCGAAGATTTGGGCGTTCGCGGGTCTCTCATGATCACCCGTCCCGTGCTTTCGCATTACATGTCGAACCGAAGCGAAATCGACGCCGGAGCAAAATCCCTGTTCGATGCCGTCGCACAGGGGGTGGTAGCGAGCAACGTTGTCAAAACCTTTCCGCTTCGGGAGGCTGCAGCCGCGCACAAGTTCATCGGCGGACGCAAGACAACGGGCTCGATCGTCATGCTTCCATTCGAGTAAGCGGCCCCAAAAGGGCGGCAACGGGCTTCTGGTTCATCGCCCGACATGCCTGACAGCACAAGCGCTTTTGCGCCTACAGAAAGGAGAATATCATGTCGATCATACGCCACGAAATTAGACAGATATCAGACGAAAATCGCGGTCAGCCGATCATCAGCCAGGCAGTCGTTCACGGCAACGTCGCCTATTTCGCCGGCATCACCCCCGACCCGATTGTCGGCGATATCAAAACCCAGACTGCTCAAGTGCTGCGACGCGTCGATGAGCTTCTCAAGCTCGCGGGAACCGACAAATCACAGCTACTAAGCGCCCAGGTCTGGATCGCTGACATGCGTCTGTTCGAAGATCACAATTCTGTTTGGAACGAGTGGGTCGATCCGAGTAATCCTCCGGCGCGGGCTTGCCTCACGACCGACTTTTGGCGACCTGGGATGCTTGTTGAAGTTATGGTGACTGCAGCACTGAGGTAAGTGTGCGTACTGCCATCGAGCGCAGCCTGCAGTTGTCCGCGGCGAGCACAACAGCGCTCGCCGCAGCGGCGCGGAGTTTCGTCAGAGGCGGTAACACAGGCTTGGGGGGTGAGCAGACCCTCGACTTTACGCCGGACGAGCAGACAAACCAGCCGCCAGACATCGTGCTCGCTTAGCTACACTCGGCATCTGCTGCACTGCACCGAAGTCTCGTAGCAAAGCGACGAGAAGGGTCATTCACGACCGGGACGGCGCAGCATCACGTCCGCAATGTGCGCTATGCCCCCAAAAGCGGAAGCAAAATTGGGAGTCGCTGCTGCACAACCCCCATGATGAGCTGTCGCCAATGACTGTCGCCACTGCCGCCAACAGGCTAGCTAAGTGGTTGATTGTATTAGTTGGTGGGCCCGGGAGGACTCGAACCTCCAACCAGACCGTTATGAGCGGTGCGCCCTCCCCGGAAAAGCCGATAAAATCTGACGATTAACGTGGCGTTCGATCACGTTTGACGACGTTTGTTCTTGTTTGGTTGCGGCGTATCGTTGGTCAATCGTTGGTCAAGATGCTTGAGCGGCGCTACGCTCGGCGTGAACCAAAGGGCCTACGAGGAACAGGGCCACGCAAGGGACAGGAGAATTGTTACCAGCGCGGTCATTGTGCCCCCTCCCCCAATCAATACGGATAGGGTTTTCGGTACACACACGTGGAGAATATACGCCACTGACATCGCGCCGGATCGATCATCGCAGGATTCCGATCGAAATCCACGGAACCGCCGCGACGACCAGAAGTCCGATCAACAACGCGAGCAGATACGGCCAGATCGGCCGCATGCCGTCGTCCGGGCTGACCCGGCCGATGGCGCAGGCCGCGTAGTAACCGACGCCGAACGGCGGCGCGAAAAGGCCGATGCCCATCGCCAGGATGACCACGATCGAATAGTGCACCTCGTGGATGCCGATCTGGCGCGCGATCGGAAACAGCAGCGGGCCGAAAAGCACGATTGCAGGAATCCCCTCGAGCACCGAGCCGAGAATCACAAAGACGATGATCGACACGATCATAAACGTGACCGCGCCGCCGGGCAGTCCCGTCATGGCGGTGGCGAGGTCACGCGAAAAGCCGGATTGCGTCAGCGCCCATGCCATCGCGGTCGCGGCGCCGATGATGAGCAGGATCGCGCCGCTCAGCGATGCGGTTTCGACCAGCATCGGCATCAGCCGCGACATCGGGAAGCTGCGGCTCACGATGAGGCAGACGACGATCGTATAGGCGATGCCAATGGTTGAGACTTCCGTCGCGGTCGCGACGCCCTCAACCACCGCGGCGCGGATAAGGAACGGCAGCGCAAGACCGGGCAGCGCGATCAAGAAGGTACGCCCGACATCCCCCCACGAGGCGCGCGTCACGCCGGTGAGGTCGTCGTCGCGATAGCGCCACCAGACGATGACGCACAGCGCGAGCGCCAGAACCAGCGCGGGCAACAGGCCGCCATTAAACAGCGCCGCGATTGACACGCCGGTGACCGAGCCGATGGTGATCAGAACGAGGCTCGGCGGAATCGTTTCCGACATTGCCCCGGACGACGAGAGCAGCGCGACCAGTTCGCCAGGTTTCGCGCCCCGCCGCTTCATCTCGGGAAACAGCACAGGGGCAACTGCCGCCATGTCGGCCGCCTTGGAGCCGGAAATGCCGGACACCAGATACATCGCGCCGAGCAGCACGTAGGATAGTCCACCGCGCACATGGCCGAGCAGGCTGGCGAGAAAATCTACCATTGCGCGCGCCATGCCGGTCGCTTCGATCAGGAGACCGAGGAACACGAACAACGGGACGGAGAGTAGGATGATGTGGCTCATCCCCTCGTCCATGCGGCTCACCACCACGGTCAGCGGCGTCCGCGTCGTGATGGCGAGGAACGCGAATGTCGCCATCGCGAACACGAAGGCGATCGGCGCGCCCGCGAGCACGCCGGCCGCCACGAGCACTACGAAGAACACCACAAGCTTGTAGTTGCCCATCGCGATCAACAGGGGCTTGAGCACCCACAAGCCGGCACCGATCGCCGCGATGACCAGTAAAGCGAGAATGATCTGCCCAAGACCGCCCACGCGCGCGAGCCGCAACAGCGCGAAGATCAGCATCAGCGCGCAACCGATCGGAATAGCGGATGCGCGCCAGATATTCTGGATTTCCATCGCAGGCGTGACGATGGCCGCCTCATCTACGGCGTATTCGATACTCGAATGCAAGATCAGGGCAAGGAACGCTATCGCCACTGCCATAGCGAACGCTTCGAAAAAAGCACGCCAGCGCGGTGGCGCGCGCGCAACCAGCGTAGACATGCGCATATGCTCGCCGCGGCGAAATGCGACCACTGCACCGAGCATCGCGAGCCAGAGAAACAGGATCGAGGCAAGCTCGTCCGACCAGACGAGCGGGTTGTGGAACACGTAACGAGAAATCACGCCGGCCAGCAGAATCAACACTTCCAGCGCCGTCAGCAGCGCCACCGGCACTTCGACCACACGGCTGAGCCAGCCTTCGAGGCGCGCCAGAACAAAAGACAAAGAGGAGGCCGGACCCCTGTCCTCCTCCTTCTTTGCCAAATCCATGACGGATGCAAAAACTTGGGGGGTTACGAAATCGCCCCGGTATACTTCTCCAATACCGACCAAGCCTCGTCGCCGTACTTGCCTTTCCACTGCTTGTAAAAGCCTGCGGTCTGTAGCTTTTCACGGAACGGTTTCGGATCGACCTTAATGAACTCCATGCCCTTGCTCGTCAGATTGACCTTGAACGTCTCGCTTTGCTTCAAGATGTCGGCGCGCTGATCGACCGCGGACTTGTTGAGATTTTTTGCGATGATGTCGCGTATGTCAGCGGGCAGCCCGTTCCATACCTTGGCGTTGGCCAGGAACCAGAAGCCGTCCCACATATGGTTGGTCTCGGAGAGATACTTCTGCACTTCGTACAATTTGGCGAAGTATATGATCGAGAGCGGGTTCTCCTGGCCTTCAGCGACCTTAGTCTGCAGAGCCGAATAGACTTCGGAAAAATTGATCGACATCGGAGCCGCGTCGAACGCCTCGAACATCGACGTCCACAGTGGACTCGGCGGGACGCGGATCTTGAAGCCCTTGAGGTCGTCCGGCGTTTTGATCGGCCGCGTCGAGGATGTCATCTGCCGGTAGCCGTTGTCCCACTGCCGCTCCATGGCGTGCAGGTCGGCCTTCGCGATCTGCGCGCGCACGTGGGCGCCAAGGCCGCCGTCCATCGCGGGCCAGACTTTATCGTAGCTCTCCCAGATGAAGCCGAGGCCGTTGATAGAAGCGACCGGCACCAAGGTCGAGAGGATCAGCCCGGACAGGGTGAAAAACTCGATCGCGCCGGACCGCAGTTGACTCAACATATCCGTGTCGGAGCCGAGTTGGTTGTTAGGAAAGATCTGGATCTCCACCCGGCCGTTAGTTTCCTGCTTGATGCGCTCCATCGCCTCCACGGCGCGGATATTGAGCGGATGCGCGACTGGGGAGTTGTTGGCGTATTTGAACTGAAATTCCGCCGCGCCCTTGGCGATCCACGGCATCGCGATCGTGGCGCCGGCGGCGGTGCCTGCCAGCAACAAAGTGCGGCGAGTTGTCCTGAACGTCATAGTCATTTCCTCCGTTGATTTTGTCCGACGCGAATGCTGGCGGCTCTTGTCAAAGATCTTTGCGGTACGACCTTCAAGCCTTTACGGTACGACGTTCGCTTTCATCATGGGAAGATGCCGGTTGGCCGGCAAGGGACATGACGAAATAGAAAGCTATCAAAGAGCGGGAGGACGGTCCATGCTGAATACGGGAAGCCGGCCGCGCGCCGCGATCGTCACCGGCGGCGCGTCGGGGATTGGGCTCGCAACGACAGAGCGGCTGCTCGCATCGGGATGGCGCGTCGCGGTGTTCGATCGCGATCAGGTGGCGATCACGAAGCTTCACAACGCGTACGGCGACAAAGTGCGGACTGGCGTGCTCGACGTCACCGACGAACCGGCCGCGGAAGCCGCGGTGAAGAACGTTGCCGCAGCGTTCGGCCGCCTCGACGGGATCGTCAATTCGGCCGGCATCGGCATCGACATACACGTGCTCGACACGCCGGTGTCGCAATTCCGCAATGTGCTCGAGATCAATGTAACCGGTACGTTCATCGTCGGGCGCGCCGCCGCGCGCGTCATGAAGGATCAGGGCGCAGGCGCCATAGTCAACATTTCATCGATCGCCGGCCTGCGCGGCTTCAAGGGTCGCGCCGCCTATGGCGCCTCCAAGGGCGCAGTCGCAATACTGACCCAGGTGATGGCGGTGGATCTGGCGCGCTACGGCATCCGGGTGAATGCGGTTGCGCCCGGCCCGGTCGCACACGCCGCTGGTGCAGGTGATGCACTCGGCCGCGGTGCGGCGCGCCGTCCTGCATCACACGCCGATGCGGCGTTACGCTGTGCCGGATGAAGTCGCGACAGCGATCCTGTTCCTGCTCGATGGCACGCAGTCCAGCTTCATTACCGGGGCGATCCTACCGGTGGACGGAGGCTTCACAGGCGCCGGATTGATGGAACTCGAAGTGGGCTTGCCCGAGGAAGATTGAGGCAGCGAGTCTGGCAGGTTGGAGCATGGCTGCGGAGCATGACACTACAAGGTAATTAACCGCTTCACTGCCTT
>CAVTCV010000016.1:0-15171 GCA_963733315.1 uncultured Alphaproteobacteria bacterium | reverse complement strand
GATCCGGTATCCTTGATGCCGGTTGCATTGACATCCGCTTCGATGCCGATCAGCCAGCGCGGGCTGAGTTGCCAATTGTATCCGGCATACAAACCGCCGGAGAACCCGTTGAGGTGAAGGTGCGCGACGCCGACCGGCGTTTCCGTCGGATGCACGCCAAAGGCGGTTCCGGCAAACATGATCCGCGTCAGATCATCGTTGTTGTGAAATTCACCGAACGCGAGCTCTGCCAAGCGTAGCCGCCGTTGATGCCTAAGTAGAAGCCGTTCCTCCCCCAATTCAACGCCGGCGCAACGAACGGCTAAGCGGCCAGGACCGGACTGCCGGCCAATACGGCGTAGGCCATGCCTGCAAGAATTGAACGTTTCACCGCGGACCGCCTAGCGAATTGGATACATGAAAACAAAACGCCGGGTTGGCCCGGCACCCGACGCATACAAATCGCGATGTGCATACGCTGCCATCGGCAATCGCGATCTCGTCAATTTTCCTACGGTCGCTGCGGCGGTTAGCTCAGAATTCGAGCACCAGCCCATCATCGGCAATCAATACACCGGCATTTTTGATTTCATCGAGCCGGCTCAGCACGCTCGGATTCATGTGCGTGACCATCAGGCGCTGCGCGTTGAGTTCGGGAATTTTCGTCCGCAGGATTTCCCAGCTCATGTGCCCGGTGAGCTTGCCGGCATAGGCGTAGCATTCGCAGACGAACAGATCGGCCTCGTTCGCAATCGGCTTGAGCGCGTCGGTCCATTCGGTGTCGCCGGAATAGGCGAATATCCGCTCGCCGTCCGACAGCCGCAGCGCGGTCGACGGCGCTCCCGATTGGTGGATCACCTCCGCGGTGATCAGCGAATGCCCGAGCACGTTCGATTCGACGCCGACCGGAATCTCCTCGACCGTCCAGGGAAACCGCCATTTCGAGCCGGTCGATTTTGGAAAGAATACTTCCAGCGCTGCGTCGAGCCGCGCGCGCGTGCCGGGCGGACCCGCAATCAGCAACGGCTTCTCGCGGCGCGACAGAAATTGCGCATCGAGCAGCAGAAACGGCAGACCGCCGAAATGATCGCCGTGCAGATGCGACAGGATGATCGCGTCGATGCGGTTCGGCTCGAGCGCCCGCGCTTTCAGCGCCGGCAGCGCCGAGGCACCGAAATCGACGACCAGCGTGCCCTTGGCCGTCTCCAGCCAGAAGCATGTGTTGGAGCGCCCGCCCGAGCCGAAGGCGTCGCCGGAGCCGACGATCATCAGTCTCATGTGATCACGCCTCGCGCTCGGCCGCGCCGAGACCGCGGCGTGCCAGCGCTTCACATGGGCGAGGTTGTCGGGCATCGCGAGCTTGGCCGGCTTCATGAAATCGACGGCGACCAGCGTGGTGATGTCGGCGACCGAGTAACGGTCGCCGGCGATGAATTCGCGCTTGGCCAATTCCGTGTCGAGAAGCTCAAGAAACCAGATCGCGCGCGGCCGCATCGCCTCGGCATAGGCCGGCACCTGCGGCACTTCCAAGTCCTTCATCGCCGGGTGCAGATGGCGGAATACCGCCGCCACGTTGGCGAAGAAATTGATCTCGCAGCGCCGGTTCCACATTTCAACCAGCGCGATCTCCTTGGCGCCGACGCCGAACAATGGCGGCTCCGGCTGCAGCACCTCGAAATAGCGGCAGATGGCGATCGATTCGGTGATGACCGTGCCGTCGTCGAGCACCAGGGCCGGCATCCGCTGCAAGGGGTTGATCGCCGTGTATTCCGGCGTCTTGTGCTGCATCGCCATGATGTCGACCTGCTCGGTCGGCAGCGTAATGCCCTTCTCGGCGAGAAAAATACGGGTCCGCCGGGGATTTGGCGCTACTCTGCTGTCGTAAAGCTTCATGGTTTAGCCCCCGTTGCATTTTCCCCTCGCCATCAGCCGAACACGCGGCCATGGGCGCTGTCAAACGGGCGGTAACGAACCGTTAACCAGTATCTTTAGGGTCCTTTTAAGCTTCGTCTTAAGGATTTTAGGTGAGGTTGGGACTTGGGTTCCTGCGTCCAACCGTCGTTTTATGCCAATTCCAGGCGAACAGATCGATCTTTCCGCGTTGCCGCCGGTGACCTCGCCGGTAAAGCGCCGCCTTGCCGCGCAACATGTGCGCGACGCGCGCGACCGGCTGACCTCGTCGAGCGGGACCCGCCCCGCCTTCGACTACGAGCTGCTGCGCCAATACGCGCAAAACCGCCTGTCTGCATCGCTGGTGATCCTGCTTCTAGTGGCGACGGTCGGCTTCCTGGCGAGCCTGTGGACCGGCGCCGTCGCGGCCGGCGCCTGGACCGCCTCGGTGCTGGTCATCCATGCCGCGATGGTCAGCAAATGCCGGCAATTCCTCGAACTGCCGATGACCGATGTCGTGGCGCGGTCGTGGCGGCTGCGCTTCATTACGCTCGACCTGTTCTACGGACTGGCCTGGATGTTCATCTTGATCCATTCGGTCGGCTCCGACGAGAGCTCGGGCACGTTCATGCTGTTCGTGATGCTGCTGGTGGTGGCGGTGTCGAGCATGCTCGCTTCGAGCCTGCCGATGGCCGTGTTTGCCGCCACCTTCCCGGTGACCGCGGCAATCGCGCTCGACTTCGTGCTGCAAGGCTCGCTGCGCAACTACATCCTCGCCATCATGGCCGTCACTGCGCAGGGCTATTTCGCCGTGCTCGCCTACCGGCTTTATTCGACTACGCTGGCGACATTGCAGGCGCGCGCCGAAAAAGACGCGCTGATCGGCGAACTCGAGCAGGCCAAGTCCATTTCCGACGAAGCGCGCCAGCGCGCCGAGGCCGCCAACATCTCGAAGTCGCGTTTCCTCGCGCAAATGAGCCACGAGCTGCGCACGCCGCTCAATGCCATCCTCGGCTTCTCCGAGGTGATGAAGACCGAAGTGTTTGGCGAACATGCGGTGCCGGCTTACAAGGAATATTCCGCCGACATTCATAATTCCGGCGTGCATCTCCTCGGTCTGATCAACGAAATTCTCGACTTGTCGCGTATCGAGGCCGGGCGCTACGAGCTCAACGAGGAATCCATTTCGCTCGTCGCCATCGTCGAGGATTGCCACCATCTCTTGAAGCTGCGCGCCACCAATCGCGGCATCACCATCCATGAGATGTTCGAGGCTGACATGCCGCGGCTGTGGGCCGATGAGCGCGCGGTGCGCCAGATCTGCCTCAATCTCTTGTCGAACGCGATCAAGTTCACGCCGCAGGGCGGCGATATCTGGCTCAAGGTCGGCTGGACCGCCTCGGGCGGCCAATATATGAGCGTCAAGGACACCGGGCCGGGCATTCCGGAGGAGGAAATCCCGATCGTGCTCGCTTCCTTCGGCCAGGGATCCAATTCGATCAAGTCGGCCGAACAAGGCGCCGGCCTCGGCCTGCCGATCGCCAAAAGCCTGGTCGATCTGCACGGCGGCTCGTTCGTGCTCAAGTCGAAGCTGCGCATCGGCACCGAGGTGGTGGTCACCTTCCCGCCCGAACGCGTGGTCGCGGCAATGGCGCCCATGCCTTCGATGATGGACCACGCGCCACCGATCGCGCCGGCGCCGGGCGAACCCATCCTCTCGCCCGAAGAAAAGCGCCGGCTCAGCCGCCGCCCGCTGTTCCGCGCGGGGACGTGATGCTGCTTGCGCCGTTCGTCACGATTGCGTTCCCATCGGCGGTGGCTATGGTCGCAGCCGATTCAAGGTTGGACCGATCATGATCGACAGTCCCTGCGTCAAAATCTGCACGCTTGATGCGCGTTCCGGCCTGTGCCTGGGCTGCGGCCGCACCATCAATGAGATTTCGCACTGGATCGACATGAGTGCGGCCGAGCGTGCCCGTGTGATGGGCGAATTGCCGTGGCGTCTGGCCGCCAGCCGGCGCGCCGAGCCGGCCAGTTCGGCAGGATAAGCCCGTGAGCCGCCGTCTGACCTGGACTTTCGTCTTTGGCGTGGCACTGTCGCTGGCGGCACTGATCGCCAGCAGCGATCAGGACCCGATCGCCAATCTGTTGCGCCACGACATCAACTCACTCGCGCTCAAGCTTGCGCTGGTGATTTTTGCCGGCGGGCTGCTGCTCACGCTGTTCCGGGAACATCTGTCGCAGGCGCTGGAGGCCATGGTGTTCTGGACGGTGGTCGGCCTGCTGCTGGTGGTCGGCTTCAGCTACCGTTACGAGCTGCGCGACGTCGGCGACCGTGTGATCGCCCAATTGGTACCGGGCCACGTCGCCGGCCGCGGCCGCCGCGTCGAAGTGGTGCGCGATCATGGCGGCGATTTCGCGGTGGGCGCCCATATCAATGGCGCTCACGTGCCCATGGTGCTCGATACCGGCGCGACGTCGGTCGTGCTCACGCAAGCTGCCGCCAAAGCCGCCGGCCTGCCGCTCGAAGTGCTCGACTACACGGTCAGCGTGGATACCGCGAGCGGCCGCACCCGCGCGGCGCCGGTGACGCTCGACCGCCTCGCCGTCGGCGGGCTAATCGAGCGTTCGGTACCGGCGCTGGTCGTGCAGACAGGCTCGCTCAAGAACAACCTGCTCGGCATGACCTTCCTCAACCGGCTGGAAAGCTGGGAGGTGCGCGGCGACCGGCTCAGCATGCGCGGGAACCCGTGAGCGGCGCTAGATCAGGCTGACGAGAAACCGTAAGCCCACCAGCATCACGAAGCAGCCGAAGGCGATTTCAAGCTTGCGCCGCGGCAGCCAGTGCGCGAGCCGCACGCCGTAGCTCGCCGTGGAGCTCGACACCGGCGCCATCAGCACAAAGCCGATCACCGAGACGAAGCCGATCGACAGCGGCGGCAACTGCGCCATGTGCGGCCAACCGGCCAGCATGTAGCCGATCGTACCGGCGATGGTGATCGGCACGCCGACGCCGGCAGACGTCGCCACCGCCCGCTGCATCGGCTGGCCGTAGAGCGTCAACACCGCGTTCGACACCGCGCCGCCGCTTACCCCCACCAGCGAAGAGAACAGCCCAGTGATAAAGCCGAAGAATGCCTGGATGCCGCGGCCGGGCAGCTTATTATCGACGTTCCAGCGATCGCCGCCGAACAGCATCTTGGTGCTGATGAAGCTGGCGAAGATGACGAAGGCGATCTTGAACACCGCCGCCGGCGCAAACGACGCGGTCACCGAGCCGATCGCCACGCCGGCCATCGCCGGCAGTGCCCACAACGGCACGAGTTCGGGAATGACTGCGCCCTTCTTCTTGTGTGCGAGATAAGAGCGCACCGTGGTCGGAATGATAATGGAGAGCGACGTGCCGACGCACATCTGCATGCGCACGTCCTCGGGCACGTCGAGCGCGCGGAAGACTTCGTACAACACCGGCACGATGATCGCGCCGCCGCCGATGCCGAACAGGCCAGCGAGAATGCCAACCAGGATGCCGGCACCCGCGATCCACGCCGCGAGCAATGCGATCTCGCCGATCGGATATCCTTGCACGATGGGTTTCCCCGGATGACGCTTAAGCCGCCGCGGCGTTCGACAAATCCGCCTTCGAGTCCAGGACCAGCGCCAGCGCATCAGCCATGACGGCGGCGCCGGCCCCCGGCTTCACACCTTCGATCGCGAGATGCCGGCGGAAGGCGCGCGCGCCGGGCACCGACTGGAACAGGCCGTGCACATGGCGGGTGATCGCCTGCAGGCGCACGCCTTTGGCCAGTTCACGCTCGATATAGGGTATCAGCGCCAGCGCTGCGGCTTTCGGCGAAGCAAACGGCGCCGGTGCGCCGTAGAACAGTGGATCGACGTCGAGCAGCCGCCACGATTCCTGATAGGCCGCGCGGCCCATCATCACGCCGTCCACATGCGCGAGTTGCTCCTGCGCTTGCGCGAGGCTGGCGATGCCGCCATTGAGCACGATTTCGAATTCGGGATGCGCGCGTTTGAGCCGGTGCACGATCGCGTAATCGAGCGGCGGCACGTCGCGATTTTCACGAGGTGACAAACCCTTCAGCCAGGCCTTGCGCGCGTGCACGATCAGTGCATCGGCGCCTGCTGCCTTCACCGCCATGGCGAAGGCAAACAGCACCTGATCGGGATCCTGCTCATCGACGCCGAGCCGGCACTTCACCGTGATCGGAATGTTCACCGCTGCTTTCATGGCGGCAACGCAGTCCGTCACCAGCGCCGGCTCCTGCATCAGGCAGGCGCCAAAGCGGCCTTCCTGCACCCGGTCGGATGGGCAGCCGACATTGAGATTGATCTCGTCGTAGCCGAAGTCCTCGCCGATACGCGCTGACGCGCTCAGCGCTGCCGGCTCGCTGCCGCCGAGTTGCAGCGCCACCGGATGCTCGAACGAATTGAATCCGAGCAGCCGCGCGCGATCACCACGCAGCACTGCGCCGGTGGTGAGCATTTCGGTGTAGATCAGCGCATTGCGCGTGAGCAGCCGATGGAAAAACCGGCAATGCCGGTCCGTCCAGTCCATCATCGGGGCGACACAAAAGCGCCACCGGCTGGATTTTCGACTTTCTTGTGAATTCTCAGTCATTTGATCTTTTGGACGCGTGTCTCATGTCGTACCGTTTAAGCCGATTTCGGCTCGTTTTGAAGCCGCCGGTACGACAATGTCGTACTTTCTCGCCACAATTCGTACCGGGAAAAGCAGATGGGACCGACTGACACTCCTGATTTATCAAATAGACATTGACAGTTTGCCGGACGCGCTCATCCGCATGCACGAATGAGCGCTTCCGACTTGCAGCGCCGGGATGAAATTGCTTCATGCCGCCCGAAACCGCCTCAGGCGGTCTTTTCTTCGGCCAACCCCAGTTCGCGGATCGTCTCGGCGCGCATCATGAATTTCTGCACCTTGCCAGTCACCGTCATTGGGAAAGCTTCGACGAAGCGGATGTAGCGTGGAATCTTGTAATGCGCGATCTGGCCGCGGCAGAAGTCCTGAATCTCTTCCGCCGTCGCCGCCTCGCCCGGCTTGAGTTTCACCCAGGCGCACAGCTCCTCGCCGTATTTGCGGTCGGGAACACCTATCACCTGCACGTCGGCAATCTTTTTGTGACGGTACAGGAATTCCTCGACCTCGCGGGGGTAAACGTTCTCGCCGCCGCGGATTACCATGTCCTTGAGGCGCCCGACGATGTTGCAATAGCCGTCCGCGTCGAGCGTCGCGAGATCGCCCGTGTGCATCCAGCGCGCGCGATCAATCGCCTCCGCCGTGCGTTCGGCGTCGCCCCAATAGCCGAGCATTACCGAATAGCCGCGCGTGCACAGCTCGCCGGGCGTGCCCGGCGGCACAATGCGGCCTTCGGCATTGACGATCTTGACCTCGACATGAGGATGGACCCGGCCGACCGTGCCGACGCGGCGCTCCAAGGGATCATCATACGAGGTCTGGAAACTCACCGGGCTGGTCTCGGTCATGCCATAGGCGATCGTCACCTCGCTCATATGCATTTCGTCGACGCAGCGCCGCATCACCTCGATTGGACAGGGCGAGCCCGCCATGATGCCGGTGCGCAGTGAGCTTAAGTCGAAGCGCTTGAATTCGGGGTGACTGAGCTCGGCAATGAACATCGTCGGCACGCCGTACAGCGCCGTACAGCGCTCGGCTTCGACGGTCTCGAGGACGGCCAAGGGCTCGAAGCCCTCACCTGGATAGACCATCGCCGCGCCATGGGTGACGCAGGCGAGATTGCCCAGCACCATGCCGAAGCAGTGATAGAGCGGTACTGGGATTGCGACCCGGTCGCGTGGGCTCAGGCGCTGCGCCTCGCCGATGAAGAAGCCGTTGTTGAGAATGTTATGATGGGTGAGCGTCGCCCCCTTGGGCGCGCCTGTCGTCCCGCTGGTAAACTGGATATTGATCGGATCGTCGAATTGCAGCGCCACCGCAAGCTCGCCCAGCCGCCCGGCATGACGCTCTCCGCCTGCGGCCATAATATCGGCAAAGCGGAACATGCCGGGACGTTCATCCGCGCCGATGCGGATCACTGCCGCCAGCGACGGCAGGCGCGCCGCCGAAAGGCGACCCGGCGCGCTACGGTCTAGCTCGGGTGCAAGTTCGCGCAGCATGCCCACATAGTCGCTGGTCTTGAAATGGTCGGCTGTGATCAGCGCCTTGCAGCCGACCTTGTTGAGCGCGTATTCGACCTCGGTCAGGCGATAGGCCGGGTTGATATTGACCAGCACCAGGCCCGCTTTGGCGGTGGCGAATTGCGTGATCACCCATTCCGCATTGTTCGGCGACCAGATACCGACCCGGTCCCCGGGTTCGAGGCCCAAGGCCAGCAGCCCGGCGGCGAAATCATCGACCCGCCGCCCGAGCTCGCCATAACTCCAGCGCACCTGCTGATGCCGCACCACTAGCGCCAGTTCGTCGCGCCAGCGCGCCACGGCGCGATCGAAATACGCGCCCAGCGTCTCGCCGATGAGCCGCACGGTCGACGCGCCGTGCACGTAGCTTTGCATGAGTTTCATCATGGCCCGGTCTTTCGATCGTAAGCCCGGCATTCGCCAGATTCCTGGGCTGATAGGCGATTTACCGTCTCTTTCGGGTTCGCCGCAACGAAATTCGATCGCGCCGACCTTATCGATAAATTGAGTATTAAGTACCCCCACC
The DNA here is from genome assembly GCA_963733315.1 of uncultured Alphaproteobacteria bacterium. Lineage (GTDB taxonomy): Bacteria > Pseudomonadota > Alphaproteobacteria > Rhizobiales > Xanthobacteraceae > Pseudolabrys. The sequence continues at coordinate 6,578 of CAVTCV010000016.1, read as the reverse complement.
AATCCAGAACCATCAAATTACGAAGCCGACGTTGCAAGGCCGATCGTTAGCTTGACCAAGCTTGGCAACATCGCGATGCTGGCGCTTGAACCGAACCTCGGTCATCTGGGGCGATCGGATCAAGCCATGACGATCGGAATCAGTGGACCCAAGAGTCAGGTGCCGTGGCGAGGCGCCGTACGGGCGCTCATGGTCGTTGCCATCATCTTGGCGATTTGCCTGATTCTGTTGGGACTCACGAGCAACTTCTTGGTTGATTGGTTGTGGTTTTCCACGATTGGCTATTTTGGCGTCTTTCGGACGATCATCGTCGCCAAAATCGAAGTTTTCTTTGCCGTCTTCGTGGCGACCGCTATCATTCTTTGCTTGAATGGATGGCTCGCGTTCAGCCTCGCCAGATCACGTTGGACAGAGCATGCCGCTGATTTCGACTCGAAATCAACCGGCGCTACGACCTTACCTGAGATGTTGAAATTAATGCGCCATCGTCTGCCGTGGCGGAGGATCATCGTCGGCGGCGCCGTCCTCCTTGCTGTGTTCGTCGCCTGGGAAGAGATCGGCAATTGGAGCGTCTACTTGCGGTTCCTTAATCCGGTACCCTATGGCGCGAGTGACCCAATCTACGACAAAGACATCGGCTTCTATCTCTTTGCACTGCCCGCCTATGTCGCAGTTAAGAATTGGATGTTTCTCACCCTCTTCCTGAGCGTGCTCTTCGCCGGATCAATCTATTGGGTGTGCGGCGATATCGAGTACGATGTGCAACGGCGATCGATATCACCGACAGCCATCGCCCACGGTTCATTGCTGCTCGGTTTCTTCTTCGTGGCGAAGGCTTGGTCTTATGCTCTCGACCGCTATTTGCTGCTCTATGGCGACAACGGGGTAGTGGTCGGCGCGAGCTACACCGACATTCATGTGGAGCTGCCCGTTCTCTGGCTGCTGATCGGCCTTTCGATCGTTGCGGCATTCGCGGTGTGGGCGAACGTCAGGGTGCGCACCTATCGAATTCCCGTGGCAGCAGTGGTGCTCGTCTTTGGCGGCTCCTTCGTGCTGTCCGAGGTGATCCCGGGATTATTCCAACGCGTATTCGTCAAACCGAGCGAGCTGCAACTGGAGAGGCCCTACATCCAACGCAACATCGCGCTGACCCGGCAGGCCTACAACCTCCGTCAGATCACAGCAAAGCCGTTTGCCGCAGAACAGGATCTCACCTTCAAAACACTCGAGGCCAATAAGGCAACCGTCGACAACATAAGGCTGTGGGACTGGCGTCCGCTGATGGATGCCTACGTACAGCTGCAAGAGATCCGCACCTATTACAAATTTCATGACGTGGATGTCGACCGCTATTGGCTCAACGGGGCATACCAAAGCGTGATGCTCTCGGCCCGCGAGTTGAAAGCGTCGCTGCTGCCGCCGAACGCACAGACATGGGTCAATACCCATGTACTTTTCACCCACGGCAACGGCGTGGTGATGAGCCCGGTCACCCGCAAGAGCGCCGACGGGCTGCCACTGTTTTATCTGCGCGATATTCCTCCCGTCGCGACCGGCGGCCCCGCCATCCGCGAGCCGCGCATCTATTACGGCGAAGAGACCGACAATTACGTTGTCGTCAAAGGGAGCACGCCCGAGTTCGACTACCCGAAGGGGAAAGACAATATCTACGCTGCCTATAACGGCACCGGCGGCGTTCCTATCGGCGGGTTCCTGCGGAAAAACCTCTTCGCATGGTACTTCAGTGACATAAATCTGCTGCTATCGAGCTACATCACCGGCAATAGCCGGATCATGATTCACCGCGCCATTCAGGATCGGGTGCGCACAATCGCCCCATTCCTCCGCCTCGACCACGACCCGTATTTGGTGATCAGCGGCGGAAGGCTGTTTTGGATGCAGGACGCCTATACGACGAGTGACTATTTTCCCTATGCGCAGCCGGCGCAACGTCTCGATCTCAATTACATCCGCAATTCGGTAAAGGTCGTCGTCGATGCCTATAACGGGACCGTCGACTTTTATCTGATCGACCCCGCAGATCCGATCGCCGCAACCTACCGGCGCATCTTCCCCGGCCTGTTCAAGCCGTTCGCGACGATGCCGCCGGACTTGCAGAAGCACATCCGCTATCCCGAGGACCTGTTCCTGATTCAGGCGCAGATCTATCAAGCCTACCACATGGAGGCGGCTGACGTTTTCTACAACCGCGAGGATCTCTGGCAATTCCCACGTCAGCCGGACGGCGGCGATACTGCCTTGATGGATCCTTACTACATCATCATGCGGCTGCCGGGGGAGACGCAGGCCGAGTTTTTCCTCATGCTGCCTATGGTGCCCAGCCGCCGCGACAATATGATCGCCTGGCTAGCCGCGCGCTGCGATCCACCCGACTACGGCAAGCTGATTGTTTATGAGTTCCCCAAAGACAAGCTCGTCTATGGGCCGTTTCAGATTGAAGCGCTGATCAACCAGAACACCGAAATCTCCCAACAACTCACACTGTGGAATCAAATGGGCTCGCGGGTGATCCGCGGAAACTTGCTTGTGATCCCGATAGAGAATTCGATTCTCTATGTATCGCCACTCTATTTGCGCGCGTCGCAGGGACAATTGCCGGAACTCAAGCGCGTGATTGCAGCTTATGGCGATCATGTGGTGATGAAGGAGACGCTTCCTGAGGCATTGTCGGCCCTCTTCGAAGCCGGCGCCATGCCGGCGGTCCCAAGCGCCTCAACGGGAACACCGCTCGCAGGCCCTGTGCCAGACCGAGCGCGCGAGGCACTCGACCACTACAATAAAGCAATCGAGCGATTGAAATCTGGAGACTGGACGGGGTTTGGTGCAGAACTCGATGCAATGCGGGGGCTCTTGGAGGATATGAACCGGCAATCGGGCCGTTAGGGTGCGAATCCTGTCAACTCTTTTCGATAATCTGGATTTTGTCCTGACCTGACCGGGCTTTTTTAGACCAGGCTTAATGAGAAAATGAGCTCCACATTCCGTAATCTGCCATTATCGGAATCCGGCTCCCCCTACCCGCACAAGGCTCTGCCTTTCTGGGGCAGCAGAAAAATTGAACGCGCAAAGTCGTTGTCTGACTAAGCTTGCAAATAATGGATCAAAAGGTACAACGAGTGGTACGACATGGAGTTCTTCTGCCTCATCTAAGTATATAGAATTTATTATGGATTTCCCGCCCACTCGGAACATTCCATCATCGGCGCTATACAAAATCGCCGGGAACCGATTTTACTCGCTTTCCCTAGAACGTCGGTCATTTGCCCTGATTTTATAGCCGTTTGCTTAACGGCCTTTTTTGCTTGTTTCCGCCCGTTTCGTCAAATGCCCAGCGCATACCGTTGCCACAAACCGGCGGCGCAAACCTTCAACTCTTATTCGATCCGAGGTGAGCCGCGATATAGGCGACCGCCCCGTCAAGGGTGATGAGCTTCGGGTATTCGATTTCGGGGATATCGATGCCGAGCCGACGGTGAATTGCGGTAATGAAGTTCAGGAAGTCCATCGAGTTGATGTCGATCGCTTCACGCAGATCCGCGGCCGGATCGACGGTCGTCATATCGAATTCAGGGGCGATGTTATTGAGCTCTTCCTGCACCACTTTGCCAATGTCGATGTCACTCATAGCTTGTCAGGCTCCTGCAATAGCTTGCCGATTTCGGCTAAGAACAACGCACCCGCATGGCCATCGCTGACGCGATGGTCGCCGGAGAGGGTGATGATGACGACTGACCGCGGTCCGATGGCGCCGTCGACGACCCACGGCCGCACCACCGACCTTGCCGAAGCCCACGATCGCCACTTGCGGCGGATAGATGACGCCGTACAGCGCTTCGACGCCGCGCTCCCCAGGCTCGAGACCGTGATGGTCGGATCGGAGATCTCGGAGCTGCGGATGCGGCCGGCCCGCGTGCGCTGGACCAGATCGCGCATGCGGCCATCAGTTCATCGAGCGACAGCTGGTCGGCGTCGTGGATCGCCGGCGCGGCCAGCCCGCCGCCGCGAATGGAGACCGCGACGCCGACATGGACCGCAGGCGCCGGTTCGAATTCACCGTCGCGAAAGAAGCCATTGAATGCGGGAAATCGGCGCGCGGCCAAGGCGACTGCCTTGACGGCGAGCGCGCCCAGCAGCAGGCGGTTGTCCGGAGGCGCGTTGCGTTCTTTTGCGCCAGCCATTCCTCGCACGCCGTGCATGTCGATCGGATGTTCGCAGATAATAGTGCGGGATTTCCCGCTTCGACCGCGCCATGGCCGCGGCGATGGCCACGCGCATCGCAGTCCAGATCCAGCGCCGGCGCGCGCTTCTTTTCCGGCGGGGCGTCGGCCGCCGCTGGCGCGGCGCTCGACGTCGGCGGCTGGATCGCGCCGTCGGGGCCGCTGCCCTGATCGTCGAAGATCGATGCCGCGCTCTTCGGCGAGCCGGCGCGCGGCGGGCGATGCCGCGCGAGCCGCGCGCCGGCGACCGGCTGGGCGACGGCGCGGCGCAATGACGCGTTGGCGGCGGCGGGACCGGCGCGGACGACGGGCGGCGGCTGCAGCCGCCGCAGGCTTAGCTTCGCCTTCGGCGCGGATCGAGCGCGAGCGGCGTGCCGACCGGCACCTTGCTCTCCAGATCGACCAGGAGCTTCTCGATCTGGCCGGCCTCGAAGATCTCGATCTCGATGGCGCCCTTCTGGGTCTCGACCACCGCGACGATGTCGCCGCGCTTGACCGTGATCGCCGGGCTTTGACCAGCCATTCCACCAGCGTGCCCGCTTCCATGTCGGCGCCCAGCGAGGGCATGCGGAACTCGACCATGGCGCTACCTCATGCCCGGCCCAGCGCGGCCTTCGCGGCCGCGACGATCTTTGGCGCCTGCGGCATGGCCGCTTCCTCGAGGTGGCGCGGATAGGGAATCGGCACTTCCTCGCTGCAGACGCGGCCGATCGGCGCATCGAGTCGACCAGAAGGCCTGCTCCACGATGCGCATGCTGATTTCCGCCGCGAGGCTGCCGCTGCGCCAGCCCTCATCGACGATCACCGCGCGTCGGGTCTTGCGCACCGAGGCCAGGATGGTCGCGTCGTCGAGCGGCCGCAGGCTGCGCAGATCGATCACTTCGGCCTCGATGCCGTCGGCCGCAAGCGCTGTCGGCGGCCTCCAGCGTCTTCCACAGCGAGCCGCCATAGGTGATCAGCCACATGTCCCGGCCGGGCCGGCGCACGCCGGCCTTGTCGATATCGACCGGCCCGGCATCGGCGGCGAGCTTGCCGCTCATGTTGTAGAGCATGACATTCTCGAAGATCAGCACCGGATCGGGGTCCTGCAGCGCGGTCCACAGCATGCCGCGCGCGTCTTCCAGCGTCGCCGGCGCCAGCACCTTGATGCCGGGAATATGCGCGTACCAGCCTTCCAGGCTGTGCGAATGCTGGGCGGCGAGCTGGCGGCCCGCGCCGGTCGCCATGCGGATCACCAGCGGCACGCCGAACTGGCCGCCCGACATGTGACGGATGGTGGCGGCGTTGTTGAGGATCTGGTCGAGCGCGAGCAGGCTGAAATTCACCGTCATCATCTCGACGATCGGGCGCATGCCGGCCATCGCGGCGCCGATGCCGGCGCCGGTGAAGCCGATTCCGACAGCGGCGTATCGCGGATCCGCTCGGGCCCGAACTCGGCCAGCAGGCCCTTGGCTCACCGCGTAACAGCCGCCGTAGCGACCGACGTCCTCGCCCATCAGAAAGACGCGCTCGTCGCGCTTGAGCGCGTCGCGGATCGCCTGCGGCACGGCCTCGCGATAGGTTATTTCGATCTTTTGGGATTTGTCAGCGCTTGCTTCATGGCGTGCCACCGGCGTCGCGGCATAACGTCCGCATAGATGAAGCGGTAGATGTTCGACCGGCTCCCAAGTGCCGGCTTCGGCGAAGGCAACGGCTTCGGCGATCTCGGCTTGCGATCTCGCCTCGATGCGGCGACATTTCGTCCGGATGAATCATTGTTCGTCCGCATCCAGCCGTCGAAGCGCTGGATCGGATCGCGCTTTCTTCCATGCTTCAACTTCGGCCTTGTTGCGATAGAGCTGCGGGTCGAACATGGAATGCGCGCGGAAGCGATACGTCCGGCATTCGAGAAAGACGGGCTTGCCGGCGCTCGCGCACAGGTGCACGGCGCGGCGGGCGGCCTCCTCGACCGCCACCACGTCCATGCCGTCGACCGCTTCCGAGGCGATCCGGTAGCCCTGCGCCTTGCGTGAATGTCGGTTTCCGATTCCGAGACGCCAGCCGCGTGCCCATGGCGTAGAGGTTGTTTTCGCAGACGAAGAGCACCGGAAGTTTCCACAAGCGCCGCCAGATTCATGCTCTCGTGAAATTCGCCCTCGGCCACCGCGCCGTCGCCGAAGAAGCAGGCGGTGACCCATGTCATTGCCCGCATCTTGTCGGCCAGCGCGAGCCGACGGCCACGGCAATCCTCCGCCTACCATGGCGTTGCCGCCGTAGAAATTGGCCGCGGCATCGAACAGGTGCATCGATCCGCCGCGCCCGCGGCTGCAGCCTTCCTGCTTGCCGAACATTTCGGCCATG
>CAVTCV010000015.1:0-369750 GCA_963733315.1 uncultured Alphaproteobacteria bacterium | reverse complement strand
CAATAAGGACATTTTGCACCGCAGAAAAACAGCGGGGCTTTTCGTCGTCGGAAAACTGTGAAGTCGGTCAGACCTGCCAGTTGGGGCATGATATTCTTTTCTACAAGTAGCGGCATGATCCCATTGGGGACGGGGCAAATGGCAATGCAAGCAGCCCCAGAGAAATCCGAAGCGCAGCCTGTGCGCTCGAATCCGGCAACCGCCAAAGCCCCTGACTTCGCCACCGCGTCGGTTCCCGACACACTCGCGGCGCTCCACGTGAACCCGGACACCGGGCTCACGCGCGCGGAGGTGGACGTACGCCGCAAAGAGCACGGCTATAACGAGGTGGCCGAAAAAACCCGGCATCCGGTCCTCAAATTTCTGGAAAAATTCTGGGGCATCTCGGCGTGGATGCTCGAACTGATAATGGTGCTGTCAGCCGTACTCAAGAATTACTCCGATCTCGCTGTGGTCGGCGCGTTGCTGGTTGTCAACGCCGTGTTGAGCTTTATGCAGGAGCACCGCGCCGCCGGTGTCGTTGAGGCGCTGCGCAGACGCTTGCAGGTCAGTGCGCGTGTCCGGCGCGATTCGAGCTGGCAGGTCATTCCCGCGCGGGAACTGGTCCCCGGCGATATCGTTCGCCTGCGATCCGGCGACATCATCCCGGCGGACGTGAAGCTGCTCACCGGCGCGTTGAGCGTGGACCAGTCGGCGCTCACCGGCGAATCGAAAGACGCGGACAAAGCGCCCGGCGAAGTTCTCTCGTCGGGGTCCGTCGCTCGGCGGGGCGAAGGCAACGGGGTGGTGATGCTGACCGGGGCGAAGACCTATTTTGGCCGCACCACGGAACTTGTGCAGGAGGCGCGTCCGAAACTTCACATCGAAGCGGTCGTGGCCAAGATCGTTCGCTGGCTCTTCATCATTGTCGGCGCACTTCTAGGCGTGGTGGTCGTGCTATCGGTGATCCGCAGCGTGCCGCTCATCGAAATGATCCCGCTCATGCTCGTCCTGCTGATGAGCGCGGTGCCGGTCGCGCTTCCCGTCATGTTCACGGTCAGCATGGCCCTCGGGTCGAAGGAGCTGGCCAAGCGTGGCGTGCTGGTCACCCGACTTAGCGCGGCAGAGGACGCCGCGACGATGGATGTGCTCTGCGTGGACAAAACGGGCACCATCACAATGAACCAACTTGCTGTCACTGGCGTGATCCCGCTGGCGCACGCGACAGAAGCCGATGTGTTGTTCGCTGGCGCTCTCGCGTCTCAAGAGGCCAACCAGGACCCGATCGATCTGGCATTCCTCGCGGCAGCGAAAGCGAAACACGTATTCGACGGCCTTCCCGCCGTCACACCCGTCTCCTTCGCACCTTTTGATGCCAAAAGCCGTCGGACGGAAGCGGTAGTCGAACAGAGCGGACGACGGCTGCGCGTGATGAAAGGCGCCGTACGCACCATCGCCGAGGCCTGCGGACTCCAGCCCCCGGAAATCGAGGCGCTGGAGGTGCGCGTCAGCGCGGCGGCCGCGAAGGGCTATCGGACGCTGGCGGTGGCACGCGGCCCCGAGACGGGCGCCCCGGCCTTGGTCGGACTGGTGTCGCTGTATGATCCGCCGCGACCGGACGCCAAGCAGCTCATCGCCACACTCCTCGACCTCGGCGTTCCGGTAAAGATGCTTACCGGCGACGCATTGCCGGTGGCGCTTGAGATCGGCAAGGGAGTTGGATTGCCCAACATCCGGAGCGTGGCCGATCTGAAAGCAGCGGGCGCTGTGGCAGGTAACGAGGCCGTTGACCTGTTGGCGGGTGCCGATGGTTTCGCCGAGGTCTATCCGGAAGACAAGTACATTGTCGTCCAGCATTTACAGGCCGCAGGGCACGTAACCGGCATGACGGGTGATGGCGTCAACGATGCGCCCGCCCTTCGCCAGGCCGAAGTGGGAATTGCCGTCAGCACCGCGACCGACGTGGCTAAGGGTGCCGCGAGCGTCGTTTTGACCGAGGCGGGGCTGACCAACATTGTGACGCTGGTCGAGCAGGGGCGAACAATTTACCAGCGCATTCTGACGTGGATCATCAACAAGATCAGCCGGACGATCCTGAAGGCTGCTTTCGTGGCCATCGCCTTCGTGGTGACCGGAAAGTTCGTTGTCTCGGCCTTCGCGATGCTGCTGCTGGTCTTCCTGACGGACTTCGCGAAAATCTCGCTTGCCACCGATAATGTTCGGCCATCCAAAAAACCGGAAACATGGAACATCGGTGGCTTCGTCACCGTATCCGTGGTGCTTGGTGTCGCGATGGTTGCCGAAACGCTTTTCCTGTTGTGGATCGGCTGGACAAAATTCGGTTTGGCGACCAACAACAATGCACTCTACACCTTCAGCTTTCTTATGCTGCTCTACTTTGCCGTATTCTCCGTCGTGTCCGCACGCGAGCGCCAATGGTTCTGGGCGTCCCTGCCAAGCAAGACCTTCATGTCAGCCCTCGCTGCGGATGCCATTACTGGCACCGTCCTGACGTTTGTGGGTCTCAAGGGACTCACGCCATTGCCTTGGTGGCAAACTCTCGCGATATTTTTTTATGCCATGGTCTCGTGCCTGGTTTTGAACGACGCCTTGAAGGTCGCGATGGTCAAATGGCGCGGTTTGAACGTTATGGCCACGAAACCGGTTTCCAATTTGTCATCAATCTCATGACTGCGAAGGCGCTCGCGCTCGAATTCTCACCCACGCTATCCGCTCGCGCCGACGAGGTGATCGAGAAGTCGATCGAGCATTTATAAGTTGGGGTAGCTGCACGCTGACCGTACTGCGTTGCAGCGAAGTCTCGCAGCCAACGGGCGGTATGGGGTCATAAGCGGACATGGCGACAAGTCAGCGCCACGTCCGCTTTACCCCCCGAAAGATGGGGTAATCGGCCGGCAGCTTGTGGATAGCTGAAGATTTTGGGTGCTGCGCTTCAGGCTGATGGTGAAACGAGGTCCGTTGTAGCGGCCTCAAGCATCAGAAGGAGAAGCGTGAGCCATGGACCATTTTGCTGGATTGGACGTATCGGTCAAGGAGACCAGCGTCTGCATTGTGGATGACACAGGCAGGATCGTGCGGGAAGTGAAGGTAGCGAGCGAACCTGAGGCACTTCTTTCGGTGCTGAAGAACCCCGCCTACCACTTCAAGCGGATTGGATTGGAAGCCGGGCCACTGTCGCAGTGGCTTTTCAGTGCGCTGGCCGAAGCGGGCTTGCCGGTGATCTGTGTTGAAACGCGGCATATGCGGGCGGTGTTGAAGGCGCAAATCAACAAGACCGACCGTAACGATGCCCGTGGCATGGCGCAGATGATACGGGCGGGACTTTACCGCCCGGTGCATGTGAAGACGTTACGCAGTCAGAAACTGCGGATGTTGCTGACCCATCGTAAGCTGCTGCAGTCGAAGGCCATCGCCATCGATAATGACCTGCGCGGCACCTTACGCAACTTTGGTCTCAAAGTAGGTGTGGTGGGCAAGGTAGGGTTCGAGGCCCGCATCAGGGAGCTGGTCGAGAACCTACCCGACTTGGCCGCTTTGATCGAACCACTGCTCATTGTCCGACGGACGCTTCGCGAGCAGTTCTGCATCCTGCACTGCCGCTTGCTGGCCATCGTCCGAGACGATGAGGTATGCCGGCGCTTGATGACAACTCCTGGCGTCGGCCCCGTGGTGTCGCTGACCTATCGCGCCACCGTCGACGTGCCCGCTCGGTTCCGCAAATCCAAGTCCGTCGGGGCGGTGTTTGGGCTGACGTGTGCCAAGTATCAATCGGGCGAGGTCGATTGGAGCGGCAAAATATCCCGCTGTGGGGATGAGATGATGCGGGTCATGCTCTACGAAGCAGCTCAGAGTATGATGCGTTCCAAGAAATGGTCATGGCTCAAGGCCTGGGCGATGCAGATCGCCAGGCGCCGCGGGATGAAAAAGGCGATCGTGGCGCTGGCGCGCCGATTGGCCGTGATCATGCACCGCATCTGGGTTGACGGCACCGAGTTCCGCTGGACCCGGGAGCAAGCCGCGGCAGCAGCATGACAACCCTGCAAGATCATATCCGATAAATTCGACAGGAGGACACTCGAGTTCCACCGAGCGGTGGAAAGATGTCCCTCGCGGGACGACGGATGAGGTGAGTTCGCATGTCTGCTTGGACCTGCCGGTCAACTGACGGCAAGGCCGTCCAAAAGATTGTTCCACCTCGTCCTCGGATCCCATGATGGAAGGCCCTTGGTGCCGATTCCGAAGAGAAGCGCGAGCCCGTGAGCGACATCGACACTGCAGTGGTGGATAGCCTGAAAGCGCTTGACCCCGAACGGCCGATTAGAGAAGCCAGACATTCGTCGGCGGCTTGTGCAGGCCGGTTTTTTGGCGGCGCGTTTATGAGCCCACGCGCTAGCTGGAGGCATTATTTCTCGCCGAGCAGGCGGCGCAGTTCCTTACGGAATTCGGGCGCGATGTCGGGGCGCTCGAGGCCGTAGGCCACGTTGGCGGCGAGAAATCCGATCTTGGAGCCGCAGTCGAAGCTGCGGCCTTCGAATTTGAGCCCATAGAACGGCTGCGTGCGCGCAAGCTCCACCATGGCGTCAGTGAGCTGGATTTCGCCGCCGGCACCGGCCGCCTGCTTTTCCAGGATGCCGAAAATCTCCGGCCGCAGGATGTAGCGCCCGGTGATCGACAGATTGGACGGCGCCTCGGCGGTTTTCGGCTTCTCCACCATCTTGGTGATCGCGAAGGCCTTGCCTTTGGTCTCGCCGACGCCGACGATTCCATACATATGGGCGCGTTCCTTCGGCACTTCCTCCACCGCGATGATGTTGGCGTTCGCGTCGAGGCTTTTCGCCGCTTCGATCATCTGCGCGAGGCAGCCTGGCGTGTGCTGCACCAGCACGTCGGGCAAGAGCAGCGCGAAGGGCTCATGGCCGACGAGTTCGCGCGCGCACCAGACCGCGTGGCCGAGGCCGAGCGGCGATTGCTGGCGGGTAAAGCTGACGGTGCCTGCTTCCGGCAGCGCTTCCGACAGCAGCGTGAGTTCGGCCTTCTTGCCGCGCTCGGTCAAGGTGAGCTCGAGCTCGAATTGGCGGTCGAAATGGTCCTCGATCACGCCCTTGTTCCGGCCGGTGACGAAAATCAGGTGCTCGATGCCCGCCTCGTAGGCCTCGTCGACGACGTGCTGGATCAGCGGCCGGTCGACCACCGGCAGCATTTCCTTCGGCATGGCTTTGGTCGCCGGCAGGAAGCGGGTTCCCAGGCCTGCGACCGGGAATATGGCTTTGCGGATGCGGGTCATGCGAGACTGACGATGGTTGCCGGGGGTTCGAGACGATCAGGCGAGCAGAAAGCATGGCGGCGGGCGCGGGTCCAGATGGGTTCCGCCGGACGATTAACGCCGTCGAAACGATATCCGGGCACCCATAAGGGACGAAAATAAGACCGGCATCGCGATGCGACTGATCCACCGATACGCCTTGGCCGCCGCCGTGACGGCGATTGCGTGCAGTGGCGCGTCCGCGCAGGTGCGCGACGATCGCTATTCGGGCGTCACCGGGTCGATCCCGCCGGCTGCCGTCGCAGCGCCGGCCTGGAGCGGCGAATCGGGCTCGTCCGGCGATCCGCGCATGACCGCGGAAGCGATCCGCGCGGCGGCGGCCGATTTCCAGGGCTGCCTGCAGCGCCTGTGGCCGCTTGCCGCCCGCCGCGGCATCTCGCGCAATGTCTATGCCGCCTATACCGCGGCGCTGACGCCCGACCTGCGCATCATGGATCTGCTCGACTCGCAGCCGGAATTCACCAAATCGGTCTGGGACTATCTCGACCAGTTGGTCAGCGAAGAGCGCATCGCGCAAGGCCGCGCGCTGCTCGAACGCTACCGCTCGACCTTCGACGCGGTGGAGCGCGCCTATGGCGTCGACCGCTATATCATCGCCGCGATCTGGGGCGTGGAAACCAATTACGGCACGCTCGGCGGCGACCGGCCGGTGATCCGCTCGACCGCGACGCTCGCCTGCATCGGCCGCCGGCAGAATTATTTCCGCGAGGAATTCCTCTCGACGCTGGAAATCCTCGCAGCGCGGCGACGTCAAGCCTGACCGCCTCGTCGGCTCCTGGGCCGGCGCCTTCGGCCCGACCCAGTTCATGCCGACCGCGTTCAAGCGCTACGCGGTGGATTTCGATCGCGACGGTCGCCGCGACGTGGTCGAATTCGATCCCCGACATCATCGCCTCGACCGCCAACAACCTGAAAAGAGACGGCTGGGTGACCGGGCAGACCTGGGGCTACGAAGTCGTGGTGCCGGCGACCTTCAATTTCATGCTCGCCGACCATGCGCGCGCGATGCCGGTCCGCGATTGGGAACGCGCCGGGATCACGCGCGCCGGCGACAAGCCGTTCCCGCGGCCGGACGAGCGCGCCTTCCTGCTGATCCCGGCCGGCGTGCAAGGGCCCGGCTTCCTGATGCTGGCGAATTTCCGCGTCATCATGCGGTACAATCCGGCCGAGGCCTATGCGCTGGCGATCGGCCACCTTGCCGACCGGCTGCGCGGGGCTCCACCCTTCGTGCAGAAGCTGGCCGCGTTACGAGCGGGTGCTGTCGCGCGGCGAACGGCTCGAATTGCAGCAATTGCTGGAACGCCGCGGCTACGATGTCGGCGAGCCGGACGGGCAGTTCGGCGCCAGGACCAGGGCCGCGATCCGCGATTTCCAGACGAAGATCGGGCATGTTCCCGACGGCTTTGCCTCGGCCAGTATCCTCAGCCGGCTACATTCCCAGTAAACCCTGACGCAGACCGTCATCTGGCGCACCTTCGAGTTGACATTATTTACGCGCAATTGATCCTGGATGCCGGGTCAAGGCCCTCTTCGCGGCCGGCCTTTTCCCTTGTAGATTAAGGCCTTGGGCGATCGCATGGTTGGCAAGATCTGGTTTTCGCGTTGGCTCGTCGGGGCGGTCGTTCTGGCCGTGGCGGAGTGCGCCAGCGTCGCCGCCATCGACGTCGCGCTCACCCATGCCGGCCCAGGCGCAGCGCGCCGATGACCGCTATCCGTTTCTAGCGCCAGCGTCAACAAGGAGGCTTCTTCGGGCGGGTTCTTCGGCGGCGGAGGCTATAACTCGCGGTCCTATCCGGGCGAGTACCAACAGCCGCAGCAACCGCAGTACCAAACCGAGTCGTCGCACGCACCGCCGCCGCATAAACCGGATCCGAATGCGCCGGCGCCCACGACCTCGATCGTGGTGATGGGCGACGGCATGGCCGATTGGCTCGCCTATGGGCTGGAGGACGCGTTTTCCGACTCGCCGGAAATCGGCATTGTCCGCAAGAACAAGATCAATTCCGGGCTGTTGCGCTACGAGGCGAAGGGCGATCTCGACTGGTGGCATGTCGCGCGCGATCTGCTCGCGCAGGACAAACCCAACTACGTGATCATGATGCTCGGCATTAGCGACCGGCAGAACATCCGCGAGCGCGATCTCGCCAAAGAGGCCGAAAAGACCGCCAAAGAGGAGCAGGACAAGAAAAACGCCGACCAGAACGCGCAGACCAAGGAGCAGGCGGACGACCAGGATCAACCGGGGATCATCGCGCCCGAGCCGCAGCGCGGCAAGAGCGCCAACGGCATCATCGAATTCCGCAGCGACAAATGGGCCGAGGTCTACTCCAAGCGCATCGACGAGACGATCGCGGCGCTCAAGAGCAAGGGCGTGCCGGTATTCTGGGTTGGCCTGCCGGCGATCCGCGGCACCAAATCCACCGCCGACGCCAGCTACCTCAACGATCTTTATCGCGCGCGCGCCGAACGCGCCGGCGTGAACTACATCGACGTCTGGGACGGCTTTGTCGACGAGGCCGGCAAGTACTCGAACTTCGGCCCCGACTATGAAGGCCAGATGCGGCGGCTGCGCTCGAGCCGACGGCGTCTATTTCACCAAGTCGGGCGCGCGCAAGCTCGCGCATTATGTCGAGCGCGAAATCCGCCGCTACATGAGCAACCGCGTGCCGGTGGCGTTTCCCGCAGCGCCGATCGGTCCCGGTGCCGCGAAACGAAATCGAAAGTCCGTCCGGTGGCCGGGCCAGTGGTGCCGCTGACCGTGACGCCGGGAAATTCCGAAGAACTCTTGGGCGGCGGCGGCAGCCAGCCGGTGCATGCCGACGTCACCGCCAATCGCGTCTTGGTCAAGGGCGAGCCGGTGCCGGCGCCGCCCGGCCGCGCCGACGATTTCGTCTGGCCGCCGGGTAGCGACGGCAAGGGCGTTGCGCCGGCGGCGAGTGTGCCGGCAGCCCCGGCGGCGCCTGCGGCGGCCGCCGCGCCGGCGCCCAATGCGATTGCCCGCACCGAACCGATCGCGGTGGTGAAACCGCCTGAAGCGCCCAAACCCGGCGGCGGGGCCGAAGATATTGCAGACCACGGGCGTGAAGCCGCGTGTCGAGCATCGGGTGGAAACCAAGCCGCGTGCACCGCAAAGCGGCGTTCCGCGTCCGCCGGCCGATATTCCGCAGGCCAGCCGCTCGCCCGGCTGGTTCCGCTAGCCGCCTAGCGCGGCAGCGTCGTCGATCCCATCAGGAATTTGTCGACCGCGTGCGCGGCCTGACGCCCTTCGCGGATCGCCCAGACCACCAGCGATTGGCCGCGGCGCATGTCGCCGGCGGCGAACACCTTGGGCACCGAGGTCAAATAGGCGTTGGTGTCGGCCGAGACGTTGCCGCGCTGGTCGAGCGCGACGCCGAGCGCCTTGAGCATGCCCTCGTGCAGCGGATGCACGAAGCCCATGGCGAGCAGCACCAGATCGGCCTCGATCTCGAATTCGGTTCCGGCGACCGGCTGGAACTTGGCGTCGACATGCACGCAATGCAGCTTCTTGACCTGGCCGTTCTCGCCGGAAAATTTCTGCGTCAGCACGGCGAATTCGCGCTCGACGCCTTCCTCGTGGCTCGACGAGATGCGCAGCTTGAGCGGCCAGTCCGGCCACACGATCATCTTGTTCTCGTGCTCGGGCGGCTGCGGCATGATCTCGAAATTGGTCACCGACACCGCGCCCTGGCGGATCGAGGTGCCGATGCAGTCGGAGCCGGTATCGCCGCCGCCGATCACGACGACCTTCTTGCCTGTCGCCAGGATCGGCTCGACCTTGCCCAGCGGCTCGTTGCTCACGCGCCGGTTCTGCTGCGGCAGGAACTCCATGGCGAAATGAATGCCCTTGAGCTCGCGGCCGGGCACCGGCAGATCGCGCGGCTTCTCGGCGCCGCCGGCGAGCACGACGGCGTCGTGCTCCTTGACGAGCTTGTCGATCGGCACATTGACGCCGACTGTCGGCGCCGTAGTGGAACTGCACGCCTTCGCCCTGCATCTGCTCGACGCGGCGGTCGACGTGGATCTTCTCCATCTTGAAGTCGGGGATGCCGTAGCGCAGCAGGCCGCCGGCCTTGGCCCAGCGCTCGAAGACGTGCACCTCATGCCCGGCGCGCGCGAGTTGCTGCGCGCAAGCGAGCCCGCCGGCCCCGAGCCGACGACGGCGACCTTCTTGCCGGTCTTGTGCGCCGGCAGTTCCGGCTTCAAGCCCTTGCGCGATGGCGCGGTCGGCGATCTCGCATTCGATGGTTTTGATGGTGACCGGATTGTCGTCGATGTTGAGCGTGCAGGACGCCTCGCACGGCGCCGGGCAAACGCGGCCGGTGAATTCCGGAAAATTGTTGGTCGAATGCAGATTGCGCGCGGCCTCGTCCCAGTGGCCGCGGTAGACGAGGTCGTTCCAGTCCGGAATCTGGTTGTTGACCGGGCAGCCGGTGGGCGCGCCGGTGATGCGGCTGGTGCCGTGGCAATAGGGCACGCCGCAATCCATGCAGCGCGCCGCCTGGTCGCGCGACCTCCTTCTCCGGCAGCGGCAGCACGAATTCGTGCCAATGCTTGATGCGCTCCGCGACCGGGGCGTAGTGGCGGTCGTTGCGATCGATTTCGAGAAAGCCGGTGACCTTACCCATACTACTCCGCGGCCTGCATGGTGGCGGCCTTCTCCTTTGCCATCTCGGCAAGCGCGCGGCGGTATTCGACCGGCATCACTTTGCGGAACAAGGGGCGATAACGCTGCCAATCGGCGAGGATCTCGGCCGCCCGTTTGGAATTCGTGTAGCGCGCATGGTTGGCGATCAGCATGCGCAGCCGCTCGGCATCCTTGGCTGTCAGGTCCGACATCACGTCGACGCGGCCGTGCGATTCGAGATCGGCGTAATGGCCGAACTCCTTCTCGGCGATCTCTTCTTCCTGCGGCACCGGCTCGAGCTCGACCATCGCCATGTTGCAGCGGGACTTGAACGTGCCGTCCTCGTCGAGCACGTAGGCGATGCCGCCCGACATGCCGGCGGCGAAATTGCGGCCGGTCACGCCGAGCACCACCACGATGCCGCCGGTCATGTATTCGCAGCAATGGTCGCCGGCGCCTTCGATCACGGCGATGGCGCCGGAATTGCGCACGGCGAAGCGCTCGCCGGCGACGCCGCGGAAATAGCATTCGCCCTCGGTCGCGCCGTACAGCACGGTGTTGCCGACGATGATCGATTCCTCCGGCACGATGCCGGATTCGACCGGCGGCCGGATGATGATGCGCCCGCCCGACAGGCCCTTGCCGACATAGTCGTTGGCGTCGCCTTCGAGCTCGAAGGTGATGCCGCGCGCGAGCCAGGCGCCGAAGCTCTGCCCGGCGGTGCCGTTGAAGCGCACGTGGATGGTGCCGTCGGGCAGGCCGGCATGGCCGTAGCGCTTGGCCACCTCGCCGGACAGCATGCCGCCGGCGGTGCGGTCGATGTTGCGGATGACGGTTTGCAGCCGCACCGGCGCGCCGCGGTCGAGCGCGGCTTGCGATTCGGCGATCAGCTTGCGGTCGAGGATGTCGTGGATCTTGTGATCCTGCGCCTCGCACTTGTAGATCGGCGGTGTTCGGCGCCGCCTGCGGCTTGTTGAACAGCTTGGAGAAATCGAGGCCCTTGGCCTTCCAGTGCTCCACCAGCCGCCGCTGGTCGAGCATCTGCATCTGCCCGACCATCTCGTTGAAGGTGCGGTAGCCGAGCGCCGCCATGATCTCGCGCACTTCCTCGGCGACGAAGAAGAAATAGTTGATGACGTGCTCGGGCTGGCCCTTGAAGCGCTTGCGCAGCACCGGGTCCTGCGTCGCGACGCCGACCGGGCAGGTGTTGAGATGGCACTTGCGCATCATGATGCAGCCGGCCGCGATCAGCGGCGCGGTGGCGAAGCCGAATTCGTCGGCGCCGAGCAGCGCGCCGACCACGACGTCGCGCCCGGTGCGGATGCCGCCGTCGACCTGCACGGCGATGCGGCTGCGCAGCCGGTTGATCACCAGCGTCTGATGCGTTTCGGCGAGGCCGATCTCCCACGGGCGAGCCGGCGTGCTTGATCGAGGTGAGCGGGCAAGCGCCGGTGCCGCCCTCGAAGCCGGCGATGGTGACGTGGTCGGCGCGCGCCTTGGAGACGCCGGCGGCGACCGTGCCGACGCCGACTTCGGAGACGAGCTTGACCGACACGTCGCCGGTCGGGTTGGCGTTCTTCAGGTCGAAGATGAGCTGCGCCAGATCCTCGATCGAATAGATGTCGTGGTGCGGCGGCGGCGAGATCAGGCCGACGCCGGGCGTCGAGTGGCGCACCTTGGCGATGGTCTTGTCGACCTTGTGGCCGGGCAACTGGCCGCCTTCGCCGGGCTTGGCGCCCTGCGCCATCTTGATCTGCATCATGTCCGAGTTGACGAGATATTCGGCGGTGACGCCGAAGCGCCCCGAGGCCACCTGCTTGATGGCCGAGCGCATCGAGTCGCCGTTCGGCAGCGGCTTGAAGCGGTCTGACTTCCTCGCCGCCTTCGCCGGTGTTCGACTTGCCGCCGATCCGGTTCATGGCGATGGCGAGCGTGGTATGCGCCTCGCGCGAGATCGAGCCGAACGACATGGCGCCGGTGGAGAAGCGCCGCACGATGGTCTTGGCCGGCTCGACCTCCTCGATCGGCACCGGCTTGCGGCCGTCGTCCTCCGCCGACTTGACGCGGAACAGGCCGCGGATGGTCAGCAGGCGCTCGTTCTGCTCGTTCACGATCTTGGCGAAGGCGCGGTAGTGATCCTGCGAATTGCCGCGCACCGCATGCTGCAGCCGCGCCACGGTCTCGGCGGTCCAGACATGGTCCTCGCCGCGCACGCGCACGGCGTAGTCGCCGCCGACGTCGAGCATCGAGGCGTAGATCGGCGAATCGCCGAAGGCGTCGCGATGGCGGCGCACCGCCTCTTCCGCGATCTCGGCGAGGCCGACGCCCTCGATGCGGGTGTGGGTGCCGGTGAAATACTTGTCGACGAAATCCGGCTTCAGGCCGACGGCGTCGAAAATCTGCGCGCCGCAATAGGACTGATAGGTCGAGATGCCCATCTTGGACATCACCTTGAGCAGGCCCTTGTCGATCGACTTGATGTAGCGCTTGACGATCTCCTTCTCGTCGAGCTTCTGCGGCAGATCGTCCTTCATGGCGATCAGCGTCTCGAAGGCGAGATAGGGATTGATCGCTTCCGCGCCGTAGCCGGCGAGGCAGGCGAAATGATGCACCTCGCGCGGCTCGCCGGTTTCCACCACCAGGCCGACCGAGGTGCGCAAGCCCTTGCGGATCAGGTGGTGATGCACCGCCGCGCAGGCGAGCAGCGCCGGAATCGGGATGCGGTCGGCGCCGGCCTTGCGGTCGGACAGGATGATGATGTTGCTGCCGTCGCGCACCGCTTCCTCGGCGTGCTCGCACAGCGCGTCGAGCGCCCAGCCCATGCCGTCGGCGCCGTGCTCGGCCGGGAAGGTGATGTCGAAGGTGTGCGACTTGAAGTGATCGCCGCTCATCTGCGAGATCGAGCGGATCTTTTCCAGATCCGCGTTGGTGAGGATCGGCTGGCGCACTTCCAGGCGCTTGCGTGTTCGACATGCCTTCGAGGTCGAACAGGTTCGGCCGCGGCCCGATGATGGAGACGAGGCTCATCACCAGTTCTTCGCGGATCGGATCGATCGGCGGGTTGGTCACCTGCGCGAAGTTCTGCTTGAAATAGGTGAACAGCGGCTTCGGCTTGTCCGACAGCGCCGAGATCGGCGTGTCGTTGCCCATGGAGCCGACCGCTTCCTCGCCGGTCGAGGCCATCGGCGTCATCAGGAACTTCAGGTCTTCCTGGGTGTAGCCGAAGGCCTGCTGGCGATCGAGCAGCGACAGGTTGGAGATCGGCGCCTCGTTGGCGGTCTCCGGCAGTTCCTCCAGCACGATCTGGGTGCGCTCGAGCCACTCCTTGTAGGGATGGCTCTTCGCCAGCGTCGCCTTCAGTTCCTCGTCGGGAATGAGCCGGCCCTCGTCGAGATCGACCAGCAGCATCTTGCCCGGCTGCAGCCGCCACTTCTTGACGATGTCCTTTTCCGGAATCGGCAGCACGCCCATCTCGGACGCCATGATGATGCGGTCGTCGCGGGTGAGCAGATAGCGCGCCGGGCGCAGCCCGTTGCGGTCGAGCGTGGCGCCGATCTGCCGGCCGTTGGTGAAGGCGATCGCCGCCGGGCCGTCCCACGGCTCCATCAGCGCGGCGTTGTATTCGTAGAAGGCGCGCCGCTCCTCGTCCATCAGCGGATTGCCCGCCCAGGCCTCGGGGATCATCATCATCACGGCGTGCGCGAGCGAGTAGCCGCCCTGCACCAGGAATTCGAGCGCGTTGTCGAAGCAGGCGGTGTCGGACTGGCCCTCGTAGGAGATCGGCCACAGCTTGTTGATGTCGTCGCCGAACAGCGGCGAGGACACCGACGCCTGGCGCGCCGCCATCCAGTTGTTGTTGCCGCGCAGCGTGTTGATCTCGCCGTTGTGCGCGATGAAGCGGTACGGATGCGCCAGCGACCAGGTCGGGAAGGTGTTGGTCGAGAAGCGCTGGTGCACCAGCGCCAGCGCGCTCTCGAAATCCGGGTCGTGCAGGTCGGGATAATAGGTGCCGAGCTGGTCGGCCAGGAACATGCCCTTGTAGATCACCGTGCGGCAGGAGATCGACACCGGGTAATAGCCGGAGATGCGCCGCGCCCGGCGGCGGTAGATCGCGTCGGAGATCGACTTGCGCAGGATGTAGAGCCGGCGCTCGAACTCGTCCTCGGAGACCTTCTTCTTGCCGCGGCCGATGAACACCTGCAGGTGCACCGGCTCGGTCGGCTTGACCGATTCACCGAGCGTCGAATTGTCGGTCGGCACGTCGCGCCAGCCGAGCAGCGTAAGGCCCTCGCGCGCGATCACCTCGCGCGTAGATGTCGCGGATGATCTGCCGCCAGTTCGGTCTCGCGCGGCATGAACAGCTGGCCGATGGCGTATTCGCCCGGCTCCGGCAGCTTGAAGCCGAGCTCGGCGGTCTTCTTGGCGAAGAACTTGTGCGGGATCTGCACCAGGATGCCGGCGCCGTCGCCCATGCGCGGGTCGGCGCCGACCGCGCCGCGGTGCTCGAGATTGCAGAGAATGCGCAGACCGTCCTCGACGATCTGGTGCGACTTGCGGCCCTTGATGTCGGCGATGAAGCCGACGCCGCAGGAGTCCTTGTCGAGCGCGGGATCGTAGAGGCCTTGCACCGGCGGCGTGCCGGGATCGGCGCTGTCGCCACGCAACGGCGCGACGTCGTGAGATTGCGCCGCGATCCCGCGCTCGACCAATCCTGCTCTGTTCCGGTCCTTGCTCATCTCATCCTGCCTCGCCGGCGTCGCGGCCTCCGGCGCACTCACCTCGCTCGCAGGCCCTTCAAGGGCCGCGACGACCACGCAACCGATCTCGAGAAGGGCAGCCTTGCTTGGCCGTCGCCACCGTGGCCGCTCCCTTTGGGCGCCATCGATGTCAGCCCTGCCTGCAAAGGCCGGCATCGTGATCGCCAGCTATTAGGACAGTATTACTGTCCTAATAGACCATGCCAAATTTTGCCCCGCCACACAAGGCTGGTCCACGCCGGAATTGGCTGGATCTTTCGCTTTGTTGCCGCGACGCCTTCTCACCAAGCAAGAAGAGGACCACGCGCGGGCTGCCGACGCAATGCCGTTGCGCCATTCACGCTGTGGCAATTTTCCAGGCCGGTTAACCGCTTAAGCGTGACTGCGGGAACCGACGACCGGAAAAGAGTTCGGCGCCGGGCGCCGAAAAATAAGACAACTGATGCGTTTCTGATGCTGTCGCGCCAGCCAAGGCCGCAAAACGAAAGCGCCCCGGAGTTCCGGGGCGCTGCCGTCTGTCGGTGAAGCTTCGAAGTTAGGCCGCGGCTTTCGTGTCGACCACCTGCGGCTTGGCATTGCCGTTGCCGATCGGGATCTGGCGCGGCTTCTTCGCCTCGGGGATCTCGCGCACGAGATCGACGTGCAACAATCCGTTCTCGAGGCTCGCGCTCTTGACCTGGACGTGGTCTGCAAGCTGGAAGACGCGCTCGAACGTGCGCGCCGCGATGCCCTGATAGAGCACCTCGCCGCTACGCTCTTCCTTCGTCTGCTTGGCGCCTTTGATCGTCAGCGTGTTCTCTTTCGCTTCGATCGAAAGCTCCTTCTCGCCGAAGCCGGCGACCGCGACGGTCACGCGATATTCGTTTTCACCGGTCCGCTCGATGTTGTAGGGCGGGTAGCCCGGGGCGGATTCAAATCCATCCAGCATCGAGAACAGCCGGTCGAAGCCAACGGTGGAACGATAGAGGGGAGCAAGATCAAACGTACGCATGGCATATCCTCCTTGAGTTGAGCGACATGCGGGCGGTCCGCCATAGGGCCGAACCGAACGCCCGAGCGCAGCCGGTGTGGCCTGCGCGAAATGGATATGGGAACGTGATTTCGGGCTCGCAAGAGGCGCCGGCGCCTGGACATAACCTATTGAAATAGCAATGTTTTAATTCATCGTCGGCGGTATGATTGAGCCGCTTCCCGGCCCTGCTATAAGGCGCGAGGCCACCGCGCGTCGGCTCATTTTCGGGCTCCATGAAACTCGTTTCCATTCCCGCCAATCCGGTGCCCGACGATGTGGTGACCGGCAGCATCCAAACCCCGGATGGGGTCACCTTGCGCTTCGCGCGCTGGGCGCCACCGCCCGGGCGCAAAGGCACGGTGGTCGTGCTGCAAGGCCGCGCCGAATACATCGAGAAATATTTCGAGACCGTACGCGATCTGCACACGCGCGGCTTCGCGGTGGCGACGTTCGATTGGCGCGGGCAGGGCATGTCCGACCGCGCGCTGTCCGACCGGCTGAAAGGTCACGTGCGGCATTTTTCCGAATACGCCACCGACCTCGAAGCGATCATGGATCAGGTCGTGCTGCCCGACTGCCCGCCGCCGATCTTCGCGCTCGGCCATTCCATGGGTGCGGCCATCGGCATCCGCGCCTGCCATGACGGCAACCGCTGGTTCGACCGCATGGTGCTCTCGGCGCCGATGATTGCGCTGCGGCCGGGCAAGCTCACCGCCGTGGCCGGGCCGCTGGCGCGTTTCATGCGGGTGCTGGGACGCGGCTCCGGCTACGTGCCGACCGGCGACGGCAAGCCGATCGGCGCCGAGGATTTCGTCGGCAACGTGCTTACCTCCGATCCGGTGCGCTACGCCCGCAACATGGCGGTGCTCGAAGCGGCGCCCGAACTCGGCATTGGCGCGCCGACGGTGGCCTGGGCCGATGCCGCGCTGCGGCTGATGAAGCGGTTCGCCGCGCCGGATTACGCGGGCCACCTCCGGCAGCCGATCCTGCTGGTCGCGGCTGGCCGCGACGAGGTGGTCTCGACACCGGCGATCGAGACTTTCGGGATGAATTTGCTGGCCGGGCGCCATCTCATTTTGGCCGGCGCCAAGCATGAGATCCTGCAGGAGCAGGATCATTACCGCGCCCAGTTCTGGGCGGCCTTCGACGCCTTCGTGCCGGGCACGCCGCGCTATTAGATCTTCGCCAGCACGTCCAACGCCGCCGCGTGCACGCGCTTATCGCCAGCGACCAGGATGCGCCCGCCGTTTTGCGCCGGCCCATCCTCCCAGGTGGTGACGATACCGCCGGCGCCGGTGACGATCGGGATCAGCGGGATGATGTCGTGCGGCTTGATCTCGGTCTCCACCACCAGATCGATCAGCCCCGCCGCCAGCATGCAATAGGCGTAGCAGTCGCCGCCGTAGCGCGAGAGCTTGACCGTGCCTTCCAGCCGGCCGAAGGCGCCGCGGTCGGCGTCGTTCATCAAGAGCGGGCTGGTGGTGGACAGGATCGCGTCGTTAAGCGTCGCGCAGGCGCGCACGTGCAGATCGCGGTTGCCCGCCGGTCCGCGGTAACGCGCCGCACCGCCGTCGCCCGAAAATTTCTCGCGCGTGAAGGGCTGGTTCATCATGCCGAACACTGGTTCGCCGAAGCGCATCAAGCCGATCAACGTGCCCCAGGCGACCATGCCGGTGATGAAGGACTTGGTGCCGTCGATCGGGTCGAGCACCCAGACATATTCGGCGTCGCTGCGGTCGGCGCCGTATTCCTCGCCGACGATGCCGTGGTCCGGGAAATTGCGGCGGATAAGCGCGCGCATGGCCTGCTCGGCGGCGCGGTCGGCGGCGGTGACCGGATCGAAGCCGCGGGCCTGCTTGTTGTCGATCGCCAGCGCCGTGCGAAAGAACGGCAGGATCGTCTCGCCCGACACGGCGGCGAGCTGGTCGACAAAACTTGAGAAATCGATGGCCGTCATGCCGCCTGCTTTGCGCGTCGCCCCGACCTATCGAAGTGTTGGCCGCTCGGCAACCACACACGCAAACCTTGCGCGTCAGTACTCGCTAGCGCGGCCGAGCAACGGCGGGCGCAATTTTCGGTTCTGCCGTGGGTCGCCGACGTAATTTTCTGTTGCAGTGCGGAGGGGCGACGCCTGATTATTTCGCATAGCGCAAAAGTTGGCGGCAGGAAAATGGTACCCAGCTATGCATAATTATCATGGTAAACGGGGTATCCAGCCTTGATTTTTGTGCGTCGCGGTGTAATTTATTGCAATGCGGTAGCGAGAGCTATCGTTGCCCTCCTTGGGCGTTTCCTCCCTAGACTTGGGCCGCTTGCAACCGCGAGCGGCCCTTTTTTTATTCCGCCGCCGCGCGATACGGCCGCAGCTCGTCCAGTGGAATCTCGCCCAGGCGCCGCGCCAGCGTTTCCATATCGGCGGCAAGTTGGCCGAATGTGCCGGAGCGCTCGTAGCGGCGCTCGTCCATGTAAAGCGCGCGGTTGATCTCGAGCTGGATGGCGTGCAGGCCGGCGGCCGGATTGCCGTAATGCTCGGTGATAAAGCCGCCGGCGTAGGGCTTGTTGCGGCTCACCGTGTAGCCGAGCGTGCGCAGCGTGCGTTCCACGGTTTCCGCCACCACACCGACGCAACTCGTGCCGTAGCGGTCGCCAAGCACGAATTCCGGCCGCGGCCGCTCGTCCTTGTGGCCGGCGCTCGACGGCATTGAATGGCAGTCGATCAGAACCGCCGCGCCAAAGTCGCGGTGCAGCCTAGAAAACAGCCGGCGCAGCGCGCGATGATAGGGCTTGTACAGGCTCTCAATCCGGCGCAACGCGTCGTCGACCGGAATGCGCTGGCCGTAGATTTCCTGCGCGTCGCCGACCACCCGCGCCACGGTCCCCAGGCCGCCGGCCACCCGCATCGAGCGGGTATTGGCGAACGAGGGCAGCCGCCCCTCGAACATGCGCGGATCGAGTTCATAGGGCTCGCGGTTGACGTCCACAAAGCAGCGCGGGAAATGCGCGCGCATCAACGGAAAACCATCGCCGACCACGCCGGCGATCAGTTCGTCGACGAAACTGTCCTCCGACCGGCGCAAAGTAGCGATATCGAGCCGCGAGACGCCGAGAAAATCGCGCGGATAGGTTGAGCCACTGTGCGGCGAGTTGAACAGCACCGGCGCCTTGACCACGACCGGCTCCAGAACCTCGAAAGGCGGGTCTAATTCGTCGTGGATTTCACTCATGGATGGCCATATCGGCGCCGGTAGTATCGCGGTGGGACCGGCCCAACCGGCCCCTATAACGGTCTATTGTCTATGCGTTGCAGCCTAATGCCAAGCCATGCTTTTGGTTCACGCGTTATTTACCTGGCATAAGTCTTATGGGGTGTTAGGGGCCCCCCGGGTGGGCGGCCGGGACGGGGCGTTTGGGTAACATGTCAAAGATCCTCCTGGCGGAAGACGACACCGACATGCGGCGCTTTTTGGTCAAGGCGCTGCAGAATGCCGGATTCGACGTGACCTCCTATGATAACGGGCTGTCCGCCTATCAGCGGCTGCGCGAGGAACCGTTCGAGCTTCTGCTCACTGATATCGTGATGCCCGAGATGGACGGCATCGAGCTTGCCCGCCGGGCCGCCGAGCTCGACCCCGACATCAAGATTATGTTTATCACCGGCTTTGCCGCCGTCGCCCTCAATGCCGATTCCACAGCGCCCAAGCACGCCAAGGTGCTGTCCAAGCCGATCCATCTGCGCGACCTGGTCAACGAAGTGCAGAAGCTGCTGGCGGCTTGAGGCCGGCGTGACCGCCTGGCGGGCGGCTTGCCTCGCCAGTTTGGAGCCGATAAGACCAAACCCAGCAAAGGGCGCGTAGCTCAGCGGAAGAGCACTACCTTGACATGGTAGGGGTCACAGGTTCGATCCCTGTCGCGCCCACCATCACGCCGCCAGCGGCCGATCGGCCCTCGCCGGCCGGGCTCGTTGCGTTGACAGCGGCGGCAAGGCTGCTATGTACGCGGCCAACAGCGAACCCAGAGATCGTCATGAAAGTCCGTAACTCTTTGAAATCCCTGCGCGGCCGCCACCGCAACAACCGCATCGTGCGGCGCAAGGGCCGGGTCTATATCATCAATAAGACCAATCGCCGCTTCAAAGCGCGCCAAGGCTGAGCGCGAGGCTGGCTCCGCCCGCGGCCTGTTCGTACTTTCGTCGCCCTATATTTGCCTCAGCGGAGATATTAATCTCCGCTTATGCGCTCGCGATTCCTCGCAAGCATATTTACTGCCGCCATAGCGGCGGCTTTTGCTGTGCCCGCCGCCGCCGCGCCGAGCGACTGGGTGCAGCCGCCGAAGAAACTGCCGCATGTCCAGCGCGGCAATGCCCCGCACAATCTCGATTTCCTGTTCGGGGCACTCAAGATCGCGCCCGACGACGTCACCGCCAAGGCGATCGAGGGGCGCATCTGGGCGCTGTGGGCGGCGACGCGCAGCGACACGACCACGCTGCTGATGGCGCGCGCGCAGACCGCGCTCGAGCAGCACGATATCGACCTCGCGATCAAGCTGATCAACGCGGTCATCAAGATCAGGCCGAACTACGTTGAAGCCTGGAACCGGCGCGCCACCATCTACTACATGAAAAAAGATTACGGCCACGCGCTCGCCGATATCCGCGAGGTGTTGCGCCGCGAGCCGCGCCATTTCGGCGCCTTGTCCGGCCTCGGCCTGATCATGCAGGATCTCGGCGACGACAAGCAGGCGCTCGAGGTCTATCGCCGTGCGTTGGCGATCTATCCGCGGCTGGAACGCATCCCCGACCTGGTGAAAACCTTGCAGGAAAAGGTCGAGGGCCGGGATATTTAGTCCGCCGCCTCCGCAGCCCACATAGGCAATGCGCAGCATGTTGGTCGCGCCCGGCGTGCCGAGCGGCACGCCGGCGACGATGATCACGCGCTGCCCCGCCTTGGCGAAGCCTTCGCTGAAAGCGATTCGGCTGGCGCGGTCGACCATATCGTCCTGATCGTGCGCGTCCTCGGTGATCACGCAATGCACGCCCCATACCACCGCCAGCCGGCGGCCGGTGGCGATATTCGGCGACAGCGCCACGATCGGCGGCCGCGGCCGTTCGCGCGCCATACGCAGGCCAGTGGACCCCGACGAAGTCCAGCACACCACCGCGGCGAGATCGAGCGTGTCGGCGATGTGGCGGGCGGCGTCGGCGATGGCATCGGCGCCGGTCGCCTCCGGCACCGCGCGTTGCGAGTCGATGATGCTGCGGTAGATTGGATCGCCCTCGATCTCCTCGGCGATGCGGTTCATGGTGGCGACCGCTTCCACCGGATATTTCCCCGCCGCCGATTCCGCCGACAGCATCACCGCGTCGGCGCCTTCGAAGATCGCGGTGGCGACGTCGGAGACTTCCGCGCGCGTCGGCACCGGCGAATTGATCATCGATTCCAGCATCTGCGTCGCCACCACCACCGGCTTGCCGGTGACGCGGCCCATGCGCGTCATCTGCTTCTGCACGCCGGGCACTTTTTCCAGCGGCATTTCGACGCCGAGGTCGCCGCGCGCCACCATCAGCGCGTCGGCGAGATCCATGATTTCCGAGAGGCGGGTGACCGCCTGCGGCTTCTCGATCTTGGCCATCACCGCGGCGCGCCCGCGCGTGATTTTCTTTGCTTCGGCGATATCCTCCGGCCGCTGGATGAACGACAACGCCACCCAGTCGATGCCGGCGTTGAGCGCGGCCTCGAGATCGGAGCGGTCCTTCTCGGCCAAGGCGGAGAAGGGGATTGTCGAGTCGGGCAGGCTCACGCCCTTGCGGTCGGACAATTTGCCGGCGACCTCGACGCGCGTCACCATGCGCTTGGGCTCGGCCTCAGTGACCGTGAGCCGCACCTTGCCATCGTCGATCAGCAGCGTGCGCCCGGGTGCGACCGCGGCGAAGATTTCCGGATGCGGCAGGTAGGCGCGCGTGGCGTCGCCGGGGGCGGGATCGGAATCGAGCACAAAAGTATCACCGCTCGTCACCATCGCCGATCCGCCGGCGAAAGTGCCGAGCCGCAGCTTGGGTCCCTGCAGATCGACCAGGATGCCGATCGGCCGGCCGGTGTCCTTCTCGACGCCGCGGATCATGCCGACCAGTTCGCGCATGCGGTCCTGGCTGGTGTGGCTCATATTGATGCGGAAAACGTCGGCGCCGGCCTTGAACAGCTTCGCGATCATCACGGCGTCGGAAGAGGCCGGTCCGAGCGTGGCGACGATCTTGGCCCGGCGCAGGCGTCTCATGGCTTGCTGACTCCGGCCGGCGGCGATGGCGTGACCGGCGGGCGCTGCGCCACGGGCGGCGTTCGCGCCGGCAAGGGCAGGGAGGGCTTCTGCTCGGCGCTGTCGGTCAGTTGCACCGTCCAGGAGCGCTGCTCGCTGGTGTCGACCTCGAAAAAGCCGGTGCGGTCGTAGCCGCGCGCCAGACAGTTGTCGGTGCCGCGAATGGTGAATTCCTTCTCGCGTGAGCACATGAATGCGTGACCCGACCATTCGCCGCCGCGGTCGTAATCGACCGCGTAGATGTAATAATAACGCGCCACCAGCGCGCCGCGCAGTAGAGTTTCGCACGACCGCGCCGACACGTTCCACCAGCCTTCGGTGGTCCAGCCTTCTGCGTCCTTGTAGCCGAGCGCGATGCCGACCCGGCTGCCGGTGTTGTTGCACAGCCGGAAATCGGCCTTCGCCGGCTGCGCCGAGGCAGCCAGCAGGGCCGTCGCGAGCGCAACAGTGGCGAGGATGCAGTGCGTGATGGAAGAGCGGGGCAATGCGGTCAAGCGGTTATCGCTGATTGATTCGTCGGGTTTTGTCGCGTGATCGGTCACACCCTGTCAACGATGATGGCGCGCAAGTCGTTCACGTTGGTGTAAGTGGGCCCGGTCACAAGCAAATCCCCAAGGGCGGCGAAAAATGCGGTCGAATTATTGTCGGCAAGAAACGCGGCGGGAACGAGGCCAAGCGCCTCGGCGCGCGCCACGGTTCCGCCGTCGAGCAATGCGCCGGCCGGATCGCTGACCTCGCCGATGCCGCCGTCGGTGCCGTCGGTGTCGGCGGAGAGCGCCGCCACTCCCGGGAGGCCGGCCAGCGCGATCGCCAGCGCCAGGGCGTATTCCTGGTTCGGCCCGCCGCGGCCTTTTCCACGGATGGTGACTGTCAATTCGCCGCCCGAGAGGATCACCGCGCGCTTGCCCTGGGCGCGCAGGTCGCGCGCGAGCCTGGCGTGCGCCGCCGCCACCTCGCGCGCCTCACCCTCGACCCGATCGCCGAGCGACACGCAATCGTAGCAGGCGGCGCGCACGGCGGCCTCCGCGGCGGCAAGCGAATCCGCCGGCCGTGCCGCCAGCACGAACGCGGTGTCTTCGAAGATCGGGTCGCCGGGTTTCGGCGTTTCGTTGCGCGCGTCGGCGAGCGCGGCGGTGACGGTCGCCGGCAGGTCGAGCCGGTACCTGGCGACGAGCGCGCGCGCATCGGCGAGCGTAGTCGGATCGGGCACGGTCGGGCCGGAGCCGATGGCGGACGGCTCGTCGCGCGGCACGTCGGAGATAGCGATGGTGAGAAGCTTCGCCGGATGGGCGTGGCGCGCCAGCCGTCCGCCCTTGATGCGCGAGAGATGTTTGCGCACCGTATTGATCTCGCCGATGGTCGCGCCCGAACGCAGCAGCGCGCGCGTGACCGCCTGCTTGTCGGCGAAGGTGATGCCGTCGGCCGGCGCGATCCAGTTGGCGGAGGCGCCGCCCGACATCAGCACCAGCACGAGATCGTCCGCGCCCGCGCCGTCGGCGAGCGCCAGCGCGCGCTCGGCGCCTTCGAGGCCGGCCTGGTCCGGGATCGGATGGCCGGCTTCGATCATGCGCACGCGCCGCAGATGCCGGCCGTAGCCGTGGCGTGCGACCGCAACGCCGCTCAACCGCTCCGCGGCGATACGCAGGCGGTCGAGATAATGCGCTTCCGCGACCTCGGCCATGGAGCCCGCCGCCTTGCCGGCAGAAAGCAGAATAAGCCGGCCCTTGGGCGGCGGCGGCAACAGCGGCTGAAGGAACGTCGAGGGATGCGCCGCGGCAACCGCCGTGCGAAACAACTCCTCGAGAAAAGCGCGCGGGCTGCTATCCATGTCCGATCCTAGCTGCCCAGCCGGGCGAAAACATGCATAGATATCACGACTTCGGATTGTGATCTGAAGTGGGGCGCCCATGATCGACGACATCGTACAAATCGCCGCCCGCGACGGAACGTCAATCGGCGCACGCGTCTACCGGCCGGACGGCGCCGGCCCATATCCGGCGCTGATTGGCGCGGCGCCCTATCGCTTCGACAACAACAGCCTTCCGGCGAGCGCGCAGTTTCTGTGGCGCGAGACCGGACCGATCGAATGGTACGTCGAGCAGGGCTACGCCTATGTCCATATGGACGTGCGCGGCAGCGGCCGCTCCGGCGGTCAGTTCGAGTTTCTCGGCCGCGGCGAGCAGAACGACCTCTATGACGTGATCGAATGGATCGGCGCGCAGCCGTGGTGTACCGGCAAGGTCGGCGGCATCGGCCAGTCGTATTTTTGCATGCTGCAATGGTTCATGGGCGCGCTGGCGCCGCCCTCGCTCGCGTGCATTGCCGCCCATGACGGATTGGCGGATGCCTACCGCGCCGGCTGCTATCACGGCGGCATCCCGTGCGACTTCTTTCCCGGTTACTGGTGGTATCAAAACCGCTTCATCAATCGCTATCCGGCGAGCGGTCCGTCGCGCGACCAGGACACCGATCTCACCGGCATGGTCGCCGCGCATACGACTTACGATGACTTCTGGCGCGAGCGCAGCGCCTGGGAGATTTCTCGACCGCATCAAGGTCCCGCTCTACTCGAGCGGCGTGTGGGGCAAAATTCAGCTGCACACGCGCGGCAATATCGACGGCTACCTGCGCGCCAGCGGACCGAAGAAACTGCGCATGTCGGGCGTGCCGAATGCCTGGGCGGCGGCGGCGGAATTTTCCAGTATGGACTTCCACAAGCGCGTGATGCTGCCGTTTTACGATCATTATCTCAAAGGCAAGAGCACCGACTATCTGGCGCGGCCGAATGTGGAATACGCGGTGCGCGGCGCCAACGTCATGCGCAGTGCCGAGACCTGGCCGCCGCCGGGCGTCAAATACACGCGTTGGTTCTTGAATGGCTCGACGTCCGGCAGCGTCACGTCGTTGAACGACGGCGGGCTGGCACCGCAAGCCGCCGCCGGCGCGGCGTCAACGAGCTATCAATATCCTATCCCGGCTGGGTCGCCGGGGTGGTCGGTTTCGGGCCGACCGGCCCGGCCGGCGGCTTTGATCCGGTACGCCGGGTGCTCACTTTCACTACCGCGCCGCTCGGCGGGGATCTCCAGATCTGCGGGCCAATCAAGCTCGTGCTCTATGCGTCGTCGACCGCGCGTGACACGGATTTCTTCGTCAAGCTCGCCGACCAGTTTCCGCAAGCGCCTGACGATCGTGCGAAGGGATTGAATCCGTTCGCCGAGTTGATCACGCGCGGCTGGCTGCGCGCCTCGCATCGCGCACTCGACCCCAAGCACAGCACTGAACTAGTGCCGTATCACACGCACACCGATCCGCAGCCGCTGACGCCGAACGAGATCTACAAGTTCGAGATCAGCCTGGAGCCGATGGCCTACCTTATCCAGAAGGGTCACCGGCTGCGGCTAGAGATCGTCAACGGCGATTCGCCCGTCAGCGAGCAGCTCTGGCCGCATTATTACCGGCCGGACAAGATCGGCGGCGACACCATTCACCACGATGCGGCGCATCCGTCCGAGTTGATTTTGCCCATTTCTCCGTCCTGAAATGCGGGACACCCCGCTTTCCCCGGCGGCGGCGCCGGAATAGCATTGGTGTAAGGGTCGTGAACGGCCCGTAAGAACAAAGAATATTTCGGGGAGGGACCAATGGCGGATCAAGCGGTCGTGCAGGTGTCGCGCCTGCTCGACGAACGCGGCTTAAGCTCATTCCAGATCAAGCTGCTGGCTTGGTCGTTCTTCATGGTGTTGATCGACGGCTACGACATCACCGCGATCGCCTTCGCCGCGCCGAGTCTGGTCAAGGAGTGGGGACTAAAGCCCGGCTCGCTAGGTCCGGTGTTTTCCGCGAGCCTTGTCGGCATTCTGTTTGGCTCGGCGATCTTCGGCTGGGTGGGCGACCGCTACGGCCGCAAGGCGGCGCTGGTCTGGGCGAACATCGTCTTCGGCGTGTTCACCCTGATCGCCGCCTTCTCGACCGACCTCACGCAGATGTTCTGGCTGCGGCTCCTGGCGGGCGTCGGCATCGGCGGCGTGATCCCCAACGCGGTTGCCATCAACGCCGAATCCGCGCCTCGGCAGATGCGCGCGACTTTGGCCATTCTCGCGGTTGCCTGTGTTCCGCTTGGCGGCGCCATTCCGGGCTTCGTCGCCGCCGTGCTGGTGCCAACGCACGGTTGGCAGATCCTGTTCTATATCGGCGGCATCGCGCCGATCGTCATCGCGCTGGTGGCCTGGATGGGGTTGCCGGAATTGATCAAATACATGGCGCTGCACGAAAGCCAGCGCGGCAAGATGGAAGCGACCATCAGGTCGATCCAGCCCGGTTATGCGATGCCGGCCAATGCCAAATTCGTCATCGAGGACGAGAAGCAGTTTCCCGGCTTCAATCCGGCCTATCTTTTCCACGACGGGTTGGCGCTGATCACGCCGCTGGTGTGGCTGCTGTTTGCCTTGAACCTGATGGGTTACTTCTTCCTCATCAGTTGGACGCCCATCTTGATGACCGCGGCCAAGCTACCGCCGGCGACGGCGGCGCTCTCCGGCGCGCTGCTGCAAGTGGGCGGCACCGTCGCGGCGATCGGATTGTGCTGGTGGTTCCAGCGCCACCGCTTCCTGGCGCTTGCGGTTTTGTTCGCTTGCGCGGTGCCGGTGGTCGCCTCCATCGGCTATGCCGGCCTGACCTCGCCGACTGCGCTACTGGTGGCGACGTTCTTTGCCGGGTTCCTCGTGCTCGGCATCCAGACCGGACTAAACGGCGTCGGGGCGCTGATCTACCCGACCTCGCTGCGCGCCAACGGTTCGGGCTGGCAACTCGGCATCGGCCGCATCGGCTCGATCGTCGGGCCGTTGACCGGGGCGCTGCTGATCGGCTGGCCGGTCGAGCACCTCTATCTGTGGGGCGCCGTGCCGTTCTTCATCGCCGCGGTCGTATGTTTCATCGTGCACCGGCTGAACACCGCGCGGCTGGCGGCGAATCCGGAACTGCGCAAGGCGCAATAGCCGGCATCTGGAACTCGGTCCGGCGCGCACTTATGTTGTGCCGCGGAAAGGCAGGATCGTCGCATGGACGACAAGACCCGCACCGAACTCGAGGCCGCCGTCTACCGGCGCCTGGTCGAACACTTACGTTCGCGCACCGACGTGCAGAACATCGACATGATGAATCTCGCCGGCTTCTGCCGCAATTGCCTGTCGAACTGGATGAAGGACGCCGCCGATGCCAAAGGCGTCGCCATGAGCAAGGACGAGAGCCGCGAGATCGTCTACGGCATGCCTTATGACGAATGGCGCAAGAAGTACCAGAAAGAGGCCTCGGCCGAGCAAAAGGCCGGCTTCGAAAAGTCCAGGCCTCAGCACTGATTCCTGCACAGGATGTGAACAGCGTGGATGACGCCGCGCTTTGCTTGACCTTGGAGAGGGCAACTCCGAAAGCTTCCTGTCACGTTCGTGACAAGGAGAGATCGATGCCCGCCAGCGCCACCGCAGAAAAAGAACAACCGGCCACCCGTTTCGCCAAGGACCAGCTCAAAGCCATCGTCGAGCGCATCGAACGCCTCGAAGAAGAGAAGAAGGCGACCTCCAACGACATCCGCGACGTCTACGCCGAGGCCAAGGGCAACGGCTTCGACGTCAAGGCTTTGCGCACCATCGTGCGTCTGCGCAAGCAGGACACCGACGAGCGCCGCGAAGAGCAGGAAGTGCTCGAGACCTACATGCACGCGCTCGGGATGTTGCAGTAGGATTCTTCGCCGTCATTGCCGGGCTTGAACTCGGCAATCCATGACGAGCTTCCACAAGATTGGCGTTACATGCGGCGGGATTGCATGGCGCGCGCATCATGGATGCGCGGGTCAAGCCGGCGCATGACGCCGAATTTGTTGCCCGATAGGTGCCTACCGCAGCGATGCCGTCGTCTGCGGCGGTGCGAAGGTGGAGGTCGCCAGGAACACCACGGCGTTGCCGGTGAAGCGGTCGGCGACCATGCCGAGATTCGGATCGGCCGAGAAGGTCATCGTCAGCGACTGCGCCGGCTTATGCAGCAGCTCATGCTGCCAGCGCGGATCGACCGCGCCAAACCGTGATGCGGTCATATAGCGCACGCTCGGCGTCAACATCGCGGCGCGCAGCCACGGGCTGCCGGTCTGTTCGCCGACGCTCGTCGCCTGTTCCGCCGTCAGCGGCGGCTTCAAGACGGCGGTGGTGTTCGCCGTCGAAGGGACGATGCGCGCTTCCGCCGGCATCTGCGGTAGGCGCGAGCCCATCGGGCGGGTGCGCGCCGTGAGCGGCGCCGCCGGCTCGTTGGCGTAGGCGAGCGCATCGTCGCCGACGCGAACCGCCTCGGCGGACGCCACCTCATAGCGCGTGCCGGCCGCGATCGGCGCCGGCAGTGCCGGCCCCGGCACCGCGCCACGCCAATCGCCGCGGTCGGCGAACGTATTGTTCGACAGCGAGGCCGTCGTCATCTTCTGTTCGGCCGGGCGCGGCCGCGGCAGGATCGACGCCACGGCGAAAGTCTTCGGCCGCGCCGCTGGCAGCGGCACGATGTGCTCGACCGGCACGGCCTTGGTCTTGGGCGGGCTCAGGCCGGCGACGGCCACACGCGTCGCTTTAGGCGCCGGCTGCTCATCCTGCTCCTCGCCGTCGAAAATCCTGGCCAGCAGGCTGCGCTTGGCCGGCCCTTCGGCGGCAATCTCTTCCTGGTGCGGGGTGATTACGCCGGCTGCGCGTGCGGCCTCGAGCGACGTTCCCGACGGCACCGCGCCGTGGCGCTCGACGTCGGCGAGCGCCAGCGCGTAGCCGGGCAGCGGGTGGCCGTCGGCGGGGATATGCACGGTGCGCCCATCGGGGAAGATCTTGACCAGTTCTTCGCGCGGGATGCGCGGCCAGTGCCGGATGGTGCCGGTGTCCAGATGCACGAACGGAGAGCCGGAGGTCGGATAGAAGCCGACGCCGCCGCGCTGCAGGCGCAGCCCTTCGGCGCGAAATCTCTGCGAGCGGCACGCCGGGAATGTAGAAATCGATGGCGTTGCCGTTGATGTGTTGGCTGAACTGCGCGACGCCGCTAGCCCGCGAGCGGGCGCGCAGCATGGAATTGGTGCCCGGCGAACGGTAGCCGCAGATCACCTGGATCGGTTCCTTGCCGCCGACGGCGCGATTGGTCTCCCACATCAGATCGAACAGATGGGGGTCCATGTGGGTTTCTTGCTGCTTGCGCCAATCGCGCATGAACCAGTCGAGCTTCTTCAATGCGGCATCGTCGTAGCGGCCGTCGCGCTTGTAGGTGATGGTGATGTCTTCGCCGGTATGGACGTGATGGAAGGAGATCGTGCGAGTGTCGCCGTCGGCGACGGCGCTCTGCAGCGATTTATTGGCGCCCAGCAGCAGCATTCCGGCGACGCTGAGCCGTGCGCCGGCGCGGACGACAGACAAGGCGAGATTCCGCTCGCGCCACGCACCAACCGACACTGCCGTCACCCGTGAATCTCGCGATCCCAAAGCCAGCTCCCCCGCAGCGGAGAGCTGCGGCTGCGACAGTTATGCAGTCTTTTCGGGAAGGGTTACCGAGTACTTAGCGTCCACCCCCGCCCTGACGGCCAAATTCCTACCGGCCGAAAATGGCTAAAAAGGGGAAAGGCGACTGTTGGGGCTCGGGATGGAACCCGGCAGTGGCGACCGGCCGGCCGCGGGCCGCAGCCGGCCGCGGCTCGCTGTGCAGCCGCGCGTTCGACAGATGGTCGAAATAGGCGAAGGCATCCGCCGCTTCGCCGCGCTCGACCCGGTGCAGAATGTCCTGATTGGCCTGCGCGCTCGCCTGCGCGCGCTTGGCGTCCTGCGGCGGGGCGAGGTCGGCGATGCGCCGCTCCTCGCTTTGCAGGATCGTGTGGATGCGCTCGTCGAAGCCGTAGATGTCCTCGCGCAATTGCAGTCTGCCGGCGTCGTCGACGAAGGCGGTCTGGTAGGTGAGATGCACCATCGGCCGCTCGTCGAGCTTGAAGGTGCGCTCGCCCCGGCCGAACAGCGCGCTGAGCTGCTGCGCATCCGGCGCCGGACCGTTCATCGCCAGATGAAGAATGACTTCGCCGAACTTGGCCGGATTCTCCACCCGCATGCAGCCGTGGCTGAACGCGCGCTTGTCGGCGGCGAATAGCTGCTTCTGCGGCGTGTCGTGCAAGTAGACCGAGAATTGGTTGGGGAAATTGAATTTGATGCGGCCGAGCGCGTTGCCGGCGCCGGGCGGCTGCGTGACGCTCAATGTGCCGTCGTGGTTCCGCTTCACCTCCAGGCCCATGCGGGCGAAGATGTTTGGGTCGCGGCCGTAGCGCGGCAGAAACTCGTTCTTGATGATCGACTGCGGCACGTGCCAAGACGGATTGACCAGCACGTTGTCCATCTGCGCGCTCAAAAGCGGCGTCGGCGTCTGCGGCTTGCCGGCGACGATCTTGGTGTGCCAGGCCTCCTGATGGTCGTGCACGACCTTGAGCGTGAAGTCCGGCACGTTGACCATCACATACGTCTCGCCGAGGTCGCGCGGCAGCCAGCGCCAGCGCTCCATATTCGCGAGCACGCGCTCGATCTGCGCGGACCTCGTGGCGGGGAGAGGGGCGTTTTCCGATCGCTTGCCTTTGGCGGATTTGACAGCCGGCGGTGCGGTCGGATCGGGCCGCGCAGTGCCGGCGCGCAACTCGGCGAGCTTTGCTTTCAGCGTCAGGAACCCGCGGTGCGGCGGATTGTAACTTTCGAGCGTGGCGCCAGCATCGGCGGCTTCCGTGATTGTCTTCAGGATATCGGCCGGCGCCGGCGCATGATCGCCGTAATCGACTTCCGCCAGCACCCGGCTCGGCGCGACGCGGCCAGTCGCGAGATGGCGGGCATAGATCAGCGCCGAATAGCTGAGCGTGATGTCGGCATCGGCCAGCGCCTCGGGACCGGTGGCGGCGCCGAAGGCGGGCACCGGATAATCGGCTGGATCGAGCCCGTCGGCGGCGGCGTTACCGAGCTGTGCGATCACCGATTTCGCGCGCGCATCGAGCTTGCCGTCGGCGATCCAGAGCGGGGCATAATTGCGCGCGGCATAAAACGCCGCCAGCGCTTCGCGCTCGAGTACCCGGTCGATGCGCTTGTCGAATTGTCCGGAGGTGATGACGACGCGTAGCTTGTCGGCAATCTGCGCGTCGATGGTCTTTTCTTCGACCGTGCCGCGGATGTCAGGCGCGGCGGGGGGCGCGGCTACAGCGGGGGTCACCGGCGGCGCGACGACATCGACTTTGTCGGGACCTGTGGCGGCGAAGATCGGCGTCGCGACGGCGAGTGCTAGGACGGATCCGGACAGCAGCCGGCTGAATTGGTTTGTACGCATTACAATTACCCCACCCAACGCTACACGTTTCCTCAGCCTTGGAACACGGCTAACGCACGACCATTGCACGGATAAGACGCGCCATTTGCCGGTTCACACCGGTGCCTTGTCCTCTTGCTCGAGGCCGAGGCCTTCGAGTTTGCGATAGAGCGTCGAGCGCCCGATTTTCAGGCGGCGGGCGACTTCCGACATCTGCTCGCGGTAATGCGCGATGGCAAAGCGGATCGCCTCGCGCTCGATTTCCTCGAGCGGCCGCACCTCGCCTTGCGCGTCGGTGAGCCGCAGCGAGGCCGCGGGTGTCCCTGCCGCATGGTCGATACGCTCGTGCGCCTCCGGCCATGCCGCGGCGATCGCCGGCGCAGGTTCGTTCATCGGCTGCTCGGCAATGGCGTCGGGCCCGACCTGGGCGGCGATTTGCGGGAACTCATGCACGCCGACCCGCTCGCCGTCGGTGAGCACGACGGCGCGGAAGATAGCATTCTCGAGCTGGCGCACGTTGCCAGGCCAGCGATAGGCCATCAGCAGGCGCCGCGCTTCCGGCTCGATCGCGCGCACACGCTTGCCTTCCTCGGCCGACAGGCGGGCGAGGAAATGGCGGGCGAGCTCGGGGATGTCCTCGCTGCGCTGCCGCAGCGGCGGAATGGAAATCGGATACACGTGCAGGCGATAGAACAGGTCCTCGCGGAAGCGCCCTGCCTTTACGTCGGCAATCAGGTCGCGATTGGTGGCGGAAATGATACGCACATCCACTTTCACGTTTCTGCGACCGCCAACCGGCTCGACCTCGCCCTCCTGTAGCGCGCGCAGCAACTTGACCTGCGCGGCGGGCGGCAGTTCGCCGACCTCGTCGAGGAACAGCGTGCCGCCGTCGGCTTCGACGAATTTGCCTGTGTGCTTTTCCGTGGCGCCGGTGAAGGCGCCCTTCTCGTGACCGAACAAAATCGACTCGACGAGGTTTTCCGGCATTGCGCCGCAATTGACCGCGACGAAGGGCTTGGCGCTGCGCGCGCCACTGCCATGGATGGCGCGCGCGATCAGCTCCTTGCCGACGCCGGATTCGCCGTTGATCATCACCGGGATCGTGGATGCTGCCGCCTTTTCCGCCGCGCGCAGCACCGGGCGCATGGCGTCCGAGCGTGTGATCACGTCGGCGATGGTGAGCGTGCCGTCGCGGCTGCGCTTGAGCCGCCGCAATTCGCCCGCCAGCGCCTTGGCGGCGAGCGCGTTGCGCAGCGACACCTGCAGCCGTTCCGGACTGGCCGGCTTGACCACGAAGTCGGCGGCGCCCGCGCGCATCACCGACACCACATTGTCGATGCCGCCATGCGCGGTCTGCACGATGACCGGGATGTCGATACCGCGGTCGCGCATGCGCGCCAGCACGCCGAGACCGTCGAGATCGGGCATCACCAGGTCGAGGACCACGCAGTCGATCGGCTGCGTCCCGCCCAGCACCGCCAAGGCCGCGTCGCCCCCATCGGCGGTCAGCGCCTGATAGCCGAAGCGCTGGACCATGGCTTCGAGCAGCCGCCGTTGTACGGGGTCGTCATCGACGATGAGAATGGTTTCGGACATTGGACCTCATGACGCACGGCGGCTGTGCCGATTTGGTGCAATGTCGCTGGTCCGGCTTAATGGGCTGTTAAGATGGCTGTAACGATGGCGCTTGAATAGCGATGCAGGCCCTGGGTCTATGTGACAACGAGGCACTCGACTTTGCGGCAATAAAGGCGCAGCCTTTTAACAATTGGACGCTTAACGGGAGCGTCTCGGCGTTCGCGCCAGCTTTATGAAAATTCGCGCTGCCTTGCCGCCGCTCGAAAGCGGGGCGAAAGGTTCACATGTTAACTTCGACGCTGTCGAAGGAATCGCCATTCGTCAATGTGGAAGACGGAATCACGCTCGCGCATGCTATCGTTGATACCGTCCGCGATCCCCTCGTGGTGCTCGACCACGACCTCCGCGTCATTGCTGCGAGCCGCTCCTTTTACAACACCTTTCGGCTTGTCCGCGACGAGGTCCGCGGTCACCTGCTTTATGAGATCGACGACGGTCAATGGGACATCCCGGAGCTTCGTGAGCTGTTAGGAACGATCTCCAACGGCCAAGCAACGGTCGAAGGCTATGAGGTCGACCGCGAGTTTCCGGCGATCGGCCAGCGCGTCATGCTCCTGAATGCGCGCAAGGTTTTTTATGAGAAGGGCGCCCACAGTACGGTGCTGTTGGCATTCGAGGACGTCACCGACCGGCGTGCCATAGAGCTGCAAGTGCAGGAGCTGCTGCGGGAAAAGGATATGCTGCTGGAGGAGATGCAGCACCGCGTCGCCAACAGCCTGCAAATCATCGCCAGTATCCTCCTCATCAAGGCACGAACCGTCCAGTCAGAGGAGACGCGATTGCAATTGGAAGATGCGCATCAGCGCGTTCTATCGGTTGCCGCTGTCCAGCAGCATTTGCACGACGTCGGTGGAGGCAAGCCGATCGAGATTGGCACATATCTCACCAAACTATGCGAAACGCTGGCGCAATCGATGATCGGCGACAGCCGGCCGATCTCGCTCAAGGTCGACGCCGATGCCGGCACCGCGATTTCGCGCGACGCCGTAAGCCTCGGCCTGATTGTCACGGAATTGGTGATGAATGCATTGAAGCATGCATTCCCCGGCGAGAAGCCGGGCGCGGCGATCGTCGTTTCCTACAAAGTCGCGGGAACTGATTGGAAGCTGACGGTCGCCGATAACGGGATCGGCAAACCGGACGTGCGCGCCAGCAATATCAAGCCCGGGCTCGGCACCAGTCTTGTCAAAGCATTAACGAGGCAGCTCGATGCGCTGGTGGAAATTGTCAGCAATTCCCGCGGCACGGCCGTGTCCATCACCCACGCGACGTTCAAATCAAAACCACCAGATGCGGCATAAATCATGAGCGCCACAGATCCGGCCGTAACATTTCTTCTCGTTCTCGCAATCGGCATCGTCGCCGGAATTTTTTTCGACCGGTTCGCTGGGCCGTCGTGGCTTGCCCGCCAGTTCGCCGGATCGACGCGCGGCATCATCACGAGTGCGCTCGTAGGTATTGCCGGCGCGTTCGTCGGCTATCACATCGCTGTACTGCTTGCACTCAGCGGCGGATTGCTGATGTCGGTCATTGCTGCGGCGGCCGGCGCCGCCGTAGTGTTGTTCGCTTGGCGGATGGCTAAGTAATAGAGTTGATTGCGCGCATTGTTGGGGGGCGCTCCAACGTCGCCCGCCCAACACGGAAATTGCGACGCTCGTTACTCGCAGACGCGAACGCGCCGCATACGGACGTTTCCATACCCGTCTTCAACCTGTTGCCGCTCTGTGTGGCATTCACGGTACGAAGGTTGATAGCCCGACTCGATAATAACCTGGGCCGCCGTAATAGCCGCGATTGGCTTGCGAGCCGATAATCGCGCCGACAGCCAGACCGCCAATGACGCCGGCTGCGACCGCGCCGCCATCACGCGCGAAAGCAGGCTGCGGCGCGGCCGTTACCGCCAATGCCAAGGCGGACATGGCAGTAAGAGCAATGACCTTCAACATATTTTATCCCTTCGGGGTTTTGCTATTAATCGATGATCTGAACGATGCGGTGCGTGCGCGGATCGACCAGCACGGCATGATCGTTCACATAGGTGTAGCGGTAGCCGGTCACGTGGTAGTCGGCCGGAACGTCGTAATAGGTGACGCCGCTTTCCGGCAACACGGCGCCGACGCGGAAGTCACTGTCATAGCGATAGGAAGGATGCCGCTCGTGGATGACATAGTCGCGAAAACGCGGGCGATCGTCGACGCCGAGGATGCCGCCGACCGTGCCGGCAACCGCGCCGACCGTTGCGCCGACCACGGCGCCGACCGGGCCGGCTTCGTGTCCACCCTGTCGCGCGCCTTCCTGGGCGCCGCGCAGGGTGCCTTGCGCCTGTGCGGTCATCGGTAATGCGAGTGTGGCGAGCAGCGTCGTTAAAACCAGAAATCTGGTTTGCATGGGGAGCTCCATTTGTTGGGTAATTCCAACCGCCTGGGGCTGGACGCAACACCAAGCTCCCGGGCTGGCCATTGGTTCCTTGCGCGGGAACTATATTTTGGCTGCGTTCCGGGGCTGTTCGCCGCCAACCCTGTAAAAACTAAGGTTACGAAGTTCTTCGGGTTAGCGGGGGTTGACCTGACGGGCTGTTAAATGTGCGCGGTTAGGCGATATAAGTCCCCCGCCATCGCTTCCCCACGCGCGACGACATAGATCGTTTTGACCGCCCGAATGCCCTCTTTTCCCCAGCAAAAGACCGCCCGCGCCATGGCCAAAAGCTCGCCCAAAAAAAAGTCGACCGCCTCGCCCAAGCTTGGCGCGCTGCCGGAGTGGAATCTCGACGACCTCTATCCGGCCCCCGACAGCCCCGAACTGAAATGGGATCTGGAAAACGCCGAAACGCGCAGCGTGGCGTTCGAGGCCGACTTCAAGGGCAAGCTCGCCGAGCTGGCAGCGCAGCCCGATGCCGGCAAGGCGCTCGGCGCGGCGGTCAAGCGCTACGAGGCGCTCGATGACACGCTTGGCCGGGTGATGTCCTATGCCTCGCTGCGCTACGCCGGCAACACCGCGGATCCGGCCATCGCCAAATTCTATGGCGACATGCAGGAGCGCATCACCGCCGCTTCGCTGCACCTCTTGTTCTTCACGCTCGAGCTCAACCGCATCGACGACGCCAAGCTTGAAGCCGCCATGGCCGATCCCGCGCTCGGCCATTACCGCCCCTGGATCGAGGACGTGCGCAAGGAAAAGCCCTACCAGCTCGAGGACCGGGTCGAAGAGCTGTTCCACGAGAAGTCGGTCACCGGCTATTCGGCCTGGAACCGCAATTACGACGAGACCGTCGCGTCGCTGCGCTTCCGCATAGGCGGCCAGTGGCTGCCGATCGAGCCGGCGCTTAACATGCTGCAGGACGCCGACGGCAAGAAGCGCAAGGCGGCGGCGCAGGCGCTGGCCAAGACCTTCAAGGACAATTTGCGGCCGTTCACGCTGATCACCAACACGCTCGCCAAGGATAAGGAAATTTCCGACCGTTGGCGCGGCTTCAAGGACGTCGCCGACGCCCGCCATCTGTCGAACCGGGTCGAGCCCGAGGTGGTCGAGGCGCTGGTCGCCGCCGTGCGGGCCGCCTATCCGAAGCTGTCGCACCGCTATTACGCCTTGAAGGCGCGATGGTTCGGCAAGAAGCGGCTGCCTTATTGGGACCGCAACGCGCCGCTGCCGAAAGTGGCCCAGCGCACGATTCCTTGGGAAGCGGCGCGCGCGACCGTGCTCACCGCTTACGGCGCCTTCTCGCCCAAGATGGCCGAGGTCGCCGACCGCTTCTTCGAGAAGAACTGGATCGACGCGCCGGTGCGCCCGGGCAAGCAGCCGGGCGCTTTTTCGCATCCGACCGTACCGTCGGCGCATCCTTATGTGCTGCTCAACTACCAGGGCAAGCCGCGCGACGTGATGACGCTCGCGCACGAGCTCGGCCACGGCGTGCATCAGGTGCTGGCGGCGCCGAACGGCGCGCTGATGGCGCCGACGCCGCTCACGCTCGCGGAGACGGCCAGCGTGTTTGGCGAGATGCTCACCTTCAAGAAGCTCCTGGCGCAAACCACTGACAAGAAACAGCGCAAGGCCATGCTCGCCGCCAAGGTCGAGGACATGATCAACACGGTGGTGCGGCAGATCGCGTTCTATACGTTCGAGCGCAAGGTGCACACCGAACGCCGCAACGGCGAGCTCACCGCCGATAAAATCTGCGAGCTATGGATGTCGGTGCAGAGCGAGAGCCTCGGCCCGGCGA
This sequence comes from uncultured Alphaproteobacteria bacterium, assembly GCA_963733315.1. Lineage (GTDB taxonomy): Bacteria > Pseudomonadota > Alphaproteobacteria > Rhizobiales > Xanthobacteraceae > Pseudolabrys. The sequence continues at coordinate 332,520 of CAVTCV010000015.1, read as the reverse complement.
TCGAACTGAAAGCCGGCTACGAGACGTTCTGGAGCTACATCCCGCACTTCATTCATTCGCCGTTCTACGTTTACGCATATGCTTTTGGAGATTGCCTGGTGAATTCGCTCTACGCGGTCTACGAGCATTCGGCGTCCAGCTTCGCCGAGCGCTATCTCGAAATGCTCGCCGCGGGCGGCACCAAGCATCACACCGAACTGCTCGCCCCGTTCGGCCTCGACGCGCGCGATCCCACATTCTGGGACGGCGGACTGGGCGTGATCGCCAAGCTGATCGACGAGCTGGAGACGCTCGGCTAGGCCAACGAATTAGCGTGCGCCGCCTTAAATTCGCAGTGATCGGCCTTAGATAAGGTGCCGCATGCCCCCCACCGACCGCGAAAAGAACCGCTTCTCCGCCCGCGCCAAGCGCTACGCCAATGTCGGCACCAAGGTCGGCGGCGTGGCCGCGCGCATGGCCGGCGCGAAACTGTTCGGCGTGACGCAGGATCGCGCCGCCAATGCGATCGGGCTCGCCGCCGCGCTCGGCGGATTGAAAGGCCCGATCATGAAGGTGGCGCAACTGCTCGCCACCATTCCCGACGCGCTGCCGCCGGAATACGCCGCCGAATTGACCAAGCTGCAAAGCCAGGCGCCGCCCATGGGCTGGGCCTTCGTCAAGCGCCGGATGAGCGCGGAGCTGGGCGCAGCTTGGGAAACCAAATTCAAGAGCTTCGAGCACCATCCGGCGGCGGCAGCGTCGCTCGGTCAGGTGCATCGCGCCCACGCGCTCGACGGCAGCGAACTGGCCTGCAAGCTGCAATATCCCGACATGCAGTCGGCGGTCGAAGCCGACGTGCGGCAATTGAAGCTGCTGTTTGCGATCCGCAAGCGTTTCGATCCGGCGCTCGACACCACCGAGATCGCCCAGGAGATCGCCGCGCGCCTGCGCGAGGAGCTCGACTATGTCCGCGAGGCCAAACACGTCGCGCTCTACCGCAACATGCTGAAAGACGAAGACGCCATCCGTGTGCCGGACGTCTGGCCCGAGCTCTCCACCGGCCGGCTGCTCACGATGGATTGGATGACCGGCGACAAGCTGCTCGCGCACAAGGACGATCCACTCGCCGTGCGCAACCGGCTCGCCGCCGCCATGTTCACCGCCTGGTGGTTTCCGTTCAGCCGATTCGGCGTCATCCACGGCGACCCGCATCTCGGCAACTACACGGTGTTCGCCAATGCCAAAAGCAAGCCGGCTGGCATCAACCTGCTCGACTATGGTTGCATCCGCATCTTCCCGCCCAGTTTCGTCGGCGGCGTGGTCGACCTCTATCGCGGCCTGCTCAACGGTGACGACGATCTGGTGGTGCACGCCTACCAGGTGTGGGGTTTCAAGCGACTCAACCGCGAGCTGATCGACGCGCTCAATATCTGGGCACGCTTCATCTACGGCCCGCTGCTCGACGACCGCGTGCGCACCATCGCCGACGGGGTGAAGCCCTCGGAATACGGCCGCAAGGAAGCGTTCCAGGTGCACCAGGCCTTGAAAAAGCGCGGGCCGGTCATGGTCCCGCGCGAATTCGTCTTCATGGATCGCGCCGCCATCGGCCTGGGCGCGGTATTTTTGCACCTGGCGGCGGAACTGAATTTCCATCGATTGTTCAATGAGGCCATTGAGCGCTTCTCGATCGAGCAGGTGGCCGCGCGGCAGTCCGCCGCGCTGAATGCGGTGGGGCTCAAGCCTTCGGCCGGTTGATCGCTTCGTCTGCAGAGTTGATCCGGATCAAAACCGCGCCGGCGCGGGATGATATTCAGCGCCCGAATTCGATTTCTTCAACTGCTTCGAGGACCGCAACCGTTGCTCTAGGCACTCATTTGCGCTACCTGACTGCCTCCCACCATTGCGATCCCTGGAGACATCTCATCATGGCCGACCACGGCACCGTCGAATATGCCACCGCGACCGGAAACGACTATCCGACGCATGAGGGTACCTACGAGCGTTTCGTTTTGTTCACCTTTGTCGGCGTCATCCATGTGATCAATCTGCTGTTGGGCCTCGCGGTCGGCGGCGTGATGGGCCACTGGTTCTGGGCACTGCCGATCTTCTTCCTCGCCATCGTCGGCGTGGTCTCCGGCCTGTTGAGCGGCTCGAAAACGTCGAGCTACGTGGCTTTCGCGATCTGCTTCTTGATCTTCGCGTTCGTCGGGCTTTCGGGGCAATGACGTCAAACGGGCGCAACGTGGAGGGCTAAATGCTGATCGCCGTGGCACGTGAGTCCGACCCCACAGAACCGCGGGTTGGCGGGACACCGGAGACGGTGAAGAAGCTGAAGGCTTTGGGCGCGGAGGTTTTTGTTGCGCGCGGGGCGGGCTTGGCGTCGGGGATACTGGACGCGGATTACGAGGCGGCGGGGGCGAGCGTTGGCGACAACGTGACCAAGGACGCCGACGTGGTCTTGAAGGTCAAGCGGCCGACGGCGGAGGAGTTGAAGGGCTACAAGAAGGGCGCGCTGGTTGTTGCCATCATGGACCCCTACGGCAACGACGCCGCCTTGAAGCAGATGGCGGATGCCGGCGTGACCGCCTTTGCCATGGAACTGATGCCGCGCATCACGCGGGCGCAATCGATGGACGTGCTCTCAAGCCAGGCGAACTTGGCCGGCTACCGGGCGGTGATCGACGCGGCGGAGGAGTTCGGCCGCGCCTTTCCGATGATGATGACGGCGGCCGGCACGGTGCCGGCGGCGAAGGTGTTCATCATGGGGGTCGGCGTTGCCGGGCTGCAGGCGATCGCGACGGCACGGCGGCTGGGCGCGATCGTGACGGCGACCGATGTGCGGCCGGCGACCAAGGAGCAGGTGGAGAGCCTGGGGGCCAAGTTCCTGGCGGTCGAGGACGAGGAGTTCAAGAACGCGCAGACGGCGGGCGGCTACGCCAAGCCGATGTCGGCGGAATACCAGGCCAAGCAAGCGGCGCTGACCGCCGAGCACATCAAGAAGCAGGACATCGTCATCACCACGGCCCTCATTCCGGGGCGCCCGGCGCCGCGGCTGATCACCAAGGAGATGGTGGCCTCGATGCGGCCGGGCTCGGTGATCGTGGATCTCGCGGTCGAGCGCGGCGGCAACGTGGAGGGGGCGAAGGCCGGCGAGGTGACCCAGGTGGGTCCGGCCAAGATCGTCGGCTACCTCAACGTGGCGGGACGGCTGGCGGCCTCGGCTTCGGCGCTCTACGCCAAGAACCTTTTGACCTTCCTGGAGACCATGATCGACAAGAAAGAGAAGAAGCTTGCGATCAACTGGGACGACGAGATCGTCAAGGGCACGGCGCTGACGCGGGACGGCGCGCTGGTGCACCCGAACTTCATGCCGAAGCCGGCGGCGTAACGGAGCAGCGCATGGAACATATTGCAACCGCGGTCGACCCCTTCGTCTTCCGGCTGTCGATCTTCGTGCTGGCGGTGTTCGTCGGCTACTACGTGGTGTGGTCGGTGACGCCGGCGCTGCACACCCCGCTGATGTCGGTGACCAACGCGATCTCCTCGGTGATCGTGGTCGGCGCCTTGTTGGCGGTGGGCGTGGCGCTGATCGCCGACGACAACGGCACGTTGCTGGCGCGGGGCTTAGGCTTCGTCGCGCTGACGTTTGCCTCCGTCAACATCTTCGGCGGCTTCCTGGTCACCCAGCGCATGCTGGCGATGTACCAGAAGAAGAAAAAATGACAGCGACTATGAAGATTTTCTTCGCAATATGTCGTCGTCATTGCCGGGCGGAAGGCGTGAAGCCCCGGCTTCGCGCCTGCAGACCCGGCAATCTCGATCCGCACATCACAAGGTATCGCTATGAGCCCTAATCTGGTCGCGCTGCTCTATCTGGTCGCCGGCGTCCTGTTCATCCAGGCGCTGCGCGGGCTCTCGAGCCCCGACACCAGCCGGCGCGGCAACTATCTCGGCATGATCGGCATGACCATCGCGGTCCTGACCACGCTCGGCTCGCACCCGCCGGACGGCGCGCTGGCCTGGGGCCTGGTGCTGGGCGGCATCGCCATCGGCGGCGGCATTGGCGCTGTGATCGCGCGCCGGGTGCCGATGACCTCGATGCCGGAACTGGTGGCGGCCTTCCACTCGCTGGTCGGCATGGCGGCGGTGCTGGTGGCGGCGGGCGCCTATTACGCGCCGGCGGCCTTCGACATCGGCACGCAAGGTCACATCCACCAGGCGAGCCTGATCGAGATGTCGCTCGGCGCCGCCATCGGCGCCATCACCTTCACTGGCTCGGTGATTGCGTTCCTCAAGCTCTCCGGCCGCATGAGCGGCAAGCCGATCATGCTGCCCGGGCGGCACGTGATCAACATTGCGCTGGCGCTGGCGCTGGTGTTCTTCATCTACCACTTCTATGCCGCCCAGACGGCGCTCGACTTCTGGCTGATCGTCGCCATCTCGCTCACCTTCGGCGTGCTCATCATCGTGCCGATCGGCGGCGCCGACATGCCGGTGGTGATCTCGATGCTCAACTCCTACTCGGGGTGGGCGGCCGCCGGCATCGGCTTCACACTTGGTAATACGGCCTTGATCATCACCGGCGCGCTGGTCGGCTCCTCGGGCGCGATCCTGTCCTACATCATGTGCAAGGGCATGAACCGCTCGTTCATCTCGGTCATCCTCGGCGGCTTCGGCGGCGAGGTGGCGGGGCCGGGAGCGGGCGCCGAACAGCGGCCGGTCAAGCTCGGCTCGGCGGATGATGCCGCCTACATCATGAAGAACGCGCAGAAGGTCATCATCGTGCCGGGCTACGGCATGGCGGTGGCGCAGGCGCAGCACGCCTTGAGAGAAATGGCCGACAAGCTCAAGAAGGAGGGCGTCGAGGTCAAATACGCCATCCATCCCGTGGCCGGCCGCATGCCCGGCCACATGAACGTGCTGCTCGCGGAAGCCAACGTTCCCTACGACGAGGTGTTCGAACTGGAAGACATCAACTCCGAGTTCGCCCAAGCCGACATCGCCTTCGTCATCGGCGCCAACGACGTCACCAACCCGGCGGCGGAAGACGACAAGACCTCGCCGATCTACGGCATGCCCGTCTTGCAGGTGTGGAAGGCCGGCACCGTGATGTTCATCAAGCGCTCTCTTGCATCAGGTTATGCCGGCATCGACAACCCGCTGTTCTACCGCGACAACACCATGATGCTCCTCGGCGACGCCAAGAAAATGACCGAAAGCATCGTCAAGGCGATGTAAGGCGCGCTAGGCGACCAAGGTCGCCGGCGCGCTCATCGCCGGCTCGGTCTTGGTCTCCGCCGCGGGCGGGACGTAGCGAAATTTGTGGCCATGCAGCGTGACCGTCAGGTCGACGCCGAAATCGCCGGCGCCGAAGGCCTCGATCCGCCGCTCCAATTCCTTCTGTGAAATATCGAGCGGCAAATCGCACATCGCCTTGTGCATGCGGCTGGTGCTTTTCATCCCCGTCCATTTGAGCGGCAGTTGTGGGAGCGGTTCGCTCTGGATCGCCAGCACCGGCGCCAGCCGCCAGAACAGCCGCGCCAATTGCGTGAAGGCCATTTCCTGCAGGCGCGTCACGCTGGTGCCCGGGGGGATAACGAACATCTCGACGTCGATGATCGGACCGGCATCCACGCGCTCGGCCATGCGGTGCGCGGTCGCGCCGAACGTGTGAGCCTTGTCGTAGATTGCGAAATGCGCCGGCACCCAGCCCGGATAGTCCGGCGGTCCCGGGTGGAAATTATAGGCGCCGAAGCCGAGTGCGTTGAGAATACGCGCTGGCACCACCACCGGCGTCACGAAGCCGATCAGACGCGCACGGCGGATCACCGCCGGGTCGAGCGCCTCGAGCTGCTCGCGCGTTTGCACCGGGTGGATCGTCAGGTCCTCGTTGTGTCGGCGCAGCACGCCGGTGAGGGCGACTTCTTCGACCGGTCCGGTCAACAGGATGATGGTGTCGATCATGCGAATCCACGAGGCGCGCAGCGGCGTGTTCAACGAGTCATTGGTGGATACGCAATACGAAGGCCGAGGCCGGCGCGGCGCGACGCGGCTGTAACCGGCGTCAGCCAGTGTCGTCCGCTGGGGTTTGCAAATGGTTAATAATTGCTTCCGCGCCCGAACCAGCGCGGTTTTGCGGCAGGAATTATATACCGACGCGCGCTAGACCGCGTTGGCGGGCAGCGGCACGACGCAATTCACCCGCACGCCCTGCGGCCGATAGTCGATTTTGGTTTTGGCCTGAATCTGACCGGGCAGCACGAATTCCAACAAGCGCGAGCCGAAGCCGTGCCGCACCGGCTCCGCCAGCGGCGGGCCGCCGCTCTCGACCCACTCGATATTCAATGTGCGGCGTGCCGCCTCGATCGTCACCGTCCAGGCGACGTCCACTTTGCCGCCGTAAACGGAAAGCGCGCCGTACTTTGCGGCATTGGTGGTGAGTTCGTGGATCGCCATGCCGAGCGATACCGCCAGTCGCGACGGCAGGTCGACGGCCGGCCCGGAGAGCTTGATGCGCGCGCCGCTGCCGTCGTCGAAAGCGTCGAGCTCGTTGCGCAGAATATCGGCGAAGCTCGCCGCGCAGCTGTCGTCGCTCAGCAACAAGTGGGTCTTGGCCAGCGCGCCGATGCGGCCGATCAGCGCGGTCTTGAATTCGTCGATGGTGTCGCAGGAGCGCGCGGTCGAGCCCATGATTGCCTGCACGGTGGCGAGCGTGTTCTTCACCCGGTGATGCAGTTCACGCACCAGCAGCGCCTGCTGTTCTTCCGTGCGCTTGCGCTCGCTGATGTCCACCAGCATGTTGACCGCGCCGACCAGTTGCCCGGATTCGTCGTGCAACGGCGTCGGATAGGGAATGAACGGCACGCGCATGCCATCGGGGCGTTCGCAGGCCGCCTCCAGGCCGCGCACCGGGCGGTCTTCCTTCAAGGCCACGGCCATCGGACATTGGTCGTGCGGCATCGGCGTGCCGTCGGGCCAATAGAGCTTCCAGGAGCCGCACCATTCGCTCGAGCCAAGCATGGGCCGATGGCCCCACAGGGCGGCGGCGGCTTCGTTGTAATAGGTGATGCGGCCGGCAGCGTCGGTCGTGTAGACGGCGGCGGGCAGGGCATCGAGCAGTTCGCGAAACCGGCGTTCGCGCTCGCGCAACGTGACCTGAGTGCGCAGTGGCTCCATCGCCACCACGTTCTCAGCCGTGGCTGCGCCGCCGCGCGCGGCCAAGGCACGCTCAAATTCGCTTTCCAGGAACCCCACCGGCTTGTCCATTTCCAGCCCGAACGAACGCCCGACAACTCACTTCTTCACACGGCAAAGACTGTCACCACCGAGCCTGAAGCCAGCCCCATCTCGCAACTGAAACGCTCAACTCTAGATATGGTTGCGTAAAAACGTAGAAAAATCAGTCGTTTCGGCGTAGCGTCCTTAACGAATTCAAAAAGCGTGATTTGTCGGGCATTTTCGACCTTTTCCGGCCGCCTTAAAGCTGCTGGTACATCACATAGGCGTCCACGTTCCCCAACCGGGGGTGCCGGAAGGCTCCCGGCAGGCGGCCGACGATGGCGAAGCCGCAGCGCTGCCACAGCGCCACCGCGCGGGAGTTGCTGCTGATGACGAAATTGAACTGCATGGCGGCAAAGCCGCGCTCGCGCGCTTGGCTCAGCGAATGCATGCAGATGGCCTGTGCCACGCCGCGCCCCATCGCCTCCGGCGCAACCACGTAGCCGCAATTGGCGACATGATCGCCGCCGCCTTTCGTGTTCGCGCGCAGATAATAGGTGCCGACGATGGTGCCGCCGGCCTCGGCGACGAACACCGCATGGCCGGGCGTGTGCCAATAGGCGAGCGCGTCCGCGCGGCTCACGTCGCGCGGGATCGGATAGGTCTCGCCGGCGCGGAAGGTCGGCTCGAGGATGCGCCAGATGGCGTCGTCGTCTTCAGGCGTGGCGGGCCGGACCTTCATGACCACCTTGCTATCATTTTCCGTTTCGCGGGCAACCAAGACTGTTCGCGTGCGTTTCCTTGAAGGGGTGATATCCAGCGATTTGAGGAGATTCGGCGAAAATGCCAGACGTCATCCGCAGTTTCGGCATAGTCGGCCTCGGCAAAATGGGAGCCGATCTTGCCCTCAATGCGCTTCACCACGGTTACGCCGTGGCCGGAATGGACACCCATGCGGTCCCGAGCGATTTGACCGGCAAAGGCGTCAAAGCCGTTGCTGACTCCAAAGAACTCGCCGCACTGCTACCGCCGCCGCGCATCGTGATGGTCTACGTACCGGCCGGGCCTCCGGTCGACGCGGTGCTCGGCGAACTCGCCGCCGCTTTGCAGCGCGGCGACATCATTGCCGACGGCGGCAATTCGTACTGGGGCGATTCCATCCGCCGCCACGCGCGCTTGAAGTCGAAGGGCATTCATTTCATTGATGCCGGCACGTCTGGCGGCCCAGGCGGTGCGCTCGACGGCGCGTGCTTTATGGTCGGCGGCGACGATGATGCCGTCGCCACGATCGAACCGATCCTGCGCGAGCTTGCGGTCGACGGCGGCTATGTGCACGCTGGCGGCCCGGGCGCCGGTCATTTCGTCAAGCTGGTGCACAACGGCATCGAATTCGCGATGCTGGAAGCGATCGGCGAAGGCGTCGATCTCTTGGCCAATTACCGCGACCGGCTTCCCATTGCCGACATTTTGACATGTTGGCGGCACGGCTCGGTGATCCGTTCATGGCTGGTCGATCTGATGGAGACCATGTACCGGCAGAAGGGCGGCCTCGACAGCGTTCCGTCTTATGTCGAGGACACCGGTGAGGTGAACTGGCTGGTTGACGATGCGCTGCACATGGAAGTGCCGATCCCGGTGATCACCCAGTCGGTCGTGCAATTGCTCGCGTCGCGCGACAGCAAGCACGACGCGGCCCGTGCCATTGCCATGATGCGGCACGGCTTCGGCGGCCATCCCTTCGGCAAGAACGCCGGCATCGCGCACGAGCGCCATACCGGCCGCGTCGGCGGCTTTGTCGGCAACGGGCGGGCGGCGCGGCCATGACGAAACCGATCGGATGCGCCGCCTGGGCGATCGCCGAAGGCTATATCCCGCCAGCGTCGACCGGTACGACGCGCGAGTTCACCAGCCATGAAACGGTGTGCGTGCTCAACGCTGGCGGCGAGGACGCGCGCGTCGAGATCACGCTCTATTTTGCCGATCGCGCGCCGGTCGGCCCTTATGCATTTATCGTCGCGGCTAAGCGCACGCGGCATCTGCGCTTCAACGATTTCACCGAGCCCAGAGTCAGTGCCAAAGGGCACGGATTTTTCCAGCGTCATCGTGTCGAGCGTGCCGGTGGTGGTGCAACACACGCGGCTCGACACGCGCCAGCCGGCGCTGGCGCTGCTCAGCACCATGGCGTTCCCGTTGGACTAGTCATTCCGCCGCCTGTTGCGCCGCGCCACGCTCGAGCCGCGGGTCGCTCGTGCAGGTCTCTTCCCAACTCACCACATTGAGCGACTTGGCGAACTTGCCGACGCCATCGGTCTGCACGCAGCGGCGCTACGGGCACCGGCTAGCCCGGGTAACCCCGCGGCGCGTCAGCTTGTGTTATGAGAGAGGCATGACCGTCCTCAAATGGCTGCTGATCGCGATCGTCCTGGGTTACGGCGGCCTGCTCGCGCTGATGTACGTCTTTCAGCGCCGGCTGATGTATTTCCCGGACGTCACGCGCGTTCCGCCGGCGCAGGCCGGACTGCCGCAGGCCGACGAGGTGATGCTCACAAGCTCGGACGGCGAAAAGCTGGTCGCCTGGTTCGTGCCGCGCATGACGGCAAGCCCCTGGTGCTTTACTTCCAGGGCAACGCCGAAGGACTGCCGGCGCGCGTCGCGCGCTTCACCTGGCTCACCGCCGACGGCACCGGCCTGCTGGCGCTGTGCTACCGCGGCTATGGCGGCTCGACCGGAACGCCGACCGAGCAGGGGCTGATCCGCGACGCCGAGGCGGCCTACGATTTCGCCCGCGCCCGCTATCCGGCCAAGCGCATCGTGCTGTTCGGCGAATCGCTCGGCACCGCCGTGGCGGTTGCGCTCGCCGCCGGGCACGAGGCGCGGCTGTGATCCTCGACGCGCCGTTCACCTCTGCCGCCGATGTCGGCGCCGCCGCCTATGCCTTCGTGCCGGTGCGCTGGGCGATGAAGGACACGTTCCGCTCGGATGATCGGATCGGCCGGATATCGGCGCCGCTTTTGGTGCTGCATGGCGAACTGGACCGCGTGGTGCCGATCCGCTTCGGTGAAAGACTGTTCGCGCTGGCGCGCGAGCCCAAGCGCTTCCTGCGCTTCCCGCAAGGCGGCCACGTCAACCTCGACGACCACGGCGCGGCAAAACCGATCAAGACATTCCTGGCCGGCTTGCCTGGAGCATTCTAAGATTGACCGCTCGCAGGGGGGCGCCGATGCGCGTTGTTCGGTTGGCGGTCTCGGCCGCGATGCTGGTTTTCTCATGCGGCGCCGGTGCGGCCGAGCCGGTCCGTCACGTGCCGATCTATGTCGAGCCCTTCTATCGCTCGGCGCCGACGCCGGACGGCCAGCCGCGCGTCGCTGTCGGCAAACAATTCAATGCCTTGCTCGCCTCAAACAGGCGCGAGGACATCCTCGCCGCGCGCGATCTGATCGTGGGCGTACCCAAGCTCATAACGCCGATGACGTTGATGGTGCTCGCCATCCGCTTCTACGAGGTCGGCTTGCGCGACGACGCCGTGTTCTGGTTCTACGTCGCCAAGGACCGCTACATCGTGATGTCGGAAGTGCTCGATGTGAACACGCCGCAGCTCGCGCAAGCCGACGATGCCGTGCGCAGCTTCGCTACGCTCGCCGGCCCGGTGATCAACGGCTATGCCTTCTGCGATCTTGCCAAGCAGAGGGAGTTGCACGCCAAGGCCGTCGAATGGGTCGAGAACAACCCATACGAGGTCATGTTCATGGCGCAGGCGCCGGCCTTGCCCGGGGATCGCGCCGAGAACCACAAGCGCGCGCTTGCCCATGCCAAGGAGCGTGCCGCCCAGGAGCGCGCCTATTTCGCCGATGCCAAGACCGTCGAAGCGTTCTACGCCACGCGCAAGCGCAACGAGGCCGACGCCAAATTCTGCTGGAAACAATGACCGCACCGGCGGTACGGTCGGCGCCGCTCACCGACGTACTGCATCACCCGCATGTCCTGACAGCCGCGGAGACAGCGCCATGGCCCTCATGCTGACGCCCACCTCGGGCGGCGTCCAAGACTGGCGCGAGGCCCTCATCGCCGCCATGCCGGGGCTGGACGTGCGCGTCTGGCCCGAGATCGGCGATCGCGCCGATATCGACACCGCCGCGGTCGGCGCGCCGCCAGCCGGCGCGTTGCGTGATCTGCCGAACCTGCGCCTGATCATCTCGCTGACCGCCGGCACCGATGCGCTGCTGCGCGATCCTGATTTGCCGGCCGTGCCGATCGTGCGCGTCGGCGCGCCGCCGGCCGGCGACACGATGATGAACGAGACGACGCTGCTGCACGTGCTGCGTCATCACCGCCACTTGCCCGAGTATTCGCGCGCGCAGCAGCGCAGCGAATGGATCAAAATGCCGATTACGCCCACGCGCGAGCGCAAGGTGGGTGTGATGGGCCTCGGCCCGATCGGCCTTGCGGCGGCGAAAATACTCGCCGCGGCCGGCTTTCAGGTCGCTGGCTGGGTGCGGCAGCCGCGCGCCGTCGACGGCATCGAGATTTTCAGCGGCCGCGAGAGGCTCGCTGCGTTCCTGGCGCGCAGCGAAATCGTCGTGAACCTGCTGCCGTTGACGCCGGAGACGCGCGGCATCCTCAACGCCGAAACATTCAAGGCGCTGCCGCCCGAAGCGGCGATTATCAATCTCGGCCGCGGCGAGCACGTCGTCGAAGCCGATCTGATCGCCGCGCTCGATTCCGGCCATCTCGCAGCGGCGACCCTCGACGTTTTCCCGGTCGAGCCGTTGCCGGGCGACAGCCCGCTGTGGCGCCATCCCAAGATCACCGTTATGCCGCACGTTGCGCGCCGGCTTGTGTCGATGGAGCTTGCGCCGCGCGTGCGCGACATCATCGAGGATTTTCGCGCCGGGCGCCCGCTCACCCAACTGGTCGACCGCGCACGCGGCTATTGATGGCGCGCCCTAAAACGCCTGATAGGACTGCCCGAACTTGCCGCCGACGCGCTCGAAGCCGTCGCGCGCCGGTTGGTAGCTTTGGTCGATGTTCATCGCGCGCGCGTACGATCTCGCCGCTTTTTCCTTGTCGCCAATCAAAATAAAATTGGATCTGCCGCGACGTATTGATCCGGATCGGCGTCGAATGACCACGACCGCATTGCATCGAAATCGAGAGGACAATTGCGCTAGGTCAATGCACGTCCGATTAATTCCGGGCTAACTAAAAAAATGGGAAGCATGTCCATTGCTTAGGCGACGGGACATCTAAAACCCGCTGTCAGACGATGAATATTTCCAGAGTACCCAGTGACGGCCTCAGCCGCCGTACCGTTTGTGGGGGCATTTGCCTCCTGCTCTCCGGCTGCATGACGGCGTCGCAAGGTCCGTTGTCAGGTTACCAGCAGGCTATCGATCCATATGCGTCGATGTACGGGCCGGTCGCGGACGGAGTGCACGACATACCGGCGCTTGATTTCGACCAGGTGGATCGCGACTTGCTCCGCCGAGAGGTGCCATTTCCTGCAAGGTACCCGCCGGGAACGATCGTCGTGAACGTCACCGAGCGGCGCCTGTATCTCGTTCAACGCGGCGGCCGGGCGTTGCGCTATGCCGTGGGCGTGGGACGGGAGGAAGCAGTCAATTTCCGCGGTTCGGCCGTCGTTGGGCGGAAGGCGGAGTGGCCGAGATGGATCCCAACCGCGGACATGATCAGGAAAATCCCGCGCTATGCTGCTTATGCGGGAGGCATGCCCGGCGGTCTTGAGAATCCGCTCGGCGCGCGGGCGCTCTATCTTTATGTCGGCGACCGCGACAGTTATTTTCGAATACACGGCACCAACGAACCGACGACCATCGGCAGTGCAGTCTCGAGCGGCTGCATTCGCATGTTCAATCAAGACATCATCGATCTTTACAATCGCGTTCCGCCGGGCGCTCCGGTGGTCGTGCTCCAGTCTTATGATGGCGCTGCATGATTATAACGACGTTCGAACAACAAAAATCGCTTTTGCTCGCGGCTGTGCTGCTGCAGGCCATTTTATTGGGACCGGCGAACGCAGCCGATCGAAAACCGGACGAGTGTGGTCTTGCATCAGTCTATTCATCCGTGAGCGAGGAAACGGCGAGCGGAGAAGATACCCTTGCCGAGGATTTTACCGCCGCGCATCGGACGCTGCCATTCGGGACGCTGGTCCACGTCGATAATCAAAATAACGGGCGCTCCGCGGTGGTGCGGATCACCGATCGCGGTCCGTTCATCAGCGGAAGAATCATCGATGTATCGCAGGTGGCCGCGCGCGCCCTCGGCATTTCCGGATTGACGCCGGTCTGTCTCAACGTCACATGGGTTCCTGAACGCCAACCGGTCGTGGGCAGATGATTGCGAGCTGGCAGGACGACCGCCCAACCGTCAGATAACCGTTCCGAACACTTTTCCGATCCCGGCGGTCAGAGCCGCCCTAGCAGCATCAGAACGACAACGATGATCAGGATGGTGCCGAGCAAACCGACGCCGCCATGGCCATAACCGTAGCCGTAGCCGCCGAAACGGCCACTGAAGCCGCCGAGCAGGAAAATGACGAGGATGATGACAAGGATGAGTCCAAGCGACATGGCCGCTATCTCCTTTGCAAGGGTCTAATTGAACATAGTGCCTTTTCGTAACTCAAAGATCGAAGCTACGTACCGTTCCGTCAGCGCAACGGTCGTTGACATGCCGGCCTGGTTCTTCTCGATAAAGATACCGATAGATGCGGATTTCGTCGCACAACTGACGACGTGCTCGCAATCGGACGCCAACAGACCCTCTCCAACATAATGTAAAAGCTTAATCGGTTCGCGGACGTTGATGTACATCAACGCGCGTCGCCAAGAAATGTGCCTCATCGTTTTAAATAAATCAGCGCTCCGCAAGGCAATGGAGAAGATGTCATGACAAATCGATTTACTCTAGCTGCGGCGGCGGCATTGTTTGCAGTGAGCATGGTGCCATTTGGGAATAATCATGCATCGGCGATGCCGGTGGCCGATGCTCTCGCGATCAAGAATGCTGCCAACGCTGCCCCAACGACTATCGAGACCGTGCGATGGCGCGGTCGAGGATGGGGTCGGGGTGCCGGCGTTGGCGCAGGAATTATCGGCGGCGCCATCTTAGGCGGAATGCTCGCCGCTCCCTATTACGCGTACGAGGGCCCCTATTACGGCCCTGGCTATGGTGGCAACGCGGTGGCCTACTGCATGCAGCGGTTCAGGTCTTATGACCCGGGCAGCGGCACTTATGTCGGCTACGACGGTTTGCGTCATCCGTGTCCGTGAGCAGATAGCTCGCGGCCGAGCGCTCGTTCTCGGTCGCCCGAAGATATCGGCATTTGCACTTCAGCCAGACGCGAGGTTCTTCGCACCTGGCTGTTGTCTTCGACGCCGACCCGTAGAGAACGTGGTTCGTCTAAAACGCATGATAGGACTGTCCGAACTTGCCGCCGACGCGCTCGAAGCCCTGCTGCGCCGCCTGGTAATTCCGATCGATATTCATCGCGTGGGCATAGGACCCGGCGGCCTTTTCCTTGTCGCCGAGCCGCTCATAGGCGAGCCCGCGGCTGATCCAGGCCTGCACGTTCTGCGGATCGATGTTGACCGCGTCGTCGAGATCGCTCGCCGCGTTCTTGGCGTTGTTGACCGCGAGATAGCTTAAGCCGCGCGCGATATAGGGCTGCGCCTGCTGGGTCGAGAGCCCGATGGCGGTGGAGAAATCGTCGATGGCGAAGCCGTGCTGCTGCTGGCTCTGATAGAGCAGGCCGCGATTGTAATAGGCCTGCGCGTTGTCCGGGCCGGATCGCGATCGCCTTGTTGAAGTCGTTAAAGGCGAGCGCGCTTTTTCTGCGCGGTAGACCATGCCGCGGCCGAGATAGGCCACCGCGTAGTTCGGATGGGATCGCCTTGTTGTAGTCGGCGAGCGCGAGGTCGTATTTGCCGGTCTTCGCGATAGACCAGCCCGCGGTTGGCATAAGCCTGCGCGTAATTGGCGTCGATGCCGATCGCCTTGTCGAAATCGGCGAGCGCCTTGTCGTAGCGGCCGGCCTGGCCGAATACCGAGCCGCGCATATTGTAGGCCTGCGGATCGTTCGGATTGCGCGTCACCACGTCGGTGAGCGAGGCGATATTGGCGGGCGAGGTGGCGTAAAGCGTGTCCTCGCTTTCCGGCGCGCCGGTGCCGACGGCGTTCATGGTCGCGGTCGAACAGGCGGCTAAGCGCCAGCGCGGCGGCGAGCGCGACGATCAGTACGACAGCTGCTCGTTGGCCCGGTGCTCATCGGCGGTTTGCTCGCACCCGAATGCGGCAATCGTTCGACAATAAAGATTGTATCCGAAAAGCAAAAGCGCGGGCGTTTGAAGGCCCGCGCCACATCAACGATCGAAATCGGGGTCGGTTAGAAGCCCGCGCCGCCGCCGCCGAAACGCGACGCGCCGCCACGGCCGCCACGGCCGCCACCGGCGCCGCCAGGACCGGCCGCGCCGGGCACCACACGGGGCTTCATCGGCAGCAGGCCTTCGCGCTGCATCTTCTTGCGCGCGAGCTTGCGGGCGCGGCGGATCGCTTCCGCCTTTTCCCGCGCCTTCTTTTCGGAGGGTTTTTCGTAATGGCCGCGAAGCTTCATCTCGCGGAAAATGCCCTCGCGCTGCATCTTCTTCTTGAGCGCCTTGAGGGCCTGGTCGACATTGTTGTCGCGAACGAGAACTTGCACGCTTGCTCCTTCGTTGTTGCAGGGCCGGGTTTAGGGTCGAAAGCCCCGGCAATACGGGCCTTCCGAGTCGCGCGGCTCTAGCAGAAATGGGCTTAAGAGTCCACAATTGCAGCCTGGCCGGCCTTTTCGGCCATGCCACGGCCGGTTTTCGCAAAGGGGCGTCGATGGTTGCGGGTACGGCCCTGGACGGGCGGCGCGACCGCGCGGCGGGACCTGTTCCGCCTGGCCGGGGCGCTCGCCGCCGCGCTGCTGGCGCAGCGGCCGGCGGCGGCGCAGACCTTCAACGCCACCTCGATCAGCCAGGCCGCCCAGGACGCCCGCCGCGACGTCGGCGCGGCTCGCCCGCCGCGCCGACAACCTGCTGCGCCTGACCGTCGCCGACGGGGTGGAGCGCGGCGCCACCGCGGTGCGCCGGTTCCGCGCCGAGCAGGTGGGGCTCGCGCGCGAGCTCGCCGCCGTTCTTCAACAGCCGCGTCAGCGAGGACGACTGGCTGCTGATCGTGCCGACCGCCGAGCTCGACCTGGTGCTGGCGATGCGTCCGCTGGTCATCCGCATCGCGCCCACGGCGGACGAGGTCGAGGCCGCGATCAAGCAGCCGCTGCCGCAGGTCGAGCCGCTCGTCGGCGACACGGCGAGCGACGTGCTGCTCACCATCGTGCTGGACGCCCTGGGCCTGACCCGCGGGGTCGCCATGTTCGAGCAGCTGCGGAACGACCGCACGCTCGGCCCCGCGCTCGCAGGCCGCCGCCGCACGCCGTGCAAGGCGCGGCGCTACGGCCTGGCGGCGCTCGAGCTCGAGCGTGTGATGCGGGCGATGGTGCTGCCGGCGACCGTCGCAGGGCTCGCCGACAATCTCGGGCCGGACGCCCCGCGCACGCTCTACAGGTCGCTGGTCGTGCGCTTTGTCCCGTTCCTCGGCTGGAGCTATTTCGTCAGCCTGCTGCTGGCGACGATCTATTACAACGGCGCCACCAGCGCGCCGGTGCTGCGCTAGCGTCCGGGCGGCCCCTTGGGGTTCCCGGTGAAAATAACCCACAGCCCCAATTTGTCCTCTTCATCACCGCGAACTTTGGTGTAAACCTTGCCGTTTCCTGTGGGGCCCCCGAAGGGATTGGAAACGGCCGTGAACATCCAGACCTCCACCAAGCAGCCGCTCGGCGTCCTCGTCAACGAGGGCAAGACCAAGAAAATCTATCAGATCAAAGGCAATGCCGATCTGGTCTGCGTGCTCGCCAAGGACGACATCACCGCCGGCGACGGCGCCAAACACGACATCATCCCGGACAAGGGCCGCATCGCCACCGCGACCACGTCCAACGTGTTCCGCCTGCTGAAGGACTGCGGCCTGCCGGTCGCCTTTGTCGAGCAGGACAGCGCGACCTCGTTCATCGCGCCCGAGCTGCACCATGCTGCCCTACGAGGTGGTGGTGCGCCGCGAGGCGCACGGCTCCTATCTGAAGCGCAACCCGCATTTGGCGAAGGGGCAGCTGTTTCCGCATCTCGCTGGTCGAGTTCTACCTCAAGACCAAGAACAAGGACTGGAAGGGCAAGCCGCTCGTCGCCGACGATCCGTTGCATGCACTACGAGGACGGCGGCAAGGAGATGCGGCTGTTCAATCCGGCGAAGCCGCTCATCGGGCAGGAGCCGTTCCTGGTGCTGCCGACGTCCGAGGTGTTCAGCCGCGACGACGAAGCGAAATTCTTCCCCGAGATGCGGCGCATCGCCCGCCAGACCTTCCTCATGCTCGAGAAGGCCTGGCAGCTCGAAGGCGGCACGCTGGTCGATCTCAAGGTCGAGTTCGGCTTCGACAGCAAAGGCAAGCTGCTGCTCGCCGACGTCATCGACAACGATTCCTGGCGCGTGCTGCAGAGCGGCGCCTATATCGACAAGCAGGTCTATCGCGACGGCGGCGCGCTCGACGACGTCGCCGCCAAATACCGGCAGGTCGCCGAGATCACCGGCCATTTCCGCGTGCCGCGGCAGCGCATCATCCTCTGGCGCGGCTCGGACAAGGACAAGACCGACGCCTTCGCCGACGCGCTCGGCGACTTGAAGGACATGATGAGCGTGGTGACCTGCTCCATCCACAAGGAGCCGGTTGCCGGCGCCGCGATTTTCCAGCGCATGATCCAGGAAGTCCCCGACACCGTGGTGATCGCCTATATCGGCCGCTCGAACGGCGCCGGCCCGGTGCTCTCGGCGATGTCGAGCATCCCGGTCATCACGGTGCCGGCGAGCGTCAAGGAATTCCCCGAGGATGTCTGGTCGTCGCTGCGCGCGCCGAGCGCGGTGCCGGTGATGACGGTGCTCGAGCCGTCGAACGCGGTGCTCGCCGCCTTGCAGATCCTGTCCGCCCGCAATCCGCGGCTCTACGCCCATGTGCGCGGCGCCATCGAAGCCCGGACGGTCAACACGATCCAGCTCTGATCGGGACAGCATGGCGCCGGCGAACAACACCGCCCGAATTGACGCGGTCGCAGCCGAAATCGATGCGCCGATGACCGATCCCGCGTTCGCGCCCGCCGCGCTGCTGCTCGCCGAGATCGAGCGGCTCAAGGCCGACATCGCCAGCGCGCAACGCAGGATCAGCGAGCTCGAAGCGCGCGCCGACATCGATCCGCTGCTCGACATCCTCAACCGGCGCGGCTTCGAGCGCGAGCTCAAGCGCTCGCTCGCCTATCTGCAGCGCTACAAGGGCGAGGCGGCGCTGCTGTTCCTCGATCTCGACGGCTTCAAGGCGGTCAACGACCGGCACGGCCATGCCGCCGGCGACGCGCTGCTCAAAGCGGTGGCGCAGGAACTGGTCAAGCACGTGCGCGCCTCCGACGTGGTGGCGCGGCTTGGCGGCGACGAATTCGGCGTGCTGCTGTGGAATCTCGGCGCGCGGCTCGGCGGCGACCAAGGCGCGCGAGTTGGAACGGCTGATCGAGGCGGTGAGCGTCACGCATGACGCGAGACTCGGCTTTCGGTCGGCGCCAGCGCCGGACTCGTGCCGCTGACGCCCGGTGCCGCGCCCGAGCAAGTGATCGATGCCGCCGACAAGGCGATGTATGCGCGAAAGAAGGAGCGGCGGGGGTGAGTTGTCGCTGACCCTGTCATCGGGTCGCACTTTGCGCGGCCCCGTCGGCTCGTCAGTAAGTAAATACCTACGCAATAATGTCCGGCGTGATCTGGTCTTCGATCTGACGGATCTTGTCGCGCAGGACCAGCTTGCGCTTCTTCAGCCGCTGCACCTGGATCACGTCGGAGCCGGGCGACATCGCCAAGGCCGCGATCGCGGCATCGAGGTCGCGATGTTCCTGCTGCAGGCGTGCCAACTGCTCCCGCAACTCGCGCTCTTCGTCTCGCGTCATCGCCACCGCTGGTTTGCTTCCCGGCCGGGCGCCCGGCCGGGCAAAGCTTCATTAATTATTGCGTTTTCCACAACGGTCTTCAAGCTAAGGGAAAATACCGATGCATCAAGGGCTTTGGTTGCAATTGCCGGATCCAGGTGCCAAGTGTATCGTCGCTCTTGAGACGAGTTTGCGCTAGACTTATGTGCTGCATAAGGGCCACTGTTTGAGGAGACATATTGAATGTCGATGCAATCGCACCTGGCGGAACTCGAAAAAAAGCATCAGGCGCTCGAACAGGAAATCAATGAGTGCCTCACCCATCCCGCGGTCGATGATCTGAGAATCGTGGAGCTCAAGCGAAAGAAATTACTGGTCAAGGACGAGATCGAGCGGCTGCGGCATAACGGCAGCGCCAGCGTCCACTGATCGACCCATCTTGAAGTTGTCTTGAAGGCGCCGCCCCCGGCGAAAGGCCGGGAGGTGGCGCTTTTACGTTTTAAAGTGTCGTATAATGTCTTCCATCAACAGCGGCCGGTTCACGGCCC
Organism: uncultured Alphaproteobacteria bacterium; assembly: GCA_963733315.1. Taxonomy (GTDB): domain Bacteria; phylum Pseudomonadota; class Alphaproteobacteria; order Rhizobiales; family Xanthobacteraceae; genus Pseudolabrys. The sequence goes on along the minus strand of CAVTCV010000015.1, from coordinate 312,722 downwards.
GGGTCGGGGGAAACATGCGCTCATTCACATCGCGTCAAGTCGCCGTCCATGCGCTGACCGTGCTCGTGTGCCTCTTCGCTGTCTGGCGGTGCACGCGCCGCCGATTACCCCAACCGCATCGTCACGCTGGTGGTGCCCTATCCGCCGGGCGGCGGCGTCGATGCCATGGCGCGGGTGGTGGCGCAGAAACTGTCGGATGCATTCCACCAGCAGGTGATCGTCGACAACAAGTCTGGCGCCGGCGGCACCCTCGGCACCCGCGCCGTCGCCCACGCCGCGCCCGACGGCTACACGCTGCTGCTCGGTCATACCGGCACCATTTCGATCAATCCCAGCCTTTACGCCCATGCCGGCTACGATCCGCGCAATGATTTCGCGCCCATCGGGCTGGTCGCCTCGATGCCGATCGCGCTGATCGTGCATCCCTTATTCCCGGCGAAATCGGTCGCTGAATTCATCGCGCTCGCCAAGAAGCAGCCCGGCAAGCTCAATGTCGGCACGTCGGCGCTCGGCACCGGCGGCTATATGACCGCCGAACATTTCAAGTCGGAGGCCGGCGTCGACGTTGCCATCATTCCCTACAAGGGCACGGCCCCGCTGATGACCGATCTGCTCGGCGGCCATGTGCCGGTCGCCTTCGGCGTGCTGCCGCCGGCGCTCGGCAATATTCAGGCGGGCAAGCTGCGCGCCATCGCCGTCACCAGCGCCAAGCGCTTTTCTCTGCTGCCGGATGTGCCCACCTTCAATGAATTCGGCATGCCGGGCTTCGAAGCTGTGCTGCATTACGGCCTGCTGGCGCCGGCCGGCACGCCAAAGGAGATCGTCGACAAGCTCAGTATCGAATTGCGCAAGCTGGTTGATACCGAAGACGTGAAGAAGCGCATTCACTTCGAGGGCGGCGATCCGCTCACCTCGACGCCGGCCGAATACGCCGCCGATATCGACAAAGAGGAAAGCAAATGGCGCGCGCTCGTGCACAGGCTTGGGCTCAAGGTGGAGTAGGCGTGCGGATGCCGCAGCGGTTGACGGTTGCCGGTGCAATGATTCTACAATTGGCGCTGCCGGCTTCGGCAGCATCGTTCGATGGCGCCTACAAAGGCACGCTCAGTTGCGCAAAATTATCCTGGACCAAGGCGCCGCTGACCAATGAGCCGGTCAGCATCGCGATCATGGACGGCAAAGTAAGTTATTCGCGTGTGTTGTACGGCGTGGACCGCGCTACGGTGGTCGGCCAGGAGTCCGGTACCGGAACGATTGCGGCCGAAGGCACGATCCTTTTGAGCGGCGGCTCGACCGGACGGCTCGGCACCATGAAGGCCACTTACAAGGGCAAGATCGAAAGCGGCGCCGCCATCCTCGATGGCGCGCAGTCCGTCACTTTTCAGGGGAAGACCGAGATCCGCGCCTGCACCCTGCAACTCAAGCTTTGATCGCGCGGTATCGCGGCCGCGCGGCGCGAGCTCAATCCGACGGCGGCCACGTGCCGGTCGCTTCCATCATGCGCTGCTGTATCGTCTGATTGGCGATTTCCTGCTGGCCAAAGGCGTATTGCTCTTCGCGCACCAGCACGATGAATGTGAGGATCAGCGCGCTCACCAGCATGGCGGCGTTGAAAACGATATCGAAGACGACGCGCCGTGGCGTGCGCTTGACGTCGGCGCGCGGTCGATGCGGCAAGGAAGTCGGCAAGGGGTATCTCCTTCTGTTTCCCCGGCACAAAAGGTCTGCAACGCAACCGGCGTCGACGGATTGACGCCAGTATGAGGCGTAGCGGCTAATGAATTGTGACGATCTGTCACAATCCAGTTGTGCATTACTCGCGTACGCCACGCCGTCGCGACGTCATGAATGCAAATAGCGCGCCAATTCCGCCGCGCGTCGCCGGCCGTCGGCTGCCCTAAAGGACATACCGAAAACGCTGCGTTTTGACTCAGGTCATATTCAAAACGCAAATTTCCAGCAGTTTTCAGCATCTCCTCACGCGATCGGCCGTTCATACTTGCTGAACGAGCGGGGCGGCCAACGAATAACAATAAAGGGGGCCTCTATGCGACAATCCTTAAGCATCCTGATCGCAACACTGGCGGTCGCGATGGCAATGCCAGCGTATGCGCAAACCGCGCCGCAATCGAAAGACGGCGCCGTCACCACGACGCTCGGCGCGCAACAGCAGACCAAGAAAAATGTCGCTCCGGTGAGGGCAGCACCGCCACCGCGCGTTGTCTCGCGTCCGGCGCCTCCGGTCCGCGCCGTCTCGCGCCCGGCTCCGCCGGTCCGCAGCGCCGTGACGGCCAAACCGGTCACGCGTAGCGCCGTGACGGCCAAGAAGCCGGTGGTCACCACCGCGAAGCCGATCAAGCCAGTGGTCACGACGAAACCGGTCGTGACAACGAAGCCGATCGTCTCAACGAAACCAGTCGTCACAACGAAGCCGGTCGTCACGACGACAGTGAAATCCACCACCAAGCCAGTGGTGACCACGAAGCAGCCGACGGTGATGTCGACCACGAAGCCGATCAAGCCCGTGGTTACGCAAGGTCCCGGCACCAAGCATGTCATTACACAAGGCCCCGGCACCAAGCATGTCCTCACGCAGGGTCCCGGCACCAAGCGTGTCATCACGCAAGGCCCCGGCACTAAGCGCATCATCACGCAAGGCCCCGGCAAGCTGCGTGATCGCGTGGTCCGAACCGACCGCACCAACCGCGGCAATCTGCGCGGCTTGGATCGAGGTCAGCGCCGCGTCGTGATCAACCGCGATCGCCGCCGCATCTTCGCCAACAACCGGTGGCGCACGCTGGTCCCGTTCATCGCGCTCGACACGTTCATGGCCGGCGACGATACGTTCTATGCCGACGGCTACGTGTCGGTTCCGGAGCCGACTTGTTCCGGTTACGCCGAAGACGGCTCGATGCTGCGCTGGATGGCAGTGCCGACCGAAGACGGCGGCAGTGAATATCAGTGTGTGGCGTATTCGACGCAACGCAACCGCACCATCACGGAAATCGAGCTGCCGGCCGCGCCGGTTGCGGAAGAGCCCGCGGCGGTCGTGGAAGAACCCGCGCCGATCCTGCCGCGTGAAACCACCGGTGTCGGCCCGGCGCGCGAGCCGGTCGCCGCGCCTGCACCGCCGCCGGCCGCGGCGACAGGTTGCGAGCTGCTGATCTATTCGGAGGCCAACTTCAAGGGCATGTCCGCCCCTGTCGACGAGGATCAGCCGATGCTCGGCGACAACGGCTGGCAGAACGAGATCGCCTCGCTCGAAATCAAGTCGGGAACCTGGGACTTCTATTCCGACGAGCAATACGGCGGCGAGGTGATGCGTTTGAGCGCCGGATCCTATGCGACGATTGACCCCAAGTGGAGCAAGCACATCGGCTCGTTCATGTGCTCGACTCCGAATTAGTGACAACCGCCGCTGGCGATTGCCGCTTGCAAAGTTCCCCCCGCCCGCAAGGACGGGGGGAATTTGCTTTTGCCGTCCTCTAGCCATATTGTTTTGGCTGCTTTGTTGCTTCGAACCACCAGGAGGCCGTCATGAAGCATTTGCCGCCGTCTTCGTCGCGCCATCGCCTGGCCGTGCTGGCCGCCGCCTTCGGGCTGGTTTTGCTGGCGGCGCCCGCCGCGCGGGCCTTCACCATTGACAACCAGGCCAATAGCAACGCCGACGGCAGCGCGCGCTACCTCGATCCCGACGCGCAGTTCTCCGGCTCGGCCGACGGCAAGACCGTCATCAAGCAGGGCAACACCACCATCCAATTCGGTCAAGGCCAGTCGTTCGATCAGCGTTATGACACCAATCGCATGTTCAATCAGATCGGTCGGCCGGGCGACGATCGCTGAGCTGCGTCGGTAATCGAATGTTTCAAGGGGCCCCGCGCGGGCCCCTTTGTATTTCGGCCGGTCGCGCGCCGGCGAACAGCGCGCCGCCCGTGCTTCGAGACGGGCGCGAAGCGCGCGCTCCTCAGGATGAGGCGGTCAGAAATCAGGTGGCCGCGACGCGGCCGCGTTGCCATGTCACGCGCAACGAGGAGCGTGATATGGCGAAGAGCTACTACAGCACGGTGTTCGAGCAATCCGCCGACGCGGTCTGGCGCATCATCCGCGATTTCAACAATTACCCGATCTGGGTCGACGGCGCAGGGCAAAGCCATATCGAAGACGGCAAGGCCGGCGATACCGTCGGCGCTATCCGCGACGTGCTCTACAAGGGCACGAGGCGCGGCAGCGGTTTGCTGGCGCTGTCCGACGCCGAGCGCGCGCAGACCTACGAATTCGCCGGCGATACGCCGCTGCCGGTGCAGAATTTCCAGGCGACCATCCGCGTCACGCCCATCGTCGACGGCGATCGCGCCTTCGTCGAGTGGTGGGCGACCTTCGATTGCGAGCCTGCGGTGCGCGAAGAACGGGTTGCCTTCTTCCGCGATGCCTTCGCGGGGTGGCTGAAGTCGCTGTGGCGGCATCTCGCGCGTGAGAGACAGGGCGCTTCGGCTATTTGATGGTCTGCAAATAGCGTTCGAGCAGGCTGGGCGCGCAGGCCTTTCGTTTCTGCAGCTCGATGATGCAGCGGCCGACGAGATCGGGCGAATTGTAGACGATTTGGGCGATGACCGCGAGCTTCGCGAGTTGATGGTCGCTCATCGTCGAGGGACGAATGATATCGCGGACGTAGACGATATCGCCTTCAAGCAACTGATTGAACGGCAAGCGTGGCTCGTTGCCGCGAACGACCGGCGCGATGGACCATCGCTTCACCTCGGTGAATCGGTGCGGGATGAAACCCTGCGAGCGAAGTTCGCGATCGATATCTCCGAACGTTGGCTGGTCCTTGTACAGCGTGATGAATGAGATTTCGGTTTGGACGGCGACGCAATCCGCCAGCTTCTTTCGTCCGTTAGCCAGAATCATCAATTCCGAGCCCTGCACGTCCATTTTGAGGAAGTCCGCCGGCGGCAGCTCATCGATATCATCCAGCCGGCGCGTCGTCACGGCGATCGTCGATTCGACCTTTCCGAATTGCGGAAACAGATTGAAGAAATTGAGCGCGTCCGGGTCGGGCTCGAGCAACGAACTCATCCCGGACTCGGGCGGACAGACGTGGAGCGTGTGCACAAAGCCGCCGCCGACCGCGCAGGGAATCACGGTCCCGCGCGCGCCCAGATGCTGCCTGAGTTTATCGGTTTCACGCTGGTCGGTTTCGAAGGCGAACAGTTGCGCCAGGCCGGTCTCGAGCAGCCGGCTATACGGCGCCGGCTCGCCGAAAAAGGCGGCGCCGATATCGGCCAGTCTGATGGTGTCCTGCGGCAGAGAGAGAAGTTGTTCGATCACGCTGACACCGCCTTTGCCATTTCGCGCAGCTTGAATTTCTGGATCTTCCCCGTGCTCGTCTTCGGGATCTCCGCGAACACCACATAGCGCGGGACCTTGTAGCCGGCGAGGTGCTGTTTACACCATTGCATCAGCTCGTAGGCGCTCGCCTGCGCGCCGGGCTTTAATTCGACGAAGGCGCAGGGCGTTTCGCCCCATTTGTCGTCGGGCTTGGCCACCACCGCGGCGGCGGCCACCGCCGGATGCTTGTAGAGCGCGTCCTCCACCTCGATCGAGGAAATGTTCTCGCCGCCGGAGATGATGATGTCCTTGGAGCGGTCCTTGAGCTGGATGTAGCCGTCCGGATGGCTCACGCCGAGGTCGCCGGTGTGGAACCAGCCGCCCTCGAAGGCCTTCTCGGTCGAGGCCTTGTTCTTCAGGTAGCCCTTCATCACCACGTTGCCGCGCATCATCACTTCGCCGAGTGCTCTCGCCGTCGCGCGCGACCGGCGTCATCGTCATCGGGTCGAGCACGTCGAGCGCCTCCAGCGCGCCGTAGCGCACGCCCTGGCGCGCCTTCTTCGCCGCCTGCTCGGAGGGCGGCAGCGCATCCCATTCGGCGTTCCAGTCGTTGACCACCGAGGGGCCGTAGCACTCGGTCAGCCCGTAGAGATGCGTGACGTTGAAGCCGCGCCTGCTTCATCGCCGCGAGCACCGCCTCCGGCGGCGGCGCCGCGGCGGTGAAGAACTCGACCACATGCGGCAGCGGTTTCTTCTCGGCGGCCGGCGCGTTGAGCAGCGTCGCCATGACGATCGGCGCGCCGCACAGATGCGTCACCTTGTGATCGGCGATCGCGTCATACATCGCCGCGGCGCGCACCGCGCGCAGGCAGACATGCGTGCCGGCGACCACCGAGATCGACCACGGGAAGCACCAGCCGTTGCAGTGGAACATCGGCAGCGTCCACAGATAGACCGGGTGCTTGGCCATGTTGCAGGTGACGATATTGCCGACGCCCAGCAGGTAGGCGCCGCGGTGGTGATAGACCACGCCCTTCGGGTCGCCGGTGGTGCCGCTGGTGTAGTTGAGCGTGATGGCGTCCCATTCGTCGTCCGGCATCGACCAGCGATAGTCGGGATCGCCTTGCGCGACGAACTCCTCGTATTCGATCGTGCCCAGCCTCTCGCCGGCGCCGGAATATTCCGGATCGTCGTAGTCGATCACCAGCGGCTTCGCCTTGCAGAGGGCGAGCGCCTCCTTCATCACCTTGGAGAATTCGCGGTCGATGATCACGACCTTGGCCTCGGCATGATCGAGCGAGAAGGCGATGATCGGCGCATCGAGCCTGGTGTTGAGCGTGTTGAGCACGCCCTGGCGTCATCGGCACGCCGTAGTGGCATTCGAGCATCGCCGGCGTGTTGGCGAGCATCGCCGAGACGGTGTCGCCGCGCTTGATGCCGCGCTTGGCCAGCGCCGAGGCGAGCCGCCGCGCCCGGGCGTAGAACTCGGCGTAGGAGCGCCGCAGCGGGCCGTGGATCATGGCGGTGTGCGCGGGGAACACGCTGGCCGCGCGCTCGAGGAAGCCGAGCGGCGTCAGCGGCTGGTAATTGGCCGGATTGCGGTCGAGATCGGTATCGTAGGGCGTTTTCGCCATTGGGTGGTTTCCCCGGTCGACCGATCGAGCGTAGCGAAGGGGAAGATTGGGTGGCGCATCGAGATTGCCCTGATCGGTAGCCGGATAGGCCGATTACTTGAGCCAATCGATGCATCTGTTTCACGTTGGGCGGCCGCTTCGGGTCGAATTCGGGCGCCTCGATGCCGGGCGCCTTGAGTTCGGCGCGCGATTCGGGCGAATCCGCCAGCCGCAGCCGGATCGCCATCTTGAAGTCGGTGATGGCGTTGTCGCGGTCGCCCTGCATGCGGTAGGCGAAGCCGCGCGCGTGATAGGTCTGCGCGTCGTTGCTACCGAAGGTGATCGCCGCGGTGTAGTCGTCGATGGCGCGCCTGAGATCGCCCTCGGCCCGATAAGCATTGGCGCGCACCGCCAAAGCGTCGCCGTTGCGCGGCTCGAATCCCATGGCCTTGCTGGCGTCGGCGATCGCGCGGTTGGCGTCGCCGAGCGCGAAGACCGACGCGCGGTGAATATAGGCGGGCACCGCCTTTGGGTCGCGATCGAGATATTCGTTGTAGTCGGCGAGCGCCGCCTTGAAGTCGCGGACGATTTCATAGGTCCGCCCGCGCAGCCAGTAGACCTCTTTATCCTTGGGATCGAGCTGCTGCGCCGCGGCGAAATCGGCGAGCGCGCGTTACGTTCTGACGCATGATTGAAGTAACTGACGCCGCGCCATTTGTGCGCCTGCGCCAGGCTCGGATCGAGCCGCAGCGCTTCGGTGAGATCGTCGATCGAGCGCTTGAAATCGTGCAGCCGCTGATACAAAAACCCGCGGTCGGCATAGACCAGGCCGATCGGCTCGCGCTGCGCAGTAACGCGTCGTAATCGGCAATCGCCTCCTCGTAGGCGCCCTTCGATTCGATAGGCGGTCGCCGCGATTGAACAGCGCCATGAAGCGCTCTGTCTCCGGCGTCGCCTTGTCCGTCGATGATGCGGGTGCAGGCCGCGATCTGTGCGTCGTTATGGTCGAAGTCGCGGCAGGCGGCGACATCCTGCGTGGTCGCGGCCCAGGCCGGCTGGAGCGAGCAGGCCGAGCAGGACAGGAGGGCTCCCATGCGCATAAAGGCCCCCGCGCGCCGCGGAAACGGCCGCCGCAACTTAGCTTAGTCGCGGGATACCGTCAGCGGGTTCAGCCGCGCAGGATGTCGCGCCATCCCTGAGCGCAGCAGCTCGATCGAAATCACGAACATCAGCACCATGGTGATCTTGTAGAACATCTCCTGCGGCGTGATGCGCACCACCCAGAAGCCCAGCATGTTGGTCGCCATGGCGAGCGGCAAGCAGCGCCAGCGAGGTGCCGAGGCCCTTGGCGAGAATTGCCCGAGCGCGAAATAAGGCATCACTTTGAGCGCGTTCACGGTGGCGAAGAAATAGGCGGTGGTGCCGACGAATTTCATTTTCGCCAGCTTCTGCGCACAGCACGTACATCTGGAACGGCGGCCCGCCGGCCTGGCAGAGCGTGGAGGTAAAGCCGGACATCGCGCCGGCCAGCATGCCGCCGGTCTTGCCCGGCTCGCCCACCTCGTGGGAAATCCGTGGGCCGATCCAGTGGTAGAGCACGAAGCCGATGGTGGTGACGCCGATGAACACGCGCACCGCGGCGTCCGAAATATGCGCGGCCAGCACCCAGGCACCGCAGACGCCGACGCAGCGCGCCCGGCACGTGATCGCCAGGATGCGCCAGTTCCAGTCCTTGCGGTAGACCCATAGCGCGGCGGCGTCCTGCGCCATCATGATCGGCAGCAGAATGGCGGCGGCCTCGAGCGGCGGCATGGCCAGCGCCAGCATCGGCGTCGCCATCTGCCCGGCGCCGGCAAAGCCGCCCTTGGACAGGCCAAGCGCCACCACGGCGGGAACGGCCAGCGCATAGAACAGGGGGTCGGTAATGATGGTCACGGAGATGGTCGTACGACCAATTGGCCAGGCAGGACTTGCTTAAAATCAAAGCCATGCCCGGGCCGGGTTGCGCCAGCCTTGTTTGCGCATGGCCGCCGTTCCACAATCGCGGCCAAAACGCCTAGGGAGGCACAAAATGGACGCCCGCACGAGCCGGTACCACGACGTCTACGCGCGCTGGCAGCGCGATCCGGAAGGCTTCTGGGGCGAGGCCGCCAAGGCGATCGACTGGTACGAGCCGCCGAAGAAAATCTTCGACAAGGACGCCGGCATCTACGGCCGCTGGTTCACCGGCGGCGTCTGCAACACCTGCTACAACGCGCTCGACCGCCATATCGCCGGCGCGCAACGACCAGGCGGCGCTGATCTACGATTCGCCGGTCACCAACACCAAGCAGACCTTCAGCTACGGCCGCATGCTATCCGAGGTGCAGTTGCTCGGCGCCATGCTGCGCGACTTCGGCGTCAAGAAGGGCGACGTCGTCATCCTCTATATGCCGATGGTGCCGGAGGCGGTGTTCGCCATGCTGGCTTGCGCGCGGATCGGCGCCATCCATTCGGTGGTGTTCGGCGGCTTCGCGCCCAAGGAACTCGCCACCCGCATCAACGACTGCAAGCCGAAGGTCATTCTCTCGGCGAGCTGCGGCATCGAGGTCAACCGCGTGGTGCCCTACAAGCCGCTGCTCGACGAGGCGATCAAACTCGCCCAGCACAAGCCCGACGCTTGTCTGATCCTGCAGCGCCCGCAATGCGAGGCGAGCCTGGTCGAGGGCCGCGACCACGACTGGCGCAAGGTCTGGGAGCACGCCGTCAATTACGCCAAGACCTCGGAATGCGTGCCGGTCGCCGCCACCGATCCGCTCTATATTCTCTACACCTCCGGCACCACCGGCATCCCGAAGGGCGTGGTGCGCGACAATGGCGGCCACATGGTCGCGCTGAAATGGTCGATGCAATATCTCTACGGCGTCAACCCGGGCGAGATCTGGTGGTGCGCCTCCGACATCGGCTGGGTGGTTGGCCACTCCTACATCGTCTATGCGCCGCTGTTCCACGGCGCCACCTCGATCATGTACGAGGGCAAGCCGGTCGGCACGCCCGACGCCGGCGCGTTCTGGCGCGTCGTCGCCGACCACAAGGCGGTTGCGCTGTTCACCGCGCCGACCGCCTTCCGCGCCATCCGCAAGGAGGACCCGGACGGCAAGCTGCTCAAGCAATACGACCTGTCGAAATTCCGCACGCTGTTCCTCGCCGGCGAGCGCGCCGACCCGCCGACCATCCATTGGGCGGAAGACATGCTCAAAGTGCCGGTGATCGACCACTGGTGGCAGACCGAAACCGGCTGGTGCATCGCCGGCAATCCGGTCGGCCTCGGACGAGCTGCCGGTGAAATACGGCTCGGCCTGCGTGCCGATGCCCGGCTACCAGATCGACGTGGTCGACGAGGCCTGTCATGCGGTGCCCGCCAACAAGATCGGCTCGATCGTCGTCAAGCTGCCGCTGCCGCCGGCCAACTTCCCGACGCTGTGGCAGCAGGACGACCGCTTCAAGGACAGCTACCTCACCGAATTCCCCGGCTACTACAAGACGGCGGACGCCGGCTACAAGGACGAGGACGGCTACATCTTCGTCATGAGCCGCACCGACGACATCATCAACGTCGCCGGCCACCGCCTGTCGACCGGCGGCATGGAGGAGGTGCTGGCCGGCCACCCCGACGTCGCCGAATGCGCCGTGCTCGGCATCAAGGACGAGCTGAAAGGTGAAGTGCCCTGCGGCTTCATCGTGCTCAAGGCCGGCGTCACCAAGCCGCCGATCGAGATCGAGAAGGAGATCGTCGCTCTAGTGCGCGACAAGATCGGCCCGGTGGCGGCGTTCAAGCTCGCCATCACCGTGGCGCGGCTGCCGAAGACGCGTTCGGGGAAAATTCTCCGCGGTACCATCAAGAAGATCGCCGACGGCGACAAATGGACCATGCCGGCGACCATCGACGACCCGGCGATCCTCGACGAGATCGGCAGCGCGCTGAAGGGGCATGGGGTGGGGACGTAAACCCGTCAACGCGCGACAAATTCGGCATGGCCTGGCTAATCCCAGCCATCAATGCGTCCTTTACGGTTGATGCAGGTCAACCGCGCCTCGCCGCGGCGGAGGCATACTGCCCTCAGCGGTAAACCAACCCTGTTTCAGACATGACGGCGATTGCCAGCCTTTCCATCGCCGAGGCCTTGGCCAGCGCGGGCTCGTCGCCAGCAGGTTTAAGCACGGCGGAGGCCGAGTATCGCCTTCTCCACTACGGCCCCAATCGCGTCGAGCACGTGCGCCGGACCGCTTGGCCGCTGCGACTGCTGCAGGAATTTACCCAGTTCTTCTCCATCATCCTGTGGATCGCCGCCGCGCTTGCCTTCGCCGCCGAACTGATGAGTCCCGGGGAGGGCATAGCGCGCATCGGTTACGCGCTGGTCATCGTCATTCTGGTCAGCGGCCTGTTTTCCTTCCTGCAGGAGTACCGCAACGAACGCACCTTGGCGGCGCTACAGGAACTGCTGCCGCAGCAGGTCGAAGTGCTGCGCGACAGCGGCATCGCGCAGATCACGGCTGGCCGTCTGGTGATCGGCGACGTCATTCTGCTCACCGCGGGCGACAGCGTCCCCGCCGACTGTCGGCTGATCGAGGCCTTCGACGTGCGGGTCAACGACGCAACGATCAGCGGCGAATCGCTGCCCAAGCTGCGCGACGCTAAGGCCTGCGACGAGGCGCGGCCGCTACGCAGCCGCAATGTACTGCTCGCCGGCACGTCGTTGGTGTCGGGGCAAGGCAAGGCCGTGGTCTTCGCCACCGGCGGTCAGACCGAATTCGGCCGTATCGCGCGTCTCACGCAGACCAGCGGCACTGCGGTCTCGCCGTTGCGGCGTGAACTGGCGCATCTCAGCCGCATGATCGCCGTGATGGCCGTCGCCATCGGCGCCTGCTTTTTTGCCATCGGCACGGTGGTGGGCATCCCGTTCTGGCACGACCTGATCTTTTCCATCGGCCTCATCGTCGCGGTGGTGCCGGAAGGCCTGCTGCCAACCTTGACGCTGTCGCTGGTGCTCGCTGCCCAGCGCATGGCGAAGCGGAAGGTGCTGATCCGCCATCTCGCCTCGGTGGAGACGCTCGGTTCCGCCACGGTGATCTGCACCGATAAGACCGGCACCTTGACCGAAGGCCGCATGCAGGTGCGCGAGCTGCTGCTTGGCCTCGAGCACCGCCCGGTAAGCGACCTGACGCAGCAGCCCGATCTGGTCGATCGGCATCAGGCTCTGTTCCTGGCGGCCGCGCTCTGCCACAGCTTGCACGAGGCTGAGACAAACGGAAAAAAACAATTGTTCGGCGATCCGATGGAGGTGGCGCTGGTGCAGATGGGCCGCGCCGCCGTGCCGCATTGCGCGCCTATGCACAGCATCGACGAGATTTCCTTCGACGCCGACCGCATGCGCCAGTCGATAGTCTACGAGGCGCCCGGCGGCCGCATCCTCTATTGCAAGGGCGCGCCGGAATCGCTTCTTCCGTTGTGCGCGCAGATCGCAGAAGGAGGCAGCGTGCGTCCCCTCGATGCCGCCACCCGCTCAGGCATCGTCCAGGCGCAGGACGCGATGACGGAGCGCGGATTGCGCGTGCTCGCCTATGCCACGCGTATCCTGCCGAGTGGTTGCGAACATTTCGCCTATGAGCAGGACCTCACTTTTCTCGGGCTGGTCGGGCTCGAAGATCCGCCGCGCGCCGACGTGCCGGAGGCGATCGGCAAGTGCCGCGCCGCGGGGATTAAGGTAATCATGGTGACGGGGGACCACCCGCGCACGGCGCGCGCGATCGCCCGCGAGATCGGCCTGGCGCAGTCCCCGAAAGTCATGACCGGCAACGACCTGCATGAGCTGTCGGACAGCGAACTGCAATTCCTGCTCGATGCGCCGGAGATCGTTTTCGCCCGCGTCGCCGCAGATCAGAAGATGCGCATCGTCGAGACGTTGAAGACGATGCGCCATATCGTGGCGGTCACCGGCGACGGCGTGAACGACGCACCGGCGCTCAAGTCGGCGCACATCGGCATCGCCATGGGCAAATCCGGCACCGATGTGGCGAAGCAGGCCGCCGACGTGGTGCTGCTGGACGACAATTTCGCCGCCATCGTGCACGCCATCGAGGAGGGGCGGGCGGTGTTCCAGAACATCCGCAAATTCCTCACCTACGTGCTGGTGCATAACGTCGCCGAGCTGGTGCCCTTTCTTGCCTTCGGTCTGTTCAGCATTCCGCTGCCGCTCACGCCGATCCAGGCGCTGTCCATCGATATGGGCACCGACTCGCTTACCGCGCTCGGCCTCGGCGTCGAGCGCGCCAGCCCAGACACCATGCGTCTGCCGCCGCGCAGCCAGATTGAAAGGCTGCTGAACCGCGACGTGTGGCTGCGCGCCTATCTGTTCCTCGGCGTGATCGAAGCCGCCGCGGCCATGGCGGCCTATTTCTTCGTCCTCTACGGCGGCGGCTGGCACTACGGGCAGACGCTTGTCGCGAGCGGTCCGCTTTACCGGCAGGCAACGACGGCGTGCCTGAGCGCCATCATCGTCATGCAGATTGTCACCGTGTTTCTCTGCCGCAGCTCGGTGCGCTCGCTGTTTTCCATGCGGTTCTTCGACAACGGCTGGATCCTCTCCGGCGTGGTGCTGGAAGTGGTGCTGCTGCTCGCCATCAACTTCACGCCCTGGGGTAACATGCTGTTAGACACCGCCGCCGTGCCGCCGGCGCTCTGGCTGGCACTCATTCCGATGGCGCTCGCAACGGTCGCGCTGGAGGAAATGCGCAAATGGTTGGTGCGAAGGTGGCTGGCGAGGCGAGGTTAGCAAATAGTATAGTCATATTTTGTGATCCTGCGCGGCATCCGCGGCAATTTGAATCAAACCGAAATCACCGCGTTTTGAAGCGGTGCCGCGCGCCGCGCGGATTGTATTCGGTCCGGTTCCCAATTCTAATTTTTGTTCCATCCAAAGGGGGCCGCGTATGAGCAAAGATCAAAACCACAAAGCCATCGACCACATCGCCGAGACGAGCGCCAAGCTGGCGAGCCTCGCCGCCGACATCGGCCTGGACTTTCTCGTCTACATCCTGCGCATGGCCGAGATCGAAGCGCGCCAATCGATCGAGCCGCGGCCAGCGTGGCGCAAGCAAATCGCGCGGCGGGCGCGCGTGCACTAGACCGCGGCAAACGGATCCGTCGCACTTCGCCGGTCTCACCACCACGGCAGCCAGTGCCACAGCGTATCGCCCGCCAGCACCAAGACGGCGACGCCGAGGATCGCTGCGAACACGAGCCAGCGGCCGATCAGGCCGAGCACCAGCGTCGGCAGGACCAGCACGACGAGAAAGGCGGTGGCGAGCAGGGAGCCGATCAGCTCGAGCCCGTCACGCTTGCCATCCGGAATGCGCCACCATTCGACCAGCGCACCCAGCCAGAACGCGATTCCGATCAGGGCCGCGGCCAGGACGGCCAGGCGCAGCGGTGTCCAGGCTTTGCGCTCCATGTCGCTTATGCCCCCTTTTGGTGCTGAAGGAGAGATTGCCGTTTGCGACCAAGCTTGTGAATGGCCTGCATGGATCGCGGAATCAAGCCCGGCACTGGACGGAAGACGCCGCATGGAGCGCCGAGAGCCGCTCGCGTTCTCGACGAGAGGACGCGGCATAACGGAAGACTGGTGCGCCGCTCGGCGCTCCATTCCCCTCGCATTTCGCGGGGGGCGAAAGAAGGCCCCGCTGCGACGGGGACGGACTACGGCGCACCCCGCGCCGCAAAGAATAGGGGCGATGGCGCTTGCCTGAATTCCAGGTTTTTTCATTCCGGGTTCGTGCGCTCGCTCGCGTGCAGTCAGTGGCGCTTGTTTGGCTCCGCTTTTTTGGTGACAATCGCGCGATCGCGACAAATGACGTTGAAAGAAGTCGCGGCTCAAGGGGGGTATCGCCACAATGCCGGAAGTCACACTCGCGGGGTTCCGGGTGTCCGCAGTCTTCGCGTCGTTCATTGTTCTCGCGCTCGGCACTTACGGGTCGTGGGCACAAACCGCGGAGCAGAAATTCCAGCTCGATCTCGACACGGTCGATGGTCATTTTTCGTCATGGAAGCTCGACGATGTCGGCGCCGCCAAAAGCCTGCGCGCGACGGTCAAGGTCACGCGCCTAGGGTCGCATGAACGCTGGCTCCCGTTCCTGCGGCTCGAAGCCTTCAGCAAAAGCGCGCCGGGCGACTATTGGGGCCTGCTCGTACACGCGGATAAACACGTCGCGCCGCTTTCCGTTTCCCTCGTGCACCGCACCAGCAAGGGCGTTGCGCAGGAGGTTTCGTTCGCCAAGGCGATCAACATGAACGAAACCATTGCCATAGAGCTGTCGTGGGCGACGCCCGGCAAATTGCTCGTCCGAGCGGGCGGCGAGACGCGCGAACTCGCCATGCCGGCATCAGTCACTGGCGTTCAGATCATTTCGGGAACCGGCGATTTCCACCTCGATAACATCACGCTGCGCCGAGATTAGCGCATCATGCCCCACTTCATCTGCACCGCCTGCGGTATGCAATATGCCGAAAGCGACAAGTCTCCGAACTTGCCGCCGGCACAATGCGCCGTCTGCGAGGAGGAGCGGCAATACGTGCCGCCGCGCGGGCAGAGCTGGACCACGCTTGCCGCGCTCGCGCAAAGCCACATGAACAGCATGCGCGAATACGAGAGCGGCATCATCGGCATCGGCGCCGACTTTGCCATCGGCCAGCGCGCACTTTTGTTGCGCACGTCAGGCGGCAATGCGCTGTGGGATTGCGTCGCCACGCTCGATGCCGCGACGGTGACGGCGATCAAGGGCCTCGGCGGCATCAGCGCGATCGCCATCTCGCATCCGCATTTCTACACCACTATGGTGGAATGGGCGCACGCCTTCGATTGCCCCATCCATCTCAACGCCGCCGACAAAGATTGGATCATGCGCGGCGATCCCGCGATCAAGCTGTGGGAGGGCGATACGTTCAAGCTGTGGGACGGCGTCACGCTGATCCGCTGCGGCGGTCACTTCGAAGGCGGTACCGTGCTGCATTGGGCGGGCGGCGCCAACGGGCGCGGCGTCGTTTGTTCCGGCGACATCCTCGCCGTCGCCACCGACCGCAAGTGGCTCTCCTTCATGCGCAGCTATCCGAATTTCATTCCGCTGTCGGCGCGCGAGGTCGCGCAGATCGGCGCGGCGATGAAGCCGTTTTCCTTCGACGTGCTCTACGGTCATTATTTCGACCGCGTCATTGCGACGCAGGCGAAGTCGGTGCTGGAAAAATCCGTCGCGCGCTACATCGCGGCGGTGGAGGGGAAGCGGGGGTATTGAATTTTCTTGTCGTCACCGGGCTTGTCCCGGTGACCCCGCTTAGGTTGGCAAGGTCGTGCCCCGTGAATCGAGATGGCCGGGACAAGCCCGGCCATGACAGAGAAAAGGTATACAGCGCGACGGGAGGCTTACTCCTCTTCCTTCTCGCTCTTGCCGCCGAGCTGCTTGAGCTTGGCGAACACGGCGGAGACGTCGAGGTCGCTGCCGCCCGGCTTCTTTTCGGCTTCGGCGGCGGCCGCGGCGGCGACTTCCGCCTCTTTCTTCGCGGTGGTCTCGGCGGCCGGCAGTAGAGTCGCGCCGGTGTCGACGGGCGCCGGCTTTTCCTTGTTGGCGCGGTTGACCTCGAAATCGAGATCGGTCTGCGTGGCAAGGCCGAGCGTCACCGGGTCCATGGGCGCGAGCGCGGCGGCGTTCCAATGGGTGCGGTCGCGAATCGCCGCGATGGTCGACTTGGTGGTGCCGACGAGCCGCATGATCGCGGCATCCTTCAATTCGGGGTGATTGCGCACCAGCCACAGGATCGCGTTCGGCCGGTCCTGGCGGCGCGACACCGGCGTGTAACGCGGGCCCTTCTTGCCGCGCTCGGTCGCCGGAACCGAGACTTTCTGCTCGCTCAGCGTCAATTTCTGCTCGGGATTGGCCTCGGCCGCGCTGATCTGCTCGCGCGTGAGTTGGCCGGTCTGGATCGGGTCGAGGCCCTTGATGCCCTGCGCGGCATCGCCGTCGGCGATTGCTTTGACCTCCAGCGGGTGCAGTTTGCAGAATTCGGCGATCTGATCGAAGGTCAGG
The DNA here is from genome assembly GCA_963733315.1 of uncultured Alphaproteobacteria bacterium. Lineage (GTDB taxonomy): Bacteria > Pseudomonadota > Alphaproteobacteria > Rhizobiales > Xanthobacteraceae > Pseudolabrys. The sequence continues at coordinate 295,668 of CAVTCV010000015.1, read as the reverse complement.
GCGGTATTATCCAACAGCCAGACGGCGGTCGCCTTCGGCATCAAGGGTGCTGCTGTGGCCATGGCAAATCTCCTCTACGCTTCGCCCGCCCGTCGGGCGAAGCACCAGATCATCGATGATGACTGGAAAGTGTGCGGAATATAGGGATTCGGTCCGGACCATGCAACACTGGCGTCTTGACAGGGTGGGGCGGCGCAGCCCACATCCAGACGTAAATTGCGCGAAAAATCGGCGCGATTCCGGAACGCCAATGACCATCCAGGAAAAGCCGCCGCTCAAGGTTCTGCTTTGCTCGCCGCGCGGATTTTGCGCCGGCGTGGTGCGCGCCATCGAATCGGTGGAGCGGGCGCTCGCGATCTATGGTCCGCCGGTCTATGTCCGGCACGAAATCGTGCACAACCGCTACGTGGTCGATAGTCTGCGCGCCAAGGGCGCGATTTTCGTCGAGGAGCTCGACGAGATTCCCGATACCGCCGCCCCGGTGATCTTCTCCGCCCACGGCGTTGCGCGCAGCGTTCCGGCGGAAGCCGCGCGGCGCGGCCTGTTCGCCCTCGACGCCACCTGTCCGCTGGTGACCAAGGTGCATCGCGAGGCCGAAATCCACTATCGCCGCGGCCGCGAGATCGTGCTGATCGGCCACTCCGGCCATCCCGAGGTGATCGGCACGCTCGGCCAATTGCCGCCGCGCGCGGTGACGCTGGTCGAGAGCGCCGCCGACGCCGAAAATTTCGTCCCGCGCGATGCCGATAACCTCGCCTATGTGACGCAGACCACGCTCTCGGTGCAGGACACCGCGGACATCGTCGCCGTGCTCAAGGCGCGCTTCCCGGCGATCGCCGGGCCGAGCAAGGACGACATCTGCTACGCCACCACCAACCGGCAGGAAGCGGTCAAGTGCGTCGCCCCAAATGTCGACGCGATGATCGTGGTCGGCTCGCCGAATTCGTCCAATTCGCAGCGGCTCACCGAAGTCGCCAGGCGCGCCGGCTGTCCGCACGCCGCGCTGGTGCAGCGCGCCGCCGACATCGACTGGAACGATTTCGGCGCGATCGGCCGGCTCGGCATCACCGCCGGCGCCTCGGCGCCGGAAGTTCTGGTCGAGGAGATCATCGACGCCTTTGCGCAGCGTTACGAGGTGAGCGTCGAGACCGTTTCGGCCGCCAAGGAAGACATGTTCTTCCCGCTGCCCCGCGCGCTGCGGGAGACCCAGGCGGCCGAGTGAGCCTTCGCATGGCCGTCTACACCGACGTCACCGCCGACGAACTCACCGCATTTCTCGCCGGCTACGATATCGGCGCACTCTTGTCCTACAAGGGCATCGCCGAAGGCGTCGAGAATTCCAATTTCCTGGTGCACACCACGGCCGGCAATTTCATCCTCACGCTTTACGAAAAGCGCGTCGCGGAGAGCGACCTGCCGTTCTTCCTCGGCCTGATGGAGCATCTCGCCGCGCGCGGCATTACCTGCCCGCAGCCGGTGAAAAACAAAAACGGCGGGATGCTCGGCCGGCTCGCCGGCCGGCCGGCGGCGATCGTCACCTTTCTCGACGGCCTGTGGATCCGCCGGCCCAATGCCGGCCATTGCGCGGCGGTCGGCGAGGCGCTGGCGCGGACTGCATCTCGCCGGCGACGATTTTCCGGGCAAGCGGCGCGAACGCGCTGTCGATCGACGGCTGGCGCGCGCTTTACGAGCACGCCAAGGCGCGCGGCGACAGCGTGCGGCCCGGTCTGTGCGCGCGAGATCGCCAAGGAACTCGATGCGCTGGAGAAAACCTGGCCGCGCGATCTGCCGGCGGGCGTGATCCACGCCGATCTCTTCCCCGACAACGTGTTCTTCCTCGGCGACAAGCTGTCCGGGCTGATCGATTTCTATTTCGCCTGCACCGACACGCTCGCCTATGACGTCGCGGTCTGCCTCAACGCCTGGTGCTTCGAGCCGGACCATTCCTACAACGTCACCAAGGGCCGCGCGCTGCTCAAGGCCTATGCGCAGGCGCGCGCCGCTGTCCGCGGCCGAGATCGCGGCGCTGCCGCTGCTCGCGCGCGGCGCGGCGCTGCGCTTCCTGCTGACGCGGCTGGTCGACTGGCTGGACGTGCCGGACGGCGCGCTGGTCAAGCCGAAGGACCCGCTCGAATATCTCCGCAAGCTGCGCTTCCATCAGACGGTGAAGAGCGCGCGCGATCTACGGACCAATGGACTGGCGGATAGCATGCGGGACATGAGCGAGCAGCGCGTCACCATCCACACCGACGGCGCCTGCTCGGGCAATCCGGGGCCGGGCGGCTGGGGCGCGATCCTCGCATTCGGCGACCACGAAAAGGAACTGAACGGCGGCGAGCCGCACACCACCAACAACCGCATGGAGTTGATGGCGGCGATCTCGGCGCTGGAAGCGCTCAAGCGCCCCTGCGCCGTCGATCTGCACACCGACAGCGAATATCTGCAGCAACGGCATCACCAGCTGGATCCACGGCTGGAAGACGCAACGGCTGGCGCACCGCCGACAAGAAGCCGGTCAAGAACGTCGATCTGTGGCAGCGGCTCGACGAGGCGCTCAAGCACCATCAGGTGCACTGGCACTGGGTGAAGGGCCACGCCGGCCACGCCATGAACGAGCGCGCCGACCAACTGGCGCGCGACGGCCTGGTGGCGGCGCGCGCCGGCGCGGTCGGAGCGATGAAGAGCTAAAAAAAATCCGGAAGCTGTCATGGCCGGGCTTGTCCGCGGCCATCTCGCATTAGGGACGCATTGCACTTCCTAAGCGGGGTCGCCGGGATCAAGCCCGGTGACGACAAGAACGAGTTAGTCGCGGATTAAATCTGCTTGAGCAGCGCGTCGCCGCCGGAAATGTCGCACTTGCCCGGCGCGTCTTCGATATTGAGCTTCTTCACCACGCCGTCCTCGACCAGCATCGAATAGCGCTTCGAGCGCATGCCGAGCCCGTTGCCGGAGCCGTCGAAGGCCATGTCGATCGCCTTGGCGAATTCGGCGTTGCCGTCGGCGAGGAATTCGATCTTGCCGTCGGCGCCGGTCGCCTTCTTCCAGGCTTCCATGCACGAAGGCATCGTTGACGCCGGTCACCGCGATGGTGGCGACGCCCTTGGCCTTGAAGGCGTCGACGTTGTTGAGGAAGCTCGGAGATGTGCAGATTGTTGCAGGTCGGCGTGAACGCGCCGGGCACCGCGAACAGCACGACCTTCTTGCCTTTGAAGATATCGTCCGTGGTCTTCGGTTTATTGGGGCCTTCCGCGGTGATGACGCGGAACGTGGCGTTGGGCAATTTGTCGCCGACTTTGATAGGCATGGAGTATCCTCTCCTGATTTTATGCGGTGCAAACTAGCGCGCCTGGCGCCGCTTAGTCGAGATGGGTTTTGACCTCGAGTCGCGCGGTCGCCCTGCACGATTGTGAATGTAAGCTCGATACGGCGCCCTTGGGATCGACGCCGGGCGGCAGGCCGTCGAGATCGAAGCCGAAATGCGCGTGTCCCGGCCGGCGCGCCCGGCGTGGGCTTGGGGATGGGCAGCGCCCATTCAGGCGTCGGTCCTTCGACGAATAATTCGATCGGCGCGCCGGTGCGGCGCGGCAAGATCGACGAAGCACCAGCGGCTTGCACCTTGTCATCATTGGCGCGCTTGGCGGTGCAGCCCGGCTTCGGCGGCGGACACCGGCTTCGGCACGCGCGCTTCCGCGGCGTCAATGCGGCATTGTCGGCGCCGCCCGTCGGCGGCAGCGTCAACTCGACTTTGGCTTCGACCGGCACGCACAGCTTCTCGCACACCGCGTAGTCGACCTTGGCACGCAGCGTGACCGGCTTGTCCTTCTGCCGCGGAATGACGCGCACCGGCAGGATCACGCCGCCCTTGTAGCCGATGGTGGTGCCGGCCTCGTCGGTGAAGGCGTGCGGCGCCGGGAACGACACCTTCGCCGCTGGCGACATTGTCGGAGCCGGCGAAACTGAAGCGCGGCGGCACGCCGGAATCGCCGGGATAGCGCCAATAAGTGTGCCAGCCCGGCTTCATCTTGATCTCGATACCGGCGCGCAGGCTGTCGGCGCCGCTTTTGCTCGCGCCGGAAATCAGACGAATCGCCGAATAAGTGTCCTCGACCCAAGGCGAGGCATCGGCCGCGCGCGCCGGGCCGCCGATCAGCAGGGCGACGCCGCAGACGGCCAAGGTCATGCAGATTTGGCTGTAAAAGTTTTTCATCGCGCCTCGGTCTAAACGGTTAACGCGCGTTTCGCCACTGAATTCATTGTGAGCACCGTATGAACAAGTTGCGGGCACGGCGGAGATTTCGCCACAATTTCCCTTTAAATATGACGGTGGGTGATTGAACTTTCCGCAAGCGGCATCGTTTGCAAAGGCGGACCGATTGGGTAACCTTTTGGCATGAAGCTTCCACGCAAATCAGCTGGCAAGGCGCCCGCACGCGGCTACCTCGACGGGCAGATGCTGATCGCCATGCCGGCGATGAGCGACGAGCGCTTTTCGCGCGCGGTGATATATGTGTGCGCGCATTCCAGCGAAGGCGCCATGGGCATCGTCGTCAACCAGCCGGCCGGCAACATCAAGTTTCCCGATCTGCTGGTGCAGCTCGAGGTGATCCCGGCAAGCGAACGCATCCAGCTCCCGGTGCGGGCCGGAAGACGTCAAGGTGCTCAAGGGCGGGCCGGTGGAGACCGGGCGCGGCTTCGTGCTGCACTCGGCCGATTTCTTCATCGAGAATTCGACGCTGCCGATCGACGACGGCATCTGCCTTACCGCCACGCTCGACATCCTCAAGGCGATCGCGCGCGGCAACGGCCCGGAAAGCGCCATCCTCGCGCTCGGCTATGCCGGCTGGGCGCCCGGCCAGTTGGAAAACGAAATCCAGCAGAACGGCTGGCTGCATTGCGCCGCCGATCCGGAATTGATCTTCGGCACCGACACCGACCACAAATACGAGAAGGCGCTGCGCAAGATCGGCATCGATCCCGGCATGCTGTCGAGCGAAGCGGGCCACGCTTAGCGCATGATCCCGAAAAGTGGGAACCAATTTTCGGAAACAGATCACGCGCAAGAATTAGTGCGCGATCCCCTGCGCAACCCATACTGCGTTTCCGAAAATCCGACGCTGTCGCGGCGCCGTTAGGGCGCGGCCTCGATGCGTTCGCCGCTCAGCAGGCCGCCGGCGGCCTGCGCGCTCATCGGCTCGCCGAAGGCGAAGCCCTGCGCGTATTCGCAGCCCATCTGGTAGAGCTCGACCGCGTCGCTGTCAGTCTCCGCGCCCTCCGCCACCACGTCCATGCCGAGATCGTGGGCGAGCGCGATGATCGAGCGCAGGATCACCGGCCGCGTGCCTTGCGCGGTGGTGCGCACGAACGACTGGTCGATCTTGATGGTGTCGAACGGGAAGCGCTGCAGATAGGCGAGCGAGGAATGGCCGGTGCCGAAATCGTCGAGCGACAGCCCGACGCCGAGCTCCTTGATGCGGGTGAGCATCTGCGCGGCGTGCTCGGGGTTCTCCATCACCAGCGATTCGGTGATCTCCAGCTTGAAGGTGCCGCGCGCGATCGCCGAGCGCGACAACACGCTGCGCAAATCCTGGATCAGGTCGTGGCGCAGCAATTGCCGCGACGACACGTTGACGCTGGCGAAGATCGGCTCGCGCGAGCGGCTCGCGCGCCTGCCAGCTCGCCAGCCGGCGCGCGGTGCGCTCGAGCACGAACAGGCCGAGTTCGACGATCAGGCCGATCTCCTCGGCGGTCGAGATGAACTCGATCGGCGACAGGCGGCCGAGCTTGGGATGATCCCAGCGCGCCAGCGCCTCGAAGCCGGCGATGGCGCGATCCTCCAGCCGCACGATCGGCTGGTACAGCACCTTGATCTCCTCGCGCTCGATGGCGCGGCGCAGTTCCGATTCCATGGTCAGCCGGTCGGTCTTGCGCGAGCGCATCGCCGGCTTGAAGATTTCGATGCGGTCGCCGCCGATGCGCTTGGCGTGATACATCGCCAGCTCGGCGTCCTTGAGCACTTCCTCGGTGCTGCGCGCCTCGTTCTCCGGCGAGCGCCAGGCCGATCGAGGCGGTGATGAAGATTTCGCGGTCGTTGAAGCCGATCGGCGCGCGCAAGGTGCGGCGCATGGTCTCGGCGAAGGCCACGATGCGCGCCGGCTCGTTCTCCGACAACAGGATCAGCGCGAACTGGTCGCCTGACAGCCGCGCCAGCGTGTCCTGCGGCTTGAGCAGGCGGGCGAGCCGGCGCGCGATGGTCAGCAGCACCGAATCGCCGATCGACATGCCGACCGAGTCGTTGACCTGCTTGAAGCGGTCGAGATTGATCACCAGCACCGAGGGACGGATTTGCGGATCGGAGCGGGCGAAGCCGAACGCCGCCTCCATGCGGTCGATGAACAATTCGCGGTTGGGCAGGCCGGTGAGATTGTCGTGGACGGCGTCGAACAAGCAGCCGCTCCTCGGCCTTCTTGAAGTCGTTGACGTCGGTGAGCGTGCCGACCAGCCGCACCACTTCGCCGTCGGAGCCGACCACCGGCCGTGCTTTCAGCGTGAACCACAAATAATGGCCGTCGTTGGCGCGCAGCCGGAACCCCTGGTTCAGGCGGCCGCGCCGCTGCTCCACCGCCGAGTCGAGCGAAGCGCGGAAGCGGTCGCGGTCGAGCGGATGCAGGACTTCCAGCCAGGCCGCCGCCGGTCCTTCCAGTGTGCCGCGCTTCAAGCCCAGCAACTGTTCGGTCTCCGGGCTGGTGTAGATTTTGTCGGCGGACACGTCCCAGTCCCAGATCAGATCGCCGGCGCCGGTCAGCGCCAGTGCGCGGCGTTCGACGTCGGAGACGATGCCGTGGGTGATGCCGCCGGCGAAGGCGTGCTGCATCACCGTGAAGCCGATCAGCATCACGATCAGCACCAGGCCGCCGAGCAAGCGCCGGGCCGATGATGTCGTTGGTGACGACGCCGGTGACGGCGAGGCCGCGGCGACCGTCCACACCACCAGCAAGAGCCAGGTCGGGATCAGCAGCACGGCGCGGTCGTAGCCGTGGGTGGAGAGATAGATCACCAGCGCCAGCCCGAACACCGCGATGCCGGCAAGCGACATGCGCGCGATGCCGGAGGCGACCGCGGGATCGAACACCGCGACCGCGGTGAGCGCGGCGAGCGCGGCGAGCCAGGCGATGGTGATATGGGCGTAGCGCACGTGCCAGCGCGACAGATTGAGATAGGCGAACAGGAACACCAAGAGCGTCGCCGATAGGATCGCCTCGCCGCACGCGCGCCAAACGCGCTCGGCGCCGGCCGACATGTCGAACACCTTGCCCCAGAAGCCGAAGTCGATGCCGATGTAGATCAGCACCGCCCAGCCGAGCGCGGCGGCGGCCGGGAACATCACCGAGCCCTTCACCACGAACAGGATGGTGAGGAACAGCGCCAGCAGGCCGGCGATGCCGATGACGATGCCCTGATAGAGCGTGAAGCTGTTGACCTTGTCCTTGTAGGCGTCGGGCTCCCACAGATAGATCTGCGGCAGCTTGTCGGTGCGCAATTCGGCGACGAAGGTGATGACTGTGCCGGGATCGAGCGTGACGCGGAAAATATCCGCGGTCGTGTTCTCCTGCCGTACCGGACGGTCGCCCGATGACGGCGTGATGCCGACGATGCGCGAGAGCCCCAAGTCGGGCCAGAACAGGCCGGAGCCGACCATGCGGTAATGCGGCACGACGATCAGCCGGTCGATCTGCTCGTCGGAATTATTGGTGAGCGCGAACACCGCCCAGTTGGTGCTGGCTTCGCGCGCGCGCACCTCGATGCGGCGCACGATGCCGTCCGGGCCGGGCGCGGTCGACACCTGGATGCGGTCGGCTTCGGTCTTTTGCACTTCGGTGGCGGCGGTGAGATCGATGGCTGACGCGTCGAGTCGCACATTGGCCGCTTCCAGCGCGCGCGCGGCCGGCGCCGCCAGTAATGCGACGGCGAGCGCGAGCACGATTGCGCAGCGCTGCAAGGTCAATCCAAATCCCCCGGCCGCGGCGGTGCCAGTCATGTTGTTATTGCGGTTCCGCCGGCGACAACTGCAATCCAATTCCCCCGCGCCCGTTGTGCTGCGACAATGCGCCGATTTCGCGGCCCGCACAGCCGGCAGAGACTATCGACTCCGCTTGGCGCGGGCAATAGATTGAAAGCGTTTTCAAAGGGTTAGTACGATCTTGCCGATGTGGACGCTGCTTTCCATCAGCGTGTGGGCGCCGGCCGCTTGGGCGAGCGGGAAGGTCTTATAGATCACCGGCTTCACTTTGCCGGCAACGATCAACGGCAGCGCATTGACTTCGACCGCGGCGCGGATCGCGCCTTTGTCGGCAACCGAGCGCGAGCGCAGCGTCGAGCCGGTGTGATGCAATCGCTTGAGCATCAGGCGCATGAAATTGACTTCCGCCTTTGGCTTGCCCTGGAACGCGATCTGAACGATGCGCCCCTCGACCGCCGCCGCTTCGTAATTGCGCGCGATGTAATCGCCGCCGACCATGTCGAGTATAACGTCGGCGCCCTTGTCGCCGGAGGCCGCTTTGGTTACGGCGACGAAGTCCTCGGTTTTATAGTTAATGGCGACGTCGGCGCCGAGCTTGCGGCAGGCCTCGCATTTTTCCGCAGTGCCGGCGGTGGCGATGACGCGCGCGCCGAGCGCCTTGGCGAGTTGGATCGCGGTCGTGCCGATGCCCGAGGTACCGCCATGCACCAGGAAGGTCTCGCCCGATTTGAGTCCGCCGCGCTCGACCATGTTGTGCCAGACGGTGAAGAAGGTCTCCGGGATGGCCGCGGCTTCGACCATCGACAAGCCGTTCACCGGCAGCGCGTGGCTTTCGTGCGCGAGGCAGTATTCGGCATAGCCGCCGCCGGAGACCAGCGCCATGACGCCGTCGCCGGTTTTCCAGCGCTTGACGTTCGGCCCGAGCGCCACGATCTCGCCGGCGATCTCCAGGCCCGGAATATCGGGTGCGCCGGGCGGCGGCGGATAAAGGCCCTGCCGCTGGATCACGTCCGGCCGGTTGACGCCGGCCGCCGCCACTTTCACCAGCACCTCGCCGGCACCGGGCCCGGGCACCGGGCGCTGTTCGGGAACCAGCGCTTCGGGCCCGCCGGGGGCTTTGATGCCGATGGCCGTCATGCTGGTCGGAAGAGCGGTCATGGAATCCTCGATGCTTTTGGGGCAGGGCGCTTGTTTAGGCGCGGCATAGCCGTGTGACAACCCGCACCGGGGCGGGTAGATTTCTGCCGACGGAGCCTCGCTATGCCGATCATCGACGACGACGACAAACCGAAGAAAAAGATCGTGCACGAGATCGGGCAGGACTTGAGTCTGCTGTCGGTCGAAGAACTGGCCGCGCGCGTGCAACTGATGCACGACGAGATTTCGCGGCTGGAAGCGGATATGGCGAGCAAACGCGCCTCGCGGTCGGCCGCCGATCAGTTTTTCAAAAGGTAGGCTTGTACCCGCCGCACGCGTCGATCCGGCACAAAAATCCGGCTTTTGACGCGTGTTTTTAACACGTCGTTAAGCCTTCTGGATCATTACTATGACCGTCCATCTTCGTGGACATTGAGTGGCTCCTGTCCACTCTGTTTGACGCCTCCCTGTTATCAACTTTGAGCCGCCGGAAACGGCGGCTCTTTTTTGTCCCATTCCGGGACACCTGTGGCCGCCTTGGTGGCCGCGCGCTTAAGCTTGCATTTCAACTATGTCGCAAAGTTTGCGCATCGGCGGTCTGGACAGACCGGGCCGGAGCGCGCGATGCTTAAAGTACAAACGGAACGTGTAACAGTTCCGGTGCATGGGTAAGGCGTAAGCGTATGGCTGAAAAGTCAATCACCGATGTCCAACCGGTATCGTTCGGCGCGCGGTTGGCAAATTCGCAGGTTTTCGCCGATTTGTTCCGCGACGGTATGGCGCTGGTGGAAGAGACCGCGACCTATCTCGACGGCGCCGGCCGGCAGGAATCCAAAAAGCTCGAGCGCGCCGCCGCGCTCGCCTATGCCACCGAGAGCATGCGGCTGACGACGCGGCTGATGCAGCTCGCGTCCTGGCTGCTGCTGCACCGCGCGGTGAAGGAAGGCGAGATGTCGCTCGCCCAGGCCAACAAGGAAAAGGCCAAGGTCAAGCTGTCCGCCGCCGACTATCACGAGCCGCATAATCTGGAACTGCTGCCCGCCGCGCTGCGCGAGTTGATCGAGCGTTCGCACAAGCTGCAGGGCAAGGTGCGCCGGCTCGATGCCACCATCCACAATCAGACGACGCCGGAGCAGGCCGCGGTTGGCAATCCGGTCGAGCGTCAGCTTGGCTTGCTGAAGGCGGCCTTCGGCGCGGAAAGCGTATAAGCGGCGTCACTCAGGTTTTGCTGTTGTCATGGCCGGGCTTGTCCCGGCCATCTCGATTTCGTAGGGCAACCGTACTGCCAGCCTAAACGAGATCACCGGGTCTCGGCGCTTCGCGCCGACCCGGTGATGACAGATTGGAATCCGGTTTTTCGTCGCCGGCCGTAGGCCAGCCGCTTATTTCTTCTCGTCGGCCTTCAGGAAGCCGGAGAACTTCTTCTGGAAGCGCGACAGGCGGCCGCCGCGGTCGAGGAGTTGCTGCTGGCCGCCGGTCCAGGCCGGGTGGGACTTCGGATCGATGTCGAGGTGCATGACATCACCTTCCTTGCCCCAGGTGGAGCGGGTGGTGAATTCGCTGCCGTCGGTCATGACCACTTTGATGGTGTGGTAGCCGGGATGGATATCTTGCTTCATCGCTTGGGTTCCGTGGGCGCGGCCCGCGCCGAAAGGGGCTGAATTTGGCGGGTCTATACAGGAGCCAGGCGCAGGCGGCAAGCCGCCGCAATTGACCAGGATCAAGGCTCCGGGGCATGGTGCGCGCTCTTTGGGGGCGCCGGGACGACCGGCGATGCGGTACCGATAAGGCCGCCGACGGTTAAGCTCGGCGGCCTTTCGCAATATGGCCCGCAGGTCACCAACCGTTTCCGGCATCGGCTAAGGGCGGGAATAGACAGAATGCAACGACTGGAATTTCGCGCCGCCACTTCGCTCGCCGCCGTCTTCTCGGTCAGGCTGCTCGGCCTGTTCATGATCTACCCGGTGTTCGCGGACTATGCCCAAGGCCTCTCGGGCGCAAGCCCCTATCTGATCGGCGAGGCACTTGGCGTCTACGGACTGAGCCAGGGGCTCTTGCAGATTCCCTTCGGCCTGTTGTCCGACCGCTTCGGCCGTAAGCCCATGATCGTCATCGGCCTGGTTCTCTTCGCGATCGGCAGCGCGGTGGCGGCGCTCTCCACCTCGATCGGCGGCGTCATTTTCGGCCGCGTGCTGCAGGGCGCGGGCGCGGTCGGTTCGGTGATCCTGGCGCTGGTCGCCGATCTGACCAGCGAGGAAAGCCGCACCAAGGCGATGGCCACGGTCGGCATCACCATCGGCGCGTCCTTCATGATCGCGGTGGTGGCCGGCCCGATCCTGGCGCATTTCATCGGCGTTGCGGGAATCTTCTGGCTGATGGTGGGGCTGGCGCTGGTCGGCATCGCGATCACCGAGTTCATCGTGCCAACCCCGCGCCTGGTGCGCGTGCATCGCGACGCCGAGACCGTCCCCGCATTGATGGGCTCCGTACTGCGCCATCACGAGCTGTTGCGGCTCGACATCGGCGTCTTCGCCCTGCACGCCATGCTGACGGCGAGCTTCCTGGTGGTGCCCGGCCTGCTGCAGGGAACGCTCGGGCTATCGACCAAGAATCAGTGGATGGTCTATCTGCCAGTGCTTGTGGTGTCGGTCATCGTGATGGTGCCGGCGATTATCTTCGCCGAGAAGTATCGCCACATGAAGGGCGTGTTCGTCGCCTCGGTCGCCGCGCTGGTCGCGAGCCAGGTCATGTTTTATTTCGGCGCCGGCAACTCGTATGCCGTGCTGGCGGCTCTGGCCGTATTCTTTTCCGGCTTCAACGTGATGGAAGCGAGCCTGCCCTCGCTCATCACCAAGGCGGCGCCGCCTGACGCCAAGGGAACGGCGACCGGGCTTTATTCGAGCCTGCAGTTTCTCGGCATCTTCGTCGGCGGCGTTGTCGGCGGCTGGGCGAACCAGGCCGGCGGCATCGCCGGCGTGTTCGTGCTGACCACGGTGATTGCGCTCATCTGGCTGTTGTCGGCGGCCACCATGAAGCAACCCACGTATCTGACCACGCGCCTGCTGCCGCTTGGCGACGGCAAGGCAAGCGACGCCGAGAGCCTCGCGGCACGGCTCCGTCAGGTGCCGGGGGTGGCGGAGGCTGTGGTGATCGCCGAGGAAAACCTCGCTTACCTCAAAGTCGATTCCAAATCCTTCGACGCGGCTATGGCGGCATCGTTGGTTGGCACGTCCTGATCGACCCACGCGGCGGCCGGACGAATTGTCACGGCAGGACAATCGGCCGTTCCCAGTCCGCCACAGCCGCGCCCGAATTCGGCCCTGACTGTTCCCTGCGCCGGCCACGACTCGTTGTGAGCATCCCTCCGTTTCGTTCGTCTTCCATCGGAGGGGTCCATGCGATTATCCAAACTTGCTGGGAATTCGTTTGCTATCCTGCTTCTCGCCGCCGGCGCTGCGGACGAGTTCTGCACCGGGTAAGGTGTCCGGTCCGGTCAGCCACGACAATCTCGCCGTCTATTTCGTGCACGGGGCCTCGAAAGCCGGGCCGGTGCCGCTCACGCTGCAAGAGGCGCTTGCGAAGGGCGTGGTGCGGGTCAGCGAGACCGGCAACGTCAATGCGCTGGCGATCGAGAATTTCGGCGAGCAGGCGGTCTTCGTGCAGGCCGGCGACGTGGTGAAAGGCGGCCGCCAGGATCGCACCTTGACCGTCAGTCTGATGCTGACGCCGAAATCCGGACGCATCCCGATCGCCTCGTTCTGCGTCGAGCACGGGCGCTGGTCGGCGCGCGGCGGTGAGGATGCGCAGAGCTTCGCCAGCTCGGCTTCCGCCGTGCCTTCGCGCGAGATGAAGCTCGCCATGCAGGCGCCGATGCCGGCCGTTCCCGGTCAAGGCGGCGAGGCAACCGGCCTGCGCCAGCAGAAAGTCTGGGCGGATGTCGCGGCCGCGCAAGCGCGGCTCGCCGCCGCCACCGGTACGGACGTGCGCGCGCCGGCGTCGGCGAGCAGCCTGCAACTCGCGCTTGGAGAACAAGAAGCTTGCCGATATGCGCGCGGCTTATGTGGCCGCGCTGAAAGCGGCCGGCGAGGCGGGCGACGACATCGTCGGCTACGTGTTCGCCGTCAACGGCAAGCTCAACAGCGCGGAAATCTACGAATTGAACGGTCTGTTCCGCAAAATGTGGCCAAAGCTGCTGGACGCCAGCGCCACCGAGGCGATCGCCACCGCAACGACGTCAACAATGCGGCGCCGCCGATCACGGCGGCGAATGCGTTTCTCGGCGCGGCCGCGACGGCGCCAGGTCAACGACAAGCCGCTCAATTTCGGCGTGCGGCGCGTCACGCGCGAAAGCGACGAAGAAGTGATGTTCGAAACCTCCCAAGCCGACGGCTTGGTGCACCGCAGCTATCTGGCGAAGTGAGCTTCGCGTTGTAGGCGTAGCGTGGCGGCCCGCGTCAGGGCCGCCACGCCATCCGGTCCACCGGCTTGCCCGAGACCGGGTTCTTGTCCTCGCCGGCATAGACGAAGCCGTGCTTTTCGTAAAAGCGGATGGCGCGGTCGTTGTCCTTGTTGACCAAGAGATCGAGGCCGCGCGGGGAGAGGCGCTTGGCTTCCTCGAGCAGGGCCAGCGCGACGCCCGTACCCCAATGCTCCGGCGCCACCACGATCTGATCGAGATACATCGTCTTGGGATCGACCGTGACGAAGCCGGCGAGCGCGCCGTCGAGCTCCGCCAGCACGACATGTGCAACGGGCACAAGCTCCTGCCGCCAGCGCTCGCGCCACCAGGCGACGCGCGCGTTGAAGTCGATGTGCGGGAAGTGATGCGCCCAGGTGCGCCGCCACAGATCGATCGCCGCATCTTCGTCGGCGGCGGAGTAGGGACGCAGGGTAACCTTGGCGCTCACCGCTCGGTCAGCTTGAACTCGATGCGGCGGTTGCGCCGGTAGGCGTCTTCGGTGGTGGCGGTGTCGATTGGCTGGAATTCGCCGAAGCCGGCGGCGACCAGCCGCTGCGGCGAGACGCCCTTGGCGATCAGATACTGCACCACGGCGATGGCGCGCGCCGCCGACAGGTCCCAGTTCGACTTGAACTGGCCGCCGCTGATCGGCCGCACGTCGGTATGGCCGTCGACGCGCAGCACCCAGGCGATGTCGGCCGGGATCTGCTGATCGAGCCCGGTCAGCAGCGGCGCGATCTTGTCGAGCTCGGCCTGCGCTTCCGGCTTGAGGTCGGCCTTGCCGGTGTCGAAGAACAGTTCCGATTGCAGCACGAAGCGGTCGCCGACCACGCGCACGTCGGGCCGGTTGCCGAGGATCTGGCGCAGCTTGCCGAAGAAGTCGGAGCGGTATTGCGACAGCTCCTGCACCTTGTGCGCCAGCGCCAGATTGAGGCGCTGGCCGAGGTCGGCGATCTTGCTCTGCGCCTCCTTGTCCTTCTGCTCGGCGGCGTCGAGCGCGCTCTCGATGGCGGCGAGCTGGCGGCGCAGCGCGGCGATCTGCTGATTGAGGATCTCGACCTGCGCCAGCGCGCGGGAGGAAATCTTCTTCTCGCCTTCGAGCTGGCCGGTGAGTTCGTTGACCTTGCCCTGCGCCGAGGCGGCACTCGCGCCGGAGCCCTCGGCGATGCCTTTGTATTTGTCGCGCTCGCTTTCGGCGCCGGCGAGCGAGGCGCGCAGCTGCGCGAGCTGGTCCTCGAGATCGGCCTTGCCGGTCTTCTCCATCGACAACAGCTCGGTGAGCTGGGCGATCTGCGCGTTGAGCCGGGTGAGCGCGGTGTCTTTGCCGGCGACTTCCTGCTGCAGATAGAACTGCACCACCACGAACACGGTCAGGATGAAGATGATGCTCAGGATCAGGGTCGACAGCGCGTCGACGAAGCCCGGCCAGTAATTCATGCCGCTGTCGCCGCGGCGGGTGCGGGCAAGCGCCATGCTATTTTACTTTCTTGCGCTGATCTTATCCGAAAACCGGTTCCCACTTTTCGGGCTAGCGCTCGACCTTCTCGCGCGCGATGATCTCCAAGCAGCCGCTTGATCTCGCGCTGCTGCTCCGCCTGGCTGTCGGCCCAGTCGCGGATCATCTGCTGCTCGGTGCGCATGTGTTGCACCAGGCCTTGGATCGCCTCGGCCAAATTCGACATCGCGCTGGTGGTGTTCTTGCCGATGCCGCCCTCGGTGATCGCTTCGCGCAAACGGTCGGTGCCGCCGGCGGCGACGATCGGCTCGGCCGCCTGGTCGTAGACCGTGGTGGAGAGCCAGTCTTCCAGTTCGGTGTAGAAGCGGTTCTGCGCCTGGCTCGATTGCAGGTCGAGGAAGCCGAGCACCAGTGAGCCGGCAAGACCGAACAGCGAGGACGAGAACGAGATGCCCATGCCGGAGAGCGGCGCGGCAAGCCCCTCGCGCAGCGAGTCGAACATCGCTTCCGGCGTCGCCGCCTGCCTTGAGGCCCTGGATCACGCCGCCGACCGAGCCGACGGTCTCGATCAGGCCCCAGAAGGTGCCGAGCAGGCCGAGGAATACCAGAAGCCCGGTCATGTAGCGCGAGATGTCGCGCGCCTCGTCGAGACGGGTGGCGATCGAATCGAGGATGCCGCGCATCAACTGCGCCGACATCGCCATGCGGCCGATGCGGCTGCCGAGGATCGTCGCCATCGGCGCCAGCAGCACCGGCGGCCGCTCGACCGCGAGGCCCGGATCGGCGAGACGGAAATTGTTGACCCAGGCGATTTCCGGGTAGAGCCGGATCACCTGCCGCACCGACAGCGCGATGCCGACCAAGCAGCACGAAGATGATCAGCGAGTTCAGGCCCGGATTGGCCATGAACGCCACCCCGATCTGCTTGTGCAGCAGGAAGGCGACCAGCCCGCCGAGCACGACGAACACCGTCATCCGCACGAGAAAAATGCGGGGCGACGACAGTTTCAGCGGATCGAGTTCTTTGGCCATGGGTTTGCGGTATCAGCGCCGGCTTAGTCTTGCCGGCCGAATATGGCACAGACCCGTGACAAGGAAAAATAACGGGACTCTGCAACCCACCGGATTAACCGGCCGATTGAGTTGAAATTGCGGTGGGCTCAGCCCGTTGCCGCCGCTTTGAGCACGCGCAGCAGCTCTTTGTGGATCGCCTCGTTGCCGGCGGCGATGTGGCCCGTGCCGAACATGTCGGCGCCGCCGTCGCAATCGGTGACGAAGCCGCCGGCCTCGCGCACCAGGATGGAACCGGCCGCCATGTCCCATGGCTTGAGATCGCGCTCCCAATAGCCGTCGAGCCGCCCGGCGGCGACCCAGGCAAGATCGAGCGCGGCGGCGCCGAAGCGGCGCAGGCCGGCGACTTGCTGCTGCATGGCGCCAGTTTCCTTGGCGCCGCGCGCAAGATCGCCGCGGCCGATATGCGGCAGCCCGCAGGCGACCACGGCGTCGGCAAGACGCTTGCGGCCGGCGACGCGGATGCGCTGCTCGTTCATGAACGCGCCCTTGCCCTTTTCGGCGATGAACATCTCTTCGCTGGCCGGATTGTAGACCAGGCCGGCGACCATGCTGTCCTCGCGCTCGAGCGCGATCGAGATGGCGAATTGCGGAATGCCGTGCAGGAAATTGGTGGTGCCGTCGAGCGGGTCGACGATCCAGCGGTGCGACTTGTCGGCGCCTTCGCGGCGCGCCGCCTTCCTCGCCGAGAAAGCCGTAGCCGGGGCGCGCCTTGCTCAGCTCCTGGAACAGCGTTTCCTCGGCGCGGCGGTCGGCGGCGGTGACGAAATTGGCCGGGCCCTTGAGCGAGACCTGCAGCTTCTCCAATTCGCCGAAGTCGCGCTTGAGCGCGCGCGCGGTCTTGCGCGCGGCGGCGATCATCACGTTGAGCAGGGCGGAGTGATGCATGGCGCGTGGGGTCTGCCCGCGCCGCTGCTCGCCGTCAAGAGCGCGGCGGTAGGGTCGACATCCATTTCTTCGCCGCCTTCTCGGCGGCGTCGCGCACGTGCTGCGGCTGCTTGGCGGCGAAGGCGTCGAGATCGGGGTCGCTGTCGCCGGCGGCCTTGGAGATCATGTGCCATTTGATCGCCTCGGTCGCGATCGGCCGGCAGGCCGCGCCCCGCCATCAGCACGCGCGCCAGCCGATCCTGCGCGATCGCGCTGCCGCGCCGCGCCGCGATCAACAGCAGCTTGGCGGCGGCGCTTTCGTCCTTGGCGACTCCGGTGCCGTTGAACTGCGCGATGGCGTATTCGACCATGGCGTCGATATTGCCGGCGACGGAGGCGAGCCCCATCAGCTGCGCGGCCTTGTCGAGATCCTTCGGCACGCCGCGCCCTTCCTTGTACATGGTGGCGAGCGCGTATTGCGCCTCGGGGTTGCCGGCGGCGGCGGCCTGACCGAACAGTTCGGCGGCGCGCTTGAAATCCTGCGGGAATTGTTGGCCCTGCAAATAGAGCAGGCCGAGATCGTAGGCGGCGGCGGGATGACCGAGCTTGGCGGCGGCCGCGAGCAGACGCGCGGCCTCGTCCGGATTGCGCGGGCCGCCGCGGCCCGCAGATTGAACATCGCCAGCGCGAACATGGCGTCGCGATCGCCATGCTCGGCGGCAAGCTTGTACCAATCCGCCGCCTTCTTATCGTCCTGCGGCACGCCGAGCCCCTGCGCATAGAGCTCGCCGAGCAGCGTCATGGCGACGGCATCGTTCTGCTGCGCGCGTTTTGTCGCCTCGGCGAACGCGGTCAGATAGTGGCCGCGCTGGAACGCGCCAAAGGCGAGATCGGCGTTGGGATTTTCCGCGGCTTGCGCGGGCGGCGGCGGAGGAGGCGGCGCGGCGGCGGCTTCTTCGGCTGCGCCAGGGCCGGCGCCGTCAAGACGACCGCGCACAGTGCGACGATGGCGGTCCGCACCCTCATGCCGCGCTCTCCGGCAGGCGCAAGTCGGCGCCAGCGCGCGCGATCGTCGCCGCGATCGCCTGCGGGTCGCGCCACAGCCAATCGCCGAGTGCGATGAAATCGGCGCCGGCTTTGACCAGCAGCGCCACCTCGTCGAGCGAAGCGGCATAGGCGACGCAAGGCGCTTCGAACACCTCCGCCCACCAGGCGACGCGCTCTTCGATTGCCGCGAGCCCCGGCCGTTCGCCGTCGGCGCCGGGCTCGCCGAACATCACGTAGTCGGCGCCAGCCTCGGCGGCGGTCATGGCGTCATGCCGGGTGACCAGACCGCCGACGCCGACGATGCGCTCGGGCTTGAGCCGTTCGATCGCGTCCTCGAATAACGTCATTCCGGTGACATGTGCGCCGTCGGCGCCGGCGCGCGCCACAATATCGATGTGGCCGTCGATGAGCAGCGCCGCATTCTTGTCCTGCACGATTGGGCACAGCATCTTGGTGCGGTTGATCTGCGTGCGCTCGTCGGCCTCGGCAAGGCGCAGCAGCACGGCGGCGACGTCGCCCGCGTCGAGGGCCGCGGCAAGCGTCGCGGCAAACGCCTGCGCGTCGGCGATTGCCGGCGTCACCAGATAAAGCCGCGGCGCCGGGCGCGGATCGGCCTGTTTGGGTCGCGAAGCCATGGTCCTCGCATGGTAGCGCAATCGGGCGAAAAATTGACACTCTTCGCTTAGGCCGCGGGCGGCCCGCGCGCATGGACGCGCCGCTCGGGTCTGGTTAGCATCGGGTCACAAGGCCGCCGGTCAAGAGCGGCGCGGAAAAATTGTTCGGGAGAAACCATGTTCAAACGCCTCTTGCTGTTGCTGGCCTCGCCGCCCTGCCGCTCGCGCCCGCCGCGGCCGCCGACTATCCGAGCCGCGCCATCAAGATGGTGGTGCCGTTCGCGCCCGGCGGCGGCACCGACGTGCTCGGCCGCATCATCGCCCAGCGCCTGTCCGAGAAATGGGGCCAGCCGGTGGTGGTGGAAAACCAGCCGGGCGCCTCCGGCGGCATCGGCACCAAGGCCTTCGTCAAGGCGGAGCCGGACGGCTACACGCTGCTGATGGCCTCGACCGGCGCGCTGATGGCGGCCTCCGCGGCGCTCGCGCCGGACGGACAGTTCGACGTCACCAAATTCTTCGCGCCGATCACCGTGGTGGCGGCGCCGCCTTATCTGCTGGTGGTCAATCCGAACGTGAAGGCCAATTCGGTCGCCGAATTGATCAAGCTCGCGCGCGAGAAGCCGAAGGCGCTGTCGTTCGGCTCTTCAGGCATCGGCGCCGCCTCGCATTTGTCGGGCGCGCTGTTCGAGAAGGACGCGCAAGATCGAATTGCTGCACGTGCCCTACAAGGGCACCGGTCCGGCGGTCACCGATCTCCTGGGCGGGCGCATCGACATGATGTTCTCGCCCTCGACCACGGTGCAGGCGCATGTCGCGGCCGGCAAACTCAAAGCGCTCGCCACCACCGGCGCCAAGCGCTCGAAATTCTTCCCCAACGTGCCGACGGTCGCCGAAAGCGGCTTGCCCGGCTACGCTTCGGTCGGCTGGTTCGGTCTGCTGGCGCCGGCGCACACGCCGAAGGAGATCGTCGACAAGCTCAACAAGGCGGTGGTCGAGATCATGGGCGAGAAAGATGTGATCGACCGCATGGCCAAGCTCGGCGCCGAGCCCGAGCCGCAGACGCCCGACGAGTTCGCCCGCTTCATCAATGCCGACGTGGCGAAATGGACCAAGCTGGTGAACGAGGAGCACATCGTCATCCCGGGGGCGGGGAAGTAATGCCGCATGGCCGAGACAAGCGCCGCGCCGATGTTGGCAGCGGCGTCAGCGTTTTGCGTCAGATCGCTACTTCGGCATCGGGATCGGGCCCATGTCCTTGGGCACCTTGTAGCCCTTCTGCACCGCCGGGCGCGCGGCGATGGTCTCGTACCAGCGCCGCACGTTGGGATATTGCTTCATGTCGATGGTCTGCCATTCGAAGCGCGAGATCCACGGCCAGATCGCGATGTCGGCGATGGAATATTCGTCGGCGACGAATGGCGCGGCCTTCGAGCCGCGTGTTGAGCACCTTGTAGAGCCGGTGCGCTTCCTTGAGATAGCGCTCCTCGGCATAGGGCGCCTTGCCCGGATTATATTTCACGAAGTGATGCACCTGGCCGAGCATCGGGCCGGGGCCGCCCATCTGCCACATCAGCCATTCGATCATGCGATAGCGGCCTTCGCCGGATTTCGGCATCAGCTTGCCGGTCTTGTCGGCGAGATAGATCAGGATCGCGCCCGACTCCATCAGCGACAGATTGTTGTCGCGGTCGACGATCGCCGGGATGCGGTTGTTCGGCGCGATCTTGAGGAAGGCGGGCGCGAACTGCTCGTCCTTGGAAATGTCGATGGCGTGCACGGTATAGGGCAGGCCGAGCTCTTCCAGCGCGATGGAGATCTTGCGGCCGTTCGGCGTGGTCCAGGTATAGAGATCGATCACGGGAAATCCTTCGAAATTCGGTTTGTAACAACATCATGGCCGGGACTAGCCCGGCCATGACCACTCTTTATCGAAGATTTAAGTGCGCGTCACGCGACACACGTGACTGTGATTACGCCGCCTTCTTTTCCAGGTCGGCCTTCCATTGGCCGAGCGCGGCGAGGCCGTTCATTTTGGCGCGATGTGAAAATGCGCGCTGGGCGGCGGCAACGTTCTCGCTCTTGCCGCGCCAGGTAGTCTGCGGCGCGTGCTGCAGCGCGCGGCCGTATGAGAAGGTGAGTTGCCACGGCAGGCGACCGATCTTGTTCATGGCGTCGAGGTGGGCGGTCGCCTCCTCGTCGCTCTGCCCGCCGGACAGGAAAGCGATGCCCGGCACCGCGCCCGGCACGCATTCCTTAAGCATTTTCACCGTCTTCTCAGCCACTTCCTCGACGCCGGCGCGCTTTGCGCACTTCTTGCCGGAGATCGCCATGTTGGGCTTGAGCACCATGCCTTCGAGCGCGACCTTGTTGTAGTAGAGCTGCTGGAAGGTCTCCTTCAGCACCCATTCGGTGACCTTGACGCAACGGTCGATGTCGTGGTCGCCGTCCATCAGCACTTCCGGCTCGACGATCGGCACGATCTGCGCCTGCTGGCAGAGCGCGGCGTAGCGCGCCAGCGCATGCGCATTGGCATAGACGCAAGTGTGGGTCGGGATATGGGCGCCGATGTCGATCACCGCGCGCCATTTGGCGAAGCGCGCGCCCTGCTCGTAATATTTCGGCAGCCGGTCGGCGAGCTTGTCGAGGCCGACGGTGACGACTTCGCCCGGGCACATCGGCAGCGGCTTGGTGCCTTCGTCGACCTTGATGCCGGGAAGGGCGCCGGCCTTCTTGATTAGCTCGACCAGCGGCGTGCCGTCCTTGGCACTTTGCCAGATCGTCTCGTCGTAGAGGATGACGCCGGAGATGTGCTTCATGCCCTCGGCCGAGCGGAACAGCATCTCGCGGTAGTCGCGGCGGCTATCCTCGGTCGACTCGACGCCGATGGCGTCGAAGCGCTTCTTGATAGTGCCGGAGGAACTCATCGGCCGCCAGAATTCCTTTGCCGGGCGCGACCATCGCCAGCGCCACTTTATTTAGTTCATCGAGATTCATTTTTCCCTCCATCATCCCCTCGCACGCCCCAGGATGGCATTCGGTTATCTCATGCGCAGCACTTCTACGCCCGGCAGCGCTTTGCCTTCCAGCCATTCCAGGAAGGCGCCGCCGGCGGTGGACACATAGGTCAGCCGGTCGACCACGCCGGCGACGTTGAGCGCCGCCACCGTGTCGCCGCCGCCCGCCACTGAAACAAGTTTTCCGGCCTCGGTCAGTTCCGCCGCGGCTTCCGCGACTTCCACCGTGCCGTTGTCGAACGGTTCCAGTTCGAAGGCGCCGAACGGGCCGTTCCACACCAGCGTCTTCGAGCGGGCCAGCACCGAAACCACCTGCTCGACGCTGCGCGGGCCTATGTCGAGCATCATGTCCTTGTCACCGACATGGTCGATATCGACGACACGCGAGGGCGCATTCGCCTCGAACTTTTCTGCCACCACCGCGTCGACCGGCAGCACGATCTCGCGCTTGGCCGCTTTGGCCTCGGCCATGATTTTTTGCGCGGTGACGACCAAATCGGTTTCGACCAGCGACTTGCCGACGCTCTTGCCGAGCGCAAGCAAAAATGTATTGGCCATGGCGCCGCCGATGATCAGCACGTCGACCTTCTGCAGCAGGTGGCTGAGCAAAGCGAGCTTGGTCGAAATCTTGGCACCGCCGACGATGGCCGTGAGCGGTCGCGCCGGCTTGTCGAGCACCTTTTCGAAGGCTTCCAGTTCCGCCTGCAATGTTCTGCCCGCAAAAGACGGCAGGGCGTGCGCCAGCCCTTCGGTCGAGGCATGCGCTCGGTGCGACACCGAAAAGGCGTCGTTGACGAAAATGTCGCCGAGCTTGGCAAGCTGGGCGACGAAAGCGGGATCGTCTTTTTCTTCGCCGGGATAGAAGCGGGTGTTCTCAAGGCAAATGATGTCGCCGTTCTTCATCGCCGCCACCGCGCGTTCGGCGCCTTCGCCGATGCAGTCGTCGACGAACTTGACCGGCCGCTTGATGACGTGCGCCACCTCGGCGGCCACCGGCTTGAGCGAGTTCTTCTGGTCGCGTCCCTTTGGTCGGCCGAAATGCGAGAGCAGGATCACCTTGGCGCCCTTGTCGGCGATTTCGGTGAGCGCGTTCGCCATCCGCTCGATGCGCGTGCCGTCGCTGACCACGCCGTTCTCCACCGGTACGTTGAGATCGGCGCGCACCAGAACGCGCTTGCCCTTGAGGTCGGCGTGGTCGAGGGTGCGGAACGCGCTCATGGCTGGCATTTTTTTCTATGCGTGATCATTTCCGAAAACCGGTTCCCACTTTTCGGGATCATGCACTAGCGCGGCGTCAGATCAGCTTGCCCATCGCCACGGCGGTGTCCGCCATGCGGTTGGAGAAGCCCCATTCGTTGTCGTACCACGACATCACACGCACGAAGGTGCCGTCCATGACCTTGGTCTGGTCCATGTGGAAGATCGAGGAGTGCGGGTCGTGGTTGAAGTCGAGCGACACATTCGGTGCGTCGGTAAAGCCGAGGATGCCCTTGAGCTGCTGCTCCGCTGCGCGCCTGATCGCGCCGTTGACCTCGTCCTTGCTGGTTGCCTTCTTGGCGACGAACTTGAAATCGATCACCGAAACGTTCGGAGTTGGCACGCGGATCGAGACGCCGTCGAGCTTGCCGTTGAGTTCAGGCAGAACCAGACCGACAGCCTTGGCGGCGCCGGTCGAGGTCGGGATCATGTTCAGGGCGGCGGCGCGGGCGCGGTAGAGATCCTTGTGCAAGGTGTCGAGCGTCGGCTGATCGCCGGTGTAGGAGTGGATCGTCGTCATGAAGCCTTTGTCGATGCCGACGGCATCGTTGAGCACCTTGGCGACCGGCGCGAGACAGTTGGTGGTGCAGGAGGCGTTGGAGACGACCTTATGGTCCTTGGTCAGCTTGTCGTGGTTGACGCCATAGACGACGGTCAGATCGGCGCCGTCGGCGGGCGCTGAAACCAGGACGCGCTTGGCGCCGGCGGTCAGATGCATCGAGGCTTTGTCCTTCGCGGTGAAGATGCCGGTGCATTCCATCGCGATATCGACGCCGAGCTCCTTCCACGGCAGCGTGGCCGGGTCCTTGATGGCGGTCACCTTGATGGCGCGCTTGCCGACGCTGATGGTGTCGCCCTTGACCGTGACCTCGCCGGGGAAGCGGCCGTGCACGCTGTCGAAGCGCAAGAGGTGGGCGTTGGTCTCGACCGGTCCGAGATCGTTGATGCCGACGACCTCGATGTCCGTGCGGCCCGATTCCGCGATGGCGCGCAGGACATTGCGGCCGATGCGGCCGAACCCATTGATGGCAACACGGACTGTCATTGACGTCGCTCCCGGCTTTTTCACTCTGTCATGGCCGAAATGGACCACGACATGTATTGACTCAAATCAACTTTTCCCGAGCTTGCTTAACGCCGCTTCGGCGACCGCTTCCGGCGTAACGCCGAAGTGCTTGTAAAGGTCCCTGTAGGGCGCGCTGGCGCCGAAACCGGTCATGCCCACAAAAGCACCGTCGGAACCGATGATGGCGTCCCAGCCTTGGCGCACCGCGGCTTCCACGCCGACTTTAACCTTGGCGTCGCCAATGACCGCGCGGCGCGCCGCCTCGGGCGCTTCCATGAGCAGTTCGAAGCAGGGCACCGACACCACGCGGGCGGAAACGCCACGCGCGGCCAGGAGCTTTTGGCCTTCGACCGCGATCGCGACTTCCGAGCCGGTGGCGAAAATCGACACGTCGGCTTTACCGTCGGCCGGCGCAATTTCATAAGCGCCGGCAGCGCAGCGGTTGCTGTCGAGGAAGTTGCGGCTGAGCTGCGGCAGGTTCTGCCGCGTCAGCGCCAGCACGCTTGGGCGGTTTTTCGCCTCGAGCGCGAGCTGCCAGCACTCGACGGTCTCCACCGCGTCGCAGGGGCGGAACACCAGCAAGTTCGGGATTGCGCGCAAAGCGGCGAGCTGCTCGACCGGCTGATGCGTCGGTCCGTCCTCGCCGAGGCCGATGGAGTCATGCGTCATGATGTGAATGACGCGCTTTCCCATCAGCGCGGCGAGCCGGATCGCCGGCCGGCAGTAATCGGAGAACACCAGGAACGTGCCGGAATAGGGAATAATGCCGCCGTGCAGCGCCATGCCGTTCATGGCGGCGGCCATGCCGTGCTCGCGCACGCCGTAGTGGATGAAGCGGCCGGAGTAATCGGCGGCGCTCATCGCCTTCATGGATTTGGTGCGCGTGTTGTTGGAGCCGGTCAGATCGGCCGAACCGCCGATCATGTCCGGCACTGCCGGGATCAGGCTCTCGAGCGCGAATTCGCAGGCCGTGCGGGTGGCGATCTCTTTCGGCGCAGCGGCGAGCGACTGCTCCACCGCGGCGACTGCGGCGGCGAAGGCTGCCTTTGGCAATTCGCCGCTCATGCGGCGCTCGAATTCGGTGCGTTTGCTCGCATCGAGCGTGACGAGGCGCTGGCTCCATTCGGCGTGCGCGCCCTTTGAGCGCTCGCCGGCCTTGCGCCATGCGGCGAGAATATCGGCGGGAATTTCGAACGGCGCATGCGTCCAGCCGAGCGTCTCGCGCGCGCCCTTGATCTCGTCGGCGCCAAGCGGCGAACCGTGCGACGAGGCCTTGCCGGCCTTGGTCGGCGCGCCGAAGCCGATGGTCGTCTTGCAGGCGATCAGCACCGGCTTGTCCGAGCCTTGCGCTTTCTCCAGCGCTGCCGCGATGGCGGCCTGATCGTGGCCGTCGACGCGCGAAGCAGTCCAGCCGGCGGCCTCGAAACGCTTTACCTGATCGACCGAGTCGGCGAGCGACAAGGCGCCGTCGATGGAGATACCATTGTCATCGAACAGCACGATCAGCCGGTTGAGCTTGAGATGCCCGGCGAGTGCGATGGCTTCCTGGCTGATGCCTTCCATCAAATCGCCGTCGGAGGCGATGACGTAAGTCTTGTGATCGACCACGCCGCCGAATTCCGCCGCCAGATGCCGCTCGGCGATCGCCATGCCGACCGCATTGGCGAGGCCCTGCCCGAGCGGGCCGGTGGTGGTTTCGACGCCCGGCGTGTGGCCGTATTCAGGATGGCCGGCGGTGATCGAGCCGAGCTGGCGGAAGCGCTTAATCTGTTCGATGGTCATCGCCGGATAGCCGGTGAGATAGAGCAGTGCATAGATCAGCATCGAGCCGTGCCCGGCGGATAGCACGAAGCGGTCGCGGTCGGGCCAGGCCGGATCGGCTGGATCGAATTTCAGAAAGCGCGTGAACAAGACGGTCGCGACGTCCGCCATGCCCATGGGCATGCCGGGATGGCCGGACTTCGCCTGCTCGACGGCGTCCATGGCCAGCGCGCGGATGGCGTTGGCCATCGCCGCGGGAGCGATGGCGGAACTAGCGGCCGCTTGCTCGCGGCGCGCGGAAGGCGCCACGGCGGCCGTCGACGAGGCATTTGCGCTCATGGAAATGGCCTGTTTGTGAGGGGGTGGATAGCATGTGAGGCCTCTGAGTCAATGTGACGGCGCAACCGTGCAGCAGCCATGCACAGGCGCACGAAAACATCGGGGTAAACCGCCCGCCAAGCGTTGACGGGACAATCGCGCAGCACGTAAGGTTCCTCGCCTAAATCTTTGCCCCCGCAAGAGTTTTTGAGTGCGGATGACGGCGATGAGCGATCAGAGCGCAATCGATCAAGCGGTAAAACGGCTGGCGCTGGCGCTCGACTCGCTCGACGCGGCTGTCGAGCGCCGGCAGCAATCCGACCGCAGCGAGGAGGGACTGGCAAGTCAGGTCCATGCGCTGGGCATCGACCGCACCCGACTCGCCGAGGCGCTCGACGGCCAAACCGCGCGCTCGCGCCGCCTCGAATCGACCAATCGCGAGATCGCCCAGCGCCTGGAGGTGGCCATCGCCAGCATCCAGGCGGTGCTGGACGCCAACGAGTGACCTTATGGCGCAAGTGAACGCGACGATTGCCGGCCGCCAGTTCCGCCTCGCCTGCGAGGACGGGCAGGAAGAGCATTTGCAGGCGCTGGCGCACGATCTCGATCAGCGCATCATCGATCTGCGCGCCAAGTTCGGCGAGATCGGCGACACGCGGCTGACGGTGATGGCGGCGCTGATGGTAGCCGACGAACTCAGCGAGGCCGCGCGCAAGATCCGCCGCCTGGAGGAGGAAGCGACCGGCCTGCAGGATGCGCGCGTGGTCGCCGCCGACCGCGCCAGGGCCGCGTCGGACGCGGTGGTCAATGCCTTCAACTCGGCGGCCGAGCGCATTGAAGGCATCACCAGGAAGCTCAACGCCTCGCTCGGCAACGGCGTGGCGATCGGGTGAAAGTGTGATGCCCGACGCGCAGGAGATCGACGCGCGCGTGCGCGCAAGCTTCGCCAAGCAGACGATCATGACGACGATCGGCGCGGAAATCGCGGCGGTGCGTCCGGGCGAGGTCGAGATCGTGCTGCCTTTTTCCGTGAGCCTGCTGCAGCAGCACGGCTTTATCCATGGCGGCGTGGTGGCGACGATCGCCGACAGCGCCTGCGGCTACGCCGCGCTCACCGTGATGCCGCCCGAGGCGGCGGTGCTGACCACCGAATTCAAGCTGCATCTGCTCTCGCCGGCGAAAGGCGAACGCTTGCGCGCGGTCGGCCGGGTGGTGCGCGGCGGCAAGAAGCTGGTGATTTCGCTTGGCGAGGTCTTTGCCGAACAGGGCGGCAGTTCCAAGCAGATCGCCTTGATGACCACGACCATGATGGTGGTCGAGGGCGACGCGGGCCTGCGCGATTGACCGGAACGCCGCTGGTGTTGACCACCCACAATCACTACATTGTCCAAGCGGGGCTGTGGGGCGCGACGGGGTCACATTCCCCGGGGCCTTACGATCCTAACGGGAGCTGTCCCTGGCCGGGCTCGTGGGCTCGGTCATATGGCGCCCACCTACTTATGTAGGTTCCCGGGATCATACTCCGACGGCCTTCGCGGCTCCGCACTCTTACCGATGTCCGACTCGACCGAAATTGCCCAGACAAAAGCCACGCTGCGAACGGCAGCGCTCGCATTGCGTGATGCGCTGCCTGCGGCCGAGCGTCAGAGCGCGGCGGAGGCAATCGCGGCGCGCGGGTTACCTGTCGAGGTAACGCCTGCCACCATCGTCTCCGGCTTCATGCCGATGAAGACCGAGATCAATCCGATCCCGCTCTTGCGCAAAGTCAGCGCTGCCGGCGCGCGGCTGGCGCTGCCGGCGATTGCCGGGCGTGGTAAGCCGCTGATCATGCGCGCTTGGGACTTCGGCGCGCCGCTCAAGGCCGGGCAGTGGGGTATCCGCGAGCCGACGGCCGATGCGCCCGAGGTCGCGCCCGACGTTCTGATCGTGCCGTTCGCCTGCTTCGACCGCGCCGGGCATCGCATCGGCTACGGCGCCGGCTATTACGACATGACCATCAATGCTTTGCGCGCGAAGAAAAAAATTGTCGCCATTGGTATTGGGTTCGCGGCGCAGGAAATTCCCCGGGTTCCCGCCACGGAACGCGACGCGCGCCTCGATCTCGTGCTAACGGAGCGCGAGGTGGTCGATTTTCGATAGCGCGCCAAGGACAAAAACAAGCATGCGGATTCTCTTTGTCGGCGATGTGGTGGGGCGGAGCGGGCGCACGGCCGTGCTCGAACGCTTGCCGGGTCTGATCAAGGACTGGACGCTCGACTTGGTCGTGGTCAACGGCGAGAACGCGGCCGGCGGTTTTGGCATCACCGAGACGATCTACAACGAATTGATCGACGCCGGCGCCGACGCCGTCACGCTCGGCAATCATTCATGGGACCAGCGCGAGGCGCTGGTGTTCATCGAGCGCGCGCCGCGCCTCATTCGCCCGGTCAACTACCCGAAGGGCACGCCCGGCCGCGGCGCCGCGTTGGTCGACACCAAGAACGGCAAGCGCGCGCTGGTAATCAACGCCATGGGCCGCATCTTCATGGACGCGCTCGACGATCCTTTCGCCGGGGTCGAGCGCGAACTTGCCGTCTGTCCGCTCAAGAGCGGCGCCGACGCAATCGTGCTCGACATGCATTGCGAAGCGACCAGCGAAAAGCAGTCGATGGGCTATTTCGTCGACGGCCGCGTCAGCCTGGTGGTGGGCACCCATACCCATTGCCCGACCGCCGATCACCGCATCATGCCGGGGCGTACCGCCTTCGTCTCCGACGTCGGCATGACCGGCGATTTCGAGTTGGTCATCGGCATGAACAAGGACGAGCCGCTCAACCGCTTCCTGCGCAAGATCCCGGGCTCGAAATTCGAGCCGGCGTCGGGCCCCGCCACTTTGTGCGGTCTGGCGGTGGAAACCGACGACTCGACCGGCCTTGCGGCGCGCGTCGGGCCGGTGCGGCTCGGCGGCGTGCTGGAACAGGCGCGACCAGGGTTCTGGGAGTAGCCTCTGTCATTCCGGGACGGCCCGAAGGGCGGACCCGGAATCCATACTCCGCAGCGCCGGGGTTATGGATTCCGGGTTCGCTCACTTCGTTCACGTCCCGGGATGACGGCACAGTTTATTTTCACCACCGCGCGGCCTATATAGCCGCCGGCATCAACCACATTGCAGAGCGCGGACATGGCCGGGCATTCCCAATTCAAAAACATCATGCACCGCAAGGGGAAGCAGGACAAAGTCCGCTCCAAGCTGTTCGGCAAGCTCGCGCGCGAGATCACGGTATCGGCCAAGATGGGTCTGCCCGATCCGGCGTTCAATCCGCGCCTGCGCGCCGCCATCATCGCCGCCCGCGCCGAGAACATGCCGAAGGACAATATCGAGCGCGCGATCAAGAAGTCGCAGGGCTCCGAGGCGGAAAGCTACGACGAAATCCGCTACGAGGGTTACGGGCCGGGCGGCGTCGCCGTGATCGTCGAGGCGCTCACCGACAACCATAACCGCACCGCTGGCGAAGTGCGCGCGATTTTCACCAAGAACGGCGGCAATCTGGCGACAACCGGCGCGGTGTCGTTCATGTTCGATCATGTCGGCGTGGTGGAATATGACGCCAAAGTCGCGAGCGCCGACGCCATGCTGGAAGCCGCGATCGAGGCCGGCGCCGAGGACGTCATCTCCAATGACGATGGTCACCAGATTTTGACCACCACCGATACGCTTCAAGAAGTCACCAAGGCGCTGGAAGCGAAATTCGGCGAGCCGCGCAAGTCGGCGCTGCTGTGGAAGCCGCAGAACACGGTTTCGGTCGACGACGAAGCCGGCGAGAAGCTTTTGAAGTTGATCGAGTTGCTCGACGAAAGCGACGACGTGCAGAACGTCTACGCCAATTTCGAGGTGTCGGACGCGCTGGTGCAGAAGATGAGCGCGTAGCGCTCAGCCCTTGAACTCCAGAATATAAAGTCCGGCATTGTAGTCGGTGGCGTAGATCAGCCCGGACGCGTCGACAAACACGTCCGCCGATTGGACCACGCGCGCGCGGTTGGGACGCGTATCGGCAAGTCGGGCCGGTTGCGGCGGCACCAGGCAGCCGACTTCTTTCGGCGCGAATTGGTTGGCAATGTCGAACACACGGATGCCGGCGTTCTGGTAGGTCGCGAAGATCAGATTCGACGAGACGAAGCTTCCCGGCCGGTTCTCGTGGATATTGTGCGGACCGAAGTGCCCGCCTTTCGCTTTATAGTCGGCCTCCGCCGGAGTCGGGAAGGTGGCGATGCTCACCGGATTGTCGCGGGCGCGATTGTCGAATACCCAGATCAGCTTCAGCCCGTCTTCCTGGTGATCGAGCACGGCCTCGTCGAGCACCACCAGCAGGTCGCGGTCCGGCAGCGGCAGACAGTTGTGCGTGCCGCCGCCGAACGGCGGCGACCAGTTCTTGTGCGCGATCAGTTTCGGCTTGGCGCGGTCGGCGACGTCGAGCACCACCATGCCGGCGTCGCGCCAGGCGGCGTAGGCGGTGTCGCCGTGGACGATCGCGTGATGCAGGCCGTAGCGCCGCGCGGTCGGCCATGACGGGGTCTCGCCGGCCGCGAGGTTCATGCCCGGGATCCACCAGCGCCCGACCTCCCGTGGCTGTACCGGGTCGCGCATGTCGATGGTCGTGAACATGTAGTCGGTGAAGCCGTCGAGCAGAACGGAGGCGTAGGCGTAAGCGCCGCCGGTGTACCAGACGCGATGAATGCCGCCGCCTTCGACCGGCAAGAAGCCGATGCGGCGCGGGCGTTCCGGCGTTGAAATGTCGTAGACCGCCAGCCCCGCGCTCCAGTCGCGCGCGCGTTTGGCCTCGGCTGTGCCGACAGTCTTGCCGAGCGCGCCGCTGTAATAGGCGCGCTCGTCGGCGAATTCTTCCGCCGCGAACATGTTCTTGGCGTGGATCACCAGCAGCAGATCGTCATGCACCTGCAAATGAATGTTCCAGGTATTGGCGGGCGCGGCGATGTAGTGCACGGCGCGCGGGTTCTTGGCGTCGCGCACGTCGATCACCGAGAAGCCTTTCGAGAACATGTGCCCGATATAGGCAAAACCGCGATGCACCATCACCTGCACGCCGTCAGGTCGGCCGCCCTGATCGCTGTACCCGACGATGTGCATATTGCGCGCATTATCGGGCTTCGGGAGATCGGTCATTTCTTGTACGCGTCCAAAAAATGCGGCACGGCAATCCGGTCCAGCATGGCGCCGTCGCTTTGCAGCAGCGCGTGCATGCGATGGTCCTCCTCGGTCTTCAAGTTGACGCCGAGATGGGTGCCGAGCTTGCGACCGTGCATCACGATATTATCGCCGACCGGCTGGCGCTCGCCATTGTAGGCCTTCAATGCGTCATCGATATCGTCGTGATCGCGCAGCGCCTTTGCGAGCGCCTGCGCGTCGGTGCCGGCCTTGGCCATGCCGAAGCCCATATGCGGTCGCGCGTTAGCCGCGGCGTCGCCGACCATGGCGACGCGGCCGAACACGATTTGCGGCGCGGTGAAGTCGTAGATCGGCGTGATGAAGGGTTGTTTGATCGTCAGCACGCTGTCGAGCAGCGCCGGCGGCAGGATATCGTCCGCGTCTTTGTGCATGCCCGCGATCAGGTCCTTGCGGATCAGCGGCGGCGGCACCGAATATTCGTGCTGCACGCCGTTCTCATCCACGCACATCTCGCGCATCTGCGCGGCGTCGGCGACGCGGTACCAGATGAAATTGAAGCGGCGGTGACCGGGCCGCAGATCGTTGTCGAAGCCGGAGATCGGGTAAGTGATCACCTGCTGGCGCTTCGGCAGGTAAAAGGTGAACAGCGGATAGATCGTGCGCAGCGTGTCGGGCGCGAGGTCGGCCTCGTTGGGAGCGCCGCGCCAAATGTAATAGCCGGCATAGACCGGCTGTATCTCCGGCGCCATCTGCCCGCGCACGCTGGAGCGGATGCCGTCGCCGCCAATGAGGATATCGGCGCGTTCGACGCGGCCGCTGGAGAACTGCACGCGCACGCCGCGCTCGTCCTGGTCGACGCGCTCGAAATTCCAGCCGAGATGGTAGTGCGCCTCGTCGATAGTGGCGCGCAGCAGGCGTTGCAGCCGATCCCAGGAGGTAAGGATCTGCCGCAGCGGCCGCTCGTCGGTAACGCGGCCCGCGCGATCGATCGCAATGCGCTTTGGCACTTCGATGCCGAGCTCCTGGGTGCCGGCGCCGCTCGCCTCCAACGCCTCCAGCAGTTCGGGATGGCCGGTGATGCCGGCGCCGCGACCGACAAGTTCGACCGGCGAGCGCTCGTAGACGTCGACCTCCCAGCCAATTTGGCGCAGGAAGGCGGCGGAAAACAGCCCCGACATCGAGCCGCCAATGATCACGGCCCGGCGCCCCGTGCGGCGCGCTGTGGCAGAGGAACGCGGCATGGCGCTGCAATCCTAGTGCAAGATGCCTGAGTTTTCCAAGTCCGCACCGGTTGTGATCTAGGCGACCGATGCCGGCGGGGTTATCAACGGGCAATGGACGCCCACCCAATTCGCATCCTCGGTATCGATCCCGGGCTCCGCCGTACCGGCTGGGGGCTGGTTGAGGCTGACGGCAACAGGCTGATCTATGTGGCCTGCGGCTCGCTGGAGACCAGCGAACGGGCGGACCTCGGCGAGCGGCTGGTGGTCATTCATGACGGGCTGGCCGAAGTGATCGAGCGCTACCGCCCGCACGAAGCGGCGGTGGAAGCAACCTTCGTCAACGCCAATGCGACGGCGACGCTCAAGCTCGGCCAGGCGCGCGGCATCGCCATGCTGGTGCCGGCCAAGGCCGGGCTCCCGGTTGCCGAATACGCGCCCAACGTCGTGAAGAAGACCGTGGTCGGCGCCGGCCATGGCGAGAAGGCGCAGATCCGCATGATGATCGGCGTGCTGCTGCCAAAGGCCGATCCGCAGAGCGAGGACGCCGCCGACGCGCTAGCGATCGCGGTCTGTCACGCGCATCATCGCACCAGCACGGTGCTGAAGAAGGCGGCGTCATGATCGGCAAGCTCAAGGGTATCGTCGATAGCTATGGCGCCGATTACGTCATCCTCGACGTCGTCGGCGTCGGCTATCAGGTGCATTGCTCGCCGCGCACGCTTGCTGCGCTGCCGGCGCAGGGCGAAGCCGCCACGCTGTCGATCGAGACTTATGTGCGCGAGGACCAGATTAAGCTGTTCGGCTTTGGCAGCGACGTCGAGCGCGAATGGTTCCGCCTGCTGCAGACGGTGCAGGGAGTCGGCGCCAAGGTGGCGCTGTCGGTGCTCGGTACGCTGAAGGTCGCCGATCTCGCCTCCGCGGTCGCCATGCGCGACAAGGCGGCGGTGGCGCGGGCGCCTGGCGTCGGCCCGAAGGTGGCCGAACGCATTGTCACCGAACTGAAGGACAAGGTGCCGGCTTACGCGAGCGTCGATCCGGCGGTGGTGCATCTGGCGGGCGCGCTCGACGACAAACGCGCGCCCAAGCCGGTGGTGGATGCGGTCTCCGCACTGGTCAATCTCGGCTACGGCCAGCCGCAGGCGGCGGCCGCGATCGCCGCCGCGTCGCGCACCGCCGGTGAAAGCGCCGACACCGCGACGCTGATCCGACAGGGCTTGAGGGAGCTGGCGAAATGAACAATCCCCGCCGCCTCATGAGCGCCGAACGCCGCGACGACGACGCGGATGCCTCGCTGCGCCCGCAGCGGCTCAGTGAATTCATCGGCCAGGAAAAAGCACGCGCCAATCTCAGCGTCTTCATCGAAGCGGCGCGGTCGCGCCAGGAAGCGCTCGACCACGTGCTGTTCGTCGGCCCGCCGGGGCTGGGCAAGACCACGCTGGCGCAGATCGTCGCGCGTGAGCTCGGCGTGAATTTCCGCGCCACCTCCGGCCCGGTGATCGCCAAGGCCGGCGATCTCGCCGCGCTGCTCACCAATCTCGAAGCGCGCGACGTTCTGTTCATCGACGAGATCCACCGGCTCAATCCGGCAGTCGAGGAAATCCTCTATCCGGCGATGGAGGATTTCCAGCTCGATCTCATCATCGGCGAGGGCCCGGCGGCGCGCTCGGTGAAGATCGACCTCGCGCCCTTCACGCTGGTCGGCGCCACCACGCGCGCCGGGCTGCTGACCAATCCGCTGCGCGACCGCTTCGGCATTCCGGTGCGGCTGAATTTCTATTCCGTCGAAGAGCTCGAGCAGATCGTCAATCGCGGCGCGCGCGTGCTCGGCATCGGCATGACCGCCGACGGCGCCAACGAGATCGCGCGGCGCGCGCGCGGCACCCCGCGCATCGCAGGGCGCCTGCTGCGCCGCGTGCGCGACTTCGCCCATGTCGACGGCGACAAGGCGATCGACCGCAAAATTGCCGACCGCGCGCTCGGCGAGCTGGAAGTCGACAGCAGCGGCCTCGACGCCATGGACCGGCGTTATCTGCGCATGATCGCCGAGAATTACGGCGGCGGTCCGGTCGGCGTCGACACCATTGCCGCCGGACTTTCGGAGCCGCGCGACGCCATCGAGGACATCATCGAGCCGTTCCTGATCCAGAACGGCTTCATCCAGCGCACCCCGCGCGGGCGGCTGCTGACCTCGCACGCTTTCAAGCATCTCGGCCTGCCCGAGCCTGCAGCGCGATCCGGACCAGTTCGGGTTGTTTCCGGGAGGCGAGGATGAGTGAGAACGTCATCAGCGTCGTGGCGGCGCTGATCCGCGACGAGGCCGGACGCGTCCTGCTGGTGCGCAAGCGCGGTACGGCGGCTTTTATGCAGCCGGGCGGCAAGCGCGCTATTGGCGAAAGCGATTTGGCCACGCTGTCGCGCGAGATCGTCGAGGAATTGGGGTGTTGTGTCGATCAGCGCACTGCGCGCCCGCTCGGCGTGTTCGATTGCGCGTCGGCGAACGAGCCGGGCTTTGCGCTGCGCGCCGCTGTTTATGCCGTCGCTGTCGAAGGCCCCGTCGCGCCACGAGCGGAAATCGATCAAATCGTTTGGGTCGATCCTCGCGCGCTGCCCGATCTGCCGCTCGCGCCGCTGACACGCGATCACGTGCTGCCGTTGGCAATGCAATGACCGATATGTCCTCCCTCGACGGCGAAATCCGCGACGGCAAGCACCATCAGCAGGTGCGGGTCTATTACGAGGACACGGATTTCTCCGGCGTCGTCTATCACGCCAGTTATCTGCGCTTCATGGAGCGCGGCCGCACCAATTATCTGCGGCTGATCGGCGCCGACCACCGCGCACTGTTCGAACAGGCAAAAGCCGAAGCGCCGGGCTTTGCCTTCGTCGTCACGCACATGGCCATCGACTTCAAACGGCCGGCCTTCATGGACGATGTGCTCGATATTGTCACCGCGCCGGAGGAGGTGAAGGGCGCCTCGGTCATGCTGCTGCAGAAGGTCATGCGCGGCGAAGAGCTTCTGGTGCAGGCGAACGTGCAGGTTGCCTTCGTCTCCGGCGGCCGCGCGCGGCCGATCCCCAGGCCGCTGCGCATCGCCATGAAGGCCGATCAGGAAGCGGGTGGCGGTTCGCCCGCGACGTAACTATTGTCACGTCATGTCTGAATTGTCTTTCACCGTATTCGCGACGGCGATCGGTCCCTGCGCCATTGTCTGGAGCGCGCGCGGCGTGGCCGGCGTGCAGCTTCCTGAGGCAGGGGAAGCCGCGACGCGGGCGCGCGTGTCGCGGCGATATCCGAGCGCGCGCGAAGCGGTACCGCCAGTCGCGGTACAGGACGCGATTGACGGCATCACCGTGCTGCTGCGCGGCGAGCGGTGCGACCTTTCCGGCATTGTCATCGATGACGATGCAATCTCGGAATTCAACCGGCGGGTCTACGCCATCGTGCGCCAGGTTCCGCCCGGCGCGACGATCACCTACGGCGAAATCGCCGAACGCCTTGGCGACAAGACGCTGGCGCGCGCGGTCGGTCAGGCGATGGGTGAGAACCCGACGCCGATCGTCATGCCCTGCCACCGCGTGCTGGCGTCGGGCGGCAAGCCCGGCGGCTTTTCCGCGCCGGGCGGGGTGGTCACCAAATTGCAGTTGCTGACCATCGAAGGCGCGCAGCCCGGCGGCCCGACGCTGTTCGAGCATTTACCGCTGCAGGCAGCGGCGCGGCGGCGCGGCTGAAATATCGAGACGCCGCCCGAGACTCATGTTAATGCCCTTTACATGAAATGGGGCAGGCACAGCGGGCCGCGCGGTTATCACCACGGCAACCTCAAGGAAGCCTTGGTGCGCGCCGCGCTCGATCTGATCGCGGAAAAAGGGCCGGCCGGCTTCACCTTCGCCGATGCCGCGCGCTGGGCGGGGGTTTCCCCGGCGGCGCCGTACCGGCATTTCCGCGACCGCG
Organism: uncultured Alphaproteobacteria bacterium; assembly: GCA_963733315.1. Classification (GTDB taxonomy): domain Bacteria; phylum Pseudomonadota; class Alphaproteobacteria; order Rhizobiales; family Xanthobacteraceae; genus Pseudolabrys. The sequence continues at coordinate 259,245 of CAVTCV010000015.1, read as the reverse complement.
ACGAACTGATGTCGGACGTGGCGCGGCGCGGCTTCGAGCAATTCAGCGCGGCGCTGGCGCAGGCGTGGGACGACGGCAAGCCGGATTTGTTCAGCGCCTTCGACCGGCTCGGCAAGGCCTATCTCAGCTTCGCCAAGCGCGAGCCGGCTTACTACTCGGCCATGTTCGAGGCGGGCGTGCCGCTCGATGCCGATCCGCAATTGCGCGAGACGAGCGAGCGCGCCTTCGCGGTGCTGCGCGCCGCGGCGGAAAAGCTGGTGGCGCTGATGCCGGCCAAAGGCCGCCCACCGGCGCTGATGGTGGCGCTGCATGTGTGGAGTTTCACCCACGGCATCGCCTCGCTGTTTTCGCGCGGCGATGCGGCGCGGCGCGCTCTGCCGATGCCGCCGGAGGAACTGCTGGAGGCGGCGATCCTGATTTATCTGCGTGGCCTTGGGCTCCCGGACGAGGTTGCTGCCGCGCGCGGCTGAGCCGCCCCTCGCAACGGCGCCCGCGCTACCTATGTGATGTTAAGGGTCTTGACATCGACCCGGCCCGATCCTACTAATGTAAATGTTATTTACATTCACGAACGCGAGGCTCCGCCATGACCATCGCCGCCAAGCTCGATGAATTCGGCAAACCCGCCTGGATCGCGCTGATCGTCCTTGGCTTCATGGCCTGGTGGCCCTTGGGCCTCGTCGTCCTCGCCTTCACCATAGGGAGCGGAAGAATGGGATGCGGATATCACGGCGGGCACGACCGCTGGCAGCACAAGATGGAACGCATGCAGCGCAAGATGGACTGGATGCGCGCGAAAATGGCCGGCGGCCCGTGGACCTCGCAGCCCACCAGCGGCAACCGCGCCTTCGACGAATACCGCAACGAGACGCTGCGGCGTCTGGAGGAAGAGCAGCGCGAGTTCCGCGAATTCCTCGATCGCCTGCGCTTTGCCAAGGACAAGACCGAGTTCGACCAGTTCATGGCCGAGCGCCGCAACCGGCCGGAGTCGGCGCCGCCTCAGAACTAAAGCTGCTCCTGCCCCAGCGCTCATTCGCGCGCGAAACGGCCGCCCGCTTTCCCCGAAGCGGGCGGCCGTTGTTTTTTGACCGGCCGACAAGGTGGGGCCGGCCGCATCGCGGCCTCTCCAGGATGGAGATCATGGTAACCCGTCCTTAACTATAATCAGCGCTGTTTAGGACCCCAAAGACCTGCTCTGCGCCCAAGTTTGGCCAAGTTTCGCGACGATTTCGTTCCCTGCCGGTGGCGGGATTACGGTTATCGCGAAACATTCGGTTTTTGGTTGAGCGCGGGGGCGGTACACCGCGGCGCGCTCATCGTGGTCCGAGCATTGTGCGCCGCGCCGGTTTCGACCGACTCGAGCCGGATCAAGCGGAAAGGACGTGCCCATGAATCCCGCCGAGGTGGCACAGTCGGTGCTCCCGCTTACGTCCTCCGACCTCTCGCTGTTCACGCTGTTCTGGCACGCCCACTGGATCGTGAAAGCGGTCATGGTCGGACTGTTGGTCTGCTCGATCTGGGTTTGGGCGATCGCCATCGACAAGACCGTGCTCTATACGCGCACCCGCCGCGCCATGGACCATTTCGAGCAGGCGTTCTGGTCCGGCCAATCGCTGGAGGAGCTCTACCGCTCGCTGTCGGCGCGGCCGAACCATTCGATGGCGGCGCTGTTCGTGGCGGCGATGCGCGAATGGAAACGCAGCTTCGAGGGCGCGCCGAAGTCCTTCGCCGGCTTGCAGATGCGGATCGAGAAGGTGATGGAGGTGACCATCGCGCGCGAGGTGGAGCGGCTCGAACGCCGCCTGCTGGTGCTTGCGACCGTCGGCTCGGCCAGTCCCTTTGTCGGCCTGTTCGGCACGGTCTGGGGCATCATGACCAGCTTCCAGTCGATCGCCGCCTCGAAGAACACGTCCTTGGCGGTCGTTGCGCCGGGCATCGCGGAAGCGCTCTTTGCCACCGCCATCGGCCTTGTCGCCGCCATACCGGCGACCATTTTCTATAACAAGTTCGCGTCCGAGGTGAACAAGCAGGCGCAGCGGCTGGAAGGCTTTGCCGACGAATTCGCCGCCATCCTGTCGCGCCAGATCGACGAACGTGGGTAATCCAAAATGGCCGCCAATGCCGGCACGCCAATCATCGGACGCAGGAAGCGTCATCGCCAGAAGGTGATGAGCGAGATCAACGTCACGCCCATGGTGGACGTGATGCTGGTGCTGCTGATTATTTTCATGGTGTCGGCGCCGCTGCTTACGGTCGGCGTGCCGATCGATCTGCCGCAGAGCCAGGCCAAGAGCCTCGATCAGGACAAGGAGCCGCTCACTTTGTCGGTCAACGACAAAGGTCAGGTCTACCTGCAAAATGTCGAAATTAAAGTAGATGATCTGATCCCGAAGCTGCAGGCGGTGGCCGAGGCGCGGGGCGGCACCGAGGCCCGCATCTATGTGCGCGGCGACAAACGGGTGGATTACGGGACCATGATGACGGTGATGGGGCGGCTGTCGGCGGCCGGCTTCCATCGGGTCGCCCTGGTGACCGAATTCGAGCAGGGCTCGAAAGCACAGTAATGCAGATGCGCGTAGCGTCAGCGATCTCGACCGGCCTGCACGCGGCGGTGCTGCTGTGGGCGTTGGTGTCCTTTACCGGCAAGACCTTCGAGGTTACGCCGGCGGAATCGCTGCCGGTCGACCTGGTGAGCGAGAAAGACTTCTCGCAAATGACCCAGGGCCTCAAAAAGGCGCCCAAGCTCGAGACGCCGAAGCCGCTGGTCGAAAAGATCGCTGAGGCGAAGCCGGTCGAGGATCTGGCGCCCAAGATCACCGAGAAGACCGAGGTCAAGGCGACGGCGGAAAAAACGCCGGAGCCGCAACCGATGCCGAAACCGGATCCGATCGCCGAGAAGCTCAAGAAGCAGGACGAGCAGAAAGAGGCCAAGACCCAGCCGCAGCCGCTGCCGCCGAAGAAGCCGGTCCATCAGCAACCCAAATTCGACGCCGACCAAATCGCCGCGCTGCTCGACAAGCGCGAGCCGCAGCGCAACGCCGCGGCCGGGGCCAACCTCAATGCGCAAGGTTCGCTCGGCACCGCGCGCGGCACGGCGGCGCAGCTCTCGCAATCGGAAATCGACGCGCTGCGCCAGCGCCTGATGTCGTTGTGGAATCCGCCGGTCGGCGCGCAGGACGCCGATCAATTCCAGGTCACCATCCGGATCAGGTTCAAACGCGACGGGACGCTCGAAATGGGTCCGCAGGTTCTGACCAGCGGCCAAGGCGCCCGCTTCAACGCGATCCGCGACAGTGCGGTGCGCGCGGTGCTGATCGGCCAGCCGTTCACCATGCTGCGCCCGGAACACTACGATACGTGGAAGGAAATGGACTTCACCTTCGACACCAAAGAAATGTTCAACAATATGCCCGTGAGATGAGCCTGATCATGTTCGACAGCCACTTTCCAGTGAACCGGCGCACGCTGCTTGTCGGGGCCGGCGCCGGGGCGCTCGCCGCGCTCGCCAGCCGCCCGGCGGGCGCGATCATGCGGCTCGACATCACCCAGGGCAATGTGCAGCCGATGCCGATCGCGCTGCCCGATTTCCTCCCGGGCACGGCAACCGAAACCGACACCGCGCGCAACATCACCGCGGTGATGACGGCCAATCTCCAGCGCAGCGGACTGTTCGCGCCGATCAACCCGCAGGCCTTCACCGAGAAGATCACCAATTCCGACGCGGTGCCGCGCTTCGCCGACTGGCGCGTGATCAACGCGCAGGCGTTGGTCACCGGCCGCATCACCCGGCAGCCGGACGGCCGGCTGAAAGCCGAATTCCGGCTGTGGGACGTGTTCTCGGGCCAGCAGCTCGACGGCAAGCAGTATTTCACCACGCCCGACAACTGGCGGCGCATCGCGCACATCATCTCCGACGCGGTCTACGAGACGCTTACCGGCGAGAAGGGCTATTTCGACAGCCGCATCGTGTTCGTGGACGAGACTGGACCGAAGGACCGGCGCGTGAAACGCCTCGCCATCATGGATCAGGACGGCGCCGGCGTGCGCTACCTCACGCGCGGCGACGACCTGGTGCTCACGCCGCGCTTCAATCCGACCACGCAAGAGATCACCTATATGTCCTACGGGCAGGGCGATCCGCGTGTCTATCTGCTCAACATCGAAACCGGCCAGCGCGAGATCGTCGGCAATTTCCCCGGCATGACCTTTGCGCCGCGTTTCTCGCCCGACGGCCAGCGCGTGATCATGAGTCTGCAGCAGGGCAGCAACTCAAACCTGTTTGTGATGGATCTGCGCTCGAAACAGACTACCCGGCTCACCGACACGCCGGCGATCGACACCGCGCCGTGCTATTCACCGGACGGCACCCGTATCTGCTTCGAGAGCGACCGCGGCGGCACCCAGCAGGTCTACGTGATGGCGGCGACCGGCGGCCCGGCCCAGCGCATCAGCTTCGGCGAGGGCCATCATTCGACCCCGGTCTGGTCGCCGCGCGGCGACTACATTGCCTTCACCGGGCAGGCGCGCGGGCAGTTTTCCATCGGTATCCTGAAGCCGGATGGCTCGGGCGAGCGCGTTCTCACCGAAAGCTTCCATAACGAGGGACCGACTTTCGCCCCGAATGGGCGAGTGTTGATGTATTTCAGCGATCCCGGCGCCGGCCCGTCGCTCTATACGATCGACATTACCGGCCGGAACCAGCTCAAAGTTCCGACGCCGAGCTACGCCTCGGATCCGGCCTGGTCGCCGCTCCTGTCCTAAAGCCGTATCGCCTGAAAGATAGGCGGCCCCGATCCGGGCCGGATACCATTTTTCGCAAAAGGGCGGCGCCGCGCAAAAGCGCCTTATTTTCACCCGCTCTTAACCATCAGAATAGGTTTACGCGGCGCGGACAATTTTAGGGGCCCCCAACAAGGTTCCATCAAGGTTGATGGAAGGTTCGCTTAACCAGCATGCTGGTAGACGATGAGGCTAGCTCCGGTCAGTGCATGCGTGTGAATGGAGGCACCGGAATGACCTATGTGAAGCAATTTTTCCGCGCGGCCCGTCTTGTGGCCGTTCTGGGGGCGGCGCTCGCGATCTCGGCCTGCGCCAACAAGCCGGGCGACGACGCTCAGGCGAGCGCGGCCGGCATGGCGACGCCGGGCAGCCAGCAGGATTTCGTGGTCAACGTCGGCGACCGCGTGTTCTTCGAAACCGACTCGTCCGAGCTCACGCCGCAGTCGCGCGCGACGCTCGACAAGCAGGCGCAGTGGCTGAACAACTACGCCCAGTACAGCCAGTTCACCGTCGAAGGCCATGCCGACGAGCGTGGCACGCGCGAATACAACATCGCGCTCGGCGCTCGCCGCGCGCAGACGGTGCGCGACTATCTGATATCGCGCGGCGTCGCGGCGAACCGCATGCGCACCATCTCGTATGGCAAGGAGCGGCCGGTCGCGCTGTGCGACGACATCTCCTGCTGGTCGCAGAACCGCCGCGCGGTCACGGTACTCGGCGTCAGCTCGTAAAAGTTCGGCGCCGCTGCTCTAAACCGTCATGCCCGGCCACGCGCCGGGCATAGACGTTTTTGCCGGCAGGATATAAATGACCGCATGGTTTGCAGTCACAATTTCGACGCAGGCCGTCGTATGCTAGCTGTATCGACCGCTTGCCGGACTGTGCATTTTATGACGCGTTCACAATATCGAATTCGCATCGCGGCGCTCGCTGCGCTTTCCTCGCTGCTGCTCGCCGGCGCCGCGACGGCGCAGCAGTCGAATGGGGGCTTCCTCGACAATCTGTTCAATCGCGGCGAGCAGGGGCAGCACAGCCAAGGCGATCAGGGCCAGGCGGCGCCGCCGCCACGCGCGGCGCAAATCGACCCCGGCGATCTGTCCTCTCGTGTCGACCGCATCGAAAGCGCTCTGCGCCAGCTCACCGGCACCATCGAAGACCTCCAGCATCAGAACCAGATGCTGCAGATGCAGCTCAAGCGCATGCAGGACGACACCGAGTACCGCTTCCAGCAGCTCGGCTCGCGCGGCGGACCGCCGGCGGGCGCGCAACCACGCGCGATGACACCGCCGCCGCCGCCGGTCAATGCGCCGGCTGGCGCACCCGGCCCGCGCTCCGACCTGTTCAATCCCGCGCAGAACCCGAACGCGCCCGGTGCGCCGCGCCAACTCGGCAACGAGCAGGCGGTTGCCCCGATCCAGAATGCCGACACGCCGGTCGGCGCGCCCGGCGGCCGCGTCCCCGGTGCGCCGCTCGATCTGTCGACGCTTGCCGGCAATCCGCCGCCGCCGGCGCAGCAGGCCGTGCCGATGGCCGACGCGGCGCCGGTGGCGCCGGCGCAGCAATTGCCGCCGCCGCCGGTGCGCAATATGAGCGCGGCCGGCACTCAGCTCGCCACGCTGCCGCCCTCGGCGACGCCGAAGGACGAATACGACATGGCCTACGGCTACGTGCTGCATAAGGATTACGCGCTCGCCGAGCAGGCCTTCCGCGATTTCCTGCGCAAATATCCGGACGAGCGCCTGGTGCCGGACGCGCAATACTGGCTGGGCGAGACCCTGTTCCAGCGCCAGCGCTATCGCGACGCGGCGGAATCCTTCCTCGCGGTGTCGACCAAGTTCGAACACTCCGGCAAGGCGCCGGATGCGCTGCTGCGGCTCGGCCAGTCGCTCGCCGCGCTCAATCAGAAAGAGGCGGCCTGCGCGACGCTGGCCGAAGTCGGACGCAAATTCCCGCGCGCCTCGGCCAGCGTGAAACGCGGCGTCGCGCAGGAACAGAAGCGTGCGCACTGCTGAGCGGGCATGATCCCGAAAAGTGGGAACCGGTTTTCGGATAAGATCATGCCCACGCAAGAATCTTTGCCATTTTCGGCAGCGGAACTCAAAGCGGTTTTCTCCGATCTCGAAAAATTTTCCACGCTGGTGCTGGCGGTGTCAGGCGGCCCGGATTCGACCGCGCTGATGGTGTTGGCGGCGCGCTGGCGGAAAATGCTGAAGGTGAAACCAGCGCTGATCGCGGTCACCGTCGATCATAGGCTGCGCGCGGAATCGAAGGGGGAAGCGGCGGCGGTCGCCCGGCTGGCGCGTAAGCTCGGCATCGCGCACCGCACGTTGCGTTGGAGCGGACGCAAGCCGAAGACCGGCCTGCAACAGGCGGCGCGGTTGGCGCGTTACCGGCTGCTCGCCGAGGCGGCGCGCAAAGCCAAGGCGTCGCACATCCTGACCGCGCACACGCGCGACGATCAGGCCGAGACCGTGCTCATCCGTATGAGCCGCGGCAGTGGAGTCGCCGGGCTTTCGGCAATGGCGCGGGTCTCGATGGTGCCGGGAGACGGCGCGGGGCAGATCAAGCTCGTCCGCCCGCTGCTCGATATTCCGAAAGCACGGCTGATCGCCACTTTGCAGACGGCGAAAATCGCCTTCGCCGACGATCCGTCCAACCGCGATCCGCGCTTCACCCGGGCACGGCTGCGCGGCCTGATGGGTGAACTGGCGCGCGAGGGCCTCGACAGCCGCAGGCTGACGCTGCTGGCGCGACGACTCAGGCGCGCGGACCAGGCGATCGAGGCCGTGGTCGAGCGGGCCGAGGCCGAACTGGCGCGTCCGTCCTCCGCACCTAGCGCCGTCGCCATCGACGCGGCGGTCTATAGCGGATTACCCGCCGAGATCGCGCTGCGGCTGCTGGGCCGCGCGATTGCCCGGGCCGGGAGCGAGGGGCCGGTCGAATTGGCCAAGCTGGAGGCCCTGGCAATGGCGCTTGCTGCTGCCCAAAATGCCGGCAATGCGCGTTTTCGGCGCAGCCTGGCGGGGGCGATCGTGACGCTGGCCGGGCCCCGGATCACTGTGGAACGGGCGCCGCCGCGGCGCGGCAGACCCTTAACCACGCATCGATCCGCTAACGCCAAGCCGACGAAGTCGCGTTAGAATATGTAAGATTCGAGCCCTTTCCATGCCGGGCCATGGTGCCTACATTGTGAACGGGATCGACGTGAAGTCGCCATGAAATTTGGCCATAACCCTATGGCCGCAGCGCCCGACGCGGCGGGTAAGGACGCCTGATGAACGCCAATCTGCGGAATTTCGCCCTCTGGGTCATTATCGTCCTTTTGCTGCTCGCGCTGTTCACGCTGTTTCAGAACCCGGGCCAGCGCACCAGTGCGCAGGATATCTCGTTCTCGCAGCTGTTGAGCGAGGTCGATCAGGGGCGTGTGCGTGACGTGGTAATCCAGGGTCCGGAGATCCGCGGCACCTTCGCCAATGGCACCAGCTTCCAGACCTACGCGCCGAGCGATCCGGGCCTGGTGCAGAAGCTCTATTCCAAGGGCGTCTCGATCACCGCGCGGGCGCCGTCCGACAACGTGCCGTGGTTCGTCTCGCTGCTGGTGTCATGGCTGCCGTTCATCGCGCTGATCGGCGTATGGATTTTCCTGTCGCGGCAGATGCAGGGGGCGGGCGGCAAGGCGCTCGGCTTCGGCAAGTCGCGCGCAAAGCTGCTCGCGGAAGCGCACGGCCGTGTTACCTTCGAGGACGTCGCCGGCGTCGACGAGGCCAAGCAGGACTTGCAGGAGATCGTCGAATTCCTGCGCGATCCGGGAAAATTCCAGCGCCTCGGCGGACGCATTCCGCGCGGCGTGCTGCTGGTCGGCCCGCCGGGTACCGGCAAGACGCTGATCGCGCGCGCGGTCGCTGGCGAAGCCAACGTGCCGTTCTTCACCATTTCGGGCTCCGACTTCGTCGAAATGTTCGTCGGCGTCGGCGCGTCGCGCGTGCGCGACATGTTCGAGCAGGCCAAGAAGAACGCGCCCTGCATCATCTTCATCGACGAAATCGACGCGGTCGGCCGTCACCGCGGTGCCGGTCTCGGCGGCGGCAATGACGAACGCGAACAGACACTCAACCAGTTGCTGGTCGAGATGGACGGCTTCGAGGCGAACGAAGGCATCATCCTGATCGCCGCCACCAACCGGCCCGACGTGCTCGATCCCGCGTTGCTGCGTCCCGGCCGCTTCGACCGCCAAGTGGTGGTGCCGAATCCCGACGTTGTCGGCCGCGAGAACATCCTGAAGGTCCACGTGCGCAAGGTGCCGCTGGCGCCCGACGTGAACCTGAAGACCACCGCGCGCGGTACGCCCGGCTTCTCCGGCGCCGATCTGGCCAATTTGGTCAACGAGGCCGCGCTGATGGCGGCGCGCCGCAACAAGCGCATGGTGACGCAGGCAGAATTCGAGGACGCCAAGGACAAGGTGATGATGGGCGCCGAGCGCAAGTCGCTCGTCATGACCGACGAAGAGAAGATGTTGACCGCCTATCACGAAGGCGGCCACGCCATCGTCGCGCTCAACGTCAAGGCGACAGATCCCGTGCACAAGGCCACCATCATTCCGCGCGGCCGCGCGCTCGGCATGGTCATGCAACTGCCGGAGCGCGACAAGCTATCGATGAGCCGCGAGCAGATGACCTCGCGCTTGGCCATCATGATGGGCGGGCGCGTCGCCGAGGAAATGGTGTTCGGCCGCGAGAAGGTGACTTCGGGTGCCGCCTCCGACATCGAGCAGGCGACCAAGCTCGCCCGCCTGATGGTCACGCGCTGGGGCTTGTCGGACAAGCTCGGCACGGTTGCTTACGGGGAGAACCAGGACGAGGTGTTCCTCGGCTATCAGGTGTCGCGTCAGCAGAACATCTCGGAGGCGACCGCGCAGACGATCGACGCCGAGGTGCGCAAGCTGGTCGAGGCCGGCTACGCCGAGGCAACGCAGATTCTCACCGACAAGCGCGGCGATCTCGAAATCCTGGCCAAGGGCCTGCTCGAGTTCGAAATGCTGACCGGCGACGAGATTAAGGACCTGATCAACGGCAAGCGGCCGGTGCGTGAATCGGTGATCGAGCCGACCACGCCGCGCTCCTCCGCCGTGCCGCCGGCCGGCAAGCCGCGCCCGCGGCCCGACGCGCCGACCGGCGAGGTCGCGCCGCAGCCGCAGGGCTGATCTCTTTTGCAAGCTGAGACGCCCGCCCTTGTGGCGGGCGTTTTCTTTATGCTCGCCCGCGACTTATTCACAGGCCGCAGGATCTTGATTTCGATCAATGCGCACCTTCCCGGTTGCGGTTTCATAGCGCCATCTGTTCGGGTAACCGGGTCTTCCTGAAACGGATATGGTGGTCGGGGTGTACGCGTCCCGGCCACCTTGTTTTTGACCCGACCCCTGCCCCTGCAAAACCGCGTCGATCCGTTTAGCGGCTTGTTCGCCGACCATGCGCGCGGCTCGCTCATGGGCAATCGTGGGGGGCGGTTTCACACCGGCGAGAAGAAGCTGACAAGCCGCCGCTGGGCGTCGCGGCAGTGGATTTGCTGCGTCCTCGATTTCCACGGCCGCCATCGCGACGTTTGGGGCCGCTCCTACACCGAACTGTTCTTTCTCGACGAAGTCAACGCCTTGGCCGCCGGCCATCGGCCCTGCTTCGAATGCCGGCGTCATGATGCCGAGCGTTTCGCCGGGCTGTTTGCGCGCGGCAAACGCGCCCGCGCGGCCGCGATGGACGAACGGCTGCACGCCGAACGTCTCGACGGCAAAATCAAACGCCTACACCGGCGCGCGATCGACACGCTGCCCGACGGAACGATGATCGCGATCGGCGGCGAAGCCTTCGCCCTGCGCGGCAAACATCTGCTGCACTGGACGCCGTCGGGCTACGTCGAAGGGCGGCCGCGCGCCGGCCAAGTCGATGTGCTCACGCCGCCGTCGATCCTCGCCGTGCTGAGGCGCGGTTACGAGCCGCTCTGGCATCCGAGCGCCAACTGAAATTCACGGCGGCTCGATCGGTGTCCCCGCCGGTTCGGCCGGCACACGCTCGGTCCAAGCAAACAGCACGACGGCCGACATGATCGCCAGCATGGCCGCCACCAAGACGACGCAGGCCGGCCAGCCGCCGAGCGTCCAGGCAAGGCCGCCAAGCGCGGCGCCGAAGCTGCCGCCGACATAGAAGCTCGTGACATAGAGCCCAACCGCCGAGGAGCGTCCGACCTTTGCTGTGATGGTGACGTAGCCGGTGGAAATCGCCTGGCAGATCAACCCGCAGCCGGCGCTCACCGCGAGCCCCAGGATAATCAGCGGCAACGAGGGCGCGAGCGTCAGCGCGATGCCGGCGATCCACACCGCAAACACGCGCACCATGAAGCGGCGCCGTCCGAACCGGCCGACCGCCCAGCCGACCCAGGGGGTGAGCACGGAGCCGACCAGATAGACCACGAAGATAGCGCCGAGCGCGGTGGCAGAAAGATTGTAGGGCGGGGCGGCGAGATGAAAGCTCACGAAGGTGAAGGTGCAGATGAAGTTGAACAGCACGCCGAAGCCGACCGCATAAGTCGCCACCAGTTGACCGTTGCGGAGATGCGCGAGCATCTGCCGTCCCGACGCCAGCAGGCCTTCCGAGCGCACGAACTTGCGCTCATGCGGTAGCAGAAAGATTGTCGCGATCGCGCCGATAAAGGCGATGCTGCCGAGAGCCAGGAAGCCGGCGCGCCAGCTGATCAAGTCGGCGAGCAGGCCGGTGATCAGCCGTCCGCTGAAGCCGCCGATGCTCGAGCCGGAGGAGTAGATGCCGGCGGCCGTGGTCGCTTCGCGCGGCGGCCATTCGTCGCCGATATAGGCGACGGTGACGGCGAAGATCGGCGGCAGCACCAGCCCCTGCATCGCGCGCCAGAAGATGACCGCCTTGAGGCTGGTCGCCAGTCCGACCATCACGCTCGGTATCACCAGGACGAACATCGCTGCGACAATCACGCGCTTGCGGCCGAGCACGTCGGCGATGGCGCCGGTGAACGGCGCGGTGACCGCCACCGCCAGCGTGCTGACGGTAATAATGGTCGACACCTCGGCGGCGGTGGCGCCGAATTCCTGCGAGAGGAGGGGTAAAATCGACTGCGGCGCATAGAGATTGACGAAGGCGCAAAAGCCGGTGAGCCCGACCGCCAGTTGGCGGGCGGAAAAACTCGAGCGTTGCGTAACGGTCTTCATATCGCGTGGGGAATCCAGCCTGAAGCGCGTCTTGCGCGCCAAGCTATCGGGTTTGCGGCGAACGCCAAAGCGGAAGTGCGGCGGGGCAGGCGGCCGCCTCGTGCATGGCTGCGCTCATGCAAGCCCGAGCGCCGCCTTGGCGCGGCGCAAGGTCTCGTCCGGCGAGTCGGAAGCTTCGACGATCGTCCAGTCCATCGCGCCGAGATCGTATTGCTCCTGGCGTCGAGCGACGGCCGCATCGGCGTCGGAAGCGTCGCCCTTGCGGCCGCCGACGCGCGCGAGCCGCGTCGCCAGATCGGCCGTCAGAAACAGTCCGTGAAATTCGTCCGTCGGTGCTGCCCGCGCGATCGCCGCCCGCTCGCCGGCTTGCGCGAACACCGCGTCCACGATCGCCGAATGGCCGGCGGCGAGCACACGCCGCGCCTTGTCGGCGAGCACGGCATAGACGCGCGCCGTGACATCTTGCGCATAGGCCGTCTCCGGCAAGCGGTCGGTTTCGGCGACGCCAAACAGCGCCTTGCGTTCGCCGTCGCTGCGCAGCGTCACGGCGCCCGGTTCGGGGCGGATTTCGGCGGCCAGCGCGCGGGCGAGCAGCGACTTGCCGGTGCCGGACAGCCCGCCCACGGCGACGAGAAGCGGCTTCGACGGCGCGAGCAGCCTGCGGGCGAGCGCGAAATAAGTGCGCGCGCTTTGCGCCACGTCGGCATCCTGCGCGCGCCGCTCGGCGGCGACCTTGGCGCGGATCGCCCCGCGCAGCGACAGGAACAGCGGCAGCGCGGCAAGCGCGTCGAGATCGTCCGGGCGGCGCGTCTCGGCGAGATAGCGGTTGAGCACGATGTTGGCCGCCGGCCTCAGCCCGCGCTCGATCAGGTCCATCAGCAGGAAGGCGAGATCGTAGAGCACGTCGCCGGTGGCGATCTTGGGATCGAATTCGATGGCGTCGAACAGCACCGGCGCGCCGTCGAGCAAGACGATATTGCCGAGATGCAGATCGCCATGGCAGCGGCGGACCAGGCCGGCGCGCTCGCGCACGCCGAGCAGGGCCTGCACGCGTGCAAATGCCTCGCGCGTTGCCTGCATCAACGCGCTGACGTTGGCGGGCGAAAATAGATCGGGCGCCGCGCGCAGCTCCGCATCGTTTTGTGCGATGACTTCGCTGAGTTCATCGACGAAGCCGGCTGCCGTGTCGACCGGCGCGGCGGCATGCGCGCGTGCCACGGCGCGGGCGAGCGCGTCGGCCAGCGCGCCGTCGATGCGGCCCCGGGCGGCGAGATGGTCGAGCGTCTGCGTCTCGTCAAAGCGGCGCATCTCTACCGCCCATTCCACCGGCTCGCCGCCGCCATTGAGCGCGAGCGCGCCGTCCTTTTCGCGCGTGATCGCGACAACGCCGCGGTAGATCGCCGGCGCGAACGGACGGTTCACCTCGATCTCAGCGGCGCAGGCGGCTTGGCGCCGCTCGAGCGTCGAGTAATCGAGGAACGGAAAGCGCACGGCGCGCTTAATCTTGAGGGCGCGGTCGCCGGCCAGGAATACCGCCGCCGCATGGGTGTCGATTCGCTTGACTGGCGCACCGCCATAGGTTGCGGGACGCTCGAGAAAATCCATCACCGCCTGCTGCGAGTTTCCGGCCGGATTCATCGCATCCTCGGGTTCGCGCCACTATCGATCCGATCAAGATCGGCGGACTGATCCAAATCAATGCCCGTCGTGCCCGGAAGAGGTCATTATCCGCTAAATAGACGGTCTTGCTTAAGGATGGAGATTGCCGTGACGACCCTGCCGCATACGTTCAAGCGCATCAGGCTTAACCTGGCCCGCTCCAAGGAATTTCCGCAGGGTTCGGACCGCCACGGTTACGAATTCGTCGCCCCCCTCGACGCCAATAACCATATCGACGTGGCGCTCTGGCGGCAGCACAAGCCCAATTGCCGCGTGCGCCGGTTCTGGGAAGGCGATGACGACGAGGTCGGCTTTCTGGTGCACAAGCCTGGCGGCCCCGAGCACGGGCGTTGGGTATTCGATTATAACCCGGACCGAGCCGACGAGGATGAGAGCGGCTACCGCTTCGGCGCCCATGCATTCCGCCCCGGCGAATATGTCTCGATCCGCGATGAGGACGGCGAGACGCATACTTTCGTTGTCGCCTCGGTGGAACCCGCGACCTGAGCGGCGCGTTGTGTTGGTGCAGGCGGCGGGGCGGCGCTGGCACCAACGCCTCCCATGCGAGCTCTTACCGTCAAGCCCGGTGATCCCAACTCCATCTGTCTCGACGATGTTCCGCCGCCGCCGGACAACGACGGCGCGGTCCTTGTGCGAGCTTTGGCGCTCGGCATTTGCGGCACCGACCGCGAGATCGTCGCGGGGCGCTATGGCTGGGCGCCGCCGGGGCAGCAGCACCTGATCATCGGTCATGAATTGCTCGGCCGCGTCGAGGAGGCGCCGGCCGGTTGCGGCGTCAAACGCGGGGACCTGGTGGCCGGCATCGTGCGCCGGCCCGATCCGGTGCCGTGCCCGGCCTGCGCCGCCGGCGAATGGGATATGTGCCGCAACGGCCGATACACCGAGCGCGGCATTAAAGAGCGCAACGGTTATGGTTCCGAGCAGTTCCGCGTCGAGCCGGATTTCCTGATCGCGATCGATCCCGCGCTCGATGCGCTCGGCGTGCTGCTGGAGCCGGCAAGCGTGGTCGCCAAGGCCTGGGAGCAGGTGATGCGCATCGGCGCGCGCGCCGCGGCCTGGCAGCCGCGCGTTGCGCTCGTCACCGGCGCCGGCCCGGTCGGTCTGCTGGCGGCGCTGATCGGTGTGCAACGCGGGCTCGAACTGCACGTGCTCGACCGCATGCGCGAAGGCATCAAGCCGGAATTGGTTCGTGCGCTCGGCGCCACTTACCACGTGGGCGATCTCGGTGCGCTCAAGCCGGACGTGGTGATCGAATGCACCGGCGCCGGCCCGGTCGTGCTCGACGTTCTCCGCCGCACCGCGCCGGACGGCATCGTCTGCCTCGCCGGCGTGTCGTCGGGCGGGCATAAGATCAAATTCGACATCGGCGATCTCAACCGCGAGATGGTGCTCGAAAATCATGTGGTGTTCGGCTCGGTCAACGCCAACCGCCGCCACTATCGCGCGGCCGCCGAGGCGTTGGCCAAGGCCGACAAGGCATGGCTCGCCCGCCTGATCACCCGCCGCGTGCCGCTGGCGCGCTGGCGCGAGGCGTTCGAGCAACGGCCCGGCGACATCAAGGTGATCGTCGATTTCACGGGGGCATGACCGGCATGGCATCGCGCATCGAAGACTATGCAATGATCGGCGATCTCGGCACCGCCGCGTTGGTCGGCCGCGACGGCTCGATCGACTGGCTGTGCTGGCCGCGCTTCGATTCGGACGCCTGCTTCGCCGCGCTCTTGGGAAAGCCCGAGCACGGCCGGGCGAAGATCGCACCGACGGACGGCAATGCACGCATCACGCGGCGATACCGGCCCAATACGCTAATTTTGGAAACGCGCTTCGAGACCGCCGAGGGGGCGGCGACGCTGATCGACTTCATGCCGCCGCGCGAAACGCATTCGCGCCTTGTGCGCATGGTGGTGGGAGAGCGCGGACGCGTGCCGTTTCACGCCGAGCTCATCCTGCGCTTCGGCTATGGCGCAACCGTGCCTTGGGTGACGCGGATCGACGACAACTCGTTGCGGGCGATCGCCGGTCCCGACATGGTGGTGATGCACTCGTCGGTTCCCACGCACGGAGAAGACTTCAAGACCGTCACCGATTTTACGATCGGCGCCGGCGAAACCGCGTCGTTCGTCCTGTCCTACGAGCTGTCGCATCGGCCAACGCCGGCGCGGGTCGATCCGCAGGAACGCCTGCGGGCGACGGAAGACATGTGGACCGCGTGGGTTGCCAAAAACCATATCAAGTGCCCCTGGGGCGACGCGGTGGTGCGCTCGCTGATCACGCTCAAGGCGCTGACTTACGCTCCGACCGGCGGCATGGCGGCGGCGCCGACCACCTCGCTGCCGGAATGCATCGGGGGGCCACGCAACTGGGATTACCGCTTCTGCTGGCTGCGCGACGCCACTTTGACGCTGCTTTCGCTGATGAACGCCGGCTACTACGACGAAGCGCGCATGTGGCGCGATTGGTTGTTACGCGCTGCCGCCGGCAGTCCGAGCCAGATCCAAATCATGTACGGCATCCGCGGCGAGCGGCGGCTGACCGAATGGGAGGTGCCCTGGCTGCCGGGCTACGAAGGCTCGCGGCCGGTGCGCGTCGGCAATGCCGCGCATAACCAACTCCAGCTCGACATTTTCGGCGAGGTGATGGACGCGCTGCACCAGGCGCGGCAGGGCGGTCTCGGCACCGAGGAGTCCGGCTGGGACCTGCAACGCGAATTCCTCGCGCATCTGGAAAAGATCTGGCCCGAGCCGCGACGAGGGCATCTGGGAGGTGCGCGGCGGGCGCGAGCACTTCACTTATTCCAAGGCGATGGCCTGGGTCGCCTTCGACCGGGCCATCAAGAGCGCCGAGAAATACAATCTGCCAGGACCGCTCGATCGGTGGCGGGCGATCCGCGATCACATTCACAACGACGTTTGCGAGCGCGGCTTCGATAATGAGTTATGCAGCTTTGTGCGCAGCTATGGCTCCAAGGAGCTCGACGCCAGCCTGCTGCTGCTGCCGGCGATCGGCTTTCTACCACCCGAGGACCCGCGCATCATCGGCACCATCGAGGCGATCGAACGCGGCCTCATGGCCGACGGCTTGGTGCGGCGATACGACACCAAGACGTCGGACGACGGCCTGCCGCCGGGCGAGGGCATGTTCCTCGCCTGCAGCTTCTGGCTGGTCGACGCCTATCTGATGATCGGTCGCCGCGCCGACGCCGTGAGACTGTTCGAGCGCCTGTTGTCGTTGCGCAACGACCTCGGCTTGCTGAGCGAGCAGTACGAGCCGCGCACGCGCCGCCTGGTCGGCAATTTTCCGCAGGCCTTTTCGCATCTCGCGCTGGTCAATAGCGCGTGCAATCTGTCGCATTCGGAGAAACCGGCGGAACAGCGCTCCGAGCGTCCCGTCGCCAGCAAACCGGCCATGCGCTCACCCGCGGCTTAGCTCTATTGACCGGGGCGCGGGAGCCCGGAAGAGTGCGCCCCTTGCCGCGCCATAAGCGGCCGTTCCAAGGGAGGCGCTCCGTGCTACTCGACGTCCGAACCTACAAGTGTTTGCCGGGCCGCGTCCCGGCGCAGCTCGAGCTTTACAAGAAATACGGCTACCCGGTACAGCTTCGCTATATGGGCGAGCCGCTCTGCTATGCGGTGGCCGAAAGCGGCGAACTGAATACCTACACGCATGTTTGGGTTTACGAGAGCGCCGCCGATCGCGAGCAGAAGCGTGCCAAGATGGCGCAGGACCCGGACTGGAAAGTTTTCCTCGCGGAAAACGCCAAGGCCGGAAACATCATCGAGCAGAAGAATTGCCTGATGGTGCCGACCGCGTTCTCGCCGCCGATCCCGATGCCGAAGATCGTGAAATAAGCCAGCTACGGCGGAGCAAGTCGATGCGCAGCAATGACGGCACGCGGACCGGCGGCGAAATCCTGATCGATCAGTTGGCGATCCACGGCGTGCGGCACGTGTTCTGCGTGCCGGGCGAGAGCTATCTGGCCGCGCTCGATGCTTTTCACGACAGCAAGATCGCGCTCACCGTCTGCCGGCACGAGAACGGCGCCGCCATGATGGCCGAGGCGGTCGGCAAAGTGACCGGCCGCCCCGGTATCTGCTTCGTCACGCGCGGGCCGGGCGCCACCAACGCCTCGGCCGGCATCCACATCGCGCGCCAGGATTCCTCGCCGATGATCGCGTTCGTCGGGCAGGTGGGCCGGCATATGCGCGAGCGCGAGGCGTTTCAGGAGCTCGACTACCGCGAGGTGTTCGGTCCGAGCATCGCCAAATGGGCGACCGAGATCGACGATCCCGCGCGCATTCCGGAACTGATTTCGCGCGCCTTCCACACCGCCTGCAACGGCCGGCCGGGACCGGTGGTGATCGCGGTTCCCGAGGACATGCTGACGGAGCGCGCCATGGTGCCGGATGCGACCCCGTTTGAGCCGGTGGAGATCTGGCCCGGCCTGACCGACATGAGCCGGCTGCAGAAGCTTTTGTGCGCGGCCAAGCGTCCGATCGCGCTCATCGGCGGCAGCCGCTGGTCGGAGCAAGCTTGCGCCGCGCTGATGCGCTTTGCCGAACGCTTCGCGCTGCCGGTCGCTACTACATTTCGCCGCGGCTATTTGTTCGATGCGCTACATCCTTGCTACGCCGGCGACATGGGCATCGGCCCCAATCCGAAATTGCTCGCGCGCGTGAAGGGCGCCGATCTGGTGCTGCTGATCGGCGGCCGCATGAGCGAGATGTCGTCGCAGAGCTACACGCTGTTCGACATTCCCGAGCCGCAGATGAAGCTGGTGCACGTGCACCCTGGCGCCGAGGAGCTCGGCCGCGTCTATCACCCGGCGCTCGCCATTCAGGCTGCACCGACCGCCTTTTGCTCAGCGCTGGAAGGCTTGCAGCCGCCGAACGAGATCGCCTGGCAAGGCGAGGCGGCGACCGCGCATGCCGATTACCTCGCCTGGTCGGAGAAGGCGACGCCGCAGCCGGGTGGCGTCAATCTCGGCGAGATCATGGTCTGGCTGCGCGAGAACCTGCCGCCGGAGGCGATCATCACCAACGGGGCCGGCAATTTCGCCGGCTGGATCCATCGCTTTTACCGCTTCCGCAAATACGCGACCCATATTGGTCCGACGTCCGGCTCCATGGGCTACGGCTTCCCGGCGGCGGTGGCGATGAAGACTCTACATCCCGAGCGTCCGGTCGTATGCGTCGCCGGCGACGGCGACTTCCTGATGACGGGACAGGATTTCGCCACCGCCGTGCAATACAAATTGCCGGTGATCGTGGTGCTCGCGGACAACAGCCTCTACGGCACTATCCGTATGCACCAGGAGCGCGAATATCCCGGCCGCGTCATCGCCACCGCGCTGCATAATCCGGATTTTGTCGCTTACGCTCTGGCCTTCGGCGGCTACGGCGCGGTGGTGGAGAAGACCGCCGATTTCCCGGCCGCGTTCGCGCAAGCGGTGGCCACCGGCAAGCCGTCGATCATCCATCTCAAGATCGATCCCGAAGCGGTCTCGGTCGGTGCCTCGCTCACCACGATCCGCGACAAGGCGTTGGCCGGCGCCGGCGGCAAGAGCGGGACGCACCGGAGCTGATGTTTCTGCGCGCAGCGGGGATCGAAAGCGCGCTTGCGTCACCGCCCTGAATCGTCGTTCACTCGTTCGTATGCCGTATCGCCGCACCGAGAACGTCGTCCGCCGTCTGGCCGAGCGGGAGGAGACGATCCTGGCCGCGGCGACGGCGATTGCCGCCGAGGGCGGCATGGCCGCGGTGCAGATTGCTGCGGTGGCCGCGCGCGCGGGCATCGCTGCCGGCACGGTCTACCGCTATTTCCCGTCCAAGACTGACCTCGTCGCCGAACTGGTGGCGGCGGTCGCCGGCCGCGAGCTCACCGCCGTGACGCAGGCCGCCAACGCCGCGCCCGGCCCGCTGTCGGCGCTGGCCGCGGCGATCGCGACCTTCTCCGCGCGCGCGCTCCAGGAGCGGCGGCTGGCCTGGGCGGTGATCGGCGAGCCGGTCGATGCGCAGGTCGATGCCATGCGGCTCGATTTCCGCCAGTCGCTCGCCGCCGAACTGGAAGCGCGCATCAAGACCGCGATCGCAGGCGGCCACCTGCCCGAGCAGGACGCCGGCGTCGCCGCACCGGCCATCGTCGGCGCGCTAATGGAGGGGTTGCTCGGGCCGCTGGCTCTGGAACTCGCCGATGCCGCCGCGACGCGCGCCGCGGTGCAAAGCGCGACGCTCTTGGTGCTGCGCGCGCTCGGCGTGGTCGATGCACGCGCCCGCGGCCTGGTGGCGCAATGCGTGCTGCCATAGACGCGCGTTAGATCAATTCCTCGGCCGCGACTTCAGCGAGCGGCAGCGTCACCACCTTGACGCCGCGCTCCTCGGGATCGTCGGCGGCGTGAAACCCGAGCTCGGCGCACATCTGCAGCATGGTGCTGTTCTCCGCCAGCACCTGCCCGCGCACGGTCTTGAGCCCTTTGTCTTTGGCGTAAGCGATCATGTGCTTCATCATCAGCCAGCCAAGGCCGTGACCCTTGAGCCGCGTGCGCACGATGATCGCGAATTCCCCGTTCTGATCGCCGGGGTCGTTGTGCAGGCGCACCACGCCGAGCATTTTGCCGGTCGCTTCGTCGATGACGATCGAGGCCATCGCATGTTGCGGGTCGTAATGGACGAGCTTGTCGATCAGCTCGGGGCTGACCTCGCGCATGGCGGCGAAGTAGCGCAGCCGCAGATCCTCGGGCGTGATCTCGCTCAGACAATCCGGATAGAGCGCCGCGTCCTCCGGCTTAAGCGGCCGAAACAGCACCGCGGTTCCGTCCCGCAATTTGAGATGACGTACGACGTCCAAGGCCGCAACTCCTGCCGCTCCGCGTCCGCGGGAACGCATACTCCACCGGCCACCGAGAGGCCAGCAACTATGAGTTCCAAGCGGCGCTGACGCTTGCCAGGAACGACAGAAAGATCAATGCGACATCAGGGCCGGCACGGTCATCGATTCAAGGATGCCGCGGGTCACGCCGCCGAGGATGAATTCGCGCAAGCGTGAGTGGCCGTAGCCGCCCATGACGATCATGTCGGCGGATGAGTTGGCCGCATAGGACAGGATCGTCGACGGTACGTCGATATCCGGCGAGGTGATGCGCTTGACGTCGACCTTCAAGCCGTGCCGGGCGAGATGCTGGCCGAGATCGGCGCCGGGAATTTCGTCGTTCTTGCCGGCTTTGCTGGCGACAATGACGACTTCCACCTGCTTGGCCTTTTGCAGGAACGGCAAGGCGTCGGCGATGGCGCGCGTGGCGGCGCGGCTGCCATCCCAACATACCATCACGCGGTCGAGCTTGAGCCCCGCTTTCTGGATATAGGGCACGAAGACGACTGGGCGTCCGGACTCGAACAGCACGCCCTCGTCCACCACTTCGACCGGCGCCGACTTGTCGCGGTCGGGCTGACCGACGACGGTGAGATCGAAGCGGCGCGCCAGCCGGCCGAGCCGCTCGGCGGCGCCGGCGATGCTGGCATTGATGCCGCGCGAACTCGTAGGAAATGCCGGCGCGTTTGGCCGCCTGGTCGAAGCGGTTGAGCGCGGCGTTGACCGCCTTCTCGGATTCGGCGCGTTGGGACTCGATGAATTGCGGTGGAATGCCGCCCATGACCGAGCCGGGAATGACCGGATCGTAGACGAAGGCGACGCCCAGCACGTGGGCACCGAAAGCCTCGGCCACCGAAATGGCGAAGTCGCCGGCGGGATCACGCTCGCCCAGCCCGAGATTGACGACGATGTCCTTGATCATGATCGGTTCTCCTCACCGCGCCGGCGCATGCCGACAAACAAACCGTTCGGCACGAGCGTGCGTAAGCCAATTACTACAGTTATTAGATACTGGCCGCTACGGCTTGCCGCGGCTTTGACCAGGGTCAAAGGCCGGGCGCGTCGGCCGCACGGCCGCGCCGCCAAATTGCATGGCGGCGGCTCACTTCTTCTTGCCGTCCGGGCCGAATTGCTTGAGGTAGGCCCATAAATCGCCCACTTCCTTTTCATTCTTGATGCCGGGGAAGATCATCTTGGTGCCCGGAACCTTGGCGCGCGGATCGTTGATGTATTCCTTGAAGGTCGCCTCGTTCCAGACGATGCCCGAGTTCTTGTTGGCGTCGGAATAGTTGTATCCGGGTGCCGTCCCGGAATGGCGGCCGTCGAGGCCGTTGAGTTCGGGCCCGACCTTGTTCTTTGCCCCCTCGCCGATGGAATGGCAGGGGAAGCATTTCTTGAACGATTGCTCGCCCGCGGCCACGTCCTGCGCGCGCGCCGCCTGCGCCATTGCGGTCACCGCTAAGACCGCTATCGTCAGTGCTGTTTTCATCAGTTTTTTCCTCCGTGACTTGACGTCGCCGCCCTTCGGGGCCAATGCCGCCCGGCATGCCCGGTTGCGGTGGGTTTTGCCAGCCCTATGTGTCAACCGTCAAATGCCTGATATCGTAAGTTCCGATGAAAAGCCGGGAGTTGTCATAATGTCGGTGCGGATGCCCGAAGCGGATGGCGCGGTGCTGGCGCGGCGCGACAAGATCGTCGCCGACCTGCGCACAATGGTGCCGGGCGAGGGCGTGATCGCGACCGAACGCGAGATGAAGCCGTTCGAAAGCGACGGCCTTACCGCCTACCGGCAGACGCCGATGGTCGTGGTGCTGCCGGAAACCACCGAGCAGGTCAGTCAGGTGCTGGCCTATTGCCACGCCGAAGGGGTCAAGGTGGTGCCGCGCGGGGCGGGCACCTCGCTCTCCGGCGGCGCGCTGCCGCTCGCCGACGGCGTGCTGCTCGGCATGGCCAAGTTCAACCGCATCAAGGACATCGATTTCGAAAATCGTGTGGCTGTTGTGGAGCCGGGCGTCACCAACCTAGCGGTCTCCAATGCCGTGGCCCATGCCGGCTTCTATTACGCGCCCGATCCGTCCTCGCAGATCGCCTGCACCATCGGCGGTAACATCGCGGAGAATTCCGGCGGCGTGCACTGCCTGAAATACGGCATGACCACCAACAACGTGCTCGGCTGCGAGATCGTGCTGATCACCGGCGAGGTGTTGCGAATCGGCGGCCGGCATCTCGATTCGGAGGGTTACGATCTGCTCGGGCTGATCACCGGCTCGGAGGGTCTGCTCGGCGTGGTCACCGAAGTGACCGTGCGGATTCTGAAGAAGCCGGAGACCGCGCGCGCCGTGCTGATCGGCTTTCCATCCAATGAAGACGCCGGCGAATGCGTCTCGCGCATCATCGGCGCCGGCGTCATTCCCGGCGGAATGGAGATGATGGACAAGCCGGCGATCCACGCGGTTGAGGAATTCGTCCATGCCGGCTATCCGCTCGATGTCGAGGCTTTGCTGATCGTCGAGGTCGATGGGCCGTCGGCCGAAGCCGACGATCTGACCGAGCGCATCGAGATCATCGCCAGCAAATGCCATGCGGTCTCCGTCCAGGCGTCGACCTCCGAGCAGCAACGGCTCTTGTTCTGGGCCGGGCGCAAGGCGGCGTTTCCGGCGGCCGGCCGTATCTCGCCGGATTATTACTGCGTCGACCCGACCATTCCACGCAATAAGCTGCCGCTGGTGCTCAAACGCATGAAGGAAATGTCGGAGAAATACGGACTGCGCTGCGCCAACGTGTTCCACGCGGGCGACGGCAATCTGCATCCGCTCATTCTCTATGACGCCAACAAGCCGGGCGAATTGGAGAAGACCGAGGAATTCGGTGCGGAGATCATGAAGCTTTGCGTCGAGGTCGGCGGCGTGCTTACCGGTGAACATGGGGTCGGGGTGGAGAAACGCGACCTGATGCCGATGATGTTTTCCGAGATCGATTTCAACGCACAGCAGCGCGTGAAATGCGCGTTCGATGCCAAGGGTCTGCTCAATCCAGGCAAGATGTTCCCCACCTTGCACCGCTGCGCCGAGCTGGGCCGCCTGCATATATCCGGCGGCAAGCTGCCGTTCCCGGATATTCCGAGATTCTAGTCATGCGTTTTGGTCTGTTCTGTTCGCCTAAGGCCGACAGCGGCACGCTCGGCCCGGAAACCGGCCAGGGTTTCCGCGACTATCTCGACTTCAACGTCGAGGCTGAGGCGCTCGGCTTCCATTCGAGCTTCTCGGTCGAGCATCATTTCACCGGCTGGAATCAGGTCTCCGCCACGCTGATGCTTTTGATGGCGCTGGCCATGCGCACCAAGACGCTGCGACTCGGCACCGCGGTGCTGGTGTTGCCCTGGCACAATCCGGTGCTCTTGGCCGAGCAGGCGGCGACGCTCGATCTCGTCTCCGACGGCAGGCTCGATTTTGGCATCGGCAAGGGCTATCGGCACAGTGAATTCAAGGGTTTCCAGATCGCGCCGGAAGAGGCCGAGGCGCGCTTCGAGGAAGCGATCGAAGTGATCACGCGCGCCTGGACGACGCGCACGCGGTTTTCGCATCACGGCAAGTTTTGGAATTTCGAGGACGTCGTGGTCGAGCCGCCGCCGGCGCAAACCCCGCATCCACCCTATTGGGTCGCGGCCGGCAATCCGCATTCGATCGCCCGCGCCGCCGCGCGCGGGTTCAACCTGATCCTCGATCAATATGCCAGCCCGGAAACGCTCGGCCAGCGCATCGCGATCTATAAAGCGGAGCGTTTGGCGAACGGCCTCGGCTTTAATCCGATGCAGGTGGTTGTCGCGCGCCAGCTCTACGTCGCGATGGACAAAGGCGACAAGGAAGCCGCGCTGGTGCGGCAGGCCGCGTATACCAAGCGCACCATCGATGTTTCGCGGGCGCCCGACGCCAAGCCGGGCTCGCATGTGCTCGCTTATGCCGACAAGGCCGGCGCTACCGAGGAACACGCGCTGTATGGGACGCCGGATGAAATCTGTGGCATGCTTGAGGCCTTGCAGGATGCGGGCGTTGCCTATGTCCTGCTCACCATCGCCGGCGGCCAGGAGCAGTTGCGGCTTTTCGCGCGCGAGATCATGCCGGCTTTTTCATCCGCGCCCGAAGCCCGTGCGGCCGAATGACATGACCGACACGTTGAAACCCCGCGACGCCAAGGAGGTCGAGGACGCCGTGCGCTGGGCGCTCGCCAACGACAAGGCGTTCGAACTGGCGGGGCAGGGGACGAAACGCGCGATCGGACGGCCGAGCCAGACCGACTTGACGCTCGATCTCTCCGGGCTAACCGGCATCACGCTGTATGAGCCGGAAGAGCTGGTGCTGTCGGTCAAGGCCGGCACGCCGCTCGCCGAGATCGAGAAGCTGCTCGACGAGAACGGCCAGCAGCTCGCCTTCGAGCCGATGGACTATGGCCCGCTGCTCGGCGGCAGCGCCGGTCAGGGCACTATCGGCGGCGCCATCGCAGCGAACCTATCCGGCCCGCGCCGCATCAAGGCCGGCGCCGCGCGCGATCACTTCCTCGGGCTGACCGCGGTCACCGGCCGCGCCGAAACCATCAAGTCGGGCGGTCGGGTGGTGAAGAACGTCACCGGCTACGACCTGTGCAAGCTCATCGCCGGCTCCTGGGGCACGCTGGCGGCGATGACCGACATCACGGTGAAGGTGTTGCCCAAGGCGGAGGCCGAGGCGACCGTGCTCGTGGAAGGGCTTGATGACGCGCGCGCTTGCGCCGCCATGGCCGCCGCCATGGGTTCCGCCTGCGACGTCTCCGGTGCGGCGCATCTGCCCGACCATGTGACGTCTTATATCGACGGCCTGCCCAACGCGGAAGCGGCCACCGCGCTGCGGCTGGAGGGCTTCGCGCCTTCCGTGAAACACCGCAAGGAGACGCTGGCCGCGCTGATGAAACCGTTCGGTCCGGTGACACTGCTCGACGAAAAAGAATCGCGTGCGCTGTGGATCGGCGTGCGGCAGGTGAAGCCCTTCGCCGCAGAGGCGGCGCGGTCGCGCCCGATATGGCGCATCTCGACCGCGCCCGCGCGCGGACACGAAATCGCGGCGGCCATCACGCCTGCGGCGCAGATGTTCTACGATTGGGCCGGCGGGCTCATCTGGGTGGCGATGCCGTTCGCCGACGAGCCGGGCGCCGGGGCGGTCCGTGCAGCTGTCGCAAGCGTCGGCGGTCATGCGACGCTCGTCCGTGCGCCGGCTGCGGTGCGCGCTACGGTTGACGTGTTCGAGCCGCAAGAGGCGGCGTTGCGCGCCCTGAGCAAGCGCGTGAAGGAAAGCTTCGATCCCAAGGGCGTGCTCAATCCCGGCCGCATGTGGGCGGGGGTGTAAGATGGCCGAACCGGTATCCATCGACGCGGACTTCCCGGCGCTGGAAGACCTGCGCATGCGCCGGCTGTCGGAGTGAGCAGGGCGTAGCATGCAAACCAATTTCACCCTCGCGCAGTTGGCCGATCCGCACGTCGCGGAAGCGGAAAAAATCCTGCGCGCTTGCGTGCATTGCGGGTTCTGCACCGCCACCTGCCCGACGTATGTCCTGCTCGGCGACGAGCTCGATTCGCCGCGTGGGCGCATCTACCTTATCAAGGACATGCTCGAACAGAGCCGGCCGGCAACCCGCGAGGTGGTCAAGCATATCGACCGTTGCCTGTCGTGCCTGTCCTGCATGACGACCTGTCCGTCCGGCGTGCATTACATGCATCTGGTCGACAACGCCCGCAGCCACATCGAGAAGACCTACAAGCGTCCGCTGGCGGACCGCGCGCTGCGCGGCTTGCTGGCGCGCGTGCTCACCAATCCGGGGCTGTTTCGGATGGCGACGGTGGCAGGACTGCTCGCCAAGCCGTTTGCGCCGGTGTTGAAAGTGCTCGGTTTAAAACGGCTGGCGGCGATGTTGCGGCTCTCCCCCGCGCACCTTCCGTCGTCGCCGGCCGAAACGGGGAAGGTCTATGCCGCGGAGGGCGAGCGGCGCGGGCGGGTGGCGCTGCTCGCCGGCTGCATCAATCCGGTGCTGGCGCCGTCGACCGATGAGGCCGCCATCCGCCTGCTTAACCGCCACGGCATCGAGGTGGTGGTGGCGGCCGGCGAGGCCTGCTGCGGCTCGCTCGTCCATCATATGGGCCGCGAAGAGCAGGCGCTGGCACAGGCGCGCAACAATATCGACGCCTGGACGCGCGAAATCGACGGCGCTGGGCTCGATGCCATCCTGATCACGGTGTCCGGGTGTGGAACCACGGTGAAGGACTACGGTTTTATGCTGCGGACCGATCGAGCGTACGCGGGTAAGGCGGCACGTGTTGCCGCGCTTGCGAAGGATGTGACCGAATACCTCGCGACGCTCGATCTGCCGGCCGGCGGGGCGCCGCGGCGGCTTACGGTCGCCTATCATTCGGCCTGTTCGCTGCAGCACGGGCAGAAGGTGACGCAGGTGCCGAAAGAATTGCTTTCCAAGCGCGGCTTCGTGGTCAAAGATGTGCCAGAAGGGCATCTATGCTGCGGCTCGGCCGGCACCTACAACATTCTGCAGCCGGCGCTCGCAGAAAGGTTGCGTGACCGCAAGATCGCCAATATCGAAAGCGTGAAGCCGGATGTGATCGCGGCCGGCAATATCGGCTGCATCACGCAGATCGCTGCCGGCACCGCCATTCCGGTCGTGCATACGGTCGAGTTGCTCGACTGGGCGACCGGCGGCCCGGTGCCGGACGGCTTACAGGAGATCGGAGCGCAGGCTCCAGAGCTGATGGCCCAAGCGGCCCATTGAGTGAACGGAATTGGGAGAAACTGTTATGGCAAAGAAGGCCAAGAAGCGGAAATCGAAAGTGAAGACAACGAAGCGCGCCGCCGCGCGCAAGCCGACGGCGAAAGCGAAACGCCCGGCCAAGAAGCCGGCTCGCAAGACCAAAGCCGTCAAAGCCAAGGCCAAGAAACCCGTCGCCAAGAAAACGGCACCCAAGGCTGCCGCACCGTCGAAGCCGTCGACCTATAAGATCCTGCTGATGGGCGCGTCCTATGGATCGCTGCTCGCGTCCAAACTGCTGTTCGGCGGCCATTCGATCCACTTGGTGTGTCTGCCGGCGGAAGCCGACCTGATCAACGCCGAGGGCTTCAAGGTCAAGCTGCCGGTGCGCGGCCGCAGTGAACCCGTGCTGCTGGAATCGCGCAAGTTGCCGGGCAAGGTGACGGCCGGTCCCGCGGCCGGCGTCAATCCGAAGGATTACGATTTGATCGGCCTCTGTATGCAGGAGCCGCAATATCGGTCGCCCGGCGTGCGCGAACTGCTTGATGCGGTCGGCAAGTCGCGCGTGCCCTGCATGTCGATCATGAACATGCCGCCGCTGCCCTATATCAAGCGCATCCCCGGCCTCGACTACAAGGCGCTCGAGGCCGCCTACACCGACCCGCGTGTGTGGGATTCGGTCGATCCCAAGAAGATCACGCTCAACAGCCCGGACCCGCAGGCGATCCGTCCGCCGGATGGAAAGGCGAATGAATTGCTGGTGACGTTGCCGACGAACTTCAAATGCGCGCGGTTCGATAACGACAAGGACACGGCGATCGTGCGCAAGCTCGAGAAGGACGTCGAAGCCGCGCGCTTCGACGCGCCGGAAGGCAAGATCGAATTGCCGGTGAAGCTGCGGGTCTACGAATCGATCTTCGTGCCGCTCGCCAAGTGGGCCATGCTGTGTGCCGGCAATTATCGTTGCATCACGGCGGACGGCATGCGCACCGCGCAGGAAGCGGTGCATTCCAATCTCGAGGAATCGCGCTCGGTCTACAATTTCGTCAACGACCTGTGCGTGAAGCTCGGCGCGTCGCCTGACGATTTGGTGCCGTTCGAAAAATACGCGGCCGCGGCGCAATCGCTTACGCGTCCAGCCTCAGCCGCACGCGCGCTCAACAACGGCGCGCCCAATATCGAGCGCGCCGACAAGCTGGTGCAGTTGATCGCTCGGCAAAAAGGACTCAGCCATCCGACCCTCGACGCGACGGTGGCGCTGGTCGACAGCCGACTCGACGCCAACCGCAAAAAAGCAGCGGCCGCCTGAGCGGCACCGCGGTTTGTGACACCGGCGCCTGCCAAACCCATGGCAGGCGCCAGTTTTTCTTTTATGGCAAAGAGTTAGCGCGTCGGTCGCGAGTTATTCACAAGTGCTTAGCCAGGCGGCCGAGGGCGACCGTTAGCGGCCCGGATTCCGGTACAAAATACCATTCCGATCCCAAAATAGTGGCTTTACCGCAACAGTCCGCCGCTTTCTGTCATTAGAAGCCTAAATCGCCTAAAAAGGCAGCAATTGCCACCGTTTTTGGCTTGCCGTTTAGGGCTGGCAAAGCTGTAGATTTGCACGTGAAAGCGCATCGTTTTGCGTACCGGTGGATTGCTGCCGGGGAGTTGGCCCGCAAATGCGATGGAAAGTGTGTCGGCCGCAAGCCGATCGAACCGAAAAGGGGCAGGGTCTATGAAAAAAGTAGTTTTGTCGGCAGTCGCGGCGCTCGCAGTAATTGCCACAGCGCCAGCCTTCGCTGCCGATATGCCAGTGAAAGCTAAACCGGTCGCACCGGCGGCCGCGCCGTCGCCGTGGGACGTTGCGTTCGGCACCGCGTTTACTTCCGACTACGATCTGCGCGGCGTATCGCAATCGAACCACAAGCCTGCGGCGCAGGGCTATTTCGAACTCGACTATACAGCTACCGACTGGCTCAAGCTCTATGCCGGTGTTTGGGGATCGAGCCTCTGGACTGGCTTCGCCGATGCCGAGTTCGATATCACGGGCGGCGCGCGGCTTAGCTGGGGCAACTTCGGCCTCGATCTCGGAGTTATCTACTATTATTATCCGGGCGGTAATAACGTGGCCTTTCCTCTTCAACGGCAACTGGACCGAGGCCTACGCCAAGCCATCGTACAAGTTTGCCGATTGGCTGACCGTCGGCGGTGTATTCGAAACCGCCTTCAACGACTTCAACAACAAGTATGTTCTCCGCGTGCTCCGGCCGGGCGTCTGGGCGGGCGATGCGGGCCACTACTTCGCCTCCGGCAATGCGGTCATCACCTTGCCGTGGCACCCGGTTGCTGACGTCACGCTCTCGATCAATCCCGAAATCGGTTACGAGTGGTATAGTTCCGGCGTGAACGCCAACATGGGCCTCATCAGCGACACCTATTGGGACGTTGGCCTCGACATCAACTACAAGGCCATCACCCTCGATCTGCGTTACTGGGGCACCGACGCGAATCCCGGCGTCGCGGGAACCGCAACTGCTAACCAGTGCGATCCGCTATCGGTTCAGCTGGCAGCTCCAACCTCTGCGGCGACCGCTTCGTAGCGACCCTGAAATTCGACACTACTCTGTCGGCTCTCAAATAAGCCAATCACTGCCTCTTTGGCTTGAACGGGCGGCGGCTCCAAAAGAGCCGCCGCTTTTTTTTGTGGTACGGCGCGCGCAATGAAACACGCGCGCGGAATGGCCCGGTATCGCCGCCGCTACGCCACCGGCGTCAGGCTGCCCTCGCTCACTTTGTAATGGTCGCCCTCGCGGCTGAACGCCAGCCGGCGGCGATGGAACGCGGCGAGCGTCGACCTGTGGCCGATCGATACGATGGTCGCGGCAGGAAGCTGCTGCTGCAGCAGCTGATACAGCGCGGCTTCGGACGGCTCATCGAGCGAGGCGGTGGCCTCGTCCAGGAACAGATAATCCGGCGCATGCAGCAGCGCGCGGGCGATGCCGAGCCGCTGCTGCTCGCCGAGCGACAGCATGCGATTCCAATGCGCTTCCTCCTCGATCCGGGCGGCAAGCGCCGGTAAGCCGACCGCGGTGACGAGCTCGGCGACCTGGGCGGCATCGAACGTGCCCGGCTCGGCCGGATAGGCGACCGCGGCGGCCAAGGGCGCGATCGGGAAATAAGGCCGCTGCGGCAACATCATCACGCGGGCGTTTTTCGGCACCGTGATGGTGCCGGCGCCGAACGGCCAGATGCCGGCCAGCGCCCGGAACAGCGTGGACTTGCCGGCGCCGGACGGGCCGCTCACCAGCACGCGCTCGCCCAGCCGATCGAGATGTCGCTGGCGTTGACCAGTGGCACGCCATTCGGCAGCCGCACCGCCAGATCCTTGATCGAAACGGCGGCCCTCTTCGCCGGCCGCAACACCGATCACCGGCGGCGTCACCGCCACCGCATGGGCCTTCGCCACCGACTGGTCGAAGCCGTTGAGGCGCTCGATCACCGCGCGCCATTCCGCGATGTTGCGATACACGGCAATGAAAACGGAGAGCGCCTCCTGCATGCGGCCGAAGGCGTTGGCGATCTGCATCAGGCCGCCAAGCTGCATCGCGTTGGCGAAATAGGCCGGGCTTCCCATGATGAAGGGAAACACGACCGCGGCCTGGTTATAGCTGGCGGTGAAGAAGGTGAGCTTCTTCTGCCGCGACATGATCGCCAGCCAATTGGTGACCACGTTGCCGAAGCGCATCAGCAGGCGGTCGCGCTCCGCCGGTTCGCCTTCGAGCAGGGCGATCTGTTCGGAATTCTCGCGCACGCGCACCAGGTTGAAACGGAAGTCGGCTTCATAACGCTGCTGCTGGAAATTGAGCGCGATCAGCGGCCGGCCGATCAAATGGGTAAAGAGGGTACCGATCACCGCGTAGATCAGCGCGGCCCACAACAAATAACCGGGAATGCTGAGCGCCACCCCGAACAGATGCAGCGGGGCCTCCGCCGACAGCGCCCACAGAATGGCCGTGAAGAGACGCAATCGTGACGCAAGCGTTGAGCAATTGCAGGCCGATCCCCAGGGTCAAGCGTGATGAATTGCGAGACGTCCTCGGCGATGCGCTGGTCGGGGTTGTCGGCGGCATCGCCGAGAAGCTGCATGCGGTAGTGATTGGCGTCGGTGAGCCAGTGCCCGAGATAGACCGCGCGTGAGCCAGCGCCGCCAGCGGATCTGCAGCCATTGATTGAGATAAAGCTGGTAGACGTTGACGCAGAACCCAAAACGTGGCCAGCACGCAGAAATAGCCGAGCTGGTGGACGAAGACCGCCCAGTTGCGATCCTGCAGCGCGTTGTAGAACACGTTGTTCCAGCTATTGAGCAACACCGTGAGCGCCACCACCGACAGTTCGAGCCCGATCACCGCCGCCAGCAGAATGCGGCCCGGCCAGCGATCCTCGCGAGCGGAAATAAGGACTGGCGATTCGCCAAACGATGGCGAGCGTCGAGAAAATGCCTTTCACGGGTGGTCTCCTGTTACGGCGGACTGCAGTCCGAAGCCTCTCCGAGCTAAAACTGCTGACAGCGACTCATGGCGACGATGCGGTGATTGTGCTTAATTTTGCGAGGCCGCACGAATGCCTGCGCCAAATCGGCTAAAAATGTCAATTGAATCAACGTTTAAAGGATAGCGCTTAGACGAAAGTTGCGCGGGTAGTCGCCGTTCTATGGGCGGTGCCCACCATGCGTGCCCGCGAAAAATTGCGCTGGAAATTTGGCGGAGCCTTGCTTCCCCTCATAGCCGCATCTTAGTGTGATCCGGAGAGGGCAAAAGCGCGTCGGGTATTCTTGTGATGCCGCGATGGCGCGGTTGCTTTCCAAAAAATCTCGCTCCGAAAAAATCTTGGGAGGATACCAATGGCTTCAGACATGTTTTCCAACCGCATTGATCGCCGCACGGTAATCAAGACCGCGGCGCTTGCCGGCGTCGCGCAAATCGCCTCGCCCTTCGTCATCGGCGCGCGCGCCGCGGACGCCATCAAAATCGGCATGGTGGACCCGCTGACCGGCGTCTATGCCGCGGTAGCAAACAATGAGGTGATCGGCGCCAAATTCGCCGTCGAGCAGATTAACGCCAAGGGCGGCGTGCTCGGCCGTCCATTGGAATTGCTGGTCGAAGACTCGGCCAACGACGTCGGTACCGGCGTGCAGAAGACGCGCAAGCTGATCGAGCGCGATCAGGTGCAGTTCATCATCGGCGACGTCAACTCCGGCATCGCCCAGGCCATGGCGCAGGTCACCGCCGAAAAGAAGGTGCTGCACGTCGTCTCCGGCGGCCACACCGACGGCATTACCGGCAAAGACTGCAAATGGAACGTCTATCGCGTCTGCAACACGACGCGCGCCGAGGCCAACTCCGTTTCAGAGCTTCTGTTCACCAAGTACGGCAAGAAATGGCATTTCATCACGCCGGACTACGCCTTCGGTCACACCTTGCAGCAGGCCGGCGAAGCCAATCTTGAAGAAACTCGGCGGCACCATGACCGGCAACGAATTGACGCCGCTCGGCACCACCGACTTTTCCGCTTATCTTATCAAGGCGCGCGCCGCCAACCCGGACGTGCTGGTGGTGCTGCCGCAGGGCTCCGACATGGTGAACTGCCTGAAGCAGATCGCCCAGTTCGGCATTGACAAGCAAATCCATGTCGCCGGATTGCAGCAGGAGCTCGAGTCGCTCGAAGCGATGCCACCCGAGGCACGCGTCGGCATCTGGATGTTCGAGTGGTACTGGAAGCAGCCGGGCGTGCCGAATGTCGAACAGTTCGTCGCCGACATCCGCAAGCGCACCAACGGCAAAGTGCCGACGGCGCGCACCTGGTTCGGCTACACCTCGGTGCAGACCTACGCGCTGGCCGCCAACCAAGAAAAGACGCTCGACGCCGTCAAGCTCGCCAAGGCGCTGGGCAATTTCGAACTGCCGGCCGACGTCAAGCTGCAGCCGAACAAGTGCTACTACCGCGCGGGCGACCATCAGCTGATGACCTCGTCCTTCGTCGGCGAAGCGCTGTCGAAGCCGGCGGGCGATCCGGAAGATCTGTTCCGCGTCGATCACGTGCTCGCGGGCGATAAGGTCAACCCGCCCGAGAGCGATACCGGCTGCAAGCTGCAGTGGCCGGCCTAAGCTAGCAACGATCGATCATCGCGCCTGGGGAGCCGTCATCGCTTCCCAGGCGTGCCGCATTCACGCGCCGCTCGCCCACCCGAGTGTTGATTCATGCTTCAACTCCTCCTGTTCAA
The DNA here is from genome assembly GCA_963733315.1 of uncultured Alphaproteobacteria bacterium. GTDB lineage: Bacteria > Pseudomonadota > Alphaproteobacteria > Rhizobiales > Xanthobacteraceae > Pseudolabrys. The sequence goes on along the minus strand of CAVTCV010000015.1, from coordinate 225,649 downwards.
CATCACGAACGGATTGATTATCGGCGCCTTTTACGTGCTGATGGCACTCGGTCTGTCGCTGATCCTCAACCTGAGCAACGTGATCAATTTCGCCCATGGCGGCTTCCTCGTGGCCGGCGGCTACATCGCCTACACGATCACGCCCTATGTTGGTTTCTGGGGCGCGCTGCTGATCGCGCCGCCGCTCACAGCCATCATCGGCCTCGCCACCGAACGCGTACTGATCCGCCCGCTTTACGGGCGCGATCCGCTCTACAGCCTTCTGCTCACCTTCGGCCTTGCCTTTATCTTCGAAGACGGCACGCGTTTCATCTGGGGCGCGCAGGGCAAGCCGGTCACCGTGCCGGCGATTTTGGCGCAGCCGTTGAGCAATGAGTTCTTTTTCATCACCGGCTACCGCCTTTTTATGGTGCTCGTGGTGATCGTCGCGGTGAGCGTGCTGTTCGTGCTGCTGCGCTATACGCGCCTCGGCGTCCGCATCCGTGCCGGCACGCTCGACCTCGAAACGGTATCTGCGTTGGGCGTCAACGTGCGTACGCTGCGTTCGCTCAATTTTGCCGTCGGCATTTTTCTCGCGGGCCTCAGCGGGGTGCTGGCGGCCGGGCAACTTGGTCTTGAGCCGACCATGGGCGCGGGGCTTCTGATGCCGAGTTTCATCGCTATCATTGTCGGCGGGGTCGGCAGCCTCACCGGCACGCTGCTGGGCGGCCTGTTGATTGGCGTAGCATCGGGCGTCACGGCGGTATTTTTGCCGGCTGCTAGCGAAGCGATCATGTACGTGCTGATGGCGGTGGTCCTGCTAATTCGCCCGCGTGGATTGCTGGGCGAAGAGGGCATGATGACATGATTGGTCAGGATAACGTCCGCAAGCTGATCGTGCTTGCTTGCATTTGGGCGGCCCTGGTGCTTGCGCCCTATTGGATGCCGCCGCTCGGCGGCTACACCGCACTCGGCACCCGCGTTCTCATCCTTGGGCTTGCCGCCATGTCAGTGAATTTCCTCTTGGGCTTTACCGGTGTGCTGTCCTTCGGCCATGCCGCCTATTTCGGCCTGGGGGCTTATGGGGCGGGGCTGTCGCTGAAATTTCTGGCGCCCAGCACATCGCTTTCCCTGCTGATGGGCATGCTGCTGGGCGGCCTTGCCGGCGCATTGCTCGGAACGCTCATCGTGCGCCGGCGTGGCGTCTATTTCGCGATGGTCACGATCGCGTTCGGTCAGGTCTTTTATTACATCGCATTCCAGTGGAGTTCGCTTACCGGCGGCGACGACGGATTGCGCGGCTTTTCCCGTCAACCGCTCGACCTCGGGCTCTTCAAGATCGATATTTTGTCGAATGCCGACAACTTCTATTTTTTCGTATTGTTCTGCTTTGCCATCATCGCGGCAGTCATGGGTTTCATTTTGCGATCGCCGTTCGGCCGCACCATGCTTGCGATCCGCGAAAACGAACGCCGCGCCCGTTTTCTCGGCATCCCGGTGGAGCGCCACATCTGGATAGCATTTACGCTGTCTTGTTTCTTCATGGGGTTTGCGGGAGCGCTATACGCTCTCCTGAATAATTTCGCCGATCCGAGAGGGCTGCATTTCAGCCAGTCCGGCGACTTCGTCATGATGGCGGTGATGGGCGGCATGCGCAGCTTTTGGGGACCGCTGCTGGGCGCGGCAGTGTTCGTAGTTCTGCAGGACTATCTTTCGAGCATTACCGTCAATTGGATGTCGTTTGTCGGATTATTGTTCGTGCTCGTGGTGCTGTTCTTCCCCCGCGGGCTTCTCGGCGTCATTCGACGGAAGCTCGTGTCATGACCCTGCTGCGCGTCAACAACGTCTCCAAGCATTTCGGCAGTCTGATCGCGGTCGACGATATATCGATGACGGTCGAGCCTGGCGAACTGCGCGCCGTGATTGGCCCCAACGGCGCGGGCAAGACCACGTTTTTCAATATGATCAGCGGCTTTCTGATGCCGACCTCGGGCAAGATCGTCTTCGACGGCGAGGACATTACCTCGCTCTTTCCCGCCCGCCGGGTATGGCGCGGTATCGCCCGCACCTTCCAGATCACGGAAGTCTTTCCGGAACTGACAGTGCGCGAAAATCTGCGGATTGCGGTCGAGAGCGCCAGCGGCTTCCGCTTGCGCGTTTGGCAATCCCGCGACGACGACGGCGACATCAAGGCGCGGATCAACGATCTGCTGGAGATGGGTGGCCTGACCGAAAAGGCCGACCGGCTGGTCGGCGAACTCGCGCACGGCGACCAGCGTGCGACCGAAATCATGATGGCGCTGGCGCTCAAGCCGCGGCTCTTGCTGCTCGACGAGCCGACCGCCGGCATGGGCGACCAGGAAACCTACGACATCACGCGGTTGATCCGGAAGCTGCACCGCGACCAGAAGCTCACCATCGTGCTGATCGAGCACGACATGCGCGTGGTCTTCCATCTGGCCGACCGCATCATGGTGCTGGCCGAGGGCAAGATGCTGGCCGAGGGCACGCCGCAGGAGATCGCCGCCAACGAAGCGGTGCAGGCGGCCTATCTGGGGAAGGCAGCGGCATGAGCAACGTGGCGCTCGAGGCGGAAGGCCTCCATACCTTTTACGGCAAGAGCCACATCCTGCACGGCGTCGGCCTGGAGGTGCGTGAGGGCGAAATCGTGACGCTTGTTAGGGCGTAATGGCGCCGGCAAAACCACGACGCTGCGCAGCCTGATGGGCCTGACCCACGCGCGCGAGGGCGCGGTGCGCATCTTCGGCCATGCCACCACCGACTGGCAGCCCTATCGCATTGCCGCGCTCGGCGTCGGCTACGTGCCGGAAGGCCGGCGCATCTTCGCCAACCTGACGGTGAGGAAAATCTCAAGGTGCCGCTGGAGCGACCGGGCCCGTGGACCATCGCGCGCGTCTATGAGCTGTTTCCGCGCCTTGGCGCAGCGCAAGACCAACAAAGGCCGGCAGCTTTCCGGCGGCGAACAGGAGATGCTGGCGATCGCCCGGGCGCTGCTGTTGAATCCGAAGCTGCTGCTGCTCGATGAGCCGAGCCAAGGCCTTGCGCCCTTGATCGTGCAAGAAGTGTTCAAGGTCGTGACCTCGGCGCGTGAGCACGGCATTTCGGTGCTGCTGGTGGAGCAGAATGTCCGCGCCGCTGTCGAAATCGCCGACCGCGCCTATGTGCTGGACGACGGCAAAGTGGTTTATTCCGGCGCCGCCGCCGAATTCGCCAAGGATGAGGAACGAGTGCGCGCGCTCGCCGGCGCCAGCGCCGAGAATTGGGAAGAGCACGGTTCGCCCGCCTGACTACCGAGCGAGGACAAACGACATTGCCTGACGCAAGCCCGGCAGTTTTGTCAGCGACCGCGGCAGCCGCCGAAATAGCGCGTGGCGCGATTTCGGCCGAGGATTATACGCGCGCCTGCCTCGACCGCATCGCCGCACTCGAAGGCGACCGTCCATGCCTTCATCCATCTCGACCCGGCTTACGCGCTCGCACAGGCGCGCGCCCTTGACGAACACCGCCGCAACGGCAAGCCGCTTGGTCCGCTGCACGGCGTACCGGTCGGCATCAAGGATATCTTCGATACCGCCGGCTATCCGACCGAATGCGGCTCGCCGTTGTTTAAGGGCCGCCGGCCAGCGCGCGATTGCACGGCGGTAGCGCGCTTGCGCGAGGCCGGCGCGGTCATCATCGGCAAGACGGTGACCACCGAGTGCGCCTATTTTCATCCTGGCGCGACCCGCAATCCGCACGATCTCGAACGCACGCCGGGCGGTTCGTCGTCGGGCTCGGCGGCCGCCGTAGCCGCCGGCATGATTCCGCTGGCGATCGGTTCGCAGACCAACGGCTCGGTGATCCGGCCCGCGTCGTTTTGCGGCGTCTACGGATCAAGCCGACGCATGGCATCATCTCGCGTCACGGGGCGTTGATCCTGTCTTTGACGCTCGACCATGTCGGCGTGTTCGGGCGCACGCTGGCCGACGCCGCGCTCATTCTCGAGGCGCTCGCAGGCTACGATGCCCAGGATCCCGGCAGCCGGCCATCGGCGTCGCCGGCCTTCCGCGCATTGGCTGCGGCGAAGCCGCCGTCGCCGCCGCGGCTCGCCTTCGTGCGCACGCCGGTTTGGGACAAGGCGGATCCCGAAGCCCGCGCCGCGTTCGAAGCGCTTGCCAAACGCCTCGGCGATGCGGTGAAGCCGGTCGACTTGCCGGAATCGTTCGCCGCTGCTTGGGCCGACCAGCGCGTCATCATGTACACCGACATGGCGCACAATTTCGGCGCGCTGGTGGAGCGCGGCGGCGATGCGTCGAGCAAGCAGTTGCGCGATCTCGTCGCCGAGGGCAGCCAGACCAACGCGCTGCGCTATCTGGCGGCGCAGGATGGCGCGCTGCTTTACCGCGCGGGGCTGGCCGACATCTTGAAAGACTATGACGCAATCCTGACGCCATCGGCCCCCGGGGTGGCGCCGAAGGTATGGCCACCGGCAATCCGGCGTTCAACACGTTATGGACGTTGGCCGGGCTGCCGGCGGTGTCACTGCCGCTGCTAAAAGGCGAGGGCGGCATGCCGATCGGCATCCAGCTTGTCGGCGGCTTTGGCGACGATGCGCGGCTGTTGCGCACGGCAAACTGGCTGGTCGGAGCGGGTGTCGGCTGAATAGGCGCGATGCTTCCCCCCGCGGCACCATTTGGTGTATTGCGCAAGCGATAAATTCCCGCAAAAGTAGTACGGCCGCATGAACCGCAGGGGGGTGCGATGTCGGACAAAATTCTCATCGCCAATTTCGCCGCGCTTGAAAAGAAATACGGCGTGGACGGACTGAAGTCGGTCCAGGACGCCGTGGCCGATTTGGCCGGAGCCGACAAGGACCGGGGGCTGGCAACGCAGCTCGTCGATATATCCGACAGCGACGCGATGAAGAAATTCGGCGGCGTCGCCGTGACGACGTCGCAGAGTGGACCCCAGACCAAGAATGCGATCGACGCCATCTACGCGTCGGTCACGCCGGATTACGTCGTCATTCTCGATTGCGACGACGTAATCCCGCATATCGACCTGCACAATCCGATGCCGGACGATGGCGATCCAACGGTGCCGAGCGATCTGCCCTATGCGAGCGACGCCAAGTTCACGGACCGTGAGATTGCGACCTATGCTGCCGTGACGCGCGTGGTCGGCCGCATCGCCGGATCTATGGTGCACAGACGCCGGCTTTTTCCTCATGACCAAATCAACAACGCCGCCAAATTCAAGACCGGCAAGCGCGACGACTATCTGACGTATTTCGGCCTATCGGCCGAGCCTTGGCAGAAATCCACCGCGCAGAGCGTCAACAATATTTTCAGCAGCGACACCATCAAAGTATGTCCGCCGACCGGAACGCCGATCAATAAGCTGCTCTCGCCGCTTGCCCACTTCATCAATTGCCACGGCGGTTCGGTCGATCCGCAATTCTACGGCCAGCATGGCGACAACTATCCGGTGGCGATGACCAGCGATGACGTCGGCAAAGGCGCCAAGGCCGATACCGTTGTTGCCGCCGAATGCTGCTACGGCGCGCTGCTCTTCGATTCCAACGATGCCGCAGGTTCGCCGCCGATTTCCAACGCCATGACCGCCGGGCGCGGATCGCAGCAGCCGATCCGCGCACCGCCGGCGTCATAGACGCGGTTCGATGGCGAGCCGTGAGTCGTCGGGGCAACGACCGCCGCGCGCGCATAATCGTTCTGCAACAGCGGCAGCAGCGCCACCGCGCTGAGCCGGCGATGCGCTAGGCGGTCGAGGAACACGCGACGGCTGATGCCGCCGTGGGTGAAGCTGTCGTAAAGGTCGATGATGCGCTGGTCCATGGCCCCCCTCCGCCAGACGTGACAGACTAGCACACCGCATTGCGGAGAAAATTCCAGTCAGCCGCCGCTGCAACGAAAAAGGGCGCGGCCGGAGCCGCGCCCTTGGATAGCGTTTGCGGTGTGCGGCAGGCTTACATCATGCCGCCCATTCCGCCCATGCCGCCGCCCGGCATGGCCGGGGCCGGCTCCTTCGGCAGTTCGGCGACCATGGCCTCGGTGGTCACCAGCAGGCCGGCGACGGAGCCAGCGTCCTGCAGCGCGGTGCGCACCACCTTGGCCGGATCGATGATGCCGGCCTCGAGCATGTCGACGTATTTCTCGTCCTGGGCGTCGAAGCCGTAGGTCTCCGACTTCTCCTCCAGGATCTTGCCGACCACGATCGAGCCCTCGACGCCGGCGTTCTCGGCGATCTGGCGGATCGGAGCCTCCAGCGCCTTGAGCACGATGTTGATGCCGGCTTGCACGTCGTGGTTCTCGTTGGCGAGCTTGCCGACCGCCTTCTTGGCGCGCAGTAGCGCGACGCCGCCGCCCGGCACGATGCCTTCCTCAACCGCGGCGCGGGTGGCGTTGAGCGCGTCCTCGACGCGATCCTTCTTCTCCTTGACCTCGATTTCGGTGGCACCGCCGACCTTGATCACCGCGACGCCGCCGGCGAGCTTGGCCAGCCGCTCCTGCAGCTTCTCCTTGTCGTAGTCGGAGGTGGTCTCCTCGATCTGCACCTTGATCTGCTGAACGCGCGCCTCGATGTCGGCCTTCTTGCCGGCGCCGTGGACGATGGTCGTCTTTTCCTTCTCGATCACGATCTTCTTGGCGTGGCCGAGCATGTCGAGGGTGACGTTCTCGAGCTTGATGCCGAGATCTTCCGAGATCAGCTGGCCGCCGGTGAGGATGGCGATGTCTTCCAGCATCGCCTTGCGGCGGTCGCCGAAGCCCGGCGCCTTCACCGCCGCGACCTTGAGGCCGCCGCGCAGCTTATTGACGACCAGGGTGGCGATCGCTTCGCCTTCGACGTCTTCCGACAGGATCAGCAGCGGCTTGCCGGTCTGCACCACCGCCTCGAGCAGCGGCAGCATGGCCTGCAGGCCGGAGAGCTTCTTCTCGTGCAGGAGGATGTAGGCGTCCTCGAGCTCGGCGATCATCTTCTCGGCGTTGGTGATGAAGTAGGGCGAGATGTAGCCGCGGTCGAACTGCATGCCCTCGACGATCTCGACGTCGGTGTCGAGCGACTTGGCTTCCTCGACGGTGATGACGCCCTCGTTGCCGACCTTCTGCATCGCCTGGGCGATCATCTTGCCGATGGTGGCGTCGCCGTTCGACGAGATGGTGCCGACCTGGGCGACCTCGGCGGAGGAGCCGACCTTCTTCGCGCGCTTCTCGATGTCCTTGACCACGGCGGTGACGGCGATGTCGATGCCGCGCTTCAAGTCCATCGGGTTCATGCCGGCGGCGACTGACTTGGCGCCCTCCGTCACGATCGCGGCCGCCAGCACGGTGGCGGTGGTGGTGCCGTCGCCGGCGAGATCGTTGGTCTTCTGGGCGACTTCGCGCACCATCTGCGCGCCCATGTTCTCGAACTTGTCCTCGAGCTCGATCTCCTTGGCGACGGTGACGCCGTCCTTGGTGATGCGCGGAGCGCCGAACGACTTGTCGAGCACGACGTTGCGGCCCTTGGGGCCGAGGGTGACCTTCACCGCATCGGCGAGGATCTTGACGCCGCGCAGCATGCGGTCGCGCGCGTCGACGGCGAATTTGACTTCCTTGGCAGCCATTTCATTTCACTCCAATGGGTTTCAATTCGGGATCAGGCGATCACGCCCATGATGTCGGACTCCTTCATGATCAGGAGCTCCTCGCCATCGAGCTTAACCTCGGTGCCCGACCATTTGCCGAACAGCACCTTGTCGCCGGTCTTCAGATCGATCGGGATCAGCTTGCCGGCCTCGTCGCGCCCGCCCGGGCCGACGGCGATGACTTCGCCCTGCGAGGGCTTTTCCTGGGCGGTGTCGGGAATGATGATGCCGCCCTTGGTCTTCTCTTCGGCGGTGATGCGGCGCACGACGATACGGTCGTGCAGGGGACGAAACTTGGTCTTGGCCATGGCTTCCTCGTCGGCGCTTGAGCGCGTGCGTTTACCGGAAAGTGTCGATTTTATAAGCCCTTAGCACTCGTTAACGGGGAGTGCCAAAAAGCTGCCCGGGACATATGGCTTACTGCCGGGAGTGTCAAGCAGGCAGCTATGCTGGCGTTAATGCGACGAGCCTAGCTCGACAAGACTGAGCCCGCGGTCGATGAAAAGTCGCCGGCTGGAGCCTGTCCGTGGGGAACCGGCTGAATGGGCCCGCCCTTATTACCGGACCGCGGTAACACGCTTGCACTACCCGCCATTGCCCCGCAAAGTCCCCCTAGCGGCGGCACAGGAGCCCGAATGAGCCATTCGCATCGACCGACCCTATCGACTGCCATGGTTCTCGCCTTGCTGGCGCTTGGGGTTGCCGCCTGCTCGACCGGCGGCCCGCAATTTCCGAGTTGTTTGGCCCCTCGCAGGAGCCGCAGCAGCCGCAGCCCGAGGCGGTGCCGACGTTGCCGCCGGCCTTCCCGCCGCAGGATATCGTCGGGCGCTGGGGGCTCGCCGCCTATCACAAAGAAGAGGACCGCGCCCGCATCGAGGCGGCGGCGGCCCAGCAATGCAAGCAGCCTTACGTCATTACCCTCGGCCCCACCGGCGGCGTAATGATGCATCTCGCCGACCAGGCGACGCCCGACCGAGTTGCGTCTGAAAGGCGCGCCGGGCGGCAAGACCTTTATCGGCCCCGAAGGCGATCCGCCGGGCAGCGCGCAGGACCGCGAGGTGGTGGCGTTCGATGGTCGCCTGCTGATCCTGCGCTGGATGGATTCGGAAGTGCAGGGCCGTTACGGCACCATGGTCTATGTCCGCTGCGGGCCGGAAGGCGCCAAGCGGCCGGCCAAGCCGAAGGGTAAGCCCAAGCCGAAGCCGCCTGCAAAGCCGAAGGCCGCGCCTGCGCCCGAGCCCAAGCCGAATTCAACCGCCAGTCCAGCAGCAATAGCCGGTTTCGTTCATCACGACCCGTGCCCGCACGCCGGTTCGCCGGCGTGCTAGACATTGCGGAATCGCCCTCCGCAGCCGGTCCCGCATGCCCGCTCCCCGCGACTTCATCGACGGCCCCTGGCGCGCCGTACCGGTGCTCGGCGTCACCCAGATCCTGTCATGGGGCACGATCTTCTACACGCCGGTGCTGATCGTGCCGCTGATCGCGGCCGAGCGGGCATTGGTCGATGTCGTTCGCCATGGGCGGCTTTTCGGTTGGCTTGCTGGCCGCCGGCTTGAGCGCGCCCCACGTCGGGCGATCGATCGACCGTTTCGGCGGCCACGTGGTGATGACCATCGGCTCGCTGATCGCAGCGCTCGGGCTGGTGCTGATCACTTACGCCACGGGCCGCGTTGGCTATCTCGCCGTATGGGTGGTACTCGGCGTCGCCATGGCGGCTAATCTCTACGATTCCGCCTTTGCTACGCTCGGCCGCATCTTCGGCAGCGGCGCGCGCTCGCCGATCACCGCGCTGACGCTCGCCGGCGGCTTCGCGTCGACCGTGAGCTGGCCGACGACGCATTTTCTGCTCGATGCCGTCGGCTGGCGCGGCACTTACCTGGTCTATGCCGCGCTGCTTGCCTGTATCTCGGCGCCGCTGCACGCTCTCGCGCTGCCGCGCACCCGCTTCGAGCCGGATGCAAAACCGGCGCGCGAACGCGCCGGCGCCGCCTGTGGTGCTTCCGCCCTATGGCTTGCCGTTTATCCTGGTGGCGGCGGCCTTCGCCACCTATGCCTTCGTGCCTTCCGGCCTGTCCGCGCATCTGCTGGCGATCTTCGCGCGTTCCGGCATCGACGCCGGTACAGTGGTGTGGATCGGCGCGCTGTTCGGGCCGGCGCAGGTCGCCGCGCGGCTGATCGAATTCGCCTTCGGCCGCAATCTACATCCATTGTGGGTGGCGCGCTTCGCGCTGTCGGCTCTGCTCTGCGCCTTCATGATGCTCGCGCTGTTCGGCATCTCGGTGCCGGCGGCGGCGGCTTTCGCGCTGATGTTCGGCGGCGCCAACGGCCTCGTCACTATCACGCGTGGCGCAGTGCCGCTGGCGCTGTTCGGCGCCTCCGGCTATGGCCGGCTGATGGGCCGGCTCGCGGGTCCTTGGCTGCTGATGCAAGCGGCGGCGCCGTTGGTGATGGCCTTTGTGGTCGATCGCGCGACCGACGCGGCGGCGCTGGCGCTCGCCGCCGGCTTCGTGACGGCCGCGCTGATCTGCTTTGTGCTGATCAAACGGCCGCCCTAGTCGAACAGAACGTCGATGTCCTGTTGGCTGGTATGGCCGGAATCGCCGTCGAGCCGCGGCCCGTTGAGCAGCGCCGTGATGCGACGCCGGCTTATCGGCCTGCGCGATCGCCGGCCGGCCCTGGTGGCGTTCGAGCATGTCCTCGACCTGCTCCTCGATCATGGTCAAGGTCTCGATCACGTTGCCGATGCGCTGGCCGCTGAGGTCCTGGAAATTGCAGGCCTCGTAGATCTTCACCACGTGATCCTGAATCTCCTGCGCCAGGCCGCGTTCGTAATCGGTCTTCATCGCGGCGGCGAGCGCCTTGGCGCTGTCGTCGATCACCTCCGCCGATTTCAGAATCTTCTCGGTCGCCTTTTCCATGCCTTCGATCGCGGCGCCGAGCTTGCCGGCGGCGCGCGCCATGTGACGCTCGCTGCCTTCGCCGACGAGCGCGGCGAGTTCGCGCATGGTGTGGGCGACGGCGTCGTTGAGTTGGGCGAGTTCGCGCTTGAGCGATTGCGCCGCTTTCTCGTCGGCGGCTCGTTGTGCGCCGGCGCGGGTTTGGTGTCTGCGATCTTGTCCGGCGTCGCGCTGTTTGCGGGTCGCGCCGCCGTGCGGCCGCCGAACATCCGCTCGACGCGAAAAACCTTGCGCTGCACGCGATGTCCCCTCGCAACCCCCAATGATGCGTTCTATCAGAGCGCCCATTAACGCCCGGTTGCGGCCAGGCAGCGCGACAATGCTAAAATCGAAACGCGGCATTTACCATGATGCGGCGCGTTTTACGCAAAATAAACTCTAAGCCGACGAAGCGCGCGCGCGTTCACCATAATGGGCCCCGTGGCAGCTTTCGTTTACCATTCGGTGTGGCTTTGCGCTTGTACTGCGCTCATCCGACGAAGTGAGTGCAAGGTGCGTCGATGCAGCGTTGCGTTTTCCTAGCCATCATCATTGCCGCTTCGATCAGCAGCGCCGCGTGGGCGGATCCGCTCTCGCTTACGCCGGATGAACGTCCGATCCTGGCGGCGGCGCAAGCGCCGCAGCCGCGCTCCGGTCTCGGCGGCGGCTTCATCGAGTTTTTGTTCAGTGGCGGCGCGGGCGCTCCGCGCTATGCCGAGCCGCAGCCGAACCGCGCCTATGCCAACGCGCCGGCCGCTCCGCAGTACGAGGAGCAGCCGGGCGGCGAAATGGACCCGCGCTATGAGCGCCAGGAGGTCGCCTATAGCGTCAAGGAAGCGCCCGGCACCATCGTCATCGATACGCCGAACAAGTTCCTCTATCTGGTCGAGCCCAACGGCAAGGCGATGCGCTATGGCGTCGGCGTCGGCCGTCCCGGCTTCACCTGGGCGGGCGTGCACACGATCTCGGCGAAGAAGGAATGGCCGGATTGGGTGCCGCCGGAGGAAATGATCGAGCGCCAACCCGGTCTGCCGCACTTCATGGCCGGCGGCCCGGGCAATCCGCTCGGCGCGCGCGCGATGTATCTCGGCTCCACGCTCTACCGCATCCACGGCTCGAACGAGCCCTGGACCATCGGGCACAACGTGTCGTCCGGCTGCATCCGCCTGCGCAACGCCGACGTGATCGATCTCTACAGCCGGGTGAAGGTCGGCACCAAGGTCGTCGTGCTCTAAGCCGCGGGCTGCGCCAGCGCCACGCCGTGCTCGCCGAGCAGGCGCGGGAAGGCGTCCGAATCGAGGAAGGCGAATTCGCGCTCGCGCAGGTTGGTGAGCGTATCGAGATTTTCGAGCGCCGCGTCGACAAAGCCCGGGTGGCACATGATCAGTCCGCCGTCCGGCATGCCCGCCAAGAAGCGCGGAAAGATCGCCGCGTAATCGGCCTTGGCGGCGAAATCATAGGTGCCGGCGAAGCCCGGATTGGTCGCGATGCCAAGGCGCGCCGCCTTGGTGCGGAACCGCGCGCTCAGCATGTCGAGCACCAACGCCTTGGCGTCGTGCAAGGCCCGCGCGCCGCGCGGGCGCCCGCATTGCCGCACCCAGGCCGATGCCGCCGCCTCATTCACCACCTTGAGCAAAGCGTCGCGCACCTGCGGAAACAGATGCACGTGCTGGTGCCCGTCGATGAAGTCGGGCAGGCGGCCGAAGGCTTCCAGGAACAGGCGGAGTTGGCTGCCGATCTCGATGGTCAGGCGCTCGACCGACAGCCGGCGTGTCGTCGCGCGGCGCATCATCTCGTTGAGCGGCGGGAAGCGGTGCGCGCGCAGCGGATGAAATTGCTCGCTCACCGGCGCAAAGGGCGCGGTGAGCGTCACATGCAGCCCGACCAGCGCGCGCGTCTCGCCGGAATTGAGCGCATCCAGCGCATCGACTTCCTCGCTGGTGAAGGAGGGCGCGCCCACCATGACCGAGGTGGCATTCAGCCGGCCGCGCGCGATCAACTGGCGGATCGCCTCGTTGACGCCGGGCGCCATGCCGTAATCGTCGGCGCAGAGCCAGATGCGGCGCGGCGCTGCGGCCATTGCCCGCAGACTCACTCGGCCGCGCGCGGCGCGCGCGACTTCGCCGGCGCTTCGTCCTTGGCCGCGGTCAGGTTGTGCTCGGCGACGAAATAGACCGGGCGCGCCTTGATCTCTGACAAGAGCTTGCCGACGTATTCGCCGAGTACGCCGATCATCAGAAGCTGCACGCCGCCGATCACCATCATGCCGACGACCAGCGAGGGATAGCCGGGCACGTCTTTGCCGTAGACGATGGTTTCGATCAGGATCTCGATGCCGAAAAACAATGCCACCGCCGCCAGCAACAGGCCGAGCATGCTGGCGACGCGCAACGGCGCCACTGTGAATGAGGTCAGGCCCTCGATCGAGAAACCGATCAGGCTCCAGACGTTCCAGGTCGTGACGCCGTGGGCGCGAGGCGCCGGCTCGTAATCGACGCGCACCTGCTTAAAGCCGATCCAGCTCGACAGACCCTTGAAGAAGCGATTGCGCTCCGGCATCTGCCGCAGCGCCGCCGCGGCGCGCGGCGACAGCAGGCGGAAATCGCCGGCATCCTCGGGAATTTTCTGCCGCGCGCCCCAATTGATCAGCGCATAGAACCAGTGCACGCCGGCGCGGCGCAGAAGCGGCTCGTTCTCGCGGTGCGCCTTGGCGGTGTAGACGACATCGTAGCCGTCATCGAGCCAGCGCGCGGTCAGCGTTTCGACCAGGTCGGGCGGATGCTGGCCGTCGCCGTCCATGAACAACACGGCGCCGAGCCGGGCGTGATCGAGGCCGGCGAGCAGGGCGGCCTCCTTGCCGAAATTGCGCGACAGCGTGACGACCTGGACGTCGAACGGATCGGCGGCAAGCGAATTGGCGATCTGGCTGGTCGAATCCGAGCTGCCGTCGTCGACATAGACGACTTCGCTGCGCAAGCCGTATTTTGCCTTGAGCGTGCGCGCCACGGCGGCGATGCGGTCGTGCAGGGCGGCGAGGCCGCGGGCCTCGTTGAACACGGGCACCACGATCGACAGGCCTGCCGCGGCCGACGATCGCGTCGCGGGGGCGCTAGATTTGCTTGATTTCGCCGGCATTTGTCGTTGACCTGTCGCCTGGTTTTGGGGCGATCTATAGCGTATGGCGCGCGCCCTGTCGCGCCCGCCGCAAAATGCTATGAACGGTCCATGATTCCGGCGTCCTTGCGAAACCTCCGCGACCGTCTCACCGTGGCCTGGCACGAACGCGCGGTCGCCCTCAAGGCGATCAGCTTCGCCATGATCGGCATCGTCAACTCGGCCATCGATTTCGGCGTGTTTTCGTTCGCCTATTATTATCTCAAATTGCCGGTCATCGCCTCCAACACCATGGCGTGGGTCATCGCCGTCAGCGGTTCCTACGTCTTGAACTCGACGATCACCTTTGCCCACGAGTCCGGCCGCAAGCTCAGTTTGCGCAGCTACTTCAATTTCGCGCTGTCGCAGGTCGCCGGGTTCCTCGCCAATACCGTCACGGTCTGGTGTCTGGTCGAACTGCTGCTCGTGCCGGCCTGGGCCGCCAAGGTGGCCGCCATCGCGGTCAGCTTCGGGGTCAATTTTTCGCTGTCCCATTTCGTGGTCTTCCGCGCGCACGACCCGCGCGGCGGCAGTTGAGTTGGAGTGGCAATGCAACACGATAGTAACTTGACGGCGCGGTGGCCGAGTTTCGTCACCCATCTCGAATGCGCGATGACCGGCGAGCGGCACGAAGCCGATCAGGTCCATAATCTGTCGCGCGCCGGCAAACCGCTGCTGGTGCGTTACGATCTCGCCGGGGTGGCTAAGGCGCTCAGCAAGGAAAAGTTGGCCGCGCGCGCGCCCGATCTGTGGCGCTATCGCGAGCTGCTGCCGGTGCGCGATCCCGCCAACATCGTCAGCCTCGGCGAAGCGATCACGCCGCTGATCCGCATGCCGAAGCTGCAAGCCAAGCTCGGCGGCGGCGAAATCCTGGTGAAGGACGAAGGCCGCCTGCCGACCGGTTCATTCAAGGCGCGCGGCCTCGTCATGGCGGTGTCGATGGCGAAAGCGCTCGGCATCAAGCACATGGCGATGCCGACCAACGGCAATGCCGGCGCCGCGCTCGCCGCCTACGCTTCACATGCCGGGATCAAGACGACGATCTTCTGTCCAGAGGATACACCGGAGGTGAACGTCAGCGAGATCGCGCTGCAGGGCGCGACCGTCTACCGCGTCAACGGCCTGATCGACGACTGCGGCAAGATCGTCGGCGAGGGCAAGGCGAAGGTCGGCTGGTTCGACACCTCGACGCTGAAGGAGCCGTACCGGATCGAGGGCAAGAAGACGATGGGGCTGGAGCTTGCCGAGCAGCTCGATTGGACGGTGCCGGACGTGATCTTCTATCCGACCGGCGGCGGCACCGGGCTGATCGGTATGTGGAAAGCCTTTGCCGAACTAGAGGCGATCGGCTTCATCGGCAAAAAGCGCCCGCGCATGGTCGCGGTGCAGGCGGCCGGCTGCGCGCCGATGGTGAAAGCCTTCGAGGAGGGCAAAGAGCACGCGCCACGCTGGGAGAACGCGCATACCATTGCCTCGGGCATCCGCGTACCGCAGGCGATCGGCGATTTCCTCATCCTGCACGCGGTGCGCGAGAGCGGCGGCTTCGCCATCGCCGTCGAGGATCCGGCGATCACCGTCGCGCTCGACGAGGCGGCGCACGAGGAGGGGCTGCTGCTGTGCCCGGAAGGTGCTGCGACCTACGCCGCCTACAAGCAAAGCCTGGCGTCGGGGCTGGTCAAGCGCACCGACCAGGTGGTGCTGTTCAATTGCGCCAGCGGGCTGAAATATCCGCTGCCCAAGATCGAGCGCAAACTCGACCGCCACAAGCCGATTGATTTCGCTGCGCTGTGAGTGGATGCTTCCGCCGGGGCACAGAAAAGACCCCGGTGGGAGGATACAATGAAGAAACTGATCGTTGCCGCCGTGGCGGCGACGCTGGCATTTGCCGCGTTGGCTGGCGCTGAGGACTATCCGTCGCGGCCGGTCACGATCATCGTGCCGTTTGCAGCCGGCGGTCCGACCGACGCCTTGGCGCGCGTGCTCGGCGACGGCATGACCAGGGCGCTCGGGCAGCAGATCGTAGTCGAGGACATCACCGGCGCCGGCGGCACGATCGGCGTCGCGCGCGCGGTGCACGCGGCGCCCGACGGCTACACGCTGAGCATCGGCCACCTCGGCACGCATGTGATCAATGGCGCGATCTATCCCCTGAGCTTCGATCTGGTGAAGGACTTTGAGCCGGTCGCGCTGCTCGCCAGCAATCCGATGATGATCGTCTCCAAGAACGACATCCCGGCAAAAAATCTGAACGAGTTGATCGCCTGGCTCAAAGCGAACAGCGGCAAAGTGACGGCGGGCACCGCCGGCGTCGGTTCCGGCGCGCATTTTTCCGGCGTTTATTTCGAGCAGTTGATCGGCGCCAAGCTGCAATTCGTGCCTTATCGCGGCACCGGCCCAGCGCTGCTCGATCTGGTGTCGGGGCACATCGATCTGATCGTCGACCAGGCCTCCAATTCGCTGGCGCAGGTGAAAGCCGGTAAGATCCGCGCCTACGCCATCACCGCGCCTAAGCGGCTGGCGGCGGCGCCGGATATTCCAACCGTGGATGAGGCCGGTCTCAAAGGCTTTTATATCGAGCTGTGGTCCGGGCTTTGGGTCCCCAAGGGAACGCCGAAAGACATCGTCGCCAAGCTCAACGCCGCGGTGGTCAAGACGATGACCGATCCGGCCGTACAGAAGCGACTGGGCGAAATGGGCCTGCAAATTCCGCCGCGCGACAAGCAGACGCCGGAAGCGCTCGCCGCCCATCAACAGGCGGAGGTGACGAAATGGTGGCCGATGATCAAGGCCGCCAACATCAAGGTCCAATAATCGAGGAGCCGAACCGCCGAGCAAGTAAACAAAGAGGCGGGTGGCGCTTTAGGGAGGTGGAGATGACAGTCCGCAAAACAGCGCTGACGCTTGCCGTCGGCTTATTCGCCGGGATCGGACTTCTGGCGACGTTGGCGCGTGCCGAGACTTATCCGGCGCGCACGATCACGCTCATCGTGCCGTTCCCGCCGGGGGGCCCAAGCGACGTGGTCGCGCGCATCATCGCCGACGGCATGGGCCGCCAGCTCAATCAGACGGTCATCATCGAGAACATCGGCGGCGCCGGCGGCACCATCGGCACCGCACGCGTCGCCGCCGCGACGCCGGACGGCTACATGCTGCTTGCCGCCGGCATGGGTTCGCACGTCGCCGCGCCCGTGCTCACGCCGAACATCCGCTACGACTCGATCAAGGATTTCGAGCCGATCGGGCTCATCTCCAACGCGCCGGTCGCCGTGGTGGCGCGCAAGGATTTCCCGGCAAAGGATCTCAAGGAGTTCATCGCTTATGTGAAGGAGCACGGCGACAGCGTGAAACAGGCGCATGGCGGCGTCGGCTCGTCCTCGCACATGGCCTGCCTGCTGCTCACCTCGGAGCTCGGGCTTAAGCCGAAACTGATCCCCTATCGCGGCACCGGCCCGGCGCTCGCCGACCTTATCGGCGGCCACGTCGATTTCTACTGCGACCAGGTGGTCAGCGTCGCGCCGGCGGTGAAAGGACAGTCGATCAAGGCCTATGTCGTGTCGGGCGATACGCCGTCGCCGGCGCTGCCCGGCGTGCCATCGGCCAAGCAGGCCGGCATCGCCGACTACACGCTCAGCATCTGGAGCGCGATGTACGCGCCGAAGGGCACGCCGCAGGACATCGTCGCCAAGCTCGCCTTAGCGCTCGACAAGGCGCTTGACGATCCGGCGGTGGCCAAGCGTCTGGTCGATCTCGGCGGCACCGTGCCGACCAAGGCGGAGCGCGGCCCGGCGCATCTCGCAGCGGTGCTCAAGGCCGATATCGCCAAGTGGCACCCGATCCTCAAGGCGGCGATGGCCGAGTCCAAGAAATAGCGGCGCTTAATCGTTCGCTAGAATCTCCGCCACTTCGACGCGGCGGCCTTCGCGCGCCGAGGTGATGCCGGCGCGAATAACCGCCAGCGATTTGGTCGCGTAGTCGCCGCCGACTTCCGGCGGCGGCCCGCCGCGCACCGCCGCGGCGAATTCCTCCAACTCCTCGACGAAGGTGTCGTTCTTCTCGCAGGGCACGGCGACCGGTTTCTTCTCGCCCTGCTTGAGCCAGCTCAGGCCGTGATGCAGGTCGTAATAGGCGGTGGCGGTCTTGCCGTAGATGTTCATCAGATAATATTCGGAGGCCGAGGCGTAGCTGGCGTTGAGGGTGGAGAGCGCGCCGCTCTCGTGCTCGAACACCAGGCTGGCGACGTCGGGATTGTCGCCCGGCAGCACCAGTTGCGCGAACTGGCCGCTCACCGCCTTGATCGGGCCGATGAGATAATCGAGCACATCGGCATAATGCACGCCGATCTGCAGCATGACGCCGCCCGGCATGCCCGCGGCGGTGTAGCGCCACGAGGTGAGATCGAACTGGCCGAGCCGGTCGCGGCTGATATTGGCCTCGGCATTGACCATCTTGCCGAACACGCCGGCCTCGATCTGCTTCTTGATCCAGCGGAAATGGCTTTCGCGCCGGCGCTGATAGCCGAGCGCCAAGACGACGCCCGCCGCCCGGCAGGCCTCGGTGATCTTGCGGCCGTCGGAAACCGAGTTGGCGATCGGCTTGTCGAGGAACACATGCTTGCCGGCCTGCGCCGCCTGGCGCGTGGTTTCCAGATGCACGTCGTTCGGCGTCGTGTTGATGATGGCCTCGACGCCGGCATCCTTGAGGATGGCCTCGTAGCTTGTTGCTGCCTGGCAGCCGTATTTCTTGGCGAAGGCCTTTCGCTTGTCTTCCGAGCGCGAAAAACAGGCGACGATCTTGAGCTTGCTCGAGCGCGTGACGGCGTCGGCGAGGACGTCCGACCACCAGCCCATGCCGATGCAGGCGACGCGTACCGGTTCGGTCATGGCGCTATTTCCAACTCGCGCCGATCGCTTCGACCGCGGCCTGCGCGATGCGCTCGTCGGTCGCCCAGTCGCCGCCGGCGACGCCGATGCCGCCGATGCATTCGCCGTCGGCGATCACCGGGCAGCCTCCTTCCATCGCCGTCCAGCGTTCCGGCCCCGCGGCGAGCGCCAGCCCAAGCGCGTGCGTGGTGTCGAGCTCCTGCGCCTGCGCGCCGCGCGCCGAGGTCATGCGCTTGTTCGACGCGGCGCACACCGCCTTCACCGTCGAGGAATGCACCGAGTGGAAACGCCCGCCTTCCATGCGCTCGAACAAAATGAGATGCCCGCCCGCGTCGGTAATGGCGATCGACACCGCGATGCCCGCTTTGTGGGCTTGCTCGACGGCGGTCGCCATCATCTTCTTGGCGCCGTCCATGGTGAGGCGCTTGCCCGTCGTGATGAACACGTTTCCTCCCGAACTTTGTTTCCGCCGATGATACGGGTTTGTTGCGGGCGAAGTAAACCACGCGGCGCGTCAGGCGCGCAGGCTGTTTTGATGTAGTGAAACCGGCCGTTTAGTCGCGCTACAGCGCCACGGCGAGCTTGGCGTACAGCGGGTTGTCCTTCGAAAACACGTAATCGAGATCGGCGACCGCCACGGCTTCGGCGCCGTTCTCGCGCAGGAAGCTGGTGAGCGCATAGACCTTGTCCGGCGGGCAGTGCAGCGTCAGCATCCCCGACGAGGTCGGCCCGCCGAACGGCGTGACCACGGCGAATTGCTCTTTGGCGCGCTCGACCAGCGAGGCATCGCAGGCGGCAAAGCGCGCGCGCACTTCGCGGAAGGCGCGGGCGCGTTGCTGCGCCGCGACGCGATCCAAGATGACCCGCGCGGTCTCGCGCTCGGCCTCGCCCCAAGTGGCGCCGCGTGCCGCCACCAGATTCGCTTGCGAGCGCAGGATGATGCCGTCCTCGACGATCTTGAGCCCGTTGGCGGCGAGCGTCGCGCCGGTGGTGGTGATGTCGACGATCAATTCGGCGGTGCCGGCGGCCGGCGCACCCTCGGTCGCGCCGGTGCTCTCGACGATGCGGTAATCGACGATGCCGTGCGCGGAAAAGTATTCGCGCGTCAGATTGATGTATTTGGTCGCCACCCGCATCTTGCGGCCGTGCGCGTGGCGAAACGAGGTGCCGACGTCGTCGACGTCGGCCATGGTGCGCACGTCGATCCAGGCCTGCGGCACCGCCACCACCACGGTGGCAAAGCCGAAGCCGAGCCCTTCGATCAGCACTACCTTGCTGTCGGCGTCGGGGATCATCTCGCGCACCAGGTCCTCGCCGGTGACGCCGAAATGCACGGCGCCGGCGGCAAGCTGCGTGGTGATCTCGGAGGCCGAGAGATAGGCGACTTCGACGCCGTCGAGCCCGGCGATGGCGCCGCGATAGTCGCGCGCGCCGCGCGGCTTGATCAGATTGAGGCCCGAGCGCGCGAAGAAGGCTTCGGCGTTTTCCTGCAGCCGGCCTTTGGCGGGGACGGCCAGCACGAGAGACGTGTTCATCACGATGCGTCTCCATAGACCGCGAGACGCTCGATCCAGACGGCGAAGCCGACCGCCGCGATCGGCGCCGCGCTGCCGAGCCGGGTGAGCAGCCCGTCATAGCGGCCGCCGGCGACCAGCGGATCGCCGGTGCGCGCCGGATCGGTCAGTTCGAACACAAAGCCGGTGTAATAGTCGAAGCCGCGGCCGAAGGCGGTGGAGAAGCGCACGCGCTTCAAGTCGATGCCGCGCGCGGCGAGGAAGCCGGTGCGGGTTTCGAACAAATCGATGGCCGGCGTCAGCGCCTGCGTCATGTTGCCTTCGTTCGCGAGCGTGCGCAGCGCGGCCGCCGCCTCGTCCGGATCGCCGGCGATGGCGAGGAAGCGTTCGATCAGCGCGCGCACGTCGCGCGGCAGCTTGGCGGCTGCGCCGAGCGCCGACTGCTCGAGGAAGCGTTCGGCGATCTCGGCAACCGAGCGGCCGCCGACCGCATTGATGCCGGCAATCGACAGAAGATCGGTGACCAGCGCGTGCGCGCCGTGCGGATCGGAGCCGGCGAGCGCCGCCAGCACGCCCTGATATTCTGGGCGCGAATTGTTGCCGCCGAGCACCAGCCGGTCGAGGTCCTGCGCCAGATTGCTCTTGCGGTTGAAATCCTTGATCAGCCGCCGCTTCCAGGCCGGCGGCAGGTCGAGACCGGCGATCAGCGCGGCGAACAACGCGACGTCGCCGATCTGGATGTCGGGCTGGCCAAGTCCGTAATGCGCGGTCGCTTCAAGCCCGAGCGCCAGCATCTCAGCGTCGGCCGCCGCCTTGTCGGGGCGCCCGAAGCTCTCGATGCCGGCTTGCAGGAATTCGGCGCTCGCATCGCTGCGGTGACGAAACACCGTCCCGAGATAGCAAAAGCCCGCGGGCTGGCCGGCGAGCGGGGAGGCGAGATAGTCTCGCGAGACGGGGATGGTGAGGTCGGGCCGCAAGCAGAATTCGCCGCCGCCCGGCGCGGTGGTCAGATACATGCGCTTGCGGATGTCCTCGCCGGAAAGGTCGAGGAACGGCTCGGCCGGTTGCAGGATGGCGGGCGCAATGCGGGCATAGCCGGCGCGCTCGTAGGAAGCGACCAGCGCCTCGGCCGGCGCGTCGGGCTTTGTCTCCTCGGTGGTCACGCTCATCTGCATCGTCATCCAGCAAGCCTAGTGCATGATCCCGAAAAGTGGGAACCGGTTTTCGGCAAAGATCATGCCCACACAAAATGTTAGGGCCGGCATCGATTCAATCTACGGGAACCGGACTCTAACGCCGGCCCTTTAGCACGATAGTTTTAAGGATTCGACGCCGTTCGCCCTTTGGACTTAACGGCCTCGGGGCAACTATCCGGCGTCGTTAACGAATTTTGTCTGGTCCCGAAAGCCCGCGGAATTCGGCCCGTTCGCGCTGGTCCTGCGCCGATCCCGTGTTAACATTTGGGCGGGTGGTCAGCCATGGAGACACCGCGATGCCTCGTCGACTGATCTTGCTTGCCGCAATTTTGATGTTCGCCACGCCCGCTTGCGCGGCCGAATTGCCGACCCGCAAGGCGGGCCTGTGGGAGATCAAGATGGACTTCCAGGGCCGCAGCAAACTGCCGATGCAAACGATGAGGCAATGTACCGACGCCTCGTCCGACAAATTGATGACCTATAATTTCGGCGGCGCGGCCGAGCACAATTGCCAGAAGCAGGACATCAGCACCACCAGCGGCATCATCACCATCAATTCGGTCTGCAGCTTTAGCGGCGTGACCAGCACCTCGCATGCGGTGGTCTCGGGCGACTTCAACAGCGCCTATACCGTGGAGGTGACGTCGAAGCGCGAGGGCGGGCGGCCGATCCCCGGCGTGGCGCCGGGCGGCGAGACGCACATGAAAATCGCGGCGACATATATCGGCGCCTGCGCCGCCGGGCAGCGGCCGGGCGACGTGATCATGAGCAACGGCATGACCATGAACGTACTCGACCTGCAGAAGGGCATTCCGCCGCACGGTGCGATGCCGGCGCGCGGCCCGGTGCCGCCGCCGCGGTAGCGGCCACCCGCTCGTCCCCGCGAAAGCGGGGACCCAGGGCGGCAAATTCTGATTTTGCAAAAGAACTGGATTCCCGCTTGCGCGGGAATGAGCGGAGTACTTACGCGACTTACCCCTTTGCCGTCACCGTCACCGCGACCTCCATGCCGAGGAAGTCTTCCTTGCTGCCGGTGTAGCTGCCGGCGATCGGCACCGCCTGCGAGGGATCGCGCGTGACCGCGGCGCGGATCAGCGTCTCATGCCCGATCAGCACGTCGGTCGGGTCGTATTCGATCCAGCCGGCACCGGGCAGATAAATCTCGGCCCAGGCGTGCGTGGCGGCGACCGGCTGCGTCGCGTCGCCTTTGTCGAGGTCGGGGTCGTAGAGATAACCGGAGACGAAGCGCGCGCCGAAGCCGAGATAGCGCGCCGCCTCGATCAGCACCATGGCGAAGTCGCGACAGGCACCGGTTTTGGTCTCCAGCGTTTCGGCCGGCGCCTGCGTGCCCGGCGCGTGGCGCTCGCCGTAGACGATATGCGGCTTGAGCGCGGCGTTCATGGTCTTGAGCAGATCGAGCGTGCGCATCGGCCGCGAAGTGACGAAGCCCTCGGCCCAGCGCGCCAGCACGCTGTTGGGGTCGGGGAAGTGCTGCTTGAGCAAGCGGCCGAGATCAATGCGGTCGCTTTTCGAATACTCGAACGGGTAGGTCTCCGCCTCCGGCGCGAGCGGGAATTCCAGCCCGGGAAGGCCGTAGCGTTCGATCTTGAGCGTGCTGACGATCGAGAGCGTGTCGGCGGCGGCGGGAAAATCGACCAGCGCGACCGAATTGCCGAACACATCGTGCATCCAGCGCACGTTGCCCGGCGGCGACAGCGTCAGCTCGGCGGAGACGAGGCGCAGGTCGTGCGAATCGCGCGGGCGCAGCATCAGCCGGTGCTGGCCGAAGGTGACCGGCCGCGCGTAGCGATAGGTGGTGGCGTGGCGGACGCTCAAGAGGCGCATAAGGTTACCGCGCGATCAGGACCGCCATTGTAATGCAATCCGCGCGCCAGTCGGCGCCCGCTAGCCCAGTTTGTGCTTTGCCAGCAGCTCGCGCACCTTCTCGACCAGCTCGGTCTCCTTGACCGCGAACTGCGCCTCGGCCTGCTTTTTCAGGTATTCGTCGCGGTCCTTGATGGCGGTCAGCCCCGCGCCGAGGATCAGGTCCTTGATCTGCACTTCGCCACGCGCCTTCTCGTCGCCGCCCTGGATGATGGCGCAGGGCGCGCCGCGCTTGTCGGCGTATTTCAATTGCGTGCCGAGATTGTTCTTCGGATTGCCAAGATAGAGCTCGGCGCGGATGTTGGCCGCGCGCAGTTGCGATACGAAGCGCTGGTAGTCGGTGACGCGGTCGCGATCGAACACGGTGACCACCACGGGGCCGGGCGCGGCTTTTTCGCCGAGCTTGCCGAGCGTGGCGAGCGCCGCCTGCAAACGCGAGACGCCGATGGAGAAGCCGGTCGCCGGCACCGGCTCGCCGCGGAAGCGCGACACCAGGCCGTCATAGCGCCCGCCGCCGCCGACCGAGCCGAAGCGGACAGGGCGGCCTTTGTCGTCTTTGGTTTCGATCAGCAATTCAACTTCGTAGACTGGGCCTGTGTAATATTCGAGACCGCGGACGACGGAAGGGTCGATGCGGATGCGGTCGTAGCCATAACCTGCAGCAGAACACAACTTTGCCAACTCAGTGAGTTCGTTGATGCCTGCTGCGTAAGCTGCGGAATTCATAAACAGCGGCAACCCCGCAAATGAATTCAGCACAGTCCAATTAAATTCCAAATTTTGAACTTGCGATTGACCAGTAGGCTCCGCAACACGTCGCTCTAAGAATCCGAGCAACGAATGAATTTGTTGGTCATTTAGACCGGCGCCTTTTGTAAAATCGCCAGACTTCGTCTTTACGCCCGGGCCCTAACAACGCGCCAACTCCGGCGCGACCTAAACGATCGTACTTGTCGAGCCCGCGCAACACGGTTAGCCGACGGCCAGCATTCTCGTCGCCAGCAAGTTCGACGGCATCCATCACGCCGTCCAGCACCTTGCGGTTATTCACCTTCACCACATAACTGCCGCGCGGAATGCCGAGCGCTTCCATGGTGTCCGCCGCCAGCATGCACATCTCGGCATCGGCGGCCATCGATGGCGCGCCCACGGTGTCGGCGTCGAACTGCATGAATTGGCGGAAGCGGCCCGGACCCGGCTTCTCGTTGCGGTACACATAGCCGACGCGATAGCTGCGATAGGGCAGGGCGATATTCTGGAAATTCTCCGCCACATAGCGCGCCAAAGGCGCGGTCAGGTCGTAGCGCAGCGAAAGCCACTGCTCGTCGTCGTCCTGGAACGAGAACACGCCTTCGTTCGGCCGGTCCTGGTCGGGCAGAAACTTGCCGAGCGCATCGGTGTATTCGATCGCCGGCGTCTCCACCGGCTCGAAGCCGTAGCGCTCGAACACGACGCGGATCACCTCGACCATATGACGCGTGGCGGCGATTTCGGCCGGGCCGCGGTCGGCGAGGCCGCGCGGCAGGCGGGCTTTGAGCTTTTGCGGCTTGGCCATGGAGTTACACGCCGGTGTCAATTCCAGCGGGTGGTAGCAGCCGGAATCGGGCCCAGCAAGCGGTCCGCGATTAGTTGGCGGTGTGCAGTCCGGCGTTCAAGTCGCCAGCCAGTCGATCGACGAGCTTGGGCGCGGGGAAAAGCTTGCGTAATTCGCCCTTCGCATCCTGGCGCCAGGCCGGCTGTGCCGCAATCAATTGCTCAAAGGCCTCTCTGGTTCGTTCGCCGTCGCCGGTTTTGGCGGCCAGCAGCGCGACCGCGAGATGGCCGAAGTCGGCGTTGCCCTTCATCAGGCGGGCGTACTCCGCCGCGGCCTGGAAATCGCTCTTGAGGTAGGCGGCGACGAAGCGGATCAGATTGAGCCGGCCCGGCGGGACCGTGCTGGCGGCGGCGATGCGATCGATGATCGCCAGCCCTTTGTCGATGTCGCCCAAGAGGACGATATTGGCTCCGTAATGAAACACGATCGGCATATCGTACGGATTAAGCGCAACGGACCTCTCGCCTTCCTCCTTGCTCATGGCGATGTCGCCGCTGGCCAGCGCGATATCGGCCAGAACGAAGTGCGCGAACGCGCTGGTGGGCTTGAGCTCGGCGGCGCGGGTCGCCGCCGCGCGCGCCCGCTCGAGCGGTGGCGGATCTCCTACGCGCGAGCCCCGGCCGAACTGGTATTCGCGGAAATAAATTCGAGCCAACTGGACATAGCCGCTGGCGAAGGTCGGGTCGCGCGCGACCGCCTGTTCCAGACAATCGCGCGCCGCGTCGTGCAGTTTCGGATCGAAGCTGTGAAGATAATCGTGCGCCTGCAGCAGGCATGCATAGCGCGGATCGTGGCTGCGAGCGGTTGCGAATTTGACGCGCTCGCGCGCTTGAACGATCCCGAAGGGCTGAAACAGCGCGGTGGCCAATTTGCCGATCGTTTTCGCGATCTGCTCCCGATTGTCCGAGATGGGCAGGTCGTTGACGTTGCTGAGCCAGACGATGGTACTGGTGTCGGCGTCGATGAGACGGAATTTCAGATCGACGGCGCCATCGGGATGATACTCGATGGTTGCGCCGAAGCTGTAGTCGGCGCGCGGCTGCGAACCGCCGAGCGGCATGCTTGCGTTGCGGCCGGAGCATTGCGCGTCGGACGCCACGATGTTCACGTCATCGAAGCGGGCAAACACGTCGCACAAAGCGACGAGCAGCGAGGCGGCCGTGATCGTCGGCGGCTTCGGCGTGCCGACCGTATCAACCGGCGCAATCGAAACGACCGGCCCGACAGGCAGCCGCGTGTCGATCGGACTTTCGGCGCGCTTAATCGATCCGGTCTTTTCGACCGCATCGGGGCCCACGGACAGCGGCTCGTTGCCGCCGCTGCGCCACAGCAGGGAGGCGGAGATGCTGCTGGCGACAGCCAGGACGGTGACCAGCGCCGCGAGCCGGTATCGGCGCGCGAAGGACGACTTTAGCCGTGGCAGCCGCGACCAGGCACGCCAGCGGGCCGCCATCCCGGCGGCGCGGCTGGCAAGGCTTTGCGCTGGTCGGTCCTTGAACGTCGGCACGTAGCTGCCGCGCGCGATCTCGATGATCAGCGGGTCGTCACGGCCGGGGCCGTCGTAATAACGCGCGAGCATGACCCGCAGACGGGCTGCTTCCACCCGCACGATAGGATCGTTTTGCGGATCGAAATCGGCGTCGCGCCCGAGCGCGTCGGTGGCGATGGTGTAGGCCTTGAGACGTTCGCCGCGCCCGGCGAGGGTTTCTTCCACCACAAAGCGGAGAAAGCTGACGAGTTGCGGCGAATTGCTCAGCGCAGCGCTCGCGACGATGCGCTCGAGGGCAGCGCGTACGTGTGCGCCGTCGTCCGCTTGAGCGATCTCGTGCCCAACGCGGGTCAAGATTGCAATCGCCGCCTGGTTTGGTGTGGACCCATCCCATCTATCTATTTTGTTCGGATGGGCAATTCAACAGATGGGTTGTGTAAAAAAGAAGATCCCGAGACAACTGCCGATTGTGGCATAATCAAATAAGTTGCGTGTGAATTCAGAGTGCCACGCGTGGGCCGTGCGCCGCCGCCGGTCTAGTCGGCGTCCGGTCCGTCCTCATCCTGCGGCTGCTCGCGCAACACGATGTCGATGAGCGAGCGGTAAACGTGAATGTCGCCGTTGTAATCGACGTAGCCCAGACGGCGAAATTTGTTCATGAAATAATTCACCCGCGAACGCGTGGTGCCGATCATCTGCGCCAGCGTTTCCTGGTTGAGTTTCTCGATCACCGTTTCGGGCCTGTCGTGCTCGCCGAACTTCGCCAAATTCAGCAGCGTCTTGGCCAGCCGCACCTCGCTGTTGTCGAAAATATGCGTCGCCAAATTTTCTTCGATGCGGCTCTTGGCCGCCAAGATGCGGGCCAGGAACATTCTGGCGAATGCCGGGTCATGACTGAGCGCGTTGATCAAGGCGTCCTTTTCCAGACGCACCAGCGAGCATTCGGTGACGGTGATTGCGCTGACAAGTCGGTGCTCGCGGCCGCTCAGGCAGCATTCGCCGAAAAAATCCCCGGCGCCGAGAATTCCAAGCACGGCTTGTTTTCCGCCGTCTGAAACGGCGGCGATGCTGGTCCTGCCGCTCTGGATGAAATAGATCGAGTTGGCGACATCGCCTTGCTGGAATATAGCGGTCCGCTCGCCGTAGCGCGCGACGGTTTTTCCACTGCCTGGGACGACCGAGAGAAGGATTTCAGTATTGAACCCGGGTCCGTTTTGTCCGCCTGACACTGACAATGCCCTTGTTAGATTTTCTCGTTGGCCGCATTGGCGACGAACGCAACTGTTTCTCCCCCGCGGCAATTCACTATAAAGTCGTCGCAATTCACTACCTAGATGGCGCATTGGGCCGGTGCAATGAAGTTCCACGTTTAACATGTTAAGTTGCTGCTTAACTTCGCGACCTATGTCATTCGTTTATGTGGCATAACGATACCATTAGCGTGTGAAGGAACTGGAGAAAGTCATGGCGTCAAGCCGTTCGAGCGCGATCACGACTGCGACCGTTCCCAACGATCTCGAGCCCTATTGGATGCCGTTCACGGCCAATCGGGCGTTCAAGGCACGCCCGCGGCTCGTCGCCCGCGCCAAGGACATGCACTACTTCACCCCGGACGGTCGCAAGCTGATCGACGCTTCCGCCGGCCTGTGGTGCACCAATGCGGGCCATAACCGCGATCCGATCGTCGCAGCAATCCAGCGCCAGGCAGCCGAGCTCGACTACGCGCCGGCCTTCCAGTTCTCGCACCCGAAGGCGTTCGAACTCGCAAGCCGAATTGCGGCGCTCGCGCCCGGCGACCTCGATCACGTGTTCTTCTGCAATTCCGGTTCGGAGGCGGTCGACACCGCGCTCAAAATCGCGCTCGCCTTCCACAACGTGCGCGGCAACGCCTCGCGCGTGCGGCTGATCGGCCGCGAGCGCGGCTATCACGGTGTCGGCTTCGGCGGTGTCGCCGTCGGCGGCATCGTCGGCAACCGCAAGATGTTCGGCGCGCTGATCGCCGGCGTCGATCACCTGACCACGACCTATAACCGCGCCGAACAGGCCTTCACCATCGGCGAACCGGACTGGGGCAGCCATCTCGCCGACGAGCTCGAGCGCCTGGTCGCGCTGCACGATGCCTCGACCATCGCCGCGGTCATCGTCGAGCCGGTCGCGGCCTCGACCGGCGTGCTGCCGCCGCCGAAAGGCTATCTGCAGCGGCTGCGCGCGATCTGCGACAAGCATGGCATCCTGTTGATCTTCGACGAGGTGATCACCGGCTTCGGCCGCATGGGCTACGCCTTCGCCGCCGAGCGCTATGGCGTCGTCCCCGACATGATCACCTTCGCCAAGGGCATCACCTCGGGCTCGGTGCCGATGGGCGGCGTGCTGGTACGCAAGCCCATCTACGACGCTTTCATGCGCGGCCCCGAGCACGTCATCGAATTGTTCCACGGCTATACCTATTCGGCGCATCCGCTCGCCTGCGCTGCCGGCCTCGCCACGCTCGACATTTATCGCGAGGAGGCCCTGTTCGAGCGCGCGCTCAAGCTGGAAGCGCCGTGGGCGCAGGCGGCGATGGGCCTGAAGGGTCTGCCCAATGTGCTCGACATCCGCCCGGTCGGCATGACCGTCGGCATCGATCTCGCCAGCAAGCCCGACGATGTCGGCAAACGCGGGCTGGAGGCGCTGGAAGCGGCCTTCTACGACCACGACCTGATGCTGCGCGCGGTCGGCGACACGCTGGCCATGAGCCCGCCGCTGATCATCAGCGAAAACCAGATCGGCGAGATCTTCGACAAGGTCGGCAAGGTCATCAAGCAGGTGGCGTAGTTCGTCGTCCCCACGAGGGCGGCCCCGGCTCGCGAGCGCTCGCTTGGCCGGGATGACAGCTTGCGCTGCGTCAATAACCGGCCATCCGGTGCAACTATGCTGTCGCCCATGAAATCGCGAAGAATCCTTGTTGGCGCGGCGCTCGTCGTGTTGCTGGCGGCGGCCGGGTGGTGGCGCTTTGGGCGCGGGCCCGAGGTCGCCGCCGCGGCGGCCAAACGCGGCACCGCGGTCGAGATCGTCTACGCCACCGGCGGCGTCGAACCGGTGCGCTGGGCCAAAGTGGCGAGCGTGGTGCGCGACCGCATCGTCGAAATCTGCGACTGCGAGGGCAAGAGCGTCAAAAAGGGCGATGTGTTGGCTGTGCTCGACGATCGCCAAGCCCGGGCGGGGCTCAAGGAATTGAAGGCGCGCGAGGACTTTCTCCAGCGCGAAATGTCGCGGGTGAGCGATTTGATCACGCGCGGCGCGGCGACGACGCAGGCGCACGAACGCGCCTCCATGGATTTGCGGCAAGTGCAGGGGCTGATCTCCGTGCAAACCGAGAAGATTGCCGACTACACCATCGTTGCGCCGATGGACGGCGTGGTGCTGCGCCGCGACGGCGAGATCGGCGAAATCGCCGAGGTCAACCAGATCCTTTTCCGCGTCGGCGTACCCAAGCCGCTGCAGGTGGTGGCCGAAGTGAACGAGGAGGACATCCCGCGCGTGCAACTCGGGCAGACCGGCCTGTTCCGCACCGACGCCTTTCCCGAACGGCGGCTAGAAGGCACGGTGAGCGAGATCACGCCGATGGGCGACATCGCCGCCAAGACCTTCCGCGTCAAGATCGCGCTGCCCGACGACACGCCGCTGCAGCCTGGCATGAGCGTGGAGGCCAATATCATCACGCGCGAGAAGCCGAACGCGCTGCTGATTCCGGCCGACGCGGTGCAAGGCAACGCTGTGTTCGTGCTCGACGGCGCGCATGTGCGCAAGCGCGAGGTCAAAATCGGCATCCGCGGCACGCACGAGGTCGAGGTGCTCTCCGGCCTTGCCGACGGCGAACGGGTGGCATCGCCGGCGACGACCGATCTCAAGGACGGCGCCCGCGTGCGCGTCGTCGACACGCACCCGTGAACCTCATCTTCGACATCGCGTTGACCCACGTGCGCGCCCGCGTGCGTCAGACCGGCTTTGCCGTCGCCGGCGTTGCCACCGGGGTCGGTTTCTCGATCATGATGGCGTCGCTGATGCAGGGCTCGCAGGACGACTTCACCCAGCGCCTGGTCAACACGCTGCCGCATATCGTCGTTTCCGACGAGCGGCGCAATCCGCCGCCGCAGCCGGCCGAGCAGCTCTTTCAGGCGACGCAGATTTACGGCCTGACGCCGGAAGCGCGCCGGCCCGGCATCAAGAACCCGCTTGCCACCATGGCCGCGCTCGACGCCTGGCTGCCGGGCGGCATCGCGCCCTCGGTCAAGGTGCAGGCCATCATCCGCTACGCCAACCACGACGTCTCGACGACGGTGACCGGCATCGACCCGCGGCGCGAAAGCAAGGTGTCGGAACTGCCCAAGCAGATGCGCGGCGCCACGCTGACCGCGCTCTATCGCGCCACCAACGCCATCGTCATCGGCGACCGCCTGTCGGAGAAGATCGGCGCCCGCATCGGCGCCAATATCACGCTGCAGACCAGCCAGGGCGCACGCGTCAGCGCGCAGGTGGTCGGCTTCTTCCACACCGGCGTGCGCCAGCAGGACGAAAGCACGGCCTATGTGCTGACCAAGACCGGGCAGATCCTCTCCCGGCAGACCGGGCTGATCAACGAATTGCACATCCGGCTCAGCGACCCGATGGTTTCGCGCGAGATCGCGGCGCGCGTCGAGAACGACACCGGCTACAAATCGGTGTCCTGGCAGGAGGCCTACGAGGATCTGCTGTCGACCTTCATCATCCGCAACATCATCATGTACGCGGTGGTCGGCGCCATCCTGCTGGTGGCGAGCTTCGGCACCTACAACATCATCTCCACCATCACCCACGAAAAGGCGCGCGACATCGCCATCATGAAGTCGCTGGGTTTCACCGAATACACCGTGCGCATGATCTTCGTGGTCGAGGCGCTGATCATCGGGCTCAGCGGCGCGCTCGCCGGCTACGCGCTCGGCTATCTGTTGTGCCGCGGCCTCGGCGCCATCCGCATCACCAACCCGTTCATCGATTCCGACCATCTGCCGCTGGCCTATACCTACGTGCATTACCTGATGGCCGGAGCGGTGGCGCTCGTTTCGTCGGTCGCCGCCGGCTATGCGCCGGCGCGCAAGGCGGCGCGCGAGCATCCGGTCGAGATCATCCGGGGCGCCACATGACCGCGACGCAAACCGCGACCGACGTGCAGACCGCGATGCCGCTGATCGAGGCGCGCAACGTCACCCGCATCCTGCCTGGCATCGTGCCGACCACGCTGGTGCAGGACATCAACTTGAGCGTCACCGAGAACGAATTCGTCGCCATCACCGGACCGTCCGGCTCGGGCAAATCCTCACTGCTCTATCTGCTCGGTCTGCTCGACCTGCCTACGACGGGCGAAGTGTTGATCCACGGCCGCGCCACCGTGCACATGGACGAGGAGGAGCGCGCGCTCACCCGACTGACGCAGCTCGGCTTCGTGTTCCAGTTTCACTTTTTGCTGCCGGAATTCACCATCCTCGACAACGTCATGCTGCCGATGCGCGCGCTCGGGCGCCTGTCGGGCGAAGCGATGCGCCAGCGCGCGCGCGATCTTTTGGCCTCGCTCGGCCTCGCCGATCACGTGCACAAGCGCCCGGATCAACTCTCCGGCGGCCAGCGCCAGCGCGTCGCGGTGGCGCGCGCGCTCGCCAACGAGCCGCCGGTCATCTTGGCCGACGAGCCGACCGGCTCGCTCGATTCGAAAGCCAGCGAGCAGGTGTTCGAGGTGTTACGCGAACTGGTCGAGAAGCACGGCAAGACGGTGGTGGCGGTCACCCACGACCTCGCGCTTGCCGCGCGCATGGACCGCCATGTCGAATTGCTCGACGGCCGCATCGTCGCCGACGAACTGCATCAACTCGGCGTCACTGGCGCCCGCTAGTCCGGCTGGCATAAGCCGGCCGCGGCAACAAGATCGCCCAGCCGACATTGGTCTTGTTGCCGCCGCGCAGATCGTCGAGCAGGAACGGCGGCTGCACCGCCGCATCGGCGGCGATCGTCCTGAACTCCGGCGGAATGACGTGCAGATCGCCGGCGGTCCACACCACCACGGCGCCGCGCGCGCGCAAATCGTTGAGATCGATCCACGGCGCGCGCGCCGGCTTGCCGTCGACAAGCACGCGCGGATGGCTCGGCGCGTAGTGCTCGATGTTGCCGCCGTCCCACATGCTGCCGATCACATAGACCGGCAGCCTGCCGGTCACCGCGTAGTAGCGATCCGCGATTTCCCGCGCAATGTCAGCGCCCGGATAGAACACCGCACGGTAGCGGTGGTCGTATTGCGGCAGCACCGCGTAATTGGCGATGAAGGCGAGCGCGAGACACGTGAACACCACCGACCAGGTTGCGACCGCGCGCGCAAGCGGCGTGCCGTCGAGCGCGCGGCGCGCGGCGAGCACGATCCATAGGCCGAGGAATAGCCAGAGCGGATAGCCCCACATCGCCACCGTGCCGCGGCCGCTGACCGCGGACATTGCCAGCACCGTCGCCATCGGTCCGAAGGCGAGCAAAGTGACGATGCGGCGGTCGTAGTCGTCGGCGCTGGCAACGGCGGGCGGTGCACCGGCGCGCGCGCGCGGAAAAAACAGCGGCGCCGCGATCAGCAGCGATGGGATCAGAAAGAACAATTGGCTGATCGTGAATTGCAGCGGATGCCAGACGTGGTCGATCAGCCCGCGCGACGGCAGCGCGCGGTGCTCGGCATAGCTGAAGGGCAGGAAATCGTTGTTCACCAGCCAGACCAGATGCGGCGCCATGGTGACGAGCGCGGCGGCGATGGCGAAATAGGGACCGGGCGTCACCAGAGTCTTGCGCGCCTCGCGGTCCATCAGCACGAACAGCGCCAGCGGGATCGCCAGCACCGCGACGAAATATTTCGCCCACAGCGAAATGCCGACGGCGAGGCCGAGCAGCAGCCAATCCGCGTTTTGCCGGCCGCGCAGCGCGCGATGGAAGGCAAAGCCCGCCATCGCCCAGAACGGCAGTTGGATGACGTCGTGATTGAACTTGGCGGAGGTGTAGTTGAGGTAGTGCAGGCCGTCGACGATCAGCACCGCGACGAGCGCGCCAAGCGGCCCGACCAGCGCCCGCGCCGTCAAGAAGACGAAGGCAAAGCCCGCCACCACCGCAATCTGCGCCAGAAGGTAATAGGCGAAGTCATGACCGATGGTCAGGTATGCGATCTCCACCAGCCACCAGGGCAGCGGCGGCAATTTGTCGTAGCCGAGCTGCCACTCGCGCCCGTACATCAGCGCCTCGATCAGGTCGAGCGGTAGATTGGGGTAGAGCAGGGCCGGTAACGCGGTCCAGACCGCCGCATGCAGCCCCAGGAAGGCGGCAAAGGCCCGCCCGGGATGGGCGCTGATCCAGGCCAAAATGGTCTTGCTGCGGGACGCCAACATCGGCTCAAATTCCAAAGACGGTTCAAGTTCCTGCGAATAACGGGCGATTTGCCGCCACCATAGCAGGTGTTCGAGGTTGCGCGGACCCGCGCCGTTATGGACATTGGGGGCTGGGGGCGCGAATCACGTCAGCTTGTGGATTGCGCGCGGTTCCGCCCGGGATTGGCTTCATGCGTCGTATCAGTGCCATCTTCATCGCCGTCTGCATGGTGATCATCGCCGGCTCGCTCGGCGCCGTGCTCTATCTCGGCCTCAAATTCGATGCCGGCAGCGCGGCGATCGTGGCGCTGGCCGCGCTCACCGCCATGGTGCTGGTCAACACGGTGCGCGGGCGTCTTAGCGACGGCGGCGAACTCGGGGGCCAGATCGCCGACCTCTCGCGCGGCACCGCCGACCTCGCGCGGCAGGTGGCGGAGATGGCGCGGCGCGTCAACGCCATGGAAGGCCGGGTCGACGGCGTCATGAAGCGGGTGCATGGCACCGTTGATCCGCTTGCCATCGAGATCGGCGAGCTCGGCAGCCTGGTGCGGCAGATCGCCGAGACGGTCGCCGGCCATGCCGCCGCGTTGCAGCAGTCGGGCGCCCTGCCGGCGCCGGCCGCGCCGCCGGCCGAGGCCGCGCCCGTCAGCAGTCCGCCGCCGGTCGAGCGCCACGCGCCCATCAGCCGCCGCTTCCGCGGGCTGAGCCGCGAAGGCATCGTCGACTTGATCGGCAAGGCGGCCGACGCCAACCGCATCGATCTTTATCTGCAGCCGATCGTCACTCTGCCGCAGCGCAAGGTGCGCTACTACGAGGCGCTGTCGCGCCTGCGCACCGAGGACGGCGACGTCGTCCCCGCCGGCGATTTCATCGACATCGCCGAAGACGCCGGCATACTGCCGAAGCTCGACAATCTGCTGCTGTTCCGCTGCGTGCAGGTGACGCGCCGCCTGCAATTGAAGAGCCGCGACGTCGGCCTGTTCTGCAACGTCAGCGCCTCGACCCTGGGCGATCCGGTGTACTTCCGGCAGTTCCTCGATTTCATGGAGGCCAACCGCGCGCTCAGCGGCGCGCTGATGTTCGAGTTCACGCAAAAAGCCTATCGCGCCTTGACCCCGCTCGAGCACGAAAGCCTGGCGGCGCTGGCCGAGCGCGGCTTCCGCTTCTCCATGGACAATGTCACCGACCTGCGGCTGGAGCCGAAGGACCTCGCCGCGCTCTCGTTCCGCTTCATCAAGGTGCCGGCCGCGCTGCTGCTCAACCCGGCGACCGGCGCGCAGAGCGACATCCATCCCGGCGATTTCGCCGACCTCTTGGCGCGCTCCGGCGTCGACCTCATCGCCGAGCGCATCGAAAACGAAAGCATGGTGGTCAATCTGCTCGACTACGATGTGCGCTTCGGCCAGGGCTTCCTGTTCTCGCCACCGCGGCCGGTGCGGGCGGAGGCCTTGCAGGGCGACGGCGCGTCCGAGACGGGCGAATTGGCCCCGACGGGCACCGGCTGATACTTCTTCCTCCCTGGGTCGAGGGGAGGGACTAGAAAGAGAGTGTCGTGCCGCCCATCATCCCGCATTTCTCGACGCTGGCGCCCGATTACGACGTGCTGCTGTCCGACGTCTGGGGCGTCGTGCACAACGGTCTTGCCGCCTTTCCGCACGCCTGCGACGCGCTGATGCGCGCGCGCGCGCTCGGCTCGACCGTGGTGCTGATCACCAACGCGCCGCGCCCGAGCGCGGTGGTGGCGCGCCAACTCGAGAAGCTGCATGTGCCACGCGAAACCTATGACGCCATCGTCTCCTCCGGCGACGTGACCCGCGCGGTGATCGAGGCGCGACCGGGGCAAAGCCTGTTCCATCTCGGGCCCGAACGCGACCGCTCGATCTTCACCGATCTCAATGTACGCTTTGTGCCGCTGGAGAGCGCCGACTACGTGGTCTGCTCCGGCCTCGACGACGATGAGGTGGAGACGCCGGACGATTACCGCGCTCGGCTGGAGACCATGCTCAAGCGCAAGCTGTTCATGGTCTGCGCCAACCCGGATGTGGTGGTGGAGCGCGGGCCGCAGCTCGTGTACTGCGCGGGCGCGCTCGCCGATCTGTACGCCACCATGGGCGGCGAGGCGCTCTATGCCGGCAAGCCGTATCGGCCGATCTACGATATGGCGCTCGCCAAGGCGCAAGCGGCGTCGGGCAAGCGGGCCGCGGCGAGCCGCGTGCTGGCGATCGGCGATTCGGTGCGCACCGATCTCAAAGGCGCGCGCGCGATCGGCGTCGACTTCCTATTCGTGACGTCGGGCATCCACGCCGAAGAGCTGGGCGGCCGCGAGCGGCCCGACAGCAAGGCGCTCAGCGCGACCTTCGCCGCCGCCGGCGAGATGCCGAAGGCGGTGATGCGCGAACTGAGGTGGTGAGATTAGTTGGCGGGCGTCGGCTTGCCGCCGAACACCGCGTCGATCTTGGTCTTGAGCGTCTGCGCGTTGAACGGCTTGACGATGTAATTCGACACGCCGGCGCGCTTGGCCGCGATCACGTTGTCGGTCTTCGATTCCGCCGTCACCATGATGAACGGCGTCGTCGCCAGGTTGGGATCGTTGCGCACCTCCTGCAACAGGTCGTAGCCGGTCATCGGCTCCATGTTCCAGTCGGAGATGACGAGGCCGTAGCGGCGCGTGCGCATCTTGGCGAGCGCCATCGAGCCATCATTGGCCTCATCGATATGCTCAAAACCGAGCTGCCGCAGAAGATTGCGGATAATGCGGATCATCGTGTTGTAATCGTCGACGATCAGAACCGGAATCGTAGTGTCGACTGCCATGGCGCTATACCCACAAGTGTTCCCCCACAGGGGCCGGAAGGTAACGGGCGGCGTTGAATAACCGGTTAAGTGGCTTTGAATAGCTGGTTAAGTGGCATTGAATATCCGGCTAATTTGAAAGTTTGTTAACCGCGCGCTAACCGTAGCGCGCGCGAAAGGGCGGCATGGCGCGAAAATGAGCAAATCTTCCGGCTTTCACATCGCCCGCGGCGGGCCGGGCCTCGATATCGGCCCGCTGCACGGCACGGTGGTGGCGATCGGCAATTTCGACGGCGTGCACCGCGGTCATCGCGCCGTGATCGGCGCCGCGCTCAAGCGCGCCAAGGAGCTCGGCCGCAAGGCCGCGGCGCTCACCTTTTCGCCGCATCCGCGCATGTTCTTGCGGCCGCAGGACACGTTGTTCCAGCTCTCCAGCGAGCGCGACAGGCTGCGCTTGCTCGCCGCCACCGGGCTCGACGGCGCCATCGTCATGACCTTCAACGCCGAGCTCGCCGCCACCTCGGCGGCCGATTTCATCGAGCGCATTCTGGTCGGCCGTTTCGGTATCGGCGGCGCGGCGATTGGCTTCGACTTTCATTTTGGCCACAAGCGCACCGGCTCGCCGTCGTATCTCGCCGAGCAGGGCGCGCGGCTCGGCTTTGCCGTCGACATCGTGCCGCCGCTCGAGGACGAGGGCCGGCCGGTCTCCTCCGGCGCGGTGCGCACGGCGCTGAGCCAAGGCAAGGTGGTGGAGGCGACGGAACTCCTCGGCGCGCCCTGGTTCGTCTCCGGCGAAGTGATCCACGGCGCCAAGCGCGGGCGCGAGCTCGGTTTCCCGACCGCCAATCTCAAGCTCGATGCCTCCTGCGGGCTCAAGCACGGCATCTACGCCGTGCGCGTCGCCGTCGCCGGCGAGCGCCATGACGGCGTGGCCAATTTCGGCGTGCGCCCGATGTTCGACGGCGGCGCGCCGCTCCTGGAGGTGTTCCTGTTTGACTTCGACGGCGATCTCTATGGGCGCCCGCTCGACATCGCCTTCATCGGCTGGATCCGCCACGAGCAGAAATTCGACTCGGTCGAGACGCTCAAGCGGCAGATCGCGGCCGACGCCGCCCGGGCGCGCGAGGTGCTCGCCCGCGCCGGCGATGCGTTTCCGGTGCTGGGGGAGGTTTGAAAGCTTGTCATGGCCGGGATTGACCCGGCCATCTCGCTCAGGGACGCAGTGCCTTCCTTAGCGGGATCACCGGGACAAGCCCGGTGATAACAGCTTGAAAGCAGCCTTTCCGATGCCGAATCCGCCTGCTAGTAAGCGCCCATGAACACGCCGAAGCGCGATTATTCCGAGACCCTGTTCCTGCCGCAGACGGATTTCCCGATGCGCGCGGGCCTGCCGCAGCGCGAGCCGGAAATCCTCAAGCGCTGGGAAGCGGGCGACCTCTACGGGCAGTTGCGCGCGACCGCCAAGGGCCGCGAGAAATTCATCCTGCACGACGGGCCGCCTTACGCCAACGGCAACATCCACATCGGCCACGCGCTCAACAAGATCCTCAAGGACGTGGTGACGCGCAGCCAGCAGATGCTCGGCTATGATTCGAACTACGTGCCCGGTTGGGACTGCCACGGCCTGCCGATCGAGTGGAAGATCGAGGAGGAGCACTACCGCTCCAAGAACAAGAAGAAGCCGGACCTCGCCGATCCCGCAGCCATGGTGGCGTTCCGCCAGGAGTGCCGCGCCTATGCCGAGCACTGGCTCAACGTGCAGCGCGAGGAATTCAAGCGCCTCGGCGTCGAGGGTGACTGGGCGCATCCCTATACGACGATGGATTTCTTCGCCGAGGCGCAGATCGCGCGCGAGCTGATGAAGTTCGCGGCGAACGGCACGCTGTACCGCGGCAGCAAGCCGGTGATGTGGAGCGTGGTCGAGAAGACCGCGCTCGCCGAGGCCGAGGTCGAGTACGAGGACTACACCAGCGATACGGTGTGGGTGAAGTTTCCGGTTGTTGATAGCTACGTTAGTCCAGTCCGTTTTTTTTCGGACGGCTCGAAAGTTGACGTTGACGAGGATACAGGAGCAACCCGGTTCGATGACTCTGAACTAGAGGCAGAAGTCGCCGCATGGGCGAATAGACGAAATGAGATACTTCGCGCGGCTAGAGAACTGAAAGAATTGGGCGCTTCTGTAGTTATCTGGACCACTACACCGTGGACGCTGCCCGGTAACCGCGCCGTTAGTTTCTCGCCTAAGATAAAGTACTCGTTATATGCAGTGACTGAGGCGGCGGCTGAGAATTGGGCGAAGGTCGGCGATCGTTTCGTGCTGTCGGAAAATCTTGCCGCTGAAGTTTTCAAGCAAGCGCGCGTCACGGCTTTTGACAAGGTTGCCGATGTGCCGTCTGACGTGATCGCGGCGTTGATACTCAGTCACCCTTTACGCGGCCACGGCTATGATTTTTCCGTCCCGCTTCTCTCGGGCGAGCACGTTACCGACGATACGGGTACTGGCTTTGTGCACACCGCGCCGGGTCATGGGCGTGAAGACTTTGATGTTTGGATTTCGAACGCATCTGAATTGGCAAAGCGCAAGATCAACACCGCTATCCCCTACACCGTCGACGAAAATGGCGCCTTCACCGAGGCCGCGCCCGGCTTCATCGGCAAGCGCGTTATCAACGACAAAGGCGAGAAGGGCGATGCCAACGAGGCGGTAATCAAGGCGCTGATCGATGCGCACATGATGATCGTGCGCGGCCGCTTGAAACACCAATACCCGCACTCGTGGCGCTCGAAAAAGCCGGTGATCTTCCGCAACACGCCGCAGTGGTTCATCGCGATGGATAAAGACATCGCGAAACGCGGCGACACACTGCGCGCCCGCGCGCTGCACGCGATCAAGGTCACCCGCTGGGTGCCGGCGCAGGGCGAGAACCGCATCACCGGCATGATCGAGTCGCGCCCCGACTGGGTGATTTCGCGCCAGCGCGCCTGGGGCGTACCGATCGCGGTCTTCATCAAGGAAAAGCCGGACGGTTCGGTTGAAATCCTGCAGGACCCCGAAGTCGAGGTGCGCATCGTCGAGGCCTTCGAGGAGGAGGGCGCCGACGCTTGGTACAAGCCGGGCGCGCGCGAGCGCTTCCTCGGCAAGCTCGCCAACGACGGCTGGAAGAAAGTCGACGACATTCTCGACGTCTGGTTCGACTCGGGCTCGACGCACGCTTTCGTGCTGGAGGACCCAGTGCATTTCCCGACGCTTGCCGGCATCAAGCGCAAGGTCGATGGCGGCAAAGATACGGTCATGTATCTCGAAGGCTCGGACCAGCATCGCGGCTGGTTCCATTCCTCGCTCTTGGAAAGCTGCGGCACGCGCGGGCGCGCGCCCTTCGACGTGGTGCTCACGCACGGCTTCGTGCTCGACGAGCAGGGCCGCAAGATGTCGAAGTCGGTGGGCAATGTCACCGCGCCGCAGGACGTGATCAAGCAGTCCGGCGCCGACATCCTGCGCATGTGGGTTTGCGCGTCGGATTATGCCGACGACCTGCGCATCGGCCCGGAGATTCTGAAGACCACGGTCGACACCTATCGCAAGCTGCGCAACACCGTGCGCTGGATGCTCGGCTCGCTCGCGCATTTCCACGAGGACGAGCGCGTCAAGCGCGAGGCGATGCCGGAACTGGAGCGGCTGATGCTGCACCGGTTGTTCGAGCTCGACGAACTGGTGCGCAAGGCTTATGCCGATTTCGACTACAAGCGCATCTTCGCTTCGCTGTCTGCCTTCATGACCGCGGACCTCTCGGCGTTCTATTTTGATATCCGCAAGGACACGCTTTATTGCGACCCGTATTCGTCGACCGCGCGCAAGGCTTGCCTCACGGTACTCGATCATCTGTTCCGTTGCACGGTGACCTGGCTTGCGCCGATGCTCTGCTTCAGCGCGGAAGAAGCTTGGGGCTCGCGTTATGGCGCGGACGCGAAATCCGTGCACCTCGAGACCTTCCATGAAGTCCCGGCCGCTTGGCGCGACGACGCTTTGGCGGACAAATGGCGCAAGGTGCGCACCGTGCGCCGCGTCGTCACCGGCGCGCTGGAAATCGAGCGCGCGCAGAAGCGCATCGGCTCGTCGCTCGAGGCGCATCCGATCGTGCATGTCTCCGACGAAGACTTGTTCGAGGCGGTGGCTGACGTCGATCTCGCCGAAGTCTGCATTACCTCAGCGGCGACGCTGGTGAATGATGAAGGGCCGGCCAATGCGTTCCGCTTGCCCGACGTCGCGGGGGTCGCCGTGGTGCCCAATCTCGCCGAAGGCACCAAATGCGCGCGCTCGTGGAAGATCCTCACCACCATCGGCGCCGATCCGGATTATCCGGACGTCTCGCCGCGCGACGCCAAGGCGCTGCGCGAATGGGAAACCATGCGCAAGGCGGCGGAGTGAATGCGCAGCTATTGGATTGGCCCACTGACCCGCTTCGGCCTTGCCGTCGCGGCGATCGCCTGCCTGATCGATCAGGCGAGCAAGCTCTATCTCTTGCAGTTCTACGATCTCGCCGACCATCCGCTGCGGCTCGGCCCGTTCTTCGATTTCATCCTCACCAAGAACACCGGCATCAGCTACGGCCTGTTCCAGACCCAAGGGACGCTCGGCCAATGGCTGCTGCTCGGCTTCAAGGCGGTGGCGGTGCTGCTGCTCTGGCTCTGGCTGGCGCGCTGCAAAGACCGGCTGACTGCGCTGGCGCTCGGCCTGATCATTGGCGGGGCGGTGGGCAACGCGATCGACCGGCTGGCCTATGGCTGGGTCGCCGATTTCGTGTTTTTCCACGTTTCCGGCGGAACTTGGCGGTTTAACTGGTACGTCTTTAACCTAGCCGACGTGGCCATCGTTGCCGGGGTCATAGGTCTGCTGTATGAATCCTTGGCCGGGGAGCGCGCCCAAAAAGCGCCCTGATCCCGGACAATATTGACGCTTCGGAACGCGGTATCCCCTTGGAAGTTCAAGAGTTAGGGATCGGATGACCGGTAGCTCGCGGACAAGACTGGCGGCCAAATTCAGCATGCGGGCGGTTTCGCGCGCGGCTTTCGGTTGCCTGCTCGGCGCCGCGCTGCTCACCGCCGGCACCGCCGCGCGCGCCGGCGACGGCGATGACGACGCGCCGCTCGACACTCGGATCATACGCGGCCTGATGGAGCAGCTTGGCCTCAGACAGGACGGTCCGGGCATCAATTACGAGGAGCGGGCGCCGCTGGTGATCCCGCCGAACCGCGGCCTGCCGCCGCCTGAGCGGGCCGACGCCGCAGTTGCCAACAACCCGGCCTGGCCGGTCGATCCGGACGTGAAACGGGCCAAGCAGGAAGCGGCGCTCAAGCGCAAAGCCAGCCTGAATGCGGACGAGGCCTTGCGAAATGAGCAACGGCCGCTGCGGCCCGATGAAATGACGCCGGGACCCAAGCCGCGCACGATGGTCCGCACCGATGATGGCTATCAGCTGTCGCCGAACGGCTCGAGCGGCCCGCTGCCGCCGTCAAAGCTCGGCGATAAAGGATCGTTTTTCGGCAAGGTTTTCGGTAAAGACGATCCGGTCGTTAGCCGATTCACCGGCGAGCCGCCGCGCACCGCTTTGACCGAACCGCCGCCGGGCTATCAGACGCCATCGCCGGACCAGCCCTATGGCGTCGTCAAGGGCGCGGCCGCTCCGAAAGCAACGAACTATCTGGGCACTCACGGTATCATTGACGGCGACAAATAGTCCCGCGGCCGTCTGCCGAGCCATTGATAGCCTTATGCACCAGCCGAGAAACTTCGCTTGAGGCGCATAGCTGCAGGTTGCAAAGCTGTAGAATCATGACATTGAAACGAAGAATTTTTCCGATCGCCGTTGCGGTCGCGGCGGCTGCGCTCGCGGCGCCTTTGCTTGCGGCCGAGCCGGCGGGCGCTCCGGTTGCCGACTACACATTGGCGAATGGGCTGCAACTGGTCGTCATCCCCGACCACCGCGCGCCGGTCGTCACCCACATGATCTGGTACAAGGTCGGCGCCGCCGACGAGACGCCGGGCAAGTCCGGCCTCGCGCATTTCCTCGAACACCTGATGTTCAAGGGCACGGCGAAGAATCCGGCCGGCAAATTCTCGCAAGCAGTCGCCCACGTCGGCGGCCAGGAGAACGCCTTTACCTCGAACGACTACACGGCCTTTTACCAGCGCGTGCCGCGCGAGCAGCTCAAGGCGGTGATGGATTTCGAGGCCGATCGCATGACCGGGCTGCAGCTGACCGACGAGGTGGTGCTACCCGAGCGCAACGTCATCCTCGAAGAGGAGAACATGCGCATCGAAAACAATCCGCGCGCGCGCTTGGGAATTCAAATCGATGCCGCATTGTTCCTCAACCATCCCTACGGCAAGCCGACGATCGGCTGGCGGCACGAGATGGAGCAGCTCACGCGCGACGACGCCATCGGCTTCTACCGGCGCTTCTACGCGCCGAACGATGCCATCGTGATCGTCGCTGGCGACGTCGAGCCGGACGAGGCGCTGAAAGTCGCCGACGCGACCTACGGCAAGGTCGCCCGCCACGCCGACATCCTGCCGCGCAACCGTCCGCAGGAGCCGCCGCCGGTGGCGGTACGTTCGCTGACGCTCGCCGATCCGCACGTCGAGCAGCCGGTCATGCAACGCGAATATCTGGTGCCTTCGTTTCATACCGGCAAACCGGGGCAATCGGAAGCGCTCGAAGTGCTCGCGCATGTCGTCGGCGGCGGCACCAACAGCCGGCTTTACCGCGCGCTGGTGGTGGACAAGCGCGTCGCGGTGAGCGCCGCCGCCTGGTACGACAGCGCTGCCTTCGACATGTCGAAATTCGGCGTGTTCGTCGCGCCGCGCCCGGGCGTCACGCTGCCGCAGGTGGAAGCCGATGCCGACGTGGTGCTGGCCGACATCATCGCCCACGGCGTCACCGCCGAAGAACTCGAGCGTTCCAAGTCGCGCATGATCGCCGACGCGATCTACGCACAGGACAACCAGGTCAGCATGGCGCGCTGGTACGGCAGCACGCTGACCGCCGGCGGCACCGTCAACGACGTGCGCCGCTGGCCCGAGCGCATCCGCGCCGTCACACTCGACGAAGTCCATGCCGCCGCCCGCCAGTGGCTCGACAAGCGCCGCTCGGTCACCGGCTATCTGATCAAAGACGCGACGCCGCAGGCGGAGAAAAAATCATGAGTCGTATTCTGGTCGCCGCCGCGCTCGCCATGCTTGCGCTCACGACGGCCGCGCCCGCCTCGGCGATGACCATCGAGAAGATCGTCAGTCCGTCGGGCATCGAGGCCTGGCTGGTGCGCGAGCAGTCCGTGCCACTCATCGCGCTCAACTACGCCTTCCACGGCGGCTCCGCCCAGGACGAGGCGGACAAGGCCGGCACTGCCAATCTCGCCGCCGACCTGCTCGACGAGGGCGCCGGCGACCTCGACGGCACGACCTTTCACGAGCGGCTGGAGAACCATGCGATCGAGCTCCGCTTCCAGGTCGTGCGCGACTATTTCCATGGCTCGCTGCGCACGCTCAGCGAACACAGCGACGAAGCCTTCGATCTCCTGCACCTTGCGCTGAGCGCGCCGCGTTTCGACGCCGATGCGGTCGAGCGGGTGCGCGGGCAGATGCTG
Organism: uncultured Alphaproteobacteria bacterium; assembly: GCA_963733315.1. Classification (GTDB taxonomy): domain Bacteria; phylum Pseudomonadota; class Alphaproteobacteria; order Rhizobiales; family Xanthobacteraceae; genus Pseudolabrys. Next base: position 181,539 of record CAVTCV010000015.1, on the reverse strand, counting down.
TCGGTGTTGCGACGCGACAGCACCAATCCCAACAGTCTGGCCAGCCGCCGCTGGTGGCAGACCGCGTTCCCGGATCATCCTTACGGCCGCGAGAGCCAGGGCACGCTGGAGAGCGTGCCGCGCATCACCGCCACCGACCTGCACGACTACGTGCGCCGTGTCTTCGCGCGCAACGTGCTGACCATCTCGATCGTCGGCGACATCGACGCCAAGGCGGCCGGCGCGCTCATCGACCGCGCCTTCGCCGGCCTGCCGGCGAAGGGCAATCTCAAGCCGGTCGCCAGCGCCAGCCCAAGCGGGCTCGGCCGCCGCATCGTGATTGATCTCGACGTGCCGCAGGCGGTGGTCACCTTCGGCGGCCCGGGGCTCGCCCGCCACGATCCCGATTTCATGGCAGGCTATGTCGTCAACCACATCCTGGGCGGCGGCACCTTCTCCTCGCGGCTTTACCAGGAGGTGCGTGAGAAGCGCGGGCTCGCCTACGGCGTCTCCGACAGCCTGGTCTGGTTCCGCCGCGCCGCCGTCGTGCTCGGCGGCACGGCCACCCGCGCCGACCGCACCGGCGACGCGCTGGCGATCATCGAGAGCGAGACCAAGCGCATGGCCGAGAGCGGCCCGACGCCCGACGAAATGGCGGCCGCGAAATCGTTCCTCAAGGGCGCCTATGCGCTCTCGCTCGATTCCTCGTCGAAGGTAGCCGCCCAACTCACCCAGATCCAGCTCGACAATCTCGGTATCGACTACATCCAGCGCCGCGGCGCCATGATCGACGCCGTCGGCATCGCGGACGCCAAGCGGGTGGCCAAGCGGCTCTATGGCGGCGGTATGCTGGTCACCGTGGCCGGCCGGCCGAAGGGCTTGACGTCGAGCGAGTGAACGGTTGCGCGCCCTGCGCGTTAAGGGCAGATAGACCCGCAGCCATGGCGATACACCAGTCCATCGATAGCGCGCTTGATCGCAACATCGGCCCGCATGGCGTCGCCGACAAGGCCTTGCACGCCGCGCTCGACCGCACCGAGGCTGCGCTCGAGGTTTTACGCGCGCGCCACGCCGATGGGGCCTTGCCGCTGCTGCGGCTACCGGAAACCCACGACGATCTGACGGCGATCCGCGAGGCCGGCCGCCGCCTGGCGAAGAATGCCACCGACGTGGTCTTGCTCGGCACCGGCGGATCGAGCCTCGGCGGCCAGACGCTGGCGCAGCTTGCCGGTCATGCGGTGCCGGGCGTAGGCAGCCTGCGCCCGCCGCCGCGCCTGCATTTCATGGACAATCTCGACGCCGAGACGTTCAGCACGCTGCTCGCCCGGCTGCCGCACACGACCACGCGCTACGTCGCCATCTCGAAATCCGGCGGCACCGCCGAGACGCTGATGCAAACCATCGCCGCGCTCACCGCGGCGAAGGCGCAGGGGCTGGAGACGCGCATTCCGGATAATTTCCTCGGCCTGACCGAGCCGGCGAAGCCCGGCAAGCGCAACGGGCTACGCGATCTGCTCGCCGCCCATCACGTGCCGATCCTTGATCATCACACCGGCGTCGGCGGGCGATTTTCCGCGCTGACCAATGTCGGGCTGCTGCCGGCGGCGATGCTCGATCTCGACATCGCGGCGGTGCGCGAGGGCGCCTCGCTCGCGCTCAAGCCGGTGCTGGGGAAGAAAAAAGCGGCCGAGGTGCCGGCCGCGCTCGGAGCCGCACTTGCCGTGGCGCTTGCCGAAACGAAAGGCAAGAGCATCAGCGTGTTGATGGCCTATGCCGACCGGCTCGAGCGCTTCACCCATTGGTACGTGCAGCTCTGGGCGGAAAGCCTCGGCAAAAACGGTAAGGGCACCACGCCGGTCGCAGCCCTCGGGCCGGTCGATCAGCACAGCCAGGTGCAACTGTTCATCGGCGGGCCGCGCGACAAGCTGTTCACCGTCGTCACGCTCGATGCCGCCGGGCGCGGACCGCGCATCGACGCGGTGCTCGCCAAGCTCGCCGGCGAGCCCGATTTCGGCGGCAAGACCATCGGCGATCTCGCCGCCGCCGAAGGCCGCGCCACCGCCGAGACATTGGCGAAGAACGGCTGCCCCGTGCGCACGATCCATCTGCCGAAACTCGACGAAGAGAGCCTCGGCGAACTGCTCATGCATTTCATGCTGGAGACGATCATTGCCGCGCATTTGCTCGGCGTCGACGCCTTCGACCAGCCGGCGGTGGAAGAGGGCAAGATGCTGGCGAAGAAGTATTTGATGGGGTTGTGACCTTTCTGTTGTCATGGCCGGGCTTGACCCGGCCCTCCCGATAAGGAGGGCACGATGCCTTCCTAAGCGAGATCGCCGGGACAAGCCCGGCGATGACAGGTTAAAGTCAATGTTATGCTTCTCCCGATCACCGACACGATCTCGATCGACGACTCCGAACTGTCGGAAATCCTTCGTGCGCGCCTCCGGGCCGGGCGGGCAGAACGTCAACAAGGTGTCTTCGGCGGTGCAGCTTCGCTTCGACGTGCGGCACTCGCCGTCGCTGCCCAACGACGTCGCCGTGCGGCTGATGCGGCTTGCCGGTAAGCGGCTGACCAAAGAGGGCGTGATCGTCATCGTCGCGCAAGCGCACCGCGACCAGGCGCGCAACCGTGCCGACGCGCGCGAGCGGCTGTTCGATCTGATCCGTCAGGCGGCGGTTAAGCCCGTGCCGCGGCGCGCCACCAAGGTGCCGAAAGCCGCCAAGCGCCAGCGGCTGGAGGGCAAGAAGCACCGCGGGCGCATCAAAAGTCTGCGTAGCGGCCGGCCAGGGCTTGAATAACGGGGGTAGGACGCGCCTCCGACCTCGCGGGCGCGACGCCGCGCCGATAGAGTTGGCGCAAAATCAAATCAGGCGCCCTCCATGCCCGTCCGCCAACTGTCCGAATCAATCGTCAACCGCATCGCCGCCGGCGAGGTGGTCGAACGGCCGGCGAGCGTGGTCAAGGAGCTGGTCGAGAACGCGCTCGATGCCGGCGCGCGCCGCATCGATGTGCTGACCGACGGGGGCGGCCGGCGGCTCATTCGCGTCACCGACGATGGCGAGGGCATGACGCGCGCTGACCTCTCGCTCGCCGTCGAACGCCACGCCACCTCCAAGCTCAAGGGCGACGACCTGCTGGCGATCGACACGCTTGGCTTCCGCGGCGAGGCCTTGCCCTCGATCGGCGCAGTGGCGCGGCTGACCATCACCGCGCGGCACAATTCCGAGCCGCATGCATGGTCGCTTGAGGTCGACGCCGGCAAGAAATCCGACGTCAAGCCGGCCGCGCTCGGGCAGGGCACCACTGTCGAAGTGCGCGATCTGTTTTATGCGACGCCGGCGCGGCTGAAGTTCCTCAAGACCGACCGCAGCGAGGCGGAGGCCGTGCGCGAGGTCGTGCGCCGCCTGGCCATGAGCCGCCCCGACGTCGCCTTCACGCTCGCCGGCGAGGAACGCGCGCCGGTGACTTGGGGCGCGGCCGAAGACGAATTGTCGCGGCTCGGCGATGTGCTCGGGCCCGACTTCCACGCGAACGCCATTGCCATCGATGCCGGGCGCGAGGGCGTGCGCGTCGAGGGCTTCGCCGGCCTGCCGACGCTATCGCGTGCCAATACGCTCGGCCAGTATCTCTTCGTCAACAGCCGGCCGGTGCGCGACAGGCTTCTGGTCGGCGCGGTGCGCGGCGCCTATGCCGACTATCTGCCGCGCGACCGGCATCCGCTGCTGGCGCTGTTCGTCACGCTTCAAGCGCGCGAGGTCGACGTCAACGTGCATCCGGCCAAGACCGAAGTGCGCTTCCGCGACGGCGGTTTGGTGCGCGGTTTGATCGTGAGCGCGCTGAAGGCGGCGCTGGCGCGCGATGCCCAGCGCGCGGCGACGACCGGCGGCAGCGCCACCATCGCCGCGTTCCGGCCGGTGGCGCGCCGCGGCGCCTACGACTGGCGCCGCTCGCCGGCGCGGCCGCCCGGCTTCGTCTCGGCGCGCAGCGCCACCGCGCTCGGCCTGGCGGAAGCCGCGCAAGCCGCCTTCGACGTCGGCGAGCCGTCGGCCGACGCCCGCGTCGACAGTTTCGAGCCGGCGGCGGACCTGATCGAGCGTCCGCTCGGCGCGGCACGCGCGCAGGTGCACGAAACCTATATCGTGTCGCAGACCCGCGACGGGCTGATCATCGTCGACCAGCACGCCGCGCACGAGCGCATCGTCTACGAGCGCATGAAAGCGGCCATTGGCAAAGCGGGCGTGGCGCGGCAGATCCTGCTGATTCCGGAGATCGTCGAGCTCGACGAGGCCGACGCCGCGCGGCTCGCCGCGCGCGCCGAGGATCTGGCGCGCTTCGGCCTCGCGATCGAATTCTTCGGCCCCGGCGCGATTGCCGTGCGCGAGACGCCGTCGATGCTGGGCGAGGTTGACGTGCAGGGCCTGTTGCACGACCTCGCCGAGCACATGGCGGAATGGGACGACGAACTGCCGTTGGAGCGCCGCCTGCTGCACGTATCCGCCACCATGGCCTGCCACGGCTCGGTGCGCGCCGGCCGCCGGCTCAAGCCGGAGGAGATGAACGCACTGTTGCGCGAGATGGAAGAAACGCCCAATTCCGGCCAGTGCAACCACGGCCGGCCGACTTATGTGGAATTGAAGCTCACCGATATCGAGCGGCTGTTCGGACGGCGGTGAGCGAGGGCGAATTCATCAACCGATTGGCCGACGAATCGTTGCTATTGCAAATAGCGCGTGTGAAGCTTTCCGCTGAGGCGTGTTGCAGAAACGGATATCCGCTAGCCGCCCGGGAATTTGTTCGCAGTCCCCTTTAAGTCGAGGCATGCAATGAATTGGAAATGGGTTTCGACCATCGTCGTTAGCTTGACGCTATGCGTTGTGCGGGTCGCAGGCGCAGGACAGCTTGAAGATGGTGTGGCCGCACACGACCGCGGTGATTATGCGACCGCCGTCACGTTATGGCGCCCCTTAGCTGATCGGGGAGACGCACACGCACAGTTCTTGCTCGGCACGATGTATGAAAACGGAAAAGGCGTTAGCCAAGACTACAGCGAAGCAATGAAATTGTATCGCTTGGCAGCCAATTACCAGGGATATGCGGCGCCACTGTATGCTCTCGGATCGATGTACGCAAAAGGCCGCGGCGTAGCGCAGGACAATGTCCACGCATATATTTGGTATAGTATCGCGGCATCCTCGGAAGACTATGTAGGCACTATGCTCCGTGATGGGCTCGCCAAGAAAATGACACCGGCGCAGATCGCTCAGGCGCAGGAAATGGCGAAGCGGTGTCAGCAGAGCCACAAAAAAGAATGCGGTTGAGAAGACCTGGTCAGCTCATCCGCAAAAACACCAGCTCCGTGTCGTCGTAGTCGCGCCGCTCCAGTTCCTCGAATCCCTCCGGCGCCTTGAACGCGGCGTCGGCCGCTTCCTCCACCACCACCAGCGCGCCGGGGACGAGCCAGCCGCCGTCGCGCGCCGAGCAGAGCGCTTTTTCGCCGAGGCCCTTGCGGTAGGGCGGATCGAGAAAGGCGAGGGTAAACGGCTCAAGCGGGTGCGCGGGCCCGAGCCTGGTGGCGTCGCGGCGGAAAATGCGGGTGACGCCGCCGAGGCCGAGCGTGCCGACATTGTCGCGCAAGAGCGCGCGCGCCTCGACGCCGTCGTCGACGAACAGCGCGAAGGCCGCGCCGCGCGAGATCGCTTCGATGCCGAGCGCGCCGGTGCCGGCGAACAGGTCGAGCACGCGCGCGCCGCTCACCGGGTCGCCGTAAGCGTGGGCGAGGATGTTGAACAGCGACTCGCGCAAGCGATCGGCGGTCGGCCTCAAGCCGTCCGACTTCGGCCCGACGATCGGGCGCGAGCGCAATCGGCCGCCGACGACGCGCATTATTTCGGCCTCGGATATTTCGGCCGCGGCCCGCCGGTGCGGTCGCGGCGAGGTCTGCTTTTTCTTGTCGTTCGGGTGCCCGCGCCGCGGCGACGATCCGTCATCCTTCGATGCGCGGCTCTGCCGCGCGCGCGCTTCAGGGTGACGGGCCAAAGCCGGTTGCTCACGGCATGATCCACCACCGGCGCTTCGAAATCCGCTTCCGCCTGTTCGGCGATCTCCGGCCCGAGTGCCGCCTTCAACGCCTCGGTCGCGACTTCCTCCACCGCGCCGTCCTCGAGCCCGCCCAATTCGAACGGCCCGAACGCCACGCGGATCAGCCGGTTCACTTGCAGGCCAAGCGTCTCCAGCACTTTTCGCACTTCGCGGTTCTTGCCCTCGCGGATGCCGACGGTGAGCCAGACATTGGCGCCTTGCTCGCGGTCGAGCGTCGCCTCGATCGGCCCGTAATGCACGCCCTCGACGGTGATGCCGGCGCGCAACCGGTCGAGCGCGGGCTGCATGACGCGGCCGAGCGCGCGCACGCGGTAGCGCCGCAGCCAGCCGGTCGCCGGCAGCTCGAGCACGCGCGCGAGCCCGCCGTCGTTGGTGAGCAGCAGCAGCCCTTCGGTGTTGATGTCGAGCCGGCCGATGCTGATGACCCGCGGCAGATCCTTGGGCAGCGCGCGGAAGATGGTCGGCCGTCCCTCGGGGTCGGAGTGGGTGGTCACCAGGCCGCGCGGCTTGTGATAGCGGAACAGCCGCGTGCGCTCGCGCGCGCGCAGGGTTGGCCGTCCACCACGATGCGGTCGGCCGGCGTGACGTTGAGCGCGGGCGAGGTGATCACCGCGCCGTTGACGGAAACGCGCCCGGCGGCGATCCAGGCCTCCGCCTCGCGCCGCGAGGCGAGCCCCGCCCGCGCCATCACCTTGGCGATGCGTTCGCCCTGTTTGTCATGGGTGGTTTTTTCGGGCATGAGCACGCTTTATGGCATTGCCCGCATTCATGCAATTCGCGCTGGAGGAGGCCCGCGCCGCCGAGGGACGCGGCGAGGTGCCGGTCGGTTGCGTCATCGTGCGCGACGGCGCCGTGATCGCGCGCGCCGGCAACCGCACGCTTTCCGACAAGGACCCGACCGCGCACGCGGAATTGCTGGCGCTCCGGCAGGCGGCGGCCGTCGTGGGCAGCGAGCGGCTCACCGACTGCGATCTCTATGTGACACTCGAGCCCTGCACCATGTGCGCCGCCGCGATGTCGTTTGGGCGCATCCGCCGGCTTTATTTCGGCGCGAGCGACCCGAAGGGCGGCGCGGTCGAGCACGGCGTGCGGTTTTTTGCCTCGCCGACCTGCCACCATCGGCCCGAGGTCTATGGCGGCATCAACGAGAGCGAGTGCGCCGGATTGTTGAAGGAGTTTTTCCAGGCGAGGCGCTAGGCTGCGTCAACGCTTCGACGCTTAGACCGTCTTATCCACCAGCTTGCCCGTGCCGGGCTGCGGCGGCGGCCGATCGTCCGTCAAATCGTCATCTTGGTCGTCATCCGCTCGCGACCGTACTGGCTTGACCACGCGTCTGTTCTTCGGCGTGACGACATAAACGCCAAGCCTGCCCGCGCGGTTGATGGAGGTATTTCTCATCGTGCAGCGAAGCTACTTGGCCAAATGTCAATTTTGCGCAACGTCATTGCGCGAAAAACGGCGGCTTCATGAAAGAATTTGTTGACCCTAACGTTTGCGATGAGGCTACGCCTGCCGCGCAAACTCCCACGCCTTCTCGGCGAGCGGGCGGATCATCTCGGCTTTGGCCGGCGCGAATTCAGATGTGGCGGTGCCGTCGCGCACGCGGCCGATGATGCCCTGCAGGATGGCGGCGATGCGGAAGAAGTTATAGGCGAGATAGACCGGCAGCGCGGGGCGCGGATCAAGCCCGGTGCGCGCGACATAAGCGTCCACATAGTCCGCCATCGACGGAATGCCGAGCGCCGCAAGATCGTGGCCGACCAGCGAGGCGGTGCCGGCCGTGCTGTCCGAGTGCGGCATGTGCCAGGCCATCAGGTGATACGAAAAGTCGGCGAGCGGGTCGCCGAGCGTCGACAATTCCCAGTCCAGCACCGCGACCACCTTCGGCTCGGTTGCCGCGACGATGAGATTGTCGAGCCGGTAGTCGCCGTGCACCAATCGCGCCGGTCCACCCGGTGGAATGTGCTGGGGCAGCCATTCGATCAGCCGCTCCATGGCGTCGATCGTTTCGGTTTCCGAGGCGCGATACTGCTTCGACCAGCGCTCGACCTGGCGCGCCACGTAGTTCTCGCCGCGCCCGAAATCGCCCAAACCGATTTGCGCCGGATCGAAGCTGTGCAGCCGCGCCATGGTGTCATTCATGCCGTCATAGACCGCGGCGCGCTCGGCCGGGTTGGAGCCCGGCATCTGCGGTTCCCAGAACACGCGGCCGTCGACGAAGCTCATCACGTAGAACGCCGTGCCGGCGATGCTCTCGTCGGCGCAATAGACGAGCGGCTCGGCGACGGGAAAGGCTTGCGCGTAGAGCGCGCGGATGACGCGGAATTCGCGGTCGACCGCGTGCGCCGACGGCAAGAGCTTGCCCGGCGGCTTGCGGCGCAGGACGTAACGGCGCGCCGGTGTCTGTAAAAGATAAGTCGGGTTCGATTGGCCGCCCTTGAACTGTTTGACCGTCAGCGGGCCGGCGAAGCCCTTCACCTGCGCCGGCAAATAATTTTCCAGCCGTGCCGCATCGAGCTGCAGCGCGGGCGCCGCCTCCTTGGTGCCGGTGAAAGCCTGCTGCCGGTCGATGGTGGTCATACCGCGTCCTTCACCTCTCCCCGCAAGCGGGGAGAGGGAATCCTCACTTCTTCACCCCGAACGAAATCGGCGCGTCGGCGTAGATCTTGTAACTTTGCGTCTTCGGCTTCGCCTTGTCGTCGTCGTTCAAATACTCGATCGAGCTTTTGCCGATCAGTTCGCGCGGCAGGATCATCACGCGGATGAAGCGGCTCGGCCGGTCGGCCGCCGCCTGCGCGAATACGGGGTCGGGCCCGGTCTCGTACCAGGCGCCGCCCGGCCCATAAGAAGTCGAGTGGCCATGCGTGTCGATGCGGATGCCGCCCTCGATCATGCAGCGGATGCCCGGCCCCTGATGCCGGTGCAGATGGGCGCAGCCGCCGGGCGGAAAGGCGACGCTGTCGCCGCGCATCAACAATTCACCCTTGGGCAGCGTCTCCAGGAATGCGGTGAGCTTCTCGTGCGAGATCATGCCGGGCGCGCTGGCAACCGTCGAGCCGCGGTCGCCGCGCGACAATTCCCAGCGCCAGCAGGTGACGCCGCCCTTGCCCGGCTTGACGAGCGCGGCGCCTTCGCCCTGCCAGGAGGCGCCTTCTTTGACGGTCTCGCCGGCGATCGTGGCCGAGCCGTGCACCACGAAGATGAAACGCGGCAGCGGCGGCAGGTTGAAGTCGATGGTCTCGGCGGTCGAGAGCACGTCCTCGTAAAGCCGCAACACAGGATGCATCAGGGGTCTCCGGCAAATAATTCTTCAGGCGCTGAAGAACTCTAGCAAAGCCGCGGCGGTGGCGTCGGGATTTTCCTCGGTGAGGAAATGGCCGGAATCGATCGGCTGGCCGGTCGCCTGCGGCGCCCATTGCTTCCAGATCGCCAAGGGACCGCCGGTCTCGTTGGCGATGCCGGCGCCGCCCCACAGCGCCAGCAGCGGGCAGGAAATGGTCTCGCCCGCCTTGCGGTCGGCCTCATCGTTGACGACATCGGCCCCGCCGGGCGCGCCGGCGCGGTAGTCTTCGCACTGGGCGTGGATGTGCAGCGGATCGGAGAACGAGGCGCGATAATGCTCGAGCGCGCGTGGGTCGAAAGCGGAAAGATTTTTCGCCTTGGCCCAGCTTGCCATCTTCCATTCTAGACACGCGACCGGCGCCTTGCCGATCAGCATTTCCGGCAGCGGATAAGGTTGCGCCAGGAACGGCCAGTGCCAGACCTTCATCGCCATGTTGGCGTCCATGCCGCGCCACATGTCGTAGGTCGGCACGATGTCGAGCGTGGCCAGACGCTCGAGCCGCCCGGGATGATCGAGCGCCAGGCGATAGGCGACGCGGCCGCCGCGGTCGTGGCCGGCGAGACGAAAGCGCACGTGGCCGAGCTGCTCCATCAGCTCGACCATGGCCTTGGCCATCGAGCGCTTGTCGTAGGGCGCGTGGTTGGCGTCGGCATCCGGCACCGCCGACCAGCCGTAGCCGGGCAAGTCGGGGATCACCAGCGCAAAGCGTGCGGCGAGCGCCGGCGCCACGCGATGCCACATCACGTTGGTTTCGGTATAGCCGTGCAGCAGCAAAAGCGGCGGCCCGCTGCCGCCGGAACGCGCGAACAGTCTGCCGGCCGAGGTGTCGATCCAGTGCGAGGCAAATCCGGGGAACAGGTCGGCGAGATCGGGCATGGCGCCGACCTTACCGAACCTTGTTTCTTTGCGGGAGAGGCTGGTGCGCAAAAAGCAAAGCCCCTCGCGGGGAGGCCGGGCTTTGCGACGCTTGGAGGGGAATTGTCAGTTCGCCTGCAACTCCGGATCGCGCCGCAGATTGAGGCGCACGTTGGCGTCCGGATCGGCGCCGACCACCTTGCCGTTCACGATCACCACGTCCGGATCGCTGGCCGCCGCATAGGCGCTGGTGGCCTCGTCCGCTTTCTTGTGGTGGGTGGCGGCGAATGCCGGCGCGACGACGAACGCTGCAAATACCAGAGTCGTTGCGATCTTCTTCATTGCTTTCAGTCTCCTGCTTCTGTCTTGCCCCTCGCGGCAGGAGATAAGATTTTCGCGCCGAACTCGCTATCGCCGCCGGCGCAAGCGCGGCATTCGCAATTCGACTCAGCATTTCGTCTAAGGTCGCGGAATAGACGAAGTTCCGCCGCGCTTGCGCAAATTTTTTCCTTAACCGCGCCGTTTTGCGCAGAACGTTTTACGTGGACTTTATCTCGCGCGCGATCGCGCGCCAGCCGATATCGCGGCGGCAGAAACCGTCCGGCCATTTGATGCGATCGATGGCAGCGTAGGCGCGCGATTGAGCATCGCGCACCGTCTTGCCGCGCGCGCAGACGTTGAGCACGCGACCGCCGTTCGCGACAATGTGATCGCCGTCGGCTTTGGTTCCGGCGTGGAAGATTTCGACACCTTCGACTTGTGCGGCCTCGTCAAGGCCTTCGATCAGCGAACCCTTGGCGTATGGGCCGGGATAGCCCTTCGCCGCCATCACCACGGTGAGCGCGGCCTCGTCAGTCCAGCGCAGATCGAAATGCTTGAGCTGGCCGTCGCGCGCCGCGATCAGCGCCGGCAGCAGGTCGGACTTCAGGCGCAGCATCAGCACCTGGCATTCCGGATCGCCGAAGCGCACGTTGTATTCGATCAATTGCGGGCCGTCTTTGGTGATCATCAGTCCGGCGAACAACACGCCCTTGTATGGCGCCCCCATCGCGTGAAGCGCGCGCACCGTCGGCTGGATGATCTCGTCCATGATGCGCTGATTCATTTCCGCCGTCATCACCGGCGCCGGCGAATAGGCGCCCATGCCGCCGGTGTTAGGACCCTTGTCGCCGTCGCCGACGCGCTTGTGGTCCTGCGCCGATGCCATCGCGATCGCGGTTTCGCCGTCGCACAGCGCGAAGAACGAGGCCTCCTCGCCGACGAGGCAATCCTCGATGACGATTTCCCAGGCAGGCTGGCCCAGGCCGCCGCCGAACATCATGTCGATGGCGGCTTCGGCTTCCGCGACCGTCTCCGCTACCACCACGCCTTTGCCGGCGGCGAGGCCGTCCGCCTTTACCACGATCGGCGCGCCCTTTTTGCGCACGTAGTCCTTCGCGGCCGCCGCGCCCTTGAAGCGCTCATAGGCCGCGGTCGGAATCTTGTTGGCCTTGCACAAATCCTTGGTGAAGCCTTTCGAGCCTTCGAGCCGCGCCGCCCATTTGGACGGGCCGAAGGTCTTGATCCCGGCGGCTTCCAGGTCGTCGGCGATGCCGGCGACCAGCGGCACTTCCGGCCCGACCACGACGAAGTCGATTGCGTTGGCCTTGCAGAAGGCGATCACCGCCGCATGGTCAGCGAGATCGAGCGCGACGCAGTCGGCTTCCTGGGCGATGCCGGCATTGCCGGGCGCGCAGTAAATCTTATCCGCGAGCGGGCTCGCCGCGATTTTCCAGGCCAGCGCGTGCTCGCGGCCGCCGGAACCGAGGATCAGGACATTCATAATGCATCCGCCCGCTACCGTTGTCGGTTAGCGGGCGGGGCTCAAGAGGACAAGGGGGAGCGGGCGCTTATCGACAGGCGCTCTCAGCGCCGCAGCGAAAAATGCGGACGGTTGGTGTGCTCTTCCACGTGGTGGATATAGGCCTCGACGCTGTCATGGTCGTGGATGTGGCCAATGCCGTGGAAATGCATCTCGTCATGGCAGGTCGGGCAGGTGACGCGGTCACCGTGGATCACCCGGTTCAGCCGTTCATGAAAGGTGGTCCGGCATTCCGAACAGCGGATCCGCACCTTTATATTTTCGATTTCATGCTCGTGGGGATTGGTCATGGCCGCCTCCGCCCGTAAGAATGCGGCAAAAGGGTTGATGGGAGGTTGCCGCGGCGGGGCTGGCTCGCGCGGCGGCGGTAGTTGTATACGGTAGCGGCATGGCAGGCGGCAAAATCACCGAGGATATCGACGCGGGCGCGGAGGGCGCGCCGCGCGTCAACCTGCCGGAATGGACCGTCTCCGAGTTGTCAGCTGCGCTCCGCAAGACCGTCGAGGACGCCTATGGCTATGTCCGGGTGCGCGGCGAGGTGTCCGGCTTCAAGGGCCCGTCGCCCTCCGGGCACGTCTATTTCCGCCTGAAAGACGACAAAGCGGTCTTAGAGGGCGTGATCTGGAAGGGCGTCTACGGCCGCATGCGCGTCAAGCCCGAAGAGGGCCTCGACGTCATCGTCTCGGGCAAGCTCACGACGTTTGCCGGCTCCTCGAAATACCAGATCGTCATCGATACGCTGGAGCCGGCCGGCGTTGGCGCGCTGATGAAGCTTTTGGAGGAGCGCAAGAGGAAGCTCGCCGCCGAGGGCCTGTTCGACGAGGCGCGCAAACAACTGCTGCCGTTTTTGCCCGAGGTGATCGGCGTCGTCACCTCGCCGACCGGCGCCGTCATCCGCGACATCCTGCATCGCCTCGCCGACCGCTTTCCGCGCCGCGTGCTGGTCTGGCCGGTGCGCGTGCAGGGCGAGGCTTCCGCCGCCGAGGTCGCCAACGCCATTCGCGGCTTCAATGCGTTGCCGGAAGGCGGCGCGCTGCCGCGGCCGGACCTGATCATCGTGGCGCGCGGCGGCGGCTCGCTCGAGGACCTGTGGTCGTTCAACGAGGAAATCGTGGTCAGGGCGGCGGCCGAGAGCATGATCCCGCTGATTTCCGCGGTCGGCCACGAGACCGACATCACGCTGATCGATTTCGCCTCCGACAGGCGCGCGCCGACGCCGACCGCCGCCGCCGAGATGGCGGTGCCGGTGCGCAACGACCTGCTGGCGGAAATCTCCGCGCTTGCCGCGCGTCAAATCAGGTCTTGGCAGCGCGGCATCGAGGTGCGGCGCACCGAATTGCGCGCGGCGGCGCGCGCCCTACCGGCGGCCGACGAATTGCTGGCGATGCCGCGCCAGCGCCTCGACGCCTGCGCAGAAAGATTGCCGCGCGCGCTTATCGCCAACGCGCAGATCCATCACACGCGATTGACTCGCGCCGCAGCACGGCTGTCGCCGCGGCTGCTCAAGCAGCGGCTGACGCGATCAAGTGAAATCGTCGTCGCGCTTGGACAGCGCAGCAAACGCGCGCGTGAGAACTATTTGCAGCGGCGCGCCGACCGCCTGCGCAGCGCCGGGCAATTGCTGGCGGCCTTCTCCTATCGCGGCGTGCTGGCGCGGGGCTTTGCGCTGGTGCGCGACGGCGCTGGCCACCCATTACGCACGGCCGCCGCGGTCGCCGGCGGCATGCACATGGACATCGAATTTTCCGACGGCCGCGTCGCGGCGACCGCCGACGACGAGGGCGTTGCGCCGCTGGCCAAGGCCAAGCCGCGCGCGCGAGGCGGTGGAACCGGCGGGCAGGGTAGCCTGTTCTGAGACATCTAACGCGACAAAGCCGGGAGGCGGGGTTTCGTTTGCCGCGCCAAGCGACTATCTTTGGTAAGTCCCCCCGCGCCGGACGTCCATGGAGGCCCCCGTTGCTCAATCGCTATGACCGCTCCTCGCCGATGAACGGCGAGGCCGAGGTGAAATACCTCGACGGCGATTTCCGCGTGGTCAAGCCCGGCGCCTTTGTGCGCTGCGCGGTGACCGGCGTGCCGATCCCGCTTGAGGAGCTCAAATACTGGAGCGTGGACCTGCAGGAGGCCTATGCCTCGCCGCAGGCGGTGCTGCTGCGGCTGCACTCGCAACCCGGCAAATAGCTAACGCCGCAGCTTGGCCAGCGCCAGCTTTCGCAACGCGTCCGTCTCCGCCACCACCATCGTTACCGGCAGCACATGCGTCTTTTCGGCGAGCGCCGCGAGCAGCGGCTCGCCCGCCATGCGCGCGCGGTCCTTCTCGGTGGCGAGCAGCGCGAGCCCGCCGTGCTCGGCCTGCATGATCAGTTGCGCGGCTTCCTCGGCGCTGAAGCGATGGTGGTCGCCAAAGGCGCGACGCTCGGCGACGGCGATGCCGGCCGCCGCGGCGGTGGCGAAGAACTTGTCCGGGTCGCCGATGCCGGCGAAGGCGAGTACCTGACGCGCGTGCAGCGCTTCGACCGCTGCCGCGTCCGGCTGCAGGCGGCCATGGAACACCGGCAGTCCGGGCGCGGCGGCAATAACGTCGCGCGCGCCGTCGCCGTCGCCAACCACCAGCAGCGCATCGGTGCACGCAAGCTGCGCCTGAAGCGGCGCGCGCAAGGGCCCGGCGGGAAACACGCGCGCGTTGCCGGTGCCGCGCCGGCCGTCGATGATGGCGATGGTGAAATCCTTGGCCAGCGACGCATTCTGCAAGCCGTCATCCATCACCACGACGCTGGCGCCCGTGGCGCGCGCTGCTTGCGCGCCCGCCGCGCGGTCGCGCGCGATGACGGTCGGCGCGGCGCGCGCCAGCAGTAGCGCCTCGTCACCGACCTGCGCGGCTGTATCGGCATGCGCATCGACAAGCTTGGGCCCTGTGAGGCTGCCGCCATAGCCGCGGCTCAGGCAAAACGGCCGCTCGCCGGCCTCGTGCAGCATCTTGGCGAGCATGATCGCAGCCGGCGTCTTGCCGGCCCCGCCGAGCGTGAAGTTGCCGACGCACAGGACCGGTATGCCGGCGCGCGCGCCTTGCTTCATCATGCGCCGCGCGGCGATCGCACCGTAACAGGCGGCGGCGGGCGCCAGCAGGCCCGCGGCGAGCCCGGCGTGACGCCACCAGAAGGCCGGCTCACGCATCGTCGGCCCGCTGCAGCCGAAGCTGCATCAGATAGGGATCGAGCGACTGCAGCGTGCGCTCGAGCGCGCCGCCAAGCGCGTCCACCGTCTTGCGCGCCGCCGTGGCGACGCGGGCGCGCGTCTCCGGCTGCGCCAGCATGGCGGCGAGCGCGGCAGTGAGCTTGCTGGGGTCGGCGATCAGTTCGGCGCCATGCGCGTGATCGAGCGCGGCATAGATCTCGGCGAAATTCGCCACGTGCGGTCCGTGCAGAATGGCGGCGCCGAGCTTGGCGGGCTCGATCGGATTCTGCCCGCCATGCCTGATCAGCGAGCCGCCGACGAATACGATCGGCGCCAGGCGGTAGATCAGGCCGAGCTCGCCCACCGTGTCGGCGACGTAGATGCCAGTCGCCACGTCCGGCAGTTCGCCGCGCGAGCGCAGGCGTACGTTGAGCCCGGCGGCGCGGGCGAGGTCGGCGACACTGGCGCCGCGTTCGGGATGCCGCGGCACGATCAGCGTCAGCAGATTGGGGAAGTTCGCGCACAGTCTTTGGTGCGCGTCGATCATGGCGGCTTCCTCGCCTTCATGCGTGGAGGCGGCCGCGATCAGCGGACGCTCGGCGACGGCGCGCTGCAGCGCCGCGAGCTTGTCGCGGTCGGCGGGCGGCGCCGGCCCGTCGAGCTTGAGGTCGCCGGTGTTGATGACATGCCGCGCGCCCAAATCGCCGAGCCGCTCGGCGTCGGCCGGCGTGCGCGCGAGGCAGAGGTCGAGCCGCCGCAACAGGTCGCCGATGGTCGCCGGCGCATGGCGCCAGCGGCGGAACGAGTTCGCCGACAGCCGTCCGTTGACCAGGATCATCGGCACCGCGCGGCGCGACGTCTCGATGATGATGTTCGGCCATAATTCCGACTCCACGAATAGCGCGAGATCCGGCTGCCAGTGATCGAGGAAGCGGCGTACGTAAAACGGCACGTCGATCGGCACGAATTGGTGGATGACGCCGCGCGGCAGCCGCTGCTCGGCGAGCCCGCCGGAGGTGACGGTGCCCGAGGTCACCAGCAGGTTCACATCGCGCGCGTGGATGCGCTCGATCAGCGGCAGCACGCTGATCAGTTCGCCGACGCTCGCGCCGTGCAGCCAGACCAGCGGGCCGCTCGGCCGGCCTCTGACACTGACGCCGCGCCGCTCGGGCAGCCGGACGCCATGCTCCTTGCCGTGGCGCAGCCGCTGCGCCAGGAACAGCGGCGTCAACGGCGTCATCGCCGCCGAAAACAGGCGGTAGGCGCGCAACACTGGCGGCAGCCGGTCGCTCACGGCGGCGCGCTCCCCTTGCGGTCGACCATATCGTAGGCGCGCGCGGTCAGCCGGTTGAGTTCGTTTTGCAGATCGAGCCGTGCGGCTTCGAGCGTCGCATCGTCGACGTCTTTCGGCACGAACATCGGTTTGCTCACCGCCACCGCGATGCGGCTGAACGGAAGATTGACGGCGCTGCGGTCCCAATTGTCGAGCTCGCGACGGCGGCTGCTGGCGAGCGCGACCGCGTAGATCGGCCGGCCGGAGTGCTGCGCCAGCTTGACGACGCCGAGCCCGGCGACGCGCGCGACCTTGGGGACATCGGCGGTCATCGCGACATTGTAACCCTCTTTGAGGGCTTCGAGCATTTGGATAAAGGCGACGGTGCCGCCCTTGCGATTGAACTCGCGGTTGTGAGCGCCGGAGCCGCGAATGGTGCCGATGCCGAGCTTCTCGGCGGCGCGCGCGTTGATCTCGCCGTCGCGGTGACGCGAAATCATGACCTTGGCGCGCAAGCGCGGCTCGTTTCGCCGGATGAACGGCGTCATGAAATGCTGGCCGTGCCACATCGCCAGGATCGCCGGCGTCTCGATCGTCTCGTAGACGTCCGCCGGGTCGAAGATCTTGGAGCTGGTGTACCAGACGAGGCGCAGATACCAAGCGCCCGCCGTTGCCACGGCTTCCTGGAAGGCGGACGAAGTCACGATCCGTTTGTATAACGACATTTGCGCCGTGGATTAAGCCAGCGGCCGCAATTATGCAAACGCGCCGCGGCGGTCGCGTATCGCATCGATCAGCGTGCGATGGCGGGCGCTCCCCGCGGCCATCAATGCGCCGTGCACGGCCTGCGGGGCGTTGTAGTGCAGCGGCGCGCCGGAAAAATCTGTGAACAAGCCGCCGGCCTCGTGCACCAACAGGTCGGCCGCGGCGAGGTCCCAGTCGTGACTGCCCGGCGAGGCGAAGGCGGCGTCGAGTGCTCCCTGCGCGACGCGCGCCAGCCGCAACGCCAGCGACGGCACCCGCGGCTGCGGCAGGACGGTTCGCTCGAGCGCGGCCAGCGTTTCCAGATAGCGTTTCGGGCCGGCGAGCTTGGCGCTCGCGAGCGTCGCGCCGCGGCTCGCGACGATGGGGACGTTATTGAGCGCGGCGCCGGCGCCCTGCAGCGCGAGGAACATCTCATCGCTTGCCGGCGCAAACAGCGCGGCCAGGCGCGGCCGCGCGTTCTCCACCAGCGCCACCGAGATGCTCCAGTCGTCGCGGCCGGCGATATAGGCGCGTGTGCCGTCGATCGGATCGACCACCCAGGTGAGCGGCAGCGCGCGGTCCGGCACGTCCTCGCTTTCTTCCGACAGCCAGCCCGCGCCGGGAACCAGTTGCGTCAGCCGCGCGCGCAGCAAATCGTTCACCGCGATGTCGCCCTCGCTCACCGGCGAATTCGTCGTCGCCCTTGGTCCAGCGCTTGAACGGACGGCGCGAGGTTTCACGCGCGATTTCGCCGGCCTCGCGCATGACGGCTTCGAGCGGCGCGCGCAGTCCTGCAAAATTACTGGCCGGCAACGGTCAACCCTTCGAGCCGCACCGTCGGCGCATTGGTGCCGTAGCGGAATTCGAGATCGTTGGCGGGGGTGAGGGTGCGGAACATGTCGAGCAGATGCCCGGCGATGGTGACTTCGCTCACCGCGTAAGTGCGTTCGCCATTCTCGATCCAGAAGCCAGAGGCGCCGCGGCTGTAGTCGCCGGTCACCATATTCACGCCCATGCCGATTAGGTCGGTGACGTAGAAGCCGTCCTTGATGTCGGTGATCAGTTCCTTAGGGCTCAAGCGGCCGGCCTCCAGATGTAGATTGCTGGCGCCGGGCGAGGGCACCGAGGAGACGCCGCGGTTGGCGTGGCCGGTGGTGACAAGGCCGAGTTCGCGCGCGGTCGCGCAATCGAGAATCCACGAGCGCAACACGCCGTCGTCGATGAGCGCAAGCTTCTTGCCGGCGACGCCTTCGCCGTCGAACGGATGCGAACGCAGGCCGCGCTTGCGCAGGGGATCGTCGATGATGCGGATGCCGTCGGCGAACAATTTGGCGCCCATCTTGTCGCGCAGGAAACTGGTCTTGCGCGCGACCGACGCGCCGTTGACGGCGCTGGCGAGATGGGAGACTAGCGAGCCGGCGACGCGCGGGTCGAACACCACCGGCACCTTGCGGGTCGCCACCTTGCGCGGATCGAGCCGCTCGACCGCGCGCTCGCCGGCGGTGCGGCCGATCTTCTCCGGCGCGTCGAGATCGGCGGCGTGGCGCACGCTCGAATAATCGTAGTCGCGCTCCATGCCGGTGCCTTCCCCGGCGATTGCGGTCATCGAGACGCCGTGGCTGGAGCCGAGATAGGCGCCGCCAAAGCCGTGGCTGGTCACCAGCACCATGCCGCCGATGCCGGCCGAGGCGGAGGCGCCGCCCGATTTGGTGACACCCTTGACCGCGAGCCCGGCCGCTTCGGCGGCGCGCGCCATGGCTTCGAGTTGGCCGACCGTTGGCAAATCGGGGTCGATCAGATCGAGATCGGGGAAGTCGTGTGCCAGCTGCGATGCGTCGGCAAGCCCGGCATATTTGTCTTCCGGAGCGGCGCGCGCCATGGCCACCGCGCGTTCGGCCAGCGCCGCGCTAGCGTCGCCCGTCAGGTCGTTGGTGGAGACCACCGCCTGGCGTTTGCCGACCAGGACGCGCAGGCCGAGATCGTCGCCTTCCGCGCTTTCCGATTCCTCCACGGAGCCGTCGCGCACCTCGATCGACAGCGACGTCGCGCGCACCGCCACTGCGTCGGCGGCGTCGGCGCCGGCGCTGAGCGCGGCTTTTATCAGCCGCTCGGCGCGGTCGGTGAGGGCGGTCTGGTCGAACAAGGAGGTCGAGGGAGCGTGCATGATGGGATGGGCTTCAAATGGGCTTGATTCGGGCGCGGTGCAACCGCGGATCCGGATATTTTGCGTTTCGCTATCAACCCCTCGTCAATCATGGTTCGCAACGTCCCGTCAATCATGCGGCGCGAAGCGCCCCGCGCTACGGCCGGTTAACCGCGAACATTAAGCGGATTCCGACGCCTTTCTGACATGATCCTCGCACGACCGGAGCAATAAGCCCGGCGTGGGAGTTTTGAGGCGTCAAATGCGAAGTGGCGGGATGCCCGCCGGGTCGAGTTGCGCGCAGCGGCTCGACCCGTTTAGCCTGCCGGCGCGTTTTGCGGCGAGCGATGCCGCGGCCGACGAGCGGGTGCGGCAGGTGGAGCTCTATCGCGAGCGCGTCGTGGTCCGGCGGTCCGTCGCCGGCATGCGCATGGCGCTCAACATGCCGGTCTCCGCCTTTTCCGGCGTCGCCCTGCGGGTGCTGGTCGGAAAAGACGCGGCGACCGCCTCGGTTACGCTCGAACACACGGATCCCTCGCTGACGCTGCCGCTGTTCAATTCCGGCGAGGCCGGCGAGGCGTTTGCCGAATGGCGCGCCTGGGGCAACGTGCTCGGCCTGCCGCTCTTGGTCGCCGAGGATGACGGCGCCTTGCGCGAGCCGTTCGCCCGCATGGGCGGCGTGCGCATCGACGACGTGCGCCCGCGCCGGCGCCGTCGCAGCGTGCTCAAGCGCCGCCGCCCCACGCTGCCGCTGCGCCGGGCTACCGGCAGGATCACCGAGGCGACGCCGATCCATCGCGGCGAGCGCGAGATCATTGCCAGGAATTGATTTTTACAACCGGCCCGCTTTCGCGGGAACGACACCAGCGCCTACTCACACCGCTGCAGCTTGATCGTGCCGGTTTGCCCGCTCATCACGATATGGTCGGCATCGGTGAGGCTCAGCGTATAGGCGACCTGCGCGTTGTTGATCTGGCCGTTGGTGAACACGTCGACGACGCGATAACTTGAGGATCCGACTTGCTCCACCGATTTGTTGCGGTAGGCGGGCACGGCGCCATCGCTGTCGGTGCGCTGATTGCCGGCGAAGCCGATCACGCGTTTGTCGGTGCAATCGATCGCGCCTTTGTCCGTGCTCGCGCTTTCGCCCCAGCGGCCGGACACCGGATAAGAGTCGGCGAGCGCCGGCAAAGCCAGCGCGGCGAGTACGAGTGCGGAGAGGAACACTTTGCGCATGACGTGAAGGTGGCACCCCCGCACCCAAATTCAAGCGCGAGCGGTACGGATACTTAACGGCGAGGCGGCTTTACTCGCTCAATTTCCGACAATTTGGCTGCCGGGCAACCGTCATTATTGCGCATTTGCAACGCAATAAGCCTATGGCGGCAAGTATGGGAATACCGGCCGATGGTACGGATTTACTTAGTTACGGCGTCGCGGGGCAAGAGTGGGTCGAAAGGGGTGCGTCATGTCTAGGAAGTCCGTGACTTTTGCGTTCATCCTGGTCGGAATTGGCTCCATCAATTCAACGAGCTGTTTTGCCGCCGATGCGCCGGCTCCGGGATGGACCGGCTTTTATGCCGGCCTGTGCCGTCGGGCAGCACTGGGACCGCGCGGACTGGACGACCAACGGGTTCAATATAGCCGGCATACCCAGCCCGCCGTTCTCGGCCGACACCGGGGCCTCGTTCGGCGCCGAGCCGGCCCGCTTCGGCGGCTATTTCGGCTACAACTATCAGATCGACAGCAATTGGCTGGTCGGTCTCGAAGCGGACATCGGCGCCGCCGCCGGCAGTAGCAGAAGCCTGGTTGGTATTCCCGACACCGGCATCGGCTTTGCTACCCCGGCCGGCGCCAATCTTAGCCAGACCACCGTCGAGATGCCTTGGGACGGCAGCCTGGGCGTGCGCGCAGGCTATCTGATCGCGCCCAATGTCTTGCTGTACGGCACCGGCGGCGTCGCCTTCCAGGAGATCAAGGAGACGATTCTTTGCTCGGGCGCGAACCCGTCGCCGACCGGCTGCGGCCCCGCGGGCTCTCCCGACGTAACCAGTTCGGTCGACAAACTGTTGGTCGGCTGGACTGTCGGCGGCGGCATCGAAGCGGCAGTGTGGAATAACTGGCTGCTGCGCGCCGACTATCGCTATGCTGACTTCGGCACGTTCGATCACACTTTCCCGCTCGGACCGACCGCCGGCGGCGATCCGATGGTGAGCACGCGCATCGCCACCCATACGATGAGTTTAGGGCTGGCCTATAAATTCGGTGCGCCAATCGCCGCGAGCGCTGACACGTCCATGCCGCTCAAGGCGCTGCGGGCGATGGCGCCGTCGTGGAGCGGATTCTACGCCGGCCTCGCGCTTGGCGGGCGCCGGACCGCGGCCGATTGGACCACCGCGAGTCTCGTCGGCGGCGCAACGCCGTCCGCTGACAACGAGGCCTTGCTCGACAGTATCGCTTTCCGTGTCGGCGGCTACGCCGGCTACAATTACCAGATCGATCGCGTCGTGCTCGGCGTCGAGGGCGGGG
Source organism: uncultured Alphaproteobacteria bacterium (assembly GCA_963733315.1). GTDB lineage: Bacteria > Pseudomonadota > Alphaproteobacteria > Rhizobiales > Xanthobacteraceae > Pseudolabrys. Next base: position 159,535 of record CAVTCV010000015.1, on the reverse strand, counting down.
TGGGAGACACCGGCAATTCAAGCAAGAGCAAGGTCGGCGTTCCCGGCCTGGCGGTTTGTTATTTCCCGGTCCTGACATGACCAGCGTGCGGAGCAACTGGGACGCCAATGTCGTCGGCTGCGTCGGCTATCTGGTCGCGCCCGATGCGCTCGTTTATGGAGCCGGCCGCATCACGTTCCAGAACGTCACGCTCAACGCGCTCTGCTCGGCCGCGTCGTTCGAATGTTTGTTCGACCAGAATGAAAGCGTGACTAAGACGCTCACCGGGTGGACGCCTTGGCGGCGGCGTCGAGGCGATGATCGGGGGCAACTGGCTGGTGCGCGTCGACTATCGTTATGCCGATTTCGGCTCGATGGATCACACGTTCTTCCCGACCGAGCCAATCCAGTCGCCGATCGCCGCGACGAAAATATCAACGCAGACCGCGACCTTCGGCATCGCCTATAAGTTCGCGCCGAACGGTTAGACGGGACGCGCCGTCGCGCGGCTCCAAGTGTGGCCGCGCTGGCCGTGATAGAAGCCGTTGGAGAACGGCGCGCCGAGGTGCAGGGCGTCGAGACGCCCCGCCGCTTCGGCCATATCGATGCGGCGGTCGAGCGCGTCGCGGAAGGTCGCCGCCACCGCCACCATGTCGCAGCTGTGCGGCGACAGACGGAAACGGGCGACGCCCATGTCCTGCAGTTCGGGGAGCTCGGCGGCGAGGTTGAGATAGTCGTGCGACATGGTCTGGATGCCGTTCACGGTGAGAAACGGTTGATCCTCCACCGTACGCAGCGTCATGCCGTCGGGATCGACGTTGCAGATGAACTGGCAACTGTCCTTGGTCCGCCCATGCGCGCGGGCGTGATAGCAGCGCGCCGACAGCGCGAGCCCGATGCGGCCGAACACTTGCACTTCCAGCGTGACGCCGAGCTTGTCGGCTTCCGGGCTGAATGCACGGATGGCGGTCGCCGGCATTTCCGGCGGCAGGCAGACATTGCGCACGCCGTTGCCCGCGAGCACCGCCAGCGTACGCTCGTTATAGACGTTGATGAACGGGCCGGCGTAATGCGGCCGTCCGCGCAAACGGAACAAAGCGGAGCCGTCGTTCGCCTCCACCATGCCATCGCCCGCGCAGACGTCGTCGATCATCTGCCGTTCCTGCTTGGACATCACCTCTGCCAGCGTCGAGCTGACAACGGTCTTGCCGGCAGAGGCGAGCCGCGCGGCGACCGCCTCGCGGACTTCGTCGAACAGCGGCGCGCGCTTGAAGCAGATGACCTCGCCGAGATAGACGGTTTGAACCGGCGCTTCGTCGGCGATGCGGAAATAGAAATCGCGCCAGCGCTCCGGCTCCCAGTTGAACAGTACCGGTCCCAGCGTCAGTTCGCCCGCGTTCGCCTGCACGCTCATCTCCATCGCTTGCTGGGGAAGGCGCCTTCGGTCTCGCGGCGGCCTTCGGTGAGCGCCAGCAGGCTGGCGAAGGCGGCCTCTCGGCCGGCCATGATGTCGTCGACCGCCTTGCGGAAGGCGCCGACCACCGATTTGACGTAGGCGCGGCTGCGCTGGCGGCCCTCGATCTTGAGCGCGGTCACGCCGGCCCGCATCAGGTCGGGCAGCAGCGCCGACAGTTTGAGGCTGACCGGCTCCTCGAAGGCGTAATAGGGCTCGCTCTGCGCGCCGCACGATAGCGGCCCTTGCAGATGGTCGGATAGCCGGCGCTTTCGCCGCCGGCAAAGCGGTCGATCACGTAATCGCCGAGCCGCGTCGTCAGATTGCGCGCGGCGTCCTCCTCGTAATGCACGTCGGCGGCCGGCGAACAGACGCCGTCCATGTTGGTCGACTCGCCGGTCACGTAACTGCTCAGGTAGCAGCGGCCCTCCGCCATCATGCCGATATTGCCGAAGATGAAGGCCTCGATCTCGCAGGGGATCTGGCTGTGCAACTCGGCGATCTCGGCGACCGTGAGCATGCGCGGCAGCACCACGCGCTTGACGCCGAACTGCTCGCAATAAAAGCGGATCGCCTCGGGCGACGATGCGCCGGCCTGCACCGAGAGATGCAGCCGCAAACCCGGATAGGTCTGCGCCGCATAATCGGCGACGCCCATGTCGGCGACGATCGCCGCGTCGACGCCGAGCTTGGCCGCGCCGTCGATGGCGTCCTTCCACCTCTGGAATTTGCCGGCCGGCGGAAAGGTGTTGACCGCGAGCAGCACTTTGGCCTTGCGCGCGTGCGCGTAGGCGAGCGACTGCTCGACTTCGGCGACGGTGAAATTCAATCCGGGAAAATTGCGCGCGTTGGTCTCGTTTTGCAGGCCGCAATAGACCGCGTCGGCGCCGGCATCGACCGCCGTGCGCAAGGCCGCCGGCGTGCCTGCCGGGCAGACCAACTCGGGCCGCGTCATGTCTTGTACGTCGCTCATCTATCGTCCCCTGATCGAGCGCACCGCCGACAAAGCGACCCCCGCCGGACCCGAGAAGGGTCCGAAGCTCGCTACCACGCTGTCGAGAGCGGAGCCTTCAAAGTCGTCGAGTGCGTTGCGCAAAGCTACCACCGCTTCGGTGTCGCCGGAGACGCGCAGGTCGCGCGAGAAGAACAGCGCGTCGCCGTCGAGCGAGCCGTCGATCATGTCGAGCAGATTGAAGAAGGTGCCGGCGATGGCCGCAGCATGCGCGGGGTGCTCGTGGCGGCGGTGCGCGGTCAAGAGCGGCCGCTCGGGCAGCGGCGTGAGCACCAGCACGAAGGGAAGGTCTATCGGATCGATCAGGAAGCGTTTGCCCGCATGGGCGCCGAGCCGGTGGAACAGTTCGGGGCGAGAGGCCGCCACGTGGGTGGCGATGCGGTTGAAGATCGGCTGCAGGAGCGCGAGCGGCACCGGCGCCAGCAGCACGCTCGGGGCATTTTCCAATAGTTTCTTGAGCGGAGACGCCGGGCGGCCCGCGCGGGGAGGGGCTAACATTTAGGCACCATAGCGTCGGCGTCGGAACCGGCAATTGATCAAGGTCAAGGCGGTGGCAAGTTGGCCGGCGGGTGGTGTCAGCCGCGCTCAACCGCGGCTAACGCGTGGACTTATAAAAGGGTAGCAAGAGCCGACCTTCGCTAGCCGCCGCGGAATGTCCACTTTCGATTGCCGGCTCAACCGGTCGACGCAACACAGGCGTTAAATCTCTCTGCTGGGGTTTCGAATTGCAACGTCTCCCGTGGCCGTTCGTTGAGTTGACGTGCCACTTTGTTCAGATGGGCTTGCGAGTGCACCGACAGGTCGGTTCCTTTCGGAAAGTACTGCCTCAGCAGACCGTTGGTGTTCTCATTTGACCCGCGCTGCCACGGACTTTGCGGGTCGCAGAAGTAAACGTCGATGTCGGTCGCCAGCGTAAATCGCCGATGATCCGTAAGCTCCTTGCCCCGGTCCCAGGTCAGTGACTTATACAGCTCATTCGGCAGCTTTTTCGCCTGCTTGATGAGTGCGGAAACGACCGTCTGGGTGTCCTTATTGGCCACCTTCGCCAACATCACGTAACGGGTATGACGTTCGACCAGGGTCGCGATGTAGCTGTTCTTCGACCCGGACAAGAGATCGCCTTCCCAATGACCAGGAACCGCGCGATCTTCAACCGCTGCCGGTCGCTGACGGATTGAGACGAGATCCTTGATTTGCCCCCGTCGATCGCCATTGGGATCCGCCCGCCTGGATCGACGGATCGTGCGCTTCGATCGAAGATGGCCAAGCAGCTCCTTCTTAAGCACCCCGCGGGCTTGAACAAATAGGCTGCGATAGATCGTCTCGTGCGACACGCGATAACTCTCATCGTCAGGATGCGATCTCTTGAGCCACCCGGCGATCTGCTCGGGCGACCAATTCAATCTCAGCTTGCTCGCCACTGCCTGTCGTAGCCGCGGACTGCTCGCCAGCTTACAACGCTTCGGCCGACGGGCCCGGGTCCAGGCCGTCTCATCAGCCAATGCAGCTCGGTATCCATCATAGCCGCCGTTGCGGCTGAGTTCTGAACTCACCGTCGAGGCCGAACGGCCCAGCAACCTCGCCATCGATCGTGCCGATCGATGCGCCGCAAGACCTCTGGATATCTCCTCGCGCTCCGACAGCGTCAATGCCAACCTAGAGCGACGCCGTGGCGCGGGACGAATCCCGCCGTGCGGGGCCACTTGGTAATATATGGACGAGGATGGCTTACCAAACGCTCGCCCAATCGCTTTGAGCGACTCCCCACGCCGCCAGCGATCCCACAACTCCGTTCTCTCTGCCGCAGTAAATCCTCGACGATAGCTTTGACCCATCGCTGCACACTCCATCTTTTGCGTCTAAGATAAAGTGTTGCGTCGATCAGTTGAGACCACCATCCAAAGCGTACCAGTGGCAGCTGTCGACTTACAGCCAAGTATGAACTCGGAGCCGACCTCGGAGATGCTTTTGCGTGTATTATTTTCTGGAGACTGGATGGTGTTCAGATCCTTGCGCGTGGCGTTGAAGGATCCACGATAAGTGAATTCTTTTATTCAGGTGCGCCTGGATGATGGGACCGCAGGTCCTGCGATCGAGCGAAGAAGTACTTGTCGATCTCCGGGTTATCAAAGACGAGGTGCCCGCCTTTTTCGTATAATAGCTCGCTTTCCACCAGCACGTCGTGGAGTGGAACACTATCAAAATATGTATGTTCAAATTGCGCGGGGCTGAAAGCGAACCTCGGGGCTTCTGGAGTCGTGGTTTCTCCCGCCTGCGTCAGATAATTAGCGCAGTACGCCGCAAGCGTATCGATGACACGCTGCGCCCATGCATCGTAAATTTTCGCAGCGCTCAGTTCCTTTAGCCGGTAGTAATTCATCGCGCTGCGTATACGCAAATAGCGGATGATAAGTAGCGTCTGCATCTCGTCGGGCGTTCGCGGGGGCGGTTCAAACGCACCGGTCATGGTGTCGATGAATAGTTGCTGGAAAATCTCGATATCGCGATAGGTGCGGAGGAATGGGAATTGCTCATTGCCGCCTGCAGGATCCCTTGCAGCGGTCAAAAAACCAAATTTGTCGCCAAAGCTATGGAGCAGTGCCGCGGTCTGGAAAGGATCGATTTGTCGCCAATCAGGGAGCGAGGTTTGGGCGTCCGGGGGGCGCTGACTTAGCTGCTGTTTCAGCATTTTATCCATATCGCGTACGCGGCTAGAATCGTTAGCTAATTCGTTGGTCACTTCGCCGGCCAGGAGTGGGCGAATTTCCGCATGTTTGAAACCAAGAAGCTTTTCCGCGATAGGACGTGTGGTTACTACCAAAATGTTCTGCCCTAGGGTCTTATCTTGGGCGAAACTGTTAATCGCGCCGATAACGTATGAGCGCCTGTCAATGGCTACCTCGTCGAGCCCATCAATAAAGATCAGAGCTTTTGCCGCGATCTGCCGGGTGACGGGGTGGGCAAATTTCTTGAGTTCGCCAAAGGCAATGCGACTGATGTGATTAAGTACTATATTTTTCGCCGTTACGTCGCTGGTCTTGGTGCGCGGTTTCAAGTCGGACGCTTTCAGAATGATTACGGCTTGCTTTGAATTGCTGCGTCGCGATTCTCAGCCGTAGCTTAATGATCAACCAGCTCTTGCCGATACCTCCTCGGCCCTCAATGACAACCCGATCGCTAGGGTACAGCGCATCGGTGTAGAATGCTTCGTCTATCTGCTCGTGATGGTCCCAGCTGAGGGAAACGGTGCGGTATTTTTGATTGAATTTATTATTCTCGATCTCGGCGTCTAACGCTTTCCACTGCTCGGTTTGAAAAGAATAAAACCGCAATTTCAGGAAGCCGTCGAGCGTGAGCGGTAAGACTAAGCCCACGGCTATAAGCGCAAGACCCCCAAGGATGAACGGGCTCCGACGCAAATGGGCGAAATTAAATTTCGAGTGGGGATCGGTTTCGATTTCAATTACGACAAGAGATACATGCGGGGACCAGAAGCCAAGCAGACGTATGGCAGCCAATATCACCCCGAGATAACCCAGCACTTCAAAGGCACTGCGATCGGTATTGATGGTCTGCCCCAGCGCCACGCCCATCAGGACCACAGATACAAGCAGTAGTCCGACAAATAGCAGGCGACGGTAACGTCGCGGCACATGGCGGATTTGGGCGAGGTCCACGAAATGCGCGAAGCGCAGACGCCGGAGGCTCGTCGACCTCATAACTAACGCCAGACAATACAGGGCGAAGCCAACCATCGCCGGCGTGATATTTTGCCACTCCACGATTTACTCCCGATGAGCCGCTAAGCCGACGCGAGCACCCCTGCAGTGTACCGACGGATATTACAGGTGCTTCCGCAAACGCGGGTTGCATTATTCTATTTTTGCAACACTGGCGCAAATCAGGCATTTGTGCTGTGCGGACTTCGCGCACAGTGTGTTTTATGAGCGCGCGCCCTAGATCTTGCCAAATCCCCCCGCGGTCGGCGTCTGGATGATCACCGCCTCGTCGGCGTCGATCACCGTCTCGTCGCAGCCTTGCAGGCGCTCGATATGGCCGTCCTTGCGGCGCACTGAATTCTCGCCGACCTGGCCGGCTTCGCCGCCCTCCAAGCCAAATGGCCGCACGCGGCGGTGGCCCGATAAAATCGTGCACTCCATCTTTTCCAGGAAACGGATCGTGCGCCTTATGCCGTCGCCGGCGTGCCACTTCCCCTTGCCGCCGGAGCCCTTGCGGATGTGGAAATCCTCCAGCACCACCGGGTAGCGGAATTCCAACACCTCCGGATCGGTCAGCCGCGTATTGGTCATATGAGTATGGACTGCGTCGGTGCCGTTGAAGCCGGGGCCGGCCGGCGAGCCGGAGCAGATCGTCTCGTAATATTGATAGCGCGCGTTGCCGAAATTGAAATTGTTCATGGTGCCCTGCGCCGCGGCGAGCGCACCCAGCGCACCAAACAGGCAATTCGTCACGGCCTGTGAGGTCTCGACGTTGCCGGCAACCACGGCGGCCGGATATTCCGGCGACAGCATGGAATGCTTCGGCAGCACGATGTTGATCGGCCGCAGGCAGCCGGCATTCATCGGGATGTCGTCGTCGACCATCACGCGGAACACGTAGAGCACGGCCGCGCGCGTCACCGGCTCGGGCGCGTTGAAATTGGTCGGCTGCTGCGGCGAGGTACCGGTGAAATCGACCGTGGCCTCGCGCTTCTTCTTGTCCACCGTGATCTTCACTTTGATGAAGGTGCCCTGGTCCATCTCGTAACTGAATTCCGAGTCGTGCAGCCGGTCGATGACGCGCCGCACGCTCTCGGCGGCGTTGTCCTGCACGTGCTGCATATAGGCGCGCACGACCGGCAGGGTGAACTGCGCCACCATCTTGCGCAGTTCGGCGACGCCTTTCTCGTTGGCGGCAATCTGCGCCTTGATGTCGTTGATGTTCTGCACCGGGTTGCGCGCCGGATATTTGGCGCCTGTCAGCACCACCATCAATTCCTTCTCGCGGAAGCGGCCGCGGTCGACGAGCTTGACGTTGTCCATGTAGACGCCTTCCTGCTCGATGGTCGTCGCATTGGGCGACATCGAGCCCGGCGAGATGCCGCCGACATCGGCGTGGTGCCCGCGCGAGGCAACCCAGAACAGGATGGTCTTCTTTTTGTCGTCGAATACCGGTGTGCACACCGTGATGTCCGGCAGGTGGGTGCCGCCGTTGTAGGGCGCGTTGATGGCGTAGACGTCGCAGGGCGCGATCCGGCCGGCATTATCGCGGATGATGGTCTCGACCGAACGGTCCATCGAGCCCAAGTGCACCGGCATATGCGGCGCGTTGGCAACCAAAGTGCCGTCGGCGGCGAACACCGCGCAGGAGAAGTCGAGCCGCTCCTTGATGTTGACCGAATAGGCGGTGTTCTGCAGCGACACGCCCATCTGCTCGGCGATCGACATGAAGAGATTATTGAACACCTCCAGCATCACCGGATCGGCATGGGTGCCGATGGCATGCGTGCGCTTGAGCTTCTTGGCGCGCGTGAGCACCAGATGGTTCTTGGCGGTGAGTTCGGCCTGCCAGCCGGGCTCGACGACGATGGTTTGGTGCGGCTCGATGATGATGGCGGCGCCCTGGACGCGCGCACCGATTTTGAGTTGATCGCGCGTATAGACATTGGCCGCGTGCCATTCGCCGGCGGAGAAAAATTTCGTGCGTCGCGCCGGTTTTGGCAATTTGCCGCGCGCGCGCTTGACCGCCCGTTCGACGAATTTCGCGCCGCCGCCGACCGCTTCGACCGACACCGCCTCGACCACCATCTGCTTGGTCCGGTCGATAAAGCCGAAGCGCGCCTTGTGCGCCTTTTCGAAGGAGCGCTGCATTGCCGCCGCGCTGCCGGCCGGCACGACCAGCGCCGTGTCGGTGCCCGCATAACGAATATGCGCGCGCACGAAGATCTTGATCTTGGCCGCCGGCACGCCTTGCCCGGCGACCTCGTTGCGCGCTTCCTTGCCGAGCCGCGCGCCCTCGCGCTTGATGGCGGCGAGCGCCTTGCTGCCGAAGACGAGTTCGATCGCCTGCTGGCGCGTCGCGCGGATGTCGGCGAGTCCCATGCCGTAGGCCGAGAGCAGCGACGAGAACGGGTGGATCAGCACCCGCGTCATGCCGAGCGCGTCGGCGACCAGGCAGGCGTGCTGCCCGCCGGCGCCACCGAAGCAGTTGAGCGCGTAGCGCGTCACGTCGTAGCCGCGCTGCACGGAAATCTTCTTGATCGCGTTCGCCATGTTCTCGACCGCGATCTTGATGAAGCCGTCGGCGATCTCTTCCGCCGACTTGTCGCCGGCCTGCGCCAGGCTCACCTTCTGCGCCAGATTGTTGAAGTCGTGGCGCACCGTTTCGGCGTCAAGCGGCTCGTTCTGGTGGGGCCCGAAAATCTTCGGGAAGAAATCCGGGATCAGCTTGCCGACCATCACGTTGGCGTCGGTCACCGCCAGCGGTCCCTTGCGCCGGTAGCAGGCCGGCCCCGGATTGGCGCCCGCCGAATCCGGCCCGACGCGGAAGCGCGCGCCGTCGAAATGCAGGATCGAGCCGCCGCCGGCGGCGACCGTGTGGATCAGCATCATCGGCGCGCGCATGCGCACGCCGGCAACTTCTGTCTCGAAGGCGCGCTCGTATTCGCCGTCGAAATGCGACACGTCGGTCGAGGTGCCGCCCATATCAAACCCAATAAGCCGGTCGAAGCCGGCCTGCCGCCCGGTCTCCGCCATGCCGACCACGCCGCCCGCGGGGCCCGACAGGATCGCGTCCTTGCCCTGGAACAATTCGGCGGCCGTCAGTCCCCCGGAGGACATCATGAACATCAGCCGCGCATTCCAGCGCTTGGCGTCAAGGTCCTTGTCCACCTGCGCGACGTACCGCCGCAGGATCGGCGACAGATACGCATCGACCACCGTCGTGTCGCCGCGGCCGACCAGCTTGATCAGCGGCGACACTTCGTGGCTCACCGACACCTGCGCGAAGCCCATGTCGCGCGCCAGCGACGCCACCTGTTTCTCGTGCTCGGGATAGCGGTAGGCGTGCAAGAAGACGATCGCCACCGCGGCGATGCCATCTGCTTTCGCGGCCTCGAGATCGCGCCGCACGGCGGTCAGATCGGGCGCGCGCTCGATGGTGCCGTCGGCGCGCACGCGTTCGTCGACTTCGGCAACGCTCTCGTAGAGCATGTCCGGCTTGACGATCTCGCGCGCGAAAATCTTCGGCCGCGCTTGGTAGCCGATCTTGAGCGCGTCGCGGAAACCGCGCGTAATCAGCAGCAGCGTGCGGTCGCCCTTGCGCTCGAGCAGCGCATTGGTCGCGACGGTGGTGCCCATCTTCACCGCGCCGACTTTGCCCGCCGGGATGGCTTGGCCAGCTTTGAGGCCGAGCAGGTCGCGAATGCCCTGCACGGCGGCGTCGGCATAGGCTTCCGGATTTTCGCTCAGCAACTTATGCGCGACCAGACTTCCATCCGGCCGTCGCCCGACCACGTCGGTGAAGGTGCCGCCGCGGTCGATCCAGAAGTCCCAAAGCTGCGTTGAGGTCTTGGTTGGCTTTTTGGCGGGCATGGTGAAGGCCGTGGACGCGTGCCCCACGATGCCGCCCTGTTGGAGGTAACACAAGCCTGCTAGTCTCGCGGCTAACGGGCAATCACAACAATAATGCCTTGGGGAGGAACGCCATGAAACTTCGCCGCCGCCAATTCCTGCAATTCGCCGGCGCCGCCGCTGCCATCCCCGCGTTTGGCGGAAGCGCCTGGGCGCTCGATTATCCGACGCGGCCGGTGCATTTGATCGTGGGCTTTCCCGCCGGCGGCCCGCAAGACATCATCATGCGGCTGATGTGCCAATGGCTCTCCGAGCGGCTCGGCCAATCCTTCATCGTCGAAAATAAGCCTGGCGCCAGCGGCAACGTCGGCGCCGAGACGGTGGTGCGCGCGGCGCCCGACGGCTACACGCTGCTGTCGGTGTCGTCGCCGAACGCCATCAACGCGTCGCTCTACCAGCATCTCAATTACAATTTCATCCGCGACATCGCGCCGGTCGCCAGCATCATGCGCGTGCCGCTGGTGATGGAGGTCAATCCGTCGCTTCCGGTCAAGACCGTCCCCGAGTTCATCGCCTATGCCAAGGCCAATCCGGGCAAGATCAGTTATGCATCGGCCGGCATCGGCACGCCGCAACATGTCTCCGCCGAGTTGTTCAAGCTGATGACCGGCGTCGAGATGGTGCACGTGCCTTATCGCGGCGCGGCGCCGGCGCTCACCGACCTGATCGGCGGGCAGGTGCAGGTCATGATTGACACGACGCCCGCCTCGATGCAGCACATCCGCTCCGGCAAAGTGCGGGCGCTGGCGGTCACCACGGCGACGCGCGCCGATGTGCTGCCGGACCTGCCGACGGTCGCCGAATTCCTGCCGGGCTACGAGGCGACCTCCTGGTTCGGCATCGGCGTTACGGCGAAGACGCCGCCGGAAATCATCGACAAGCTCAACAAGGAAATCAACGCAGGGCTGGCCGACCCCAAGATCAGCGCGCGGCTGAAGGACCTCGGCGGCATCATCATCCCGGGCTCGCCCGCCGACTTCGGCAAGCTGATCGCCGGCGAAACCGAGAAATGGGCCAAGGTCGTCAAGTTCTCGGGCGCCAAGGCAAACTGAGCGCGGCTTGTTGCGGGCAAGACAGGCCTGCTATCGTCGTCCGTGGGAGGACAACATCATGAAAAAACTGGAACGCCGCCGTTTCCTGCAACTTGCCGCTACCGCCGCTGCATTTCCGGCGGTCTCGACCATCGCCCGCGCCGACACCTATCCGTCGCGGCCGGTGCGCATCGTCGTCGGCTTTCCGCCGGGCTCGGCGACCGACATCGACATGCGCCTGATCGCCGCGCCGCTGGGGCAGAAGCTCGGGCAGGAATTTCTCGTCGACAACCGGCCGGGCGCCGGCAGTAATCTTGCCGCCGAGATCGTCTCGCGCGCTTCGCCCGACGGCTACACGCTGCTGGCGATGACGGTGACCAACGCGGTCAATGCCACGCTTTATCAAAACCTCTCGTTCGATATTCAGAAGGACATCGTGCCGGTCATCAGCACGTTCACGTCGCCCAACACGCTGGTGGTCAATCCGTCGGTGCCGGCCAAGACGCTTCCCGAATTCGTCGCCTATGCCAAGGCTAATCCGGGCAAGATCAATTATGCCTCGTTCGGCGTCGGCAGCGCCCCCAATATGAACGGCGAATTGCTGAAATTGACGGCCGGCATCGATCTTGTGCACGTGCCCTATCGCCAGAGCCCCGTGGCGGATCTGCTCAGCGGCCAGGTGCAGGCATTCTTCGGTCCCATGCCGATCACGATCGCGCTCGTGAAGTCCGGCAAATTGCGTGCCTTGGCGGTGTCGAGCGCCAAACGGTCCGACGCGTTGCCGGACGTGCCCGCGGTTGCCGAGTTCTATCCGGAATTCGACGCCAACATCTGGCACGGCATCGGCGCGCCCAAGGGCACGCCGAAGGACATCGTCGCGACGCTCAACAAAGAGATCAACGTCATTCTCGCCGCGCCGGATACCAAGGAGAAGTTCGCCAAGATCGGCGGTTCGGCGCTCGGCGGCTCGCCGGACGACTACGGCAAGTTCATCGCCAGCGAGATCGACAAGTGGGGCAAGGTCATCAAGGCGGCGCATATCAAGCCGGTCGCCGAACACTGATGGCCCATCTCAAGGTGCTGAGCGGCAACGGGCCGCGCGCCGCGGTGCGCGCGTTGTGCGCCGAGTTCGCGCGCGCGACCGGTAACGCGGTCGACGTTGAACTCGACGTCAACCCCGAGGTGGTGCGGCGCGGCAAGGCGGGCGAAGCCTTTGACGTCGCAGTCGGCAACCCCTCGACTGTCGAGCAGCTGATGGCGGTGGGCAAGGTCGTGGCCGGCTCGCTCGCCGACATCGGCACCGCCGGGCTTGCCGTCGGCGTGCGCGCCGGCGCGGCCAAGCCCGATCTTTCATCGGTCGATACGTTCAAGCGCGCGCTCATCGCTGCGAACGCGGTTGCGTTCCCGGCGCACGGCGCCAGCGGGTTGTATTTCGTCGGCCTGGTCGATCGCTTGGGCATCAAGAGCGAGATGCAAGGCAAGCTCAGGCCGATACCGGCCGAAGACTGCGTCGAGGTGGTGGCGCGCGGCGAAGCCGACTTTGTCGTGGTGGTGGCAACGCGCATGGTCGGCGTCGCCGGCATCGACGTGGCGGGCCCGATCCCCGAGGCCTTGCAGACCAAAATCGGCTTTGCCGCGGGCTTAAGCGCGTCCACGCAACAGCCTGACACCGCCAAGGCGCTGATCGCCTTCCTCAGCGCGCCGTCCGCCGCGGCGACGCTCAAGGCCAACGGCGTCACGCCGGCGCACTGAGCGCGCCTTTCGCGCGTCGAGACGAAAAGTCTATTGCCTCGCGGCCACCGCCGACGCCATCATGGGCCGGGACCGAGCATGATCCGCACTTTCCTCGACCGGCTTTATCTGTTCGCGGGCTACGCCGCCGGCCTTTTTCTGGTGCTGATCTTCGCCATCATGATGTTCGGCTCGCTCGGCCGCCAGATCGGGCTGAACATTCCGGCGAGCGACGACTTCGCCTCCTGGTGCATGGCGGCGATGGCGTTTCTCGGTCTCGCCCACACCTTCAAGAAGGGCGAGATCATCCGCGTCGGCATCCTCATCGAGCAGTTCACCGGCCACAAGCGTTGGGCGGTGGAAGTCATCGCGCTCACGGTCGCCACCGCCTTCACGCTCTATTTCACTTGGTACGCCGTGGCGATGACCCACGACTCGTACCGCTTCCACGACATGGCGCAGGGTGTGCTGGCGATCCCGCTGTGGATTCCGCAACTCGGCTACAGCGGCGGCTTGCTCATTCTCGCCGTCGCGCTGGTGGACGAATTGGTACACGTGCTCAAGGGCAACAAGCCGTCCTACGAGAAAGAGCCGCCGTCCTCGCCCGATGAATTCGTCGAGCGCATCGCCTCCGGCGGGGGCGGCTGATGCACGACATCGGCCTAGTCAATCTGGCGTTGATCCTGCTCGGGGCGCTCATCGTCATTCTCGCCAGCGGCGTGTGGATCGCGGTCGCCCTCGGCCTGATCGGCTTCATCGCCATGCTGCTCACCACCAGCGTGCCGATCGGCTCGGTGCTGGCGACCACGGTGTGGAGCGCGAGCGCTTCGTGGACGCTCGCCGCGCTGCCGCTGTTCATCTGGATGGGCGAGATCCTGTTCCGAACGCGCCTGTCGGAGGAAATGTTCCGCGGCCTGTCGCCCTGGCTGCAATGGCTGCCCGGCCGCCTGGTGCACGTGAACGTGGTTGGCTGCGGCATCTTCGCTGCGGTGTCCGGCTCCTCGGCCGCGACCTGCGCCACCATCGGCAAGATCGCGCTGCCCGAACTGGACAAGCGCGGCTACGACAAAGGCATCAGTCTCGGCTCGCTTGCCGGCTCTGGCACGCTCGGGCTTCTGATCCCGCCGTCGATCCCGATGGTGGTTTATGCCGTGACCGCCAATGTCTCGGTGCTGCAGGTTTTTCTCGGCGGCTTCCTGCCCGGCATCCTGGTGATGGCGCTGTACTCCGGCTACATCATCGGCTGGTCGCTGCTCAATCCGAAAAAGATCCCGCCGCGCGATCCGCCGATGCCGTTCCGCAAGAAGCTCGCGGAATCGACCAAGCTCATACCCTGCCTGCTGCTGATCCTCGCCGTGTTCTTCTCGCTGGTGCTCGGCTTCGCCACGGCGACCGAATGCGCCGCCTGGGGCGTCTCCGGCGCGCTGCTGCTCGCCTGGTGGAGCGGCACGCTCAACCGCAAGACGTTTTTTGAAAGCGTGATGAGCGCGACGCGGCTCACCTGCATGATCATGTTCATCCTCGCGGGCGCCGCCTACACCACCGCGGCCATGGCCTATACCGGCATTCCGGCGGCGCTGGCCGAATGGGTGAAGGGCCAGCATCTCACGCCCGGCATGCTCGCACTCTACTTGAGCATCATGTACATCATTCTCGGCTGCCTGATCGACGGCATCTCGATGATCGTGCTGACCATGGTCGTCGTGCTGCCGATGGTGCAGCAGGCTGGCCTCGACCTGATCTGGTTCGGCGTCTACCTGGTGATCCATGTCGAGATGGCGCAGATCACGCCGCCGGTCGGCTTCAATCTCTTCGTGCTGCAGAACATGAGCGGGCGCGACACCTTTACCGTCGCGCGCGCGGCGTTTCCGTTCTTCATCCTGCTGCTCGTTGCCGTGTTCATCATCACGGAGTTTCCGCAGATCGTCCTGGTCCTGCCGCATCTGGCGTTTCCGCCGAGTTGAGGCCGGCCCGTTTCCTGCTAGGCTTACGTTCAAACGATCGAACCGAGAGGCGTCCCATGCTCACACCGTTCCGTACTTTGCTGCTGGCCGGCTTTGCCGCCGCGCTCGCAGCGTCCCCTGCGTCGGCGCAGACCAAGTGGAATTTGCCGGCCGCTTATCCGGCCGACAATCCGCACAGCGTCAATCTGGCGATGTTCGCCAAGGACGTCGCTGCGGCGACCAATGGCAAGCTGGAGATCACCGTTCACCCCGGGGCATCGCTGTTCAAGGCGCCCGACATCAAGCGCGCGGTGCAGACCGGCCAGGCGCAGATCGGCGAGGTGCTGATCTCGCTGCACGAGAACGAGGACCCGCTGTTCGGCGTCGACGTCATTCCCTTCCTCGCGACGAGCTATCCGGAATCGAAAAAGCTGTGGCTCGCCTCCAAGCCGGTGATCGAAAAGAAGCTCGCCGCGCAGGGGCTGATGGTGCTGTTCGCGGTGCCGTGGGCGCCGCAGGGCATCTACGCCAAGAAAGAGATCAACACGGTCGACGATATGAAAGGCCTCAAGTGGCGCGCCTATAATGTCGGCACCGCGCGCATCGGCGAACTGGTCGGCGCGCAGGTGGTCACCGTGCAGGCGGCGGAATTGGCGCAGGCGCTGGCGACCGGCGTGGTGAACTCGTTCATCACCTCGGCGGCGACCGGCTACGACAGCAAGGCCTGGGAATCGATGACCTACTTCTACGACACGCAGGCCTGGATCCCGAAGAACATCACCTTCGTCAACAAGGCGGCGTTCGACGCGCTCGACAAGCCGACGCAGGCCGCGCTGCTCAAAGCGGCGGCGACGGCGGAAGAGCGCGGCTGGAAGATGTGGGAAGAGAAAAGCGGCTGGTATCTCGATCAGCTCAAGGCGCACGGCATGAAGGTGCTGCCGCCGAGTCCGGCGCTGAAGGCTGGTCTGAAGAAGGTCGGCGACCAGCTCACCGCCGACTGGCTGAAGAAGGCGGGCCCCGACGGACAGGCGGTACTCGCCGCCTATAAAAAATAATTGTCTCGACGATAGCTGCAGCGCCGCCTGCACGGGCACCGCGCTGCGGCTGCCGTCGGCCATGCTGGATGCCTCGCATCAGGCTCGGTTTTCAGCGATCCGATTGTTTTCGGAACCGGTCGCCAAGTCAGGCGTTGCAAAGTGGCCGCCCAAGCTGGCCCGATCTTTGCATTGTTCAAATCCCGGCAACGTCGAAGGGATCGCCATGCACGCAGTCCTTGGCTTTATCACCGTCAGTTCCGTCGGTATCGGCAGCTTGTTTCTGGCGTTGCGCGCCATTTCAGACGGGCTGCAAGGCCTGTAGCCGAGACGCGAGGCGTTGCGCCTCGCGCGCCGGTGTTCGTTGCGCCGGACGTCCGCCGCCTCAAACGGCGAATGGGCGGCAACCCCGCGCGCTGTCCGGCTTGTGGACGCACTCCCGTCGCCGTCGGTTGCGCCTTCACGAGCGCACGGCCTAGTCTATCGGTCCAACGATAAGAAAAACCGAGGACCGAAAAGGGAGGCTGGCCGTGAAAAAATTGATCGTCGCGCTGGCGCTATGCGCGCTTAGCGCCAGCGCCTTTGCGCAGGATTTTCCCAACCGCGTCATCACGCTGGTGTCGCCGTTCCCGCCGGGCGGGCCGTCTGACACCACCGCGCGCATGATCACCGGGGCGATGTCGCAGGCGCTCGGCCAGCAGATCATCGTCGAGAACGTTACCGGCGCCGGCGGCGTCATCGGCACCAACCGCGTCGCCAAGGCGGCGCCCGACGGCTACACCATCATGGTCTCCGGCTCGGGCACGCATGCCGCGGCGGAATTCCTCAACAAGCAGTTGCCGTATCGCTCGAGCGATTTCGCGCAGATCGGCCTGATCAATGTCTCGCCGGTGGTGCTGGTCGCACGCGAGGGCGTGCCGGCGAAGACGCTGAAGGATTTTGTCGCCTATCTGAAGACCAACGAAAAGAAGGTGACGGAAGCGGACGCCGGCGTCGGCTCGATCTCCAATCTTGCCTGCTCGGTGTTCCATTCGGTCGCCGACGTGCACCCGACCGTTGCCTCCTATCGGGGCACGCCGCAGGCGACCATGGACCTGGTCGCTGGCACCGTCGACTTCGGCTGCAACCAGATCGTCAACATCGCGCCGCACATCAAGACCGGCAAGCTCAAAGCCTTCG
Source organism: uncultured Alphaproteobacteria bacterium (assembly GCA_963733315.1). Lineage (GTDB taxonomy): Bacteria > Pseudomonadota > Alphaproteobacteria > Rhizobiales > Xanthobacteraceae > Pseudolabrys. The sequence goes on along the minus strand of CAVTCV010000015.1, from coordinate 142,542 downwards.
CCGTCACCGGCGACAAGCGCTCGCCGATGCTGCCGGACGTGCCGACCACCGCGGAGGCCGGCCTGCCGCAGTTCAACCTGACGGTCTGGTTCGGCCTCTCGGCGCCGAAAGGCACGCCGCAGCCGGTCATCGATAAGCTCAATAGGGCGCTCGGCGTCGCGCTCAACGATCCCAACGTGGTCAAGCACTTTGCTGATTTGGGTTACGATGTGGTGCCGCCGGACAAGCGCAGCGCCGCCTATTTCGACAAATTCTACAAGGACGAAGTTGCGCTCTGGGCCAGGGTACTCGGCGGCCTCGGCATGGGCGCCAAATAGTGAGCGAAACTTGGGAGCCCGTGCACGGCGTTGATATCGTCGCCGGCACGCCGCCCGGCGGCGGCCTCGACCGCGTCGCCCGCGCGCTGGTCAAGGCGATCGGCGAGGCGCGTCTCATCGACGTGCCGTTCGAGGTGGTCAACGTGCCCGGCGACGGCGCGCGCCGCGCCTGGACGCAGGTGATCGACCGGCATCCGGGCGATGCCCACGTGGTGGCGATCAGTTCGCCCAATCTGGTCACGGATTTCCTGGTCGGCCTCGCCACATTCGAGCACGGCAAATACACGCCGATCGCCACGCTGGTGACCGAATACATCGCCTTCGCGGTGCGCGCCGATTCGGAACTGAAGACAGGACGCGATCTGCTCGATTGCCTTCGGCAAAACGCGGCCGGCGTCACCGTCGCGCTGTCGACCGCGCTCGGCAATCCCAATCACGTCGCCTTGGCGAAGCTCGTGAAGCAGGTCGGCGCCGACGTGAACGCGCCGGCGATCCGCGTGTTCGACACTGCGCTCGATGCCGTCGCCGATGTGATCGCCGGCAAGGCCGATGTTTGCGCCGTCACCGCGGCGAGTGTGATCGCCGAACTCAATGCCGGCCGCGTCCGCGTGCTGGCGATCTCGGCGCCGGCGCGGCTGTCCGCGCCTTTCGCACAGGTGCCGACCTGGAGCGAGCAGGGGGCCGATTGCGTGATCGGCGCCTGGCGTGGCGTCAGCGGCCCGAGCGGTCTTTCGCCGGCGCAAGTGCGCTTTTGGGAGAGCGTCGTCACCGCCGCAACCAAGCGGCCGTGCTGGGCCGAAGACCTCAAGCGCCTGAGCTGGTCGCCGCTGATCCAGACCGGCGCCATCTTGCGCGAGTACCTTGCCCGCGAGCGCGCCGAGTTCGTCGCCGTACTGGGCGAGTTGGGGCTGCTCAAGGCATAATCCGGGCGTCGTCGTCGCCCGCATTCTTCTTCCGCCGCGCGGCGAAATTCTTCGCCGTTGCCCGGTGTGGAGAAACGCCAACATCTGCGCCAAGAAGATCAAGAAGAAGTAGAGCTTCGGCATGCACGCTCGGCATGCGTGGCGCGCCGCGGCCATGCGAAAATGCCGTGCCCGCGCGCCCTTTATCCCCCCGACCGTTTCACGCGCATGCGCTGGCCGACGATGACCGCGGCAACCACCGCCGCGGCATAGAGTAGGGTCGATGGGTCCAGGCGCTCGCCGTTCACCGGCACGGCCAGCGCGACAATGACGAAGGGCTGCAACAGCATCAATTGCCCGACGCGGGCGACGCCGCCCATCGCCATGCCGGCGTTGAACACGAAGAACGCCGAGAACTGGCTGACCAAGCTGACATAGGCGAGCGCCCACCAGGCTTGCGCCGGCGCGGCGCCAAGCGACGGCGGCCAAAGGATCAATGCGGCGGCAAGCGACAGCGGCAGAAACATCGCCACCTGCCAGGAGATCACTTCCCAGCCGGGCCGTTGCAGGCTCAGCCTTCCGGATAGCGCATAGCCGAACGCGCCGCTGATCACCGTGCCAAGGAGATAAAGATCGCCGACTTCGATGGTGCGCGCGCCGCCGTGCCGCGCCATGAAAACGAGAACGATTGCCGCGCCAGCCGCGCTCGCGAGCCAGAAGCCGAGGCTCGGCCGCTCGTGCGTGACCAGCGCCGCCGCGGCGACGGTGGCCAGCGGAATGATGCCGAGCACGACGCCGCCATGCGACGCCGGCACATGCGCCATCGCCAAGGCCATGAAGACGGGAAAGCCGACGATCGTGCAAAGTCCGGCAAGCGCGAAATCGCGCCAAAGCGTCCACGTCGGCCATGGCCGCCGCAAAGCGAACAGTAGAAGCAAACCACAACAGCCGGCGATGCTCGCGCGCGCGGCGCTGAGGAACAGCGGATCGAACGTGGCGACGGCAACGCGCGTCGCCGGCAGCGTGCCGCCGAACAGCAGCACGCCGGCAAAGCCGAGCCCGAGGCCGAGTTTTTCGCGGGAGGTTGGCGCCATAGGAGGCGCGCAGGCTACTCGCCCCGATCGGCTCGAGCCAGCAAAAGCATCTGATTGGAACGATCGCCAGGCCGGATGATTGCCGAAATTGGCGGGGGCCCGGCGGTTTTGCCGCCGAGCCCCCGTTTGACGTATCAGCCGGCCTGTAAGCCGGGTTCTGTATGGCCTGCGGCTCGCACCGCAAACGTGACGGCCATTCCTCTCGAACGCCGGTTGCCCGGCGCCTCAAGCAACCTACCCGAATGACTGGCCCGGACAGGGCTGAAGCTCGCGCCTCGCGCCATTCCTATTCGGTCTTGCTCCCCGTGGGGTTTGCCGTGCCGCTGCCGTTGCCGGCAGCGCGGTGCGCTCTTACCGCACCGTTTCACCCTTGCCGTGGCTAAAACGCTACGCAGCCGCGGCGGTCTGTTCTCTGTGGCACTGTCCCTGAAGTCTCGCCCGTGAAGGTTCAACTCCGCCGGACGTTATCCGGCACCGTTTGTCCGTGGAGCCCGGACTTTCCTCCCCGGCCGCCTTTCGGCATTGGCGCGGGGCGGCCGTCCGACCGACTGACCACCAAGACATGGAGGGGTTGGGGCGGCCCGTCAAGTCGGCCACGCCAAAGGCGCCGGGCGCGTCTCCAGCAGCGCGCGCAGCGTGAGCAGCGTCGAAGCATCGGCGATGCCGTCGACGCGGGCCGGACGGAAATGGCGCTGGAAGGCGACGAGCACCAGCCGCGTCGCCTCGTCATAGACGCCGGTCTCGTCGATGCCGTAGCCGTAACCGCGCAGCGCGCGCTGCAGGCGGAGGACCACGTCGCCTTGCTCGCCCGGTTTGAGCGACGGCCCCTCGAGATTGATCGGGGCCGGCCGCACCCAATGGCCAATGCCGGATTCGTTCAGCTGGTCCCAGGGGAATTTCTCGCCCGGATCCTGCTTGCGCGCGGGCGCCACGTCGGAATGCGCCAGAACGCGGTCGGGGCTGATCGGCCCGCGCCGGGTGACGATCGAGCGGCAGAGCGAAATTACCGCTGCGATCTGCCGCAACGGATAGTCGGGATAGCCGAATTCGTGCCCCGGGTTGACGATTTCGATGCCGATCGAGCACGAATTGATGTCGTCTTCACCGGCCCAGGAGGACACGCCGGCGTGCCAGGCGCGCTTTTCCTCCGGCACGCATTGCACGATGCGGCCGTCCTCGAACACCACGTAATGCGCCGATACTTTGCTGTCCGCCGCGCAGAGCCGGGCGAGCGCCTCCGCGCCGGTTTGCATGCCGGTGTAATGCAGCAGAATCATATCGGGCGCACGGCCGGCCTTGCGCTCCTCGACATTGGGCGAGGGGGCCACATCGGTGACAATGAAGGAATCCGGCGGGAAGACCGACATCAGCCGGACCCATCTTCTAAGCGCATGGCGCGGGGACGGGCATCATTCCCTCGGCGCAGGGTAAAAAGCAACAACGCGGGGCGCGCCGGAAAGACGCAGGCCGGCAATAAATCTTTAAGTTTAAGCGCCGTTAATGAGATTCGGAGGGTGCTGTGCTTCGACGTCCAAAGACAGGGCGGCGGGCGGCGATCATCATTGATGCCCATAGTCTCCCATGACCGACTTCTCAGATGGCGGAACCCTCTGGGGCGACAAGATAATTTCGGCGCCAACAGTCCGTACCCCCCGTCCGCCCGGCGCCGGGTTCCTTATGCCGGCGCGCGCGGCATGCAGAGCATGGGAATGACCATGGGCGGACCGGTTCCCCACATTCCTGTGCTCGGCCGCGAGGCGGTCGAGTTCCTCAACGTTCATGACGGCGGCGTCTATATCGACGCCACCTTCGGCGCCGGCGGTTACACGCGCGCCATCCTCGGTGCGGCCGATTGCAAGGTCATCGGTATCGACCGTGACCAAACCGCGATCGCGCTAGGCGCTGACTTGGTGCAAGCGGCGGAAGGGCGGCTGACGGTGATCGAGGCGCGGTTCTCCGATCTCGACGCCGTCGCGCGCAATGCCGGCTTCGACGCCGTCGACGGCGTGGTGCTCGACCTCGGCGTCTCCTCCATGCAGCTCGATACCGCAGAGCGCGGCTTTTCCTTCCGCCTCGACGGCCCGCTCGACATGCGCATGTCCGGCACGGGCGCGAGTGCGGCCGACGTCGTCAACGCGGCGAGCGAGCGCGATCTCGCCAACATCATCTTCATTCTTGGCGAGGAGCGCCACTCGCGTGCCGTCGCCCGCGCCATCGTCAAGGCGCGCAGTGCCGCGCCGATCACGACCACGCGCGCGCTCGCCGATATCGTTGCTTCAGCCGTGCACTCGCGCCCGGCCGATATCCACCCGGCCACGCGCACGTTCCAGGCGCTGCGTATCTTCGTCAATGACGAGCTGGGCGAACTGGTCGCGGCGTTGCAGGCCGCGGAACGCATCCTCAAGCCACAAGGGCGCCTGGTGGCGGTGTCCTTCCATTCGCTCGAGGATCGCATTGTGAAGTTGTTCCTCGCCGATCGCGGCGAAAGCCGCGCCGGCTCGCGTCATGCGCCCGAACTCAAGCGCGCCGCGCCGACCTTCAGCGCGCTCACCAAGCGGCCGGTCATCGCCGATGCCGACGAAATCGCCCGCAATCCGCGCGCCCGGTCCGCCAAGCTGCGCGCCGCCGAACGTGAGCCGACGCCCGCGCGCAACGATGGTGCGTCCGATCTGTTGCCTCGCTTGCCGGCGCTCGCCGACGTCGTGAAGGGGCACTGAGCTATGCGCCTTCTCAACATCTTCGTCATCGGCGCGCTGATCCTGGCGGCGTCCTTCGTCTACAAGATCAAGTTCGATTCCACGCTGCAGGCCGAGCGCGTGGCGAAGCTCGCCGGCCAATTGCGCCGCGAACGCGACGGCATCGCGGCGCTGCGCGCCGAATGGGCGAAACTCGACACGCCCGGCCGTATCCAGGGCCTAGCCGAGCGCCATCTGGCGCTCAAGCCGATACTGCCGACGCAATTCGACAACCTCGATCGGCTGCCCGAGCGTCCGCCGGCGGTTGCGCCGACCAGCGACCCGATCGGCGCCATGCTCGCGCCGGCGCCCGACGTGACCGGCAGTTTGCCGGCGAAGCGGTGAGCCGATGAGCGCGAACCAAAAATCGCCCGAGACCCGCTGGCAGCGCTTCATGCGCTCGTTCCTCTACGGCCTTAACGTCGACCGCAATGTGAAGGCCAAGGCGCGGCTCGGTCTCGCCATCGTCGCCTTCGCCTGTATTTACACCGTCATTGCGCTGCGGCTGGTGATGTTCGCGGAGCAGGCCGACGGCCATGGCGCGAGGCGCAGCGTCGGCCAGGACGCAATCGCCACCGCACGGCCGGATATCCTCGACCGCAACGGCTTGATCCTCGCCACCGACGTCAAGGCGCCGTCGCTGTTTGCCGAACCGCGCAAGCTGATCGACGTCGACGAAGCGGAAGAACTTCTGACCGCCGTGCTGCCCGATCTCGACACCAAGGAAACGCGCGAGCGGCTGTCGTCGAAGCGCGGCTTCGTCTGGCTCAAGCGCGACATCATGCCGAAGCAGCAATTGGAGATTCACCGGCTCGGCATTCCCGGCGTCGGCTTCCTGACCGAGAACAAGCGCGTCTATCCGAACGGGCCGGTGGTCTCGCACGAGATCGGGCACGTGAATATCGACAACCAGGGCATCGCCGGCATCGAGAAGTGGTTGGACGGGCAAGGGCTCGCCGCGCTGCACATGGCGGGGCTTGCCACCGACCGCCTGCAGAAGCCGGTGCAGCTCGCGCTCGATCTGCGCGTGCAGTTCGCGCTGCGCGACGAGTTGGTCGCCGCGCGCGAGAAATTCAAGGCCAAGGCATCGTCCGGCATCGTCCTCAACGTCAATACCGGCGAGGTCGTCGCAATGGTGTCGGAGCCCGACTACGATCCGAACAATCCGCGCGAGGCTAACGATCCGACCCGCATCAACCGGCTCACCACCGGCGTCTACGAGATGGGCTCGACCTTCAAGGTGTTCACCGTGGCGATGGCGCTCGATTCCGGTAAGGCGACGCTGTCGTCGATGTTCGACGCCAGCCACCCGCTGCAATACGGCCGCTTCGCCATCCACGACTACGAGCCGATGCACCGCGCGCTGTCGGTGCCGGAGATTTTCACCTATTCCTCGAACATTGGCGCCGCGCGCATGGCGCTCGCCGTCGGCGTGCAAGGGCACCAGGCGTTCTTGCGCAAGATGGGCCAGCTCGACCGGCTGCGCACCGAACTGCCGGAAAGCGCCGAACCGATCGTGCCCAAGCGCTGGGGCGAACTCAACACCGTCACCATCGCCTTCGGGCACGGCCTGTCGGTCGCGCCGTTGCAGGCGGTGATGGGCGTAGCGGCGACCCTCAACGGCGGGCTGCTCATTCCACCGACTTTCCTCAAGCGCAGCGAGAGCGAGGCGAAGGCCTTGGCCAAGCAGGTGCTCAAGCCCGAGACTAGTCGCGAAATGCGCTACCTGATGCGGCTCAATGCCGAGAAGGGGACCGCCACCAAGGCCAATGTCGGCGGCTACTATATCGGCGGCAAGACCGGCACCGCGGAGAAGGTCGTCAACGGCCACTATGCCAAGCACAAGCTGCTGACCGACTTCATGGCCGTGCTGCCGGCGGACAAGCCGAAATACCTGATGATCATCATGCTCGACGAGCCGCAGCCGACCCCAGAAACGCACGGTTTTGCTACCGCCGGCTGGAACGCCGCGCCGACGGCGGCCAAGGTGATTTCGCGGATTGCGCCGCTGCTCGATCTCGAGCCGCGCTTCGACCTACCCAAGGCTGAGCAGTTGATCCTGGCGAAAGCGAGCGCCAGCCAGTAAGGCTTGCGGCCGCGAGGCCGAAATTCCGCCTCGCTTACGGTTCAGCGTGCGTCTAGAAACACGCCTATGAAACTCGCCGACCTGCTGCTGGAGAATGCCCGTTTCGAGCCGCGGTTTGCCGGTCTCGAACTAGCCGGCATTGCCGCCGACAGCCGCAAGGTCAAGACGGGCTTCCTGTTTTTCGCCATCGCCGGCGCCAAAGCCGACGGCGCGCATTTCGCCAAGCAAGCCGTCGCCGCCGGCGCGGTGGCGGTCGCCGCCGAGCAGCGCCCGGACGGATTGCCCGAGGGCGTCGCCTTCGTCGAGGTCGCTAATGCGCGCCGCGCGCTCGCCTTGGCGGCGGCGGCTTTCTTTCCGCGCCAGCCCGGCACCATCGCTGCGGTCACCGGCACCAGCGGCAAGACCTCGGTCGCCGCATTTACACGGCAGATGTGGGCGGCGCTCGGTTGCAAGGCCGCCAGCATCGGCACCATCGGCGTGGTCTCGCCGGCGGGCGAAAAATACGGCTCGCTCACTACGCCCGATCCGGTCGAACTGCACCGCACGCTCGATCAGTTGGCGGGCGAAGGTGTCACGCATCTCGCGCTTGAAGCCTCTTCACACGGCCTCGACCAGCGCCGGCTCGACGGCGTGCGTTTTGCCGCCGGCGCCTTCACTAATCTGTCGCGCGATCACCTCGATTATCACCAAACCATCGAAGACTATCTCGCCGCCAAGCTGCGCCTCTTCACCGATCTGGTCGCGCCGCACGGCACGGCGGTGATCGACATCGACGATTGCTATGCCGGGCAGGTGGTCGAAGCCGCGAAGAAACGCGGGCTCAAGGTCATGACCGTCGGCGTGCATGGCGGCGACATCAAGCTTGTCGGCGGCGCCATCGACGGCTTCGCCCAAGTCATCACCATCGCGCATGGCGGGCGCGACTATAAGGTCAAGCTGCCGCTGGTCGGCTCATTTCAGGTGCAGAATGCGGCGGTGGCCGCCGGCCTCGCCATCGCGACCGGCGCGGAACCGGGGCCCGTGTTCGCCGCGCTCGAGCATCTCACCGGCGCCAAGGGACGGCTGGAGCTTGCCGGCGCCAGAAACGGCGCGCCGATTTTCATCGACTATGCGCACAAGCCGGACGCACTGGCCAAGGCGCTCGCCGCTTTGCGCCCTTATGCCCGCGGCAAGCTCGTTGTGGTGTTCGGCGCCGGCGGCGACCGCGACGCGGGCAAGCGCCAGATCATGGGCCGCATCGCCGCAGAAAACGCCGACCGCGTCATCGTCACCGACGACAACCCGCGCAGCGAGCAGCCGGCTATGATTCGGGCCGCCATCCTCGCCGCCGCGCCGGGCGCGACCGAGATCGGCGACCGCGCCGAGGCGATCCGCGCTAGCATCGCCGCGTTGCAAGCCGGCGACGTGCTGCTGATCGCCGGCAAGGGCCATGAGACGGGGCAGATCGTCGGCGACCGTATCTTGAAATTTTCCGATCACGACGCGGTCGCGGCGGCGCTGAAGGAAAGCGGTGCATGAGAACCTCAATGAGCGAGCCGCATTCACGCTTGCCCTCCCCACCCGGGCCGCGCTTGCGCATGCCCGGGCGCAGGCTCTTGTCGGGAGGGCAGCGAGCGACCGCGGGTCGCGAGCGGGTGGGGGTCATCGTATTTGCGCAAAGCTCGCAACTACCCCCACCCCGTTCACCTCGCTGGTACTCGGTGAGCGACCCTCCCCAGAAGGGCGAGGGTAAGAGAAGCGCGATGGGTGCGGCACAATGACCGTGCTGTGGACCCTCGATGACATGGCCGCCGCGATGCGCGCGGAAAAATCCGGCGCGCTGCCGGCCGACGTGCCCGGCCTGTCGATCGACACGCGCAGCATCGCCAAGGGCGAGGCCTTTTTCGCCATCAAGGGCGACAACCGCGACGGCCACGACTTCTTCGATGCCGCGCTCAAAGCCGGCGCCGGGCTTGCCGTCATCGGGCGCGACAAGCGCGACCGCTTTGCCGCCGATGCGCCGCTCTTGATCGTCACCGATGTACTCGACGCCTTGCGCGATCTCGCCCGCGCCGCGCGCGCGCGCTCGAACGCCAAAATCGTCGCCGTCACCGGCTCGGTCGGCAAGACCAGCACCAAGGAAGCGCTGCGGCTGGCGCTTGCCGCCGACGGTGAGACGCATGCCTCGGCCGCCTCCTACAACAATCATTGGGGCGTGCCGCTGTCGCTTGCGCGGATGCCGGGAAATGCCAAATACGCGGTGTTCGAGATCGGTATGAATCACGCCGGCGAGATCACCCCGCTCACCAAATTGGTGCGTCCGCATGTCGCGATCATCACCGCGATCGCGCCGGTGCATCTGGAATATTTTGGCTCGCTGAAGAAGATCGCCGACGCCAAGGCGGAAATTTTCCTTGGCCTCGAGCTGGGCGGCGTCGCCGTGCTCAATCGCGACAATCGTCAGTTTATGCAGCTCGCCAAGGCCGCCGCGAAGGCCGGCGCTGCGCGCATCGTGTCGTTCGGCGCCAATGCCAAAGCGGACGCGCGGCTGTTGCGCCATTCGCTGCAGCCGGAAACCTCGACCGTCGAAGCCCGCATCCTCGGCGCGCCGGTGACCTACAAGCTCGGCGCGCCGGGCATGCATCTGGTGCTCAATTCGCTTGCCGTGCTCGCCGCCGTCGCGCTGGTCGGCGCCGACTTGGCGCTGGCGGCGCTGGCGCTCGACAATCTCAAGCCCCCCACTGGGCGCGGCGTGCGCGCGACCTTGCGGGTGCCTGGCGGCAGCGCACTGTTGATCGACGAGAGCTACAACGCCAACCCGGCCTCCATGGCCGCCGCCATCGCGCTGCTCGGCCAGGCGCCGTTAGGCCCGCGCGGCCGCCGCATTGCCGTGCTGGGCGACATGCTGGAACTAGGGGCCCAAGGCCCGGCGCTGCACCGCGGCTTGGCCCAGCCGATCGAGGCCGCCGCGGTTGATCTGGTGTTTTGCAGCGGGCCTTTGATGCACGCGCTGTGGGAGGCTCTTCCCTCCAGCCGCCGGGGCGGCTATGCCGAGACGGCGGCGGCGCTCGAGCCGGCCGTGCTCGCCGCCATCCGCGACGGCGACGCGGTGATGGTCAAGGGTTCGCTGGGCTCGAAAATGGGTCCGATCGTTAAGGCGCTGGAACGGCAATTCGCCCACCCGGCCGTGCTCGATCAGGCGTCGGCGCAAGGCGCGTGACGGCCGAACGCGCGGCGGGATGAAGAGCGGCAGGATTTCACACGATGTTCTATTGGCTGACCGAATTTTCCGACAAGATCTCGTTCCTCAACGTCTTCCGCTACATCACGTTCCGCACCGGCGGCGCCATCGTCACCGCTTTGGTGTTCGTCTTCCTGTTCGGCAGCCCGATCATCGACCTCTTGCGCTTGAAGCAGGGCAAGGGCCAGCCGATCCGCACCGACGGCCCGCAATCGCATCTGGTTACCAAGAAGGGCACGCCCACCATGGGAGGGCTGATGATCCTCTCCGGCCTCTTGGTCTCGACTCTGCTGTGGGCGAACCCGACCAGCCCCTATGTGTGGATCGTGCTCGGCGTGACGCTGAGCTTCGGCCTGATCGGCTTCTATGACGACTACCTAAAGGTCACCAAGCAGACCCATGCCGGCTTTGCCGGCCGAACGCGGCTCGCCACCGAGGCGCTGATCGCGGTGATCGCGGTCACCGCGCTCTCGCATTTGGGCAAAGGGCCGATCGCGACCTCGCTGGTGTTTCCGTTTTTCAAGGAGCTGGTGATTAATCTCGGCTGGGCCTTTGTGCTGCTCGGTACCTTCGTGATTGTCGGCGCCGGCAACGCGGTCAACCTGACCGACGGGCTGGACGGCCTCGCCATTGTTCCGGTGATGATCGCGGCGGCGAGCTTCGGGCTGATCTCGTATCTCGCCGGCAACCTGGTGTTCGCCGATTACCTGCAGATCCACTACGTCGCCGGCACCGGCGAATTGGCGGTGGTCTGCGGCGCGGTGATCGGCGCCTCCTTGGGCTTCCTCTGGTTCAACGCGCCGCCGGCCTCGATCTTCATGGGCGACACCGGCTCATTGGCACTTGGCGGCATGCTCGGCACCGTGGCGGTGGCGATCAAGCACGAGATCGTGCTCGCCATCGTCGGCGGGCTGTTCGTGCTCGAGGCGGTGTCGGTGATCGTGCAGGTGGTGTCGTTCAAGCTCACCGGCAAACGCGTATTCAAGATGGCACCGATCCATCATCACTACGAGCAGCTCGGCTGGACCGAGCCGCAGATCGTAATCCGCTTCTGGATCGTCGCCGTGGTGCTGGCGCTCGCTGGTCTGGCGACGCTGAAGCTGCGATGATCCCAATCACCGTTTTTGCCGGCAAGACGGTCGCGGTCTTCGGCCTCGGCAAATCGGGGATGTTGTCGGCGCACGCGCTGATCGAGGGCGGCGCCAAAGTCGTCGTCTACGACGACAACGAGAAAAGCGTGGCCGAAGCAAAAGCGGCCGGACTCACGACACAAAATCTGCGCGAGTTGAATTGGTCCGCGATCGCCGCGCTGGTGCTGGCGCCGGGCGTGCCGCTCACCCATCCCAAGCCGCACTGGAGCGCGGCGCTCGCCAAAAAAGCCGGTGTCGAGATCATCGGCGACATCGAATTGTTCTGCCGCGAGTTGGCAAAATCCGGTGCGCCGTGTCCGCTCGTCGCCATCACCGGCACCAACGGCAAATCGACGACCACTGCGCTCACCGCGCACTTGATTAAGAGCGCCGGCCGCGACGCGCAGATGGGCGGCAATATCGGCGTGCCGGTGTTGGCGCTCGAGCCCTTCGCGCCGAACCGCGTCTACGTGCTCGAGGTGTCATCTTATCAGATCGATCTCGCGCCCTCATTAAAGCCGACTGTCGGCATTCTGCTCAACGTCACCGAAGATCATCTCGACCGCCACGGCACGCTTGCGAACTACGCCGCCATCAAAGAGCGGTTGCCGGCGAAAGCCGACACGGCGGTCATCGGCGTCGACGACGACTGGACCCGCGCGGCGGCCGAGCGCATCGCGCGCGCCGGCAAAAACATCGAACGCGTGTCGGTGCTCGGCCCGCTGCGCGATGGCTTCTACGCCGAGAGCAGCCGTATCATGCGCGCTACCGGTGGCAAGGCGCAGGCGGTGGCCGATCTCGCGGGCATCGGCAGCTTGCGCGGAACGCACAATGCGCAGAATGCGGCCAGCGCCATCGCCGCCTGCCTCGCGCTCGGCATCGATCTAGCGGCGATCCGCAAGGGGCTCTCGACATTTCCCGGGCTCGCCCACCGCATGCAGCAGGTCGGCCGCAAGGGCAATGTGCTGTTCGTCAACGACTCGAAGGCGACCAACGCGGATTCTGCCGCAAAGGCGCTGGCGAGCTTCGATGACATTTTCTGGATCGCCGGCGGCAAGCCGAAGACCGGCGGCATTACCAGTCTCGCCGAATTCATCCCGCGCATCCGCCAGGCCTATCTGATCGGCGAGGCGGCCAAGGACTTCGCCGCCACCCTCGACGGCAAGGTCGCTTACGAGATTTCCGGAACGCTTGCCGTCGCGGTCGCGGCCGCCGCGCGCGCCGCCGCGGCCTCGGGCCTCAAGCAGCCGGTGGTGCTCTTGTCGCCCGCCTGCGCCTCGTTCGATCAATATCCGAACTTCGAAGTGCGCGGGAAGGCGTTTACCGATCTGGTGCAGGCGATCTCGGGAATTCAACGGCAATAACCGCAACGTTAATGCTTCCTAAACCCTGCCGCGCCAGTTTGGGCGGCGGGAACGGGACATGGTTTCGCGCACGCAACGCACCCCCTTCGGCGAATGGTGGTGGACGGTGGACCGGCTGACGCTTGCCGCCATCGGCGCGCTGATGCTGGCGGGCGTCGTGCTCTCGCTCGCCGCGTCGCCGCCGGTCGCCGGCCGGCTCGGCCTCGACCCGTTCTATTTCGTCGACCGCCACATCCTCTATCTGATACCGACCGTCGCCATCATGCTGGGCGTGTCGTTCCTCACGCCGCGGCAGATCCGCCGCGTCGCGCTCATTGTGTTCATCATCAGCCTGATCATGGTGGCGGCGACGCCCTATTTCGGTGCTGAAATCAAGGGCGCGCGGCGCTGGCTGATCATCTTCGGCGTCAACATCCAGCCCTCGGAATTCCTCAAGCCCGCCTTCGTCATCCTGATCGCCTGGCTGTTCGGCGAATTGGCCAAGCGCGCCGACATGCCGGCCAACGCACTGTCGCTGCTGCTGCTCCTGATGGTGGTCGTGCTCCTGGTGATCCAGCCCGATTTCGGCCAGACCATGCTGGTGGTGCTGGTGTGGAGCTCACTGTTCTTCATGGCCGGCATGCGGCTGATCTGGGTGTTCGGCATCGCCGGAATTGCCGGCATCGGGCTGACCGCCGCTTATTTCACCGTGCCGCACGTCGCGGCGCGCATCCAGAAATTCCTCAACCCGGCCACCGGCGACACCTTCAATATCGACATCGCCACTGAAAGCTTCATGCGCGGCGGCTGGTTCGGCCGCGGTCCGGGCGAGGGCACGGTCAAGCGGCTCTTGCCGGAAAGCCATACCGACTTCGTGTTCGCAGTGGCGGCGGAGGAGTTCGGCGTCGCGCTCTGTCTGGTGCTGGTGGCGCTGTTCGCCTTCATCGTGATCCGCGCGCTGGCGCGCGCCATGCGCAACGACGACGCCTTCACCCGCTTCGCCGCCGCCGGCCTCGCCATCCTGTTTGGCATGCAGTCGGCGATCAACGTGGCGGTGAACCTGCACCTCATCCCGGCCAAGGGCATGACGCTGCCATTCATCTCCTATGGCGGCTCCTCGATGATCTCGCTCGCCTATGCCATGGGCATGCTGCTGGCGCTGACCCGCGAGCAGCCGCACGCGGCCATGCTCACCGCGCCTCGCCCTTGCGAGCTGATTTCGTCAGGCGAGCTTGTCCCGGCCGTAACCTCTGCGTCGCGACGCGCGATGCCCGGCACAAGCCGGGGCATAACGTCGGAGAGCGCTGCGGTGCGGGACGCAAATAAACTCATCCTCCTCGCCGCCGGCGGCACCGGCGGGCATTTGTTTCCCGCGCAGGCGCTGGCCGATGCGCTCATCAAGCGCGGCGCCGCGATCGATCTCGCCACCGATGTGCGCACCGCGCATTTCCAGTTTCCCGCCCGCAATGTGCACATCATCCCGAGCGCGACCGTGCGCGGCCGCAATCCGATTGCGCTCGCGCGCACCGGCGTGTTGCTGGCGCTCGGCACCGCCAAAGCCTGGTCGATGCTCGGCCGCGTGCGCCCCGCCGTGGTGGTCGGGTTCGGCGGTTATCCGACCGTGCCGCCGCTTTTTGCCGCGACGCTGTGCGGCATCCCGACCGTGCTGCACGAGCAGAACGGCGTCATGGGCCGCGCCAACCGGCTGCTGGCTTCACGCGTCACCAAGATCGCCACCGGCTTTCCAACGCTGGCCAAGCTCGACCAGCGGCTGAAAGGCAAGATCGTCTTCACCGGCAATCCGGTGCGGCGCGAGGTGATCGCCGCCGCGGCGACGCCTTTCGCCGCGCCGCAGCCGGGCGGCAAACTGAATCTTCTGGTGTTCGGCGGCAGCCAGGGCGCGCGGGTGATGGCGGAGATTGTGCCTCCCGCCATCGAGCGTTTGCCCGCCGATCTGCGCGCGCGCTTGAGCGTCGTGCAGCAGGCGCGCGCGGAAGATCTCGACGCGGTGCGTGCCCCCTATACGAGGCTCGGCGTTGCCGCCGACTGCGCGCCGTTCTTTGCCGATCTGCCCGCCCGCATGGCGGCGGCGCATCTGGTGATTGCCCGCTCCGGCGCCTCGACGGTGGCCGAGTTGTCCGCCATCGGCCGGCCGGCCATCTTGGTGCCGCTGCCGCATTCGCTCGATCAGGATCAGTACATTAACGCCGGTGCCCTCGAAGCAGCCGGCGGGGCGATCCGCATCGAGCAGCGCGATTTCACGCCGGAGCGCCTCGCATCCGAAATCGCCGCTTTGGCCGCCGACCCGGCGCGGCTTGGTCGCATGGCGCAGGCTGCCAAATCCGCCGGTACGCTCGATGCCGCCGAGCGGCTGGCGGACGTGGTGCTGCGCATCGCGCGGACTTGAACCGGCGGGCGGTCACAGCAGGCCCGGATAGACCAGCGACCCATGCGGTCCCGGTTTCGCGCCTTCCGTCATGTGTGCGGCCTCGATGCGATTGCCGGCGAGAATGTGGAACACCGTCTCGCCCGCCGCGATCAGATAGTCCGCGATGATGCGACGGTGGCACTGCCACCATACCGCCTCGGCACACATGATCGCACAGCGCGAGTCATGGCCGAGCGCGCGCAACTGAGCTAAGCCGGCGCGGAAGCTCTCGCTCATGGCGTAGTCGGCATAGTTGTGAAAGCTCCGGTTCTGCCAAAATCCGTTCACGGCGTCCGACACGTCGCGTTCGTGCCCGCGCAGCCCGCCGAGCGCGGCGATGTGCTCGTATCCGATCGCAAACGCGGACAGGCTCTGCGGGAAAACGTCGCGGTTGTACTGCGGGTTGGTGCGCGAGCGCGGCACCGTCCGGACATCGACCACCACCCTGATCTCGGCGTGCCGCAACAGCGCGACGAAGTCCTCGATGCTGCGAGTGGAGTGCCCGATGGTGAAAAACGGCGGCGTCATGCCCGGTCTCATCGTTCAGCCGATGCGCCTGAGCGCGGATCCTTTGTGCAAGGCGACGTGGTCGGTCTTGTCGCTCTTGATCGCGTATTGCGGCGCATCCCTGCTGGCGTGGTGGACGTAGCCTTTGTAATTCACATCCCTCGTGTGCACCCGCACGATCGTGCCGCGCACGCGGCCGGCTTCGGAATTCCAGCTCACATGATCGCCGACCTTGAATCGCCGGATGGGGCGGGCTTTGCGCTTGCCGCTGGTCTTGGTGCGTGACGGTGCCATCGGATTTGCCCGCTCTGACGATACCTCAACGCGCGGGCCGGCAGCATAGCCGCGCGGGCTGCGGCCGGCATCCTCCCGGAAGAATCGCTGCAAAATCGCTTTGGTTCCAGGGCAAACGCAGGTTCGTCCGAAGGCGATCCGGCGGATCGGCGCCGCGCCCGATACGCTCGCCGCCATGACGGCCCGCGTCAGCCCGGCGGCTACGCTGAATGTGGCGGAACAGCTTGCCGACCTTGTCCTGAAAGTGGCAGGACTTTAAGCACGCCGTCGTGCCCGGCCAATCGGGTCCAACCTTTGGTCGGCTCGGCTGCAGGCTTGCGCCGGGCATCGGCTGCAGGCTTGTGCCGGGCATCGGCGTCTTCTAAGCGATGCCGCATAAAAGCCGCGGATGGCCGGGACAAGCCGGGCCATTGCAGGAGAGGTTCCGGGGGCCAAGCATGAAGCTGCCGCGCGACATCGGACCGGTGCATTTCGTCGGCATCGGCGGCATCGGCATGAGCGGCATCGCCGAGGTGCTAGCCAATCTCGGCTATACGGTGACCGGCTCGGATGTTTCGGACTCGGCCAACGTCAAAAGGCTGCGCGACAAGTCGATCAAGGTCGCCATCGGCCACAAGGCCGAGAACATCGACGGCGCCGACGTGGTCGTCGTCTCCTCCGCCATCAAACCCGACAATCCCGAGCTGATTGCGGCGCGCGCCAAGCGCCTGCCGGTGGTGCGCCGCGCCGAGATGCTGGCCGAGCTGATGCGGCTGAAAAGCTGCGTCGCTATTGCCGGCACCCACGGCAAGACCACGACCACCTCGCTGGTCGCCTCACTGCTCGACGCCGGCGGGCTTGACCCGACCGTCATCAACGGCGGCATCATCAACGCCTACGGCACCAATGCGCGGTTAGGGGCCGGCGACTGGATGGTGGTAGAGGCCGATGAATCGGACGGCACCTTCCTCAAGCTGCCGGCCGACATCGCCATCGTCACCAATGTCGACGCCGAGCACCTCGACCACTTCAAGACTTTCCAGAACGTGCAGGACGCCTTCGTCGCCTTCATGGAGAACGTGCCGTTCTACGGCTTTGTGGTGATGTGCACCGACCATCCGATCGTGCAGCGGCTGGCCGGCCGCGTGGTCGACCGGCGCATCATCACCTACGGGGAAAATCCGCAGGCCGATGTGCGGCTGGTCGATCTCGATCACGCCAACGGCAAATCGCATTTCTCGGTGGTGTTCCGCGATCGCGACGGCAAGGAAGTCCACGCCATTCGCAAGCTCGAGCTGCCGATGCCGGGGCGGCACAACGCGCTCAACGCCACTTCGGCGATGGCGGTGGCGCACGAGCTCGGCATCGCCGACGACATCATCCGTACCGCGCTGTCGAAGTTCGGCGGCGTCAAGCGGCGCTTCACCAAAGTTGGAGAATGGAACGGCGCCGTCATCATTGACGACTACGGCCATCATCCGGTCGAGATCGCCGCCGTGCTCAAAGCCGCGCGCGAGTTGACCAAGGGCCAGGTGATCGCGGTGGTGCAGCCGCATCGCTACACGCGGCTGAAAACGCTTGTTCGAGCCGTTCTCCACCTGTTTCAACGACGCCGATGCCGTGATCATCGCCAACGTCTATCCGGCCGGCGAGGCGCCGATCAAAGGCGCCGACCGCGACCATCTGGTCGAGGCGGTGCGCGCGCGCGGCCACCGGCACGTGCTGCCGCTCGATGGCCCCGAGCAGCTCGCCGGCCTGATCAAAGGCATGGCCAAGCCGGGCGACTACGTGGTCTGCCTTGGCGCCGGCTCGATCACGCAATGGGCCTACGCGCTGCCAGGCGAATTGAAGGCGTTAGGGTGAAACGGGCAACGATTGGGAGCGGGCGACATGGCAGGTGAAATCCAAGACAATGTCTGGCCGCTGCCAAAATTCTATTTTTCAGTGCAGTTCGGCGACGGCGTGGACATCAAATTCCAGGAAGTCAGCGGGCTGGAATCGGAGTCCAAGGTTATCGAGTACCGGCAGGGTAACAATCCCGTCTTCAACCCGATCAAGATGCCTGGTCTCGCCCGCGTCGGTAACGTCACGATGCGCAAGGGCATCTTCATCAATGATTCGAAGTATTGGGCTTGGTACAATGAGATGCAAGATGAACACCATCAAGCGTCGCGCGGTCATCATCAACCTGCTTGACGAGACCGGCGCGCCGAAAATGGTGTGGACCCTCAACAATGCGTGGCCGACCAAAATCACCTGTACCGATCTCAAATCGGAGGGCAACGAAGTCGCCATCGAATCCGTCGAATTTGCCGATGAGACGCTGACCGTAAGCGCGTCGTAGAAGCGATGACTTTTCCCGACATTGTCCCCGACCTGAAAGCGCGCCTGCCCGAACTGCGCGGGCGGCTGTTGGCCAATCAGCCGCTCGGTGAATTCACCTGGTTTCGCGTCGGCGGGCCGGCGCAGGCCTTCTTCATGCCGGAGGACGAGAACGATCTCGCTTACGTGCTGCGCAATCTGCCGCCCGACATCCCAGCGACGGTGATCGGCGCCGGCTCCAATCTGATCGTGCGCGATGGCGGCGTGGAAGGCGTGGTGATCCGGCTCGGCCGCGGCTTCAACGCGGTCACCATCGAGGGCGTCCGCGTCACCGCGGGCAGTGCCATGCTCGACGCCATGGTGGCGCGCGAAGCGCAGAAGGCCGGCATCGCGGGGCTGGCCTTCTTGAGCGGCATTCCCGGCACCATCGGCGGCGCGCTGCGCATGAACGGCGGGGCCTATGGCGGCGAGACCAAGGACGTTTTGATAGAGGCGCGCGGCGTCGATCGCGCGGGCAACATCCGCGCCTTCAGCAATGCCGACATGGGATTTTCCTATCGCCATTGCAGCGTGCGCGAAGACGTTATCTTCACCAGCGCGACCTTCCAGGGCCGCGCGGGTAACGTCGACGAGATCGCCGCCGCCATGGCCGAGATCAAACGCAAGCGCGAGGCGAGCCAGCCGCGCAATCGCACCGGCGGCTCCACCTTCAAGAATCCGCCTGGCATGAGCGCCTGGAAGCTGGTGGACGAGGCCGGCTGCCGCGGGATGAAAGTCGGGCAGGCGCAGGTCTCGCCGCTGCACAGCAATTTCCTCATCAGCCTCGACGGAGCGACCGCAAGCGATATCGAACGCTTGGGGGAAACCGTGCGCGAGCGGGTGAAGGCGCAGTCCGGCATCGAACTGGAATGGGAAATTAAGAGGATTGGGGTTAGTGGTTAGCGCATGAGCAAACACGTCGCCATTTTGATGGGAGGCTGGTCGGCCGAGCGCGAGATCAGCTTGCGCTCGGGCAAGGCCTGCGCCGACGCGGCCGAGCGCTGCGGCTACAGGGTCAGTCGGCTCGACGTCGACCGCGAGATCGCCGCCACCTTGCGCGCGCTCAAGCCCGACGTTGCGCTCAATGTGCTGCACGGCCGGCCCGGCGAGGACGGCACGCTGCAAGGCCTGTTGGAAATCCTCGGGATTCCTTATTCGCATTCCGGCGTGCTCGCCTCGGCGCTTGCCATGCAGAAGGACATCGCCAAGACGGTGCTCGCGGCCGCCGGTGTGCCGGTGCCGGGCGGGGTCATCGCGACGCGCGCGCAGGCGGCCGAGTGCCACCTGCTGCCGCCGCCTTACGTGATCAAGCCGGTGGCGGAAGGCTCCAGCGTCGGCGTGTTCATCGTGCGCGAGGACCACAAGCACCCGCCGCAGGAACTGACGCGAGCGGACTGGAGCTTCGGCGAGCGCGTGCTGGTCGAGCCCTTCATCCCGGGCAAGGAATTGACCTGCGCGGTGATGGGCGAAAAAGCGCTCGGCGTCATCGAGATCGTGCCGACTACTAAGTTCTACGACTACGAATCCAAATATGCGCCCGGCGGCTCAAAGCACCTGCTACCGGCGCCGATACCCGCCGGCGTTTACGAGGAATGCCGGCGCCTCGCGCTCGCCGCGCATCGCGCGCTCGGCTGCCGCGGGGTCAGCCGCGCCGATTTCCGTTACGACGCCGCGGCGGCCAAAGGACTCTATCTGCTTGGAAGTGAACACCCAGCCCGGCATGACCGAAACCTCGCTGGTGCCGGAAATGGCCCAGCACGCCGGTATCAGTTTCGATGACTTGGTGCGCTGGATGATCGAGGACGCGTCGCTGGAGCGGTAATCGCCGCCCAAACGCGACGAATTTGCAACGCGCGGGCGCAAGTTAAGGCCGCCCGCTCATAATCCGTAAACCTTTACTAATCATTTACCAAAAGGCCCGAAGACTAGGCCTTGGCGGCGTTTCGCGCGCTCGGCCGTCAATCGGCGCGCGCGAACTTGTCGGTACGCAGCCGGGACAAAATCGGGGCATGACGGAAACGCGTGCCAGAGCTTGCTGCCCATGATGGGCCAACGTTGAAGAGCCGGTCGCGATGGATGTTCGGGGACGTCTCGTTCAATCGCTGAAGCTGCTGACCGTGAAACGACGCGCCAAGGCCGCCCGGCGGCCGCGCGCGCATATGTCGTCTGTCTCCGACTTTGCGCTGCTGCGTTTCCTGCGCCGTTGGGTCGGCGCGCTCATCGACCTGAACATTCCGCGCGGCGCCGGCGCCAGCGCCGCCGCCATGCTGCTGCTCGCCAGCACCTGTTACGGCGTGGTCAAAGGCGGCCACGGGCCGGCGATCGCCGACGAGATCCAGGACATCTGCGATACCGCGGCCAACAGCATGGGCTTCCACATTTCCGAGATCGCGCTCGCCGGCGAGCACGAAGTCAGCCGCGAGGACATCCTGAGCCTTGCCGGCGTCACCGGCCGCTCCTCGCTTCTGTTTCTCGACGCCGCGCGGACGCGCGCGCGGCTGCTGGGCAATCCCTGGATCGCGCAAGCCGCCGTGCTCAAGCTCTATCCCAGCCGCCTGCGCATCGAGATCAAGGAACGCAAGGCCTTCGCGCTCTGGCAGAAGGAAGGCCACGTCTATCTGACCGCCGCCGACGGCACCGTGCTCGAAACCTACGTACCGGCGCGCTTCACGACGTTGCCGCTGGTGGTCGGCGACGGCGCCGAGTATGCGGCGCAGGACATTCTCGATCTGCTCAAGCGCTATCCGGCGATCGCCAAGTCGGTCGAGGCCTCGGTGCTGGTCGCCGAGCGGCGCTGGAATCTGCATCTGAAGAGCGGCGTCGACGTCTTGCTGCCGGAGCGCGAGCCGGCGCAGGCGCTTGCGCTGCTGGTCGATCTCGACCGCGACAAGAAATTGCTGTCGCGCGATATCGTCCGGGTCGATCTGCGCCTCGCCGACCGCGTCACCGTGCGGCAATCCGATGCCGCCGCCGCGGCGCGCGACGAGGCGCTCAAGGCGGCCGAGAAGAACAAGCAGAAGAAAAAAGGAGGCGAGGCGTGACCGTGCTGCGCTTCGGCCTCACGCCCAAGATGAAACCGGTTTCGCCGCGGCGCGCCACGGTGGTGGCCGGGCTCGATATCGGCACCAGCAAGATCGCTTGCATGATTGCGCGGCTCGAGCCGAAGGCGCCGCAGGACGTGCTGCGCCGGCGCAGCCACGGCGTGCAGGTGCTCGGCTTCGCCCACACCGCGGCGAGCGGCATGAAGGCCGGCGGCGTGGTCGACCTGGTCGAGGTCGAGGAGATGGTGCGCCAGGCGATCGAAATCGCCGAGAGCAAGGCCAAGGTTCAGCTCGAATCGGTCGTGGTTTCGCTCTCCGGCGGGCGGTTGGGCAGCGAGCGCTTCGTCGCCAACGTGGAACTTGCCGGCGGCGCGGTGACCGACAACGACATCGGCCGCGTGCTGGCGGCGGCCAGCCGCCATTCGGTGCGCGACGGGCGCGCCGTGCTGCATTCGCTGCCGATCGGCTACACGCTGGACGCCGTGACCGGCATCCGCGAGCCGCGCGGCATGCTCGGCCAGCGCTTCGGCGTCGACATGCACATGGTTACCTCCGACGTCGCGACCGTGCGCAATCTGATGCTGGTCGTCGAACGCAGCCATCTCGAGATCGAGGCGCTGGTCGCGGCGCCCTATATGGCGGGCCTGGCTTGCCTCGCGGACGACGAATCGGATTTGGGCGCCGCAACCATCGATCTGGGCGCCGGAACCACCACGCTGGCGGTATTTTCCGGCGGAAAATTCGTCCATGCCGACGGTTTCGCGCTCGGCGGCCAACACGTCACCATGGATCTCGCCCGCGGGCTGAACACCCGAATTGCGGACGCTGAGCGAATCAAGGCGATTTATGGCAGTGTTTTGACGGGTGGATCGGACGAACGCGACATGATCACGGTGCCGCCGGTCGGAGACGATGAGCGCGAGCCGCCGCAATTCGTTGCGCGCGCGAGCGATCGTGCGCATCATCAAGCCGCGGGTCGAGGAAATCCTGGAAATGGTGCGCGACCGGCTCAAGGATTCGCCGTTCGCGGCCGAGCCGCGCGCGCGCATCGTGCTCACCGGCGGCGCCAGCCAGCTTGTCCGGCATCGCCGATCTTGCCACGCGTATCTTGCGGCGGCCGGTGCGCATCGGCCGTCCGCTTGGCTTGGCGGGCCTGCCGGACACGGCCAAGGGTCCGGCATTCGCCGTGGCGGCGGGCCTCTTGGTCTATCCGCAGGCGGCACATCTTGAACACTTCGAACCGCGGAAAACGCGGCAATTGATGACAGGTACGGGCGGTTACATGGCACGGGTCGGACGATGGCTGCGCGAAAGCTTCTGACCCACAACAACGGAACCACGAAGGGACCGGCGGCGGCCCGGTCCGCTTCGACGGCGTGCGGGCAATGCTCAGCCTGCTGCCCGTGCACAAATGAGGCAAACATGACGATCAATCTGACAGATTCCCGACATTCGCGAGATGAAGCCGCGGATCACCGTGTTCGGCGTCGGCGGCGCCGGCGGCAACGCGGTCAACAACATGATCACGGCGGGCCTGCAGGGTGTCGACTTCGTCGTCGCCAATACCGACGCGCAGGCGCTGACCATGTCGAAGGCCGAGCGCATCATCCAGATGGGCGCGCAGGTGACCGAGGGTCTCGGCGCCGGCTCGCAGCCCGAAGTCGGCCGCGCCGCCGCCGAAGAGGTGATCGACGAAATCCGCGATCATCTCGCCGGCGCGCATATGGTGTTCGTCACCGCCGGCATGGGTGGCGGCACCGGCACCGGCGCCGCTCCCGTCATCGCCAAGGTCGCGCGCGAACTCGGCATCCTCACCGTCGGCGTGGTCACCAAGCCGTTCCACTTCGAAGGCCAGCGCCGCATGCGCTTCGCCGAAGCCGGCATCGTCGAGCTGCAGAAGGTCGTCGATACGCTGCTGATCATCCCGAACCAGAACCTGTTCCGCGTCGCCAACGAGAAGACCACCTTCGCCGACGCCTTCGCGATGGCCGACCAGGTGCTCTATTCGGGCGTCGCCTGCATCACCGACCTGATGGTCAAGGAAGGCCTGATCAATCTCGACTTCGCCGACGTGCGCGCGGTGATGAAGGAGATGGGCAAGGCGATGATGGGCACCGGCGAGGCGTCCGGCGAGAAGCGCGCGCTCACCGCCGCCGAAGCCGCGATCGCCAATCCGCTGATCGACGACGCCTCGATGAAGGGCGCCAGCGGCCTGCTGATCTCGATCACCGGCGGCAAGGACCTCACGCTTTACGAAGTCGACGAGGCCGCCACCCGCATCCGCGAGGAGGTCGACCAGGACGCCAACATCATCGTCGGCGCGACCTTCGACGAAAGCCTCGAAGGCATCATCCGCGTCTCGGTGGTGGCGACCGGCATCGATCATGTCGGCCTGCAGCGCCAGCCGATCCAGCCGGAAGCGGCGCTCAAGGAGCTCGCCAGCAAGATGCGCGCCGACAGCCGGCGCATTGCCGACCGTATCGAGCGCACCCCGGTCGCTGCTCCGGCGCCCGCGCCGGTCGTCAGCCCGGCTCCGGCTGCCGCCAATACGGCGGCGGTCGAATCCGCCGCCCACGCCGCGGTTGCCGCCGCACTGCTGACGCCGACCGCCGTCGAGGAGGTGTCGATCCGGCCGCTGCCGATCAAGCCGTCGCTGTTTGAGCCGGTGCCGGTCGAACCGGCGCATGCCGAACTGCCGACGCCGAAGGCCTTCATCCCGCCGCCGCCCGAACGGACGGTGGCGCGTACACCGCGCATGCCGCGCATCGACGAATTGCCGCTGCCGGCGCAGAACGAGATCCGTGCGCAGCGCGGCGAAACTGACGGAGGCGCATCCCGAGAAGCAGTCGCATGTCGCTGATGCAGCGGCTGGCCTCGGTCGGCCTCGGCCGGCGCGGCGAACAGAGCGGAGCCGCCGCTCGGCGCCGCGCACGGCACAGGCCATGCCGCAGTTCGAGCGCCCGATTCGGCCCTCGCCACGCCAGCCGGAAGGCCGGCCGGACGACCCCGTATCGGAATATGCCCGGCGGCCGGCGCCGCAAGGGCTCGACCCGCACGGCCGGCCGGCGCCTGTGCATAATTCGGCCGACGAGGACCAGTTGGACATCCCGGCCTTCCTGCGCCGCCAGGCCAACTAAGAGACCTGCCAAAAGCCTCGATGGCCTCGTTCCGCACCCGGAGCGGGGCCATCGTCGTTGTGGGTCAGCGACGGTATATTTCTTTAACTTATTGAATTATAATGCGTTTTATGATGCGCGGCGGCGCCTTGTCCTGCCGGATCGCTGCTGCGCCGTGCGGCCGATGAGATCCGACAGTGAACGCGGCAATTTTGAGGTCCGATCTGGCCGGTAGCTCCAGGTAAATTGCGGCAAAAAAGAGTAACAGTCGGTAAGAAGACGTGAGTTGGAAGGCCCCCGGCCTATGGCCTAAGTTTCAGGCGCGAAAGGGACTTTCGGGTCCCGTAGGGGGTGTCTTCCAGTAAGCGGGCAGGCGCTGTCTTGAAGGCCAAAATGTGGCTCCGGCAGGAGCCTGGGATGGGACGTGCGGCTTGCGTGTAGGCCGGCGTAAACGGGTTCGATGAAGGGTGCCAAGCAAACGACGCTGCGCGAACAAATTGCCGTTTCCGGCATCGGCGTGCATTCGGGCAGCCCGGTCACCCTGACGCTCAATCCCGCCGACGACGACACCGGCATCGTTTTCCAGCGCGTTGCCGGCAATGGCGCGGTCGAGCGCGAAATCCGCGCCGACGTTCGCGCCGTCACCGCCACCGAATTTGCCACCGTGCTCGGCGATGCCTCCGGCCCGCTCTGCTCGACCGCCGAGCATCTGCTCGCCGCTTTGCGCGGCCTCGGCGTCGACAACGTGCGTGGTCGAGATCGACGGCCCGGAAGTGCCGATCATGGACGGCAGCGCCGCGCCTTTCGTCGATGCCATCGATCAGGCCGGGCTGACCGCGCGCGCGTTGCCGCGCCGCTATATCGAAGTGCTCAAGCCGGTGCGCGTCGCCAAGGGCGATGCCTTCGGCGAACTGCGGCCCTACAGCCACGGCTTCCGGGTCGAGGCCGAAATCGAATTCGACCACCCGCTCATCGGCCGCCAGGCGCTGGCACTCGACATCGAGTCCGAGACCTTCCGCCGCGAGATCGCCGGCGCGCGCACCTTCGGCTTCATGAAGGACGTCGCCAAATTGTGGAGCGCGGGCTACGCGCTCGGCGCCTCGTTCGATAATACGCTGGTGGTGAGCGACGACCGCGTGCTCAATCCGGACGGCCTGCGCTTTGCCGACGAGTTCGTGCGCCACAAGATCCTCGACGCCATCGGCGACCTCGCGCTCGCTGGGCAGCCCTTGATCGGCGCCTACCGTACCGTCCGCGGCGGCCATAAGCTCAACCACGCGGTGCTGTCGGCGCTGATGGCCGACCGCAGCGCCTGGCGGGTGATCGAGGCGGCCGAGCCGGCGCGCCGCGCGCGCGGCCATGCACAGGTCGGCGCGGGCCGGCTGGCCGTGGCCTACGGGCCGGAAAAGTCCTGAAAATCCTTAGGAATTCCGCCTTAACCGTCCGCCTTAATCCCGGCCGAATGTCGGCCTAATCGCTTGGCCAGGCCGCGTTTTTTCGTTTAAACCAGCGCGGATGGGGGCGTGGCCGGCAAGGCTATGCCGGACCGCGGGGGACCTGGACACGACCGCGTGGGATGAGTTTGTGCCCGACGAATTAACGACGAAAAATTCCCTGCCGACGAATGTCGCAGGCGGCGCGCCCAGCGCGCCGGCTGGCTTGGTCGCGCGCGCGCTGGCCTTGGTGCTGCTGGCGGCGAGCCTCGGCGCCTGCGGCAGCGGCTTCGATTTCTTCGGCAAACGAGACAACCGTCGCCCGACGAGGCCGCCGACCGGCTCTACAACGAGGGCCTTTATCTGCTCAACGTGAAGCAGGACCCGAAAGAGGCGGCGAAGAAGTTCGAAGAGGTCGACCGCCAGCACCCCTATTCGGAATGGGCGCGCAAATCGCTGATCATGACGGCGTTCGCCTATTACAAGGCCACGCGACTACGACGATTGCGTCACCGCCGCCCAGCGCTATATCACGCTGCATCCGGGCAGCCCGGACGCGGCTTACGCGCAGTATCTGATCGGCTCGTCCAATTTCGAGGAAATCCCCGACATCACCCGCGACCAGTCGCGCACCGAAAAAGCGATCGCCGCGCTCGAGGAAGTGATCCGCAAGTATCCCGACCAGCGAATACGCCGTCAGCGCCAAGCAGAAGATCGAAATCGCGCGCGACCAGTTCGCCGGCAAGGAAATGGAGACCGGCCGCTACTACCTCGACAAGAAGGACTACACCGGCGCCATTAACCGCTTCAAAGTCGTGGTCACCAAGTACCAGACCACGCGCCACGTCGAAGAAGCGCTGATGCGGCTGACCGAAGCCTATATGGCGCTCGGCATCGTCGATGAGGCGCAGACCGCGGCGGCCGTGCTCGGGCACAATTTCCCCGACAGCGTCTGGTACAAGCACGCCTATACGCTGGTGAAGACCGGCGGCTCCGAGCCGTCCGAAAACCGCGGCTCCTGGATCAGCAAGGCCTTCGTCAACTTCAAGAAGTCGGTCCTCGGCTAGCGCGTCGGCGGACGCGCCCGCTGCCCACTCCGTCGACAAACCGGGCTTCCATGCACGACGCCGCTATTAATGTGAAAATCCTGTGAATCGCAGCAGCTGCCGGAACGTCCGCTTTCGCGGATGATGACGGCCCTTGGACTGACGACATGCTTGCTCGACTTTCCATCCGCGACATCGTGCTGATCGACCGGCTCGACATCGATTTTGCCGAGGGGCTTGCCGTGCTCACCGGCGAGACTGGGGCCGGCAAGTCGATCCTGCTCGATGCCTTTGCGCTGGCGCTGGGCGCGCGCGGCGACCAGGCGCTGGTGCGCCAAGGCGCCGAACAGGGCCAGGTCACCGCCGTGTTCGAGGTCGCCGCCAAGCATCCGGCGCGCGCGCTGCTCAAGGCCAATGATATCGCCGGCCGAGGACGAACTGATCCTGCGCCGCGTGCAGTTCGCCGACGGGCGCACGCGCGCCTTCATCAATGATCAGCCGGTCAGCGTGCAGGTGATGAAGGAGCTCGGCGCCGCGCTGGTCGAGATCCACGGCCAGCACGACGAGCGCGCGCTGGTCGATGCCGCCACCCATCGCCGCCTGCTCGACGCTTTCGGCGCGCTCGAGGCCGACGCCGCCAAGGTTGCGGCGCTCTGGAAGGCGCGCCGCGACGCGCAGGCCGCGGCGGACGCCCATCGCA
Source organism: uncultured Alphaproteobacteria bacterium (assembly GCA_963733315.1). Classification (GTDB taxonomy): domain Bacteria; phylum Pseudomonadota; class Alphaproteobacteria; order Rhizobiales; family Xanthobacteraceae; genus Pseudolabrys. The sequence goes on along the minus strand of CAVTCV010000015.1, from coordinate 114,810 downwards.
CCGAGGTCGAGCGCGCCAAGCGCGAAAGCGACTGGCTGCGCCACGCGGTCGAGGAACTCGGCAAGCTCGCGCCGCAGACCGGCGAGGAAACCGCGCTCGCCGACCGGCGCGCCGCCATGATGCAGGCCGAGAAGGTCGCCGAGGACCTGCGCGACGCGCATGACGTGATCGCCGGCGCCAATTCCAGCGTGCCGGCGCTTGCCGGGTCGTGCGGCGGCTGGAGCGGCGCTGCGCCCAGGCGCCGAGCCTGGTCGAGCCGGCGGTGAAGTCGCTCGATGCGGCGTTGACCGCGCTGGAGGAAACCCGCGGCCACCTTGAACAGGCTTTGCGCGCCGCCGATTTCGATCCGCAAGAGCTCGAACGCATCGAGGAGCGGCTGTTCGCGCTGCGCGCGGCCGGCCGCAAATACAGCGTGGCGGTGGACGACCTGGCAGCGCTGGCGGCACGCTACGCAGCCGACATCGCGCTGATCGACGCCGGCGAAGAGCGGCTCAAGGCGCTGGAAGAGGCGGCGCGCGCGGCCGAAGCCGATTATCGCGCCGCGGCCGACAAGCTTGTCCAAGGCGCGCGTGAAGGCCGCGTGCCGCGCTCGACAAGGCGGTCAACGGCGAGCTCAAGCCGCTCAAGCTGGAGCGGGCGAAATTCTCGACCGGGATCGAAAGCGATGCCGCCGCGGTCGGCCCGCACGGCATCGATCGCGTCGAGTTCTGGGTGCAGACCAATCCGGGCACACGGCCGGGGCCGCTGATGAAGGTCGCCTCTGGCGGCGAACTGGCGCGTTTCCTTCTGGCGCTGAAGGTGGTGCTGGCCGACCGTGGTTCGGCGCCGACTTTGGTGTTCGACGAGATCGACACCGGCGTGGGCGGTGCGGTCGCCGACGCCATCGGCGTGCGGCTCGCCAAGCTCGGCGTCCGGCGTGCAGGTGCTGGCGGTGACGCACGCGCCGCAGGTGGCGGCGCAGGCCACCCGCCATTATGTCATCAGCAAGGATGCGCTGGAGAAGGGCAAGCGGGTCGCCACCCGCGTCACCGAGGTGGCGGCCGAGAAGCGGCGCGAGGAGATCGCCCGCATGCTGGCCGGCGCCGAGATCACCGCCGAGGCCCGCGCCGCCGCCGAACGGCTGATCAAGGCGGCGAGTTAGCCCATAATCGTCATGCCCGGCCAACCGGGTCCGGCCTACGGCCGGCCCGGTCAGCAAGCTTGTTGCCGGGCATCCACGCCTTTAGATTTCGGCCATGGCCAAAGCCAAAGTCAAAACCGACAAAACACCCGTCGACCTGCTTACCGCCAAGCAGGCGAAGGCCGAGCACGCGCGGCTGCAGGTCGAGATCTCCGAGCACGACCAGCGCTATTACCAGCAGGACCGGCCGAGCGTATCGGACGCCGAATACGACGCGCTGCGGGTCCGGTACAATGCCATCGAGGCGCGCTTTCCCGATCTGCGCACGCTGGAATCGCTGTCGCTGAAAGTCGGCGCCGCGCCAACCGGCCGCTTCAGAAAAGTCCGCCATGCCGTGCCGATGCTCTCGCTCGACAACGCGTTCGCGGATCAGGACGTCGTCGACTTTGTCGCCCGCATCCGCCGCTTCCTCAAATTGAGCGACGACGAAAAGATCGCGTTTTCCCGCCGAGCCGAAGATCGACGGCCTCTCCATGTCGCTGCGCTACGAGGACGGCGAGCTCGTCAACCGCGGCCACGCGCGGCGACGGCAGCGAAGGCGAGGACGTCACCGCCAATATCCGCACGCTGAAGGACGTGCCGAAGATGTTGCACGGGCGGCACGTGCCAAAGATCACCGAGGTGCGCGGCGAGGTCTACATGACCAAGGCGGCGTTCCTGAAGCTCAACGAAAGGCAGAAGGCGGCCGGCGAGCAGATTTTCGCCAATCCGCGCAATTCGGCGGCCGGATCGTTGCGTCAAAAGGATCCGGCGATCACCGCCTCTCGCCCGCTCGGCTTTTTCGCTTACGCCTGGGGCGAGATGAGCGACATGCCGGCCGACACCCAGTCCGGCATGATCAAATGGTTCGAGACCTGCGGTTTCCAGACCAATCCGCTGACGAAGATTTGCCGCTCGACCGAAGAGTTGGTCGCCTTCCACCGCAAGATCGAGGAGGGCCGCGCCGACCTCGACTACGATATCGACGGCGTCGTCTACAAGGTCGACCGGCTCGACTGGCAGGAGCGGCTCGGTTTCGTGTCGCGAAGCCCACGTTGGGCGATCGCGCACAAGTTCCCCGCCGAGCGCGCCATGACGGTGCTGCGCGACATCGAGATCCAGGTCGGCCGCACCGGCTCGCTCACCCCGGTTGGCAAGCTCGAGCCGGTCGGCGTCGGCGGCGTCATCGTGCAGAACGTGACGCTGCACAACGAGGATTACATCAAGGGCATCGGCGGCGACGGCGAGCAATTGCGCGAGGGCCGCGACATCCGCATCGGCGACACCGTCATCATCCAGCGCGCCGGCGACGTGATCCCGCAGGTGGTCGACGTGGTGCTGGACAAACGGCCGAAAGACACCAAGCCCTATCGTTTCCCGAAAAAATGCCCGTGCTACCTGCACACCGACATCGTGCGTGAGGAAACGGCGACCGGCGAGGAGGGTGCGCGCGCCCGCTGCACCGGCGAATTCGCCTGCCCGTACCAGAAGATCGAGCACCTCAAGCTGTTCGCCTCGCGCCGCGCCTTCGACATCGAGGGCCTGGGCGAGAAGCAGATCGAGTTCTTCTTCGAGCAGGAATGGATCAAGGAGCCGGCCGATATTTTTACGTTCGAAGCACGCAACAACAAGATCAAGCTCGAAGAGGTGGAAGGTTACGGCGAAACCTCGGTGCGCAATTTGTTCAACGCGATCGAGCAGCGGCGCGAGATCTCGCTCGACCGCTTCATCTACGCCCTCGGCATCCGCCAGGTCGGCGAGACCACGGCGCTGGCGCTGGCGCGCGGCTACGGGTCGTGGAAGGCGTTCCACGACGCCTGCCTGAAGGTTGCCAAGGGCGACGAGGAGGCGATCGCCGAGATGGATGCGCTTGATCAGATTGGCGAGACCGTGATCGACAGCATCAAGGCCTATTTCAGCGAGAGCCATAACAAGGGGATCGTGGAGCGGCTGACCAAGGAAGTGAAAATCCTTGATGCCGAGAAGCCGAAGACCGACTCCAAGATCGCCGGCAAGACGGTGGTGTTCACCGGCACGCTGGAAAAGATGACGCGCGAGGAGGCGAAGGCCCAGGCCGAACGGCTCGGCGCCAAGGCGGCCGGCTCGGTGTCGAAAAAGACCGATTACGTGGTTGCCGGTCCGGGCGCGGGCTCCAAGCTCGCCGAGGCCAAGAAACACGGCGTCATGGTGCTCACCGAGGACGAGTGGCTGAAGCTGATCGGCGGTTAGACGCTCGTGTCCCGGGCGCAGCGCATCGCGCAAGCGGTGCGCTGCAGAACCGGGACCTTTCCAAATTCAGCGTTTGGAACGGCCCCGGATCAGCGGCGCATCACTCCGCTGCGCTACCTGCTGCACCGCATCCGGGGCACGTCATCTCCGCACCAGCGCCGCATAGGCCGCACCGGTTGCCACCACGACGATCACCAGCATCCAGGCCATCGGCATGGCGCTATGGGCACCGGCGAGCAGGATCGAGACGATTTGCGTCGAGGCCGCGCCGATCGCCATCTGCGTGAAACCGGTCATGCCGGAGGCGGCACCGGCCGCTTGCGGGCGGATGCTGATCGCGCCGGCAATGGCGTTCGGCAGCAGCAGGCCGTTGCCGTAGGAGATCACCAGCTGCGGCAGGAAGATGATTGCCGGGCCGGCCTCCGGAAACGTCGCGACCGAAATCGCGGTGAGGCTCGCGCCGGTCAGCTCGAAGCCGATGCCGGCCATGATCATGGCGTCGATGCCGAAGCGCTGCGACAGGCGCGAGGCGGTGAAGTTGCCGCTCATGTAGCCGAGCGAGGTCACTGCAAACCACAGCCCGTATTCGGCCGAGGTGCGCCCCATCAGCGTCACCACCACATGCGGGCCGCCGCCGAGGAAGGTGAAAAACGGCGCCGAGCCGAGCGCTCCGCACAGCACGTAACCATGGAACTTGGCGCTGCCGAGCAGCCCGCGCCATTGCTCGATCAACAGGCCGGGCGTCTGCGCCACGCTTGCCGGCCGCGTTTCCGGCAGCACCAGCACCGCCCACAGCAGCACCATGCCGCTGAACGCCGCAATGAACAGGAAGATCGCCTCCCAGCCGAAGGCGGTGTCGAGGATGCCGCCGATCAGCGGCGAGACCATCGGCGCGATCACCATGGCGGTGGTGACGAGGCCGATCATGGCGGCGGCGCGCTCGCGCTCGTAGAGGTCGCGGATGATGGCGCGGCCGATGACGATGCCGGTCGAGGCGCCGACCGCTTGCACCACGCGCGCCACGATCAGGGCATGGATCGAGGAGGCGGCAATGGCGGCGAGCGATGCGACGACGCTCAGCGCCAATCCGGCGAGCACCACCGGCCGGCGGCCGAAGCGATCGGACAGCGGTCCGAGCAACAATTGGGCGGCGGCGAGGCTCAAGAGATAAAGCGAGAGCATGAGCTGCACCGTGCCGGTGTCCGACGCGAGCCTTGTCACCAGCCCGGGCAATGCCGGCACCAGGATATTGAGCGTGGCCGGCCCTATGGCGGTCATCGCCATCAGCAGCGCGAGCAACTGCCAGGGCGCAGCCTGCTTGATCGGCGCCTGCGAACCGGCGGTGCGGGCGTCCATCAAGTATTTCCCAGCGGCCGGGTCGCGGCCTCGAGCCAGGTCCGCGTGGCCGCATCGAGCAGGGGACCAATCTCCTCGCGCACGCGCGCGTGATAGCTGTCGACCCAGTTGCGCTCCTTGGCGGTCAGCATGCGGGTGTCGATCAGCGTGCGGTCGATTGGCGCGAGTGTGAGCGTCTCGAAGGTGTTGACCGGCTTCTCGGCGCCTTCCGGCTCCGGCGCCGCGATCACTAGCAGTAGGTTCTCGATGCGGATGCCGTAGGCGGCGGTTTTGTAATAGCCCGGCTCGTTCGACAGGATCATGCCGCGGCGGAGCGCCACCGTGCCGAGCTTGGAGATGCGCGCCGGGCCCTCGTGCACCGACAGATAGCTGCCGACGCCGTGCCCGGTGCCGTGGTCGAAATCGAGCCCGGCCTGCCACAGCGCGGTGCGCGCCAAGGGATCGAGCTGGGCGCCCGAGGTGTTCTCCGGGAACACCGCGGTGGCGATGGCGATGTGGCCCTTGAGCACGCGGGTGAAGCGGTCGCGCATCTCCTCGCTCGGCGTGCCGATGGCGACGGTGCGGGTGATGTCGGTGGTGCCGTCTTCATACTGCGCGCCGGAATCGATCAGGAACAGCTCGTTCGTCCCGAGCGTGCGGTTAGTGGCGCGGGTGACCCGGTAATGCACGATGGCCCCGTTCGGTCCCGAACCGGCGATGGTCGGGAAGGAGATGTCCTTCACCAGGCCGGTGTCGCGGCGGAAGCTTTCCAGCGCCTCCACCGCGTCGATCTCGGTGACGATGCCGGTTGGCGCCTCGCCCTCGAGCCAGGCGAGGAAGCGGGCGACCGCGACGCCGTCGCGCTTGTGCGCGGCGCGGCTACCGGCGATTTCGGCGTGGTTCTTCACCGCTTTCATCAACGCGATGGGATCGGCGCCGCGCTCCGGCTTGCCGCCGCTGCTTGAAACAAGCCGCGTCAAGGCGTCCGCCGCGCTCGCCTGGTCGAGCCGCACCGTCTTGTCCTTGAGTTTGGTGAGGTCGTGCGCGAGTTCGTCGGGCGCACGTACCGCGGCAATCCCCTCCAGCGCGTGGCGCGTCGCGTTGTCGAGCTTGGCCGCGTCCACATAGAGCACCGGCTTGCCCTCGCGCGGAATGACCGCAAAGGCCAGCGCCAATGGGGTATGCGCGATGTCGGAGCCGCGGATGTTGAACGCCCAGGCGACATTCTGCGGATCCGACACTACGGCCACGTCGGCGCGTAGCTTTATAAGTTCGCCGTTAATGCGCTTGAGCTTGTCGGCGGCGCTTTCGCCGGCGAGTTTGATGTCGCGCAGCGTCACCGGACCCGCGGGCGGCGCCGGGCGATCGCGCCACAGCGCGTCGATCGGGTTGCTGGCGACCGCCACCAATTCGGCACCGGCGGTAGTGCAGGCCTTGCGCAGTTTCTCGGCGCCCTCGGTGGTGTGCAGCCACGGATCGTAGCCGAGCTTGGCGCCGGCGGTGAGATTGCGTTCGAGCCATTGCTCCGGCGGGCCGTCGACCAAATGCTCGATGGCGAACAGTCTGGCGTCGACTTGGCTCCCCGCTTGCACCGTATAGCGGCCATCGACGAAGACTGCGGCGCACTCGGCGAGCACGATGGCCGCGCCGGCCGAACCGGTGAAGCCGGTGAGCCAGGCCAATCGCTCCTCGCTCGCCGGCAGGTATTCGTTCTGCTGGCGGTCGGCGCGCGGTACGACGAAACCGTCAAGCCCGCAGCGCTTGAGCTCGGCGCGCAGCGCGGCGACGCGGGCGGCGCTTTGCGTTCGTTCGCTCGAATCGTCGAATGTCTGGAAGCGGGCCTCGAACATGGCCGGCACTCTAGCGTGCTTCGTGCGCGGAGCAACGCAGGCATGCGTTGCACGCTGGGCAAGGCATGCGCGTCACGTTCTTGAGCAATGTCGGCAAAAATCGGCATCGCGTTGGCGTTCAATTCGGCAAGCAAAGCGCGTCGTGACTCGATTTTGTGCAGTGCGCTTGATTTGCCGCAATGATGACACCGATCTCTCCGGGTAGTTAATGCGTTTATGCCCAATCCACGGGGCTTCCATGCAATGTCACGCGTGGTTCGCAAAGCCGCTTTAGCTTATGTTGCGATGCAAAAGCCAGAGACGAATTGCCAGGGATTCGCTGACGCTTCGATTGCGAGAAGGAGAGATGAAATGGTTGCAGTTACTTATGGCGTTGTCCGCGTACCCACAGCAGAGACGCCGGCGCCGGCAGGGCGTGCCGCGACGGCCGCGCGGCGTAAAAGCTGGTTCGACCGGTTCATGGACGCGCTGATCGAAGCGCGCATGCAGCAGGCCCGGCGCGAACTCGCCACGCATACCCATTTGTTGCCGTACTCGCTCGACGAGCGCGGCAACCGGCTGGTCAAAACCGGCTCCCACGACATGCCGTTCGGCGCCTGACCGTCTTCAGGCTTCACCAACGCAAACCGCCCCGGCCATCCCCGCCCGGGGCGGTTTCGTTTTTGCGCGCTCGGATCGCAATAGCGCGCGCGGGTTCCGGCCGACGTATTCAATTTCGTCTAATTGAGCATTTATTCCATGCCCTGACGGCACGTCTCTATGCATGGCAACGGCTAGTTCGCGGGTGCGGAACCGATCATTTTCCGCCGCGGCGGCTGGGTGCGACTCGCAGTCTTCCTGCGAGGCGTCAACCATGAAGGAGAGAGTAAATGGATGCCATCACGTATGGCGCGACACGCGGCTCTGCTCGGGCCGCCGGTATACCGATAAGCCCGCGCAAGCGCGGCACGGATGGTTCGCACGCTTCATGGAAGCGTTGAGCGAGTCGCGCAGGCGGCAGGCTCTCCGTGAGATACAAAAACACGCCCATCTCTTGCCCTACACATTGGTTGAGCCCGGCAACCGCTTGGTGAAGACGGGCAATGGAGATATGCCGTTCGGCGTCTGACGGTCTGGCTTTCGAGCGTGCGTGGCAAGCTAGAGCAAATTCCGGTCGATTTCATGCATAGCCTGCGTGCCTGAAGTAATTGGAAGCTTCACGGGCAGTGAGGGTAGGCGCGAATTTGCCGATCCGGCGGCGCAGACGCGGAATTGTTCGTTCGGCGGCCTTGCGCAGATAGGCCTTGAGCTTGCTGAAAGGCATCTCGATCGGGTTCAGGTCCGGCGAATATTTGGGGAGGTAGCGAAGTGTCGCGCCGCGCGCTTCGATCGCCTCGCGAACACCGGCAGCCTTGTGTGCCGGAAGATTGTCGATCATGACAATGTCCCCGCGTTTGAGCGTCGGGGCGAGACACCGTTCGACATAGACCAAGAATTTCTTTCCGGTCATTGAGCCGTCAATGGTCTGCGATGCTCTCATGCCGTGCCGGCGCAGAGCGGCCACGAAGGTGATCGTCTTCCAGTGGCCCTGCGGCACATGGCTCACCAGTCTGTCGCCGCGGGCGCATCGGCCATACAGCCGCACCATCTTGGTGTTGGCAGAAGTCTCATCGATGAACACCAGCCGGGCCGGGTCAAACATGCCCTGTTCTCGCATCCAGCGCCGCCGTGCGAGCGCCACGTCCGCGCGTTCCTGCTCCGCCGCGCGCAGGCTTTTTTTTGAACGTGATCTTGTGGCGCTGAAAGAAGCGCCACACCGCGGTGCGACTGCCAGGCATCTTGTGCTTGCGCATCGCATAGACTACCTCGTCCAGCGTCAGATCAGGCTGCGCATTGATCAGAGCCAGCAAAAACTCCGCATGCTCCTCCAATGGCGAGGCGCTCCCGCCCCGCGGCTTGGCGGCGCAACGGCCAGTCTCGTGAAAGCACTTCACCCAAATCACCGCCGTACTGGCGCTGATATCGTAGTGTTCGGCCGCCTCGCGCCGCGAAGCGCCGCTTTCCACCCGAGCAATCACGCGCTCTCGCATATCCGCAGAATAGGCCTTCGGCATCGCACCGCCTCCCAAAAGCGAATCAATGCCGATAAACTCGCTCATCCGTGGCCCCACGGGAATCCTCCAATTCAATCGGGGCGGAACATGCTCTAGCTGCGTCTTAGCACCAGCGTCACCCAGCCCTCGAGCGGCAGGCGGCGTTCGAGCACGAGGCCTTGCGCGCGGTAGATCGCCAGCACGGCATTGGCGTGGCCCGGCAGCAGGCCGGAGAGCACCATCCGGGTGCGGGGGCCGGCGAGCCAGCTGAGCGGCACCGCCAGGCGCGTCAGCGGGCCGAGCAGGATATTGGCGAAGATCAAATCGTAGGGCGCGCCGGCCGCGATGGCGCGCGCGTTGGCGCCGGCCGCGCGCACGAAACTGATGGCCGCGCCCGCGCGATTGAGCCGCGCATTGGCGCGCGCCGCCTCGACCGCGATCCGGTCGATGTCGCTCGCGGTGACGCGCGCGCGTAGCAACTTCGCCGCCGCGATCGCCAGCACGCCCGTCCCGGTGCCGACGTCGAGCACGCGGGCGGCCCGCCGCCGCTTCGCCAGATCGTCGAGCGCCAGCAGGCAGCCGCGGGTGGTGCCGTGGTGGCCGGTGCCGAAGGCGAGCGCCGCTTCGATCTCGATGCCGATGTCGTTGGGCTTGACGCTGGCGCGGTCATGCGCGCCGTGCACAATGATGCGGCCGGCCCGCACCGGCTTCAGACCGGCGAGGCTTTGCGCCACCCAGTCGATCTCCGCCACCGTCTCGAAGGACAATGCCGCCGCGGCAGCTTCGCCGGCGGCCAGCGCGACCTGCGCCCGCAGCGCGGCCTCATCGGGCGGCGCGGGGAAATGAACGGCCACCTGCCATTGCCCGCCATCGTCCTCGAAGGCGGCGCAGACGGCATCGTCCATGGTCTCGGCCAGGTAGGCGGCGAGCCGCTCGGCGGTCGGCTGGTCGCAGGCGAGGCGGGCGACGACGGTCATTGTCTGTCATGGCCGGGCTTGTCCCGGCCATCCCGATGAGGATTGCAAGGCCATGCCAATCTAAGCGGGATGCGCGGGTCAAGCCCGCGCATGACAATGGTTGGCGTTTTGCCTGTGAGTCGCTATCTAGCGCCATGACCCTCGAACCGCCCAATGCGAACGACATCGAAACCCTTGCGCTGGCCCGCCGCAGCGGCTGGCCGGACGATTTGCGCGTGCTCGTCGCGCGCTTTCCGCGCGAGCAGTGGCAGGGCCACGCCAATCTGGGCGAGATGGCGCGCTTCTGGCTGTCGCGCCACGCCATGTTTCGCGAGCTCGCCGTCATGATTCAGGCAATCGAGGCTCAATTTCGCGAAGGCACGCTGTCGCTCGCCGAATTTCCGCGCCACTTCGTGCCGCGGCTGCAGTTCCTGCTGTCGCAACTCACCGTGCACCACCAGATTGAGGATCTGCATTATTTTCCGATCTTCCGCGCCGCCGAGACGCGGCTCACGCGCGGCTTCGGCGTGCTGGAAGCCGACCACCACGCCATCCACGCCGACATGGAGCAGACCGCGCAGCGGGCGAACGCGCTGCTGGGCGCGCTGGCCAGCGAGCCGCAGGCATTGCAGCGGTGCGGCGACGACTACGCCGCCGCAAGCGGCGCCTTGCTCAAGGGATTGATCCGCCACCTCGACGACGAGGAAGACTTGATCGTGCCGCTCATTCTCGACCGCGGCGAGGAAGCTCTCGGCGTCGCGCATCACGGCTGATCCGCAAGCGGCGGAACGCAGGCCATTCCGCATTGTGGACACGCGCTGGTCCCGATTGCGTTCAGCACCGTTGTCTTCCGCCACTCTATACAAGGCAAAATTCACCCATCACAATGGATGAATAGCGGGCAGGGGCGGTCATCGGATGAACGGCGCGTTCGCAGGCAAAGTCGTGCTGATTACCGGCGGCGCGCGTAATCTCGGCCGCGCCATGGGCGTCGCCTTTGCCGGCGCCGGCGCCGCGATTGCCGTCAACGCGCGCTCGCAGCGGCCGGAGCTGAAAGAGACGCTCGCCGCGATCGAAGCTACCGGCGGCGAGGCAATAGCGGCGATCGGCGATATCACCGACCGCACGGCAGTCGACCGTATGGTCTCCGAGGTGATCGCGCGCTTCGGCCGGCTCGACATTCTCGTCAACAATGCCGCCACCCACGCCACCAAGCCGTTTCTCGAGCTCGGCTACGCCGACTGGCAGGCGCCGATCCGCGTCACGCTCGACGGCGCGTTCCACTGCACGCAGGCTGCCGTGCCGGCGATGATCCGCGCCGGCGGCGGCAGCGTCATCAACATGGGCGGCCTGTTCGGCCATATGCCGATCGCCAACCGCGCGCCGACCGCGGCGGCCAAAGCTGGCCTCGCCGGCCTCACGCGCGCGCTGGCGCTCGAGCTCGCGCCACACAACATCAATGTCAATTACGTCGCGCCCGGACCGGCCAATACCGTGCGCGACAGTCCGTTCAAATTCGATATGACGCGCATCCCGTTCGGGCGCTTTGCCGAACCAGCCGAGATCGTCGCCACCGTGATGATGCTGTGCGGGCGCGACGGCCGCTTCGTCACCGGCCAGACTATTCACGTCAATGGCGGAATATTCATGAATAATTAGAAAAGTCAGGGAGGATGAACCATGCGTGCAATGCTGTTGCGATTGGGATTGTGTCTTAGCGCCATCACGATGCCCTTTTCGGCGAATGCCGCCGATTATCCGACCCGGCCGGTGCACATCATCGTCGGCCTCACCGCAGGCTCCGGCGTCGACATCATGGCCCGCATGGTCGGGCAGAAGCTCGCGGATTCGATGGGCCAGCCCTTCATCGTCGAGAACCGGCCGGGCGCCGGCAGCAACATCGCCACGCGTTATGCGGCGTCGACCGAGCCCGACGGCTACACGATTTTCGTTTCCACCATCGCCAACGCGATCAACGCGACGCTCTACAAGAACCTGCCGTTCGACACGCTGAAGGACTTCTCGCCGGTGATCCTCGGCGCCACCTCGCCCAACATCCTGATCGTCAATCCGCAAGTGCCGGCGAAAACCGTGGCGGAGCTGATCGCCTACGCCAAGGCCAACCCCGGCAAGCTCACCGTCGGCTCAAGCGGCGTCGGCACCGCGCCGCAGATGACCGCCGTGCTGTTCCGCGAGCGCGCCGGCATCAAGGTCGTCGACGTGCCGTTCAAGGGCGGGCCGGAGGCGACCGCGGCGCTGCTCGGCGGGCAGATCGATTATCTGTTCGCCATCGCCTCGACCGCACTGCCGCACATCAAGGCGGGACGCGTGCGCGCGCTCGGTATCACCAGCCGGCAACGCTCGCCGCTGTTGCCCGACGTGCCGACCATCGCCGAGAGCGGCTTGCCGAAGTTCGAGTCGGTGACCTGGTTCGGCTTCGAAGTGCCGAAGGGCACGCCGCACTCGATCATCGACAAGCTAAACAAGGAGATCGGCAAGGCGCTGGCGATGCCCGACGTCAAGGACAAGCTCGCCGTGCAGGGCCTCTATGTCGAGGGCGGCACGCCCGAGCAGTTCGAGCATTACATGCGCGCCGAATTCGACAAATGGGGTACCCTGGTCAAGGAAACCGGTATGTCGATGAAGGAGTGAGGCGGGGCCCTTAGCGGAATCGATACAGTTTTAATCAACGATCGACATGATCCTTGTAAATCTTGCGCGATAGTTCCGTTCGACGGTGCGGCCGCAGCTCCTGCGGCCGGCCGATCGGGCGGAGGCTGCGGTGCTTAAATCCTTCAATCCCTGGTTCGAATCCGTGCGGTTTGCCTGCGAGGTGCAGGCGGTCGTCTCGATGCGTCTGATGTTCCTGGCGCAGGGCGGGCCGGAAGCCGAAGTGGAAGCGCGCCTGATGGTATCGGAAAAAATGGCGGCTTTTGCCGACGCCGAAATAGCTCTCGCCAACTCCCTGTTCGCCGGCGAAGGCTTCATGGTCGCCGCCGAGCGCGCCTATGTGCCGCTGCGCCGGTGCGTCGCCGCCAACAGCGATCGCCTCCTGCATGCGGTCGGCTAGCGACGCGAGGCGTGATCCCGGACGGCGACCGCGGCGGGCGAGAGTACTCCTCCTGATCTCGTCTATTTGACCGCGCCGCCGGTGATGCCGGCGATGAAGCGGTCGAGGAAGAGGTTATAGGCGATCGCCACCGGAATGCTGGCGATCAACGCGCCGGCCATGATCTCACCCCAGTAGAAGATGTCGCCACGGATGAGATCGGTCGCCACGCCGAGGGTGATCGGCTTCTGCGCCGACGCAGATATGAAGGTCAGCGCGTAGACGAATTCCTGCAAGGTCAGGGTGAAGGTGAAGATCACCACCGTCAGAATTCCCGGAAGCGACAGCGGGATCGCCATCTTGATGAAGGCGCCGAACAGACTGCAACCGTCGACGATCGCCGCCTCCTCGATCTCGGGCGGCATGGCTTTGAAGAAGCCCATTAACAGCCAGGTGCAGAACGGGATTGTGAAGGTCGGGTAGACCAGCACCAGCGACCACATCGAATTCTGCAAGCCCAGATCGGCGATCACCCGTGACAGTGGCAGGAACAGAAGCGTCGGCGGCACCAGGTAGGTCAGGAAGATGCCGATGCCGAGCGCTTCGCTGTTGCGGCCGGTCATCCGCGCCAGGCTATAGGCGGCCGGCAGCGCGGTGACGAGGGTGATAGCGGTGACGCAAAGGCCGATGGTCAAGGAGTTCAACAACCAGGTCGCGAACAGGGTTTTCTCGAAAAGATAACGGAAGTGCTCGAGCGTGGGCGGTTCATTGAACCAGAACGGGATGTTTGTGACGTTGTAGAGATCGGAGTTCTCCTTGAACGACGTGATCACCATCCAATAGAACGGAAATGCCGCCAGAACGAAGAAAAACGCGACCGCTCCGTAGAATGAGGTCTCTTGCACGGCTTTGGCGATGGTGACGCGCGGCATGTCAGATCTCCCGCCGCCGGATAAAGCGTAACATCGCGATGACGACGACGAGCAGCACTGGCAGCATGAACAGCGAGATCGCGGCGCCATGCGACACGTCGCCGGAAACGATGCCGGTCTGGAAACCCGCGAAGCCCAGGACCGAGGTTGCGCCTATGGGACCGCCACTGGTCATAAGAAAGACGATGGAAAGATCGGTGAAGGTGAACACGATGCCGAAAATCAGGCCGATGGCCACGATCGGCAGGATCATCGGCACGATGATCTGGTAGTTGCGGCGCCAGAAACCGGCGCCGTCGACCGTCGCGGCGTCGAGCACGTCCTGCGGAATCGCGGTGATGCCGGCAAGGAAGATGACGATCGCAAACGGGAAGAAACGCCAGGCATTGACGACGATCACCGACAGCATCGCCAGATCCGGATTGCCAAGCCAGTTCGGCGCCTGCTCGCGGGTGATGAAGCCAAGCGCGATCAATGTCCAGTTGATGACGCTGTAGAGCGAATCGAACATCCACTGCCAGGCGACCGTGGCCAGCGCGACCGGCACCGCCCAGGGCAAGATGACCAGTGCTCTGACGATCTTGCGCCCGGGAAACGGTCGCAACAGCACCAGCGCGCCGAATTTGCCAAGGATGAGGCCGAGAAATTGCGATCCGAACGTAAAGATAAAGGTGTTGCTCAGCGTTCTGATAAAATCCGGATTCGACAAGATCTGTTCGAAATTCGCCAGACCGACGAATCGCCATGACGGATCGTAGATCGTGTAGGCGCTGACCGAGTAATACACCGCCATCAGGAACGGCACGCCGACCAGCAAGAGTACGTAGAGGATCGCCGGCGCGACCATGAGCGAGCCGAGCACGTCGCGCCGGTCGAGGATGAACCGGAAGCGGGAGGCCGGTTTGGGAACTGAATCAGCGATTGCGACCATCGGTGAAAACTCGTCTTAGTGGTCACCGGCCCGTTTGCCGTCTTTGTCGAAATTGCGCAGCGCGCTGTTGCGAACGGCGAAGGGGTGCCACTCGCCGGGCCGGATGCTTTCCTCGGCCACGTGCGCAGGCGGCAATTTTGCCGTGATGACCTGGCTCGGATCGAAGCCTTCCATCGCGCCGTAAACGATCCGCTCGGAGCCGAGATATTCGGAACGATCGACGCGGAAGGAAAATTCGGTGTAGGCCTCGCCGTCGATCATGTCCTTGGGCAGGAAATTTTCGGGGCGGAAGCCGAGATAGCCGCCGTTGCGCGCGACAATATTCATCGGCGGCGTGCCGACAAAGGTCGCAACAAAGCGGTCGGCCGGGTCGTCGTAGATCTCCGACGGCGTTCCCACCTGACGCACCCGCCCATGATCGATGACGGCAATGCGGTCGCCCATGCCCATCGCCTCGACCTGGTCGTGGGTCACGTAGATCGTGGTGATGCCGACCCGCTGCTGGAATTGCTTGATTTCCAGGCGTGCCGAGGCACGCAGTTTGGCGTCGAGGTTCGACAGCGGCTCGTCGAGCAGCAGCGCGGTCGGCTCGCGCACCAGCGCACGCGCGAGTGCGACACGCTGACGCTCGCCGCCGGAGAGCTGACGCGGTCGCCGGTCGAGAAGATGGCCAATGCCGAGGAGCTGCGATGCCCACTCGACTTTCTTGTCGATTTCGGCGCGGGGAACATTCTGGGTCTTCAGCGGAAAGGCGATGTTGTTGCGCACCGTGAAGTGCGGATAAAGGCCGTAGCTCTGGAACATCATCGCCACGCCGCGGGCGCGCGGCGGGATATCGTTGACGAGCTCACCGCCGATCAACAGATCGCCGCTCGTCTGTTTTTCGAGCCCGCAGATGATGCGTAGGAACGTCGTCTTGCCGCAGCCCGACGGTCCCAGCAGCACCATGAATTCGCCGTCCGGCACCGTGAGGCTGATGCCGTTCACAGCCGGGACCTCACCAAATTTCTTGATGATATCCCTCGTCAATACTGCGGCCATTGAACCTCCCAGAATTCGACGTAAGACAGCCGCGCCGCCGGTTCCCCGTCGGCGCTTCGTCCTTTTATGTGCCCCCTTGGCCGGCGCCCCACAGCACCGGCATGACCGGACCGCGCGAACGCGCGCGGCCCGGAATGACGCGATCAGGCCTTACCGGCCCACTTCTTGAAGATGGCCTCGCATTGCTGCGTGGCCCACTTGACTGAATCTTCGGCGCTCAATTGACCGGTCGCCGTCTTCGCCATCATGTCGTTGATGATGAAGGCGTAGTAGATCTCGTCCATCGCGGGCGTCGCCGGTCCCGGATAGCCGGGGATGGCGGACCACTGGTCCGAGTCCTGCAGGATCGCCAGCTTGTCGTGCGGGGTCGATGTCGGGTCGTTCGACAGGATCGGCATCGGCTTGGGCACGAGATTGGCGAAGCACGGATTGTTGTAGCCCTCGCTCGCCTTGAAGGCTTCCGGCCAGTTGTCGCGGTAGTACTTCAAGAACTCGATCGCCGCTTCCTTGTTCTTGGCGAACTTCCAGATGCCGTAAAATTCGGACGCGGCACCCATGATCTGCTTCACCGGGCCCTTCGGCGGCTTGATGACGAAGATGTCGTCGGCCAATTTCTTGTTGAGCGTCTGCGCCGTCCGATACGCCGAGATCGGGTTGATGATGTAAGAGCTGACCCCCGAATCGATGTACTGGTTGTTGCTGGAGTCGTTCCACGACAGCACGTCCGCTGTCATCGCCTCCTTGTAGAGCGCGGCAGCGTACTTCACCGCTTCAACCGCTTCCTTGCCGTTGAGGATGATTTTCTTGCCGTGCTCGTCCTGTTCGGAGGCGCCATAACTCCACAACAGGCCGCGCCAGGTCGTGCTTGGGTCATTACTGTGCCCGAGCGAGATGCCGACCGGCTTGCCTTTTGCCTTCAATTTGGCGCCGCCGATGCGCAGATTGTCCCAGGTGTCCGGTACCACGCCGATCTCGTCCCACAGGCTCTTTTGATACATGCCCGGGAAGTTGATGTAGAAATCGGGGAAGGCAGACCAGGTTCCGTCTTCCGCATTGTAGCCGAGCTGCGTGCCGATGGTGGACACCTTGCCGTACTTTTTCTCGGTTTCCTTCACGAGGTCGGCAACGTCGATAAAAAACTTACGGTAGAGATGCGCGCCGCCGGCGCCGTTGAAGCCGAAAAGATCGTGTCCCGATTGGGCCGACGCCTCGGCAGCCGCGCGAGCGGGGACGTTCTGCACCGGAATGTGGTCGACCGTTACCGCGATCTTGTTCTTCTCGCCCCAGTCCTTGGCGAATTTGTCGAACCAAGTATCGTATGCAGGGACGAAATGACTCCATTGCACAATCGACAGCGACTTGTTGTCGGCCAGGGCACGCGACACGAATGGCGCGGACAGCATCGGTGCCGTGCCGGCTGCGGCGAGGGTGAGGCCTGTTTCTTTCAGGAATCGACGTCGAGTGACACGCGGAAGTTTGTTCGTACTCATCTGCGTTCCTCCTCTGGTGGACTTCAGTTGGATGAGGCAACCTCAGATGAGAGATGTGTCTCGTCCTCTGAATTTATTTTTGGGCCGCTAGCATAACGCGCGATAATCGCATCGCGCCAGCATTTTGCTGGCAAATCGGTGAAGTCAGAATGTCGCGGAGGGCCAATCGGGCTGCTGATGAAGCAGTTCCTGTCGGCATTGAAACTTAACTGGTCAGCAACGCTGACCTATTTATAAGCCGTCGCTCAGATGGACGTCGCTTGCGAAAGCCCTAATGCCGCTTGAAGTATTGCACCTCGCGTTCGTGCTGCTCCGCCGCCTTGCGCGAGGTGAAGGTGCCGAGATTGCGCCGCTTGCCGGTGCGCGGATTTACTTTGCGCGAATAGAGCCGGTACTTGCCGCGCGAGAGCTTACGGATCATGCCTTCGCCCGCCGCCGCTTGCGCAACGCGGCCTGCGCCTTCTTGATGTTGGCGAGTTGCGCGCGCCGCATCGCCGGCGTCGGCTTCTCGGCCGCCGGGATCTTGCGGCGCGGCTTGGCGATGAAGCGGTCGCCGCCGAGATGGCGGGGCACCGAGCCGAGTTGGTTCAGCACTTTCTCCGCCGCGAGGCTGTCGGCCACCAATTGCTTGCCGACGCGATGCGCCTCGCTCTTGCCGATCAGCCATTTCTGCGTGTCCCAGGAGCCGTTGGCGCGCTGGCCGGCGACGCGTTCTATGCCGCCGCGCGCGCCGACGTCCTGATTGCGGAAGGTGACGAACTCGCCCTTCGGCCGCACCTGGATATGGAAGAAGTCGCCGCTACCGCTGGCGCCGGGCTTGGCGCGTCGGGCATGACCGCGCTTTCGCGCAGGGCGTTGGCGGGATGTCGGCATGGCAATCTCCCGTGAGGCTCAAAAAATAATGCATCACGTCAGCACAGGTTCCGCGGTTTCGCTTTGATCTAGGGCAAAGGCCTCACCAGCCGAACGGGAAGAAGCCGCGCGGGCGCGCGTAATAATAGGGCCGTTCGCGGGCGAAATAGGGCGGCGCGGCGTAATAGCCGCGCGCGTAAGTCCGCCGCTCCGGCACCGACGCGACCTGATCGTCCTCGTCGTACGCGTTCTGACGCGGACGCGGCGCCGCATGCGCGACCGCGACGCCCGCCCCGCCGGGGATCTCGCCGGTGAGCACGACCGTGGTGTTGGCCATCTTGTTCTGCTTCACCAGGCCCCACAGGATCGAGGCGTTCTTCACCGACAGCCGCACGCAGCCGTGCGACACCGGCTGGCCGAGATGGCGCACCTCGTAGGTGCCGTGGATGGCGTGGCCGAGCTTGGTGAAGAAGATCGAGTAAGGCATCGGCGCGTCGTCCCACTCGCGGCTGTAGTGGTCGCGGTCCATGCCGACCGGGCCGAAGGCGCCGTTCGGCGTGTTGTAGCCGGAGCGCCCGGTCGACACCGGCCAAGTGTAGAGCAGGTTGCCGTCTTCGCTGACGGTCATCTGCTGGGCGGATTTGTCGATTTGGATCAGCAAGTCGGCGCGCGCGGGCGCGGCGGCGATGAGGGCGGCGAGTACGGCGAGCGCGGCAGCAAGACGGAGACGCATGATGGACCTCCCGAGCCTAACCCGGAGGCAGCATAGCAGGTTCCGTCCGGCGCGATTGTGGCAGAAATTACCCTCTCCCCGCGGGCGGGGAGAGGGCGCGCCTCACATCACCGGCAATTGCGCAGGTAGCGCGTGCGCATGGCGCGCTCGGCTTCCGCGGCCCCGTAAGGCGCGGTGATGCACCAGCTGTAATGCACGCGGAAATTCTCCGTCCAGCGCGCGCCGATGGCGCCGGGCGCGCAGGTCGGCGTCACATGCGCGGCGCGCGCCTGGCGCACGGCGGCGGTGGAATAATCCTCGCAGAAGCGTGGATCGGCGGCGAGCGCGCTGCCGGTCAGGACGGCGAGCGAAACGGCGGCAAGGCAAAGCTTGAGCATGGGTCCTCCCGAATAATTGCAATTCGCGATTATAAATGGCGCGCGGTCCAGGCGGGAGGGGTTGCGCGCGCGCTAATGCTTTCTGGCGTCGACCCGGAAGCCGACGATGGTCTTTTCGCCCAGCGCCTTGGCGGCCTCCAGCCGGTGCAGGCCCTCGATCAGCACGAAACGGTCGCCGTCGGCGCGCACCTTGATCGGCGTCTCTTGGCCCTTCGTCAGCATGCTTTCGGCGATGGCGTTGACGCGCTTCTGGTCGAGCGTCGCGCGCCGCTTGACCGGCACGTAGATCTCGGCGACCGGGAAGTTTTCGCGTTTGAGCATGGCGAAAGCGTAGCACACCCTTTGTCATTCCGGGGCGCCACGAGGCGGATACCTAATTCCCCAATTCCAGCGCCCAATACTTCCGCCCGTTCGCGCCAGTGGCCGCGGCAAGGCCGTAGGCCGACACGTCGCGCAGCAGCATGTTGCGGCGATGCCCGGCCGAGCGCGCCCACATCCGATAAGCGCAGTCCGCGTCCGGACAGCCGAACGCCACGTTCTCGGCGTGGCGGCCGCCGGAGAAGCCGGTGCGCGCGCGGAAGCCGTTGTGGTCGAGATGGTTGCGGCCGGCCATGCTCTGCGCCTGCTCGTAGGCGAGGCCCGCGAGCGTCGAACTCATGACCAGCGGCGGCAGGTGATGGGCGCGGCGGAAGCTGTTGATGTCCTCGGCGCGCGCGGCGGCAGCGAGGGCGAGCGTGGCGGCAAGCGCGAGTCCGGCATGGCTGGCTGGCATGGGCATGGCTCCGGGGACCCCCGCACGCTACTTTAGCACACGACGCGGCCCGCGCCGGGACTGATGCCGGCCCGCCGGTGACCTGGATCAATGCGGCGCAGGCCGGCCGACGCTAACAAACCCGCCTTCAACAACAGGAGGCTACCCATGTTAGCCATCGCGTCGGCCATTTTGCGAAACGGACGTCTTGTCGCGGTGGCGATCCTCGCCTGCGCCGCGGCCGCCTCGAGCGGGCGGGCCGAGGGCCCTCCGCTTGCGGCCGGCGCGCACCCTTAGCTGCAACTGGCGCAGGGAAACGGCGCCTATTGCCGGAGCTGGCGGTCGCAGATCGAGTCCAGGCGCTCGCAATACAATGCGTCCTGTTCCGGCAGCCTGACGCCCGCGCAATACGCGCAGTGCCAGCAGATGTCGCGCGACCTGCAAAATGAAATCGCGAACTACAATTCGCAGTGCAGGTAGCGCGGGGTTGCCGCGCGGTATTGCGCTAGGCGAGGCCGGCCAGCGCGCGGCGCCTCAGCGGCGATGCTTCTCCGGCGCCTGCAAGGCGTCCGCGACGCTACGCGGCCGCCGGCCGCCGATCACCTGCGCGGTGCATCGGGCGTCGGCCGCGCAGGTGACGGTGCAATCGGTGCCGGTGTGGCCGTGACAGTCCGTGCCGCAGCCATAGAGCGTCGCGCTTTGCGAGAACGAGCCGCCGGCCTTGTCGCAGGCGCTTTTGAGCGCCGCGGCGGGCGTCTTGGGCAGAGTAAGATCCCGCGCCTGCGACGGAGCGCCGGCAACGATTGCGCCGATCAGGACGAAGAGGACGGTCAAATGTCGCACGGCAGCCTCCCATGCTGCGCGTCGCCCGCGGGCGATGATAGCGCAAGTTGGCGGGGCGTGGGGAGGCGATGCGCGGGCGCGCACGGCTTCATCGACGTCTACGAGGGCGGGGGTACGGCTGGTGGTGACGCTGCCTTGGCTCTTGCTGAGATCGAGGGGCTCTTCACCCAGCAAGCTTAACGACGTCCCCAATGCTGCTCTCAGCCAAAACGCGTGAAATTTGCGGGCTTGTGCGACAGCTGCGGCGAGGGGCTCACGCCCTCTCCGCAAAACTATCCACCAAGCGCTTTTCGCCCGCCTTGTCGAACTTGATGGTCAGCTTGGTTCGCCGTCCACGGCGGTGACGTGGCCGGCCATCCGTTCAAGCCGCCGCGGCATTGAACCTGATGCGCCCGCCTTGCTTCGATTTTCCGCGCCGGGGCCGCACGGTGATGTCGATATCCTGATCGAATGCCGTGAGCATCCGCATGAGCCGTTCCGTCGAATAGCCGCGAAAGCGCCCACGCAGGACGTTCGATAAATCCGGCTGGCCGATGCCGATCCGCTTTGCCGCCGCCGTCTGGGTCAGCTTGCGCGCTGCGATGAGCCGGCGCAGCGCCACCACGATTTGCGCTTTCAGGAGCAACTCGTCCGCATCGGGCAGCCCCAGGTCGGCGAAAATATTGCCGCTGCCGACCTCGACTTTCGTTTTCCGCTTCTTCATCGCTTGTGGCCTCCGGTTCCAAATCGCGCGCGGTAGTCCGCCTCGGCCGCCTGCAAACGCAGCTTGATCGTCTCGATTTCCGACTTCGGCGTCGCGATGCCGGTCTTCGACTTCTTCTGAAAGGCCCGCAGCACGTAGACGACGCCGGCAAAACGCACGGTGTCGACCGCGCGATAGGTGTTGCCGTCGAAATCCTCGACGATCTCCAACACGCCGCGGCCGCCGAAGCCCTTCAGCGCCTTCGCCGCGAGCGGCTCGCCGCCACGCTGCGCCTCGTAGAGTACGTGCCCAAATTCCGCTCGGACCTCCTCGGGCAGCGCTTTCAACTCGCGGCGGCTCGCGCCGACGAAGATGCACGGCTTCGGAGCGGGCGTTCCGAGCATGATAGCTATTATGGTGATATCACCATAATTTGTCAATGCGGCAGGCTCACACCCTCTCCACAAAACTATCCACCACGCGCTTTTCGCCCGCCTTGTCGAAGTGGATGGTCAGCTTGGTTAGCCGTTCACGGAGGTGGCGTTGCCGTTGCCGAATTTGTGGTTCGAAACAGCGCTAGCTTGCCGCTCCGGCAGCCGGAACCGCCGGCAAACTGAATTGTTATCCCGTTGACCCAGGTCAATGCGCCCGGCAGCCGGGCTCCTAGGCTGCTTAATTCCCTCTTTCCCCCTAGAGGTGACTCATGCACAAAACTCTGACAGCACTTGCGGCCGCCGCGGCGATGACGCTCGCCATCGCAGCCGCACCGGTCCCCGCCCTTGCCCAGCACCACCACGGCGGCGGCCACTGGCGTGGCGGACACGGCGGCTACGGCGGCGTCGCTGCGGGTGTCCTCGGCGGGCTTGCCGCCGGCGCCATCCTCGGCGGGATTGCCGCCGACCAAGGCTACTATTACGGGCCGGACTACTACGGCCCGCCCGTCTACTACACTCCGGGCTACTACTACGGGCCGGGGCCTTATGCCTATGAGCCTCCGCCGGTCTATGTCCAGCCGGCGCCCCGCTATCGTGGCGGCGGATGCTGGATCGTCACCGACAAGGACCGCGGCTACGGCTATTACGGCCCGTGCCGGTGAACTGACGCCGCGCGCGGATAGTCTGCGGCGGCAATCGAACGACGACGCGAGGCCGCCCCGGTTGGCGGCCTCTCGTCGTGGTGGGCTGCGGCATCGGTCAGGCCTTTGGCCGGCCTGTCATGGCCGGGCTTGTCCCGGCCATCTCGCTTAGCTAGGCACCGTGCCATCCTAAGCGGGATGCGCGGGTCAAGCCCGCGCATGACAAGTCTAATCACACCCGCTCGACGAAGGAATCCACCACGCGCTTTTCGCCCGCCCTGTCGAACTTGATCGTCAGCTTGTTGCCGTCCACGGCGGTGACGTTGCCGTTGCCGAATTTCTGGTGAAACACGCGCTCGCCGACGGCGAATAAAGACGCGGCGCCGGTCGATTTGGCGACCAGTTCGCCTTCGATGGTGAGGGGGCGCTTGTTGCACCCCCGCCCGGCCGCGCTTTGCCGGCCGACCTCCCCCTTTCAGGGGGAGGTGAAGAAGCGCTGGTGGCGTCCTCCGCATAATCCTCATCCTCGTCGAACACCCCATCGGGCACATAACGCGGCTGGCCGCTTTCGGTGAAGCCGCCACCAGGGCCGCGAGAGCGGCCCGTCTCATCGTAACCACCCTTTCCTTTGCGCGCCTGGGCGCGCTGCCAGCCGGGCGTGGTGTAGTTCGAGCCGAAGGAATTCATCTCGTCGAAGCGCGAGGCGCCGTAGCCCGACATGCCGAAGCCGCCCGAGCCGCCGGCCGGCTCCTTCACCTCGACGTCCGCCTCCGGCAATTCGTCGAGGAAGCGCGACGGCATGGTCGAGGTCCATAGACCGTGGATGCGCCGATTGGTAGCGAAATAGATGCGGGCGCTCTTGCGCGCGCGGGTGAGGCCGACATGGGCGAGGCGACGTTCCTCCTCGAGGCCGGCGCGGCCGCTCTCGTCGAGCGAGCGCTGGTGCGGGAACAGGCCTTCCTCCCAGCCGGGCAGGAACACGGTGTCGAATTCCAGCCCCTTGGCCGAGTGCAAAGTCATAATGTTGACCGCCTGCTCGCCTTCGCCGCTCTCGCGGTCCATCACCAGCGAGATGTGCTCGAGGAAGCCGGCGAGGTTCTCGAATTCCTCCATCGAGCGCACCAGCTCCTTGAGGTTTTCCAGACGCCCGGCGGCGTCGGCGCTGCGGTCCTTCTGCCACATCTCGGTGTAGCCACTCTCGTCCAGCACCATTTCGGCCAACTCAGTGTGCGGCATCGAGTCCTTCTTGGCGCGCCAGCGCTCGAATCCGGCCATCAGGTCGCGCAGCGCAAGCCGCGGTTTCGGCTTCATCTCGTCGGTGGCGCTGAGCGCAGCCGCCGCTTCGGTGAGCGGGATGCGTTTCTTGCGCGCGTGGTCGTGCAGCATCTGCACGGTGGCGTCGCCCAGCCCGCGCTTTGGGACGTTGACGATACGCTCGAAGGCGAGATCGTCGGCCGGCTGGGCGATCACGCGCAGATAGGCGAGGGCGTCCCTGATCTCGGCGCGCTCGTAGAAGCGCGGGCCGCCGATGACGCGGTACGGCAGACCGAGCTGGATGAAGCGGTCTTCGAATTCGCGCATCTGGAACGAGGCGCGCACCAGAATGGCGATCTCGTCGAGCGGATGATCCTCGCCGCGCTCGCGCGCGGCGCGCTGCAGCTGCTCGATCTCCTCGCCGATCGAGCGCGCTTCTTCCTCGAAGTCCCAGCCGCCGGTGACCTGCACCTTTTCGCCCGGCACGTCCTCGGTGCGCAGCGTCTTGCCCAGCCGGCCTTCGTTGTGGGCGATGAGGTGCGATGCGGCGGCGAGAATGTGTCCCGTGCTTCTGTAGTTTCTTTCAAGTCTGATGATCTTCGCGCCGGGAAAATCATGATCGAAGCGCAGAATGTTATCGACCTCGGCCCCGCGCCAGCCATAAATCGACTGATCGTCATCGCCGACGCAGCAGATGTTTTTTTGGGTTTTCTCGACCGTCGCCGGGGTCGGCTCGGCATCGGGCGCCGCGATCGCTGCCTTTGACGTCGGCTGCGCCAACAGACGCAGCCAGAGATACTGCGCCACGTTGGTGTCCTGATATTCGTCGACCAGGATGAATTTGAAGCGCTGCTGATATTGCCGGAGAACATCCGGGTTCTGCCGAAATAGCCGAATATTTTCCAAAAGAAGATCGCCGAAGTCGGCGGCATTGAGCGTCTTCAGCCGCTCCTGGTAGGCGACGTAGAGTTTCTTGCCCTTGCCGTTGGCGAAGCCCGCCGCCTCGCCCGCCGGCACCTGATCGGGCGTCAAGCCTCTGTTTTTCCAGCCGTCGACGATCGCCGCGAACACTCGCGCCGGCCATCTTTTTTCGTCGAGCTTCTCGGCTTCGAGGATCTGCTTGATGACGCGGATCTGGTCGTCGACGTCCAAAATCGTGAAGTTGCTTTTCAGGCCGACCAGCTCGGCATGCCGCCGCAAAATCTTCACGCCGATGGAATGGAAAGTGCCCATCCACGGCATGCCCTCGACAACTTGGCCGACCATCTGGCCGACGCGGTCTTTCATTTCCCGCGCCGCCTTGTTGGTGAAGGTGACGGCGAGGATATCCCCGGGGCGCGCGCGGCCGAGATTCAAGATGTGGGCGATCCGCGTTGTCAGGACGCGCGTTTTTCCCGTGCCGGCGCCAGCGAGCACTAGCACGGGGCCGTCCAGCGTCTCCACCGCCTCGCGCTGTTCCGGATTGAGATCAAGGAGATAGGCCGCGCTCCGCGCACCCATCGCCCGGGCGGCAATGCCTCCTGGGGCGGGGGACGGATTGAGGTCCACGCTGCGTTTGAGTTCGGCCATGGGCGATTCTATTTCCGCCAACATGGCATCGCCGAATGGCAATTTCGAGGGTTGCCGGGGCTCTTGTCGCTATTGTCCCACCCCTTTAGCGTTGTTTTTCCGAAGAAAAATGCAATTCAGAGGAGAATTACGTGCGTCTGAAGGACAAAGTTGCGGTTATCACCGGCGGCGGCCGCGGCATCGGCCGCGACATCGCGCTCGCCTTTGCCCGCGAAGGCGCCCACGTCGTCATCAACGACGTCGATCCGGCAACCGCCGAGGCGACGGCGAAGGACGCCGCCGCGCTCGGCTCGAAGAGCCTTGCCATCGTCGCCGACGTCGCCAAGGCCGCCGATATCGCGCGCATGGTCGCGACCGTGATCGAGGAGCGCGGCCGCATCGACATCCTCGTCAACAACGCGATGAAGATCGTCCCCGGCAAACTGGAGCAATTGCCCGAAGAAGCCTGGGACACAACCATGAACATCGGCCTGAAAGGCTCTTTCATGATGAGTTAGGCGGCAGCGAAACACATGATTGCGCAGAAGTCCGGCTGCATCGTCAACATCGCCTCCATCGCCGGGCTGTTCCCGTACAACTGGGCCGGCGCCTATTCGGTGGTGAAGGCCGGGCTCATCATGCTGACCAAGCTGCAGGCGATGGAGTGGGCGCCCTACGGCATCCGCGCCAACGCCATCACACCCGGCTACATCCGCACGCCCGGCACCGAGGCGATGTATGCCGATCCGGAGATCTACGAGGGCCGCCGCAAGGGCGTGCCGATGGGCCGCGTCGGCTCGGGCGAGGACATCGCCGGGCCTGCGGTGTTTCTGGCGAGCGACGACGCGCGCTACACCACGGGCAGCGTGGTCGGCGCCGACGGCGGCCAGGCGGTCGGCTATTTCTTGAGCGTGCCGGGGAGGAGGTTTTCGGGCGGGAGGATTGATTAGGGGCGGGGCTATAACGAAATCGCCAGTACGGCCGCTCTCTGTCGGCTATTACTCCAAAAGATGGGGTAATCGGCCGGCGATCTTGTGGATAGCTGAAGATTTTGAGTGCTGCGCTTCAGGCTGATGGTGAAACGAGGTCCCGTGGAAGCGGCCTCAAGTATCAGAAGGAGAAGCGTGAGCCATGGACCATTTTGCTGGATTGGACGTATCGGTCAAGGAGACCAGCGTCTGCGTCGGCATGGGCGCCGGCGCGGCGGCGCTGATCCTTGGCGGCCTCGCCACCGGCCATATCGCGGTGCTGGCGGGCTTCAACGCCGCGCAATGGACCGCCGGCATCTATCTCGGCGTCGGCGGCGGCGCATTCGCGTTCATTCTGTGGGTGATGGCGCTGCAGCGCGCCAGCCCGACGCTGGTCGCCAACACCATGACGGTCAATCCGATCGCCGCCGCGCTGCTGGCGACGGAACTGGTTGACGAGCCGATCACGCTCAATCTCGTGGTCGGGCTGATCGCGGTCTTTGCAGGGATCTGGCTCGCTACGACCGGCGGCGTGGACAAGTCGATGGTGAAACGGGACGCGTGAATCGCTCCCTACACGTGGCTTGGGAATTCGTGTAGCTTGACCGCCTGATGTTAAACGCCAGGACCCGAGCAGGAATGCTGGCCGTCGCCGCTGTTGGCGTCGTGGCGTTTGCCGCGCGAGCGCAGGAGCTTTCGCTCGAGACGGCGCCGCCGGTCGTCATCAAAACCGAACCGCAGGCCGGCGCCTCCGATGTCGATCCGAAGCTTGCTTATCTTAAAGTGACGTTCTCCAAGCCGATGGCGCCGGCGTCGTGGTCCTGGGTGGAAGCGCCCGGAGCGAACTTCCCCAAGATCACCGGCAAGCCATCCTGCGAAAGCGATCAGCGCACCTGCGTGCTGCCGGTCGCACTTGAGCCCGGCCAAAACTACGCGGTCTGGCTGAATAGCGCGCAATTCAAGAATTTCAAGGACACCGGCAATCGTCCGGCGGTTCCTTATCTGCTGGTGTTCAAGACCAGGCGATAAGCGGCCGGAACAGCCGCACCTGCGCTACATCACCGCGCCGATCTGCCAGGGCACGAATTCGAGATCGCCGTAGCCGAGGTCTTCCGACTTGGTGTGCGCGCCGGAGGCGACCGTGCAGACCGTCTTGAAAATCTCTTCGCCCTTTTGCGCGACGCTGACGCCGTCGAGGATATCGCCGCAATTGATGTCCATATCGTCGATCATGCTTTGATAGACGTAGTTGTTGGTGGCAAGCTTGATCGACGGTGTCGGCTTGCAGCCGAAGGCGGAGCCGCGGCCGGTGGTGAAGCACATAACGTTGCAGCCGCCGGCGACCTGGCCGGTGGCGCCGACCGGATCGTAACCGGGCGTATCCATGAAGACGAAGCCCTTCTCCTTGACCGGCTCGGCATATTCATACACCGCGCGCATGGTCGTGGAGCCGCCTTTGGCGGCCGCGCCCAGCGACTTTTCCAAGATTGTCGTCAGCCCGCCGGCCTTGTTGCCGGGCGAGGGGTTGTTGTTCATTTCGCCGCGATTGCGCGCGGTATAGTCCTCCCACCAGCGGATGCACTCGACCAGCTTTTGACCGACCGTCGCATTCACCGCCCGGCGGGTGAGCAGGTGCTCGGCGCCATAGATTTCCGGCGTCTCGGCCAGAACGCCGGTGCCGCCATGCTTGACCAGCAGATCGACCGCTACGCCGAGCGCCGGATTGGCGGTGATGCCCGAATAGCCGTCCGAGCCGCCGCATTGCAGCGCCAGCACGATTTCGTTGGCCGGGCGAGTCTCGCGCTTGGCTCGCGCCGCGACCGGCAGCATGGCCTTGATGCGCTCGACGCCCTCGGCGACCGTCTTCTTGGTGCCGCCGGCCGCCTGGATGGTCATAGTCTGGAAGTGATCGCCCTCGACCAGCCCGTATTCGTCCTTCATGCGGTCGATCTGAAACACCTCGCAGCCGAGCCCGACCATCAGCGCGCCGCCGAGATTGGGATGCGTGGCATAGCCCCATTGCACACGGCGCAGCACGTCCCAGCCTTCGCCTTGCGCCGCCATGCCGCAGCCGGTGCCGTGCACGAATGGTACCACGCTGTCGATGCCCGGATAGTCGTCGAGCAGGCCGGAACGGTTGACCGCCTCGGCGATGAATTTGGCGACGCTCGCCGAGCAGTTCACCGAGGTGAGGACGCCGATGTAATTGCGCGTGCCGGTCTTGCCGTTCGGCCGCACATAGCCCTCAAAAGTGGCGCGCAGCTCCGGCGGCAGCAACTCGTCATTCTTCGCGGCCTCCGCGAAACGATAATCGCGAGCGAAATCGTGCATGGCGACATTGTGCACGTGCACCCAATCGCCCGGTGCGATCGGTCTGGACGCGAAGCCGATGATCTGCCCGTATTTGCGCACCGGTTCGTTGATCGCGATCGCGGCGACCGCCATTTTGTGGCCGCGCGGGACGCGCTCGCGTGCGTTCACGCCACCCGCACCGGTGCCCGGCGGGATCTGGTCCACCGCGACGATGACATTGTCATCGGGGGCGAGACGAATGGAGCGCGGATCGGGCATGGCAGCCTCCTGATCCGCGTAACTAAACGGATACGAGGGTTCCGGACAAGCCGCCGCCCTGGCAACCGGGAAATAACGAAAGGCGGCCGCCCCGGGCCGGCGGTCGCGTTATTGTTAAGTCATGCCGAACGTGTTGCCCGCGTCAGCGCGAATCCTTGGCAATGTGCTCGACCAGATCGACGATCCGGCGGCGCAGCTTGCTGTTTTTGATGCGCATGAACGCCTTGGTCAGCGACAAGCCGTCGGAAGTGGCAAGAAAGTCGGATACATAGGCCGGCGAGGGCGCTTCGCCCATACCGTTGGCATGGGGCGCGCGCGGCGCCCCTTCGAAGAAAAACGACACCGGCACCTGCAGGATACTGGCGATATGCTGCAGGCGGGTGGCACCGATCCGGTTGGTGCCCTTTTCGTATTTCTGCACCTGCTGAAACGTCAATCCGAGCCCGTCGCCAAGCTTCTCCTGGCTCATGCTCAGCATCATCCGGCGCATGCGGACGCGCGCGCCGACATGCTTATCGGTCGGATCGGGAACTTTCTTTGCCATCATTCGGGACTGTCTCACGGGAAAGGACCATGGGCTTGCACGAGCGGGGGCGCGGGCCAGCCGCAGGTGATCCTCCTCCGTTTCAGTGGACACCCGTAGTAGGCTCGAAGAGCCAGGAGGTGTCGGATGGAGAAGGCAAAGCGGCGTTCCTTTACCGAGGATTACAAACGGCAAACGGTTGAACTTGTTCGATCGAGTGGGCGCTCGATCGGCTCGGTAGCGGCCGAGATTGGGCTGGCCGAGACGGTGCTGCGTAAATGGGTGAACAAATTTGGCGTCGCGGGGCAGCCGGCGGCAGCGGCGCGGCGCCCGCTGACGCAATCGGCGCTGCCGACAGCTGACCAAGCCTCTGAGATTGCCCGGCTCAAGCGTGAGAACGAGCGCCTGCGAATGGAACGCGATATTTTAAAAAAGTCGATCGCGATCTTTGCTGGAACACGGACATGAGATTCCGCTTCATCGAAGATCGCCGCGACGATTATCCAGTCCGTCAGATGTGCGGGATCCTGGGCGTCTCACCGGCCGGCTATTACGCCTGGCGCGCGCGGCCGGAGAGCCGTCGAGCCGCGGCCAATCGCATCCTGCTGTCCGAGATCGTCCGTGTCCATCGCGACAGTGGCGGACGTTATGGCAGCCCCCGTGTCCATGCCGTCCTGCGGGCTCAAGGCCGCGGTGTCAGCCGGGGCCGGATCGAGCGGCTGATGCGCCGCCATGGCATCCGCGCCATCATGATGCAGCCGCGGCGGGTGCGAACGACCGACAGCCGTCACAACCTGCCGATCGCCGCCAACCTTCTCGATCGCAACTTCGTGGCAGCGGCGCCAAACCGCATCTGGCTTGCCGACATCACTTACGTTCCAACTGGTGAGGGCTGGTTGTACTTGGCCGCGGTCATGGACCTCTACAGCCGCAAGATCGTCGGCTGGGCCATGCGCGATCATCTGCGCACCGAATTGCCGCTCGCGGCTCTCATGATGGCGCTGCAGCGCCAGCGCCCTGGCGCCGGTCTGGTCCATCATTCCGATCGTGGCGTTCAATATGCCTCAGACGGATACCGCGGCGCCCTACAGCTCGCCGGCATGCACGCATCGATGAGCCGCAAAGGCGATTGTCTCGACAATGCCCCGATGGAGAGCTTCTTCCACGCTCTCAAAACCGAGCTTGTCCACCATCAGAAATATGCGACGAGGGCGGACGCCCAGCGCGACCTGTTCGCCTTCATTGAAGGATTCTACAATCGAATGCGTCTCCACTCGGCAATCGGATATATCAGCCCCGTCGAGATGGAACGAAAAGCGACTTAACCCCGTCCACTAAAGCGGGGGAAGATCAAGGGTCGTGTTGAGGATTGCCGCAACGCGAGGTCGTTGCGACGATGTGACTGTGCGATGGAGCGCTGGTTGCGACGGTCGCGCCAGCACGCCACCAGGTTGTCCTGTACTCATAGGCGCCTCGCGGCGGGCCTGTCATTAAAGTGAAACAGGCGTTTTATTAGGGGCAGCCGAATAAAGAAAACGGCTATCGGCAAGCCTGCCAAGCTCATGGAAAAATACGGCGGGCGGCCCGCTGCCGGCTTCGCGGCAGGCAAGCCGCCGCCCGTCAATGGTGACGGTATTGCAACGGAGCCGACATCCTAATGCGGCTTGTACTCCTCGCGCTTGGTATTCGCGATCTTGACCAATGCCTCGGCCGCCTTGCGATCCTCCTTCAGGAACGCGACGAAGCCGGCCGGCGAGGTGGGCGCCGGCACCACCGCCTGCTGGTCGAGAAACGCCATGAATTTTGGGTCGCTGAACACCTTGACGAAGGCGGCATTGACCTTGTCGACAATCGCCGTCGGCGTGCCTTTCGGCGCGGCGAGCCCCCACCAGCCTTGGCCGGGGAAGCCGCCGAGGCCCGCCTCAGCGAGCGTCGGCACGTCGGGGAGCAGCGACGAGCGCTTCGCGGCCGACACCGCGAGCGCCTTGACCTTGCCGGCTTTGACCAGCCCGAGGAAATTGCCGATGCCGAAGCGGGTCAACTGCACCTGATTGCCGGCGAGCGCCTGCGCCGCCGGGCCACCGCCTTTGTAGGGCACGCCGACGATCTTGGTGCCCCACTGGTTGTTCATCCAGCGCAGGAACAGGTCCGGGTACGAGCCTTCGCCGAGTGTGGCGTAATTGAGCTTGTCGGATTTTGCCTGCGCCATCGCCTTGAGCTCGGCGACCGACTTCACGCCCAGTTCGGTCGACACGAACAGGCCTTCGTTGAGGAAGAACAGCCGGGCGATCGGCACCAGGTCGCGGTCGGGATCGTAGGGCAGGTGGTCGAACAGCAGCGGATTGAACGACATCGTGCTGTGGTAGATGACGCACAGCGTGTAGCCGTCGGGCGCGGCCTGGGCGCAGGCCTGCGCGGCGACGATGCCGCTGGCGCCGCCGCGGTTCTCGATCACCAGCGGCTGGCCGCCGAGCAGCGGCGTCAGCTCGACCGCGGCGTTTCGCATGATGACGTCGGTGACGCTGCCGGCGGCGATCGAGACGATCAGCCGGATCGGCCGGTCCGGATAGGTTTCCGCCCGCGCCGAGGCCGCGCCGAAGGCGAGCAGCAAGGCGAAGATCAGACGTGCCATGTGTGTCATGACGTTTCCCTCCCTGAATTGTGCTTCTTATAGTTTTCTTTCGAACGCGGCGGTCGCGAAGTCGTCGATCAAGGCGTAGCTCTGCTGCGCTGCGCCGGCGTTGTAGCAGGCGATGCCCGGCACGTCGGATTCGGGCTCACAGAACGAATGCAGCAGGCCGCCGAACACCAGCATCTGCCATTTCGCGCCGGCGGCTTCCATTTCGGCTTCGAACGCGTCGCGGTCCTGCTTCGGCACCACCGGATCGCGCGAGCCGTGCACGACGCAGAGCGCGGCCTTGATGTCGCCGGGCTTGGCCGGCAAAGGCGTGAGTAGATCGCCGTGCAGGCAGATGACGGCCTGGAGGTCGGCGCCGGTGCGCGCCAACTCCAGCACGTTGCCGCCGCCGAAGCAGAAGCCGACTGCGGCCTGGCGGGTGAGATCGGCGATGTTGCGCTTGTCGCTTTCGGCGCGCAGCGCAGCGAGCGCGCCGGCGATGCGGCGGCGGCGTTCGGGCGCGTCGGCGCGCAGCCCGTTGGCCAAGTCGGCGGATTCCGGCGGACCGGCCGAGACCTTACCGCCGCCATACATGTCGGCGACGAAGGCGACGTATTTGGCGCCCGCGATTGTCGTGGCGCGCTTGATGGCGTCGTCGGTGACGCCGAGCCAGTTCGGCGCCATCAGCAGCAGCGGCCGGTGGTCGCCGACGCTCTCGTCATAGACCAGCGCGCCGTTGCAGGCCGCATTGCCGGCGCGATATTCAATGCGTTCGACCGCCACGCTTCCCCCCTTTATCCGATCAGCCGAGGATCACTTCCCCGATCGATCCGGCGTCGTATTGCGTGAAATAGAGACGGCCGTTCGACAGCGCCGCGATGCAGCGCGCGCCGCTCGAAGGCGTCGGGATGACGTATTCGCCGATCAGCGTGCCGTCCGGCGCCATGTGGCCGATCTTGTTGGCGAAATTCTCGGTGCACCAGAGATTGCCGTCGGGTCCGACCGTGACGCCGCGCAAGGACGCGTTCGGCGTCGGGAATTTGAATTCAGCGAACGTGCCGTCGCGGCCAAGGCGGCCAAGCGCGTTGGCGCCGGTTTCGACGAACCAGATGCTGCCATCGGGATGAGTCACCATGGCGCGCGGCTGCGGGTCGTCGCCGGGGATTGGAAGTTCACTCACCGCGCCGTCGGTCGTGATGCGGCCAACCCGGTTGCCGGCGGCCTCGCTGAACCAGAGCGCGCCGTCGCGCACGACAATCGACAGCGGCTTGCTGCCGGGCGCGATGCCGGTCTTGAACTCCGTGATCTTTCCTGCAGGTGTGATGCGGCCGATCTGGCCGGCCTCGGTTTCCGAGAACCAGATGTTGCTGTCGGGGCCGAGTGCGATGCCGTCCGGCCCCGCGTTTGCGGTCGGCACCGGGAATTCGCTGAGCGCGCCATCCGGCGAGATGCGGCCGATCTTGTTGGCCTTCTTCTGCGCGAACCACAGATTGCCGTCGGCCCCGAGCGCGATGCCGATCGGCGTGGCGCCGGGCGTCGGCAACGAGAATTCTTTGAAGGTCAGCTCACGCGGATCGAAGCAGCCGATCTTGGCCGCGCCGCTTTCGCAGAACCACAAATTGTGGTCCGGCCCCTCGACGCAGATATAGGGCGCGCTATTGGCGCTCGGAATCCGATGTTCGCGGATGCCCACCGTGCGCCGAAGTGAGGGCGATTCTTCGGCGTTCACTGACATTTTCACCTCGTACCGCGATCCAGTACATGTGCAACGCGCGGGGAATGCTATCGCCGCGTTGCGGCGATAGGCAAGCGGTCAGCGCTTGCCCGGCATTTGAACGTTGCGCCCGGCGCCGTCCGGACGCGGCAGGACGGCATGCGCCGCCTTCATGCGTTCGAGCAGGCGCAACACGCTGTCCTGGAACGGCGCGACCTTCTTCGACGTCATGTCGACGCTCAAGGTCATGTTTTCCGACGTGGCCGACAGCCAATTTTCGGTCGCGTGCCGGAGTTCCTCAAACAGATGGATACGCTTGGCGTCGTAGTCGAGCAGTTGCACGACGACGCGCACCGGATCTTCCAGCTTCAACTCACGCAAGTACCGCACATGCGCTTCGACCACCATGGTCGAATGCTTGTGGCGATCGAGATAGGCGGGGCCGAGGCCGATCAGCTCGTAGACTTCGTCGACGGCACGGTCGAACAGCACATTGTAATAGGCGACATTGAGATGGCCGTTGTAGTCGATCCATTGCGGCTCGATCCGCATCACTGAGGAAACGAACGGCGCCGCAAAAACCGGTTCGGGCATCATGCGCTGATCGGATACACAGCTTTCTCGCCGCTGAGCACGCGCGCGACATCGGCCGCGCACTTGGTCTGCAGTTCCTCCAGCGCCTCGATCGAGTAGAACCCGGTGTGCGGGGTGAGGATGACGTTGTCGCGGCCGAGCAAGGCTGAATCCTTGGCCAGCGGCTCAGTGGTGACTACGTCGAGCGCGGCGCCACCGACCTGCTTGGCGTCGAGCGCGGCGACCAACGCCGCCTCGTCGATCAGCGGCCCGCGTGCGGTGTTCACGATATAGGCGCCCTTCTTCATCTTGCCGAAGGCGTCGGCATTCAACATGCCGCGCGTCGCCGGCAACAGCGGCGCATGCACGGAGATGTAATCGGCGTTCTTCAGCAGGGTGTCGAAATCAACGCCCTCGACGTTGAGCGCCTTGAACTGCTCCGGTTTCACGAACGGATCGTGGGCGATCACCTTCATGCCGAAGGCCTGCGCCTTCGGCACCACCAGGCGCGGGATGTGGCCGAAGCCGACAAGGCCAAGCACCGTCCCTTCCAGGCGGCGGATCGGCACCACCGCCGGCATTTCCCAGCGGCCGGCCTGCACCAGGCGGTTGGCGAGCGGCACCTTGCGGATCAGCGAGAGCAGCAGCGCCATAGCGTGATCGGAGACTTCGCGGATGCAGTAGTCCGGCACGTAGTTGACGGCGATGCCTTTCTCCTTGGCGGTGGGCAGGTCGATGTTGTCGACGCCGAGGCCGAAGCGGCCGATCGCCTTGCACTTGGTCAGCTGCAACAGAATGTCGCGCGTGAGCTTAGCGTAGGTCACCAGGATGGCGTCGGCATCCTTGGCTACCGCCAGGATGTCGTCGGCATTGGAGCTTTTCGACATGCGAAACGTCGGATTGAGACGGGCCAGCGCCGCCTTGGCGAGGTCGAGCGAGGGGAACACGCTATCGGTGACTGCAATAACAGGGCCGGCCATGGGGGAGCTCCAAATACGTGAGGGCGGGATGCGGCGGAAACTACGCCAGTGAATATCGCCAGTCTATCGCCCACCAGAGCGAGCAAATTTGATGGGCGTCAATGACTTGGCTCGCATTAACCAAAAATTAACGATAGTCTCGCGCCCGGGCCTTCGTTGGCTATTCTGGCCAAAAGCGTGGGGAGGCAAGAACATGCTCGGTAGTCTGGCGCGCGGCGCATACATGCTGATCGTCGCGGCGATGATCGTGACCTGGGCCATGTCGCCGAGCAAAAGCAGCCCGGTCCAGCCGCAGAACGACCAGGTCGTCGAAATCTGGTGGTGCTGAGGCGCTGCGCACCGAAATCGCACCGCTACAGTCTCTAATCCAGTCCAGCCTTGCGGAAGGCTTCGACATAGTGCTCACGTTCCGCGGCGTGTCGGATCGGCATATTGGCGGAGATCCAGGCGAGCGAAACGTTCGACTGTACGCGACGCAGGTCCTCTAAGGCAGACTTGGCGGTGTCGACGTGCCCGGCCATTGCGCTGGCGGCGGTGAGCACGCGATGGGCCCCGACGAAGTCGCCGCGTTGGCGCAACGCCTCGCGCGCCAACTTGATCGCTTCTTCGTAGTTGCGGCCGATGAACTGCGCATAAGCCGCGATCCCGTAATAAACCGCCGAAAACGGATCGCGCGGACTCAAGCGGATCGCGCGCTGCGCGGCCAAATCGGCTTCTTCCCAACGCCCACAATAAGACAGAGCCAGGCCATAATAGCCCTGCGTGAGCGAGAAGTTCGGGTTGAGGCGTAACGCCAGCTCGAATTCGGCCAGCGAGTCGTCAAAACGCCGCTTGAACAAATAAACGCTACCCAATGCGTGGTGCGCCCAGGGGTCCTCGCTGTCGGCTCGAATCGCCGCCAGTGCTGCACGCTCGGCAATCGGCGTCGCCGTCACCATATCCACCCAACCCATATGCGCGCTGAACATGTAGCTGTTGGCGAGCACGCCGAGCGCCTGGCCGTAATTAGGGTCGATGCTGATGGCTTTTTCGAGCAGCGCCTGCGCGACGACGTTGTCCTGCCGCGTCACGCGCCAGAAATGCGAGAGCGCCCGCATGACCAGGTCCCAGGCGTCGAGGCTGTCCGGCGGCTTGCGCTGGGCGTGGAAATTCTCCGCGGCGTAGAGTTGCGGTTCGATCGCCGCCACGATCGCTTCGGTGATCTCGTCCTGCACCGCGAACACGTCGGCCAGGCTGCGGTCGTAGCGCTCGGCCCAGAGATGGCTGCCGGTGGCGACGTCGTTGAGTTGCGCGGTGATGCGGACCTGGTCACCGGACTTGCGCACGCTGCCTTCGACCACGTAGCCGACACCCAATTCCTCGCCGATCTGGTTGAGATGCACCGATTTGCCCTTGTAGATGAACGAAGAGTTGCGCGCGATCACCAGGAACCAGCGCAGCTTGGACAGCGCCGTGATGATGTCTTCGCTGATGCCGTCGGAAAAATACTCCTGCTCGGGGTCGCCACTCATGTTGACGAAGGGCAAGACGGCAATCGCCGGCCGATCGGGCAGCGGTAAAGCGGCGGGTGGCAGGGTGGCGGGCGCCGTACCGGCAGCGTCGCGCAACGTGCCGACGAAACGGAACCCTTTGCGCGCGATGGTGCGGATCAGGCTCTGCTGTTCGCCGCTGTCGCCGATCGCCTTGCGCGCGGCATTAATGCGGCTGGTCAGCGTCGAATCCGATACGACGCGGCCCTGCCAGACCGAAGCGATCAGGTCGTCTTTGCTGACGACCCGCTCGCGATTCTCGATCAAGTAGACCAGGAGATCGAACACTTGCGGTTCGAGCGCAACCAATTCGCTTCCGCGCTTGAGTTCACGCCGGTCCGGATCGAGCGTGTAAACCTCAAAGAAGTAAGCCAAATTTCCTCTCCGCTGGCCCTGCGACGGGGCGGGGCCGGGCGCCGCCTCAGGCAATAATCAAGACGATCTGAGGGCTAAATCAAGCGTCCCTCAAAGCCTTTCGCGTCTCCCGCGCGCATCGTGCGCTCATGAGGGCGCCTGCGCAAATGGCGCTCTGTCCAATCAGGGAGATGAGATATGGGACGCTTCTTGGGATTCCTCTACGGCATCGTCGTTTATCTCATGTTCTTCGCGACGTTTCTCTATGCCATCGGCTTTGTTGCCGGCATCGGCGTGCCGAAAACCATCGATATGGGTCCGGCAGCGTCGTTGAGGGCGGCGTTGATCATCGACGTGGTGCTGATGTCGGTGTTCGCCCTGCAGCACAGCGTGATGGCGCGCCCGCAGTTCAAGCGCGTCTGGACTAAGATCATCCCGCGGGCGATCGAGCGCTCAACCTATGTGCTGTTGGCGAGCCTGGCGCTGGCTTTGTTGATCTGGCAGTGGCGCCCGATTCCGGTCGTGATCTGGCAGGTGCACAATCCAAGCGCCGCAGTGACGCTGATGGCGCTGGAAGCGATCGGTTGGATGATCGTGCTGTTGAGCACGTTCTTGATCAACCATTTCGAACTGTTCGGCCTGCACCAGGTCGCCAATCATCTGCTCGGCAAGTCAATGCCGGCGCCGCGCTTCCGCACGCCGATGCTCTACAAGCTGGTGCGCCACCCGATCTATCTCGGCTTCATCATCGCCTTCTGGGCGACGCCGTTCATGACCGGCGGGCATCTGTTGTTCGCCGCGGTCACCACGGCCTACATCTTCGTCGGCATCGCGCTGGAGGAACGCGACCTGATCACAGTGTTCGGCGACCAATACCGCAACTACCGCCGGCAGGTGAGCATGATCGTCCCGCTTCCTGCCAAGCCGTCGCAGGATACGGCAAAGGCACGGCCTTCCGCCTGACGGTTTCGCCTCGACCGCATCCTCTGCTAACGTCCGGCGCGTCCGCCGGACTTAGCAGAGGAACTTCTTATGGCCTTGGCCGTCGCCGCTGACGCATGTCGTCGCAATCCGTCCGGTATCGCGGCGGCGATTGCCGCGCTGACCGCGGCCTTCGGCAACCGCGTCGTCACCTCGCAGGCGGTGCGCGAGCAGCACGGCAACACGCTGACTTGGGTGCCCAACCAGCCGCCCGACGCGGTGGTTTTCCCGCAGACGACTGCCGACGTGCTGAGCATCGTGCGCATTTGCGCGCAACACGGCGCACCGATCATTCCATTCGGGGTCGGCACCTCGCTCGAGGGCCATATCAACGCGCCGGCGGGCGGCGTCTCGATCGATTTCCGCGACATGACCAAGATCCTCGCCGTGCACGCCGAGGATCTCGATTGCGTTGTCGAGCCCGGCATCACCCGCAAGGCGCTCAACGAGCAGCTGCGCGACCAGGGCCTGTTCTTTCCCATCGACCCCGGCGCCGACGCCTCGCTCGGCGGCATGGCGGCAACGCGCTGTTCGGGCACCAATGCGGTGCGCTACGGCACCATGAAGGACAACGTGCTGGCGATGAAAGTGGTTATGCCGAATGGCGAGCTGATGACCACCTCGCGCCGCGCCAAGAAGTCGTCGGCCGGCTACGATCTCACGCGGCTGATGGTCGGCTCGGAAGGCACGCTCGGGGTGATCACCGAGCTGACGCTCAAGCTGTCCGGCATCCCGGAAGCGATCGCCTCCGGGGTCTGCCCTTTCCCCTCGGTCGACGCTGCCTGCAAGGCGACCATTCTCACCATCCAGCACGGCATCCCGATCGCGCGCATCGAATTGCTCGACGCGCTGCAGATCAAGGCGGTCAACGGCTACTCGAAACTGTCGCTGCCGGAAGTGCCGACGCTGTTCGTCGAATTCCACGGCAGCGATGCGGGCGTCGCCGAGCAGTCGCAACGCTTCGGCGAGATCGTCGCCGAGCTCGGCGGCGGTCCATTCGACTGGGCGACCAAACCGGAGGACCGCACCCGGCTCTGGCAGGCGCGCCACGACGGCTATTGGGCCGCGCGCAATCTGCGGCCTGGCGCGCAGGCCTTCGCCACCGACGTCTGCGTGCCGATCTCGCGGCTGGCCGAGTGCGTCAAGGCCAGCCAACAGGCGATCGCCGAGCTCAATCTGGTGGCGCCGATCCTCGGCCATGTCGGCGACGGCAATTTTCACCTGTCGCTGCTGGTCGATATGAACGACGCCGACGAGGTCCGCCGCGCCGGCATCCTGATGGAGCGGGTGGTCGAACTGGCGCTGGCCATGGACGGAACCTGCACCGGCGAGCACGGCGTGGGGCAGGGCAAGATGAAATATCTCAAAGCCGAGCACGGCGCGCCGGCGCTCGCCGCCATGGCCGCGATCAAGCGCGCGCTCGATCCGCAGAACATCATGAATCCGGGCAAGATCGTCGCGCTCGACTAAGGGCTTCAT
The DNA here is from genome assembly GCA_963733315.1 of uncultured Alphaproteobacteria bacterium. GTDB lineage: Bacteria > Pseudomonadota > Alphaproteobacteria > Rhizobiales > Xanthobacteraceae > Pseudolabrys. The sequence continues at coordinate 75,362 of CAVTCV010000015.1, read as the reverse complement.
CTGCCGTCGGGCGCGCGCGGCGACATAGAATTGCCGCCAAGCACCGGCAAAAATGGCGTACATTTCATATCGATAAACTCGGAGCGTGCCGAGGCGCGCGGGCAACCGCGTTGGAGTTATTGTTGCAGAATACCCTGCTCGCACTGGCGATCGCGATCATTCTGGCGCTGGTAGCGGCGCTGGTCGGTCCGTCGCTGATCGACTGGGGCACCCACCGCTCCCTATTCGAGGCGGAGGCGAGCCGCCTGCTCGGCGTCGAGGTGCGCGTCACCGGGCCGATCGAGGCGCGACTGTTGCCGACGCCCTCGCTTACGCTGCACGACATCGAGATCGGCCACGACAACGACAACAAGATCCGCGCGCGCCTGCTCGGCATCGAATTCGCGCTCGGCCCGCTGATGCGCGGCGATTGGCAGGCCTCCGAGATGCGTGTGGTCGGCCCGCAGGTCAATCTCGGCCTCGACGCTTCCGGCAAGCTGAGTGGGCCTGCCCTGTCGATCAAGTTCCGCTCGGACAATCTGTCGATCGATCGGCTGAACATCGAAGACGGTACGCTGGCGCTCAGCGACGCGGCGAACGGATCACGTGCAACCCTCACCGGTTTTTGGTTCAACGGTGAGGCGCGCTCGCTGCTCGGCCCGTTCAAGGGCGAGGGCGCCGCCACCGTCGGCGGCGAGCTCTATCCGTTCCGCCTTTCGACCGGCCGCGCGTCCGACGACGGCGCGTTGAAACTGAAGGTCAATGTCGATCCGGTCAGCCGGCCGCTGAGCATCGTCGCCGATGGCACGCTGACGCTCGCCGGGGCCAAGCCGGCCTTCGAGGGAACGCTCGATCTGACGCGGCCGGTCGGCATCGCTACGCGCGGCTCCGCGGCAACGGGCGAGACCTTGAGCCAGCCCTGGCGCCTGAGTGGCAAGATCAAGGCGAGTGCGGCCTCGGCGCTGATGCAGCAGTTCGAATTCCAGTACGGCTCGGACGAGCAGGGGCTCAAGCTTACCGGCGTCGCCGATTTCAAGTTCGGCAAGCATCCGCGCTTCGACGGCGTGCTGTCGGGCCGGCAGATCGATCTCGACCGCGCGCTTGCCTCCGATGATGGCACGCGGCCGCCGCCGGCCGCCGCGATCCGCAAAATCGCGCAATTGGCCGGCGGCGCCTTCCGCCCTGCCATTCCGATCCAGATCGGCGTCGGCATCGATCAGGTCACGCTCGGCGGCAACAGCATCGCCAATCTGCGCGGCGACATCAGCACCGGCTCGAGCGGATGGATTCTCGACCGATTCGAATTCCGCGCGCCCGGCTTCACCCAGGTGAAGCTCAGCGGCCACCTCGCCGTCAAAGGCGACGGCGTCAGCTTCACTGGGCCGGCCGAGATCGAGGCCAGCGATCCGAAGCTTTTGGCCGCCTGGCTGGAAGGGCGCGCGGACGCGACCCAAGGCGCGCTGCAGCCGTTGAAGCTGCGCGGCGACGTCACCTTCGGCAGCGACAAGATCGCGATCGAGCGTTTGCAAGCGGCCTTTGACCGCAAGACCGTCACCGGGCGCCTGGCCTATGTGTTCGCCGCCGACAAGCGGGGAGCCAGTCTCGACGCCGCGCTCAACGCGGCGGAACTCGATGTCGACGCCGCGCTCGGCTTCGGCCGCGCGCTCATCGCCGGGTCGCAAATCGAGCGGCCGCGCGACATAACCGTTGCTCTGGATATCGGCCGCGCCACCATCGCCGGCTTCGTCGCGCGCGACGCCAGCGCAAGAGTGAAAGTCGAGTGGCGACGGCGTGGAGATCGACCGGCTGGCGGTCGGCGATCTCGGCGGCGCCAGCTTCTCCGCCAGCGGGCGCATCGACGCCGCCGGGCATGCGCCGCGCGGCTCGCTCGTCCTTGATTTCGAATCCAGTCAGACGGCGGCGATCGCCGCGCTGGTGGACAAATTCGCACCCGGCACGGCGCAGCCGGCCGGCGGCCTGCTCGAGCGCGTCCATCACGCCAAGCTGCACGCCACGCTCGACATCGCCGACGACAAGCAGGGTGGCGCGACGGTCGCGCAAGCGGCGATCACTGGCGCGCTCGACGCGATGAGCGTCGACTTGCACGCACGCGTGAATGGCGATTGGCAGAAGCCGGCCGCGGCCGATATCCGCCTCGACGGCACGGTCGATGCGCCGGACGGCACGGCGTTGATCGCCATGCTCGGCCTCAATCGTTATGTGGCGGCGGGTAAGGGCGCGGGCCAACTCAAGGTGTTGATTGCCGGGTCTGCCGATCGCGATCAGACCGTCGATCTGCGGCTGAGCGCGGACGGGCTATCGGCGCAAAGCGCCGGCCGCGGACGCATCTCGCTCGACAAGGGCCTGCGCCTGGATTCGACACTGGAGGTGGCGAAGGCCGATCTGCGCCCGCTGCGCCGTGCCGGATCGGCGGACAGCGGCGAGCCTCTGCCGTTGCGCCTGACCTCGCGCATCGCCATCGCCGATCGCGCCGTCACCTTCGATGACCTCGACGCACGGCTCGGCGGTTCGACGGTTCGCGGCAAGCTGGCCTTTGACGGACAACGGGTATCGGGCGCGCTGGAGGCCGATACGATCGATGCGGCGCCGCTGCTCGCGGCGGCGATCGGCATGCCGGCGGCGGCTGACGGCAAGAATTCAGCGTGGACCTGGTCGAGCGAACCCTTCGCCGGCGGCGTGTTCGGCGACTATGGCGGCGAGGTCGCGCTCAAGGCGCGCCAGGTCGGATTGCTACCGCGGCTGGCGGCGCGCGAATTCCGCGCCGCCTTGCGCTTCGACCAAAACGGATTTGTCATCGACGGCATCGGTGGCGCGGTCGCCGGCGGACGTCTGGATGGCGCCCTGTCGTTTCAGTCCAGTCAGGATGGCTTGAAGACGCATGCGAAGTTCTCGCTCGCCGGCGTCGATGCGGCGAGCGTGCTGCCCTCCGGCGCCCGCCCGCCGGTGAGCGGTACGCTCGACCTGTCGGCCGACCTCGAAGGCACGGGCTTGAGCCCGGTCGCCCTCATCGGCTCCCTGCAAGGCTCCGGCAAAATCGCGCTCAGCGATGCGCAGTTCGCCGGCCTCGATTCGCGCGCCTTCGATGCGGTAACCCGCGCCGTCGATCAAGGGCTGCCGATCGACGCGGCGCGCATTTCCGATGTGGTGAGCAAGGCCTTGGACAGCGGCGAGCTAGCGGTCAAACGCGCCGAGGGAACGCTGGCGGTGAGCGCCGGGCAGATTCGGCTGAACAAGGCCACCGCCGAGAGCGCGGATGCAGCCCTCTCGCTCGCCGGCAATCTCGATCTCACCGATGGCTCGATCGACGCGCGGTTGGTGCTTTCGGGCGCACATCAGGCTGCCGGCACGCGGCCGGACATCTTCATGGCATTGAAGGGGCCGCTGGCGGCGCCGGCGCGCAGTATCGACGTGTCCGCGCTGACCGGATGGCTGACTTTGCGCGCGGTCGAAAACCAGGCGCGGCAATTGCGTGAGATCGAGAACGCCCATCCGCAGCCAAAACCGCCGGCGCCGAAAAGCGAATTGGCCCCCACCTTGCCGGCGCCGGTCGAAGTCAAACGCCCGCCGCTGCCGCGGCAGAGCGTCCAGCCGTAGGCTTCAACTGGCGCGCAGAAGTGCGGCTACACGCCCTCCGCCGGCCTCGCGCTGTGCGTTCTCAACCCGGCTTTTCTCCGACTGCTCCCGATAATGATCGAGAACGAACAGGCGTATTGCCGACGACAAATTGCCGGCGCGGCGATCGGTGTCGATCGAAGCCACCAGGTCCGACAGCGTGACGTCACGGTCGCCGGCGATCGCCTTCAAACTCGTCCAGAACGCATCTTCGAGACTGACGCTCGTTTTGTGACCCGCAATTACAATCGAGCGCTTGACGACTGGAGATTTCATTGCGTGCCTCCTTTGTCGATGCGATGCAGATCGAAATCGCGGCTGGCTTTCGCCTGTTGTGCGGCCTCGAGCTTGCGCCGTTGTTTTGGCTGACCGTGGGCGAGACGATTGGCGCTCGCGCGCTGCTCGTCTTGCCGCTGCTTGGCTCGCTTACGGGCGAGCCGAAGATTTACCAGTTCAACCATGTTCCCACCATGACGGTATCTGGATACATCGACTACCCCCGAACTCAACTGCCCCATTGATGCACCTGGTAGGTGGTTCAAAGAATATACCTGTCGAATCCCGAGTGCTACCGTTAGCAATGGCATACACGGTTAGTTGACCAGAAAAAAATACCAACGTTCAATATTATACACTACATGAAGACGATTGTATTATGTTGATTTTTTCATCCCTTCGCAAATGTATATTACAGTATTTGTAAGAATTACTGTAATGCTGCATTAGATATGCAATTGAATGACCGCTCGATCAAATGAAGCCTTGGAGGACTGAGGAGCCGGACGCGGTAGAATAATATGCAATACGGGCAGATTGGGCAGAGAATGCGGTCGATGCGCAAAATTTGAGAATGATGACTTGGCGTCAGGTCGGGAATACGACTCAACGTGGCCGGGTCATCAGTTCAGGGCGCACCAGCCGGTCGAATTCAGTTCCACTAATATAGCCGAGCCGCACCGCTTCTTCACGCAAGGTGGTTCCATTGGCGTGCGCCGCCTTGGCCACCTGGGCCGCCTTGTCGTAGCCAATCTTGGGCGACAGCGCGGTCACAAGCATCAGCGAACGCTGCATTAATTCGCGGATCCGCGGCTCGTTGGCGCGGATGCCGGTGACGCAATTGTCGGTGAACGACGTCACCGCGTCACCGAGCAAGCGGATCGATTGCAGCATGGCGTAGGCCAGCACCGGCTTGTAGACGTTGAGCTCGAAATGACCCTGGCTGCCGGCGACCGTGATCGTGGTCTGGTTGCCGAACACGCAGGCGCAAACCATGGTCAGCGCCTCAGTCTGGGTCGGATTGGTCTTGCCCGGCATGATCGAGGAGCCGAGCTCGTTCGACGGCAGGATCAATTCGCTTAAGCCCGAGCGCGGACCGGAACCGAGCAGCCTTATATCGTTGGCGATCTTGAACAATGCGGTGGCGGCGGCGTTGAGCGCGCCGTGCACAAACACATAGGCATCATGGCCGGCCATCAGTTCGAACTTGTTCGGCCCGCTGACGAAGGGCAGCTTGGTCAGCCGAGCGATGCGCCTGGCGAAGGCCTTGGCGAACGCCGGTTTGGAATTGAGCCCCGTCCCCACCGCGGTGCCGCCCTGGGCGAGGGGATAAAGGTCGCGCTGCGCCAGTTTGATGCGCGCGATCGAGGATTTCACTTGGCTCGCATAGCCGGAAAATTCCTGGCCGAGCGTGATCGGCGTCGCATCCATGGTATGGGTGCGGCCAATCTTGACGATCTTGGCGAATTCCCTGGCCTTCTTGTCGAGCGCGGCGTGTAGATGCGCGAGCGCCGGCAGCAGGTCGTGATGAATACGTAACGCCGCGGCGACGTGCATCGCGGTCGGGATCGAATCGTTGGACGACTGGCTCATATTGACGTGATCGTTGGGATGCACCGGTTTTTTCGCGCCGAGTTCGCCGCCGAGCGCGACATTAGCGGCATTAGCGATCACCTCGTTGACGTTCATATTGGTCTGGGTGCCGGAACCGGTCTGCCAGACCAGCAGCGGGAAATTGTCATCCAGTCTGCCATCGGCAATGTCCTGCGCCACGGCGGCGATCGCCCTGGCCCGGCGCGCGTCGAGCGAGCCGAGATTGCGGTTGACCTCGGCGGCGGCGCGTTTGATCAGGCCGAGCGCATGCACGATCTCGATCGGTATGCGTTCCGTGCCGATACGGAAATTGTGCAGCGAGCGCTCGGTCTGCGCGCCCCATAATTTGTCGGCGGGGATAGCGAGCGGCCCGAAGGCGTCGCTTTCAATTCGCGTTCTTTGGCGCGTGTTTTGCCGCGGTTTCAGGCGGGATTTGCCGGGCTTTCTGGCCATGCCCGACTGTAAGCCGGCGGCGCGGCGGGCGGAAGGACCGCGCTATTTCTTCTTGCGGAAGCGGTCGAGGCGGACCACTTCGCCGCCACCCTCCGGCTTGTCGGGCCCCGGCTCGGCGGTCGCGGCCGGTTGAGCGGCCGGCGGCGGGGCGGCGACGACGGCAGGCGCCGGCGGCGTGCCGCGCTTGGTCTTCGCCGGCTTGTCCTGCACATTGGCCGGCGATTGGCGATCCTCGCCTTCGGTGACTTCCTCGAATTGCAGGCCGAACTGCACCGACGGGTCGAAGAAGCCGGTGATCGCCTCGAACGGAATGGTGAGCTTTTCCGGCACGCCGCCGAACGACAGCCCGACTTCGAAGCCGCGCTCGTGCACGGCGAGGTCCCAGAACTGGTGCTGCAGGATGACGGTCATCTGCTCGGGATATTGCATGCGCAGCCGCTCCGACATGCGCACGCCCTCGGCGGTGGTATCGAATGAGATGTAGAAATGATGGTCGCCCGGCAGGCCCTTTTTCTTGGCGGCCTCCGACAGCACGGTCCGCACGACGCCGCGCAGCGCCTGCTGGGTGAGAAGGTCGTAACGGAAATGGTCGGTCATGGCTTAGGCCTGGCCCAGGACTCGGCCAATGCTAGCCCGCCGCGGGCGTTCCGCGCTATCCCGCTTTTGGCCGTTGTCATAATCGGAAATCGCCGCCCCATGACGAAAGTGGAGGCTTCTGTTGCCAGGTGCCTCCGAACCCCGCCTAACCGCTGCTAAGACGGCTAGGACTTGTAGGCTTGGTTAGTCGGACCGCTTACGCGGCCAGAGCAACCGGAGCATAGTTGTCGTTGGCAACTATGAGATTGGCCCGATAACGGCGGTACCATGCCGAGCAAAAGTCCGCCCTTTACGCCCTCGTCGATCCTATTTCGCCCCCGCCGAAGCCCGTTCTCTCTTACCGGCAAGGCTTGCCGGGCTTGGGTGGAGGCGCCGGGTACTGCCCCCGGGTCCGAAAGGTTTATTACGACGGCCGTTTATCGCCATAGCCGAGTTGCCCCGGCACCGATGAATATAGGCGCTAAAGATTGACAAAAATAGAGCGCCGCGCGCGTTTTCTATGACATAATTCCTAGAACGCCATGCGCCGGCGGCATGGCGGGGATCAAACAGCTAATCTTGAGCGGGTCATTTTCCTGCATTGGCGCATGCGCGGACGGCATGATCGCCCGGCCTCGAATTCACGACCGCCCAGTATCCCCGTCGTCGCCTTGTTTCAGCCGTTGCAATAGGCCACCGACCATATCCGTCAATCTCACCGCGCGCATGACATCGCCCATGATGGCGACGCCGGCGGCGCTTCTTTGCCTGACAGCGACCGCATTCTCGGCAGTGACGCCGCCGAGTGCCAGGACGGGAATGCCGATGCGCGCGGCGAGCGCGATCGCGTCGACTCCAAGTGCCGGCCCATAGCCGGGTTTGCTCACGGTCTCGTAGATCGGGCTCAGCGTCACGTAGTCGGCGCCCGCGGTACGGGCGTCCGCGACATCCGCGACGCTGTGAGCCGAGAGGCCGACGAGAGCATCCGGGCCAAGGACCCGCTTGGCTTCCTCAATCGCCGGGACGTCGCGCACGTGCACGGCGTTGGCGCCGGTATCGGCGGCCAGTCCTATATCGCCGCCGATGGACAATTGCCCTCCGGCGCTCTGCACGATCTCGGACAGTTGGAATGCCAGCCGCCGCCGTTCCGCGGCCTCAAGGTCACGGTCGCGAAACCAAATCCACTGCGCGCCTGCTGAGACGGCCTCGGCAACGACCTGCTCCAGCGGCCGCCGGGCTTGGTGCCGGTCGGTCACCACGAGCAACGGCGAGGGAATGCGCATCACGATCCGACCATTCCCAATTGCGGGCTCGACGGTTCGGCGCGGCCGCGGCGCGGAATGCGGCCGGCGCGGAAGGCGAGTCGCCCGGCCTCGACGGCGTACCGCATGGAGCGCGCCATGCTCACGGGATCATCGGATTTCGCGACGGCGGTGTTCAGCAGGACGCCTGAAGCTCCAAGTTCCATCGCGATTGTTGCATCCGATGCCGTTCCAATTCCCGCGTCGACGATCACCGGCACGGGCGAGCGGCGGCAGATCAATTCAAGATTGGCAGGATTGGCGATGCCCATGCCGGAACCGATCAGCGAGCCCATCGGCATGATGGCGGCCGCACCCAGATCGGCCAAGCGCTGACAGATCACCGGGTCGTCGGTGCAATAGGGCAGCACCACGAAACCGCCGTCGACGAGTTGTCGCGTCGCCTCGAGCAGTTCCGTCACGTCGGGATAGAGCGTTTCGCGATCGCCGATGACCTCGACCTTGATCCAGTTCGTGTCGAGGGCTTCGCGCGCCAGTTCGGCGGTCAGCACTGCGTCGCGCGCCGTCTCGCAGCCAGCCGTGTTCGGCAGGAAGCGATAGCGCTTGAGCAGGTTGACGGTATCGGAACCGCGGCGGTCGAGCGAGATCCGGCGGATCGACACGGTGACCACCTCGCTGCCGCTGGCTTCGACGGCGTCGACGAGAATGCGCTGGTTCGGATACCCGGCCGTGCCGAGGAAGAGGCGCGAGCCGAGCGGCACGCCGTCGATCGAAAGCGGATCGGATGAGCTCATGTCAGCCTCCCTGCATGGCACGGACGATTTCAACGCTGTCGCCGTCTGCCAGCGGTGTGCTCGCCCATCGGTCCTTGCGGATCAGCGCGCCGTTGAGCGCCATGGCGTAGCCCTTTGGACTGTCGAGGTTCAGGTCCCGCGTTTCCTGCCGCCATAGATCGAAAAGGGTTGTCGGCGCGTTCTCGCGCGGCTCTCCGTTGACCAGGAGTTTCATCGTCGTGTTCCTGTTATCAGGGCCTCCGCAGCCGAGCGTCTTTGAAATCGTTCAAGCTGGAACAGCCGTGCGGTGCCCGCCATGGCCCCCGCGGTCACAAGCTCTTCGATGGCCTTCGCGGTCGCGGGAGCGAGAAGAATGCCGTTGCGATGGTGGCCGGTGGCAATTAGAAGCCCCTGGACATTTGTGCTGCCGAGAATCGGGGCGTCGTCGTCCGAGGTTGGCCGAAAGCCGGACCAGATCGCCTCGATTTCCATCTCCTCGCTTGACGGCAGCGCGCGGTGGACACCCTCGAGAAGCGCCAGCGCGCCGCCGGCGGTAATCGCCGGATTGAAGCCGGTGTCCTCCATCGTCGCTCCGACGATGAGACGCCCGTCGCCTTTTGGCGCGAGGTGGACCTGCTCGGTCCAGACGACATGCGACAGCGTGCCGGTCTGCCGCGTGGTGCGCAGCGCCAGCGCTTGGCCCTTGAGCGGTCGCACCGGAATATCGACAGCCGCCGGCAACAGGCCGTCTCCGCTCCAGACGCCCGTGGCGGCAATGACGGTTTGCGCCTGACAAGACCCGGCGGCCGTAACCACGCCTGAAATCCTGCCGCCGGACGTTTCGAGCGACGTCACCGGGCAGTTCTCGACAAGCTGCCCGCCGCGCGAACGCAAGGCGAGCACCAGCGCCGGAACCAAACGCCGCGGATCGACCTGATGGTCGCTGCTGCACGAGATACCGGCCGCAAGCGACGGCCGCAGTCCAGGCTCCAGGGCGCGCACCTCCGCGCCGCTCAGCCAGGAGGTGCCGAGACCCGAGCGCTGCTGATGCTCGTAGCGATAGCGCAGCCGCTCGACCTCGTCGCGGCCGAGCGCGACGACCAACGTGCCTTCGTCGCGGTAGTCGATAGACAGATTAGATTCCGCTTCGAGATGCGAGCGGAACTCCGGCCACAGCCGCTGACTTTCCATAGCCAGCGCCAGCAAATCCTCCCCGCCGGGCTTATGCTCGGCCGCGGCTGCGAGCATGCCGGTTGAGGCAAAGCTGGTGCCGGTGCCGGCCTCGCCGCGGTCGAATACGGCGATCGACAATCCGCAACGCGCCAGCCGCCATGCGATCGACAGGCCGATCACGCCGGCGCCGACCACGGCGACGTCGACGCAGGCAGGAACGGCAAGCGGCCGGGTCGAGGCGTCGGCGCTCGCTTCGCGCGGCGGCTTCAGCCGCTGGCCGACCCGGATTGTACTGGCCGGGGGTACGGTCATTCGCATCTCCGCCTGTTGTCGGCGAAGAGGCTGGAGTTCGATGACGGGGGCGCTCGAAATCCAATCCCTACGCCGGTATGAACCGGATCAGGTTCGAAGGATTTCCGCGCTAACCGGCAGCAAAGCTGCGGCCCAGCGGTTTCTCAGCCCCTTGTCGGGGATCTCCCTGGAATATGGGCAGTGTGATGCGAGAAATGGCGAACGTCAACGGGCCGCGCCCCTCGATCGGGGCTGGGTCTTCGGGATCGTGCGCTAACCGGCGCTTTTCGCCTTCTCCATCGCCTGCCACACGCGAAAGGGCGTCGCCGGCATGTCGAGATGCAGAATGCCATAAGGCTTGAGCGCGTCGACGATGGCGCTGACGATCACCGCCAGCGCGCCGGTGGTGCCGCCTTCGCCGCCGGCCTTGATGCCGAGCGGATTGGTCGGGGAGAGCACCTCGACGATCTCACTCTTGATCGACGGCACGAGATGCGCGCGCGGCATGCCGTAGTCCATCAGCGAGCCGGTGAGCGGCTGGCCGGAATCGTCAACCACGAATTGCTCCCACAGCGCCTGGCCGATGCCTTGCACGACGGCGCCGTGCGTCTGCCCGTGCACGATCAGCGGGTTGATGCAGCGGCCGACGTCGTCGACGCAGGCGTAGCGCGTCAGCGCGAGGCCGCCGGTCGAAGGATCTATTTCGATCTCGCACACTGCGCAGCCGTTGGGGAATACCGGATCGTGCATCTCGTTGTCGGTGACGACGGCGAGACCCTTGGCGAGATCGTCGGGCAGGGCGTGCTTCATCATCTCCTGCGCCAGTTCGAGGAAATCGAAGCTGCGGTTGGTGCCGCGCGCGGTGAAGCGGCCGTCGGCGAAGTCTACGTGGTCGGTGTCGAGCAGATGCGCGGCGATGCGTTTGCCGTTGGCGATCAGCGTGGCCGCCGCCATGGAAAACACGGTTGCGGCATGGCGCATGGAACGACCCGAATGCGTGCCGCCGCCGGCGCGCACTACGTCGGTGTCGCCCATGATGATGCTGATGCTGTCGACCGGCACCGCCAGCAAGTCCGACACCACCTGCGCGAAGCTGGTCTCATGGCCTTGCCCGGCCGGCTGGGTGCCGATGATGACGTCGACGCCGGTGGGCTTGATGGCGATGCGCGCCTGCTCCTTCGGCGCGCCGATCGAGGACTCGACGTAGTTGGCGAGGCCGAGGCCGAGCAATTTGCCGCGCTTCTTTGCCTCGCGCTTGCGCGCGCTGAAGCCGTTCCAGTCGGCGACGTGCATGGCGAGGTCCATGTTGTCCTCGTAAGTGCCGCTGTCGTAGGTCATGCCGACGGCGTTGCGGTAGGGCATCGCTTTCGGCCGCACCAGGTTGCGGCGGCGCAGGCTGATGCGATCGATGCCGAGCTTGGCCGCGGCCATATCGACCAGCCGCTCGATGGCGAAGGTCACTTCGGGCCGGCCGGAGCTGCGATAGGCCTGCGTCGGAATGGTATTGGTGAACACCGAGACCGCGCGCAGCGAGGCGGCGGGAATGTCGTAATTGCCGGTGATCAGACCGGCGCCCTTGGAGAGCGGCGACAGCGACACGCAGCGCGCGCCGGCATTGCTGATGTTGGTCGCGCGCAACGCAAGGAACTTGCCCTTGGCGTCGAGCGCGAGCTCGAGTTTGCTGACGAGATCGCGGCCCTGGTAGTCGCTGATGAAACATTCCGAGCGGGTGGAAAGATACTTCACTGGGCGACCGAGCTTGCGAGAGGCCCACAGCACTAGGCCGTATTCCGGATAGACGCGGTTGCGCGTGCCGAAATTGCCGCCGACGTCGAACGATAGAACGCGCAAGGTATCGGGCTCGATGCCAAGGATGCTGGCGAGCTCGCGCTTTTGCCGCACCGCGCCGCCGCTGCCGGCGTGCAGCGTGTAGCGGCCGCTCGCTCTGTCGTAATTGGCGACGCAGGCGCGCGGCTCCATCGGCATGCCGGTGACGCGCCCGATGTTGAAATCGTAGGCGACAACATGCGCGGCCTGCGCGAAGGCGCGGTCGGTCGCCGCGGCGTCGCCGAAGCGCGTGTCGACCAGGATGTTGTCCGGCACTTCGTCCCAGACGGCCGGCGCGCCGGGCTTCATGCCGTCTTCCGAATGCAGCACGAAGGGCAGTTCCTCGTAGACGACCACGAGCGCCTCGGCGGCATCGAGCGCCTGCGCCTTGGTTTCGGCAATTACGATGGCGACGGCTTCGCCGACGTGGCGCACCTTGTCGGCGGGCAGCAGCAGATGCGGGCCGATGAAGATCTCGCCGCCACCGGGCGCGGTCAGCTTCATGTCGTCGCGCGTCTTCGGCACCGGATCGTGCCCGATGGGTCCGAGCTTATCCGCAGCACAATCCGAGCCGGTGAAGACGCCGAGCACACCGGGCATTTTTAAAGTGGGCGCTTTGTCGATCGAAATGATGCGCGCGTGTGCGTGCGGCGAGCGCACCATCGCGGCATGGGCTTGCCCGGGAAAACTGAAATCGTCGGTGAAGCGGCCTTGCCCGGTGATCAGCCGCGCATCTTCGTGGCGCGGCATGGGTTGGCCGATGAAGCGGAAGCCGGTCTCCGGTTTATTCATTGCAAAGCGCCGGCCACGTCACCGACCCACGGCGGGTCGGGCCCGATATAGCGCGTTTCCGCGCCGGCGCGGAAGTCACTTAAGTCGGCAGTTTGACGGTGGCGCGCAAGCCGCCGCCGGGACGGTTGGAAAGCGTCAACTCGCCGCCTTCGCGCCTGCACGATCGATTGCGCGATGGCGAGGCCGAGGCCCGTGCCGCCGGTGTCGCGGCTGCGCGAATCCTCGACCCGGTAGAACGGCTGAAACACCTTCGCGAGCTCAGCCTCGGGAATGCCCGGCCCGTCGTCATCGATGGTGATGTCGATGGTCGTGCCGACATTGGCAATCGCGGCCTGCGCGCGCTTGCCGTATTTCACCGCGTTGTCGAGCAGATTGGTGAGCGCGCGCTTCAAGGCGCCCGGCTGGCAGTCATGGATCAGCGGCGTTGCCGCCGCCATGGTCACCGGCATGCCGGCGTCGGCCATGTCGTCGACGACGCTCGCGAGCAGGGCGGCGATGTCGACTTTCCGGCGCGGCTCGGCATGCACCTCGTCGCGCGCGAAGGCCAGCGTCGAGCCGATCATCTCGTCCATCTCGCTTATGGTCGCCAGCATCTTGTCGCGCTCGCCGGCGTCGGCGACTTCCTCGGTGCGCAGCCGCAGCAACGTCAATGGCGTGCGCAGATCGTGCGACAGTGCGGCCAGCATCTGCGTGCGGCTCTCGATCAGCCGGCGCAGGCGTTCCTGCATGCGGTTGAAGGCGCGCGCGGCGCGCTGCATTTCAACGGTGCCGGTCTCGGCCAAAGGCGCGGCGGCGACGTCGCGGCCGAGCCGATCGGCGGCGGCGGACAACAAGCCGAGCGGCGCGGTGACGCGGCGCACCGCCCAGGCCGAGACGGCGAGTACGATCACGCCCATCAGCACCATGGAGATAATGAATTGCCACGACACCGAAGGCGCGCCTTGCGGCAGCGTGGTGACGAAGGACAGCCATTGGCCATCGCTCAGTTGCACGGCGACCTGCAGACCGCGCCAGCCGCCGAAGGGGCCGAAGTCCGGACCCATCATGCCGTGCATTCCCATGCCGCCCGGGCCGCCCATCATTCCAGGCGGCGGCCGGCGATCGAATGGCGGACCAAAGGGCGCGCCGGGCGGTCCGTCGGGCGCCGCCAGCACCGCCACGCGCACCTGCCGGTCCAGCCGCTCAGGCAGCTGCTGGCGCACGTAGTCCTCGACCGCCTTGGCGGCGCCTTCGGCGTCGCTCGGCGGCAACTGCGGCGGCTGCGTGGTGAGCGCGACGCGGAAGGTGGGATCGCTCAGCGCGGCGACGAGGCGAGGGCGCCAGTCGGCCGGCGCGTCGTCGACCAGGCGCGACAGATTGGCGACGCGCTGCGCGGCCGCGAAGCCACTGATCGCGCGCACCGCCTGCTCGCGCGCGCCGGCATAAATCCAGGCGCCGACGGCATGTGAAATGACGAGCCCGACCAGCAGGATCAGGATGGTTTGGCCGAACAGGCTTTTAGGGAAAAAACGGCTCATTCCCGGCTCACGTCGGGAGTGAAGATATAGCCGCCGCCCCACACGGTCTTGATGATCGCCGGATCGGCCGGATCGCGCTCGACCTTCTTGCGCAGACGGCTCACCTGCGTGTCCATGCTGCGGTCGTACGTGTTGGCGGCGCGGTGGCGCGCCAGATCGAGCAACTGGTCGCGGCTCAGCGTGCGCTGCGGATGCTCGACCAGCGCCAGCAGCAGGTCGAATTCGCCGGTGCTCAGCGGCACGGCGACGCCATCGCCGCCGATGAGTTCGCGCTTGTCGACATCGAAGGTCCAGCGCTCGAAGCGGTAGAGCTTCGGCTTGTTCTGGCTGGCGGCGGTCGCGCGCCCGCGATTGCGGCGGAGCACAGCGCGAATACGGGCCACCAGCTCGCGGCTGCCGAACGGCTTGGGCAGGTAATCGTCGGCGCCCATTTCGAGGCCGATCACGCGGTCGACCTCGTCGCCTTTGGCGGTGAGCATGATGATGGGGATTTCGCTCTCCGCGCGCAGCACGCGGCAGAGCAACAGGCCGTCCTCGCCCGGCAGCATCAAGTCGAGCAAAATGAGATCGATGTTGGCGCCGGCCAGCACCTTGCGCATGGCCTTGCCGTCGGCCGCGCTGCTGACGCGGAAGCCGTCCTTGACGAGTGCACGCGAGACGAGATCGCGCATCTCGCGATGGTCATCGACGATCAGAATGTGCGGACCGTCATTCATACGCGCAATCTAATTCGGACGCGGCCCGTTGGGGCAAAAAACTTGTGACGATGTCTGGCGGATAGGCGCGCTGACACACTTGGTCACACTTTCGCGCTCCACCGACAAACTTGCGTGACAGGTCGCGCCCCTAATCGCGCTTGGCGACGACGACATCTGTTGCAAGCCAAAAGGAGCATTCCCATGAAATCGCGAAAGACATTGATCGCCCTCGGCGTCGCGGCTGCGCTAGCAGCCGGGGCGGGGGTTTACACTCATACCGCTTCGGCACAGGGCGGTCCCGGCTATGGGCCGGGCTGGATGATGGGCGGTGGCGGCCCAGGCGGCGGACCGTGCGGGGCCTTCGGACAAGACGGCGGGCCCGGTCCCGGACGAGGTTACGGTCCGGGCTACCACATGCGCGGTTGGGGCGGCGGTTACGGCCCCGGCATGATGCGCGGTTGGCGCGGCGGCGACGGACCCGGCTACGGCCCAGGCGCTCAGACCAATCAGGCGCTCAATCTCACCACCGACGACGTGAAGGCCCGCGTCGAGCGCTGGCTCGCCATTCGCGGCAATCCGCGGCTCAAGGTCGGCGAGGTGAAGGAGAAGGATGCCGACACCATCACCGCCGACGTCGTCACCAAGGACAATTCCTTGGTGCAGCGTTTCATCGTCGATCGCCACACCGGCGCGTTCCGCCAAGACAATAGCTGACAAAGCAAACGGCTGATCGCGAAGCAGTGCCCGTGCGACCCCCGCCGCACGGGCATTGTTTTTTGCGCTCAGCGCGTGCCGCAGGTGAAGGCGGCGCCCGGCTTGAGCCCGAGCTTATTGAAGATCATGGCGGCCGGGCAGAAGCCGGTGAAAGCGGCTTGCAGCATGTTGGCCCCGACGAAGGCCGCGAGCAGCAGCCAATAGGGGCTCACCAGCCAGCCCAATACCAAGCTTGCCAGCACCATAGTGCCGGCCATAGCGAAGACGGCGCGATCGACGTTCACGGGCAAATCTCCTGATCAGTTGACGTTTGGCCGCCAGGTCCTGGCGCGGCGCTCTTGACTATATATTCAATTATTCGTATATACGCAAGTATGAAAGTACAAATCACCGATATGCTGTCGGCGGCGGACGAGGCGAGCGGCCTGCTCAAGGCGCTCGCCAACCGCCACCGGCTGATCATCGTCTGCCAATTGACCGAGCAGGAGCGCTCGGTCGGCGAATTGGCGGCGCTGCTGAAAATCCGCGATTCGACGGTGTCGCAGCATCTGGCGCTGCTGCGCCGGGACGGGCTGGTGACGGCGCGGCGCGACGGGCAGACCATCTGGTACTCGATCGGCAGCCCGCAGGCGCGCGAATTGGTGCGCACGCTCTATCGCGTCTATTGCGCGCCGGCTTGCGTTCCGGGCGCGCGCGGCAAGACGCCGCGTCCGGCACGCCGCCGGAACCTTGCGTCACATCAATGACCGCACGCGGCGCGCGCCGCAAGGTCGGTCCTCGCGTGGAATACTGAGGTAAGGAACAATGCGTGTCGGTATTCTCATAGCGGCTGTTCTTTCGCTGTCGGCCCAAGCGGCATTCGCCCAGCAAACCTTTACTGTCGCGCCGAAATCGGTGGCCGACGAAAAGGCGGTGTTCGCCACCGTCGAAAGCGCCAATGTGGTGCCGGCGCGCGCGCGCATCGGCGGCACGGTCGCCGCGCTGGCGGTGAAGGAAGGCGACGCGGTCACGCGCGGGCAGATCATCGCCACCGTCGGCGACGAGAAGCTCGCACTGCAGATGAAGTCGCTCGACGCGCAGATTTCCGCGCTCGAAGCCCAGGTCGCGCAGGCGCAGACCGATTTCACTCGCGCGGAGGATCTGTTCTCGCGCGGCACGGTGCCTAAGACCACGCTCGACCAGGCGCGCACCGCCCTCAATGTCGCGTCGAATACGTTGAAGGCGCGCACCGCCGAACGCTCGGTGATCCAGCAGCAGGTCACCGAAGGCAACGTGCTGGCGCCCACCTCCGGCCGCGTGTTGAAGGTGCCGCTGACTACCGGCACGGTGATCCTGCCGGGCGAGACCGTGGCGACGATCGCCGAACAGAATTTCATCTTGCGGCTGCGCGTACCGGAACGGCATGCGCGCTTCCTCAAGTCCGGCGATTCGGTGCGCCTCGACGGCGAGGAACTCGGCAAGGGCGGCGCGCAATTCGGCACCATCAAGCTGATCTATCCGCAGATCGAGGACGGCCGCGTGATCGCCGACGCGGCGGTCGCCGAACTCGGCGATTATTTCGTCGGCGAGCGCATCCGCGTCTGGGTCTCGGCCGGGGAGCGCGACAGCATCATCGTGCCGGGCGTGTTCATCACGACGCGGTTCGGCATCGATTACGCGCGCGTGCGCAAGGGCAACGAAACGATCGACGTCCCGGTGCAGCGTGGACGTGAACTGCCGCGTCCCGATATGCCGGACGCCCTGGAAATCCTCTCCGGCCTCAACAGCGGCGACGTGCTGGTGCACCCGTGAATCTGGGACTGTCCGGGCGTCTCACGCAGGCGACCATCCGCTCGCCTTTGACGCCGCTGTTTCTGTTGGCGGCGCTGGCGATCGGGCTGATCGCGCTCATGACGATAGCGCGCGAGGAAGAACCGCAGATCAGCGTGCCGATGGTCGACATCCGCGTGAACGCCGATGGCCTCAAGGCGCCGGACGCGGTCGAACTGGTGACCAAGCCGCTTGAAGCCATCATCAAGGGCATCGACGGCGTCGAGCACGTCTACAGCCAGACCGTCGACGACCGCGTGATGGTGACGGCGCGCTTTCTGGTCGGCACGCGGGCCGACGACGCGATCGTAAGAGTGCACGAGAAGATCCGCGCCAATATCGACCGCATCCCGGTCGGCATCCCGGAGCCGCTGATCGTCGGCCGCGGCATCAACGACGTCGCCGTCGTGGTGCTCACGCTGTCGCCAAAGCCCAACGCGGCGCAGCGCTTTACCGACAAAGATCTCTATGAACTCGCCGATCAACTGCGCGCCGAGCTGGTGAAGACCGACAATGTCGGCCTGACCTATATTTCCGGCGGCAATCCCGAGCAGATCCGCGTCGAGCCAGACCCGGAAAAGCTCGCGCTGTTCGGTGTTACGCTGCAGCAACTGGTCGCCAAAGTGCGCGACGCCAACCGCTCGTTCCAGGCCGGCAGCGTGCGCGACAACGGCTTGATGCGCGACGTCGCCGCCGGGCAGACGCTCGCCGGCATCCCCGACATCGGTCTTTTGCTTGTCGCCACGCGCGACAACCGCCCGGTCTATGTGCGCGACCTGGCCTCGGTGGTGATCGGGCCGAGCCCGCAGGAGCACCGCGTCTGGATGGATACGCCGGAGAAAGGCGCCCATTGGGATCACGTGCCGGCGGTCAGCGTCGCTTTCGCCAAGCGCGCCGGCGCCAATGCCGTGGTGGTGGCCGAGCAATTGCTGGCGCGGCTGCACAGCGTCGAGGGCCGGCTGGTGCCGGCCGACGTCAAGGTGACGGTGACGCGCGACTACGGTGAGACCGCGAACGACAAGGCGAACGAACTTCTTTTCCATCTCGGCCTGGCGACCGTGTCGATCGTGGTGCTCATCGCCTTCGCCATCGGCTGGCGCGAGGCGCTGGTCACGCTGGTCGTCATCCCGACCACCATCCTGCTGACGCTGTTTGCCGCGAAAGTGATGGGCTACACCATCAACCGCGTCAGCCTGTTCGCGCTCATCTTCTCCATCGGCATCCTGGTCGACGACGCCATCGTGGTGATCGAGAACATCGCCCGCCACTGGGCGATGAAGGACGGCCGCTCGCGCCTGCAGGGGACGATCGAGGCGGTGGCGGAGGTCGGCAATCCGACGGTGGTCGCCACGCTGACCGTGGTGGCGGCGCTCTTGCCGATGCTGTTCGTCTCCGGGCTGATGGGCCCCTATATGGCGCCGATCCCGGCCAATGCCTCGGCGGCGATGCTGTTCTCCTTCGTCGTCGCCATGGTGATCGCGCCCTGGCTGATGCTGCGCCTGCATCCGGAAGGAAGACCGGTGCATGAGCACGAGGCGGCGCATGGCGAGGGCTTGCTCGGCCGGCTTTATCGCCGCTTCGCCACGCCGGTGGTGCGCACGCGCCGCTCGGCTTGGATATTCCTCGGCGCGGTTGGAATTGCGACCGTGTTGGTGTGCCTGCTATTTGCGACGCGCAGCGTCACGGTCAAACTCTTGCCCTTCGACAACAAGTCGGAAATGTCGGTGGTGGTCGATCTGCCCGAAGGCGCGACGCTGGAGGACACCGAGCGCACATTATTCTCGATCGCCGCCGTGGCGCGGCAGTTGCCGGAAATCCGCTCGATCGAAACCTATGCCGGCACACCGGCGCCGTTCAACTTCAACGGCCTGGTACGTCATTATTACATTCGCGAATTGCCCGAGCTGGGCGAGCTACATCTCAATCTCGCGGCCAAAGACGAGCGAAGCCGCTCGAGCCACGAGATCGCGCTCGATTTGCGGGCGCGCATGAAGAAGGTAAGCCTGCCGGCCGGCACCGTCGCCCGCGTGGTCGAGGTGCCGCCCGGCCCGCCAGTGCTCTCGACGCTGCTCGCCGAAGTCTATGGGCCGACGTCGGCCGACCGGCGCGCGGTGGCGCATGAGCTGAAGAAGATCTTCGCCTCGGTGCCCTATATCGTCGACATCGACGATTCGATCGGCGAGCCGCGGCCGCGCCTGCGCATCTCGATCGATCAGGACCGCCTGGAATTCTTCGGCGTCGAACAGCGCGACGTCTACGACACGATCGCGGCGTTGTTCGGCGGCACCGCGGTCGGTTATTCGCACCGCGGCGAAGGCCGCAATCCGATCGAGATCATCGTGCGGCTGCCCAAGCGCGACCTGTCGTGGAGCGAGCTTTTGGCCTCGACGCCGGTGCCCGCCAACAGCGTGCCCGGCAACAAGACGGTGGTCGAACTCGGCGACGTGGTGCGGGTCAGCAAGGAATTGGGCTCGCCGACCATCTTCCGCCGCGACGGCCGCTTCGCCGATATGGTGATGGCGGAGCTGGCGGGCACTTACGAGGCGCCGATCTACGGCATTCTCGACGTCGATAAGAAGATCGAGGCGCATGATTGGGGCGCACTCGGCAAGCCGGCGATCCGCTTCCACGGCCAACCTGACGACGAGGCCAAGCCGGCGGTCCTGTGGGACGGCGAGTGGGAGATCACCTATGTCACCTTCCGCGACATGGGCGCCGCCTTCATGGTGGCGATCGTCGGTATTTATATCCTGGTGGTCGCGCAATTCGGCAGCTTCAAGCTGCCGCTGGTCGTGCTCACGCCGATCCCGCTCACGCTGATCGGCATCGTCATCGGCCATTGGCTGTTCGGCGCGCCATTCACCGCGACCTCGATGATCGGCTTCATCGCGCTTGCCGGCATCATCGTGCGCAATTCGATCCTGCTGGTCGATTTCATCCGCCACGGCGCCGGGGAGGGCAAGACTCTGCGCGACGTCTTGCTGGAGGCAGGCAGCGTCCGCTTCAAGCCGATCCTGCTGACCGCGCTCGCCGCCATGATCGGCGCGGCGACGATCCTGCTCGATCCGATCTTCCAGGGGCTGGCGATCTCGCTGCTGTTCGGTCTCGCCTCGTCGACCTTGCTCACCGTCTTGGTGATCCCCGCGATATATGTCGTGCTGCGCGATGCCGACGCAGTAATTCGATAGGGAAAGCGGTACGCCGCAACTCCGAAATTGCGTTGTAGAAACGTCGCACAATGTCGCTATGTCTTCTCGATAATTGAACCGTCTGCTATCTTCCGCGTTGTTCCACACTTCGTCCGGCCAATGCCGGATGGATCGGTTGGAAACTCAGGAGAGCGACAATGCAAAATGAGAATATGCGTACGGTCGTAACCAAAGTTGCGGCGTCCGCGTCGGCGTTATTGCTCGCCGGGGCGATGATCGTGATCGTGACCGGGCAATCCATGGCGACGCCGGCAATCGCGTCGAAGGAAAAGAAACCCTGCACGGCGTGCCACACGACGCCGCCGACGCTCAATGACGCCGGCAAGAAGTACAAGGCAAGTCACTAAGCGATCGCCGTTCGCCGGGCTTGGGGCGAGGTTGGTCCGAAAGGACGGGGCGCCGGAATTGGCCGGCGCCTGTGAGCGAGCAGCGCAATCAATTTGAAATCGACAAGCCGCGAGTTGGCGGGAACCCGGCATTAATCCGGATCGTTAGCTGGCCGGCCGCACCCAAAACCCCGTTTGATACGTATCAAAGGCCATTTCCGCGCCCCCGGGTAAGGTATTTGCGGGATTCCGGCGCACCGCCCCGTTTTTAGGACCGCTTTGAACATGCGTCCCGTTCCGGCGCCGAAGGGGACGCGACAGTAGCCATGCAGCCGAAGACCCTGAAATTCAAAGTGGTGCTTTACCTGACGGTCGCGCTTTCGGCGGCCATGCTGTTCTTTACCGGCATGGTGGCCTGGTACCTCTACAGCGAAATCCTCGGCAAAGTGTCCGACCAGCTCATCCAGGTGTCCGAGGTGATCTCGCGCAGCACGCGCTTCGCCATGCTGCAGAACCAGCCGGCCTATGTCGACCGCATCATCAACGACGTGGCCAACCACGAGGGCAAAATCGCCCGGGTCCGAATCATCAGCAACGACGGCAAGGTCGTTTTCACGACCCATGCGCCTGAACTCGGCCAAACCGATAGACCCGAAGGCTCGGCCCTGCCTGCAATGCGATCCGACCACGCCGGTCACCGAGCAGCTTGCCCGCGGCGAACGGACCTGGACGTTTAAGAACCCGGACGGCCAATCCTTCCTGGGCAGCATGGAGGTCATCCGCAACGAGCCATCCTGCTACAACGCCGCCTGCCATCACCATTCGCAGGAAACGCCCGTTCTCGGCGTCCTCGCCATCGATTATTCGCTCGACGATATCAACAGTAAACTCCGGACGAGCATGCTCGGGATCGCCGGTTTTTCCGTCGGCTTCATCGGCCTGGCGGCGCTTCTGGTCGGCTTCTTCGTGCACCGGCTGGTCTATGTGCCGCTGCGCGATCTTGAAACGGGCGCGCAACGGCTCTCCGCCGGCGATTTGGATCAGGCGATCCCGGTGCGCAGCGGCGACGAATTCGGCAAGTTGGCTTCGTCCTTCAATACTATGACCGACGCGCTGCGGATGTCGCGGGCGGAGCTGCAGGACTGGGGCCACACGCTCGAGCAGAAAGTGCAAAGCCGCACCCAGGAATTGCGCCGCGCGCAGGCCGAAACCATGCGCGGCGAGAAGCTCGCCTCCGTCGGCCTGCTCGCCTCGGGCGTAGCGCACGAATTGAACAATCCGCTGACCGGAATTCTCACCTTCTCGCATCTGCTGCGGCAGAAAATGCCGGACAAGAGCGTGGACGCCGAGGACATGGACCTGGTGATCCGTGAAACCAAGCGCTGCGCGGCGATCATCAAGCGGCTCCTGGATTTCGCCCGCGAGAAGCACCCGGAGAAGAAGTTCACCGACCTCAACCAGGTGATCGACGACACCGTGCGCATCGTCGAGCGGCCCGCGCATCTGCGCGACATCGACATCACCGTGGACCTCGACCGCACGCTGCCGCCGATCTGGATCGACGCCGACCAGATCAAGCAGGTGGTGATGAACATGCTGGTCAACGCCCAGCACGCGGTGGAGGAGAAAGGTACCATCACTATTTCTACCCGCCGGGCGCAGGATCCGCGCGCCGGCGCTTCCGAAGAAAAGCCGATGGTGGCAATATCGATCGTCGATACCGGCTGCGGCATCCCGGAAAAGAACCTGAAGCGCATCTTCGATCCGTTTTTCACCTCCAAGGACGTCGGAAAGGGGACTGGATTGGGACTCTCGGTCAGTCACGGCATCGTCGAGGCCCATGGCGGCCTGATCGACGTGCAAAGCAAAGTCGGCGAGGGATCGACGTTCCGCGTCTTCCTGCCGCTGACGGTGCCGGCGGCCGCGCCCGAGAAAGTCAGCGAGGGCGTCCAATGAGCGCGCGAATCCTCGTCGTCGATGACGAAGACATCGTCATCCGGAGCTGCAAGCGCATCCTCGACGGCGACGAGTTCCAGGTCGAATCCGTGCAGGACGGCCGCGAGGCGCTGCGCAAGGTCGAGGAAATCCCTTACGACGTCATCATTCTCGACATCATGATGCCCAATATCGACGGGCTCGAAGTGTTGCGCCGGGTCAAGGAGACGCATCCCAACGTGGACGTCATCATGATCACGGGGCTGTCGCAGATCGACACCGCGGTGCAGGCGATGAAGCTCGGCGCCTTCGATTACATCTCCAAGCCGTTCGAGCCGGACGAACTGAAGCTCGTCGTGCAGCGCGCGCTGGAGCGGCGGCGCCTGTTGCAGGAAAACCTCGACCTCAAGAGCGAGGTCTCCTCGAAATACCGGTTCGAGAACATCATCGGCCTGAGCCCGCAGATGCAGGCCGTATACCGGCTGATCGCGCAATGCGCGCCGACCAGCTCGACCGTCCTGATCACCGGCGAAAGCGGCACCGGCAAGGAACTGATCGCGCGCGCGATCCACTACAACAGCTTGCGCAAGGACAAGCCCTTCGTCGCGGTCGACTGCAACGCGTTGAGCGAGAACCTGCTCGAAAGCGAGCTGTTCGGCCACGTCAAGGGCGCCTTCACCAGCGCGGTCGTCAACAAGAAGGGCATGTTCGAGGTGGCCGACGCCGGCACGCTGTTCCTCGACGAGATCGGCAATATCTCGATGTCGATCCAGGCCAAGCTCCTGCGCGTGCTGCAGGAGCGCGAATTCCGCGCGGTCGGCGATACCCGCGTGCAGATCGCCAATTTCCGCCTGGTCACCGCCACCAACAAGGATCTCAAGGCCATGGTGGCCGCCGGCACGTTCCGCGACGATCTCTATTACCGGATCAATATCTTCCCGATCCACGCCCCGGCGCTGCGCGAGCGCAAGGGCGACATCCCGGCGCTCGCCTATCATTTCCTCAAAGTGTTCAACACCGAGCTCGGCAAGAACATCACCGACATTTCCGAAGGCGCGCTGTCGACGCTCACCAATTACGACTGGCCGGGCAACGTGCGCGAACTGGAAAACGTCATGCACCGGGCGGCGATCCTGACCAGCGACAACGTCATCCGCCAGGCCCATCTCGTCACCCTCGTCGATGCCGCGCAGCCGGCGGCCGACGTCGCGGTGCCGCGGACCGGCGACGAGCTCAAGCGAGTCAAGAAGGCCGCGCGCGAAAAGTCGGTGGAGGAGATCGAGAAGCAGTTCGTGCTCGAGGCGCTCAAGCGCAACGAGTGGAACGTGACCAAGAGCGCCGAGGAAACCGGCATGCAGCGCCCCAACTTCCAGGCGCTGATGAAGAAATACGCGATCCGCGTGCGCGACACCGAGCACGACGCCGGCGAGGCCGATCCGCCGAACGCCGCGAAATAGTCGGTTGCACCCGGCGCCGCGCTTATTCCGCCGGCGTCTCCTCCTCCACGTCCTCGTAGCCGGTCATCATCGCCTTGAAGTGCGCCGTGCGGGTATGCCCGAGCGTGCCGAGATAGACGTGGACCAGAATGTAGAAGACGAAGACGATGAAGATCAGCACGTGCACGGTGTCGATCACGCGCACGCCGCCGAAGAAGTCGACCTGCGCAGAGAAGCGCTTCACGTCCCACAGCAGGATGCCGGTATAGATCTGCACCGGGAAACACAGCATCATGATGATCTGGTAGATCATGCTCTGCAGCGGATTGAACTTGCGGTAGATGGTCGGCGTGAACGGATTGGGATCGCCGCGGAAAATGCCGAAGGCGTAGTAATAGGCCTGCCGGAAGCTGCCGATGAAATGCTTCTTCAGGTTCAGCTCCGAGTGATAGGAGCGGACGCGGTCGGACGTGATGTAGAACGTCAGCCACAGGCAGAAATTGGCGATCAGCACGAAGCCGACGAAGTTGTGCACGTGCACCGCGGTGCGGAACGACACGACGTCGATCAGCCCGACGTAGCGGATCTGCATGCCCGACAGGATCATCAGGACGAAGCCGAGCGCGTTGGTCCAGTGCCAGATGCGGACCGGCAGCGGGTGAATGTAGAGTCGCATGGTGCTGTTCCTTTTCCCTCGCTCGCGCGGTCAGGCGGCCGGTTTGGGCGCGTCGCCGCCGGCCGGCGGATGGCCATTCCCGTTGTGCGGGTGATAGAGGCCGAAGCGCTTGAACATCCAGCCTAGGAAAACGTGACCGACGGCGATGCTGACGCCGCCGAAGATGGCGAGCGCGAGCAGGATATCGAGGAGCTTAATGCGGGTGCCGCCGATCGCATAGAAGCCGCTGATCGAGTCGACCGAGAAGGCGGAGTTGAGCACGTCGGCGTTGGCGCCGTAGCCGACGCGGCGGCCGTCCGGCCCGACCAGCGAGATGGTCACGCTCTGGAAGGCCTGCGATCCTGAGCGGTGGCAGACGCGGCAGTCGCTGAGCGCCTTGCTCTTGTCGGCCAATTCGTGCGCCTGCGGGCCGGTGAGCACGTCGAGGCGGCCGCGCAACACGGTCTTGCCGGCGATGCCGCTGCTGTTGAGCGTCTGCATCAGGTTCCACAGCGACTGCGCGTCGATGCCCTTGCCGTCCGAATTGGTGCTGGCATCGAACAGCGGCACGCCGATCTGTTCGGTGCCGCGCGCCTTGCCTTTGCTGTCGATCAGCATGAGATCGACGCGGCGTTGCGCGCCGGGCACGTGGCAGGCCGCGCAGGACACGGCTTCGAAATGCAGCTCGGCATTGGGCAGCCATTCCTGGTGCTTCTCCAGCACGCCGGCATGGCAGCCGAAGCAGGCCGCCTCCGGACCCTGGCCGAAGCGCGCCGGCCGCGATCGACTTCACGGAATGCGCGGTGTGGCAGCCGGAGCAGACCGGCGCGAAGCTGTCTTTCGAGCCGAGCCGGGACTTCGCGTGCATGCTGCCGATATAGGCGGTGTAGATGTCGGCGTGGCAGTTCTTGCAGGGAACCTGGTCGACCTGGGTCGCCGCGTTCTTGATGACGGCGTGCGGATTATGACAATCGGTGCAGACCGGCGCCGCCGGATTGCCGCTGCGCACCAGCGCGGCGTGAATGCTGCTGTCCCATTGCTCGAATTTGTCGGCATGGCAGGTGCGGCAGACCTGCGTCATGCTGGTCGAAAAGCTGCGCTTGCTGGCGATGTCGTTTTTCTCGGGCGGATGCTTGGCGATGTCGACGTCGGCGTGGCAGCTGGTGCAGCCGTTGGCGCCGTGCACGGATTGCACGTAGGGGACGGGCGGCACCAGCAATTGCAAGCGTATCGCCGTCCGCGAGCTTCTTCTCCATGCCGGCGGCGCCATGACAGCCGAGGCAGGCCTGATCGGCCGCGGAGGGCGCGGGCTCGGCCGCGAAGCGGCGGCGCGGCCGGTAGCAGAGTAAGCGAGGCGGCGATGGCCGCTAGGGCGAAACTGTTTTTCAGGAACGCCGGGCAGGATCTTGCAGGCATTGCCGCTGTCGGGAATTCGGTCCCATGGGACTCTCGCCTTCAACGTCATTCGGGGGGTCTTAGACCCCCCGCATGACCGTAATATTTGCTTTGGTCGATTTGCGGCAAATCCGCCGCGCCTTCATTGATCTATCTCATCACCGCGGGTTACCGGCTCAGAACCGCCCGGCCACCCATCCAGGCCAGCGCGGCCAGGCCGATGAAGGGGAACAGCACGATGTAGGCGAGGCCAAGCACCGGGGCCGCAACCGCCAGCCCGACATTGCGCAACACGGTGGCCGTCACGCGGACCGCTTCGTATTTGGCCGCGACGCGGCCGGCCAGCACCGCCAGCGCAACCAGGCCGGCGAGGGGGAACAGGACGATGTAGGCCAAGCCGATGAAGGGCGCGGCGAAGAACAGGACGATGTTCTTGAGTGCGCTGCCTTCTTTCGCAGTCTCTGTCTCGGCCGCATTGTTGGCGACGACATAGAGCTTGGCGGGCGCCCGGGTAACCGGGGCGGTGGAGACGGTCTCTTCCTCGATGAGGATTTTGCGAAGGGCGGTCATGGCGAACTCCTGTTTTTTTGCTTTGATCTCTTTCTCGACCTTCTTGCATCGCATAGGCCGTGCCAACTGCCCCTGACTTCGGACAAATATGTCATTGTATTTCAGATGAGTTATCTGATGGCGCAGGGCTGTCGGCGGGCTCGGCTGAGCGCTCAAAGTACAAAATTTTTGTCCAGTCCGCCGTGCGTTCGCGATGATTTAGTGAGTAAAATCAACTGCTTATAAATATTTTGAGATGCATGTTTTCGCTATACAGCTGCGGCTCAAACAAAATCCAGCGGTGAAAACCCAATTTTTCCGGGCAAAAAAGGGCCGGGGAGGTCCCCCGGCCTTGCCGCCTCGCCCAAGCGGGGCGAGGCGCTAGTTGGCCATTCGCATTTAATTCTCGGTTTCGCAGCGCCCGGCCCGCCAGCCAGAGCAGGCTCACCAGCCCGATGAAGGGGAAGAGCATGATGTAGACCAGCCCGAACACCGGCGCGGCGAGCACCATGGCGACGTTCTTCATCGTCACGCCGATCGCATGCAGCCGTGGGTTCTTGTTGGCCAGCCGCGCGGCGAGGACCGCCATGGCGCCGAGCCCGACGAAGGGGAACACGACGATATAGGCGAGGCCGATAAAGGGCGCGGCGAAGAACAGAAGGATGTTCAGGAGCGCGCTACCGCTGCGGGCCGGCACCGCTTCCGGCGCCTCGGCGGCCGGCGGCAAGGCGACGACCTGCGGGGCCGGGGCGGCGAGCGCATCGCGCGCGCTGTCCTCGATCATCTCCGGCGACAGCGGCTTGTGCATGAAGCTCGACACGCCGGCAGCCTTGGCGCGCGCCTCGGCGGCATCGGTGCCGTAGCCGGTGATGATGACCACCGGGGTCCACGGCTTGCGGGCCTTGACCTGCTCCGCCACCTCGAGCCCGCTCGATGCCGGGCATGCGGATGTCGGTATAGACGAGGTCGTATTTCTCCTCGTTGAGCTTGCGCAGGGCCTCTTCGCCGTTTTGCGCGGTGATGACGGCGTAACCCTTGTTGGTCAGAACCCGGTCGATGCTCTTGCGGACGGCCGGATCGTCGTCGACGACGAGAACTTTACGTGATGCGGACATGGCCTTCTCCTTTTGGATATTCGCTTGCTGTTGGCTGCGATTGGGTTGATCTCATGGCTCAGGCGGCGGTCGCCTGCTCTTCCGGCAACGCGGCGCAGCGCCCATTGTTTGCGGGTCATGGCGCCGTCGGCGGCATTGATGACGTCCTGCGGGCCGACCGGCTTGGCGACGTAGTCGTAAGCCCCGAGCCGCACGGCTTCCTTGGCGCTGTCGACGGTCGGATAGCCGGTGATGATCACCACCTCGCTCTCCGGCCATTTCTGCTTGATGGTGCGCAGCACCGACAGGCCGTCCTGACCGGGCATGCGCATGTCGAGCAGCACCACGTCGAAGGGGTTCTGCTCCATCGTCTGCAGCGCCTCTTCGCCGTCACTGGCGGCCGCCACCTGGCAGGACATGCTCTTCGAGCGACCGCAGGTAGCTCCGGCGCACCGTTTCGTCGTCATCGACGACGAGGATTCTGTTTTTGTCGGTCATCTTCGCCACCGTGCTTGATGTTCTCGCCCTATAGTTCAGCAAGCGTCGTGCCACGGCCGCGGCGATGGCGTTTTCCGTTTTGAATTCAAATGGTTAGATCGCAGCGAGGCGGCGTGATGCCGGAGCGAGCATCCGAACCGAAGTATATTTTTTCTGTACAGCCGGCGCGGCGGTCGCGATGAGAAATGCCGGATATACAAGGCAATCCGGCCGGCACTGCTCGGCGCATAATTTTTTTATTCGGAATTTTGTCAGCTCCTCCCTAGCGTCGATTTCGCACCAGTTTCGCCTTGTTTTTTCGATGCTGTTTGGCAATGCTGAAAAAAATGCATAAGCGTGCAGGTGAGTTATGCAGCTTTTCACGACGGCTGAAGCCGCCCGCTACCTCCGCCTCAAGGAACGCAAGATCTACGAAATGGTGGCCGAGGGCAGCGTGCCCTGCACCAAGGTGACCGGCCGCTGGCTGTTTCCCAAGGCCGAGCTCGATCATTGGCTCGCCTCTAGCGTGACGCGGCCCGCCGGCATGACCCGCTCCGCAGCCGGCGCCGATCGTCGCCGGCAGCCACGATCCGCTGCTGGAATGGGCGATGCGCGAGAGCGGCTGCGGGCTGGCCACGCTCGCGGTCGGCAGCGAAGCCGGTTTCAACCGCTTCGTCGCCGGGGAGGCGATCGCCGCGGCCATGCATCTGCATGCCTTGGAAGATGCGGAAGCCGACGCCAATGTCGCCGCCGCTCGCCGACCGGAGCGACATGCAGGATGCGGTGCTCATCGCCTTCTGCCG
This sequence comes from uncultured Alphaproteobacteria bacterium, assembly GCA_963733315.1. Classification (GTDB taxonomy): domain Bacteria; phylum Pseudomonadota; class Alphaproteobacteria; order Rhizobiales; family Xanthobacteraceae; genus Pseudolabrys. The sequence continues at coordinate 46,117 of CAVTCV010000015.1, read as the reverse complement.
CCGCGAGCAGGGCTTGCTGCTGGAGCCTGGCAATCCGCTCAAGATCCGCAGCGATCGACGATGCCATCGCCAAGCGCGCGCGCGTTGCGCTGCGGCCGGCCGGCGCCGGCGCGCAACTGCTGCTGCTCATCGCTGCTGCACCGGGCAAAAGCCGCGCTCGATTGCTGGCCGCGGCCACCCAGTCTGCCCGACCGGGCCCGATATCGCGCAAGCGATCCGTGCCGGCCGCGCCGATGTCGGCATCGCCACCCGTTCGGTCGCCAATTCGGCGGGGCTCGACTTCGTGCCGATCGTCTGGGAGCCGTTCGATCTCTTGCTGCGGCAGCGCGACTATTTCCGTCCGCCGATGCAGGCGCTGATCCGCTTCCTACGCACGGACGAGATTATCGACCCGGGCGGAGGAGATGGGCGGCTTCGATCTGAGCGACGTCCGGCAAAGTGCGGTTTGTCGTTTGAGGGCCAGCGCGTAAGAAGGCGCCATGGCCGACAACGACAGCCGATGCTTGGCCGAGCGAACTGCGCCTGCATAAGGATCGCCGGACCCTGACCGTCACGTTCGCCGGCGGTGAGCAATTCGATCTAGCCGGCGGAATATCTGCGGGTGAAAAGCCCGAGCGCGGAAGTGCAAGGCCATTCCGCCGAGGAGCGCAAGACCGTTGCCCGGCAAACGCGACGTCGGCATCATCGAGGTGCTTCCCGTGGGCAACTACGCGGTGCGGCTGGTGTTCGACGACCTGCACTCGACCGGCATTTTCAGCTGGGAGTATCTCCTCGGCCTCGGGCGCAATTACGCGCGCAACTGGCAGGATTATCTCGACGAACTGGCTGCCAAGAACCTTACGCGCGATCCGCCGGCGCGGCGCAAGTGACGCGGCGATGAGAATGCGCTGGCCCACTTCTCCTGTCCGCGCCAAATGCTAGTATCGCGAGGACGGATCTGAAGCAGAAATGGACTGGGGGAAAAGCGCAATGAGATTCATCCGTAACACGGCGCTGGTGATCATCCTGGTGGCGGGCCTTGCCAGCGCGGCGCACGCGCTGACGTACCGAAACCTTGCCGGACGATGGTGCGGCCTGACGACGAACTACGAATTCACCGTCGACAAGCTGATTGTGGTCTTCCTCGACGGCTCGCCGACCAGGCGGTTCACCGTCACCAGTTACGAATATAGCGGCGACATGATCACCATGCACTGGCTCAGCAAAGACGGCGAGAAGCTGTACACGGAGTTCAGCGAATTCAGCTCCGACGGCCGCACGATGGCGCAGGTGAAAAGCGATGTCGGCCCGCGCCGGCCGTTTCATCGCTGCTGATGGGCAAGATCCGCCGGCCCGGCATGCCCGACGAAGGACGCCATGGCGGAAGTTTGTTAGCGTCATATAATTGGCGCGCACGTGCAAAGTTTCGGGATCATCCTGACCAGCCGAAATGCGGGTTCTGGGTGTATGGGCATGTGTCGGCACCATTTAGGGAAGTCACTTTCTGAGCCAGTTTCAAATGTCACCCCCTAGGGAGGTAAGATAGCCGCCTTTCCTGGTTGTTGTTCGGAATTCCTTGTGCCTATCCGACTTTGAACATGTGATTTGTCTGGCCACGACGCCTGGGGGCCTTGGCCGAACGGGACATATCAAGTTCTTTCTGCTTCTCGGCAATGTAGGCCAGAACCGGACCGAGCCGTTTGTTCTCAACGATCGCCGCCTGATTCACCCGCTGCCGTTTATCAAAAGCCCGATACGGCAGATCGACGCCGTTATGCCGGATCGCCAGCCGGCCATCGGGATAATCGATCACCATGACCCGCTTGCGCGCCAGCGAACGGGTGATCTCGTTCGGTTCCAGAATGAACATCACCTGGTCGTATTGAAGCGTCAGGTTCACAGACACCGACCGTTCTTCCTTCCAGGCGAAGGCGTCGTCCAGATCGTCATGGTCGGCGCAGGAACGATGCAGATCCCTGTCGCCGAAGGGCGGCTTGGCAAAGCGAGCGTTGTAGTCGGCCATGAATACCGGCAGGAACGCATTGCCGGCCTCCATGCTGCTGATGCCCAGAAGCCGCATCTCCTTGACTAGCCGGTCCTGCAGCGTCGCGTTCGCTCGTTCCACACGCCCCTTGGCCTGCGAGGAATTGGCGCAGATGATGTCGATGTTGAGCGCATGTAATGCCCGGCCGAACTGGGTCATGCCATCCCCGCCGGCGGCATCCTTCCTGTTGACCCGGAATACGCCGTGCTTGTCGGAATAGAAGGCGACCGGCTTGCCGTGCTGCTCCAAATAGGTCCGTGTCGCCTTGAAATAATCGAAAGTGCTCTCGCTCTCGACAAACTGCAGATGCATCAACCGGCTGGTCGCATCATCAATGTAGACGAGCAGGGTGCATTGCGGCCCACGGGTCTCGAACCACCAGTGTTGCGAGCCATCGACCTGGATCAGCTCACCAACACACTCGCGGCGATTGCGCGGCTGATGAACCGGCTTCATCCGCTGCTTGCGATCCTTCCAAAACCCAGCTGCCATCATCCATTGCCGGATCGTCTCGCGGCCAAGACGGATGCCATGCAGCTCAGAGAGCTTCTCGGCCGCAAGCGTCGGCCCGAAGTCGCTATAGCGCTCGCGAATGAGGCCAATAACCTCAGCCCGCAGGCTGGTGGGATAGCTCCGGTTGCTTCGTTTGCCGCGCCGCTTGGATACCAACGCCGCGGGGCCGCGCTGGCGATAGGCCTTCGCCAGGCGTAAGACCTGGCGGCGCCCAAGCCCCATCAACCTCGCTGCCTCGGAAACCCTGATCCGGTCTTCCGCCAGATCGCGCAAAACGCTCATCCGATCGATCTCTGAACGGCTCATCGTAATCACCGTCATCGGCCGCTCCCCATGCCACTCCAAAAACTGCGCAGGGTGACATCTGTATCTGGGCCAAGGGTGACTTCTCTATCGGGCGTCTACAGCATGATGTCGCGTATCCTGATTTATGTCGCATTCCTCCTCGCGTTCGCCGGTAACGGACAGGCGGCGACAATCGCCGTTTCGCCGACGCCGTCCGCGGACACAGTCCTGGTTACGGTCACCGGCCCGCTGGTTCTGTCCGACGCCGAGCAATTCCGGCTGACGGTGGCCGGCCTGTCGAAAGCGATCGTCGCGTTTCGCAGCGACGGCGGCAACGTGGCCGCCGGCATCGACATCGGCAGGCAAATTCACCTCAGGAATTTCTCCACACTGGTGCCCGACGGCGCACGTTGCGCGTCGGCCTGCGCGCTGGCGTGGCTCGGCGGGACCCAGCGGCTGATGGGGACCAACACGCGTATCGGCTTTCACGCGGCGTACGATCCCCGCTCCGGCGAAGAAACCGGCGTCGGTAACGCGCTGGTCGGAGCCTATTTGAGCCAGATCGGCTTGCCCGACAAAGCCGTAGTCTACGTGACCCAGGCGCCGCCGAAGTCGATGACCTGGCTGACGATGTCCGAGGCGCGGCAGGTCGGCATCGACGTGGCCGTGAGCACGATCACGTTCCCGCAGGCAAATTTGGTCACCGCGGCAAACGGCGGGCCGGACCACAATGGCAGCGAGACGCCGGGCGCCTCATCGGACGCGTTATCATTTCAAAATATCGCGGGGAAATGGTGCGGGCTGACCACAAACTACGAGTTCAGCCGCGACCTGTTGATTGTGACCTTCCTCGACCACTCGCCGACCAAGCGCTTCACGATCACCAGTTTCGACTACACCGGCGACAAGATCGTCATGCACTGGCTCAGCAACGACCGCGAGAAGCTGTACACGGAGTTCAGCGAATTCAGCGCCGACGGCCGCACGATGGCGCAGGTGAAAAGCGATGTTGGCCCGCGCCGGCCGTTTCATCGCTGCTGATGGTGGCGTGGCTTAAGCCGGTGCCGGCTGCCAATGGTGGGCGCTGTAGGGATTGAACCTACGACCTCTCCCGTGTGAAGGGAACGCTCTCCCGCTGAGCTAAGCGCCCGGTCGTGACGGCGGCGATATAAGGAGCGGCCCGAAGGCGTGTCAAGCGAACCGCTTAATTGCGGCTCGGCGGCTTGTCGGCGCGCGGCACGCGCGAGGCCGGACCCTGCAGCGCGCGAATGCGGTCGGCCAGATCGCCGCCGCTCGCCGCCGTCTCCAGTTCGGCCGCGCCCGGGGCCGCCGCGGCGGCGCGGTCGCGCGCCGTTTCCGCCGCGAGGATCGCGTCGATCGGCGAGTTCGGTCCCTCCAGCGCCGAGGCCATGCGCGCCACTTCGGCCGCGACGTCGTTGATGCGCTCGCGCAGCAGGGCGTTCTCCACCCGCTCGGCCGCCCAGTTTTCCTCCGCCTCGCGTTTCATGGTGCCGAGGTCGCGTGCCAGCCGGTCGCGTTCGTCGCTGGTGCGGTTGAGGTCGGATTGCAGCTGCGCGCGTTCGGCCTTGAGCGCTTCGAACGCGGCGCTGGTGCGTTCGTGCAATTCGGCGATGGCGGTGCGCAGATCGTTTTCGCTCTTGCGGGTGGCGAGCAATTCGCTGCGCGTTTGATTGAGCTCGGCTTCGCTTTGCGCGAAGAGCCGCACCTGTTCGCCGAGCCGGGCCTCCAGGTCCTGCGTGCGCTCGCGGAGCAACTCGGCTTCCTTGGTCTGCGCTGCCAACTGCTGTTCGAGTTCGGCAACGCGGCCGCGCAGATTTTCTACCCGCTCGCGCTCTTCGGCGAGATCCAGGGTCGTGTTCTTGAGCTCGACCCGTTCGGCGTCGCGGCGGCCTTCCACCGCCTTGAGCTCGCCGCTGGCGGCGGCGAGCCGCTGTTTCAGCGTCTCGACATGGGTCTTGAACGCCTCGATTTCGACCTTCTGGGAATCGGCGAGCGTCGAGCGCTCGTCGAGCGCGCCGACGAGCTTGGCGAGTTCGGCCTCCTTGTCGGAGAGCGAGCGCTCGGCCTCGTGCATGATGCCAGTCTTGGCAGCGACTTCCTCTTCGGTCGCGCGCAACTGGTCGCGCAACGCCTTGTCGCGCGCTTCCAGCGCGAAAATGGCGGCGGTCTTTTCGCCCAGCTCCATCTTGAGCCGGTTGATGGCGTCGCCCTTCTTGCCGATTCGGCGAATTGGCTGGTGGTCTTGGCCTTGAGCTGCTCGACGCTCATTTCGAGGCGCCGCGTCGACATGGCGAATTCGGCGCGCAGCTGGTCCTTGTCGGCCTGGATTTCCGCCATCGACAGCGGCGTCGCGGCCTCTAGCCGGCGCATGGTCAGCCGCACCGCGCGATTGTGCACGAGGGGGATAATGATCGAGCCCGATGAGGGCAGCGACCAGGAACCCGATCCCGAAATACATGATCGGTTCGATCATGAACGATGTCTCCAACTCACGCCCGGCCCAGCCTCAAGATCGCAGATTAACCCGAACCGGGGGCCGGCGTCCCGGGTCCTCACGCGCATTATTAATGACGATGGTGGTGTGCGTCAGAACGGGTTCCAGGTCGCCCGCGGCGTAAATTTGAGATAACCGATATTGGCGCCGAGCCGCAGGCCGACGCCGGAACGGATCGGCACCACGATGATCCGGCCGGAGGCGAGCGCGGTCATGCCGAAGCCGCCGATGAAATAGGCCGAGCCGTCGATGCCGGCGAAGCGCTGATAGATCGCGTCGGTGGCGGGCAGATTATAGACCAGCATCATGGTGCGGGCGCCTTCGCCGCCGTAGTCGAAGCCGACCGAGGGGCCTTCCCAGAACACGCGGCGATCGCCGGCGTTCTTGGTGTAGAGCTTGCCGTCGCCATAGCGCAGCCCGACCACGATGGCGCCGCTGCCTTCCTGACCGAGCACGTAACCATTGGGCTCGCCCCAGCGGCTGACCGCCTCCTGCACCACCTGCGCCAGGCCGCGCGAGACAGTGCCGAAGAAACGATGGCCCTGGTGGATGATCTCATCGGGCGCGAATGTGTCCCGGTGCGGCGGCGGCGGAGGACCTGGCTGCTGGGCGGCGGCGATAACGGCGCCAAAGGCGACAAGACACAGTGAGAGTGCCGCAAGGCGCAGGGTAGCGCGCATCGGATGCTCCATTGCTAAAAAGCCCAACCCTCGTTTAACCCGTTGCTTACGCGGGTGACCGTAATGTGGCGGCAATAGCGCCCGCGCCCGCTCCGAATCGCACAAAGATCGCCGAGAACTATGACTGCAGCACGGCAACAACGGAAGTCGCCACTGGCCTTTGCCATGGCGCTCGGACTGGCCGTTTTCGGAGCGATTTTCGCAAGTTCAACGCTTTCAGCCGCCCCCAGCGATCCGGTCGTGATCAATGCACTGACCGGGCTCGCCATCAGCGGCTTCGACCCGGTGGCCTATTTCATTGACGGCAAGCCGAAAATCGGCCGCCCTAATCTGGAATTGCGCCTCGACGGCGCGGTTTGGCGCTTCACCAACGAGGGCAACCGGGCGGCCTTTGCCGAGCATCCGGAGGTCTATCTGCCGCGGTTTGGCGGTTACGATCCGGTGGCGATCGCCCGCGGCAGTTCGGTGCCCGGCCACCCGCTGTTCTGGGCGATCGATGGCGAGCGGCTTTATCTCTTCTATAGCGGCGAGGCGCGCGCGGCATTCCTTGCCAAGCCGGGCGCGGTCATCGAGCGCGCGACGCGCAAGTGGCCGGCGGTCATGACCACGATCGTGCACTGACTCGAAAATCGAAGGTCAGCGATTTTTGCCGACTGCGGCCTTGGTCGGATCGCCCCAGGCGAGGAATCCGGGCACCAGGAATTTTTCCTCGCGGCGTCCGAAGCGAAGCGGCCCACCGTCCGGCGCGGTGACAGTGCCGCCGGCGGCCATCAGGATCGCGCAGCCGGCCGCGATATCCCATTCGTGCGTGGGCGACAGCCGCGGATAGACGTCGGCCTCGCCCTGCGCGACGTAACAGAATTTCACCGAGGAGCCGCAAAGAAAGCGCCGGGCCACCGGCAGCCGCGCGATGAATTCTTCCGTCGTCTCGTCGAGATGGCTGCGCGAGGTCGCCACGATCAGCCGGTCGGGCGCCGGACGTGTGCGAATGACGCTGCGCTCGTAGGCATGCTCGAGACCGGCGCCGAGGCGCAACCGCAGCCGCTCGGCCCTGCCGCCGGCGACGCCGCGCCACAACAAGCCTTGCGCCGGCGCTGCGATGATGCCGGCGACCGGGGCGCCATGTGTGACGATGGCGACGTTGACGGTGAATTCGTCGCGGCCGGCGAGAAACTCCTTGGTGCCGTCGAGCGGGTCGACGATGACGAAACTCGGCTCGAGGCTCGCCGCCGCCGTGCCGGCGACGCTTTCCTCCGCGATCACTGTGACGCCGGGCAATAGCCGGGAGACGCCGTCGATGATGACGGCTTCCGACGCCTCGTCGGCGGCGGTCACCGGCGAGAGGTCGTTCTTGATGCGCCGCTCGACCGAGGAAAACGGCGTGGCGAGCGTCACCGCGGCGGCGCGCGAGACGATCTCGGTCAGCGCGTCGAGCAGTTCCTCAGCCTGTTGCGGGGTGATTGCAGCGGTCACGGCGTACGGCGTCCTTCCTGGTCGGTCCTTGGCGGTTGCGAGCGCTGCGGTGTATCACGCCCGCCAGCCCCGGCGCGTCCAGCGATTCGCCGGTTTTTGGCACACTGCACGCCCCGCGGAGACCCGTCCATGTCCGGAACGCCCATCGAAGCGCTCGATCTTGCGGCCCTGCTGTGCTCGCGCGTCTGCCACGACCTGATCAGCCCGGTCGGCGCCATCGTCAACGGGCTGGAAGTGCTGGAGGAGGAAAAGGACGAGGAGACCAAGACTTTCGCCCTCGACCTGATCAAGAAGAGCGCCGGCACCGCCTCGGCCAAGCTGCAGTTCTGCCGCATCGCCTTCGGCGCGGCGGGCTCGGCCGGCGCCCAGATCGATCTCGGCGATGCCGAGAACATCGCGCGCGGCTTCTTCGAGGACGACAAGACCAAGCTGGCCTGGAATCTGCCGCGCGCGCTGCTGGCCAAGAACCGGGTCAAGCTGCTGCTCAACATGCTGCTGATCGCCGGCCAGACGATCCCGCGCGGCGGCCGGCTCACGGTCGATCCGATCGGGGAGGGCGAGACCATGGGCTTCAAGGTCAGCGCCGCCGGGCACCAATGCCAAGGTCCCGCCGGCGGTGCCGGCGCTGCTCGCCGGCGATGCCGGCGAGCATGCCGCTCGACGCCCATCGCATCCAGCCGTTCTATACCGGCCTGCTGGCCAAGGCTTGCGGGCGTCAAGGTCGCCATGGCCATGGAAGGCGACGCGGTCGTGGTCGAGCGCGCAGTGACGCGCTGCGCGACTGCGTGGTTAACGAATCGGTTAAAGCCGTCGCGAACGATCGCGCGATTCCGCAACCAAAATTAAACGCTTCAACGACACACTGGCCGCGCTCCTGACGGAGAGCGGCGGACGGCCGGCGCCCGTCGACGAAGGCGTTTTTCATGGACGATCTGCTGCGGGAATTCGTGACCGAGACCAACGAGAGCCTCGACGTGGTCGACGTCGAGCTCGTGCGTTTCGAGCAGGACCCCAACAACGCCAAGATTCTCGACAACATCTTCCGCCTGGTGCACACCATCAAGGGCACCTGCGGCTTCCTCGGCCTGCCGCGGCTGGAAGCGCTGGCGCACGCCGCCGAGACGCTGATGGGCAAATTCCGCGACGGCATGCCGGCGACCAGCGAAGCCGTCACGCTGATCCTCGCCACCATCGATCGCATCAAGGAGATTCTCGAATCGCTCGAGCGCGAACAGCGCGAGCCGGAGGGCGCCGACGACGACCTGATCGTCCGACTCGAGCGCATGGTCGACGCGGCTCGCGCCGGCGCGCCGCGCCGCGGCGCCGCAATACGCGGTCGGCACGCTCGCGCCGCAGGTGCTGGAACGGCCGCTGCGGCCGGGCGAGGTTTCGCTCGACGATCTCGAACGCGCGTTCCGCGAAACGCCGGTCGATCCGCCGGCGCCGAAAGCCCGCCAAGCCCGCGCCGGCCGAAGCCGGCGCAAGGACGACGACGCGACGCCAAGGCCGGCCAACCAGTCGATCCGCGTCACCGTCGACACGCTCGAACACCTGATGACCATGGTGTCGGAGCTGGTGCTGACGCGCAACCAGCTGCTCGAGATCGTGCGCCGCCACGAGGATTCCGAATTCAAGGCGCCGCTGCAGCGGCTGTCCAACGTCACCGCCGAGCTGCAGGAAGGCGTCATGAAGACGCGCATGCAGCCGATCGGCAATGCCTGGCAGAAGCTGCCGCGCATCGTGCGCGACCTGTCCAACGAGCTCGGCAAGCAGATCGACCTGGAAATGCAGGGCGCCGAGACCGAGCTCGACCGCCAGGTGCTCGACCTGATCAAGGATCCGCTCACCCACATGGTGCGCAATTCGGCCGACCACGGCCTGGAAACGCCGGCGCGAGCGGCGCGCGGCCGGCAAGCCGGAGCACGGGCGCATCCGGCTGTCGGCCTATCACGAAGGCGGCCACATCATCATCCAGATCGCCGACGACGGCCGCGGGCTCGACACCGACGCGCATCAAGGCCAAGGCGATCGCGCAGGGCCTTGTCGACGGAGGCCGACGCTCGACAAGCTGACGCGAAGCGCAGATCCACAAGTTCATCTTCGCGCCCGGCTTTTCCACCGCCGCGAAAGTCACCAGCGTGTCCGGCCGCGGCGTCGGCATGGACGTGGTGCGCAACAATATCGACCAGATCGGCGGCACCATCGACGTGAAGTCGGTCGCCGGCGTCGGCTTGAGCTTCACCATCAAGATTCCGCTCACGCTCGCGATCGTCGCGGCGCTGATCGTCGAGGCCGGCGGCGAGCGCTTCGCCATCCCGCAACTCGCCGTGATCGAGCTGGTGCGCGCGCGCGCCGGCGGCGAGCACCGCATCGAGCGCATCAAGGATACCGCGGTGCTGCGCCTGCGCGACAAGCTGCTGCCGCTGGCGCGGCTTGAGCCAGTTGCTCGGCATCGAAAGCCGAGCCGGGCGACGTCGAGAACGGCTTCATCGTGGTCACCCAGGTCGGCAGCCAGAGCTTCGGCATCGTCGTCGACGGCGTGTTCCACACCGAGGAAATCGTGGTGAAGCCGATGTCGAGCAAGCTGCGCCACATCGCGATGTTCTCCGGCAACACCATTCTCGGCGACGGCTCGGTGATCATGATCATCGACCCGAACGGCGTCGCGCAGTCGCTCGGCAGCGTCGTCACCTCGCAGGCGGACGCCGACGAAGCCGCCGAGACGCCGGCACGCCGCGGCCGACGAGACAGACGACGTCGCTGCTGGTGTTCCGCGCCGGCTCCGCCGCAGCCCAAGGCGGTGCCGCTCGTCGCTGGTCACGCGGCTCGAGGAAATCGACGCCCGCAAGATCGAGCTGTCGAACGGCCGCCACATGGTGCAGTACCGCGGCCAGTTGATGCCGCTGGTGAGCATGAACGAGAGCGTGCGCGTGAAGAGCGAGGGCGCCCAGCCGCTGCTGGTGTTCTCCGACGGCGCCCGCTCGATGGCGCTGGTGGTCGACGAGATCGTCGACATCGTCGAGGACCGCCTCGACATCCAGGTCGGCAGCGACAATCCCGGCGTGCTCGGCTCGCGCCATCATCAAGGGCCAGGCCACCGAAATCATCGACGTCGGCCACTTCCTGCCGCTCGCCTTCGAGGACTGGTTCCGCAACAAGGAGCAGCCGAAGCGCGCGACGCCGCCGCTCGCTGCTGCTGATCGACGATTCCCCGTTCTTCCGCAACATGCTCTCGCCGGTGCTGCAGGCGGCCGGCTACGAGGTGACCGCCGCCGCGTCCGCGCCGGAGGCGCTGGCGATGCTCAAGGACGGCCGCGCCTTCGACGTGGTCGTCACCGATATCGAAATGCCCGAGATGGACGGCTTCGAATTCGCCGAAGCGCCTGCGCGGCGATCCGCGCACCGCCGATGTGCCGATCATCGCGCTGTCCTCGGTCGTGTCGGCCGAAGCGATCGAGCGCGGCCGCCAGGTCGGCTTCCACGATTATGTCGCCAAGTTCGACCGGCAGGGGCTGATCGCGGCGCTCAAGGAGCAGACCGACGTCGGTCGCGCGGCGTGACGAGCAAACCATGAGCACAGACAACGCCCAGCAGAACCTCGACCGAATACGTCACCGCCATGATCGGCGGCCAGTTGTTCGGCCTGCCGATCGTGCGCGTGCAGGACGTGTTCATCGCCGGAACGGCTGACGCGGGTGCCGCTGGCGCCGCCGGAAATCGCCGGCGTGCTCAATCTGCGCGGCCGCATCGTGACGCTGATCGACATGCGCCGCCGCTTCGGGCTCGGCCAGCGCGAGGACGGCGACGCGCCATGGCGATCGGCGTCGAATTGCGCGGGCGAATCCTACGGGCTGCTGATCGACAGCGTGGGCGAGGTGCTCAAGCTCGACGACGGCGCGCGCGAACCCAATCCGATCAATCTCGATGCAGCGGCTGGCGCGCGTGTCGGCCGGCATCTATCGCTTGGACGGACAACTGCTCATCGTGGTCGATGTCGACCGCGTTCTCGATATCGGCGCGAACGCGATGGCGGCATGACGCGATGCGAAGCAGGAACGTTTGTTGGAACTATGAACGAGAATAACGAGGGTGTGCGATGAAAACCTGTTTGGTCGTTGACGACTCGAGCGTCATCCGCAAGGTGGCGCGGCGAATTCTCGAAGGGCTCGAATTCGAGATCGTGGAAGCCGAGGACGGCGAGCAGGCGCTCGACGCCTGCCGGCGCCATCTGCCCGATGCGATCCTGCTCGACTGGAACATGCCGAAGATGGACGGCTACGAGTTCCTGCGCTCGCTGCGCCGGCTGCCGGGCGGCGACTCGCCGAAGGTGGTGTTCTGCACCACCGAGAACGACGTCGCGCATATCGCGCGCGCGCTGCACGCCGGCGCCAACGAATACATCATGAAGCCGTTCGACAAGGAGATCGTGGAAGCCAAATTCCAGGAAGTCGGGCTGATCTGACCGCCGTCGCACGCGTCGGTAACAGGCAAGTAAAGGCGTCAGAGTCCGATGAACGTAGTCGTGGCACCCGCATCGTCCAGCAGCGCCATCGGCCGGCGCATCCGCGTCATGATCGTGGACGACGCCGTGGTCGTGCGCGGCCTGTTTGCGCGCTGGGTGGAAGCCGAAGCCGGACCTCGAAGTGGTCGCCTCGCTGCGCACCGGCCGCGAGGCCGTCGAACCAGGTCGAGCGCGCCGATCCCGACGTGGTGGTGCTCGACGTCGACATGCCGGAGCTCGACGGCATCGCCGCCCTGCCGCTGCTGTTGGAAAAGAAGCGCGACCTGGTCGTGATCATGGCCTCGACGCTGACGCGGCGCAACGCCGAGATCAGCTTGAAGGCGCTCTCGCTCGGCGCCGCCGACTATATTCCGAAGCCGGCCAGCAATCGCGAAGTCACCGGTTCCGCCAGCTTTCCGCCGCGACCTGATCGAAAAAATCCGCCAGCTCGGGCTTGCGCGCGAAGCGGCTGCGGCTCGGCGCGATCTGCGCGCCCGCGCCGCGCTGGAGCGGCGCCGGCCGCGCCGCTGCACAAGCCGCGCCCCGCGCAGCCGCCGCGCAGCCGATCGCGCTGCGGCCGATGCCGGCGACGCCGCCGCGCGTGCTGGTGATCGGCTCCTCGACCGGCGGCCCGCAGGCGCTCAACGCCATCGTCAGCCAGATCGGCGGCGTGCTCGACCGCGCCCCGGTGCTGATCACCCAGCACATGCCGCCGACCTTCACCGACCATCCTGGCCGAGCATCTCGCCCGCGTCGCCAAGCGCCCGGTGCGCGAGGCGGCAGGACGGCGAGGAGGTCAATGCCGGCACCGATCTATCTCGCGCCCGGCGGCCGGCACATGTCGGTCGCGCGCCGCGACGGCATCGCCGTGATCGCGCTCGACGACGGCCCGCTGGTCAATTTCTGCAAGCCGGCGGTCGACCCGCTGTTCTCCTCGGCCGCCGAGGTCTGGGGCACAATAGGTGCTCGGCCTGGTGCTCACCGGCATGGGCTCGGACGGCCTGCGCGGCGCGCAGGCGATCGTCGCCGCCGGCGGCAGCATCATGGCGCAGGACGAAGCGACCAGCGTGGTGTGGGGCATGCCCGGCCAGGTCGCGCATGCCGGCCTGTGCTCGGCCGTGCTGCCGCTCGACGAGATCGCGCCGCGCCTCACGCGCCTGTTCGCGGGAGAGCGCGCGTGACCCCGCAGGACTTCGACTATCTGCGCCAGCTGCTGCGCCAGCGCTCCGGCCTGGTGCTGTCGGCCGAGAAGCAATACCTCGCCGAAAGCCGCCTGCTGCCGGTCGCGCGCAAGCACGGGCTTGGCAGCCTGGCCGAGCTGGTGGCGCAGCTCAAAGCCGCCAGCCGCCGCGCCGCTCAGCGTCGAGGTGGTCGAGGCGATGACCACCAACGAATCGTTCTTCTTCCGCGACAAGATCCCGTTCGAGCATTTCCGCGACACCATCATGCCGGCGCTGATGGCCGCGCGCGCGCGCGAAAAGCGCATCCGCATCTGGTGCACCGCCGCCGCGACCGGCCAGGAGCCCTATTCGCTGGCGATGAGCCTGAAGGGCATCGGGCCGGCGCTCGCCGGCTGGCGCGTGGAGATCGTCGCCACCGACATTTCGCATCGAGGTGCTGGAGAAGGCCAAGGCCGGCATCTACAACCAGTTCGAGGTGCAGCGCGGCCTGCCGATCCAGAGCCTGGTGAAATTCTTCACCCAGGTCGGCGAGGCCTGGCAGATCGCGCCCGAGATCCGCGCCATGGTGCAGTTCCGCCAGCTCAATCTGCTCAACGATTTTTCCAGCCTCGGCACGTTCGACCTGGTGTTCTGCCGCAACGTGCTGATCTATTTCGACCAGGACACCAAGATCGACGTGCTCAACCGCCTCGCGCGGCAGATGCCGGCGGACGGCTTTCTGGTCCTGGGCGCCGCCGAAACCGTGGTCGGCCTGACCGACGCCTTCAAGCCGATGCCCGACCAGCGCGGGCTCTATGTGCCGAACACGCCGGCAGCAAAGCCGGCGCCGGCGAGCAACGTGCTCAAGTTCGCGATGAAGGCCTAGCTCTTCGGCGCCGGCTCGCGCCTCGCCAAAACGCTATGTCTGCGCCCCGCCGCCCAGGCGCATGTTGATCGCGTTGCGATGGATCAATGCAAGATCTGTCCGTTCGACCTATCCAGGATTTTTCAAAAAAGGAGGCATCGATGACCGGTGTTCTCGGCGAGCGGGCGCTCCTCAACGAGTTGCAGAAACAGACCGCGGCACTCGGCCTGACACTGCGCGGGGACGCAGGGCATGGATTGAGCGGCGAAGCGGAAAAAATCAGAGCCAAGTGGTGGCTGGGCGGTCGCAAGGTCACCTATCGCATGTCGTGCCAACTGACCGAGCCGATCATACCGCGACTGCCGGGAAGCCGCCATGGAGCGCAGCTGGAGTATTCGCCGTCGAATTACGGTCGAGACGACCAGCGTGAGCGGCTGGAAACGCTCGGGCGAACGCCACGATGTTTCGGTCGGCGGTGGCGGCGCACTCGACTACGCCAAGGTGCGCAATGCGGTGGAAGCCCGTCCGAGCGCCGCGGCGGGGTGGAAATTCCATCTCGAAGGCGCCGTATGCGTGTACCGGCATGCAGCGTCTCGCTACCATAAAAAAACCCCGCCGTCGCGGCGGGGTTTGAGGTCAGTCGCAGAGAGTCCGAAATCTTGACAGCGGCGTGCTTACGCCGGAATGCGTTCTTCGTGTTCGCTCGGCTCGCGCAGCACGTAGCCGCGGCCCCACACGGTCTCGATGTAGTTCTTGCCGGAGGAGGCGTTGGCGAGCTTCTTGCGCAGCTTGCAGATGAACACGTCGATGATCTTGAGCTCCGGCTCGTCCATGCCGCCGTAGAGATGGTTGAGGAACATCTCCTTGGTGAGCGTCGTGCCCTTGCGCAGCGAGAGCAGCTCGAGCATCTGATATTCTTTGCCGGTCAGGTGCACGCGCTGGCCGCCGACCTCGACCGTCTTGGTGTCGAGGTTGACGACGAGATCGCCGGTGTTGATGACCGACTGCGCATGACCCTTGGAGCGGCGCACGATGGCGTGGATGCGCGCGATCAGCTCGTCCTTGTGGAACGGCTTGGTCATGTAGTCGTCGGCGCCGAAGCCGAGGCCCTTCACCTTGTCCTCGATGCCGGCGAGGCCGGACAGGATCAGGATCGGGGTTTTAACCTTGGAGACCCGCAGCGAGCGCAGAACCTCGAAGCCCGACATGTCGGGCAGGTTCAGGTCGAGCAGGATGATGTCGTAGTCGTAGAGCTTGCCGAGATCGACGCCCTCTTCGCCGAGGTCCGTCGTGTAGACGTTGAAGCTCTCTGATTTGAGCATCAGCTCGATCGACTGTGCCGTCGCGCTGTCGTCTTCAATGAGCAAAACGCGCATTTAAGTCCCCTTGTCGCCGCAACCGGGCCTTTGGTCAGCGCCGCAAAGGCGGCGAGGCAGAAAAACGCTCTGGGACGAACTGATTCGACACTATGCGGACATGGTTAACAAAACCTGATTCTCTCTTGCAAGTGCGCCGTAGGCAAATCGACCCGAATCGGCGTAAGATGTTGCCAGAGAGTGGTTTTTTGGCCACGTACCGTTTTCATGTCCCGGTTTAAGAGTCGGGCCTAACCGACTCAACCGACTCGCCCCTTTCGTCCTGGCCGGGCGAAACGCAGCCATCAGTCCCATGGACGATGACCCAATGATTAACGACCCGGGTAAACACTCCGTTAAAGACCCTGGTAGGGCGGTAAGCCTAAGGGCAAGTTACCGCGCTTTTCTCGCAACCGTGGGTTATTGCCGGACACCGCCGGACCCGCCAAGCGACGAGAGGTTGCGATGAAAGCCCTCGCCGAACAGATCGCCGATCTCGACAGCGCCGAGATCTACGGCCGCGTGGTCGGCGTGCGCGGCTTGATGGTAGAGGTGGCCGGACCGATCCATGCCATGTCGGTCGGCGCGCGGCTGGCGCTGGAAACCGGCAACGGGCCGCCGATCCCCTGCGAGGTGGTGGGATTTTCCGGCGGCCACGCGCTCGCCATGCCGTTCGCCGCGCTCGACGGGGTGCGGCGCGGCTGCCGGGCGGTGGTGGCCACCGCGCGCCGGTATGATCCGGCCGTCCGAGCGCTGGCTCGGCCGCGTGGTCAACGCCATGGGCGAGCCGATCGACGGCCTCGGGCGCGCTGCCGTCCGGTCCCTCGCCTTACCCGTTCCGCATCGTCGCCGCCGCCGGCGCATGCCCGCATGCGGGTGGGCGCGCCGCTCGATCTCGGCGTGCGCGCGCTCAACACCTTCCTGACCGTCTGCCGCGGCCAGCGCATGGGCATCTTCTCCGGCTCGGGCGTCGGCAAATCGGTACTGCTGTCGATGCTGGCGCGCAACGTGTCGGCCGATATTTCGGTGATCGGCCTAGTCGGCGAGCGCGGCCGCGAGGTGCAGGAATTCTTGCAGGACGATCTCGGGCCCGGCCGGCCTCGCGCGCTCGGTGGTGGTGGTGTCGACCTCCGACGAGCCGGCGCTGATGCGCCGCCAGGCCGCCTATTTGACGCTCGCCATCGCCGAATTCTTCCGCGACCTGAACAAGGACGTACTGGTGCTGATGGACTCGGTGACCCGCTTCGCCATGGCGCAGCGCGAGATCGGGCTCTCCGCCGGCGAGCCGCCGACCGCCAAAGGGCTATACGCCGACCGTGTTCACCGAACTGCCGCGGCTCCTGGAGCGCGCCGGGCCCGGCACGGAGCAGGGCACCATCACCGGCATCTTCAGCGTGCTGGTCGACGGCGACGACCACAACGAGCCGGTAGCCGACGCGGTGCGCGGTATTCTCGACGGCCATATCGTCATGGAGCGCGCCATCGCCGAGCGCGGCCGCTATCCGGCGATCAACATCCTGAAGTCGATCTCGCGCACCATGCCGCGGGCGGCCGATCCGGCCTATCTTCCGGCCATCAACCGGGCCAAGCAGGTGATGGCGACCTATTCGGACATGGAGGAGTTGATCCGGCTCGGCGCCTACCGGCCGGGCTCCAGCGCCGAGGTTGACGAGGCGATCGCCCTGCACAAGCCGCTGGAGGCCTTCCTGAGCCAGCTTAAGGAAGAATCAACCAGTATGGCGGAGGGCTATCAGCGGCTGGAGCAAATCCTGCAAGGGTCGCGACGCCGAGGCCGCCTTGACCCCTGGTCCGACCAAGGGTTTCGTCCAGATTCGGCCGGAAAAGTACCTCAAGAATTGCCGCGCTCTGGAAACTGATTAATAACGTTATTGCCCCACAGTTACCGCCGCTGAACGGTCCGGGGCGTCCGGTTGCGCGGGTGGATGGCCGCGCACGGGGCGCATATTCGGGGCTTCGGGGGAGTATGTAGTCGATGAAGTCACGCGAAACCCTCATCCGCCTGAAGAAATTTCAGGTCGACGAGAAGCGGCGCAAGGTTGCTCAGATCGAGACCATGATCGCCGAGTTCGACCGCATCGCGGCCGAACTCGATCGCGAGATCAAGACCGAGCAGGAGCGCGCCGGCATCCACGATCCCGCGCATTTCGCCTATCCGACCTATGCCAAGGCCGCGATCGGCCGGCGCGAGAACCTCAAGCGCTCGGCCGGCGAGCTGAAAGCCCAGCTCGACGACGCCAAGGCCGTGCTGGGCGAGGCCTTCGAGGAGCTCAAGAAGGTCGAGATGCTCGACGAGCGCGACCATGCGCGCGAGAAGGCGGAAGAAAGCGCGCGCGAGCAGGCCGAGCTCGACAGCATCGCGGCGTTGCGCTTCTACCGACCGGCGGCGCGCACGCGTAAAGCGCGCCGGCGGAATTCACTCACGTTCGTAGAAAATGCCGGGATCGCACTCCTTGCCGATATCCCGGCACAGCACTTTGTCGCCCTCGAAGATCTGCACCTTCAGCTGCTTTTCCAGCTCGGGATCCAGCGCGCTTCAGCGAAATCACATTGACGATATCCTTCTCGCGCGACACGAAGATCGTATTGTCTTTGATCTTGCGCACCCGGAAGCCGACGAAATAGATGATCGGATAGTCGTCGCGCTGGCAGGCCCAGGCGGTGACGTTGCGATAGTCCGTCGGCGTTGCGACAGGCCGTGGAACAGCCGCAGATCGAAGGTGCCGGAGCCGGATAGCTCTTCCTGGATGATGATCTGCGACGAGAAGAATTCCGCGCCGTATTTGTCGCTCCTTTGCAATCAGTGCCGTCGATATCTGCGGCTTCGTAACGTCTGGCGGCACGTGATTTCTTGATATGGTCCGCGAAGCTCTGAGCTTGATCACGCCGGCATGACAGAGCGCGATTTTCTGCTCGGCAGCCGCCGGCGAGGACGCTGAGGCAAGAGCCGCGACGAAGGCTAGCGCGTACAGCAGGCGGCCGACATTCGAGCGGATCTGTCATGGCAGGTCCCCCGCGCGATGCAATCGTTTCGCACAACGGCGAAAGCGATCGCCACAATTTTCCAGCATGTCACGCCTAGATACGCCGCCGCCAGATCGCGCGCGCCGGGCGATTGCGCGCCGCGCGATCATGTGGCCCTGGATCTCGGCGATCAATCCCGCCACCACGGCGGTGCGGCGCGCCACCGGGTTGCGCTCGTAGCCCGACCGCTGGAAGAAATTCGCGGTCGGCACTCGCTCGCGCATGTCTCGCGACATGGTCACCATGTCGAAGCCGTTGCCGTCGCCGGTCAGGTTCATCAATTCCAGTTCGGCCGCGGTGAGCGGCGCGCTGTAGCCCTTGGCGCGCGCGAATTGCACCGAATCGAGCAGCTTCTGCACCTGCAACAGCGGACCGATATCGATATCGAGGATGGCGGCGTGGATGCCTAATGCCACCCATGGTGGTCTTGGCCAAGCGGTCGTGCTCGTTCCAATTGTTCGGCACGCTGCTGGCTGAACGCGATCATGCGCTTCAGCGCCTCGATCTTGCGCTCCATCGCGAGCCTTGGCGTCGCCGCCGAGCGCCTTGGCCTTTTGCCGCAGTGCCGCCAGAACGCGGCCGCCGTGCTCGGCCAGGATCGACACTGAATTGGTGCTGAGCAACTGATTGTAGCCGAGTCGCGGGCGAGACCGCGTGCTTGCCGGGGCCCGGCGGCTCAAGCCCGGCCTGGGTGTCGTAGACGCCGCGGCCGCCGGTCTCGAAGGCATAGACGCCGACGATCTGCTCGCGGGTCAGGCCGGCGGCGCGCGCGGCGCGGGCATAGGCGCGCTTGAAGTCGAGATCGTTCGCCGGCCGCTGCGGCACGAAATTGTATTGCTCGGCGGCGGCTTGCAGGAAATCGGCGACCACCGGGATCGGTGGCCTTTCGCTCGGCGGCGGGCCGGGCGCCTGCGGATCGATCGGCCGCCGCGGTCCGGTATAGAGAGGCGGCTGGGTGAGCACATAGTCGGCAAGCCCGATCGGCAAGTGATCGCGGCGTTTGGCATTGCGCGTGCGCCGCTTTTCGACGACGGCCGTCCAATAAGCGTCGGCTTCGGCGTCGTAGGCCTGGCGTGCCTGCAGATATTGCGCGAGCTTGGCCTGATAGTCGGACAGGACGGCGGCCGGCACCCCCTGTGCGCACGCCGGCGCGGCAGCGAGGGCGGTGGCCAAGGCGATCACGGCAAGGCGTAAGGACGGGCGCGGCATGTCCGGCTCTTAGCGGTGGTTTGTTGATTTCGGCCATCGCCGCCGGCCGCGGCGTTTTGATGGCGCGCTCAATCGCGCCGGTCGTATTCGTTGCTGCAGAACGGGCCGCCCTGATAGCGGTCGCCGACCGGATCGGGCGGCAGCTTCGCCTGCGCCGCCATCGCCTGGTCGCGGAATTCGTCGGCGCTGGCCTTGCGGCTTGTAGCCAAAGCGCCGGGCATTGCTGTTGTCCCACCAGCCATCGGCGTTGTCGGAGGCGCCGTAGAAGATCTCGAAGTGGATGTCGCGGTGCTCGAGCCCGATGCGGATCAACTGCACCAGGTCCTCCGGCTTGAGCCAGATCGCGAGCCGCCGCTGGTCGAGCGGCGCCTCGCCAACATTGCCGATACGCAGGCAGGTGACGCGCAGGCCGTGCTTGTCCGCGTAAAGCGCGCCGAGCGCTTCGCCGAACGCCTTGCTCACGCCGTAGCGGCTGTCCGGGCGCACGGTGACGTTGACGCCGACGCGCTGCGTGCGCGGATAGAAGCCGAGCGCGTGATTGGAGGAGGCGAACACCACGCGTTTGACGCCGGCGCGGTAGGCCGCCTCGAACAGATTGTAGCAGCCGATGATATTGGCGTTGAGGATCGTCTCCCACGGCCCTTCGATCGAGTAGCCGCCGAGATGCACGATGCCCTCGACGCCGGCGACGATTGTCTTGACCGCCGCGGGATCGGCGAGATCGGCGGCCACGAAGTCTTCGTCGGCGCCGAGATCATCGGGGATGCGCAGATCGCTCCAGCGGATGCTGGGGTAGAGGCCTTTCATCAGCTTGCGCAACCGCGTGCCCACGCCGCCCGCGGCTCCGGTCACCAGAATTTTTTGCATTGCTCTCTCTTATGATTTGCGTCGCAGATCTCAGGCGTCAGGCTACTTGATCCCGGCCTCTGCCGCGATCTTTTCATAGCGGCCGCGGCTGTTGACGAGATGCCGCTGCATGGCGGCGCGCGCCTGCGTGACCGCGTGCGCGCGGATCGCGGCCAGGATCTGCTCGTGCTCCTGTTGAAAGACGTCGATGTGGATGCGCTTGGCCGGCGGCGCCGAGCGGCCCCAGACGGTTCGCCGCGGGATAATGAAGCGGCCGAGATATTCCAGGAACCGTTTGAACTGCGGGTTGCCGGTCGAATCCGCGATCTCGCAATGAAACGCGAAATCCTGATCGACCGCGTTTTCGCCGCGGCCGATGGCGGCGTTGATCGCCGCAAAGCGGTCGGCAATCTTCTTGACCTGCGCCGGCGAAGCGCGTTCGGCGGCAAGCCCGGCCGCCTCCACTTCGACGCCGGTGCGCAGTTCCATGACGTTGAGCACCTCGCGCAACGTCGAGTGTTCGTCGAAATCCACCCGGTACGGCCGCCGCACCTGTTCCGCGACGAAGGCGCCGACGCCCTGGCGGGTGACCACCAAGCGGTCAGCTTTCAAGGCGGCCACCGCTTCGCGCACCACAGTGCGGCTCACGCCCGTGGCGGCGATCATTTCCTGTTCCGTGGGCAGCCGCGAGCCGGGCGGCAGTTTGCCGCTGACGATGCTGGCGGTCAGCCGGGCGACCAGTTCCCCGGTCAACCCGCGCGGGGCCTCCAGCGGCTGCAGCAGCGCCAGATTTTTTGACGAACGCTTATTCAAAGGCTTGACACCGCGCTAGCCGTCAAGGTCATCATATGACATGATGAGTATCATGCACGGCCGCTCCGATCAATGAGCCGTGCTTGCCAAGCGTCTTCAATGCCGCCGCAATAACGAAACTCGGGAGGAAATCGTTGAAGCTCTGTACCGCCATGATCGCCGCCGGTGCGCTCGCCGTTGCGACCGCGTTTGCATCCGGCTCGGCCGTCGCCCAACAGAAACTGGTTCTCAAAGCCTCGGACGTCCACCCGGAGGGCTATCCGACGGTTGCCGCCGTCGAGAGCCTCGGCAAGAAGCTCGCCGCCGCGACCAACGGCCGGCTCACCGTCGCGATGTATCCGGCCATGCAGCTCGGCGGCGAAAAGGAAGCCATCGAGCAATCGCAGGTCGGCGCCATCGCCTTCGCGCGTGTGTCCGTCGGTGCGCTCGGCCCGGTGGTCGACGATCTCAACGTGTTCAATCTGCCCTACGTGTTCCGCAATACCGAGCACATGCAGCACGTGATCGACGGTGCGATCGGCCAGGAACTGCTCGACAAGGTCACCAATAGCGGCAAGGGGCTGGTCGGCCTGTGCTGGATGGATGCCGGCGCGCGCAATTTCTACGACACGAAAAAGCCGATCAAGAACCTGGCCGACCTCAAAGGTCAGAAAATCCGTGTGATGGGCAATCCGATGTTCGTCGACATGGCGAATTCGATGGGCGCCAACGGCGTGCCGCTCGGCTACGACCAGGTGTTCACGTCGCTGCAAACCGGCGTCATCGACGGGGCCGAGAACAACCCGCCGAGCTTCGTGTTCGACAACCACTACCAGGTCGCCAAGTACTACACGATCGACGAGCACCTGATCGTGCCGGAGATGCTGGTGATGTCGAAGAAGATCTGGGATTCGATGTCCAAGGACGACCAGGCGCTGGTGGTGAAGTTCGCCAAGGAAGCCCAGCAGGAAGAGCGCAAGCTCTGGGACGTCTACGAGAAGCAGGCGATGGACAAGGCGAAGGCCGCCGGCATCCAGATCATCTCGGTCTCGGACGCCGACAAGAAGGCCTTCCAGGCGGCAGTGAAGCCGGTCTGGGACAAGTACGGTCCCAAATACGCCGCCATGATCAAGCGCATCCAGGACGTGAAGTGACCTGGTCATTCGGGGACGCGCGCACAGCGGCTGGTCCGCGGAAACCAGAGCCGCACCGTATGGCCTCGCATGTTCATCCCCTGGATTCCGGGTTTGCCCGCCTGACGCGGCCGCCCCGGAATGACGAGACTGCCGATGGCCGCTCTGTATCGCAAAGCGATGGATGCGCTGTATCTTGTCTGCGTGTGGATCGCGGGCACCGCGCTGGTGCTGATTTCCGCGGTGATCCCATGGGCGGTCTTTACCCGCTATGTGCTCAATAGCTCGGCATCTTGGCCGGAGCGGACCGCGGTTCTGCTGACCATCGTGTTGACGTTCATCGGCACGGCAGCATGCTACCGCGCGCAGCTTCACATGAACGTGTCGTTCTTCGCGGCGATGTTGCCGCCGCGCTGGCGGCGTTGGGTCGATCTTCTCGTCGAGCTTGCTGGTCGGCGCGATGGCGCTGTTCATGGTCATCTACGGCGCCAAATTGGTCGAAGCCACCTGGCTCAACTCGATCGACGAGTTTCCCGAACTGTCGGTCGGCGTGACCTACTCTGCCCATTCCGCTCGGCGGCGCCGCGCTGCTGCTGTTCGTCATCGAGCGCGTGCTCATCGGGTCGCCCCTGGACCATTTCGCCGAGCCTGCGGATGCCGCGCTGGCGCCGATCCAGCAAGCCGGTCTCGCGCCGGGCCAGGAAGTGAACTGATGGACATCGCCGTTCTTCTTGTGACGATGTTCTTCTGCTTCCTGATCGGCGTGCCGATCGCCTATTCGCTCGGGCTCGCCGCGATCGCCGCCGTCATTGTGGATCGGCATTCCGCTCGAAGCGGTGATGCTGCAAATCTCCAACGGGGTCAGCAAGGTCGCGATGCTGACCATCCCCTTCTTCGTGCTGGCCGGCGCCATCATGGCGGAAGGCGGCATGGCGCGGCGCATGGTCGCCTTCGCCGACGTGCTGGTCGGCTTCACCCGCGTGCGCGGCGGCCTTTCGGTCGTCAATGTGCTGGCGACGACGCTGCTGAGCGGAATATCCGGCTCGTCGGTCGCCGACGTCTCGGCGATCGGCTCGGTGATGATTCCGCAAATGGAGAGGAGCGGATATCCCGCGCGTCTATGCCACCAATGTGACGATCACCGGCTCGGTGCAGGCGACTGCTGGTTCCGCCCAGTCATAACGCCATCATCTATTCGCTGGCGACCGGCGGCAGCATCTCGATCATCAGCCTGTTTATCGCCGGCGTCGTGCCGGGCCTGCTGCTCGGCTTCTCGATCATCGTGCTTTGCCTGGTGATCGCCTATCGCGACGGGCATCCGAAAGGCGACCTCGGTGCCGCTGCGCGACGCGGTCAAAATAAGCATCGACGCCGCGTGGGGCCTGATCACGCTGGTCATCATCCTCGGCGGCATTCTCGGCGGCATCTTCACGGCGATCGAAGCCGGCGCGGTGGCGTGCATGTGGGCGTTCTTCGTGACCATGTTCATCTACCGCGATTACAAATGGCGCGACCTGCCGATGCTCGTCCACCGCACGCTGCGCACCGTCGCCATGGTGATGACGCTGATCGCCTGCGCCTCGAGCGTCGGCTACGTCATGGCGCTCACGCAGATGCCGGCGAAGATCACGGCGTTCTTTCTGACGATCTCGGAGCAACAAATACGTCATCCTGATGCTGATCAACTTCCTGCTGCTTGTCCTCGGCTGCCTGGTCGACATGGCCCCGTCGATCCTGATCTGCACGCCGATCCTGCTGCCGGTGATGATCAATTTCGGCGTCGATCCGGTTCATTTCGGCATGATCATGATGCTCAATCTCGGCATCGGCTTGTGCCATCCGCCGGTCGGCGCGATCCTGTTCGTCGGCTGCGCCGTCGGCAAAGTGACGATCGAACAAGTCATGCGCACGATCTGGCCGTTCTACGGCGTCATGTTCGTCGTGCTGATGCTGGTCACCTACATTCCGGCGCTGTCGCTCTGGCTGCCGTCGGTGGTGATCCGCTAGCGCCGGCGCTGCCCAAAAAATACGCGCCGCAAAAGCGGCGCGCAAAGTCTGCGGGAGGTTCGGGAAAATCGCGCTAGCGGATGGTCGGGCCGCCGCGGTCGGTGAAGACCACCGGGCCGCCGGCCTTGATCACGGTCGGGGCCTGCGCGGTCAGGATATCGGTGCCGAGATTGAACTGTTGCGCGGCAATGCCGATCACGGCGATCAGCAGCGCGGCGGCAAGCCCGACCACCACGATCTTGAGGTGGGTGGTGCGGTCTGCGGTGTACATCGACCAGTTCATGGCAGCCTCCAAGGTCATGCCCATTCGTCGGCCCGGCCCGGAAAAAGGTTCAAAGGTTTCGTGGGGCTAACGTAGGTACGCTGCCAGAGTTCCAAAGGCCGCATCACGGATCGTTGAAACAGCGGTGAAAAGCGCCGTTTTGACGCCGGAAATGGCGGGAATTCGGCGGCCGGCGGCCAATCGTGGCCGTCGCGGCCTCAATCGGTCCGGGTCAGCTGGTGTTCCTCGGCGATGCGCTCGAAGGATTCCGCGATGCTCTTGATCCGATAGGCCAGCCGGTTGTCGTTCTCGACCGGCAGCGAGCGGACGATCTTGTATTTGCCGCGCGAGGCCGCGTTGCCGAAGGTCGGCTCGTAATAGACGTTCTGGCCGGCTGAAAATTTGTGCGTCATGGCGTTCCTGTCGGCTGCCGCGGGTCGCTTGAATGAAAACGCCCGGCGCAAGGCCGGGCGCTCGCCGTTCGTCAGCGATACGAAATCGTTTGTCAGGCGTTCTGCAGATTGGACGCCGCCTGCTTGCCGCGCTCGGTCACGATTTCATAGGTGAGGCGCTGGCCTTCGTTGAGCGTGCTCATGCCGGCGCGTTCGACCGCGCTGATGTGCACGAACACATCCTTCGAGCCGTCGCTCGGCGTGATGAATCCGAAACCTTTCTGGGTATTGAAGAACTTGACTGTGCCTGTGGCCATGGCGGCCTCCTTGCGTCGGTTGCTGCGTGAGCGGGATGCGCACGAATCGCTTTACGTTCGCGCGCTTCGACATCCGAGTTTTTTGGGATGACTTGTTGAGCGCCCAAAATCGGGCAGCGTTGCAAGGCAGAACCGAAAACCTGGCTGCACGGCGTCGAATACGCTAATTGCGCGGAATCGTCAAACGCGCGGCGCTCAGCCGGCGCGCTTGGTCAGCGGATATTCCGCGCTGTCGTAGAGCGCGCGAATGTCCTTGTGGCCGAGCCGCGCTTCGTCGATCTCGATATAGGCGCCGAGCAGCAGCGGCTCGGGCAATTCCTCGACGGCAAAGCGGATGGCGTCGGCGGCGCGGTCGAAGCGGCGGTATTTGATCTTGTTGACGATCTTGCGGTTGCGCGAGGGAAACAACTCCGCCGGCGCGTTGAAATCGAATTTTTCCATGCACAACTCCAGTGACTCTGCGCGAGCCGAAACGACTGAAACGAATGAATGTTATATGGGCATCGAAGAAGCATTTTGCCAGGGCGCCGAAGCGGTCGAAACAGGGTGAAAACGCCGCTAATCGCCGGTCGGCTGTTACGGCCGCTAAAGCTCGACTTATTGGCGCGAAAAGCGCGATGCTATTGCGGGCCGGTAGCATCGTGCGTGCGCGGCGCAGCAGGGGAGTGGGAATGTCGTCCGATACCGACGATTCGCCGGCGATCTTCCACTTCGTGATGATCAAGCCGACGCATTACGACGACGACGGCTATCCGATCCAGTGGCTGCGCTCGGCGATCCCCTCCAATACGCTCGCCTGCCTGAACGCGCTCGGCCGAGGACGCGACGCGCCGCGAGGTGCTGGGCACCGGCGTCGATATCCGCCTGCACACTTACGACGAAACCAACCGGCGGGTGAAGCCCGGACAGATCATCGACATGATCCGCCGCGAGGGCGGACGCTGCCTGATCGGTCTGGTCGGCGTGCAGTCGAACCAGTTTCCGCGCGCGGTCGATCTGGCGCAGCCGTTTCTCGACGCCGGCCTGCCGGTCTGCATCGGCGGCTTCCATATCTCCGGCTGCATCGCCATGCTGCCCGAACTGCCGGCCGACATCAAAGCCGCGCAGGCAGATGGGCATCTCGTTCTTCGCCGGCGAGGCCGAAGAGCGCCGGCTCGACGAGGTGCTGCGCGACGCCTTCAACGGCAAGCTCAAGCCGCTCTACAATTACATGGACGCGCTGCCGAACCTGGTCGGCGAGCCGCCGCCGTTCCTGCCGCGCAAGCACGTCCAGCGCACCGTCGGCAACCTGTCGAGCATCGATCTCGGCCGCGGCTGCCCCTATCAGTGCTCGTTCTGCACCATCATCAACGTGCAGGGCCGCAAGAGCCGCATCCGCTCGGCCGACGATCTGGAAAAGATCGTGCGCGAGAACTACGCCGAAGGCATCAAGCGGTTCTTCATCACCGACGACAATTTCGCCCGCAACAAGGATTGGGAGCCGCTGTTCGACCGCCTGATCGAGATGCGGCACGGCGAGGGCATGAATATCGGCTTCACCATCCAGGTCGATACGCTCTGCCACAAGATTCCGGGCTTCATCGAGAAGGCGACCAAGGCCGGCGTGCGGCGCGCCTTCATCGGGCTGGAGAACATCAACCCGGACAACCTGATCGCCGCCAAGAAGCGGCAGAACAAGATCACCGAATACCGCGAGATGCTGCAGATGTGGCGCAACCACGGCGCCATCACCTATGCCGGCTACATCCTCGGCTTCCCCGCCGACACCAAGGAATCGATCCTGCGCGATATCGAGATCATCAAGCGCGAACTGCCGATCGACATTCTGGAGTTCTTCTTCCTGACGCCGCTGCCCGGATCGGAGGACCACAAGGTTCTCTCCGCCAAGGGCGTCTGGATGGACCCGGACATGAACAAATACGACCTCAATCACCGCGTCGCGCATCACGGCAAGATGTCGGACGCCGATTGGGAAGACGCCTATCGCGCGGCCTGGAAGACGTTCTACACGCCGGAACACATCTACACGATCCTGCGGCGCACCTGCGCTTGCCCGATCGGCCGGCCGGGCACCACGCTGTCGACCATCCTGTGGTTCTACCTGACGATTCTGTATGAGGGCGTGCACCCGCTGGAGAGCGGCGCGTTCCGCCTCAAATACCGGCGCGACCGCCGCGCTCAGCATGAAGCGCGAGAACCCGCTCGTCTTCTATGCGCGCTACTGGGGCGGCATGGTGGTGAAGGCCGTCAACTATGCGCGCGTCTATCTGCGCTGCAAGGCGATGCTGAAGAAGGCGCTCGAGGCGCCCGACCGCTGGACCTATTCCGATCTCGCCATCGCGCCGCCCAAGGCCGACGAATTCGAGGCGCTCGATCTCTACCACGCGACCACCGGCGGCGAGGCGGCGCTCAAGCGCAAATACCGCGACGACGCCATCCGCGCGCGCACGGCCATGCGCATGACGAAGCGGCGGTCGAGCGCGGCGGAGTAACCTCCAGCGTGCTCGTCCCCGCGAATGCCGGGGACCCAGTACACTCCTGCAGAGCCATGATTACTGGATGCCCGCCTTCGCGGGCATGACAGGCGCATGTGCTACGAGCGTGGAGCCTAAATACTCCCCACCGTCTTCAGCCTTGCGCGCGGGTGGATTTCCGCCTGCGACACCACCGGCGTCTGCGCGCGGAAGCGCTCGACGATGCCGCGCACGAACGGCCGGATGCCGGCCGAGGTGACCAGCACCGGCGCCTCGCCTTCGCGCGCCGCCTCCTCGAACTTCTCGCGCACCAGCGTGATGAATTCCGACAGCTTGGACGGCTGCATCGCCAGCTGCCGCTCGTCGCCCTGGCCGACCATCGACTCGGCGAAGGCCTGCTCCCATTTGGCCGACAGCGCGATCAGCGGCAGATAGCCGCCGGGGCTATTGTGCTGCGCGCAAATCTGGCGCGACAGCCGCGCGCGCACGTGCTCGGCCAGCATCACCGGGTTGCGCGAAGCGCCGATGCCGTCGGCGATGCCTTCCAGGATGGTGGCGAGGTCGCGGATCGAGACGCGCTCGGCCAGCAGGATCTGCAGCACGCGCTGGATGCCGGAGACGGTGATCAGCGACGGCACCAGGTCCTTGAGCAGTTCGGCCTGTTCCTTCGGCAGTTCCTTGAGCAGCTTCTGCACCTCGCCATAGGACAACAGCTCCGCCATGTTGCTCTTGAGCAGTTCGGTCAGGTGCGTGGACAGCACGGTGGCGGCGTCGACCACGGTGTAGCCCTTGATCGTGGCCTCTTCCTTGAGCGCGGCGTCGACCCAGGTGGCCGGCAGGCCGAAGGTCGGCTCGGTGGTGTGGGTGCCCGGCAGCTTCACCTGGCCGCCGGCCGGGTCCATGACCATGTACTGGCCGGGCCAGACCTTGCCGCCGCCGGCCTCGACTTCCTTGATCTTGATGACATAGGCGTTGGCGTCGAGCTGCACGTTGTCGAGGATGCGCACCGCCGGCATCACGAAGCCCATCTCGACGGCGAGCGAGCGGCGCAGCGCCTTGATCTGTTCGGTCAGCCGGTCGGTGCCGTCGGGCGAATTGACCAGCGGCAGCAGCGCGTAGCCGAGCTCGACCTTGAGGTCGTCGATCTTGAGCGAGGCGGAAATCGGCTCTTCCTTGGCTTCGGTCTTGGCGTCGGCCTGCGCCTTGCGCGCTTCGCTCGCGGCGGCGACCTTGGTGCGCTTGTCGATGATGTAGGCGAGCGCGCCGGCGCCGCCGCCGAGCGCCAGGAACGGCAGCATCGGGATGCCCGGCAGCAGCGACATCACCAGCATCACCGCGCCCGACATGCCGAGCGCCTTCGGATAGCCGGAGAGCTGCTTGAGCAGCGCCTTGTCGGCCGAGCCCAGAATGCCGGCCTTCGACACCAGGAGGCCGGCGGCGGTGGAGACGATCAGCGCCGGGACCTGCGTGACCAGCCCGTCGCCGACGGTGAGGATGGTGTAGGAATGCGCGGCGTCGGCAAAGCTCAAGCCCTGCTGGGCGATGCCGATGATCATGCCGCCGATGACGTTGATGAACACCACCAGCAGGCCGGCGATGGCGTCGCCGCGCACGAATTTGGAGGCGCCGTCCATGGCGCCGAAGAAGCCGCCTTCGTCCTCGAGCTTCTGGCGGCGGCGGCGCGCCTCCTTCTCGTCGATCAGCCCGGCGGAGAGGTCGGCGTCGATCGCCATCTGCTTGCCCGGCATGGCGTCGAGGTGGAAGCGCGCGGCGACTTCGGCGATGCGGCCGGAGCCCTTGGTGATGACCACGAAATTCACGATCACCAGGATCGTGAACACGATGATGCCGATCACGAAATTGCCGCTCATCACGAAATTGCCGAACGCCTCGATGACGTGGCCGGCGGCGTCGGTGCCTTCGTGGCCGTGCGCCAGGATCAGGCGCGTGGAGGCGAGGTTGAGCGCCAGCCGCAGCATGGTCGCGATCAACAGCACGGTCGGGAACGAGGAGAATTCGAGCGGCGCCTGGATGAACAGCGCCGTCATCAGGATCAGCACCGAGATGATGATCGAGATGGCGAGCGCGAGATCGAGCAGGATCGGCGGCAGCGGCAGGATCAGGACGACCAGGATCGTCAGCACGCCGACGGCGAGCGCGATGTCGCCGCGCTTCATGAACGCGCCGATCTCGCCGAGACCGGGCAGCTTGATGGCGCCGGTTGCCGATGCCGGAGTGGCGGTGATGTCGCTCATGTCTGGGAAATGACCCCTAACCCCGGCAATATTTGCCCATTTTATGGTTAGCGGGGGGTTAACAAACGGCGCTTGGCCGGCGGTCGGAGGTCACGACAAATTTTTCCAAATATCGCAATAAGTTAGGTCGCTTGGGGGAAATCACCGGGCCGAGGCGCGCGGCGCCGGCCCGGTGATGACGGCTGAAGGCGTTCAGCCCGGCAGCAGCACGGTGTCGATCACGTGGATGACGCCGTTCGACTGCATGACGTTGCGGATGGTGACCTGGGCCATGTCGCCCTTGGCGTCGATGATCCACAGCTTGCCGTCCTTCTGCTCGAACGTGAGCGTCGGCGCCTTCGACGGTCTTGAGCATGGCCTTGCCGCCGCCGTCCTTGATCTTCGCCATCAGGTCCTTGGCGCTGAGGCGGCCGGGGACGACGTGGTAGGTCAGCACGTTGGTCAGCGTCTTCTTGTTCTCCGGCTTGAGCAGGGTGTCGACGGTGCCGGCCGGCAGCTTGGCGAAGGCCTCGTTGGTCGGCGCGAACACGGTGAACGGGCCGGGCGATTCCAGCGTCGGCACCAGGCCCGCGGCCTTCACGGCGGCGACCAGCGTGGTGTGGTCCTTCGAATTGACGGCGTTCTGCACGATGTTCTTGGACGGATACATCGGCGCGCCGCCGACGGTGACGGTCTTCTCCTTCATTTGCGCGAAAGCCGGGCCCATTGCGCCCATGCTGATGGCGATCGCCGCGGCGGCAAATCCGGCCAAGGCGACGTTGAGGATACGTTTCATGGTGCTCTCCGTTTGCTCTGTTTCGACGTCCCCATGGCGGAGACGTCGAGAGCTACGGAGGCCGGACGCTCAGGGATGCAGCGACCGCGCTCACAGGCTCGTGAGCTTGCCGGTGCCGATCACCGGCCCGGTCGGCAGGCCGGTGGGCGAGCCGCCGGGCGGCTCCAGCGACACCGCCAGCACG
Organism: uncultured Alphaproteobacteria bacterium; assembly: GCA_963733315.1. GTDB lineage: Bacteria > Pseudomonadota > Alphaproteobacteria > Rhizobiales > Xanthobacteraceae > Pseudolabrys. The sequence goes on along the minus strand of CAVTCV010000015.1, from coordinate 15,059 downwards.
GCATTGCTGACGGTCTGGCCGGCGAATTGCGGCGGGATGGTGATGGTCACCGCGCGGTCGGCCTGCAGCAGGCCGAGCGGGCGCGGCTTGCCGTCGGCCGGGATCAGCCACAGTTCCGGCACGCGCGTGGCGTCGGCGCGAGAAGGCGGCCGGCACCACGGCGATGGTGCCGCGCTTGGTGTCGACGGTGGCGACGAAGCTGCGCTTGCCGCCGCCTTCGATCGCCGCCATCAGCGGCTGCGAGCCGCCGACCGCGCCGAGATAGATCACCACCGCGAGACAAGCGGCCGCCAGCGCGCTTGCCAGTGCGAAACCGCGCCAGAACACGAGGCTTTGCCAGAGGCCGGCGCGTTGCGGCGCCGGCGCGGGCAGGGCGGCGGCGATGGCGTCCCACACCTGCGGCGCCGGCGGAACCTCGTCGATTTCGCCCGCCCAGGGCGCCAGCCGCTGCTTCCCAATCGGCAACCATGATCGCGAAGGCGCGCTCGCGCGCAATGCGCCGCTCGGCGGCGGCGCGATCCGCGCCCGCCAGCACGCCGAGCGCATATTCGGCCGCGAGCAGTTCGTCCTCGGGCATGCCGCTATGGTCGATAACGTCGGTCATTGCTCGAGACAGGCCTTCAATTTGATCATCGCCCGCCGGATCCAGCTTTTCATCGTGCCGAGCGGCACGCTCATGCGCGCCGCCAGTTCCTCGTAGGTGTTGCCGTCGAAGAAGGCGCCGCGCAGCGCGCCGCGCTCATGCGCTCGCCAGGCCGTCGAGGCAGCCGTGCAGCCGCGCATGATCCTGCGCGCTCTCCAGCGCGCTGTCGGCGGCCGCCGCGCCGTCGGGGACCGTCGTCGGCCTGCTCGATCGGTTCCATGCGCCGGCTCTGGCGCGGTGGCGCGCAGCCGGTCGATGGCGCGGTTGCGCGCGATCGCGATCAGCCAGGTCATCGGGCTTGCCCGGTTTGGCATCGAAATCGGCGGCTTTGCGCCAGACCGTCACATAGACCTCCTGCAAGACGTCCTCGGCTTCGCTGCGTTCGCCCAAGATACGCAAGGCGACGCCGAAAAGCTTCGCGGAGGTAAGGCGATAGACGGTTTGCAATGCCGCGCGGTCGCCGCCGGGGATGCGCCCGAGAGCGGCGGCGATCAGATTGCGGTTGGCGTCGAGGTCCATTTCCGCCGGGCGGGATAGGGGCTATTCGCGCTTCCAGACTTCGGTGCCGATCTGGCGGCCGCCGGCAATAGGTCCACACGCCCTGCCAATTGCCGCCGTCGGCGCCATAAAGCGCCAGACCGGTGTCACTGCCGGATTTGTAGGATACCGCGATGAAATCCTTGTCGCCGATGCCGGTGCCGATATAGCGCGTGCCGCCGACGACCCAGATCACGCGATAGGTCTGGCCGGTTTTTTCCACCGTGACGCTGCCGGCGATATTCGCTGCCGCCGCCCGGATTGTTGCCGATGACCGAGTAGCTGCCGACCGGATCGGCGGCAAAGGCGGTGGCAACGCTCAACAGCAGAGCTGCGGCGCTGACGGCGAATAGATGACGCATGAATTCCTCCCCGACGGCCGGGGCGATTGCCGCCCGGCTCTTATGGGGAGAAGCTTAAGGCTTTGCGGCTTTGCCGACAATTCCGCGGGGCAGGGGCGTCCCGCGCCAACAGATGCATTTCGCCGCAATCCATGCAGCGCAGGCGGGTGTCCCGCTCGGCGAGCCGGGCGAGCGTCGCGGGATCGGTCACCAGCACGAAGCTGCCGCTGACCGGGCAGCGATAGCGCACCGCGCCGCTCGGGCGCAGCGTGGCCGGCACGCGCCGCGCCGGCTCGGCGGAATGGCGGAAGGCGGACGGATGAATGGTTGCCCACTCTTGGTTTAGTCAGGCTCGACATGGACGGCAACCTCAATTGTGGACCGGCGAGACTAGTAAGTTTGTGCGGTGCACTTTGGTTCCTCCGATCGGCGCGGCTTTGCGCCGCTCAAGGTCCAGCGGCGGGAACATGATGACGGCCGTCGGCAGCGAGCGGCAGCGGATCGACGCGGGTCACGGCGGCCAGATCGAGCGTCACCATAAAGATGCGGAAACAGCGCGCCGCCGCGCGACGGCTCCCATTTCAACCGGTCGCCGAGGCGGTCGGCATCGACGCGCAGCAGCACGAGATCGCGCTCGCCGGCAAAATGCTTGGCCGCGGTCTCGGCCGCCTGCTCGGCGGTGGAGAAATGGATGAAGCCGTCTTTGATGTCGACCGGCGAACCGCGGAATACGCCGTTGCGCTGGGCGTCGCGCCACAGTGCGGCGGGGCAGGATTTTGTAGATTGTGGACATTCGCGGCGGCCGGCTATGTCATTGCGATGCCAACGATTATCACGCGCGCGCCGATGACGCATGCGGCCTCGGGCAAATCTACCTTGAATTGTCGTAATTTGTATGCATATGCCCGACCAAAGCGATCACGGAGATATCATGCTGAAGACCGAGGAATATCTGGTTGAAACCGCCGACCGCTGCATCCGGCTGGCGCGCGAAGGGCGCCAGTTGGTGGAGCGTTTGGAAGCCATCAGCCACGAGTTGATGGCCAAGGCGGTCGAACTCGACACCGATCGTGACCGGAAGCCGTTAAGCGGCGAGGCCCGCTGAGGTCCGCTCGTTCGCGTCGCGACGTTTCGATTGGCCTGAAAGAAAAAGCCCGGCGGTTGAGCCGGGCTTTCTAGTTCTTATTTGGTGCCGGCCCGCTAGGCCGCGCCGCGCATCTCGCCGCCGCCCGCCGGCGGGATCGGCGCGCCGTCGGCGGCGTATTCGTTGAGCTTGTTGCGCAGCGTGCGGATCGAGATGCCGAGGATATTGGCCGCGTGGGTGCGGTTGCCGAGGCAGTGCTTGAGCGTTTCCAGGATCAGGTCGCGCTCGACCTCGGCGACGGTGCGGCCGACCAGATTGCGGGTGACCTGCTCGGCGGCCATCGCCGCATGGGCGACGGCGCTCGAGCCGCGCGCCTGATCGAAGCGCGTGCCATCCGGCGACAGAATGCCGTCGATGCCGATTTCCGGCCCGCTCGAAAGCAGGACGGCGCGGTGCAAGCGTGTTTTCCAATTCGCGCACGTTGCCGGGCCAGCGGTTGACGCTGAGCGCGCGGCGCGCGTCCGCCGACAGCGGACGGACGGCCAGGCCGTTGGCCTCGGAATATTTCTTGGCGAAATATTGCGCCAGTTCGATGATGTCGGATGGACGCTCGCGCAACGGCGGGATTTTCAGGTTGACCACGTTGAGGCGGAACCAGAGATCCTCGCGGAATTTGCCCTTCGCGCACCGCTTCGGTGAGATTGCGGTTGGAGGTGGCGACGATGCGGATGTCGACCGGCACCGGCTTGCCGCCGCCGACGCGGTCGATCAGTCGCTCCTGGATGGCGCGCAGCAGTTTCGCCTGCAAGGCGCACGTCCATTTCGGAGATTTCGTCGAGCAGCAGCGTGCCGCCATTGGCCTCCTCGAATTTGCCGATGCGGCGGGCCAGCGCGCCGGTGAAGGCAGCCTTTCTCGTGGCCGAACAGCTCGGATTCCAGGAGATTTTCCGGAATCGCCGCGCAATTGACGGTGATGAACGGCTTCTTGGCGCGCTGCGAGCGCGCGTGCAGATAGCGCGCCAGCACTTCCTTGCCGGTGCCGCTCTCGCCGGTGATCAGCACGGAGGCGTCGGAGCCGGCGATCTGTTGGGCGAGCTTGACGACGCTGGCCATCGCGTCGTCGCGGTAGATCATCTCGCGGGTGTCGTCGGTGACGGCGGCGAGCACCGCCGCGATCAGATCGGGATCGGGCGGCAGCGGGATGTATTCCTTGGCGCCGGCATGGATGGCTTTGACCGCCGCGCGCGCGTCGTTGGTGATGCCGCAGGCGACGATCGGGACGTGGATGCGCTCGGCGTCGAGCCGCGTCACCAGATCGCGGATGTCGAGGCGTGACGTCCACCATCAGCAGGTCGGCGCCGCGGCCGGAGCGCAGCACGGCGAGCGCCTGCTCGTTGCTTGTCGGCGTGGGTGACGGACTGGCGCCCTTGTCCATCGCGATCTTGCTCGCGATGGTGAGCTGGCCTCCGAGTGTGCCGACGATCAGAAGTCGCATGACAGTATCCTTTTAGCTTTCATGCGCATGATCTTTTCCGAAAACCGGTTTCCGCTTTTCGGGATCATGCGCTAGTTCTGGTCGGACTTGATGATTTCGGTCATGGTCACGCCCAGCTTGTCCTCCACCAGCACCACCTCGCCGCGCGCGACCAGGCGGTTATTGACGTAGATGTCGATGGCTTCGCCGACCTTGCGGTCGAGTTCGAGCACGGCGCCGGGCCCGAGCTTGAGCAGGTCGCCGACCGGCATGCGGGCGCGGCCGAGCACCGCCGACACCTGCACCGGCACGTCGAACAGCGCTTCCAGATCGGCGGCGCCGCGGGTGACGGACTCGGTCGTCGCTCGGGGCCAGCGCGCCGGCGTCATCGACGGTCGGCATCTGGCCGCCGGCGTCCAGGTCGGGAAGCGGGACTTTGCTGTCGGTGTCGCTCATCGCGTAGGTCTCCGGAATTCCTATTTGGTCTGTGCTGCAGGCGCGCCGCCACGTAGCGGGCGACCAGGTCATCGATTGTTGCCAGCGTCGCGGCGCGGTCGCGGCGACGCCGCCATCGGCCCATTCGATGCGGCAATCGCCGGCCGCCATCGCCGGATCCGACATCACCACCAGCCGGCCCTCGAAACCGCGCGCGCGCGGCGATCTCGTCGAGCTTGGCCTTGGCGGCATTCGTAGATCTCGGCGCCGATTTGCACGACAACGTGCGGCGCCTTCACCAGGTGGCCGAAACATTCGGTGGCCAGCGCGGAAATCTCGGCGAGCGGCTCGCGCGCGATCAGTTCAGGCGCGAGCTTGCTGGCAACCGCGACCGCCACCTCGACCGCCTCGGTCTCCAGCCGCGCTTCGATGCGGCGAGCGCCTTGTTGAGCCGGTCCATGGCGTCGGCGATTGCCGCGAGCGCGGCCGCGGTGCGCTGGGCGGCGTCGTTCTGCGCCTGTGCGAGGCCGGCGGCAAAGCCGTTGCGATAGGCCTGCGCCTCGGCGTCCGCGCGCCGGCGATCGGCTTCGACCAGAGTGATGGTCGGCTTCTGGCCGGTGGAGAAATCCTCGTCGAACAGATATTTCGCGGTCGCTGTCATTCACCGTCTCGTTTGCACGCGTCAATAGATCAATTCGTCGTCGCCGCGGCTCTTGGCGATCAGGATTTCGCCCTTGGCCGCGAGATCCTTGGCGATATTGACCAGCAAGGTCTGCGCTTCGTCGACGTCGCGCAGCCGCACCGGGCCCATCGCCTGCATGTCGTCGACCAGCATCTTGGCGCCGCGCGTCGACATGTTCTTAAAGAAGAACTCGCGCACGGTTTCGGAGGCGCCTTTGAGCGCGATCGCCAGCTTGTCCTTCTCGAACTTGCGCATCAGCGTCTGCGCCGAACCCGAGTCGAGCTTGACCAGGTCGTCGAAGGTGAACATCAGCGCCTTGATGCGCTCGCAGGCGTCCGGATTTTCCGCTTCGAGCGCGCCCAGGAAGCGCGTTTCGGTTTGCCGGTCGAAATTGTTGAACACCTCCGCCATCGCCTCGTGGGCGTCGCGGCGGCGGGTCTGCGACAGGTTGGACATGAATTCGGTGCGCAGCGTCTCTTCCACCCGATCGACCACTTCCTTCTGCACCGCTTCCATCTTGAGCATGCGGTTGACCACGTCGAGCGAGAAGTCCTGCGGCAGAATCGCCAGCACGCGCGCAGCGTGTTCGGCGCGCAGCTTGGACATCACGACCGCCACGGTCTGCGGGTATTCGTTCTTGAGATAGTTCGCCAGCACCTCTTCATGGACGTGGGCGAGCTTCTCCCACATGTTGCGGCCGGCGGGGCCGCGGATGTCGTCCATGATGCTGCCGACGCGTTCGGCCGGCAGATATTTCTTCAGCAGGTCTTCGGCGATGTCATAGCTACCGATCAAGCCGCCGGCCGACGACATCTGCGAGACGAATTGCAGCAGCAATTCCTCGACCGCTTCGGCTTCAATGGTGCCGAGCGACGCCATCACGGTGGAAATCTCGCGCAGTTCGTCGTCGTCGAGCAACGCGAACAGTTTGGCGCCGTAGCGTCCACCGAGCGCCAGCATCAGCACGGCCGCCTTTTCCGGTCCGTTCAGCTTGCGCCGTCCCTTATTGACCTGCGGACGGCTGTTCAACGTGGCCATCAGCCCGTTGATGTCCTGGCGGCCGTCCTGCTTCTCTTGGTGATTGGCTGAGGCCATGGCTTACCGCAAATGTGTGTCGTCGTGGAGCCAGCTGCGGATGATCGAGACCGCCTCGTGCGGGTTACGCTCGGCGATCTCGCCGACCTTCTGCACTGATTGAGCATGCACCTTGCCTTGCACCTGGGCGATGTCGATCATCGCGGCGGTGCGATTGGAAATGGCGACCTGTTCCTCGGCGCCGACGAACGAAATACTGGGGCCGGAGGGGTTGGTACTGCGCACGACGCTATGTGTAGGCGCGAGCAGTGACGGTTGTGGCGTGGTCTGCATGCCGATTGCCATGGCCACCCCCTCGGCGCCGGCGATGCTCGCAGCGGCGGCCGCGCCGCCGCCCGTCATGTCGTCGGAAATAACCCGGCGCACCAGCGGGCGCACCACGAAGAAGAGGACCACCAGGCCAAGCACCGCCATCACGCCTTGCTCTGCAAAGCGCATGATGTCATCTTTGGTGAATTGCACGTAGCTCAACCAGCCGGTCGGCTCGTTGATCGGCGTTGGCGTATTGTCTCGGCGAACCGCAGATTGACCACCTCGACCTGATCGCCGCGTTTGGCATCGAAGCCGATAGCCGAGCGCACCAGCGCGGCGATGCGGTCGATTTCTTCCTTCGGGCGCGGCTGATAAGTCACCTCGCCCTTGTCGTTCTTGCTATAGATGCCGTCGACCAGAACGGCCGCGGAAATCCGGTTGACGCGGCCAGCTTCGGTCACCTCCGTCTTGGTGGTGCGCGAAATCTCGTAGTTGACGATTTCCTCGGTCTTCGGCTCTGGTCGCCCGTGCGGGGCCGCGCCCGGCTGCTTGGCCGCGCCGGGCAACTCGTTGCCGACCGATACGGGCCCGCCCTTTTCGTCGGCTCTGGTCGAGGTTTCCTCGCGGGTCTGGCTCGAGCGCAACACGCGGCCGTCGGGATCGAATTTGTCGGTCGTCTGGGTGATGCGGTTGAGGTCGAAGTCGGCGGTGATCTCCACCCGCGCATGGTCGGGGCCGACCACCGAGGATACGATCGTTGCGACCTGATCGCGCAAGCTCTTCTCAAAAGCCGCCTTGCGCTCGTCGGCGCCTGCCCCCTCCAGCGGATCGTTCGGCGTGGCGCCGTCGGCGAGCAGTTTCCCGGTCTCATCGACCACCGAGACGCGCTCGGGTTTCAGCCCGTTGACCGCCGTCGCCACCAAATGGCGGATGGCGCGGACCTGTTGCGGCTCCAGCGTGCCGCGCACTTTGAGCACGATCGACGCAGTGGCGTCGATCTTGTCGCGCGAGAACAGTGGCCGGTCGGGCAACACCAGGTGCACGCGGGCCGCCTGCACGCGATCTAGGCTCGAGATGGTGCGGGCGAGTTCGCCTTCCAAAGCGCGCAGATGGTTGATGTTTTGCACGAAGGTAGTGGAGCCGAGCGCGTCCGACTTGTCGAAAATCTCGTAGCCGACGCCGCCGCCTTTGGGCAGGCCGCTTTCGGCGAGCTTCATGCGTAGCCGCGCCACCCGGTCTTTGGCCACCATCACGATGGTGCCGTCGTTCTTGAGTTGATAGGGGATCGCCTGCCGCTCCAGATCCTTGATGATCGCGGACGAGTCTTCCATCGACAAGTCCGTGAACAACGGCACCATTTGCGGTGTCGTCATGCGGATCATCAGGAACGAGAAGAATCCGATCAGCGTCAGCGTCACCGCGGCCATGGCCGCCATACGCGCCGCACCGAGAGACTTCACGAAATTGAAGAAGCCTTGCACCGGGTTCCATCCCAACGTCGTGGCGCGACGCGCGCCGTACCCGGCAAGATTTGCCCAGTTTATGGTTAGCGTCCGGTTAATTCCCGCCAATTGAAAAAAAGCGGCAATACGCTTCCGGGCCAGGGGAATTCTCCCTGGCGCTGCCCACAGACGCAAACGCCGGCCTGAAGGGGCCGGCGGTCTAGCCGCGGAACATCGGTGATGGAACTACTGGCGGTACTGCTGGATGCGCGTGGTGCGCAAGCCGGCAAGGCCGTGCTGATCGATGGAATACTGCCAGGACAGGAATTCCTCGACCGTCAGCGTATAGCGCGCGCAGGCCTCTTCCAGCGACAGCAGGCCGCCGCGCACCGCCGCGACCACCTCGGCCTTGCGGCGGATGACCCAGCGTTTGGTTGACGGCGGCGGCAGATCCGCAATCGTCAGCGGACTGCCATCGGGCCCGATGACATATTTGACCCTCGGGCGGTGGGGTTCGGTCATAGGTGTACTCACAGGACTCTACTTGACTGGCATTTACTGGTTGGAAGCTACAAGCCTCGACTTAAGATTTGCCTAAGCATGGGGCGCAGAACGGGAAATGTTTGCCCCGCTTTTGCTAACCTTTTGGTTACGGATTGGCGGCGCGGAACCGCATTCCGATACGCGACAACCACGTCCGTCCTTGGCCAAATCAACGTCGCCGCGGGCGCGATGAGCCTTGCGCCGATCAGGAACCGGGCGCGACAATTCGCTGAATATCGTTGATGGTGTAGTTCTGGCCGCCCATCGCCAGCTGCGGCGGGGTCTGGGTCAGATCGACCGAACTGATCTGACCTTCGACCTGAGTCGTGACCGTGGTCGACTGCCCGCTGGCGGTGACCGCGGTCGCCGTCAGGGTGTAATTACCGGCCGGCCAGTTCGAGCCGTCGTTGCCGACGCCATTCCAGGTGTAGGTCTGGCTGCCGGCGCTGATCGGGCCCGTACCGGTATAAACCGTCGCGCCGGACGGCGCGGTAATCGTGATTGTCGCCGTCGCCGGCTGGGTCGCGTTCAGCGCCCAGGTCGCTTTGCCGTTAGCGAGCTGCGCGGTGGTGCCGTTCACCACCACGGTTGCGCCAACCAGCGAGAGCGCTTGCGAGGTTTGCGCGCTCTGCTGCAGCGACACCAGCGTGCTCAAGGTCGTGTTGGTTTTCATCTGCTGCTCGACGCCGGCGAATTCGACCAGTTGCTGGGTGAACTGGTTGGTGTCCATCGGGCTGAGCGGATCCTGGTTCTGCAATTGCGTCGTCAGCAATTGCAGGAACGTGGTGAAATTGCTCGCGATCTCGGTATTATCGAGCGCGCCCGACACGGAGGCCGTGGGATTAGTTGTCGAACTTACCGGCGTTGCGATGGTGGTCATGGTCGATCCTCAGACACGAATGTCGACGCCGCCGCGCAGTCCGGCGAGACGGCTATAGTTGCGTTGGCTCAGTTCGCCCGCCGGCAGCGTGTTGTCCTGGACGACGATCTGCGCGGTGTTCTGCATGGCGGGAGCGGCGTTTTGCTGGTGGCCCATGCTCTGATCGCGCAGCGAGAATTGCATGCCATTGTCGGTGGTTTTCAGCCCGGCATCCTGCAGAGCGCGTTGCAGACCCGAGGCGTCGTTGCGCAGCAGGTTGAGTGTGTCGGAACGATCCGCGATCAGACGCGAGGTCACGTGGCCGTCGCGGTCGACATCGAGCCGGACTTCGATGCGGCCGAGCTCGGGCGGATCGAGGCGAATCTCGAAGTGATTCTTGCCCGCCTGCGCCTGGCTCGCGATTTCGATGGCGACGCCGGCGATCGGGACGGCCGCCGCCGGTGGAGTCGGTGCCGCCGGCGCTGCCGGCGCCGTCGGGACGGTCGGATTTGCGGGCGCTGGCAATACATCAGGCGACGGCGGGGTCAGAGCGGCCTGCTGCACCGCGTCGCCGGCCGACTTCGGCGCATTGGCGTGGGCATCGGTCGCAATCGACGGCGGCGTTTGCGCGGGAGAGCGCGGCGCTGCGGCTAGGTCTTCATCGTGTGGATGCGCGGCCGCAAACTTGTTGGTGCCGTCTTTCGCGGCGGCAAGCTTTTCGATGCCGTCTTGCGCGGCCGCAAGATTCGGCGCTTTGGGTTTGGGCGCATCGGTTGCCGCAATCGCCACCTGAGTGGCGACGGGCGCCGTTAGCAATTCACGGCCGATCGCCTGCGGAATCACTGCGGTGGGCGCGGGCGCCGGGGCAACGACGACGGCAGGGACGACGGTCTGAACTGGGTTTTTCGTGGGATCAGCGGCAAGGACGGCTGGCGCTGGGACGTCGGCCGACTTGCTGTCGCCGGTGTGCTTGGCCGTCGTCTGCCGATTTTGACGTATCGGCGGTCTTGGTGTTCTCGACGAGCTTTGCGTCGATCTTCACCCTGGTGTTGCCGGGGATTTTCGACGCGGCGGGCGCCGCAGCAACCGCTGCCGCATTGGCGGCATCGGCGATCTTGGCGTCGTCGACGGTCTGCGTAGCGGCTTGCACAACAGTCTGCACCGGTGCCTGCGCAGCTTTGCCGTCGTCGGGGGCTTTGGCGACCGTGATCTTGCCACCCGTTTTTGCCACATCGGCGGCATTGGGGTCTGGCAGTGGCTCAGTCGGATCGGGCTGGGCCGGAATCGCGGTCTTATCGGCGGCTTTACCTGCGGTCTTGCCGGCAGCCGTGCCCTCGGGCTTGCTGGCGGTCCTGTCGGCGGTTTTGCCGTCAGTCTTGTCAGCGGCGCTGTCGGTGCTGCTTTCGGTGGTCCTATCACCGGCAGCCGGCGGCGCTTGCGGAGCTTGCGGCGCTTGCTGAGCCTGGGGAGGCGGGGGGGCGGCGGCCTGCGTGCTGTCGTCGAGCAGGCTTTCGAAGGGCAAGTCGGCAGCGCTTCGGAACCCGGCGTCGGCCGGGCAAGGTCGGCGGCGCAGGGTTAAAGGCGGGCTGGGTCGCTTGGGACGCAACTTGGGGCACGGGGAGTCTCCGGATATCCAGCGGTTGATCTGCAATCGGCAGGCCAGCGCCGGTTTCCTAAAAACTAGTGAATTTCAACACCTTGTTTGGGAGCCGGAATTAGGCTTGGGGCATGAGCCCGGCAGCGGCTGCTGGCGAAGCGGCAATATTTGCCGCCGGCGCGGCTCGAAATGCGCGCCAAGCATCGCCACCTATAGTAAGAAGAGCTATGTCCAATAGCCTCGATCTCGATCGCCGCCCGCAAGACACCCGTGTCGTCGTCGCCATGTCCGGTGGCGTCGATTCCTCGGTGACCGCAGCATTGCTCAAGGCCGAGGGCTATGACGTGGTCGGCGTCACCTTGCAGCTCTACGATCACGGCGCCGCCACCCATCGAAAAGGCGCCTGCTGCGCCGGCCAGGACATCTACGACGCGCGCAGCGTCGCCGAACGCATCGGCATTCCGCATTACGTGCTCGACTACGAGAGCCGCTTCAAGGAGGCGGTTATCGACCGCTTCGCCGAAAGCTACATCGCCGGCGAGACGCCGGTGCCCTGCGTCGAATGCAACATGTCGATCAAGTTCCACGACCTTCTTGCTCACCGCGCGCGAACTCGGCGCCGACATCTTGGCGACCGGCCATTATGTCGCCTCGCGCGGGCTGCCCTCGGGCGGCCGCGGCCTATTTCGTGCGCGCGAGGAAGAGCGCGACCAGAGCTATTTCCTGTTCGGCACCACGCGCGAGCAGCTCGACGTGCTGCGCTTTCCGCTCGGCGAGCGCAGCAAGACGGAAACGCGCGAATTGGCGCGTCAATTCGGCTTGGCCGTCGCCGACAAGCACGACAGCCAGGACATCTGCTTTGTGCCAAGCGGCCACTATGCGGACGTGATCGAGCGCTTGAAGCCGGGCGCGGCGGAGTCGGGCGAGATCGTCGATGTCGATGGCCGCGTATTGGGGGCCCATTCCGGCATCATCCATTTCACCATCGGCCAACGCCGCGGACTGGGCCTGGCGACCGGCGCGCCGCTCTATGTGGTGCGGCTCGACGCCGACCGGCGGCAAGTCGTGGTTGGGCCACGCGCGGCGCTGCGCATGAGCCGCATTGTGCTGCGCGACGTCAATTGGATCGGCGAGGGCGGCCTCGATGAGGCGCTTGCCGACGATCGGCGCGAGGTCTTCGTCAAGGTGCGGTCGACGCGGCCGCCGCAGGCTGGTTGGCTCATGGCCGCCAATGGCGGTTACGAGGTCGAACTGGTTGACGGCGAGGACGGCGTTTCGCCCGGCCAAGCCTGCGTGTTCTACGACGCCGGTACGGGCCAGGCGCGCGTGCTCGGCGGCGGCTTCATCAAGAGCGCGGCCTCGGCCGTTGCCTCGGTCGCGCCGCGGGCATTGAGCGAGACGGTGGCGGGCGGCTAACCGGCCGGTGGCTGCCGCCTCAGTCGTTCTGCCATTGATTGTTGTTGGTGTTGATCGCCGCCTGCGTGCTCGCGGCCAACGCCGCGACCTCGATCGAGAACACAACATTGGCGGCCAACATGACGTCGGTGCCCGGTGGGTTGTCGCCGTAGGAGGGCGGGTTGCGCCCTTGATTGTTCACCCGACGGCGAATCGGCGCGTTCGGCATCGTGTCGTAAATCCGGCCGTCGGTGAACGTGACGTACATATGCTCCGGCAGCATTTGCCCGGACTCGGTGTGCCCCCATAGCCGGATGCCGCTGCCGTGATGCGGTGCCAAACCGAATTCCGTGCACAGCAGGCGCAGCACCGCCTCTTGTTGGTCGTCGTCCGGCATTTCCGCGACCGCCGCCCGAATCGCCCGATTGGTGACGACGTTCAGCCCATGGGCGGCCGCGCAACATTTGCGTCTTGCGCAACGCTCAAGAATCGCCGCGGGCAATTGCGCTGAGCGCAATCTTTGCATTGACGTTCAATGACGGTCTCTCAATTCACCGAGGAACGTCAGCAGGTGCGTGGTCAAATCCGCGCGCCAGCGTCGCAACAGCCTGATCAATTTGCGCTCGTCGGATCGCGACGCCAATTTTTTGTGATGCTCCATTTCGCCGCGCCCGAGGACGATCCAATCCAGCGAAACGTCGAGGGCGCGCGCCAAGCGCGCGGCGCTATCGAGCGACATCGCGCCGCCTTTCTTCCACCTGCTGATTGCGCTCTCGTCCACTCCGAGATCCAGCGCGAGGTTGAGCATTTTCTTAACCCTCGTGCCCTGATCGCGTGTGCGACGCGCTCTCCCCTCGACATCCGATGGGCCCCTCGACCTCGGCGGCACAACCGAACTGCCGGCATGCCAGTTTAGGCAATTTACAACCTATGCGAGAGATTGCACCGAATATTGCCAACTACGTTTAATGGGTCTCAAACGGCTGGATTGAAGCCGTGCGCGAGGGAACCGTTGCGCAGCGGCCAGGTTGCGCGCGCTTGCGTCACCGAATATGCAGCGCGGAACCCGCGAAACATTTACAATTGGCGTTGACGATCAGTAGCGGGTAGCGGGTGCGACATGCCGGGCGACATCGACAAGCAGACCATTTCCAAAGCCTATGCGCGCTGGGCGCCGATCTACGATCTCGTCTTTGGCGCGGTGTTCGACCGCGGGCGGCGCGCCGCCATCGCCGCGGCCGAGCGGATCGGCGGGCGCATTCTCGAAGTCGGCGTCGGCACTGGGATTTCGCTGCCGGACTATGCGCGCACCAACCGCCTAGTAGGCGTCGACCTGTCCGCGCCGATGCTGCGCAAGGCGCAAGCGCGTGTTGCCGAGCATGCACTCACAATGTTGAAGCCTTGGCGGTGATGGATGCCGAGCGGCTGGCCTTGCCCGATCGAATCCTTCGACGTGGTGGTTGCGCAATATGTCATAACGGCAGTACCGCGTCCGGAAGCGACGCTCGACGAATTCGCGCGGGTGATCAGGCCGGGCGGCGAAATCGTTCTGGTCAATCACATCGGCGCCGAATCAGGGCCGCGTGCCCTATTCGAGAAATGCTTCGCGCCGCTCGCGCGCCGGCTTGGCTGGCGGCCGGAGTTCCGTTTTCGCATCCTTTCCGACTGGGCCGAGCGCCATGGCGGCGTGCGCGTCGTCGAGCGTCGCGCCGTGCCGCCGCTTGGGCATTTTTCGCTGATCCGTTTCGAACGCCTGGCCGACGGCGAGCGCCGCAGCGCGGCTTGAGTTGATCCGCGTCGGAACCCTCCCTGCCGCCCGATGGTTATAGGTATAGGCCGCAAGAACGCGCGGCGTGGGGAGACGCCATGGAGCACGGGATCCGCATGTCTCAGCGTCGCCGCATTGTTCACCACGATTTTGCTCCCGGCGATGGCCGCGGCACAGGCGCCGCCCAGAGCCAATCCACCGATCGCGCCCAAGAGCGAGCTGTTCGACCCCAATGGCTGCGGCAACAATCGTGGCACGGTCGGGGAGGGCGGCGAGGTGCAGACCAAAAAGCCGGACGGGCGCGACCTGAGCGAGCAACTCGCCCAATCGAACGGCGTCATCTGCCCGCCGCCGCAAATCGACCATGCGATCAAGGCGCCGACCCCGCCGGGGGGCGCGATGCAGGTCATTCCGCCGCCGGGCAGCCCGGGCGGCAATCGCAATATTCAGCCGAAATGATCGGACTGGGAACCCGCTTGCTTGACAGGCTTTCCTAGGCCTTCCTATATCCCGCCCATTCCGGCAGATATCGTTTCGGAATGGCGGGGTAGCTCAGCTGGTTAGAGCAGCGGAATCATAATCCGGAGGTCGGGGGTTCAAATCCCTCCCCCGCTACCAATAATATCAATAACTTATAGTATATCTGATTTAATTGAATTTTACCCGTACCACAGCCCGTACCACGTTTCGCCGGGTGTTCCTCAGCCTTGAGTTGGTTATGCCCGAGCCTTGCGTTTGATCGCATTGCTTGGTTGCATCGAATATCTCTGCGACAGGGGCTGCGGCCTACGAAATACCACCGCACCTGCATCGATCTGGACAGGCTGAAACAGTGCTCTGAGCCTCTAGAATAATAAAGCGCAGCTGACTCTTAATCAGCGGGTCCCAGGTTCGAGCCCTGGTGCGCCCACC
>CAVTCV010000014.1:0-303099 GCA_963733315.1 uncultured Alphaproteobacteria bacterium | reverse complement strand
CGCGCACGGTCTTGTAATCGGCGCCGGCGTCCTCGCCGGTCCGTCGATCAAATGCAACAATACGCGGCAGCGTTCGGTGTGGCCGAGGAAGCGGTCGCCCAATCCGACGCCCTCGTGCGCGCCCTCGATCAACCCGGGCAGATCGGCCAGCACGAATTCGCGCTCGTCGACGCGCACCACGCCGAGCTGCGGATGCAGCGTGGTGAACGGATAGTCGGCGATCTTCGGCTTGGCCGCGCTGACCGCGGCGAGGAAGGTCGACTTGCCGGCATTGGGCAGGCCGATCAGACCGGCGTCGGCGATCAATTTGAGACGCAGGCGGATGGTGCGCTCTTCGCCCGGCTGGCCGGGATTGGCGCGGCGCGGCGCCTGGTTGGTCGAGGTTTTGAAATACGCGTTGCCGAAGCCGCCATTGCCACCCTTCATCAAGGTGATGCGCTCGCCGGCCCGCGTGAGATCGGCGAGCAGCGTCTCGCCGTCCTCCTCGTAGATTTGCGTGCCGACCGGCACCTTGAGCACGACGTCCTTGCCGTTGGCGCCGTGCATGTCCTTACCCATGCCGTTGCCGCCGTTCTGCGCCTTGAAGTGCTGCTGGTAGCGGTAATCGATCAGCGTATTGAGGCCGTTGACCGCCTCGACGATCACGTCGCCGCCCTTGCCGCCGTCGCCGCCCGAGGGCCCGCCGAACTCGATGAACTTCTCGCGCCGGAACGCGATGCAGCCGTTGCCGCCGGCGCCGGACTGCACATAGACCTTGGCTTCGTCGAGGAATTTCATGGCGTTAGCGTATATGGCATTGCCGCCGCAGTTCCACAGGCCCGCCGGGAATAAATCGCCCCCGTCGCCCGATCTAGTCCCCGTAACCCGCGTAAGGGAGACGGACAATGACCGATCACGATGAAGGCCCCAGCCGCCGCAAGGTGCTGGAATGCATGACCTGGGCCGGCACCGGGGTGCTGTGGACCATATCCGGCGGCGTGCCGCATTCGCTCGGCCTGGTCGACAGGCGCAGGCGGCCGAGCCGAAGGGTCTGACGTTCCTGCAGATCAGCGACAGCCACATGGGCTTCGACAAGCCGGCCAACCCGAACGCCAAGGGCACGCTGGAAGAGGCGATCGCCCGCATCAAGGCAATCCCGCAAAAGCCCGCCTTCATGATCCATACCGGCGACATCACGCATCTGTCGAAGGAATCCGAATTCGACGACGCCGAAAAGATCATCGCGCAGGCCAAGCTCGACGTCCATTACGTGCCGGGCGAGCACGACATCATCGATCCCGACATCAAGCTCTACAAGGAACGCTACGGCCGCGGCACCAAGGGCTCCGGCTATTACTGTTCGACGCCAACGGCGTGCATTTCATGGGCCTGGTCAACGTCGCCAACCTGAAGGGCGGCGGCATGGGCAGCCTCGGCGACGAGCAGCTCGAATGGATCGAGGACGATCTCAAAGGCCGCTCGGCATCGACGCCGATCGTGGTGTTCGCGCACATCCCGTTGTGGACGGTCTATCCGCAATGGGGCTGGGGCACCGAGGACAGCGCGCAGGCGCTCGGCTACCTGAAGCGTTTCGGCTCGGTGACCGTGCTCAACGGCCACATCCACCAGGTGATGCAGAAGGTGGAAGGCAACGTCACCTTCCACACCGCGCGCTCGACCGCCTTCCCGCAGCCGGCGCCCGGCACGGCGCCGTCGCCCGGGCCGATGAAAGTGCCGGACGAGAAACTGCGCACGCATGCTCGGCACGGCCAGCGTCACCTTCAAGCAGGGCGAGCAGCGCCTCGCCATCATCGACACGCCGCTGAAGAGCTAAAGCGCCATGACATTTGCAAAACTCTCGCGCTCGGCGCGACCGTGATGCTCGTTGCCGCTGCGTCAAGCCCGGCGCGGCCGCCGACTATCGAAGTGAAGATCGACAACTTCGCCTTCAACCCGCAGCAGATCACGGTGAACGCCGGCGACACCGTGACCTGGGTCAACCACGACGACATCCCGCACACGGTGACATCGAAAACCTTGGCGTTCCGCTCGAAGGCGCTCGACACCGACGACAAGTTCTCGTTCACATTTGCGACACCGGGCAGCTTTGCCTATTTCTGCTCCTTGCATCCGATATGACGGGCACGATTGTGGTGGAGGGCCGCGAAATAGATAGCGGCTGGGCCGGGTTCGGCGATGATGGCGGGCGGCGCGATCGACGTCAGCGACGGCGGCAAGGCGGAGCGTTTCAAGACGCTCGCCCTGCCGCATCTCGACGACGTCTACACGCTGGCGCGCTATCTGATGCGCAGCGCCAGCGACGCCGACGACGCGGTGCAGGAATGTTATCTGCGCGCGTTCCGCCATTTCGACACCTTCCGCGGCGGGCCGATCAAGCCGTGGCTGATGGCGATCTTGCGCAATGTCTGCCATGCGGCGCACGCGGGCGGCGTGCGGCTGGTGTTTACGGCGGACGCCGGCGAGCCGCAGGCCGCGCCGATCTGGCGCGAGCCCGGCGACACGCCGGAGCAGGCGATGCTGCGCCGGCAGGACTGCGACACCATGCGCCGGCTGATCGGCGAACTGCCGGCGGAATTCCGCGAGGTGATCGTGCTGCGCGAGATCAACGATCTGTCCTATCGCGACATCGCCACGGTGATCGAGGCGCCGATCGGCACGGTGATGTCACGGCTGGCGCGCGCGCGTGGGCTGTTGCGCGACGCCTGGATCGCGGCCGAAGGCGGGGGGAAGCGTCATGAATTGCGACGAAGCCAACGTGCTGATGCACGCGCTGATCGACGGCGAGCTCGACGCCGGGCACGCGCGCGAGGTGGAGACGCATCTCGCGACCTGCGCCGCCTGCGCGGCGAGCTGCGCGAATTCCAGGAACTGCGCCACGCGATGACGCCGGCGGCCTTGCGCTATACGGCGCCGGCGGGCTTGCGCGCGCGCATCGAAGGCAAACTGCCGGCGCCGCGCGGCGGCGGCGAGCCGGCGCGCCGTGCTCGAGGGCTTCGCGGCCGGCGCGGGCGTGAGCGCGCTCGCCGCCTCCGGCCTGCTGCTGATGGTGATGCGCGCCGACGACCAGAAGCGCATCCTGGGCGAAGTCGTGTCGGCGCATCTGCGCTCGCTGCAGGCGCAGCATCTGATCGACGTGCTTCGAGCGACCAGCACACGGTCAAGCCGTGGTTCAACGGCCGGCTCGACGTCGCCCCGCCGGTGGTCGACCTGACCGCGCAGGGCTTCACGCTGCTGGGCGGGCGGCTCGATTATGCTCGACGCCAAGCCGGTGGCGGTCATCGTCTATCGCCGGCGCGTGCACGTCATCAATCTGTTCTGCGCGCCGGCACCCGGCTCGGCGCGCCGCGCCGCAGTGATGGAGAGCCTGCACGGTTTCAACGTGCGGCGCTGGAGCGAGAACGGCATCAATCTGTGGGCGGTGAGCGACTTGAATGTCGAGGAGCTCACCGAATTCGGCGAGAAATTCGAGACGGCGATGAGGCAGTAAAATTAGGCGCGTACGGAAATTCGTCGTGCCGTCGCGCTTGATGCGGTCGAGCAGATCGATCTCCCACGACAGATATTCGTTCATCGCGGCCTTCGGATCGCCGGCGCGCTCGTAGGGCTTGAGCCAGGCGTCGAGCGGCTCGTCCGCCAGCTTCTGGTCGGTCGCGAGCGGAAACCCGGCGGCGGCCCAGGCCGCGTTGCCGCCCTTGAGCCAGCGCACCGGTAGCGCGGTCAGTGCGCGCGCCTCCTCGACCGCGAGGCCGGCAAGCACCCGTCCTCCGAGGTGAGCACCAGCGTGCCGCGCGGCGAAATCTTTTCGAGCGCTTGCGCGAGCCGCGCGCGGATGGCGAACCAGGCGCTGGGAATGTGGCCCTTGCGGTAGTCCGGGCTGCGCGAGAGATCGACGATGGTCGCGTCGCCGCGCGCGCGCACGCGGACGCGTCGATCGCGGCGTCATCCGGCAACGTGCCGAGCACGTTGGCGACGGCTGGCCCTTTTCGTCGCCGGCTTCCGGCAGCACCGCGACGTCTTTCCAACCCATCTGCTTGAGCCAGGAGGCGGTCATCACCGCGCGCACTTCGTTGTCGTCGCAGAGCACGATGCGGGCCCGAAGCGTGCCGGCGTATTGGTCGGTCGCCTGCACAAGTTGTCCGCCCGGTGCCGAGAGCGCGCCGGGAACATGGCCGGCCACGTATTCGGCCGGCTCGCGCACGTCGAACACGTAGGTCGTGCGCGTCTCATCGGCGCGCCAACGCTCCAGCGTCGCCGCGATCGATCCAGGGCACGTCAAATTTGCGCGCGACCGCGGCGGCCGATGCTTTGGCCCAGGCGAGGCCGTCCTTGCTCACCGCGGGAAAGCGCAAGTCCTTGCCCTTGTCGCAGGCGAGGCCGGCAAGATGCCAGCCCATGGTGCCGTTGCGCAGCGCCACCACTTTGTTGGGCACGCCGGCGTTGATCAGCGACTGCGCGCCGATGATGCTGCGCGTGCGGCCGGCGCAATTGACGACGATCAGCGTGTCGGGCGAAGGCGCGATGTCGTGCACGCGCAGCACCAATTCGGCGCCGGGCACGTTGATGCCGGTCGGGATGGAGATGCGCGAATATTCGTCGAGCGGCCGGCAATCGAGCACGACCATGTTCGTGCCCGCCTGCATCAGCGCGTTCAGCTCTTCGGCGCTGACGCTCGGCGTATGGCTTGCGTGCTCGATGAATTCGCCGAAGGCTTTGCTCGGCACGTTGACGCCGGAGAACAATTCGAAACCGGCCGCGGCCCAGGCCGTGGTGCCGCCGTCGAGAAAAGAGAGGTCGTTGTAGCCGGCGCGCGCGAGGACGGCAGCGGCACGCGGCAGAGGCCGTCATTGTCGTCGATCAGCACAATGCGCGTCGACTTGCGCGGCACAAGCGGTGCGAAGCGCAGCTCCAGCCGGCTCAGCGGCACGTTGCGCGCCCACAGCAGATGGTTGCGCGAGAAGATCAGCTCCTCGCGCAGATCGATCAGCGCAGCTCGCCGCCGTCGCGCAGCATGGCTTTGACGGCGGCGGGGGTGAGGGGGCGAAGCACTTTCGTCGTATGCAGGTTCACGACGCCTGGCGGGCGTGGATCTGTTCCACCGCGCCGGTGGCGAGATCGACCTTGATGCGGTTGATCTTTTCCAGATCCGTACCGGTGACGCGCACGAAGCGCGCGGAGTTGGGATAGTCGATCGAGTGGATGGCGCCGTCCTGGTAGATGCCGGCCTGGCCCGGATTGAGCCGGTATTTCTTCGCCGGCTTGAGCGCGGCGCGGTTGGGATTGCGGCCGTCATCTTCGCGCGCCCACTCGGTCATGTCGGTGTACTTCGTCGCCTGGCCGTAGATCGCCCACGAGGCGCCGTGATCGTGCGGCGGCGACTTGTGCGCCTTGGCGTTGATGTGCGCGAGCACCTGGAAGCCGAGCTTGGGGTCCTCATACAGCACTTTCACGCCGTGCGGCTGATCGTCGCCGCAATAGGCTTTGATGAAGTCGGAATTGGCGAGCAGGCGCTCGAGATTGCCGCGCACCTGCTCGCGGCCGGCAGGGCCGGGGTCGCGGGTGAGCGTCGCTTTGCAGTCGGCGATGAACTGGTCGAGCGTGTAATCCATTGTCATCCTCCCTGACGAAATTCTTCGCCAGTGTCGCGCAAACTAAAGGCTTTGTCATCGTCGGGCTTGGCACCGCAAGTCGGGTTTACCCGACTTGCGGCAATCATTATTGCGGAAGTCGGGCAAGCCCGACTTCCGGCGATCCCGCTGAGGAGGGCACGTGCGTCCCTAAGCGAGATGGCCGGCACAAGGCCGACCATGACATTTTATGAAACCTTCTTCGACCGGCCCCAGGTCTTGAGCGCCGACCAGATGCCGCGCTCGAGCCGGAAGCGGTCGATGGGCGCCGACGACTTGATCGAGCTGATGCGATAGAGCCCGACGCCGGTCCACTGGAAGCCGCACTTCTCCAGCACCCGACGCGACGCCGGGTTGGTGACGCGGGCGCCGGCCTGCAGCGACTCGTGCGCGAGATCGGTGAAGGCATAGTCGATCACCGCGTGCAGCGCCTCGGTGGCGTAGCCTTTGCCCCAATGCTCGACGCCCAGCCAGTAGCCGAGCTCGGGTGCGGCCTCCTGCTGCAACACGCCGCAGGCGCCGATGATCGTCCCGTCGCGCAGCGTGATGAGGAACACCGCCTCGCCGCCGGCCTGGTTGGCGCCGGCGATGAAACTCTCGGCATCCGCCGTCTTGTACGGATGCGGAATGCGCGCCGTGTTTTCGGCGATGCGGCGGTCGTTGGCGAGCGTCGCTACCGTTTTAGCGTCCCCGAGGCGCGGCGCGCGCAGCGCAAGCCGCTTGGTCTCGAGGACGGGGATACTGCCCTCGTGGAAGGTCTCTCTCGGTATGCGTTCTAGCAGTGTCATGGCACGGGCTCCTTTGTCTCAACGCGGGCGCGTTGAAATGCGAAGAGGGGGAGCCGGTCACCCGTCTCCCCCTCTCAGAGCCCATTGAGCTCTGCCGGTTTGACTGGATGTCCGGCAGACCTCGAATTTTGGTCTACCTTTTACTCGGCCGCAGCCTCCGTCATCGGTACAACGGACACGTAAGTGCGGCCTTTGGCTTTGGAAGCGAACTGAACCTTTCCATCGACGAGAGCGAACAGCGTGTGATCCTTGCCACAGCCGACATTGCGGCCGGGATGCCACGTGGTGCCGCGTTGACGCGCAAGGATATTGCCGGCGACGACGATCTCGCCGCCCGCCTTCTTCAGGCCAAGCCGCCGGCCCGCTGAATCGCGGCCGTTCCGGGATGATCCGCCTGCTTTCTTATGCGCCATGAGTGCTCTCTTTAATTCGGGACCTATTTACACCGATTCCGTGAAGGAATCATCTCACTTTTTCTTGCTCTTTGCCGCGGGCTTTTTTGCGGCCGGCTTTTTGGCCTTCGCCTTCGGTTTAGCGGCCTTCGGCTCGGCCTCGGCCTCGCCTTCCGGCTTGGCCTTGGGCTCGCGCTTGGGCCGCGGCGGCGGCTCCTTCGACGGCTTGGCGCCATTGGTGAGGATCTCGGTGATGCGGATCACCGAAAAATCGTGGCGGTAGCCGCGCTTGCGGCGCGAATTCTTACGCCGGCGCTTCTTGAAGGCGATCACCTTGTCGCCGCGCGTGTGCTGGAGCACCTCGCCGGCGACGGTGGCGCCTTGAACCGTCGGCACGCCGATCTGCGGGGTTTCGCCGCCCAGCACCAGCACTTCGCCGAACTCGACGATTTCGCCCGGCTCGCCGGTCACCCGGTCGATCCGGATAATGTCTTCGGCGGCCACCCGGTATTGTTTGCCGCCGGCTCTGATGACTGCGAACATCATTCTTCCCTCGTGTTCGATCCCGGTGCTCGGAGGATTACCGGCTTCTTTCAGTCGGTTTGTTGTGTGTTTTTAAGGGCTTAACCAGCCCTTGAAAAAGCACGCGGACCCGAGGGCCCGCGACGCCATGCTTATGAAGGGTCCCGACGCAAAATGTCAAGAAAAGGCGGCTTTTACCCTCCCGCGGCGCAGCGGCGGGGAGGTCAAGAAGGCGCCGCTCAGCCCTCGCCTTTGGCCGAGGCGTCGGCCATGGCGCCGCTGCCGGTCTCGGCCGCGCCGTCCTGCGCCAGCCGGTAGCCGACGCCCAGTTCCGTCACCAGGATCTTGGGCGAATCCGGATGCGGCTCGATCTTCTGCCGCAGCTTGCGCACGAAGATGCGCAGATAATGCGTGTCGTGCACGTGGATCGAGCCCCACACTTCTTTCAAGAGGTGTTGGTGCGTCACCACATTGCCGGCGTGTTGCGCCAGCATCTGCAGCAGCCGGTATTCCTTCGGCGTCAGCGTCAGGCGGGCGCCGTTGAGCGTCACCGCGCGGGCGGCGAGGTCGATGGTGAGAGGGCCGACCTTGACCGTCGGCTCGCCGGAGACCGCGCGCATTTGACGTCTTAGCGCCACGCGCACGCGCGCGAGCAGCTCGGCCATGCCGAACGGCTTGACTACGTAGTCGTCGGCGCCGAGCTCGAGCAGATGCACTTTCTCCGCTTCGGTCGAGCGCACCGAGAGCACGATGATCGGCACGCTCGACCAGGAGCGGATGCGCTCGACCACTTCGGAGCCGTCCATGTCGGGCAGGCCGAGATCGACGATGACGAGATCGATCGGCCGCAGCGTGGCGGAGCGGATCGCCTCGGCGCCGGTGCCGGCCTCGTGCACCACGAAGCCGTTGAGCTCGAAACCGGTGCGCAGGAAGCGGCGGATTTGAATCTCGTCGTCGACGACGAGCACGATCGGGGATGGCTCATTCATCTACGTCACCTTCCATTTGCGGGACCGCCGCTTGGGTGATTGGAAGTTCGATCGCGACCGTGGTGCCCAAGCGGGGACCCTCGCTGACGGCGTTGATCTTGCCGCCATTGGCGGCGATGAAGGCTGAGGCGATCCACAGCCCGAGGCCGGATCCGCTGATGGTCGCGGCGTGGCGTTCGCCGCGTGCGAAGCGGTCCCACATTTTCGTCCGTTCGGCCGCGGTGAGACCGGCGCCCTGGTCGCCGACGCTCAGGATCAAGCGGCCGTCGGCCGCGCGCGCGCCGACCGCGATCTGCGAGCCCGGTTGCGAATATTTCACCGCGTTGTCGAAGACCTGCACCAGCGCCTGCTGCACCAGCACCGGGTCGGCGTGGATGAGCGGCAGATCGGCCGGCAGGTCGAGCAGCAGGCGGCGGTCGGCCAAGCGGCGGCGGCAGCGCTCGATCGTCGAATTGACGATGTCGGCCGGATCGGCCCATTCCATGTGCGGCTTGATGCCGTCGCTCGAGATGCGGCTGGCGTCGAGCAGATTCTGGATGTCGTTGTTGAGGCGCTCGGCTTCGTCACGCACGTCGTGCACCAGCGCCTTCAACTTCTTCTCGTTGGCCAGCGCCGGCGCCGCGCTCAACACCGTGGCGGCGCCGAGGATCGAGGCGAGCGGCGTGCGCAATTCGTGGCTGACCGAACCGATCAGCGCCTCGCGCAGATCGTCGGTCTGCGAGCGCATGCGCGCCTCGCTGATCGCGTGCGCGACGCCGAGCCGCTCCAGCGTCGCGGTGGCGTCGGCCAGCACCGCGTCGACCCGGATGCGCATCTCGTTCGAGCCATCCGTCGATTCGCGGCCGAGATTGATGGCGATGACGCCGAATTCGGGACTCTTCGGCGACACGGCGCGGACCAGCCAGACATCGCCGCTGTCGGCGGTCACCATCGCGCCGCTAGAGCTGTCGCGCCGTCCGGACGCCGCCTCGACCACCTCGGCCAGCACCGGCGCGGGCACCGCGATACCGGCGTGCCGTCCGCTCGAGGCAGACGCGTCGCGCGCGCCGGCGAACAGCACGACCTTGCGCTGCATGACGGCGGCGAGGTGGTCCTCGATGGCGGCATGGATGTCGGATACGTCGAACGCCACCGCGAGGCGCCGCGAGAAGGCGTAGAGGTCGCGCAGGTCGATTTCGCGCTGGCGCGCCATCTCCAATTCGCGCTTGAGGCGCGTGGCGAGCTGGCTCACCACGACCGCGACGAAGATGAACAGGATCAGATTGATGACCTCGTGCGGGTCCTTGATGCGGAAGCTGTAGACCGGCGGATAGAAGAAGAAGGCGGAGGCGAGCACGCCGCAGACGGCGGCAAAGATCGCCGACACGATGCCCCAGCGGGTGGCGGCGATCACCACAGGGATAAGGTAGACCACCGAGCCGTGGCCGAGCCCGGTCTCGATGACGATGACATAGACAAAGACGGTGATCGCCGCGACCATGCCGAATGTCGGCAAAATGCCGCGCAATTCCTTGCGCATGCGGTCGAATTTCACGGTTTCGCCCATTGTCATACCGGCCGGCGGCTGTGTCTCGGCTCACGCACAATATAAACGGGCGGAGCCTTGTCTGTCTTGGCCTGCTTGGTTAGATAGCAGCCGTCCAAATCGGGCTTTTTCAGGCTTTTTTTGGGCTCCGGAGAGGTGGCAGAGCGGTTGAATGCACCGCACTCGAAATGCGGCATACTCGCAAGGGTATCGGGGGTTCGAATCCCTCCCTCTCCGCCACTCGCCTTCGCTAAAGCTTTGGCGGGCAAGGCCCCTCGTAGGCGGGCTGAATACTTCGGAGCTTCGGCTGGCAAGCCGGCCGAGCGCGAAGGCAGCCCGCCGAAGCTTTAGCGTAGGCAGGCGACGCACTCCGCCCGTTCGCGTAAACGCAACAGCCACCGCAAATCCGCAACTCCGGCTTGCCTGTGCCGCTGAGGCGCAAGCGCGCACTCCCCGCTGTCGTCTCGCCGGAATTCCGGATAGCTTTCCGCCGGGCAAACGATACCGGCGCGGCGGCGCAACCGGACCGCAAAAAACAAGCCGGATCAGCGGAGGAAAATGAAAATGCGCCGATTGTTGTCGATGGCGTTCGCCGGTGCGCTTCTTGCCGTGCCGGCCCTCTCCAGCGTGCACGCGGAATATCCCGACCGGCCGATCCGGCTCATCGTCGGCTTCGGGCCGGGCGGCGCCACCGACACCTTCGCGCGCATCTTCTCCGGGCCGCTCGCCAAGGCGCTCAACCAGACGGTCCTGGTCGAGAACGTGCCCGGCGCCAGCGGCTATATCGGCTGGCGCACCGTCGCTTCCGCCAGCCCCGACGGCTACACGCTGATGATGGCGGAAAACGCGCTCGTCATCCGCCCCGGCTTCAAGGACATCAAGCCGCAATTCGACCCGACCACGGAATTCACGCCGATCGCGTTTGCCGCGACGTCGCCGCTCGCGATATGCGTCGCCAATGCGGTGCCGGCCAACAATATGAAGGAACTGATCGCGCTGTCGCATTCGTCGCCAAAGAAGCTGACCTTTGCCTCGGCCGGCGTGACCTCGGTGTCGCAACTGGTGTGGGACGTGGTGCGCGACGGCGCCAAGATCGAAGCCATCGACGTGCCCTATCGCGGCGGCGGGCCGGCCATGGCCGACCTGATCGCCGGCCACGTCGACCTCACGCTGCCGTCGAGCCAGGTGGCGAAGCCTCTGGTCGACACCAACCGCATCAAGTGCCTCGCGGTCACCGGCAAGACGCGCTCGCCGGCGCTGCCGAAAGTGCCGACGCTGGAGGAAGCCGGCATCAAGCATGCCGACGTCGATCTGCGCTTCTGGTTCGCGGTGTTCGGGCCGAAGAACCTGCCGGCCGACGTGACGGCGAAACTGCAGAAGGCGATCAAAGCTTCGCTGGAAACGCCGGAGCTGAAAGAACGGCTCAAGGCGCTCGACATCGCGCCCGATATACGCGGCGGGGCCCGAGCTGCACGCGCGCGTCGTCAGCGACGTCAAAAACTGGGGCGCCTTCATCGAGGCGAAGGGGCTCAAAGGACAATAGACGTTGGCGTATGATCGCTCGCGCCGGCCTTCGCGCCGGCGCGACTCTTTATAAACCGAGGAGACAAGCTTTGAACGACCGCAGCCGGCGCGCGCAAAAATGGGTGAACGAGGAATTCTACAAGGTCCTCGACGTCTTCGGCTTCCGCTCGGTGATGTTCGTCGAATGGGGCTTCCGCCCCGCCGACGTGCGGCGCACCACCGAGCGCATCAAGAACCCGATGGCGGTGGTCAAGCAGTGGGTGCGCACCGCCGAGCAGGAGCAGAAGCTCGCCGAGGAGGCCGAAGCGGCCGGCCATCGCGAAAGCGCCGCCGAGTTCTACTACCGCGCCGCGCTCTATTACGGGCCGCCCTGCGGCGTGATCCACGCCAACACGCCGCGCAAGCTCGAGCTCTACAAGCGCATGGTCCATTGCTACACGCGCTTCACCGAATTGTTCGACGAGGCGCCGGTGCGCCGCGTCGAGATCCCGTTCGAGAACGGCAAGACCATCCCCGGCATTCTGCAGACGGTGCCCGGCGCCAAGGCCAAGACGCCGGTCGTGCTGGTCATTCCCGGCATGGACACCATCAAGGAATACATGCCGAGCCCGTATCACAATCACTTCCGCCGCCGCGGCATGGCGACGCTGTCGCATCGACGGGCCGGGGCAGGGCGAGAGCAACACGCGCGAGACCTGGGTGACGCTCGACAACTTCGAGCGCGCCGGCAAGGCGGCGATCGATTTCATCGAGACCATCCCCGAGCTCGACGCCGGCAAGGTCGGCATCTACGGCTGGAGCATGGGCAGCTACTGGGGCCCGCGCGTCGCCGCCTTCGATCCGCGGGTCAAGGCGCTGGTCGGCGCCATGGGCAACTATCTGCAGAAGGACACGATCTTCAAGCACTCCAAGCCCGCCTACCGCGCCAACTACATGTATATGTCGAACATCTACGACGAGGATGCGTTCGACGCCATGGCGGCGCAGATGACGCTCGAGCCGCTCGCCGGCAAGATCAAATGCCCGACGCTGCTGGCGATGGGCGAATACGACGAGCTGTGCCCGCTCGCCGACGGCGAGCGCATGTTCGATCTGCTGTCGTGCCCGAAGGAAATGTGGGTCTACGAGGACGAGACGCCACGTCTTCGGCAGCCGGCTGCCGGACTTCTATCTGCACGTCGCCGACTGGATGCGCGACGCGCTGGCGGCGAAATTTCCGGCCGGCCACAAGAAGCGCATCGATCACGCCGCGCGCTAGAGGAGTGTCTGCACTACGGACTGAGAAGCTTTTTTATAATCGCTGTCACGGCAAACGGAGGGGGTCTCAATGCCGATAGCATCGAAGTACCTATTCGTCGCCAGCATGGACGTCGATCCCGACAAGGAAGCGCTTTTCAACGAAGTCTACGACACCGAGCACGTGCCCAATCTCTTCGCCGTGCCCGGCGTGCACGCAGTCACTCGCGTCGAGGGCGAACCATTCGCCATCAGCATCGGCGGCGAAGAAAAGCGGGTTACGCATGATGGTCCGCGCCACAGTGCGCTCTACGAGATCGACGGGCCTCACGTGCTGGTCAGCCGCGAATGGGCGAGGGCCGTGGAAGCCGGGCGCTGGCCAACGCAGGTGCGGCCGTTCACGCGAAATCGACGGCACGCGCTCTACCGGCTGCGGTAGCGGCGTTTTTCACTTGCGCCCTGCGCGGCGCCACTCTCGTCCCGTTGCGCGGCCCGGTTACATATTGTCCGCGAGCCAGTCGGCGGCGAAGTCGATGCCGACCTGGCGGTTGTCGACATGGGCGTGCTCGGCGCCGCCTTCCTCCGTCGTGAAGATCTTGATGGTCTTGTTCTTCGAGCCGACCGCGTCATAGAGCTTCTGCGCGTTCTCGACCGGCACCACGCGGTCGTTGCCGGCATGGGTGACCAGGAACGGGCAGGTGATGTTCTTCGCCACGTCCTTGAGCGAGAACTTCTTGGCGATCTCGATGCCTTCGTCCTCGTCCTTGGCGCCGGCGACCCAGCGCCATTGGAAGTTCGACTGCGCCACCGAGCTCGGGCGCGTTGCGGTTGGCGTCCTTGATCTTCTGCTGCCAGGCGGCGAGATCCCAGTGCAGCGCCGACAGCGCGATGCAGGCGGCGTAGCGCTTCTCGAAGGCGGCGATGCGCGACGAATAATAGCCGCCGAAGCTGTAGCCCATGATGGCGACGCGCTTGCCGTCGACCTCCGGCCGCTTCAGCAGATATTCGAGCGCCGCGGTGCCCGGCACCTCGTAGTCGTAGCGGCTCGGCATGTCGCGCATGCGCCGCATCTCGCCCATGCCGGGGCCGTCGATGCAAAGCGTGTTGTAGCCGCGGCGGGCGAATTCGAGCCCGCAGAAGAAGATGCTCATCTCCTTGGCGTTGTCCATGCCGTTGACCACGACCACGGTCGGCGTTGGGCCGTCGCCTGGCGCCTTCATGAACAGCGCCGGCAGCGTGGTGCCTTCATAGGGCACCTCGATGAACTCGACGTTCGGCTGGCGCAGCCGGATGCCCTGGTGCCAGACCTTATAGGCGTGGGCGCACTGCGCCTTCTTCTCCGGGCCGGGCACGATGAAGCGCTCGGCGTTGTAGTGATAGATGCCGGCGCGCAGGTAATAGTCGCCGGCGGTGATCTTGTGGCCCTTGGCGAGCGCGTCGTCGCCGCGCTTCTCGATCTGCATCGCCCAGCGCGCGCCATTCCTCGAACCAGGCCTTGCCGCGGTCCGGCTCGTTCCAGCGCGGCCGCAGCTTCTCGCAGGCGCGGTCGATCTCCTCGAGCGAGACCACGCCGTAAGGCGCCATGCCCTTGAGGATCAGGATCGCGTTCGACCAGAGAAAATTGTCGCCGAAGTGATTGATCCAAGGTCCACGACTCATCGATTGCTCCTTTGCGCGGGCGGGCTTGACGGTCCGATCGCCGGATGTGGCTTATTGCGGCTTGATGCCGGCGTCCTGGATGACCTTGGTCCAGAGCGCGAGCTCGGACTTGATCAGTCTGCCGAACTCTTCCGGCTCGCTGCCGACCGGCGCCATGCCCTGCTTCTTGAATTCCGTGACGAGCTCGGGCATCGCCACGGCCTTGGCGACTTCGTCGCGCAGCTTCTTGGCGATGGCCGGCGGCGTGCCCGGCGCCGCGAGCAGGCCGAAATAATTGTCCACCACGAAATCCTTGTAGCCCGGACTCCGCCATGGTCGGCACATCCGGCAGCGCCTCCGAGCGCTTGGCGCTGGTCACCGCGAGGCCGACGACGTTGCCGCCTTTCACCTGGCCGACCTCGACCGGCATGGCGTCGAACATCGCGTCGATGTGGCTGCCGAGCAGATCGGTGAGCGAGGCCGCGGCGCCCTTGTAAGGCACGTTGACGATGGTGATGCCCGAGCGCAGCCGCAGCAGTTCGGCGGCGAGATAGAGCGAGCTGCCGGCGCCGCCGCCGGAGCCGAAGGTGAGCTTGCCGGGATTTGCCTTGCCGTAGGCGACGAGGTCGCCGACGGTCTTGAACGGCGCGGTCTTGCGCGACACCAGAATAAACGGCCCGCTCGACACTTCGGTCACCGGCGTCATCTTGGCGAGATCGAACGGATAGTCCTTGTGGAACGGCTGGGTGACGACGACGCTCGCCGAAATCATGAACAGCGTGTGGCCGTCCGGCGGCGAGCCGGTCAATTCGCGCAATGCCGGCTCGAAGGCGGCGCCCGGCTTGTTCTCGACATAGACATTGGTGTGCAGGCTATCGGTCAGCTTCTGCGCGATCAGCCGCGCGGTGACGTCGGTCGCGCCGCCGGCGACCAGGCCGACGATGATGCGGATCGGCTTGTTGGAAAAATCCTGCGCTTGCGCCGGCCGCGCGAGAACCAGCGCAACGCAGGCGAGCACGATCGCCGCTCCGGCAGTCTTGAGTTTAGGTGTCATGCATCCTCCCCTATCCGCGTCTTTTCGTTGTTGTCGATTGTCGAAATTTACCGCGGCGCTGGCAAGGTGGGTTACTTCACGTCATCCGTCACCGGTGACGTGACGACGAGGAAGACGAGATCGACGAGGCCGCTGTTGGAGATCGAGTGCTCGACGCCGGGCGGCAGGAAAATAAAATCGTGCTTGCGCACGACGCGATCCTCGCCGTCGATATGCATGAGGCCTTCGCCCTCGAGCACGTGATAGACCTGCTCCTGCACTTTGTGGCTGTGCACTTTGACGTAGGCCATCGGCTGATACATCGAGATGCGGTAGTCGATGTGGTGCGAGCCGGCGGTCTCCGGCATGACCAGCGGCTTCGACAGCGCGCCGCCGAAATGGTCGGGGAACTGGCGCCACGGCACCTCGGCGATGTTGCGGATGAACCAGTTGCGTGCGGTCGCCATGGTGTCGTCCTCCCCAAAAAGCGCGTGCCCGCCAATACCACATTATCAATTGACGTACAGCATTATGAGACATAGCTTCGCGCGCTGCTCGAAACGGCCGTGGTGTACGGGTAGGAGAACGATCGATGGCGACCACCAACAAGCTCAACGGCGCGCAGGTCATCGTCGACTATCTGATCCAGGAGAAGGTGCCCCAGGTGTTCGGCCTGTGCGGGCACGGCAACATCCAGTTCATCGACGCGCTGTACGAGCGCTCGGCCGACATCAAGACCATCTCGGTGCATCACGAGAGCGTCGCCGGCTTCATGGCCGACGTCTATTACCGCGTGTCGGGCAAGGCGACCGCGACCTTTACCTCGTGCGGTCCCGGTTCGGCGCAGCTGCCGGTTTCGCTGGCCACCGCCTATCTCGAACTCGGTGCCGTTCCTGGCCGTGACCGGCAACGTGCCGACCAGCCAGTTCAACCGCGGCGCCTTCCAGGAGATGTACCGGCAGAACCAGGCCGACTTCCCGTCGACCGTGCGCAGCCTGTGCAAGCGGGTGTTCCAGCCGACGCGCGGCGAGATGGTGCCGCTCGCGGTACGGCAGGCCTGGAAGACGATGATGACGGGGCGCCCCGGGCCGGTGGTGCTGGACGTCCCGTACGATGTGTTCATGGAATCGGCCGCAGAAGAAGCGCCGAACGCCAAGGCATGGAACGGCAACATCTCGAGCCGTTGTGGTGCCGATCCCGAAGGCGTCGTGAAAGCCGTCGACATGCTGCTCGGCGCCGAGCGCCCTGTCATTTTTGTCGGGCAAGCCATCCGCCACGGCGGCGCGGCCGCGGAATTGCTCAAGCTTGCCGAACGCTTGCAGATTCCGGTGGCGGCTTCGATGAGCGGGCTCGGCGCGATCGACACCCACCATCCGCTCGCGCTGGGTCTGGTCGCGCGTGGCGGCCACTATCAGGCCAACCACGCCACGCGTCAGGCCGACGTGTTGTTGTGCCTCGGTACGCGGTTCGATGATCGCACCTCGAGCTCATGGATTCCCGGCTACTCCTTCACCATCCCGCCGACCAAGCTCATTCATGTCGACATCGATCCGGATGAGATCGGCCGCAATTATCCGGTGGCGCTCGGCCTGATGGCCGACATCCGGACCTTCCTGCGCCAGGTGCTGGCCGAGCTCGACCGCCGCAAGGACGCCGACAAGAAGCTCGACGCCCGCAAGAAGTGGCTGCAGGCAGATCGACGGCTACCGCAAGGAGTGGGACAGACTGGTGGCGCCCGGCTTCACCGACGACACGCAGCCGATCAATCCGCAGCGCGCGGCCTTCGAGATCGATCGCGGCCTGCCGGAAGACGCCATCATGGTCAGCGATATTGGCGTGCACCACAACTGGCTCTTGGGCTACTGCAAGCCGCGGCGGCCGGATTCGCTCATCAGCTGCATGGGCTTTGGCGCCATGGGTTTCGGCGTCGCCGGCGTGCTCGGCGCCAAGTACGCAGCGCCCGACCGGCCTTGCGTGTCGGTGTGCGGCGACGGCGCCTTCTTCATGCAGGCCAACGTGCTCGGCACCGCGGTCGAATACGATCTGCCGGTGGTCTGGGTGGTATGGAACAACTACGCCTACGCCTCGATCCGCGGGCTGCAACGCGGCTATCTGAATAAACGCGAGCTGGCGACCGATTTCCACGACCCGAAGACCGGTCAACGCTACAATCCGGACTTTGCCGCTATGGCCCGCTCGGCCGGCGTCGAGGGCGTGCGCGTCGACCGGGCCGGCGATCTCGCCGAGGCCGTGCGCAAGGGCGTCGCCGCCAACAAGCCCTATCTGATCGACGTCGACATCGCCGCCGACGTCAATCCGGCTGGCGCCGGCGTCTGGGAATTGCCCGGGCTCGGCCAGAGCAAACCTTCGATCGGCACGCGCTACCAGCCGGCGTGAAGCGGCGGTACGAAATCAAAAAGCAAATCGGGGAGAACGCATGAACCTTGCAGGGCAGAAAGTGGTCGTTGTCGGCGGCTCATCGGGCATCGGCCTGTCGACCGCCGAAATGGCAAAGCGCGAAGGCGCCGAGGTGACCATCGCCTCGCGCAGCGCCGAGAAGCTCAAGGCCGCGGCCGACAAAATCGGCGTCAAGGCGATCGCAGCCGACGTCACCAGCGACGACAGCGTCGCCAATCTGTTCAAGCAATGCGGCCCGGTCGATCATGTCGTGGTCACCGCCGCGCAGCTCAAGACCGGCCCGTTCAAGAGCGTGTCCATGGACGACGTGCGCGCCACCATGGAAGGCAAGTTCTGGGGCGCCTGGCGCTGCGCACGTGCGGCCGAGATCCGCGCCGGCGGTTCGCTGACGCTGGTCTCCGGCTTTCTCAGCATCCGCCCGCGGCCGGCCTCGGCTATCGTCGGTGCGGCGAACGGCGCGCTTAAATCGCTCACGCGCGCGCTGGCGCTCGAGCTTGCGCCGGTGCGCGTCAACTGCGTCTCGCCCGGCTTGATCGATACGCCGATCCGCGCCGCCATGCCGGAGGCCGCGCGCAAGGACATGCTGGCGAAAACCGCCGCCGCGCTGCCGGTCAAACGCGTCGGTGAGGGCGAGGACATCGCCATGCAAATCCTCTCCTTCATGGGCAACGGCTTTGCCACCGGCTCCATCGTCTACCTCGACGGCGGCGGTCTCATTATCTGAGGAGCAGCCGATGAGCTACGTCATGGTGGCGCGCTGGCGGCCGCGCGACGGCGAGACCGGTAAGATCGAAGCGATCTTGCGCGAATTGGCCGCGGCCATCCGCAAGGAGCCCGGCAACCCGCAGTTCACCGTGCTTCGCGGCCACGATGACGCCGACGACTTCCTGCTCTACGAAGTCTATGCATCGGAGCAGGCGTTCCATAACCATCAGCAGACCGAACACTTCAAGACGCTTGTGCTCGAGCGCGCGGTGCCTTTGTTGAGCGTGCGCGAACGCCGCGCTTATGCGGTCGTGGACGACATCTGACTTGGCGAAGCGTGAACGCGATTGCGCGCGGCTACCACTCGCGCCGCGACGACCACGGCATCGCGCTGAGCGCTTTGAGCGTGGCGACATTCGGGCAATAGTCTTCCCAGGCCGGGTTGCGCGCATCGCGCAGCAGATCGCGCGCGCATTGCCGGTGGCTTTTGCACATGGTGCAGATGCGCTGGAGATCGCGGAAGGTCTGCGGCTCAACCTGCGCCACCTCTTTGCGGTCGAGGTCGAGCGCCGCCATGCGGCGCAGCAGCAGCTCGGCGGATTCGGGACCGAGACTGGCGAGCCGGCGCAGTTCGGCGGCGGACAGGCCGATATCGTTGGCGATCCGCTCCACTTCGCTTTCGGCGCTGCAGGATGGGTTTGCCAGAGCAGGCCCATTGCTTGTCCATGCCTGCCACCATTGCTGCAGGACTTCGATGGGCGATCGGCGCTTTTGTTCGCTGGGCAGGGCCGACATTTGACGCTCCTTTTGCCGGGGCCGCCTTCCTGCGGCGGAGGCAGTATTCCTATACGTGGGTTCGGAGCCCGGCCTTTGACCTACGTCAACGCGCCGCGCGGCGATGTCAAACGGCCACCGAATGCCGCGATTTGGCCTGTCCCAAATAGGTATCGAACGCCGACGCAACCAAGCGCAGGTAAGGACGGCCCTTTTCGGTGATGCGGATGCGGTGGCCGTCGATCTCAACGCTGCCGTTGTCCTGATAAGGCTGCAACGATGCAAGCTCGCCGGAGAAGTCGGTGGCGAGGCCGGTCTCGCTGACGACCGCATCGAGGTCCACGGCCATGTCGCACATCAGCCGCTCGATGATGTTGCCGCGCAAGCGATCGTCGGCGGACAGCGCGATGCCTTTGACGGTGGCGAGCTTGCCGTCGGCGATCGCGCGCGAATAATTGCCGACCGCAGGCTGGTTCTGCACGAAGCCCTGCGGCAGGCGGCCGATGGCGGAGGCGCCGAGGCCGACCAGAGCGTCGGCGTCGTCGTCGGTGTAGCCCTGGAAATTGCGTGCCAGCCGTCCGCCTTGCGCGACCAATTGATCGTCCGGCTTGGCGTAGTGATCGAGGCCGACCGGCCGGTAGCCGAATTGCACCAAAGTTTCGTGCGCGGTTTCCGCTTGCGCCAGCCGCTCCGGCGACGCCGGCAGATCGGCGTCGAGGATCAGCTTCTGCTGCGGGCGGAACCAGGGCACATGCGCGTAGCCGAACACGGCGACACGCTGCGGCCCGCAGCGAATGCGCGAGCGTCACTGTGCGCCTGCACGTCGTCGGCGGTCTGCTTGGGCAGGCCGTACATCAGATCGATATTGATGCGGTCGATGCCGAACTCGTTGAGCAGATCGACCGCGGCCTCGCACCGTCTCGAACGGCTGAATGCGGCCGGCGGCCGCTTGCACATGCGGGCTGAAATCCTGCACGCCGAGGCTCGCGCGGTTGACGCCGATATCGCGCAGCGCCGCGACGAGCGGCCGCGTGAGATGGCGCGGGTCGAGCTCGATGGCGTGCTCGCGCATGCGCGGAGAGGTCGAAACGGTGGTCGAGCTCATCGGCGACGAATTTCAGCAGGTCGGCAGTCGAGGATCGACGGCGTGCCGCCGCCCCAATGGATATGCGTGACCTTGCGCTGGCCGGCGCGCTCGGCGACGAGCGCGATCTCCTCGACCAGCCGCTGCGCATAGGCCTCGATCGGCTCGTCGCGCAGCGTCGCCTTGGTGTGGCAGCCGCAGTAGTGGCAAAGCTCGCGGCAGAACGGGACGTGCAGGTATAATGACAGCGTGGCCTCGCGCGGCAGCGCCGCCAGCCAGGCGCCGTAGACCTTGGCATCGACCGCCGCGCTGAAATTGGGCGCGGTCGGATACGACGTGTATCGCGGGACCGCCCGTTCCAGCATATTTGCCATTCGCGCCACTCGCCTTTGCCGCTCAGCCAGCGGCGGTAAATTATACCGCAGCGCGGCGCGCCGGTTGACATAAGTCAATCGCGCGGCGCGCCGTCGATCGGTATCGGCGAGGAGAAATTCAGCGCGGCCAGAGCCGCCGGATGTGACACTTGGGGCGGGCGCGGGCGGTCGCCGTCGCGGCCGGTTGGTTGCGCGGCGGGCTGGCTGCGCGAGCGCGCGGCGGCGTCGTTGCCGGCCGCCATCGTCGCGCTCACGCTCCGGCGACGGCCGCGCGGCAAGTCCGCCGGCGATCATGGCGCAGAATTTGGCAAATTGGTCGAGCGCACGCATGGCAATCTCGCGTTTTCGCGTTATCGCAACTTAACGGTCGTTCGCGGCCTCACGTTGCAATTCGTCGAGTGTGTCGGCGTTCGGGCAGTAGTGGTGCCAGACCGGGCTGTTCGGCGAGAGCACGAGATCGCGCTGGCACCGCTTCTTGTCGACGCAGTTTGTGCACAGCCGCTGCATATCGCGCATCGTCGCCGGCTCGTTCTTGGCCATCGCATTGGCGTCGAGGTGCAACGCCGCCATCCGGTCCAGCAATTGCTGGGCGGCGTCGGGCCCGCGCTTCGCCATCTGCCGCAGGTCGCTCGACGACAGGCCGACGTCGTGGGCGATGCGCGCGATTTCGTCATTGTCGCAGGCGGCAAGCCGCGCATCGCATTGGCGAATCAGCCGGCGATGCCGCATCCAGTCGCGGAACGCCGCGACAAACGACTTGGACGCCGGGTTGGTCTCGACCGGATTTGGTGCGAGCATGGTCGCCCTCCTGCAGGCATAATTTTGCATCATGCAGCCGGCTCGGATCCGGCTGCCTTGATCCACGTCAACCGGGGAGAAGAATTCGTCCCCACAACCGGGCGTTCGCGGATGCGAAAGACGGAACTGTGATCCCGCCGCCGATCGCCGCCCGGCGCCCGGCGTGAAGCCGGTAGTCGCTGCACCCCTTGGCCGGCGGCGGCGATGACGCGCACATGAAAAACATCGCTGCGCGCTTTGATTTCCGTCAAGAAGCCGCTTATCGACAGTGGTTATGAAGGTTTGGATTCGGCAAACTCGGTCGAATTCCTTACCATGCATCGGGATGTTCGTTGTGCCATCGACCCGCCAGGGCAGAGAAATCATGACCGAGCTGACAAGAAGCTGACCGCCGCCAAGGATCGCCGGGTGGGCGGAGGAATTTCGCGCGTCGCGACCGCGATCGCCGCCGCCCTCCTGATCGCTGGCCTGTGGGGCGTCCGCCGCCCGCGCGCAAGATCAAAACGCCGACCAGGCCGCGCCCAAGCTTACCAGTGAAATGTGCCTCGGCTGTCACGGCCTCGAAGGTTTCGCGCCGCCGGTGACGCCCGGCGAAAAGCAGTTTCCCATGGTGCTGAAGGACCGCTTCCTCGGCAGCGCGCACGGCAAGCTCAATTGCGTCGAGTGCCACACCAACGTCACCAAGATTCCGCACGACCCGGTCACCGTGCAGGTGAGCTGCGTCACCTGCCACGAGAGCAAGCTCGAGGAAGCGAAAGAAAACAACAAGACGCGAGCCAGATCGCCAAGCTGACCGGCGTGATCGACATGATCGGCCGCTACATGAAGTCGATCCACGCGCAGCCGAGCAAGGTCGATCAGTCGCACACCAACGCGACCTGCTACAATTGCCACGACGCCCACTACGTCTATCCGCCGAACACGCCGAACTACAACTGGTGGCGGCTCAATCTGCCTTACGCCTGCGGCTCGTGCCACACCGCCGAGCTCGCCGAATACAAGACCTCGGTGCACGGCCAGCAGACTTTGTTGCAGGGCAATCCGAAGGCGGCGATCTGCTCGGACTGCCACACCACGCACGACATCCAGGATCCGTTCCTCGACAAGACCCAGCTCCTGATCACCAAGAACTGCGGCAGCTGCCACAAGGAGCAGCTGGCGTCGTACCAGGGCACGTATCACGGCCAGGTCAACACGCTCGGCTTCGCCTACACCGCCAAGTGCTTCGATTGCCACGGCTATCACACGATCCAGCGCGTCAACGATCCGAAGTCGACGGTCTTCCCGGCCAACCGCCTGCAGACCTGTCAGAAGTGCCATCTCGACGCGACGGAAGGCTTCCTGAGCTTCCAGCCGCACGCGACCACGCATAACTTCCACGAATATCCGCAGCACCTGGATCGCCTCGAAGTTCATGCTGCTGCTTGCTCGGCGGCACCTTCTCGTTCTTCTGGACGCATTCGGCGCTGTGGTTCTTCCGCGAATACCGCGACCACAAGCAGCACAAGAACCGGCCGCATGTGCGCGCCGAAGCGCTGCAGAACGGCGACGGCAAGCCGGTCGTGTACTACCGCCGCTGGCCGGCGATCTGGCGGCTGGCGCATCTGTGCTTCGCCATCTGCACCATCATGCTGGTGCTGACCGGCATGACGCTGTTCAACTCCGAGCTCTCATTGGCGTCAGTCATCAGCCACCTGTTCGGCGGCCCGCGCGTCACCGGCAGCGTGCACCGCTTCTTCGCCATCGGCTTCGTCGGCATCTTCTTCTGGCACATCGCCTACATATTCTCTGCGCATCGGGCAAGAACTGGAAAACCTTCCAATGGTTCGGGCCCGGATTCGATGATCCCCAACCTGAACGACCTCAATGACGCCATCGGCATGTTCAAGTGGTTCTTCGGTCTGGCGCCGAAGCCGCAGCTCGACCGCTGGACCTATTGGGAGAAGTTCGACTACTGGGCGCCGTTCTGGGGCGTCACCATCATCGGCGGTTCAGCGGCGCCATGCTGTGGTTCAAGGGCTTTATCGCCACCTACCTGCCGGGCTGGGTATTCAACGTCGCCACCATCTTCCACGGCGAAGAAGCGGTGCTCGCCGCCGGCTTCCTGTTCACCGTGCACTTCTTCAATAATCACTGGCGGCCGGAAAAATTCCCGCTCGATATCCTGATGTTCACCGGCAAGATGCCGCTCGAGGAGTTCAAGCGCGAGCATCTGGTCGAATACAAGCGCCTAGTCGCGGACGGCGAGCTCGACAAATTCCTGGTCGACGCGCCGTCGCGGCCGATGACGGTCGCCTCGACGGCGCTCGGCTTCACGCTGATGGGCGCCGGCCTCTTCCTGCTCGTCTTCGTGCTTTACGGCTTCACCCGTCACCTGTTCGGCGGGGGATGACGCGATGCAAGCGCAACCAACACATCACAATCCGGGGTTTCCCATGAGACACCTGCTGCTCGCCATGTTCCTGTCGGTGGCGCTGATCGGCTGTTCGGACGAAGGCAGCGGGCCCGACAAGCAAACCGCGGAAGACATTCGCGTCGGCAAGGGCGTCGCGGAGACGGAATGCAAGGGCTGTCACGGCCTCGACGGCAAGGGCGTCGCCCCGGGCATCCCCAATCTCGCCGGGCAGCGCGGGCGCTACATCATGGCGGCGCTGCAGGAATACAAGGAAAGCCGGCGCGTTCACGCCGCCTTGCGCGCGATCGCGACCGACCTGAGCGACGACCAGACCCGCGGCGTCGCCGCCTTCTACGCCAGCCTGAAGCCGATGCCGGCCGAGAAAGGGCCGGTCTTCTCGCCCTATGAGAACGGCAAGACCGTTGCGGCGGCGTGCGCGTCCTGCCACGGCGACGACGGCAACAGCAAGACCGCCGGCACGCCGAACCTCGCCGGCCAGCAGCCGATTTATTTCATGACGGCGACGCAGGAGTACCTCACCGGCCGGCGCGCATCGGCGCCGATGGAGCCGATGCTGCGCAAGCTGACCAAGCTCGATATCGAAAGCGTGGCGCTGTACTTCGCCTCGCAGACGCCGACGCCGCGCCCGGCGCCGCCAGTCGGCGACGCCAAGCTCGGCGAGCCGCGCACCGCGGTGTGCGGCGGCTGTCACGGCTCGCACGGCGTGAGCACCGACACGGCGACGCCGAGTCTGGCGGGCCAGGATCCGCAATATCTGACGCGCGCCATCAAGGGCTATCGCACCACGCGCAAGAACGACACCATGGCGCGCGTCGTCGTCAACTTGAGCGATCACGAGATCGACGACATCGTCGCCTTCTATGCGACGCAGAAGTCGAAGCCCGCCGAAGACGGGCAGCATTTGCTCAAGGACATCACCGACAAGTGCAATCGCTGCCACGCCGGCGACATCAACAATCCGGCGCTGGCGATTCCGATCATCAACGCGCAGGACAAGGATTATCTGGTTGTGGCGCTGCGCGCCTATCGCGACGGCAAGCGCGGCAACTCGCTGATGCACAACATGAGCGTGCCTTACGGCGACGCCATCATCGAAAGCATCGCGTCGTACTACGCGAGCCTGCCGGCACGGTAGGCGCGGCGAATCGATGAAACGGTTCGAGGCGGGCAGGCTTGCGGCGCTCGGCTCGAGGTCTTGCGACAACGACAATCGAGTGTCTGGGGTGCAACGTCCATGAACAAGCTCCTGATCGGCGCGGCCGTCGCCTTGCCGCGGTCGCGAGTTCGGCGCGGGCGCGCGCGCGCAATCGGGCGAGGAGATGCGCACCCTCAACGCCGCGCCGATGGACATCGACGACGGCAAGCGCGTGGCGGAAATGGATTGCGCGGCCTGCCACAACGCTCAATGGCATCAGCACCGTCAAGGGCACCCCGCATATCGCCGGGCAGCGGCCGGCTTATCTTTATCTGGCGCTCAAGGAATACAAGTCGGGCGCGCGCAGCAGCGAGGCGATGACCAGCGCGATCAAATTCCTCAGCGACGACGCGCTGATCAAGGTGTCGGCCTATTTCGCCAGCCTCGATCCCGCGCCGGTGCCGGGCGGCCCGGCCGGGCCCGCCAAGCCCGATGCGGTGGAAGCCGGCAAAGCAGCGCCGGCGGCCTGCGCCGGCTGCCACGGCGACGCCGGCGTCAGCCAGATCCCCGGCATTCCGAGCCTGATCGGGCTCGATCCGAAATACCTGGTCGACGCGATGAAGGCCTACAAGGACGGCCAGCGCAAGAACGACACCATGAAATCGATGCTGGCCTCGCTCGACGACGCGGCGATCGGCAACGTCGCTTTGTTCTACGCGCTGCAAAAACCGGCGCGCGCCAAGACGCCGGCCTCAGGCAATGCGGCCGCCGGCAAGGCCGCCGTCGGCGAGTTGCAACGGATGCCATGGCGAGGGCGGCGTGAGCGGCAGTCCGGCGACGCCGAGTCTGGCCGGACAAGACGCGCAATACATCGCCACCGCGCTCGTCGAATACAAGAACGGCACGCGCGCCCACGATACGATGAAGGGCCTTGCCTCCTCGCTCGACGATACGGCCATGAAAAATTTGGCGGCCTATTTCGCGGCGCAGACGCCGCAGGCGCCGAACGTGCGCAAGCCGCTGTCGACCGCGGAATGGGTCGAACGCTGCAACCGCTGCCACGGCGTCAACGGCAACAGCACCGACCCGCGCTTCCCGATGCTCGCCAGCCAGCGCGTCGAATATCTGCAGAAGGCGCTGCTCGACTATCACGCGCGTACGCGCAAGAGCGGCGAGATGGCCGCGATGGCGGCGGGCTTGAGCGACGACGACGTCGACAACATCGCCGCCTTCTATGCGCATCAAAAAGCACGCGCGGTGCTGTTCGTGCCGCTGCCGGCCAAGTGAAGATCAAGCGACGATCAAGCCGTAACCGATGGAACACGACCATGAGTGAACTGCCACTGCACCGGCACTACCTTCATTACTCGGAGCTGCCGTACAGCCAGCGTGTTCTTTATACGGCGGCGCTGCTCGTCCTCGGCGTGGGCTATCTGTTTGCCTTGCTCAACGTCTACTTCACCTACGCCGGGCGCGCCGGCGGCAATCCGCAGATGCTCACCTCGGAAGACCTGGTCGTGGCCTATTCCGGCAGCGGCAAGGGCTCGCGGCTGGAAGGCGCGCTGCGCGGGCCGATGTCGACCATGCTGCCGGGCGACGACCGCAACGTGATCATGGCCTGGGCCGCCGAAGGCGCGCCGCATCCGGCCTACGACAAGACGGTGCGGCCGCTGCTCGATAAATATTGCATGGCCTGCCACGACGGCAGCAATCCGCATCTGCCCAACCTCAATGGCTACGACAATCTCAAGAAGGTAACCGAGAAGGACACCGGCGCCGCCATCCCGACGCTGGTGCGCGTGTCGCACATCCATCTGTTCGGCATGACCTTCATCTTCTTCCTCACCGGCCTGATGTTCAGCCACGCCTATGTGCGGCCGGTCTGGTTCAAATGCGTCATCGTCGCTCTGCCGTTCGCGGGCATCATGATCGACGTCGCCTCCTGGTATCTGATCAAGGTCTTTCATCCTTTCGTGTTCGTGGAGATCGCGGCCGGCATGATCCTAGCGGCGTGCTTCGCCTTCATGTGGGTGATCGCGCTCTATCAGATGTGGTTCATGACGGCGCCGGAAATGGTACGGGACCGCGCGAGCTACGACGTCTGAGGCTTGCGCGCTAAACTTGCGCGCTAGTTTTGCCGGCGCAGCTCGGCGATGCGGTCGGCGAAGTCGTCAACTGCGTCCCATGACGTGTATTCGACCCTGGTATTCGGATCGATCGGACCGCCGGTCAGCAGCATGATGAAGCGGATGATCTGGCGATCGCGCCAGCTGTAGCGCCGGTAGTCGAGCCGGCCGGCGAAGGCGACCGCGAGCGCCGGCGCGAGATGGTGGCGCGCGATGGTCTTGCGCAAGTAGGCGTTGCCGGCGGCCGTGGTTTTTTCCGGCTTGCGGGCGGTGAGATTGACCGAGGCGAGCGCCAGCGGCGGCGGCGCGGCGAGCGACCGGTAAGCCGACAGGAAACGGTCCGCCTCCGGCAGGTGCCTGCCGTATCGCACGGCGGCCACCAGCACGACCAGCGAGACGTCGGCGAGATCCTGCGCCACCGGCTCGATCACCGCGAGATCCTGCGGCGGGGCGAGCGGCGCGTATTCCGACAGCCGGCCGCAGATATGCTCGGCGATCCGCCGCGCCTGTCCGTCGCGCGTCGCGTAATACAGCGAAATGCTCCGGTTGTTCGTCGCCATCGAACGCCTCGTATCGCTGGCCGATCGTACCCGGCTTACAATCAGATGGCCGCCGAATCCGATCGCCATCATCACCAACAGCGCCAGCCCAACCAGGACGAGACCGAAGCCTAGGATCTTGGCGACGAGCGTCAGCGGCCGCGACGGCGCGTCGACCAGATGCAGCTCGAGCTCGCCGCTTTGCGCCAGGCGGGCGTACTCGACGGCGTACTCGCGCTTGAACTCGTCGAGCGGCATCGCGCCGGTGAAGATGATGATGTCGAGCGGGAATTTATCCGGCCGCCAGTGATTGACGAAATAATGTACCGTGAACAGATACGCGGCGGCGAGCACCGCTTCGTCGCCGTGCGCGACCGAGGCGACATTGAACGCCCAGCCTGGCAGATACGTCGCAGTGAGCGTCTTGAACCACAGCACGGCGCCGGTCGCCACCAGCATGGCGATGCCCCAGAACGGCGCCCAGTAGTCGACCTTCTGCTGATAGTTCCAGTGATCGAAGCTCGGCCGCGGCCGCCGGCCGAAGAACCATTTGAACATGGCGGCGAAATCGGCGGCGTCCTGCCAGTTCGGCATCAGCGAGTAGGGGCCGAAGACTTTGAAGCGTCGACCAGGTCCGCGCGATGTGAACGGCAGCGTAGAGAATGTGCCAGGCGAACACCGCGACCATCACGACGGCGGAAACCCGGTGGATGATGCCGGCGATCTGCGGGCCGCCCATCAGCGCGTTCCAGCACCGGCGCCCAGGCCGTGTTCGGATAAAGCAAGGTGATGCCGGTCGCGACCAGCAGAATGATGCTGACGGCGAACAACAGATGCGCCCAGCGCCACATCGCGCTCCAGCGCTGGTAATAGCGGCGCTCGCTTTGCGGCACGGCGTCGGCGCGCACATGCGGGCGCGACTTGCCCTGCTGGCGGTCGCGATATTCGCGATAGAACCACAGCGCCGAATGCGCCCAGAAGAACAACAGCACGCCGCCGACGGCGAGGTTGACGAATTTCGAGGCGAGCCACGTGTAGGGATAATGCGCGAAGTCGTCGGTCGTCGCATGCGGCTGGAACGTCGCGAAACCCGGCGTCGCGTCGGCGTGGCACTTCTGACAGGTCTTGAGCACGTTGCCGGGCGCCACGCTCGAGGCCGGATTGCTGGCGGGCAGGATATCGTGACTGCCGTGGCAGTCGGCGCAGGTCGCGCCGTGCGCAAAGCCCATGATGATGACCTGGCCGTGATAGGTCTCGGCGTAACCTTGCGCCGCCTGCGCATGACAGGCCATGCAGTTCTTGGTCATGGCGATGCGCGTCTTGTCCCAGTCGGCCGCGCTCTTCGACACGTTCGTATGCGGCAGCTCGGTGATCGACGTGTGGCAATCGACGCAGCGCACCGAGGCCTTGCCGTGCACGCTATTGGCAAATTGATCCGGCACGACGGACAGCGCGCGCGCTTGTCCGTCGGCGCGCCGCGCGGCGAAGTCGGGTATGCCATGACAGCCGAGGCAGGTCG
Organism: uncultured Alphaproteobacteria bacterium; assembly: GCA_963733315.1. Taxonomy (GTDB): domain Bacteria; phylum Pseudomonadota; class Alphaproteobacteria; order Rhizobiales; family Xanthobacteraceae; genus Pseudolabrys. The sequence goes on along the minus strand of CAVTCV010000014.1, from coordinate 273,940 downwards.
CGTTGTCGAGATTGGCGGCGCCTTGGGCGGCCGCGGCTTGCGTCAAGAACAGGAGCAGCGTCAGCGCGAGCGCGCGAAGCGCGAATGGACCGGCAGGCATGGCTCACTCCTCAAGTCCGCTTTTCGGGATCATGCACCAAAAAAGAACGCGCGGCACGTGGTGCCGCGCGCTCGATTTTCAACCCGCAAGGACTTGCGCAGCTTCGTCCAGTCGAAGACTGGCCATGCCGTCGACGATGATGAGCGTAAATTGATCCAAGCCGATTTGCGAAGTGTCGCCCGATTTCGCGTTCAGAGCTTGTGGCCGTTTGCCTTGAATTTCTCGCCGGCCGGCTTGAGCTGCCCGCCGCCGCCGGGACTGACGTGGCAGAATCCGCACGGCTTGCCGGTTTGCTGGGCATAGGCGGGCAACGCGTTCGCCGAACGCGAGCCAACCGTGACCGACATCGCCGCCGCGAGCGCGATCGCGGCCGCCGTGCCGCAAACGAGCGCAACGATATTCTTCGCATGCACTTGCATAATCGTCTTCTCCATTGCCGAGATGTTGCAGTCTACTTTACCCGCGACCGACAGGCCTCGCGAGATACCTACTGTATCAACATAACAGTGGTAAAAACAGCACAGCAAATTTGTCACAGCATCGATTTTTGATCTTGATCAAACACAAATTCATCTTGCGTCAATAAACGAATTCCGGTGATATCGATAAAAGCGGGGGCTGGGGAAGTAGTAATGCGGTACGGAGTACCGTTCTGAACACTCGGCAAGTTCAATCGGGGCGCTTGACGGCCAAATCAAAAACGCACTGCGGTCATCGAGCAACGTAACGCACTAATACTGATCCTGCCCACGCCAGACGTTCACTGATCGGCATCGTGTCGATGCCGGTCGAGAATTGTTAGCGGTGGCGGGGGTCGTTCTGTGAAAAACAATCGTCGTGAGGCTGTTGAATTCGGACTCACCGGAGCTTTGTCGGCGGATATTCCGGACAGGCCCAGCTTTAGGCCAAGTAATAAGGTCGTTATTGCTCTTGCAGCGGCGGCGGTATTCTTAGGCGCCGCCTTTACTTTGCCTCAAGCGGCCAAGGCCGAGACCGGTCTTACGCTGGCGGGCATCCAGTCGACGCTGCCGGCATGGTCGCAGACCGGCCAGCGCACAGACCACCAAATCCCAAGATGATCAGACCATCGCCGCGCTGCGGTCGTTCGCGCAGGGCCTCGGCTCCGCCAAGCCCGCTTCGCTCAAGGGCGAGACCAAAGTCGCCGAAGCGGACAATTTGATGGACTGGCTGAGCGCACCCAAACAGGAAGCTTACCCCGGCCGCCAAGCCGGCTCCGGTGCGTGAAAGGCAAGCGCCCGCCGCCGGGAGCCCATGTGGTCGGCGACAAGGTTTGCCTGGGTTGCCATGCGAGCCAGACCGCGGAATTCAAAAAGACCCTGATGGGCCGCATCAGCATGACGCAGCCGGGCAAGTTCGCCTGCGAGAACTGCCACGGTCCCGGCTCGGCGCACGCCAGGCCGGGCGGCGGACGCGGCGTCGGCGGCATCATGTCGTTCGAGGCGGACGACCCGCGCAGCTCGGAAGAAAAGAACGGGATCTGTCTCGCCTGCCATGAGCGCGGCGACCGCACCAATTGGCCGGGCAGCATCGCACGAAGAGCGTGGGCTCGCCTGCGTGAACTGCCACACGATCATGAAGAGCGTGTCGCGCAAGAATCAGCTCAAGACCGCGTTCGAGCCGGACACCTGCTTCCAGTGCCACAAGGACCGGCGCGCGCAGATGTTCCGCTCGTCGCATATGCCGCTGCGCGAAGGCAAGATCGTGTGCTCGGATTGCCATAATCCGCACGGCAGCTTCACCGAAGCGCTGCTGAAGAAAGATTCGATCAACGACGTCTGCTACACCTGCCACGCCGAGAAGCGCGGACCGTTCCTGTTCGAACACGAGCCGGTGCGCGAGAACTGCGACAACTGCCACGATCCGCACGGCTCCATCAACGAGTACTCGCTGAAGCTCTCGCGTCCGCGGCTGTGCTTCGAGTGCCACAACGTCGGTCATGCCGCAGGTCCAAGGCATAAATTCAATCTTTACGAATGGCCGCTCTTGCCAGAACTGCCACACGGCAATTCACGGGAGCAACAGCCCGGCCGGCGGTGTGTTCCAGCGGTAAGCACCGCGTCTGGTCTAAATCGAGAAGATCAGTATCTTGAATGTTTGGTTAGGGGCGGGTCCATGAAACGGCGAATCTGGACTGGTTCGGGCATACGTGATCGGCGCGGTATTAGTTGGCGCGGGTTTTCTTTCGACTGGCGCGCAGGCTCAGACGGCAAAAGCGACCGACGCGTTCGCGCAAGGGACCGACGCCATCGACATGTGGTGGTTCCATGGCACGGTCGAGGCAGGCGGACGGGTCTTCCTCAATAACCCGCCGCGAAACGGTTCGGCCTATCTCGGGCAGAACAGCTTGGCCAAGTACTACGAGTATAGCGACATCAGGCCTGGTCCGTTCGGCAATGTCTGGCTGTCGGCCGGAAGCAAGGATGGCCTCTACCAAGTCGACGTCGCCGGCAAAAACATCGGCTACGACGATCAGCGCTATTGGCTCGGCGCATCGAAGGCCGGCGAGCACTACTTCAACTTCGAGTGGGATCAGACGCCGCATCTCTACAGCACCAGCGCGCTAACGCCGTTCCAGGGTGTGGGGACTTCCACGCTCACGGTGCCCGCGACGTCAAAGGCGGCTACAGCGGCGGGAATCACTGGTTTCAATCAGACTGACATCGGCATTCGACGCGATACGGCCTCCGTCCAATATCGCTGGACGCCAGATGATGCCTGGGACATCAAGGCTGACTACTCCCATCTGCAACGCACCGGCACCCAGGTTGAAGGTGTCGTGGGTCTTTCTGTCGTCAATGCGCATAGTGCTGCAGTTCAGGTCCCGCGGCCGGTAGACGATACCACGCAAAATTACGGCCTGAATGGCGAATATGTCGGCACGTCCCCCTGGGGTAAACGGTTTAATTTCAAGCTGGCCTATAATGGCTCAACTTATACCGACGCCTTCACCTCCTATACGGTGCAAAGCCCCTTTACTACCGGCACGCAACTCAGCTCGCGAGTCCACGTGGCCGAGCAATAACGCTAACGGTTTCAGCGGAACGCTCGGCGCTGACCTGCCGTGGAAGAGTCGCTATGCCGGCACGGTCAGTTACACGATGATGCGGCAGAACGACGCGTTCATTCCGGAGAGTACCGCAGGCCTTCCCTGCCTTTGTTCCGGCATCGAGCCTGAACGGCGCGATCAATACGCTATTGAGCAACAACATCATCACCACGAAGATCACGCCCGAGCTCACCTCGAAACTGAGCTACCGCTACTACGACTTCCAGAATAATACGCCGGAGCTCGTCATTCCACGTTGGACGAGTTACGATCAAAATAGTCTTGCGGGTACCGAAGGTTCGATCAGCAGCCTGTCGATGGCCTACATCAAGCAGAACGCCGGCGCGGATTTGAACTGGCGTCCGACGAAGGAATGGAACCTGGGCATCGCCTACGGCTTCGAGCGGTATGACTGGACGCGCGCCGACGCCGACGTCACCAATGAGAATTCCGGCAAAGTGTACGCCGACTGGAAGCCGACGAGCTGGTTTACCGTCCGATCAAGCGGCTATTACGGCAACCGGCGCTATGAAAATTATAATTACAATGCTTTCGTATCGAGCATCCAGTTTCCCACAGTTCCTGGCTTCACTGCCACGAGTGGTGGCTGGTACTACGCGACCTCGTATCGGCAGTTGATGATCGACAATCGCCAAACATGGAAGGCAAACTTTGCCGTCGATGTCGTTGTTCTTCCCGGTGTTACCCTCACGCCGACATTCAAATACAAGGACGAGAATTACGGCGTAGACCCGATCAGCCAGCAGGGATTGCAAGACAGCCGCTCGTGGAGCGGTGGTATCGATGCAACCTATGTGGTCAACCCCGATACTTCTATCATGGTTGGCTACATGCGGGAGTACTATACTCAACTGCTCTACGGCTGCAATACCAGGCGGTTCCGGCGCTGGCTTCGTATGTCCTGCCGGTAGTAACGCAACGACGAATGACAAGACGGTCGTGGATACGTTCACCGCCGCAGTGAGATATGCGGCTATTCCGGATAAACTCGACACGGAACTGCGCTACACTGCATCGCGCGGCGTCGATACTGTGAACTTTGTTTCAGAGCACAGGCGCACCGCCCGACGGGCGGCCAATTCCCCGATTATACAACTTGGTTCCAGCGCCTGGATGCGACCGCGACATACACGTTCGACAAGGAGCAGATCGCGCAGACTGGGCTGGAAGGGCGACGTGAAAGCCAAGCTGCACTACGCCTGGGAGAGCAATTCGGTCGCAACTGGGCGAACGATCCATTGGCTCCGTATAACCCGGCCGTCAGTACAGGTGCAATCTGTGCTGGCCAGCGACAACCCGAACTACAACGTCCACATGCTCATGGCGTCGCTCGTGTTTGGCTGGTAGCGGCACCGCAATGAAACTGACGGAAGTAACTGGGAGCGGCCTTCGGGCCGCTCCTTTCGTTTGAGGCGCCCCTGGCGGGCGGCAAAAGGCCGCTACCGGCTTGTTGACATTGGTCAAAAGGCCAACATCATTCTGCGGTAAAAAAACCATGCCACATGGCGGGGGTCGGACTATTGTACTACAAAGACCGTGGAATCGAAGGAGACTGGCAATGAAGCAGCAACGTCTATACCTCGCAGCGGCGGCAACGGGCCTCGCCATTTTGGCGGTGGCCGGCATGCAGCTCACCACGTCATCCCCGGCCTATTGCGCCCCCAAGGACGAGCCGAAGCGGGTGCTGCCGCAGACCAGCCAGTCGAAGAAGAGCTTCAAGGAAGACGTGATGCCGATTTTCGTCGGCCGCTGCGTCAGCTGCCATCAGCCGGGCGGCGAGGGCTTCGCCAAGAGCGGGCTCGATCTCACCAGCTATGCCGGCGTGATGAAGGGCACCAAGTTCGGGCCCATGGTCATCCCGGGCGATCCGGAAAGCAGCAACCTGATGCTGTTGCTCGATTGGCGCGCCTCGCCGGAGTTGCGCATGCCGCACGGCATGAAGCAGCTCAATTCCTGCGACCGCAACGACATCCGCGCCTGGATCCGCGAAGGCGCCAAGGATAACTGAGCGGCGGCGGGCTGCGGCTTAAAGCAAAATCGGTTGGCGTTGAATCAGCGAACAGCAATCTCAGCCTGTTCCCTCCCCCCTTGTGGGCGAGGGTTAGGGAGGGGGGTAGCAGCGAGGTACTCCTCGCATCGCGATTCATCGGTGACCCCCACCCCAACCCCTCCCGACAAGGGGGGGAGCACACTGTATTTGCGGCCCCGCTCAGCCCTCGACCTTCAGGTCCTTGATCACCGCGTCGAGCTGACGGAGCTTGTCCGGGATCGCTGGCCAGCGCCTTGCGGGCATCGGCGGCCGCGGCCTGCGCCTTGTCGTGCTCGCCCAGCACCATGTAGGCGCGCAGCAGCCGTTCCCAGCCGGCGAGGTCGGAGCCGTCGGTTTTGAGCTTGTCGGCGAGCCGCGCCACCATGCCGCGGATCATCTGGTTCTGCTGGTCCCCGCTCATCTTTGCCGCCGCCTGCATGTCGGCCGCGCTCGGCCCCGGCAGGCCGGCGGGCGGCGCCGCTGGAGCAGCCGCAGGAGCCGGTGGTGCCATCGGCGGCAGCGGCCGATGCCGAAGCCGCCGCATCGACACCCGCATCGAACTGGCGCAGCTTGTCGGGATCGCCGGAGAGCGCCTTGCGCGCGTCGGCTATGGCGGCCTGCGTCTTGTCCGGCTGCTCCAGCACCCGGTAGGAGCGCACCAATTGCAGCCAGCCATTCACGTCCGAGCCGTCCTTTTTCAGCCGGTCGGCGAGCCGCTGCACCATGGCGACGATCGATTGGTCCTGCGCAGGGTTGACCTTCGGTGCCGCCGCGATTTCGGCCGGGCTCGGCGCCGGCACGGCGGCGGCCGGGGCGACCGACGCGGCCGCCACGGCGCCCTCGTTGAACTGGCGCAGCTTGTCGGGATCGCTTCCCAGCGCCTTGCGCGCGTCAGCGAGCGCCGCCTGCATCTTGTCGTTCTGGCCGAGCACCCGGTAGGACCGGACCAGTTGCAGCCAGCCTTGCACGTCGGAACCGTCTTTTTGCAGCCGCTCGGCCAGCCGCTCGACCATGGCGTTGACGTCGTGATCGGCGGGCGCGCCTTGCGCCGCTGCCGGCGCAGCCGCCGCGTCCGCACCCGGCGCATTGCGCGCCAGCGCATGTTGGACCACCTCGATCCAGGGCGCATTCGGCGGCGCACCGGCGATGAGGTCGTTCCAGATCTTCTCGGCCTCGGCGCGGCGGCCGTCCTGGTCGGCGGCCATGCCCATATAGAAAAGCGCCATCACGTTCTGCGGGTCGATCTTTAGCGCGCGGTCGAAGGCGGCCTTGGCCTCGTCCGTCACCACGCCATTGGCCGCCGCCACCATGGCCTCGCCGTAGTTGGCTTCGCGCTCGGCGTTGCTGCCGTTCAGGATGATCACATTGTGCCAGGCGCGCGCGGCGTCGTCGTAGCGGCCGAGGCGCATATAGACCGGCGCCAGCACCTCCCAGCCTTTGCCGTCGTTGGGATTGCGCGCGACGTGGTTCTCCACCTCGGCGACCATGGTCTGGACGTTGCGGGCTTCGGCCGGCGACTGCACGCGCGAGGCCAGCGGTTCGCCCGGCAGGTCCGGCGAGCCGAGCGTGAGATAGAGCGCGAGGGCGCCGGCCGGCAGCAGGATCAGGCCGGCGATGGCGGTGACGCGCCGATGCACCAGCGACGACTTGTCCTGGACCGGCAGTTCCTTTTCGTCGGCGTCGGCGGCGGCGATCAGCCGGCGCGACACCTCGACGCGGGCGGCCTCGGCCTCGGCCTCGCCGATCAGGCCGGTCGAACGGTCGCGTTGAATTTCGTCGAGTTGGTCGCGGTAGACGGCGACGTCGCCGCCTAAACGCACGGGCTTGTTGCGGGCGAGCGGCCACAGCACGGCGAACACCGTCGCCGCCGTTATCATGATGAACACGAGCCAGAGTGTCATTGAAATGTTCTACCAGCTAAACCGTTGGAATTGCTGCCCGAACAGACACCTGACGGGCAAATAGCGTCAGAATGACGACTTACGTCGCCACGGCAGTTCTCTCCCCCGCGACCTACCCTAACCCATTGATACACATCAAGGCGGCGGGGATTTAGATGGCAAAATATCCGGCCGATTTGAAGAGGAGTAGGGGGCCCATGAAAGCCGCCGATGTCATGGCGACCAACGTCATTACGGTCCGCCTCGATACGCCCGTCACGAAAATCGCGGAAGTGTTGTTGGCCAACCGCATCAGCGCGGTGCCGGTGGTTAATGACAAGGATGTCCTGATCGGCATCGTCAGCGAGGGCGACCTGATTCATCGCGTGGAAGCCGGAACCGAGCGGCAGCGCTCCTGGTGGCTGGAACTTCTGACCGGAAAAGAAGCGCTCGCGCATGATTTCGTCATGTCGCATGCGCGCGCCGCGGCCGACGTGATGACCCGCCCGGTGATCAGCGTGACGCCGGATACGCCGCTCGCCGAGATTGCATCCATGCTCGAAAAGCACCGGATCAAGCGCGTGCCGGTCGCGGTCAACGGGAAGATCGTCGGCATCGTGAGCCGCGCCAATCTCATTCAGGCGCTGGTGAGCCTCAGCCACGCGAAGGCGCTGGAGTCCTCGGTCGACGACCTGACCCTGCACAGCAACATCCTGGAGCAGTTGCGTTCGAAAGCCTGGATCGATCCCTCGACGATCAACATCGTCGTCAATAACGGGACGGTCGAGCTGTGGGGCATCGTCGATTCCGAGACCGAGAAGAACGCGATCCGCGTCGCGGTCGAGGTGATGCCGGGCGTCCGCCAGGTCGCCAACAGGCTGGTGGTCGAACACCTGATGAGCGCGCAGTGACGGCGCGTTGCGCCGGTTGTCGTTCCGCTCTGTTCTTGATTGCCACTAAGTCGCGTTGCAGCCTGAGAACGTCTGCAGCACAGGCGAGGAACATTGCCCGGCTTGCATCGCCGTTCGCCGTCGCGCGCTACTTATCTACTACCCGGTCGAGCGCGGCCGCGATCAGATGCGGCATGGCTTGCGCGGCGTCCAGCCGCTCGGGCCCGATGCCATAGCCGGCGAGCAACGTTTGCAGGTTCGTGACGACGGCGTCGCGCGGCTCGCCGCGCGGCCGCGCCGCAAGCCGCGCCTCAGCCCAGCGCTCCAGCATCAACTGCTCGACATATTCGGATTCGAGTTCCGCGGCCTTGACCCGCGTGCGCAATTGCGCGGCCGCTTCCGCAAGCCGCGCATCGCGCAATTCAACGGTCTTGAGACGGCGCCGCGCGGCGCGCAGCGACTTCACGATAGTGTCGTGCCATTGCCCGACTTCTCCGCGCGCCGCCGCGATGTCGTCGACCGTCAATGCGACGCGCTGGACCGCGCCGGGAAGGCGCAAAGCAAAATCAGATTGACGTCGAGGCCGAATTCGTCTTGCATCGTGAGGCATTCGGGCTCGACCGCATCGGCGCCGTAGACCGCGAGGGAGAAACCCCAGAATTGCGAGCCCATCCCGCGCCGCCTTCAGGCCTTGGTCGATGGCCAGCGCTTGACCAGGCCGACGTCGATGTCGAACAGGTCGAGGCAGCGGCCGACCGTCTGGTTGACGATGTCCTCGATCGTCTTCGGCCGGTGATAGAACGCCGGCACCGGCGGCATGATGATGGCGCCGTTCTCGGTGGCCGCCAGCATGCTGCGCAGATGGCCGGCGTGCAGCGGCGTCTCGCGCACCACCAGCACCAGCCGCCGGCGTTCCTTGAGGATGACGTCGGCGGCGCGGCTCAACAGATTGTCGGTGGTGCCGTAGGCGATGTCGGACAGCGTACGGATCGAGCAGGGCACGATCACCATGCCGCGCGTCTTGAACGAGCCGCTGGAAATGGCCGCGCCGACGTCGCTGTTGGAATAGGTGGTGCCGGCGAGCGCGCGCACCTCGTCGACGCTCAGATCCATCTCCTCCTTGAGCGTGATGGCGGCGGATTTCGAAATGACCAGGTGCGTGTCGACGTTGGCCTTGCGCAGCGCCTGCAGCAGCCGCACGCCGTAGATCGCGCCCGAAGCGCCGCTTATTCCAACGATCAAAGGAAGCGACATCGTTCCCAGGCCCGGCTTAGCCGTTGATGGCCGTCAGACTATAGCGGGCCAGGCGCGGTCATGCCATCCGCCAGCGGCCGATGAAATTCGGCAGCCGGCGCTCGGCCGTCGCCTTGACGCCTTCCTTGAAGTCGTCGGTCTTGCGCAGCCGGGTCTGCTCCTTCAGCTCGTGCTCGGTCGCGGCGAGCACGCGGTCGGCGAGATCGCCGCGCAAGGTGGTCGCGCGTCGAAATCAGCCCGAGCGGCGAATTCTCGGCGATCTCGGCGGCAAGCTTGAGCGCCGCCGCGCGCACCTGATCCTGCGACACCAGCACGTCGGCGAGGCCCATGGCGTAGGCCTCGTCGCCGCGCACGCGGCGGCTGGTATAGAACATCATCGCCGCCTTGGTCGGGCCGATCACCAGCGGCAAAGTGACGGTGAGCCCGAAGCCGGGGTGGAAACCGAGCCGGGTGAAATTCGCGGAAAAGTGCGTCTCCGGGCAGGCGACGCGGAAGTCGGCCGCCATGGCAAGCCCGAGCCCGCCGCCGACGGCGGCGCCGTGCACCGCGGCGACGATCGGCTTCTTGGTGCGGAACAATCGGTTACCTTCGAGGTAAAGGTGCTGCACCGTCCTTTCGCGATTGAGTTCGCCTTCGCGCTGACCGTCTTTGTTGAGCGTCGAGCCGTCGCCAAGATTGGCGCCGGCGCAAAACGCCTTGCCTTGCGCGGCGAGCACGACGGCGCGGCAATCGACATTTTCGTCGAGCGCTTCCAGCGCGGTGGCGATCTCCTGGATCAGCGCGACGTCGAAGAAATTATGCGGCGGACGCCTGATCTCGATCAGCGCGACGTGGCCAGTCTTTTCGACGCCGATATCCTTGAATGGGCCCATGGCTTTCTTCCTTTATTCGGCGGCGCTGCGTTGCGGCTGATGCGCTTGCTTGACGATCAAGGCGTCGACCAGCGAGACGCCTTGGCCTTGCGCGTGCACGATCACCGGATTGAGGTCGATCTCGGCGATGTCGTCGCCGTGGTCGGCGGCGAACTGCGACAGCCGCACGATCACGTCGATCAGCGCCTCGGTATCGGCCGCCGGCGCGCCGCGATAGGATCCGAGGATCGCTGCACCCTTGAGGCGGGCTAGCAGGGCCGCGGCCGCGGCGTGATCGAGCGGCACCGGCGCCAGCGCGACGTCACCGAGCGCTTCCACCAGCACGCCGCCCAAGCCCACCATCAGCAGCGGGCCCCAAGTCGCATCGCGGCTGACGCCGAGGATGACCTCGCGTCCGGGCGGCGCCATCGGCTGCACCAGCACGCCGTCGATGCGCGCCTGCGGCGAATATTGACGCGCGGCGGCGAGCACGCGCTCGTAAGCGGCGCGCGCGTCGGCGCTCGACACATTGAGCGCCACGGCGCCGGCCTCGGTCTTGTGCGGGATGTCGGACGATTGCACTTTCAATGCGACGGGCACCTCTAGCTTTTGCGCAATCGCTTCTGCTTCGTCGGCGGAATGCGCCAGCGTACCGGCATCGGCGCCCATGCTGTAAGCGGCAAGCAATGGCCGAGCCTGCCATTCGCACAGCACCGGACCTGAAGCAGCGAGCATGGCGCGCACTTGCTCGCGCGCGCTAGGGGAGACGGTCATGCTTTCGCTTGGATGAAGCAGCCGTTCGCGCGCATCACGGTAGTCGGCCAAAATCCGCATGGTGTGGGCGCAGCCGGGCGCGCCGGTGAACAGCGGATAGCCGGCCTCGTTGAGGATTTCCACGCTGCGCTCGGAGGGCAGAGTGTAGGTCCACATGAAAACCGGCTTCTTCAACTCGCGGCCGAGCGCTTGCAACTTCGGCAGATCGGTTTCGAGAAAAGCCGAGCGGCGCGCAGTCACCACCACGATGACGCCGTCGATCAAAGGCGACTGCCCGACCAGGCGGGCGAATTCCGCGTAGCCGAGCTTCTGCACGCCTTGCGCGGTGGAATCGACCGGGTTCTGCGACGTGCCGTAGGAAGGCAGATGCACGTCGATCGCCTTGCGCGTTGCCTCGTCGAGCGCCGGCACGTCGAGACCTTCGGCGGCGCAGGCGTCCGCCATCCACACGCCGGCGCCGCCGGACGACGTGCAGATGCCGATCCGCTTGCCGGCCGGCAGCCTGTCGCCGTAGGCGAGGAAGCCGGCGGCGATGTCGATCATCTCGTCGAAGTCGCGGCCTTCGATCAGACCGTAATGCTCGAAGATGGCGCCATAGGCGGCGGCCGAGCCGGCGAGCGCGGCGGTGTGCGAGGTGACCGCGCGGCTGCCCGGCTCGGACTGGCCGATCTTGCCGACGATCAGCGGCTTGCCGAGCTTGAGCGCGTTTGCCGCCGCGCGTTTGAATTTCTCCGGCGATTTCACGTCCTCTAAGAGCAGCAGGAAGACGTCGGTGCCGCCTTCATCGAGCATGTAGTCGAGGAAGTCGGCGACATCGAGCGCGGCCTCGTTGCCGGTGGTGACGATGTGGCGAAAGGCGAGGTTGCGCGAGCGCGCGCGGTCAAAGAAGGCGAAGCCGAGGCCGCCGCTTTGCGAGATCACCGAGACCTGGCCCTTGCCGAGTGCCCGCGCCGGGCGGATGGCGCCGGCTTTCTTGTCCATGGCCGGGCTGAAAGTCAGACATAGTGCCGCTTCGATATTGGCGAAGCCTTCGGTGTTGGGCCCGCTCACCGCCATGTCGTAGCGCCGCGCGGTTAAGGCGATCTCGGCCTGCATGCGGTGGCCCGCTTCGCCCGGTTCCTCGGCGAAACCGGACGACAGGATCACCGCCGCCTTGATGCCGGCTTTGCCGCAGCGCTCCAGCTCCGCCGGAATGTATTGCGCCGGCACGATGAGGATCGCCAGATCGGCCGGCGCGGGCAGGTCGGCGACAGAGGCATAGGCCTTGAGCCCTTGCACCTCCGTCGCGCTGCGGCTCACCGGGAACACCTTGCCGGCGTAAGGGTGGCTCAGGATCACTTCCAGGATGCGCCCGCGCAGGCCCGTGGTGTCCGACGAGGCACCGACCACGGCGACCGTTTCCGGCCAAAGCATCTTTCCGATGTCCGGCACTTCAAATCCCCCGCTTCACCGCAAACCAAGTCCGCGCGCGATGATGCCGCGAAGGATCTCGGTGGTGCCGCCCTGGATGGTCAGTTTGGGCGCGACCTTGAAGGCAAAGTCGAGCTGCCCGTCCAGCGTCACGCGGTTGCTCGCCTCCGGCTCGAGAAACGCCGAAAGCTCGCGCACGCGCTCGGGCAGTTTCTGCTCCCAGATGGTGCCGACGTCCTTGACGATCGAGGATTCCACCACCGGCTCCTTGCCAGCCTGCAACATGCCGGCGACGGAGACGGACATGCGTCGCAACGTATGTAGTTGTGCAACGAGCCGGCCGAGCCCTTCGGCGCTGCGCAGATCGGGATCGGGACCGAGTGCGCGCACCAATTCGTTGAGGACGTAGAACGTCTCCAGAAAACGCTCCGGACCGCTGCGCTCGTAGGCGAGCTCACTGGTCGCCTGTTTCCATGCCCCATCGATTTCGCCAAGCGCGTGGTCCTCAGGGATGAAGGCGTCGTCGAACACGACCTCGTTGAAATCGTGCTGGCCGGTCATCTGGATGATCGGATTGACGGTGATGCCCGGCGCCTTCATGTCGACGAGGAACTGCGTGAGGCCATGGCGGCGGTTTTCCTTGGTCGCCGGCGAGGTGCGGAACAGGCCGAGCATGTAATCGGCGATATGCGCGTTGCTGGTCCAGATCTTCGAGCCGTTGATCTTCCAGCCGCCGTCGACCTTGGTTGCCTTGGTCTTGGCGGCGAACAGATCGGAGCCGGAATTCGGCTCGCTCATGCCGATGACGAAGCACAATTCGCCGCGGCAGATGCGCGGAAGAATGTCCTGCTTGATGTGCTCGGGCGCGTATTTGAGCAGGATCGGCCCGCTCTGCCGGTCCGCCACAAAATGCAGGCGCACTGGCGCGTTGGCCACGCGGAATTCCTCGGTGACGACGTAACGCTCGAGAAAATTGCGCTCGTGGCCGCCGTATTTCTTCGGCCAGGTCATGCCGATCCAGCCCTTGGCGCCGACCCGTTGGCTGAAGGCGCGATTGTGCGTGTCGCCGTGGCCGGGCCGGTCGGGAACGAAGGTGCCGGCCGCCACTTCCTCGGCGATGAAGGCGCGCACCTTCTCGCGCAGCTTCTGGCATTCGGGCGGCAGGCGGATCTGATCGAACTGAAGCTGATTGGTCATGACCGGTCCTAACGCGCCGCCAGCATCGGCCAGAACTGATTGGCGCCGCGGGCGGCGACCATGTTGCCGAGCGCCGCCGCCCAGTGGCTTTCGCTGCCGAAAGCGTCGCGCCAGGACAGGATGCGCAGCGTGAAGCGATGCAGAATGTGCTCGTTGGTGAAACCGATGGCGCCAAACACCTGATGCGCGATGGCCGCGCCTTCCGCGGCGGCCTCGCCGGAGCGGATTTTCGCCGACGCCGCTTCGAGCATGACCGTGTCGTCGAAGGTCGAGGCTTGCACGATGGTGTCGGCGGCGGAGCCCGCGGCGGCGAGCGCGGCGGCGGTTTCGCCGGCCAAGCGTGCGAGGTTCTGCTGCACAGCCTGGAATTTGCCGATCTTGCGCTCGAAGGCGACGCGTTCGTTGGCGTAGGCGACGCTCATCGCCAGGATCGTCTCCAGCGCGCCCGCGATCTGCAGGCTGCGCACGGCCGCGCCCATCAGCATGAGCCCGGAGTAGGAGTATCGAATTGGTGGCCGTTCCCAGCGGACGACTTTGGTGCGCTCGAACGCCACGTGGTCGCTGCCATCGCCCGCGAGATTTTGACCTTCGGTAATGCGACAGTCGGTAGTTTTGACCAGGGCTATCACTTCGCCCTTAAGCGCGCTCTCGCGATCGCTCGCCACCACCGCAATGTGTTGTGAGTCCTTGGCGAAGGGAACGCCCCTGGCGCTTCCGGTCAACGTTCCGTCAGCATCCAACTTAATCTTCTCACCGTGGCGGGTAGGGGCAACGGTCATCGCGCCGGCAGGCGTCTCGATGCCGGCTTGCGCAAGCAGCCAACCGGCCAGCAGCGTTTCGGCGAGCGGAACCGGCAGGGCGTAGCGGCCGGCAGCGCCGAGAATGGCGAAGCCGTCGCTGAGGCTCGCGCCGGCGCCGCCGAGATTTTCCGGAACCCAGGCGAGCGTCAGCCCGGCCTCGGCCAGCGCGCGCCAAAGCTTGCCCTTCCATGCGGCGTCGCGGGCTCTGTTGATCGTCTGCGGATCGGCAAGGTCGGCAAACATCCGCGCCGCCGTTTCGGCGACGATATGATCGCTCTCGGTCACGCTTGCCGCTCCGGCTGTCCCTGCGCTGGCTGGCGCCTCTTTGCCGCCATGGTGCGGCGCGGGCGCAGCATTGGCAAGCGGCTCAAATTCGCACCCGCAGGGCCACTTTTGTCGTGTTGATCGGGGCTACCATACCGGGTAGCGTTGCCGCCATAAGAAGCAAAAAACAGGCTGCCGACCGGCAATAGCTGGTCGTCAGCGGCGCATCCTGGGGAGGATCCAATGGGAACCAAATACGTCGCATTGGCGACGGCTATTCTCGCAAGCCTGACGATCTGCACCGCCCAGGCGGCGGAGCCGAAACACGGCGGCATCCTGCACATCTACCATCGCGAGACGCCGCCCAGCCTGTCGATTCACGAGGAGGCGACCTTCTCGGTCAACGCCCCCGCGATGGGCATCTTCAACAATCTGATCATCTACGATCAGCACAAGCCGCAAACCAGCATCGCCAACATCGTGCCGGAACTCGCGACCAGCTGGGCCTGGGACAAGTCGAACACCGCGCTCACCTTCAGGCTGCGCTCGGGCGTCAAATGGCACGACGGCGTGCCGTTCACCGCCAAAGACGTGAAGTGCACCTTCGATCTGCTGCAGGGCAAATCGCAGGATAAATTCCGCAAGAATCCGCGCAAGGATTGGTACGAATTCGTCAATGACGTGTCGGTCAACGGCGACAACGAGGTGACCTTCCATCTCAAGCGGCCTCAGCCTTCGCTCCTGGCGATGCTCGCCTCCGGCTACACGCCGATCTATCCGTGCCACGTGCCGGCGGCGCAGATGCGCACGCATCCGATCGGCACCGGACCATTCAAGTTCGTCGAGATGAAGCAGAACGAGTCGATCAAGCTCGTGAAGAACCCGGACTATTGGAAAAAGGGCCTGCCCTATCTCGATGGCATCGAATACACGATCATCAAGAACCGCGCGACCGCGGTGCTCGCCTTCGTCGCCGGCAAGGTCGACATGACCTTCCCAACCGAGATGACCGCGGCGTTGGTGAAAGACATCAAGTCGCAGGACAAAACCGCGATCTGCGAGATCAAGCCGATCAATGTCAGCACCAACCTGATCGTCAATCTCGAGTCGCCACCGTTCAACAATCCCGAACTGCGCAAGGCGATGATGCTCTCGCTAGACCGTAAGGCGTTCATCGACATCATTCTGCAGGGCCAGGGCGACCAGGGCGGCTCGCTGCTGCCGGGGCCGGAAGGCGTCTGGGGCATGCCGCCGGACATGCTCAAGACCATCCCCGGCTATGGCGACGTGAAGAAGGATCGCGAGCAGGCGCGCGCGATCATGACCAAGCTCGGCTATTCCGCCGACAAGCCGCTCAAGATCAAGGTGTCGACGCGCAATCTCGCCACCTACCGCGATCCGGCCGCGGTGCTGATCGACCAGCTCAAGAGCATCTACATCGATGCCGATCTCGATCCGGTGGAATCCAGCTCCTGGTTCGCCAAGGTGGCGCGCAAGGATTACCAGGTCGGGCTCAATCTGACCGGCAATGGCATCGACGATCCCGACCAGGCTTTCTACGAGAATTATTCCTGCGGGTCGGAACGCAACTACACGCACTACTGCAACAAGGATCTCGAGAAGCTGTTCGATCAGCAATCGGCCGAAACCGATCTCGCCAAGCGCAAGAAGCTGGTCTGGGAAATCGACAAGAAGATCCAGGAGGACGGCGCGCGGCCGATCCTGTTCCACGCCCGCACCGGCACCTGCTGGAAGCCCTACGTCAAGAACATGACGATCGAGAACAACAGCGCCTACAACGGCTACCGCTACGAGGACGTCTGGCTGGACAAATAACAACGCCAGCCGCGGCGCGCCTGACCGTGAGGGGCGGCAAGATCTTGGAAGATTTGGCGCGCTTTTCCCCGCGCACCATGGGAGGACTTGGTGGGGAGTTACCTGATCAGGCGCTTCTTCTTGATGCTCCTGACGCTGTTCGGAATTTCCGTGCTGGTGTTCACGATGCTGCGGGTGGTGCCCGGCAACATCGCGGATATCTTGTTCGATGCGGCCGGGATGATCGACACGGCCGAGAAGGGCAAGCTGGAAAAGGAACTGGGGCTCGATAAGCCGATCATTGTGCAATACGCGCACTGGATCGAGGGGCTGGCGCACGGCGATCTCGGCTATTCCTACGTGTCGGAGAAGCCTACGCTGCAGGAAATCTTGCCGCGCATTCCCATTACCGCCAAGCTTGCCGGCCTGGCGCTGTCCTTTGCGATCCTGTTCGGCGTTCCGCTCGGCGTGATCAGCGCGGTTAGGCAGAATTCCAAACTTGATTACGCATTGCGGGTGATCAGCCTGAGCGGGCTGTCGATGCCCGCATTCTGGCTCGGCCTCTTGATCCTGATGGCCTTCGTGAAATTCTTCGGCACGATTCCGATCTATACCGATCCGCCGCACGGCTTCTGGAACAACTTGTGGCTCTACAGCGTGCCCGCGGCGGCGGTCGGCTTTCGCTCCTCGGCGCTGGTGATGCGGCTCACCCGCTCGTCGATGCTGGAGGTACTGCGGCAGGACTACATCCGCACCGCGCGGGCGAAGGGCGCCTCGGACGCCAACGTCAATTACCATCACGCCTTGCGCAACGCCGTGCTGCCGGTGGTCACCGTGATCGGCCTCGAGGCCGCCTTCCTGATGGGCGGGCTGATCGTGACCGAGACGGTGTTCAACATTCCGGGCGTCGCGCGCTTCCTGGTCGAGGCGATCCGCTGGCGCGACTACCCGATCGTGCAGAATCTCGTGATGTTCATCGCGACCGTGGCGGTGTCAATCAACTTCCTGGTCGACCTGCTCTACGCGGTGCTCGACCCGCGCATCAAGTATTCGTAACGGGAGCTCGCATGGCCAGCATCGATATCGCCCCAGTACCCGTGCCGGATACCGCGCGCGCGGAAGGCGTCTGGTCGACAATCCGCTATTATGCCGCCGCGCATCCGCTCGGTGTGATTGGCGCTGTGATCCTGGCGGTGTTCGTGTTCGCCGCGATTTTTGCCGATTTCATCACCGCCTTCGATCCGATCAAGACCAATTCGGCGATTACGCTTTTGCCGCCCAACCACTTGCATTGGCTCGGCGCCGATCAGATGGGCCGCGACATCTACAGCCGCATCGTCTTTGGCGCGCGCATCTCGCTCGCGGTGGGCCTCGGCTCGACCTTCTTGGGCTGCATCTTCGGCGTGGTGCTAGGTCTTGCCTCGGGCTACATCGGCGGCTGGGTCGATCTGATAATCCAGCGCATCGTCGACGTGCTGCAGGCGGTGCCGCTTCTGGTGCTGGCGCTGGTGATGGCGGCGGCGCTCGGACCGGCGCTCGACAACACCATCGTTGCTATCGCCATTCCGCTCATCCCCTATACAGCGCGCGTCATCCGCTCCAACACGTTGACGCTGCGTGAGCAGCCCTTCGTCGAGGCGGCGCGCGCCGTCGGCATGAGCGAGTTCCGCATCGCCGTGCGCCACGTATTGCCCAACACGCTGGCGCCGCTGATCGTGATCGCCACCGCGCAACTCGGCGCCGCGATCTTGACTGAAGCCTCGCTCTCCTTCCTCGGCCTCGGCGTACCGGAGCCGCATCCGTCCTGGGGCCGCATGCTGTCGGAATCCGCCGCCGAATACGTCCGCACGGCACCCTGGCTGGTGATCTTCCCCGGCGTCGCCATCAGCCTCGCGGTGTTCGGCACCAATCTGCTTGGCGACGCGTTGCGCGACATCCTCGACCCGCGGCTGCGGAATTGACATGAACATCGGCGGCGGGCCCGCAACCGGCAGTCCGGCGCCGGCCGATATTTCGAACCAGGCGCCGTTGCTCGTGGTCGACGGCTTGCGCACCTATTTCGATCTGCGTCACGGCGTGGTGAAGGCGGTGGACGGCGTCTCCTTCGCGCTGGCCCCGCACGAGACGCTGGCGATCGTCGGCGAATCCGGCTGCGGCAAGAGCATCACGGCCTTGTCGCTGATGCGTCTCGTGCCCGATCCGCCCGGCCGCATCGCCGGCGGTTCGGTCAAGCTCGCCGGCGTCGATCTCTTGGCGTTGAGCGAGGAGGCGATGCGCGGCGTGCGCGGCAAAGACGTCGCCATGATCTTCCAGGAGCCGATGACCTCGCTCAATCCGGTGCTGACCATCGGCAGCCAGATTGCCGAGGTGCTGCTGCTGCACGAGAACATCGACCGTGCTCAGGCGCGCGCGAAAGCGATCGACATGCTGCGGCTCGCGCGCATTCCGGAGCCCGAGCAGCGCGCCGGCGAATATCCACATCAATTGTCCGGCGGCATGCGCCAGCGCGCCATGATCGCCATGGCGCTCGCCTGCAATCCGAAGGTGCTGATCGCCGACGAGCCGACGACGGCGTTGGACGTCACCATCCAGGCGCAGATCCTCGACATCATCATGGACCTGCAGCGCAAGCTCGGCACCGCCATCATCCTGATCACCCACGACCTCGGCGTGGTGGCGGAAACCGCGCAGCGCGTCATCGTCATGTACGCCGGGCGCAAGGTGGAGGAGGCGCCGGTCGAAGATCTTTTCGCGCGGCCGCAGCATCCTTACACGCGCGGGCTGCTGGCCTCGATCCCGCGCCTGCCGCTGATGCGCGGGGAGGCCGACAATACCGGCGAACGGCTGCAGGAAATCCCCGGCATGGTGCCGGCGCTGACCGACCTGCCGGCCGGCTGCGTGTTCGCGCCGCGCTGCGCCTATGCCGAGGATCGTTGCCGCGCCGCCTATCCGGACTACGAGGAGAAACGTCCGCGCCACTGGGCGGCGTGCTGGCGCTCGGCCGAACTGTTCGGTGACGGCCATGGCTGAGGCGAACGCACCGCCGGTGATCGAGGTCAACGACCTCAAGAAGCATTTCCCCATCCGCAAGGGCCTGCTGCAGCGCGCGGCCGGCACGGTGTTCGCCGTCGACGGCGTCAGCTTCTCCATCAAAGCCGGCGAGACGCTCGCACTCGTCGGCGAATCCGGCTGCGGCAAGTCGACCGTCGGCCGCACCGTGCTGCGGCTGATCGAGCCGACCAGCGGCAGCATCAAGGTCGACGGCCGCGACATCACGCATCTAAGCAAAACGGAACTGCGGCCGTACCGGCGGCAGATGCAGATCATCTTTCAGGACCCGTTTTCATCGCTTGATCCCCGCATGTCGGCGGGCGAGATCGTCGCCGAGCCGATGCGCGTGCACGGCACCGCGCGCGGCGGCGAGGTGAAGAAACGCGTAGCGGAATTGTTCGAGCGGGTCGGCTTGCGCAAGGCGCAGATGAACAATTATCCGCACCAGTTTTCCGGCGGCCAGCGCCAGCGCATCGGTATTGCCCGCGCTCTCGCGCTGCAGCCGAAACTGATCGTCGGCGACGAGCCGGTCTCCGCGCTCGATGTCTCGATCCAGGCGCAGGTGCTCAATCTGATGATGGACCTGCAGCGCGAGATGGGCCTCGCTTATCTGTTCATCTCGCACAACCTCGCCGTGGTCGAGCACCTGAGCCACAGCATCGCGGTGATGTATCTCGGGCGCATCGTCGAATACACCGACAAGCGTACGCTGTTCACCAAGGCCTTGCACCCCTACACCGAGTCGCTGCTGCTGGCGGTGCCGGTGCCCGATCCGCGGGTGAAGCGGCAGAAGCGCGTGCTGCAGGGCGACGTGCCGAGCCCGATCAATCCGCCGTCCGGCTGCCATTTTCACACCCGCTGCCCCTATGCGGTCGAACGCTGCCGCGTGGAATCGCCGGCGCTGCGCGAGGTCAAGCCGGGGCAGCTGGTAGCCTGTCATTTGCGTTAGCCCCCGCCTCCTGTATCGTCCGCGCGCTCCTTGGGAATTCCGCGATGGTCTCAAAAATCAATCCGAACCCGTTCACCACGCGCCCGGAAATCGACGGCACCTTCGGCGTCGTCACGACGACGCATTGGATCGCGACCGCGGTCGGCATGAGCGTGCTGGAAAAGGGCGGCAACGCCTTCGACGCCGCGGCGGCCACCGCCTTCACGCTGCAGGTGGTCGAGCCGCATCTCAACGGGCCGGGCGGCGACGTGCCGGTCATTCTTTACGACGTGCGCAAGGGCAAGCCCGAGGTGATCTGCGGGCAGGGGCCGGCGCCGGCGGGCGCAACCATTGCGCATTTCCGCAAGCTCGGCCTCGACATGGTGCCGGGGACGGGACTCCTGGCGGCCTGCGTGCCCGGCATGTTCGAGACCTGGATGTTGCTGTTGCGCGACTACGGCACCATGCGCCTTGCCGACGTGCTCACGCCGGCGATCGCTTATGCGCGCGACGGCTATCCGCTGGTCGAGCGGGCCAGCGCCACCATCGGCATGGTGGAGGACTTGTTTCGCGATCACTGGCCGACCTCTGCCGCCGTTTATCTGCCCGGCGGCAAAGTGCCGGAGCCGAACACGCTGTTCAGCAACGTGACGCTGGCCGACACTTACGCCCGCGTGCTGCGCGAGGCGGAAAGCGCGGGCGGCGATCGCGAGAAGCAGATCGAGCGCGCGCGCAAAACTTGGTCGCAGGGCTTTGTCGCCGAGGCGATCGACACGTTCTGTCGCACGCAAGAAGTCATGGACACCAGCGGCGAGCGCCACCGCGGCGTGCTCACGGGCGACGACATGGCGCGCTGGCAGCCGCGCATCGAGCCGCCGGCGACGTTGACCTACGGCGACTACACGGTGTGCAAGTGCGGTCCGTGGAGCCAGGGCCCGGCGATGCTGCAACAATTGGCGTTAGTGAAGCAGTTCAATCTCGGGCGCATCGATCCGACCAACGCCGATTTCGTTCACACGCTGGTCGAAGCTTCCAAGCTTGCCTATGCCGACCGCGACAAATTCTACGGCGACCCCGACTTCGTCGAAGTGCCGCTGGCGACGCTTCTCTCCGATGCCTACAACGCCGAGCGCAGGAAGCTCATCGGCGACAAGGCTTCGCTCGAGCAGCGGCCGGGCACGATCGGCCACTTCGGCAAGCAGCTTCCCATTCGCGTGGCGGGCGGCGGGCGCAAAGTCGCCGGTGCCGGCGAGCCGACTGTCGGCAAGCTGTGGACGCACGACGACACGCGCGATCCAAGCGTCGCCGTCATCGAGGACGCCAAGCTCGACCGCGCCGGCACCATGCGCGGCGACACCGTCCATTTCGACATCATCGACGGGGAAGGCAACATGGTGTCGTCGACGCCGTCCGGCGGTTGGCTGCAATCCTCGCCGGTGATCCCGGCGCTCGGCTTCTGCCTCGGCACGCGCGCGCAGCAGTTCTGGCTCGACGAGGAGCATCCAGCGGCGCTCGCGCCCGGCCGGCGGCCGCGCACGACGCTGACGCCGTCCTTGGCCTTGCGCGGCGGCGAGCCCTATCTCGCCTGGGGCTCGCCCGGCGGCGACCAGCAGGACCAGTGGATTGCGCAGTTCTTCCTGCGCCACGTGCATGCCGGCATGAATTTGCAGGAAGCGATCGACGCGCCGGCCTGGCACTCGGAGCATTTTGCGGCGTCGTTCTGGCCGCGCGAGGCGCGCCCCGGCGTGCTGGTGGTCGAAGGCCGCCTCGGCGAGGCGACGATCAAGGAGTTGCGCCGCCGCGGCCACGAGGTCGAGGTTGGCCCGGATTGGTCGGAAGGCCGGCTCACCGCCGCTTCGCGCACCGGCAACCGGCGCCGTGCTGCTGCCAATCCGCGCGGCATGCAGGGCTACGCCGCCGGGCGCTAGGGCGTGGCTCATAAACGAGCGAGAGTCCGGTATCGGGCGGATTGTGTTGCAGAACTATTTTCATGACCAATACGAACAACATTGAAGCGGCCCCAATCGGTGCAACCAACGGCAAGATTTCCGTTTTTGATGCACATAGTTTAATATCTGTTTTCGGGCGGAGAGGGGACGTGGCCCCATATGAGTACACGCCCTAGCACTACTTTGGCAGATTCATTCATGCGGCGGCTCGGTGCCGATCCATCTTCGGCAGTGCGGGCAGCGCTGAGGTGGCAATCGACCGATGATCTCGACGATGGCGTGACGCACGGCCGGCAAGCTTGGTTGAGGCGGTGGTCCGTTGATTCTTTTTTTCCCGCCTCGCTTTTGCGAGGCGGCGATGCTGAAGGAAGGCGTAAGCGATCATCGTCATGAGCGCGTGACGATGAAGGCCTTGCCAGGATCGTCCCTCGAAGTGGTCGAGGCCGAGTTCCTCTTTCAGTTGCTGATGGGCCTGTTCGCAGATCCATCGCGCCTTGATCGTGGCAGCTAATGTGCGCAGGCCTGTCTTTGCCGATAGATTGGCCAGATAATATTTCTTCTCTCCCGACATCCGCTGTTCGCCGATCAGCCAAGCCTCTTCGCCCGGCATGTGTTGTTGACCCATGTCCCTGATCCGCTGCGGAGGTCCGTCGGCGGTACGCACGCGGACGGCGGCAAAGCGAGCTTTCAGCGGGCCCTTCGTGCCGTTTCGCCAGCTCACCGTTTGCCACTTGGCATCGGCCAGCATGTCTTCGGCTCGCATGGACAGAATATCCGGGATGTGCCGCTTACGGGGACGGCCGCGCGCGGCTTTTGGCCAGATCAGCTTCACCCCAACAGGGTAAACTTTGAGGTGACGCGGAATGCCAACCGCCCAGGCAAGGCTGCGAGCTGTGAGCGCCTGGCGGAACGGTGCGCTCAGTCCATAGCCGGCATCCGCCAGCACACAGCCGAAGCGCACGCCGGCCGCCATCATGCGATCGATCTCGGCCAGAGCAATCTCCGGTTTTGTTCGTGCCGTTCGACGTTCGACCGGAACGCCCGCGCTTACCAAACGCGCCGGATCGCTCGTCCAGTTCTCGGGAAGGAACAGGCGTAGCGCTACCATCACCGGCACTTCACCTCGCGCAAGCGTCAGCGACACCAGCGTTTGGCAGTTGGCGGTCTTGCCCAAGGCCGAAGCGTATTGCGGAGCGACACCGACCGAATGCGTACCCTTCTTCGGCATCGCCGTGTCGTCGATTACCAGCATGGCATCGTTGCCGCCGACGAGCCTGTCGGCCTGGATGAGCAATTCTGCCTCCAACGGCGCAGCATCCCAAACGCCAGCAGCAACGAAATGATGCAATTGATCATAATCGCCAGGTGCAAACCGTTCCGCCATCGGCTGAACGCTCTTGCGATCGCCGGGACCGATCAGTCCCGCCACGTATAATGGACACATCTGTCGCCGTGCCTTGTGACCTAACTTCTCGAGAAACGGCGACAGCCAAGTCTGTAATTCCGCATTCCAATTCTCGATCCGCGCCATGATCGTCACTCCAATTCAGCCGAATCGAAGCTCAAACCTAAATCCTTAACGCTTTATTAATCTGCCAAAGTAGTGCTAGAGCTTCGCCGCCGCCTCGCGCGCGGCGTCTTCCATGGTCATGAACACCGCGCCTTCGTTGCCGAGCCGGTCGACCAGCCCTTCGAGCGCCAGCATGCGGTAGCCGCGGCCGATCACGAAGGGATGCATGGTATAAGTGAGCACGCCCCAGTCGACGGTCTTCTGCATGTAGAGGAATTCGTCGAACCAGCTCTCCATCACCGCGTTTGCCGGCTGCAGGCCAGGCAGGATGGTCGTCGGCGTGCGCACGAATTCGAAATGCGGATAATCGTCGAGCGACCAGGAGATTGGCATCTCGATCAGCGCGCTCGGCTCGCCGAAGCGGAATGGCTCGCCTAATTTGGCGACGTCGCCGCGCCGCGCGCGATAGGGCAGGTAGTCGGCGCCCATCAGGCTCGAGTCGTACTGGAAGCCGTGCTGGAGCAGCAGGTCGATGGTGTTCTCGCTCAGGTCCCAGGACGGCGAGCGGTGACCGCGCGCCTTGCGCCCGGTCAGCCGCGCGATGGCGTCATTGGCGCGGACCAGGTCGGCTTCCTCTTCGGCGCGGCTTTGATTGGCCGGCGGGATGTGCGCCCAGCTGTGATGCGCGACCTCGTGCCCGCCGGCGACCACCGCCTCGCATTCGCGCGGCCAGCTCTCGATGGTGAAGCCGGGGATGAACCAGGTCGCCTTGATGGCGCGCGAGTTGAGGAAGTCGAGAATCCGGCCCGACGCCATGGCGCCGAACTCGCCGCGCGACAGCGGCGTCGGCGTGGTCATGCCACGGGCGATGAAGCCGGACTGGGTGTCGAAATCGAAGGTGAGGCAGACGATGTGGCGGGGCACGTAACACCTGCATTGGCGGCGCGAAGCCGCCGCATCATACTCATGCCCGGCCAGAACACGTAAGGGGAAGCATGGCACTCGTCGACATCGGCATCATCGTCAACGGCGCCACCGGGCGTATCGGGGCGACCCAGCATCTGGCCAATGCCTTGGCGCCGATCCGCGCCGAAGGCGGGCTCGCCGTCGGCGGCGATCGCATCGTGCCGCGCCTGCTGCTGGTCGGGCGCGACCGCGAGCGGTTGGCCGGCATCGCCGAAAACTATGGGATCGACGATTGGACGAATGATCTCGACGCGGCGTTGGCCAAGCCCGAGTTCACCGTGTTCTTCGACGCGGCGGCGACCAGCCAGCGCGTCTCGGCGCTGAACAAGGCGATCGCCGCCGGCAAGCACATCTACAGCGAGAAGCCGGTGGCGCCGTCGGTCGCCGAGGGCCGCGCGCTCCTGCGGGCCGCCCAGGCGCGCGGCCTCAAAGCCGGGGCGGTCGAGGACAAGCTCAATCTGCCGGGCCTGCAGAAAATGCTGCGGCTGGCGCAGGCGGGCTTCTTCGGCCGCGTCACCGGCTTCCGTCTCGACTTCGGCTGGTGGGTGTTCGACGGCGCCGAAAAGCCGAGCCAGCGGCCGAGCTGGAATTACCGGAGCGGCGGCGGCGGGCTGACGCACGATATGGTGCCGCATTGGCGCTACGTGATCGAAGGCATTCTCGGGCCGATCGCGCGCGTCGTGACCGCGACGAAGACCGCGATCCCCGAGCGCGTCGACGAGGAGGGCAAGCGTTATGCCGTCGATGTCGACGACACCTCGGTCACCCTCGCCGAATTGGCGAGCGGCGCGGTCGGCACAATCATCTGTTCGTGGGCGACGCGGGTGCGGCGCGACGATCTCGTTACTTTGCAGATCGACGGCACTGGCGGCTCCGCGCTCGCCGGCCTGCACCGCTGCTGGGTGCAAAGCGCGGCGGACACACCCACCATCCACCGCTTCAACCCGGACACCGACATCGACGCCGACTACCGCAGGCAATGGACGCAAGTTGCCGACACGAACACCTACACCAATCCGTATCGCGTCGGCTGGGAGAATTTTTTGCGCCATGTCGCTGCCGATGCACCGCTGCTCTGCGATTTTGCCGCCGGTCTGCGCGATGT
The DNA here is from genome assembly GCA_963733315.1 of uncultured Alphaproteobacteria bacterium. Classification (GTDB taxonomy): domain Bacteria; phylum Pseudomonadota; class Alphaproteobacteria; order Rhizobiales; family Xanthobacteraceae; genus Pseudolabrys. Next base: position 248,079 of record CAVTCV010000014.1, on the reverse strand, counting down.
ACAGTTGGCGGAAGCGTGCTATCGCAGCGTCGCGCAACAGACATGGGTGACCGTCAATGACATCGCCGGCTAACCGCACCGCCTTCGTTTCCGGCGCCTCGACTGGCGTCGGCTACGGCATCGCCTGTGCGCTGGCGCAAGCGGGCTACGATCTGGCGGTGACCAGCCGCGATGCGGCGCGGCTCGACGCGCTGTTGAAAGAGCCGGCGATGAAAGGGCGCAAGGTCGTGCCGGTCAAGCTCGACGTGCGCCTCGAGGGCGACATTGCGAAGGCGCTTGCCGCCGCGGCCGATGCGCTCGGCGGCATCGACGTCCTGGTCAACAATGCCGCGCGCTCGCTAGTCAAGCCGGCGGTCGAAGTGACGAGCGCGGAATGGGACGACGTCGTCAGCACCAATCTCAAGGGCCCCTTTTTCATGGCCCAGGCCTATGCCGCGCAATGCATCGCGCGCAAACGCCCCGGCTGCATCATCAATATCGTTTCGACGCACGGCATGACCGGCTTTGCCGGGCGTTCGGTCTACGGCATCAGCAAAGGCGGGCTGATCCAGATGACGCGCATGCTGGCGATCGAGTGGATCCCGCACAACATCCGCGTCAACGCGGTGGCGCCCTCGACCGTGCTGACGCCGTCGCGCGCGGCGATGTACGACGACGCAACGCGCGCGCGCATGGTCGCGCGCATTCCCATCGGCCGCTTCATCAAGCCGGAGGAGGTCGCGGCCGCGGTCGTATTCCTCGCCAGTTCCGGCGCCTCGGCGATCACCGGCGAGACGCTCGCCGTCGACGGTGGCTTCATGGCGAGCTGACGCCCGGGCTCATTGGCTGCAGCGCGGAAACTCGGCCGGCTTTCGCAATCCGAAAGGTTTTGCCGGCCTTATTCTTATACCCCGTGCGGCGCACCGGCTGTCCACGTTGTGAACGCGTGTCCCGAGCTCGTGGAAAACGCAAGCGAGTGTTGCGTCCGGACCGGTTGCGGCACCGTTCAAAGGGTGCCTAAAGTGCCGCCATAAAGCGTACCCGCCGTGGTTCTTGTCGGCCACTTTCTTCGCCGCGCGGTGCCGTTTGGGGAGACGCCTGCTTGAAAATCGGAATTTTGCTCGGCGACGACATCGGCCTCGAAGTCGTGCCGGAGACCGTCAAAGTGATGAAGGCCGCGGCGGCGCGCGCCGGGTTGACAATCGACTGGCACTCGCTGCCGATCGGCAAGGACGGCCACGAGAAGGAAGGCAATACGCTGCCGCCGTCGACCGAGGCGGCACTGTGGAAGCTCGACGGCTGGATCATGGGGCCGATCGGGCACGCCGCCTATCCGCGCAAGGATCCCACCTGGGTCATGCCGCCGGTGCGCAAGAGATACGAGCTGTTCGGCGCCATCCGGCCGTCGCGCTCCTATCCGAGCATCAAGTCGATCCACAAGGACGTCGACATCGTTTTCCTGCGCGAATTGTCGGAAGGCATGCTCTATTCGGAAACGGTGGTCGCCGGCGGTCCGGAATTCCGGCCGAACGACGACATCACCGTCGCCATGCGCGTGATCACCCGCAAGGGCTCGAACCGCGTCGCGCGCGAGGCCTTCGAGATCGCGCGCACGCGCAAGCGCAAGAAGGTGACCGCCGCGCACAAGGAGCCGGTGTATCGCTTAGCTTGCGGCATGTTCGCCGAGGAATGCCGCAAGGTGGCGAAGGACTATCCGGACGTCACCTTCGAAGAGGCGATGATCGACACCATTTCGATGAAGCTCGTCATGGCGCCGCAGCAATATGACGTGGTGGTGACGACAAACCAGTTCGGCGACATCCTGACCGACATCGGCGCCGGCCTGGTCGGCGGCCTAGGCCTCGCGCCGGGCCTCTGCGTCGGCGAGAAGCAGGCGATGGCGCAGGCGACGCACGGCTCGGCGCCCGACATCGCCGGCCGCAACATCGCCAATCCATATGCGATGATCACGTCGGGGCAGATGCTGCTCGGCTGGCTCGGCCGCAAGCACAACGAACTGAAAGCCGTCGCCGCCGCCAACTTCATGCAGGCGGCGATCGACAAGGTCATTGTCGAGGCAAAACATTTGACCAAGGATCTCGGCGGCAACGCCAGCACCCAACAAATGGGCGACGCCATCGCGGCCGCCGTCCAGCAATAGGCAAAAACGGAAACGCCAAGAAACGGAAAACCATGTACAGCCTTCAGCTCAGCTCCGAACAGTTGGAAATCCGCGACACCGTGCGCGACTTCGTCACGCGCGAGATCAAGCCGGTGGCGCTCAAGGCGGATCGGCTCGACCAATGCGACCGCACGCTGCTCAGCGATCTGCTCGATCAGGCCTCGCAGATGGGCCTGCGCAGTCTCGCCCTGTCGGAGGATCGCGGCGGCGCCGGCGCCGATGCGCTGACCTCGCTGCATCGTCACCGAAGAGCTGGCGGCGGGCGATGCCGATATCGCCGCGGTGCTGACGGAAAGCTCGCGGCTCGCGCATATGCTGTTCGATCAATGCATGAACGACGCGCAGCGCGACGCGCTGCTGCCGAAGTTTCTCGATGGCGACCGCTATCATCTCGCCTTCGCCGGCCGCGAGCCGGGCAGCGATACTCGGCTCGGCGTCAATTATCACCGGCCGGCGGACCACGGACGTGGCGGTGAAGACGACGGCGACCGAAGTCCGCCAATGATTGGATCATCAATGGCGTGAAGGACTGCGTCGCCAATGCGCCGGTCGCCGGGCTGTTCACAGTGCTGGTGCAAATCCCCGGGCGGCCGCACGCCGAGTCGTGCGCTGGTGCCGGCCGGACGCGCCGGGCGTCAGCGTCAAAGCGCACGAAAAGCCGTGGCAGCACGGCGTCTGCGGCGAAGTCACCTTCAAGGACGCAAGGTGCCGGCCGGCAACTTGCTCAGCGACGACGCGGCGGCGATTTGCTCACCGGCGCGCCGCGCCCGGCCGCGGCATTCCGCTCGCGCAGGCGCTCAATCTTGGCATCGGCCGCGCCGCCTACGAAGCCGCGCTCGACTACGCGCACTTACGCGTGCAGGGCGGCCGGCCGCTGATCGAGCATCAGGCCATCGGCACCAAGCTCGGCGAGATGGCGATCAAGCTCGAGATAGCCCGCGCGGCGATCTGGCAGGCGGCCTGGGCTTCCGATCATCCGGAGGCGGTGGCCGACCGCAGCCTGTCCGATCTGCCGCTCACCACCATCGCGCAGGTGTTCACCTCGGAGGCGGTGATGAAGGCCGCCAAGGACGCCGCCGAGATCTTCGGCGCCATGGGCGTGATGCGCGACATGCCGCTGGCCAAATACGTGCACGATGCCCGTGTCTGCATGCATTCCGGCGACGGCAATACTGACGCGCGGCTGCGCGTCGCCGAAGAGATCGCCGGCTACCGGCGCGCGGCCAAGAGCGCGATGGCGCTGGCCGGCGAATAACCGAACATTTCACGCGAGGATGCTCCCATGGACTTTACACTGAGCAACGAACAGCGCTCCTGGCAGATGGCGGCGCGCAAATTCGCCGACGAGGAGATCCGCCCGATCTCGCTCGAGCGCGACACCATCTCCACCCCGCGCGAGACCTGGGATTGGGACATCATCAAGAAGGGCTCCAAGCTCGGCTTCCGCACCATGGCGGTGCCGAAGGAATGGGGCGGGCAGGGCACCGATTTCGTCACTCAGGCGCTGGTGATGACCGAGCTCGCCAAGGCCGACAGCGCCATTTCCAAGGCGTTCAGCCAGAACTGGAAATGGAGTCATCTGATTTCGGCGTCCTGCACCGAGGAGCAGAAGCAGCGCTTCCTACCCGGCTTCGTCGCCGACGATAGCTTGGTGCTCGGCAAGGGCATCACCGAGCCGAGTGCCGGCTCCGACAACCGCATGCCGCAGGACGACCCCAAGACCGGCATCAAGCTGCGCGCCGAGCGCAAGGGCGACGAGTGGATCCTCAACGGCGAGAAGGCCTTCATCGCCAACGCGCCGATCGGCAAGCTCTTCTTCATCGACGCGCGCACCGACGCGACCGTCCCGCCCAAGCAGGGCACCACGCTGTTTCTGGTGCCGAGCGACACGCCCGGCTTCCGCATCGGCAAGGTGTTCAACAAGAGCGGCTGGCGCTTCTACCAGAACGGCGAGATGATCTTCGAGAACGCGCGCGTGCCGCACGCCAATGTGGTCGGCGACGTCGGCGGCGCCGTCAAGAAGGCCGGCGGCGCCGGCGGCGACACCACCGGCGGCGATCTGTTCGGCGATCTCGAGCTCGCCGCCAACGCGCTCGGCATCTGCGATGACGCCTGCGCAACCGCGCTGAAATTCGCCAAGACGACCAAGCAGGGCGGTCAGCCGCTGTTCGCGCAGCAGAACGTGCAACTGCAGATCAACAAGATGTTCATGCTGACCGAGGCGCTGCGCTCGTTCGTTATGCGCGTCGCCTGGGAGCACGACATGAAGATCCATTCGGCACAATGCCGGGCTCGCCATGAACTATTCCTGCGACGTCGGGCAGGAAGTGACCGAGCTCTACATGGAGGTGCGCGGCGCCGACGGCTGCCACATGGATCACCACACCGACAAGATCCTGCGCGACGCCTTCATCTGGAACCACCTCGCCGGCGACAGCGTCTCGCGCATAAAGGTGACGCGGAGGTTGGCGGCCTAGGGCGCAAGCCTCACCGGCGCGCCTTTGTCGAGCGAAGTGATCACCGCCTCGAATGCGCCGATCAAATTGAGCATTTGATCCGGCCGCACTGGGAACGGCGCCTTGCCTTCGATGGCGTCGGCGAAAGCTTCCAAGAGCACGCGCAGCGAATCGAAGTGCGGGAAAGTCTGCTCCTGCGGCGTGCCGCCGATCTTGGCGACGGTCAGCTTGTCTTCGCCATTGGCTTCGGCGTAGCCGTCGGTGCCGAACACGGCGCAACGCCAATAGACCGGCGTCGCGCGGATCGTCGCCATCAGCCCGGTGGCGCCGCTTTCGAATTCGGTGAGCACCGCGACCACGTCGCGCGGATCGGGCGGCGCTTTTTTCGAGATAGTGCGCGCGTCGACGTAAGAAATCGGCCCGACCAGATTGATGAAGGCGTCGAGCACGTGCAGCCCCGCGCCGGTCATGCCGGCGCCCGGCGATTCCTTGGGATCGTCACGCCAGCCGCCGGACACGCGCGTCGAATGCTCGTTGGAGAAATGGCCTTCGATGTGCATGACCTTGCCGATCGCGCCCGATTCCGACCACGCGCTTGAGCTCGCGCATGGAGGCGAAGCAGCGCTTGTTGTTGCCGGTGCCGAACGGGACGCCCGCCGCCTTGACCGCGGCGACCGCGACCTCGGCTTGCGCCCGCGTCAGTGCCAGCGGCTTCTCGCACCACACCGGCTTGCCGGCCGCCGCCACCATGCGCACCTGCTCGACATGTAAAGAGTGCGGCGTGGCAAGCAGAATGGCCTGCACCTCGGGATCGGCGATGGCGTCTTTGAGGTCGGTGGACAACCGGAAACCGTGCTTGGCCGCCAACTCGCGCGCGAGTTCAGGCTCCTTGGTGACGCCGTGCACGATGCGGATGCGGTCGCTCTTGCCTTGAATCGAACCGAGAACGGTCTGGCCCCAACGGCCGAGACCCACCATGGCTGCATTGATCATTGTTGCCCCGACATTGCGATGCGTCTTGCCAATCTCGTTTAATCGATATGACATGACAAGGTGGGTTTGTGACGAGGGGCAATGCATGAAAGCGATGCTGTTGCGGGGGCCGAACACCCCGTTCGAGATGGTGACGGTGCCCGATCCGGTCGCCGGTCCGGGCGAGGCGGTCGCGCGCGTCATCACCTGCGGCGCGGGGCTGACCATCCAGCACGCCAAGGCGGGGCGGCGGAAAATCGATTTTCCGCGCATCATCGGCCATGAGATTACCGGCTGAGATCGTGCAGGTGGGCGCCGGCGTGTCGACGCTGAAAGTCGGCGACGGCGTCACCGCGTATTTCTATCTCAACTGCGGCCACTGCCGGCATTGCCTGTCGATGCTCGAGCCATTGTGCACCGACACCGGCGGCAATGTCGGGCTGGAATGCGACGGCGGCTATGCCGAATACATCAAGCTGCCCGCGCACATCTTCATCAAATATCCCGACGGCCTCGACTACAAGAAGCATCCGGCCGAGATGGGCGTCATCACGGACGCGCTGGCGACGCCCTACAAGGTGCTGCGCCGCGCGCAGATCAAAGGTAGTGAGACGGTGGCGGTGATCGGCGCCGGCGGCGGCGTCGGCATCCATCAGGTAATGATGGCGAAATGGGCGAATGCCCGCGTCATCGCCGTCGACACCGCGGCCGACAAGTTCGCCGCCTGCCGCAAGGCGGGCGCCGACGAAGTCGTCAATCCGCGCGATGGCGATGTGGTCGAGGCGCTGCGCGACCTTTCGCATGGCGGCGTCGACGTGGTGATCGATTACGTCAGCACTGCGGCGACGCTGGAGGCCGGCGTGAAAGCGCTCGGCCAGCGCGGCCGCCTGCTTATTCTCGGCGGTGCCGCGCAAACGTTTCCGGCGCCGGGCCGCGACATGCTCACCAAGGAGCAGGCGATCCTCGGCAGCCGCTACGTCACGCGCGCGGAAATCCTGGACGCTTGCGATCTGGTCGCGCGCGGCGAGGTGTGGCCGCTGGTCACCGAGTTGCGGCCGCTTAAGGAAGCCGAAGCGGTGCATGAACTGGTCGAACGCGGCACGGTCACCGGGCGGGCGGTGCTGCAAGTCGCCTGAGCGTTATTTTTTTCGGATGCGGAAGGTGAGCACGCCGTCCGCTTCCGCCTTGCCTTCCAGCGTGTCGCCGGTCTGCCGCAGCAGATTGGGGATATCGATCGCGGCCAGCGGATCGGTGCATTCGGCGACGATCAGGTCGCCGCTTTTCAGGGCCGACAGCTTCTTGCGCACCCGCAGCGTCGGCAGCGGGCATTTCAGGCCGCGCAGATTCATCGTGGTTTCGCTCATGCGCTTTCCGCCTCGTTGGGCTAGACTGAATAAGCTCATCGCAACAAGGTCAAGCGCAGGAATATGGCGTCGGAGACAGTACAGACGATTGCACGGCTGACGCCGCTCGCCGAGGTCTTGGCGCTGATCGACCGGGAGGTGAAACCGGTTGCGCCGCGCCGGATCCCGCTAACGCAGGCTTTGCACGCAACGTTGGCCGAGGACGTCCTTGCCGAAGCGCGGCCCGCCGCGTCGCTGGCGCTGATCGACGGCTGGGCGCTCGCCGCCGACCTGACGCGCGATGCCGGCGGCTACGCGCCGGCGCCCTTGCCGCAAGTGCCTCCGCTCGTCGAAGCGGGATGCCCGATACCGGCCGGCGCGGATAGCGTCGCGCCGCTCGACACCGTGAAGGTCGCGAACGGCCGCGCCGAAGCGCTTGCCCCGGTCAATGCCGACGACGGCGTATTGCCGGCGGGCGGCGATTGCGATGGTTCGGCAACGCTGCGTCGCGTCGGCGAGCAATTGCGTCCGCTCGATGTCGCCGCATTGACTGCCGCGGGCGTCGTGCACGTCAGCGCGCGGTTGCCGCGGCTGTGCGTGGTGGCGGTGCGCTCCGACCCGATCCTCATCAGTGCGGCGCACCTGATCGCGGGCGATGCCGCGCAGTGCGGCGGTACACCGGACGAAGCCGGCGGCGAGCTGAGCGAGGCGTTCTCCGACGCAAGCGCGGACGCGGTCGTCGCCGTCGGCGGCACCGGTAGCGGCCGCAATGATTCAAGCGTGCGCATTTTGGCGAGCGCAGGTCGCCTCGCCGTGCATGGCATTGCGCTCGCGCCCGGCGAGACCGCCGCCTTCGGCTTTGTAGGCGATCGGCCCGTGCTGTTGCTGCCCGGGCGCCTCGACGCCGCGCTGGCGGCGTGGCTCACCGTCGGCCGACGTATATTGCAAAAGCTTTCCGCCGGCGCGGCGAGCGAACCGGCCGAGACCCTCACGTTGTCGCGCAAGATTGCCTCCACCGTCGGTCTTGCCGAAGTCATTCCGTTGCGCCGATTGGGCGGCATGGTGGAGCCGCTGGCGGCGAAATATCTCCCGTTGTCCGCGCTCACGCACTCGGACGGCTGGTTGCTGGTGCCGGCCGACAGCGAAGGCTATTCCGCCGGCGCGCAGGTTCAGGTAAGCCCCTGGCCATGAGCGAAACCCGCAAACGGCCGGATGACAATGCGTTACTCGCGCGCGTGCGCGCGGCGGCGCGGCAGGAGCAATTCCTCGAGGTCGTATCGGCGGACGAGGCCCGCGCGCGTTTCGAGGCCCATCTCGATCTCAAGCCGCTTGCCGCCGAAACCGTGCCGCTTGCCGCCGCGCTCAGCCGCGTGCTGGCGCACGATGTCGTCGCTGCGGTCGATGCACCGCCGTTCGACCGCTCCAATGTCGACGGCTTCGCCTTGCGCGCCGCCGATACAGCCGGCGCCAGCGACGCGACACCGAAGATCTTCACCCTCAACGCCGAGGTGATCGCCTGCGGCAACGCACCGGCGCTCGAAGTCGCGCCCGGCACGGCGACGACCATCGCCACCGGCGGCGTCATCCCGCGCGGTGCCGACGCCGTGGTGATGATCGAGCACACCGAACTGATCGAAGCGGGGGCGCCGGCGATCGAATTGCGCCGCACCGCCGCGCCCGGCCAATTCATTTCCCATGCCGGCTCCGACATCGCGCGCGGCGAGACGCTGCTGCGCCGCGGTGCGCGCATCGGCTCGCGCGAGATCGGCATGCTGGCGGCCTGCGGCCTCGCGCAAGTCGACGTGGTGCGGCGGCCGAAGGTCGCGGTGCTATCGACCGGCGATGAACTGACCGCGCCGGGTCAGCCGCTCAAAGCGGCAAGCGTCTACGACAGCAACGGCGCCATCATCGCCGCAGCGGTCACTGAGGCCGGCGGCGAGCCGCTGGCGCTGGGCGTTTTCCCCGACGACGAGGCGGCGCTCGAACAGGCCGTGCGCAAGGCCCTGGCGCAAAGCGACATCGTCGTGCTCTCCGGCGGCACCTCGAAGGGCGCCGGCGATCTCTCGCACCGCGTCGTGTCGCGGCTCGGCAAGCCGGGCATCCTGGTGCACGGCGTCGCGCTCAAGCCCGGCAAGCCGCTTTGCCTCGGCGTCATCGGCGACAAGCCGATCGTGGTGCTGCCCGGCTTCCCGACTTCGGCGATCTTCACCTTCCACGCCTTCGTCGCGCCGGTGATCCGCGCCCGCGCCGGCCTGCCGCCGCAAGCCGCGGAGAAAACGACCGCGCGCGTGCCGGTGCGCGTCGCCTCCGAGCTTGGCCGCAAAGAGTTCGTGCTGGTGTCGCTGATCGACAGCGAGGAGGGCGCCATCGCCTTTCCGACCGGCAAAGGCTCTGGCTCGGTCACCAGCTTCTCGCAGGCCGACGGCTTTCTCGAGATCGACGCGCTCGCCACTTCGCTCGACTCCGGCAGCATGGTCGACGTGACGCTGATCGGCAGCGCCGCACACGCGCCCGATCTGGTGATCATGGGCAGCCACGACGTGGCGCTCGACGTGGTGGTCGGCGCGCTCAGCGAGCGCGGCTTTTCCGCGCGCGTGCTGGCGGTCGGCAGCCTCGGCGGCGTCGCGGCGGCGAGCCGCGGCGAATGCGACGTCGCGCCGGTGCATCTGATCGGTCCGGAAAGCGGCTTGTACAATGTGCACCTGGCGACGCCCGGCCTCGCGCTAGTGCCCGGCTGGCGGCGCATGCAGGGGCTGCTGTTCCGCCGGGGCGACAAACGCTTCGAGGGACACACGGCGCAGGAGGCGATGAGCGCGGTGCTGGCCGACCCGTCCGCGCTGATGGTCAACCGCAACGCCGGCGCCGGCACCCGTGTGCTGATCGAGAAGCTGCTCTATGGCGCGCGGCCGCCCGGCTACGCCAACCAGCCGAAGTCGCACAACGCGGTGGCTGCGGCGATCGCACAAAAGCGCGCCGACTGGGGCGTCGCCATCGAGCCGGTGGCGAAGCTCTACGGCCTCGGCTTCCTGCCGCTGTCGCCGGAACATTACGATTTTCTGCTGGTCGAGGCGCACGCCAAGCGCCCGGCAGTGCAGGCGTTCCTGTCGGCGCTGCACGATCCGGCAACGCGCGAGCGCATCCGTGCGCTGGGCATGCGCCCTGCCGACGACTAAGTTCTGTGTTATGCGGGGCGCATAACGGGCCAGCGTCATGACATTCTGGATCGTTCGCTGCTGTGTCGCGCTGCTGCTGTTGCCTGTCGCATTCGGCGCGGCGCAGGCGCAGTTGCGCGGCCATGGCGGGCCGGTGCGCGCGCTGGCGATCTCGCCTGATGGTAAGGAGGCAATCTCCGGCAGTTTTGACACCTCGGCGATCCGCTGGTCGCTCGAACGCAATGTCGCCGAGCAGGTGATGCGCTTCCACGACAACGCGGTGAACGCGGTCGCCTGGCTCAAGGACGGCCGCATCGTCACCGCCGGCGCCGACGGGCATATCGCGATCTGGACGCCGGGTAAGCAGGAGCCCGACACGGTGCTCGACGGCCACAACGGCCCGATTGCCGGGCTCGCGGTGTCGGGCGACGGCCGATGGCTCGCATCGGCGTCGTGGGATCACACGGTGCGGTTATGGGCGCTCGGCGGCGGCGCGCCGCGCGTGCTTGAGGGCAATGCGCAGAACGTCAACGGCGTCGCTTTCTCGCCCGACGGCCGCGAGCTGGTGAGCGCGGGCTACGACGCGACGTTGCGCATTTGGCGGCTCAGCGACGGCGGCGAGAGTGTTTACACCCTGCCGACGCCGCTCAATTCCGTGGCCATCGCGCCCGACGGCGAGATCGTCGCGGCCGGCGCCGACGGCAAGGTCTATTTCCTGTCGCCGCAAGGCGAACTGCGTGGCGACGTGCAAGCCTCGCCGACGCCGATCATCGCGGTCGCCATCTCGCCCGACGGCAGACTGGTGGCCGCCGCCGGCGTGCGCGGCTCGGTGGCGGTGATCGAGTGCAAGGAGCGCAAGCTCATGCGCACCCTGATTGGGCCCGGCCTGCCGGTGTGGTCGGTGGCGTTCTTTCCCGACAGCCGCACCTTGTTGACCGGCGGCACCGACCGCACCATCCGCCGCTGGGACGCGGTCTCCGGCGAGCCGGTCGGCGGCATGGTGGTCGGTGCGGCGGACGATCCGCTCAAGCAATATGCCAACGATCCCGGCGCGCAGGTGTTCCGCGCCTGCGTCGCCTGCCACACGCTGTCGGCCGATGAAGGCAACAAGGCGGGACCGAGTCTGGCCGGCATCTTCGGCCGCAAGATCGCGACGCTGCCCGGCTACCGCTACTCGGACGCGCTCAAGCACATGAATATCGTGTGGACGCCGGAGACGGTGGCGAAGATGTTCGAGGTCGGGCCGATGACCTACACGCCCGGCACCAAGATGCCGGAGCAGAAGATCGGCTCGGCCGAGGACCGCAAGGCGCTGGTTGAATTTCTCGCGAAGGCGACGAAGAAGAAGTGACTTACGTGTCGCCCTTCTGCTCCCGCTCGCGGAGATAATCGTCGGTGGTGCGTAATTTCGGCCGCTGCGGCCCGCCGAAGGGATCGAAATTCTCCTCCGCCATGGCGGCGGCGCGGCAATCGGCGCACATTTTGATGACGTCGAGCCGCGTCTTCGAGTCCTTGAACATCCAGTGCCGGCCTTCGAGCTTCGCCGCCACCCGCTCGACCGAGCTTTTCACGCCAAACGGCTTGCCGCAGCGTATGCAGGCGAATGGCTCCTCCTGCTTGATGATGCGGCTCTGCGCGGTCGCGGCGCGGAAATCGATCTGCGGCTTCAGTGCGATCACTTTCTCCGGGCAGGTCGCCTGACACAGGCCACATTGCACGCAGGCGTCCTCGGCGAAGCGCAGCATCGGCTTTTCCGGATCGTCCGACAGCGCGCCGGTCGGGCAGGCCGCGACGCAAGAGAGACAAAGCGTGCAGCCCTCGACCTTGACCTCGACGGTGCCGAACGGCGCGCCTCGCGGCAGCGGTACGATATCGACCGGCGCCGGCGCCGCCGCATGCAGTTCGCGCAGCGCCAGCCGCACCACGTCGCGTTTTGCGCCGACGGCCGAGAAGGTCGCGGGCTTGGCCGCGCCGTCCATCGGCGTCATCGCGCGCAACGCGCTGCCGAGCGCATCCGGATCGTCGGTCTCGATGGTGGCGATGCGCGCTCCGGCAAAGCCGAGGCCGGCCAAGATCGGCTCGGCCAGCGCGATGGTCTTGCCGAGGCCGGCGACATCGTGACGCGGCTTGGCGCGAGTGAGGAAGCGCATGGCGCTCGCGCCATAGGCAAACGCCGCGGCCACCGCTTCCAATCCGACTTGCGTCACCTCGTTGACCTCGACCGGCAGCACGTTTGCGGGCAAGCCGTCGCCGTGCCGCGCCAGCGCATCGATCAATTCGCCGCCGTGCTCGGCGTCGTGGAACATCATCACCGCTTGCGTGCCGCCGGCTTGCGCGTAGGCGATCAGCAGCGTGCGCAGCTTGCGCAACAGCGCGTCGGACGGCGGCAGCGCATAGGCCGCGGCGCCGGTCGGGCAGGCGGCGGCGCATTGGCCGCAGCCGGCGCAGACCTGCGGATCGATCGCTACGTGATCGCCGTTCGGCGCAATGGCGCCGGTCGGGCAGAGATCGAGGCAGCGGCGGCAGCCGACGATGTTGGAGCGCGAATGCGCGCACAGATCATCGGTGAAATTAATGTAGCGCGGCTTGTCGAAGGTGCCGGTGAGATCCCGCGCCTTGAGCACCGCGCGCAGCACGGCGGCGGGATCGCCCGGATCGGCGCGCAGATAGCCGTCGCGCAGATCGGCGGCCGGGAACAGCGGTGCGCCGCCGGTGAGGTCGAGCACGATGTCGCAGCGCGAGGTCGCGCCGTTGCGCGCCGGCCCGAAGGCGAGTTCGCCGCGCGAGGATGGCGCCGGCGCGGCATAGTCGTCGACCGTCAGCTCGAATGCGCCGAGGTGGCCTTTGGCCTGGTGGATGATGCCCTTCACCACCGGGAAATCGGTCGCGCGCGGCGGCGCGACGTCGGCCGGCGGTTTGATCAGCACCGTGAGGTCGAGATGGTCCTTCAGCAGTTGTGCGGCTTCGAGCGCCTGTTCGTCCTTGCCGTAAATCAGCGTCACGCCTTCGCTGGTCAGCGGCACGAAGCCGAGCTCCGGCGCCGGTTCCGTTGCCGCCACGATCAGCGTCGCCATTTTCGCGCCGGCATCCTTGGCGTCCTTCGACCAGCCGGCGGTTTCGCGGATATTGACGAAGCTGAGCTCGCCCGCGCCTTCGATCCCGCCGGCGACCTCCGTGAACAACGGCGCTTCCTGCGTGCAGGCCACGGTGAGCGGCGCGCCGCCGGCCGCCGCTTTGCGGAAACGCTCGAGTTCCGCGCGGCAAAGCTGGCGGCCCTCGATGACATTGGCGCCGCGGCAGACGCGCGCCACCGCGTCGCCATCGAGCGGCATCGTGTCGTCGCAGGAGCAGATCAGGACGTTACGCGGCCGTTCGGCCATCCGGCTCACAAACCTTTGCGCTTGCCCGCGTTTTGATGGCGAATGGCCGCCGACGGCGTCGCTTTCGCTCTTTAACCCTCGCGGCCGCGGGACTGGGCCTCGAGACCCCCTGTGGCTATAATTATAAGTATCTCAACAAGAAAGTCACAGCCAATGGTGCTGGAGACGCGGGGAAGCGCGCTGACAGGGGAATTGACGCTGCCGCCGCCGTTCACGCTGGTGCGCCTGCGCGAACTGGGCGACGCCTTCGCGCATGCACAAACGATGGTGGCCGAGCGGGGCGCCGGCACGCTGGTCTATGTCGGGCGCTTCGATCTCGCCGAATTCGCCGTGGTGCTGGAACCGGATGAGCCTCTGCGGCAGGCGCGGCGCGCCTTCTATGCAGGCATGGCGGCGCTCGCTGACGCGCTCGCCGCCCACGCGCAGCCGGAAACCGAGATCGCCATCGACTGGCCCAACTCGATTTCGGTCAATCGCGGCCTGGTCGGCGGCGGCCGCCTGGCCTGGCCGCAGGGAACCGGCGAGGACGAAACGCCGTCCTGGCTGGTGTTCGGCGCCATGATCCGCACGGTGTCGATGAGCGGCACCGAGCCGGGCCTCAATCCGCTGGTGACCGCGCTGGAGGAGGAAGGCTTCTCCGACGCGATGTCCGACCATGTGGTGGAAAGCTTCGCGCGCCATTTCATGGTTGCCGCCGATGCCTGGCAGGAGCACGGTTTCGGCGGGGTGGCGCGCAGCTATCTGGAGCGGCTGCCGGGCGAGAAGGGCCTGCGTCGCGACATCGATGAAAACGGCGACCTGCTGATCCGCCGCGAGGGCAAGACGCAAGTCGAACGCAAGAAGTTCTTGCCGAAACTCGCCGTGCCCTCCTGGTTCGATCCGGTCGCGAAGGGGCCGCGCACGTGAAACTGTTGCGCACCATACGGCTCGATGCGTCGGACACGTTCGTGTTCGAGGCGGCGGCCGAGCCAGGAGAATGGGCGGTGTCCGGCGCCTTCGCGTTCTGGGATCGCGATCCGGCGACGTTAGACGGAAAAGCCCGGTCGGCGTTTCGCGGCGGGTTTCTCGGCGTCGGGTCGTTCGGGCGGTCGACGCTGGTGCAGATCATCGAGGCAACCGGCACCGACCGCGCGGAACTGGTCGATCGGCTGGCGCAGCACCTGATCGCGCAATACGGCGCGCCGACGATCGAAGACGCGCGCGCCGCGGCGGAAGAAGAAGTCGTCTTCGCCGAGTCGCTGTGCAGCCAGCCGCTCGACACGCTGGTGGCCGTGCATCGCTCGTTCGACAACGGCGAAGTACGCGAGACCTTCCGCACGCTGCGCCCGCGCGCCGGACAAAAGCCGGCGCGCGCGTTCTCCTTCCTTGAGGTTGAGGGCGAGGACGAACAGCCGGATGAATCGGTTGATCTGGTCGGCTTGGCCGCGCGGGAACCGAAATGAACGATTTCTGGATTTCATCCGGTCATCACCTGCTCGACCGCGGCGAAGGCGGCGGCCTGGTCGTGACCGATGAGTTCCTCAAGCTCTATCTGGCGCGGCCCGAGCTGATCCCGCCGCCCGAAGCCTGCGCGGTCGAGCGCACGCTGCATGCGGCGCTGCTCGCCGATCCGCGCATGCCGGTCGCCGCCGCCGACATCGTGGCCATCGCCGACGCCGACGCGCGCGAGAACTGGCAGATGCTGGTCGCCTTCCGCGACCGGTTGTTGCGGCACAAGACGCTGGAGGCGGCCTATGTCGATCTGGTGCGGCACGGGCTGGGCAAGACGCCGCCTTTGTTCGTCAATCAGCTGGTGCACGTAATCCTGCGCAACGCGCTCGACGGCGTCACCGACGCATGCGTGCTGCGCGCCGCCGAGCTGTTCTTCCGCACCCAGCGCGTCACCATCCATGACGGTTCGCTGATCGTGGCCGACGAAGAAACCATCGGCGGCATCAATACCTCGCCGGTGACGCCGTTGGTCTCGATGCTGGGCATTCCGGCCGAAGCCGAGATCGACATCATCAATGACGAAAATGCCGAAAGTTATTGGCAACGCAGCGACCAGTTCGACATGGCGCTCGATCTCACCGGCGGTCGCGCCGGGGTCGCCGCGTTCGCCGAAGCGATGCGGCGCTGGGTCGCGCATGTGCTCGGCGTCGAGGTGGCGATCGAGCCGCTCATAGCGCTGCGCGACGCGCCCTTCACCTGGTATGTCGGGCTCGATGCCGACGCTACCCGGATCGGCGACCGGCTGTGGAACGACGGGGCGATCGGCGAGGCGGCGAAGTCGGCGGTGGTCGGATTGTTCGCACTCACCTTCCGCGATCCCTCGATTGTACTGGACAAGGTCAGAGGCGAGCCGGTCTATCTGATCCTGGCGATGACGCCGGACAAAACCATCCGCATGAAGCCGCAGAACCTGGTCACCGGTCTGCCGATCCGGCATTTGGAGGCGGTCAGTTGAGCGTCGTGGCCCCGCTGCAAACCATCGCGGTCGGCGTCGTGGTCGAGCGCAGCAAGAGCGCCAGCCAATGGAGCGATTTTCTCTGGCGGCCGTTGGGCGCTTGTTGGTACGCCGACGACCCCGCCCTGGACCAAGCTTGTCCGACGACGGCGAGCGGACGACGTTTTTTGCCGGCACCGCCACAATCGAACTGCATCGGACGGAAACGACAATTACCGCGGCAATCTGATGAATGACGAACCATTGCTTTGGGTGGTGCTGCGGCCGAGCGAAGGCGAAATGCCCTATGCCTTGCTGACGGTGACGGTCGATCCGGCCGAGGGCGAAGCGATGACCGAGGCCGGCAATGACCTCGTCGAAACCGTGCCGATGCCGAAGGCGATCCAGGAGGCTGTTGCCGATTTCGTCGCCGAGCACCATGTCGAGCGGACGTTCGCCAAACGGAAACGCGACCGCGCCGATCCGGAAGCGATGGGGCGGCGCCTGTTGCGCGACGATGAGCAGTCATGAGCGAGCCGGAGAAATTTCTCGATCGATGGTCGCGGCGCAAACGCGAAGAGGCGGACGAGCCCGCGCCGGCCGCGGCGAAGGATGCGCCAGCCGCTCCGTTGCCGCCGGTCGCCGAAGAAAATGCGCCGGGTCCGCTTTCGATCCGGCCAGTCTGCCATCGATCGAGTCGATCGGTGCCGATTCCGACATCCGCGCGTTTCTGCAGCCTGGCGTTCCGCCCGATCTCTCGCGTGCGGCCCTTCGTCGCGCTTGGTCTGCCGATCCGGCGATTCGCGACTTTATCGGCCTGGTCGAGAACGGATGGGACTTCAATGATCCCAACAGCATGCCCGGTTTTGGGCCGATCACGGCGGGCGACGTCGCGCGCCTACTGGCTCAGGTGATCGGCGCCTCGCCGTCCCCGGAATCCGACGCACCGCAGCAAATCGCCCAGGCAACAGGCGAATTCGAACAAATTCCGCCGCGGGAGGTCATTCCGAGCAGGTGGAGCAGTTGCCGCAAGATCAACTGGCGCCCGATCGAGACGTCGCGCCGCCGAAAAAGATTCTATGCCGCGCAGCAAAGACGATGTTGCATCGCAAAAAGAATCCGATGATCGGAAAGGCGTCCCACCGTCCCGCCGCCATGGGCACGGCGGTGCGCTCCCGAAATAATGATCGGGCTTATAGCCTCCGACTATTGACCCTGCGTTCCGTGCGGCGATAGCCTTTAACCATTCTGAACTGGCCTATTTTTCGCGCGGTTCAGGCCCCAAAAAATAACGAACCGGGCTGGGGGAGACAAAAAGAAGAAAAATATGACAGACCGGGGACTCCAGGAAGCAATTCGCGCGGCCGGTGGCGTCACTGAGCTTGCGAGGCGCATCGGAATTTCCCAGCCGTCGGTCTCGAACTGGTCGCGAGTTCCCGCCGAGCGCGTGCTGACGGTCGAGGCGATCACCGGCGTCGCGCGCGCGATTCTGCGGCCCGACCTTTATCAAGACAGCAATAAGCCAAGCGCCGTCGACGAGATCGATCTCGCTCGCGCGCAGGAATATGCACTGCTGGCGGCGCTGCTCACGCGCGCGCCGGACGCGGAATTTCTGCAACGGCTGGCCGCGCTGCGCGGCGATCCGACGCCGCTCGGGCTCGCCCATGTCGGCCTCGCCGATGCGGCGAGCAGCGCCGACGCCGGCAAGGTCGAGCGCGAGTTTTTCAACCTGTTCATCGGCATCGGCCGCGGCGAACTGATGCCCTACGGCTCCTACTACATCGCCGGGTTCCTGCACGAGCGCCCGCTGGCGCGGCTGCGCGAGGATCTTAGCCGCCTCGGCATCGAACGCGTCGAGGAGCAACACGAATCGGAAGATCACGCTGCCATCCTGTGCGAGATCATGTCGGGCATCGCCGGCGGACAGTTCCCGGCATCGACGGACGCCAGCCGCCAACTGTTCGAAAAGCATCTGGCGCCCTGGCTCGGCCGCTTCTTCGCAGATCTCGAACACGCCGAGAGCGCCGACTTCTACCGGCGCGTGGGAACCCTCGGGCGGGCTTTCATCGAGATCGAATTCGGAGGCTTTCGCGTTATCCGACTGATACGCGCGCACGAGATGCGCATGAATACGAGGGACTGACGTCCCCCAAGGAGGACTGGCGATGAAAACCGAACCTAAAGCCAATTTGGCCCGTCGCAACTTCCTGCGTGCGCTCGGCGCCGGCGCCGGTGTCGCCGCAGCGCCGGCCGCGCTCATCACCGAAGCCAAGGCGGATTCGAAACCAACGATGAAAAGCGCAAGCCGCGCTACAAGGCCAACTCGCCCGAGGTGAAGACCTATTACCGCGTCAACCGTTATCCGAGCTGAGGGAGGCACCCCGTGCTGATCAAAAGGACAGAACGTCAGGCGCGCCAAGGTTCGAGCCATGGGTCGCTCGCCACCCTCGCCAGCCAAGCCACCAAGGGCCTCGATCGCCGCAGCTTCCTGCGCCGGCTCGGTCTCGCCGCCGGCGGCCTTGCCGCGATCGGCGCCTTACCGCTCGCCAGCGTGCAAAAGGCCAAGGCCGGCCCGCCGCCGGCCAAGGGCGCCGCGGTCACCATCCGCAAGAGTATCTGCACGCATTGCTCGGTCGGCTGCACTGTCACCGCTGAAGTTTCCAACGGAGTTTGGATTGGCCAGGAGCCAAGCTGGGATTCGCCGATCAACCGCGGCTCGCATTGTGCCAAGGGCGCCGCGGTGCGCGAACTGGTGATGGGCGAACGGCGCCTCAAATATCCGATGAAGCTCGCGAACGGCCAATGGACCCGCATCAAATGGGACCAAGCCATCAACGAGATCGGCGACAAGCTGATGGCGATCCGCCAGAAGTCCGGTGGCGATGCAGTCTATTGGCTCGGTTCGGCCAAGATGACCAACGAAGGCTCCTACCTCTTCCGCAAGTTCGGCGCGTTCTGGGGCACCAACAACACCGATCATCAGGCGCGTATCTGCCATTCGACCACTGTCACCGGCGTGGCCAATACCTGGGGCTACGGCGCGATGACCAACAGCTACACCGACATCCGCAACGCCAAGACGCAGATCATCATGGGCGGCAATCCGGCCGAAGCCCATCCGGTGTCGCTGCAGCATCTGCTTGAAGGCGCCGAGTTGCAGAAGGCGAACGTCATCGTCATCGACCCACGGCTCACGCGCACGGCGGCGCACGCCACCGAATACGTGCGGCTGCGGCCGGGCACCGATATCCCGGTGCTGTACGGGATGATGTGGCACATCATCAAGAACGGCTGGGAAGACAAGGAATTCATCAAGCAACGCGTCTACGGCTTCGAGGATGCGCGCAAGGAGATGGAGAAGTGGACGCCGGAGGAGGTCGAACGCGTTTCCGGCGTTCCGGGCGAGCAGCTCAAGCGCGTCGCCCAGATGTTCGCGACGCAGAAGCCGTCGACGTTGATCTGGTGCATGGGCCAGACCCAGCACACGGTCGGCACCGCCAACGTGCGCGCGAGTTGCATGCTGCTGTTGCTCACCGGCAATGTCGGCGCTCCTGGCACGGGCGCCAACATCTTCCGCGGCCACGACAACGTGCAGGGCGCCACCGACGTCGGCCTCGATATCGTGACGCTGCCGTTCTACTACGGCCTGGTCGAGGGTGCCTGGAAGCATTGGTCGCGCGTCTGGGAGGTCGACTACAACTATCTGGTCGGCCGCTTCGACGACAAGAAGATCATGGAGACGCCCGGCATCCCGCTGACACGCTGGTTCGACGCGGCGATCCTGCCGAAGGACCAAGTCGCCCAGAAAGACAACGTGAAGGCGATGTTCGTGCAGGGTCACGCCAGCAACAGCATCACGCGCATCCCCGAATCGCTGAAGGGACTGAAGGCGCTCGAGCTGCTGGTGGTCGCGGACCCGCACCCGACTACCTGGGCGTCGCTCGCAGTGCAGGCCGGCCGCAAGGACGACATGTACCTGTTGCCGGTCGCCACGCAGTTCGAATGCCGCGGTTCGCGCGTCGCGTCCAACCGTGCGCTGCAATGGGGCGAACAGATCGTCAAGCCGATCTTCGAATCGAAGGACGATTTGGAGGTCATGTACCTCCTGGCCAAGAAGCTCGGCATCGCCGACCAGATGTTCAAAAACATCAAGGTCGAGAACAATGTGCCGATCGCCGAGGACATCCTGCGCGAAATGAACCGCGGCAGCTTCTCGACCGGCTACTGCGGTCAGTCGCCGGAGCGGCTCAAGTCGCACATGGCGCATCAGGCCGACTTCGACATGCGCACGCAACGCGCGACGACCGGGCCGAACAAGGGCGACTATTACGGTCTGCCCTGGCCGTGCTGGGGTACGCCCGAGGTCAAGCATCCGGGCACGCCGCTGCTCTACAATACCAATCTCGCCGTCATGGATGGCGGCGGTTGCTTCCGCGCCCGCTTCGGCGTGGAACGCGAGGAGAAGCGGCCGGACGGCTCGACCGTAAAGGTCAGCCTGCTCGCCGATGGGTCCTATTCCAAGGATTCTGAGATCAAGGACGGCTATCCCGAATTCACGGTCGGCGTGCTCAAGAAGCTCGGTTGGGACAAGGACCTGACCGAAGCCGAGCTGGCGGTGATCAACAAGATCAATCCGACGACGCCGGACGCGGTCTCCTGGTCGATCGACCTCTCGGGTGGCGTCCAGCGCGTCGCCATGAAGCATGGCTGCGTGCCGTACGGCAACGCCAAGGCGCGCATGAATGCTTTTGGCTTGCCGGATCCGATTCCGGTGCACCGCGAGCCGATCTACACGCCGCGCGTCGACTTGGTGGCGAAGTATCCGACGCTGCCTGACGCCAAGCAGTTCCGGCTGCCGAACATCGGCTTCTCGGTGCAGAAGGCGGCGGTGGACAAGGGCATCACCAAGCAGTTCCCCCTCATCCTCTCCTCCGGCCGTCTGGTCGAATACGAGGGCGGCGGCGAGGAAACCCGGTCCAACAAGTGGCTGGCCGAGCTGCAGCAGGACATGTTCGTCGAGATCAACACCGCCGACGCCGCCGACCGCGGTATCAAGGACGGCGGCTGGGTCTGGGTCACCGGCGCCGAAAACGGCTCCAAGGCCAAGGTGAAAGCGCTGGTCACCGAGCGCGTCGGCAAGGGCGTCGCCTGGATGCCGTTCCACTTCGGCGGCTGGTACGAGGGGGCCGACTTGCGCGGCACGTACCCGCAGGGCGCCGATCCGATCGTGCTCGGCGAAAGCGCGAACACGATCACCACCTACGGCTATGACCCGGCGACGGGCATGCAGGAACCCAAAGTTACCCTCTGTCAGATCATAGCGGCGTAAGGAGCAACGACCATGGCACGTATGAAATTCCTCTGCGACGCCGATCGTTGTATCGAATGCAACGCTTGCGTCACCGCCTGCAAGAACGAGCACGAGGTACCTTGGGGCATCAACCGCCGGCGCGTCGTCACCCTCAACGACGGCAAGCCGGGCGAGCGCTCGGTGTCGATGGCCTGCATGCACTGCACCGACGCGCCCTGCGCGGCGGTGTGTCCGGTGAACTGCTTCTACACCACGGTCGACGCGGTGGTGCTGCATTCCAAGGATCTGTGCATCGGCTGCGGCTATTGCTTCTACGCCTGCCCGTTCGGCGCGCCGCAATACCCCAAGGTCGGCAACTTCGGTTCGCGCGGTAAGATGGACAAGTGCACCTTCTGCGCCGGCGGCCCGGAAGCCGACAACAGTAAGGAAGAGTACGAGAAATACGGCGCCAATCGCCTCGCCGAAGGCAAGCTGCCGCTGTGCGCCGAAATGTGCTCGACCAAGTCGCTGCTCGCCGGCGACGGCGACGTCATCGCGCAGATCTACAAGGAACGGGTAGCCAAGCGCGGCTACGGCTCGGGCGCCTGGGGCTGGCAGACCGCCTATCGCGAAACGATCGCGACCTGATTGCATTGCGGCGATGCGGGACCTAGATCCCGCACCGCCGGCTCGCCGCTGAAAAAGACGTGAGTTGAAGGAGACATAAAATGGCGAAAGTCTTTGCGCAGATCCGCCTGATCGCCGGTGCGTTGGCGCTCGCCTTCATCGTCGCCATGGCCCAGCCGGTCGCGGCGCAGCAGCCGAACTCGGTCAATCCGACCGCCGCGGCCGTGAATGAGCAGCAACTGTTGCAGCAGCTCAACAAGATCGAAGGCCGCGGCTCCATTCCGGACGTGAAGTCCTACGTGATCGAGCATCCGGCCGGCCGCGAGTGGCGCGAATTCCATACCGTGACGCTGAAATGGATCGGCGGTATTGCCATCTTCGGCATTCTGGCGGTGCTCACGGCATACTATTCATGGCACGGCACCATGCGTATTGAGGAGGGACGCTCGGGACGCACCATCCTGCGTTTCAACGCCTTCGAACGCTTCGTGCACTGGCTGACGGCCGTCTCCTTTGTCATTCTCGCGATTACCGGTCTCAATATCAGCTTCGGCCGCAGCCTGATTTTGCCGTGGCTGGGCCCGTCGGCGTTCAGCACATGGTCGGAATGGGCGAAATTCTCGCATAATTATATCAGCTTCGCCTTTATTGTCGGCCTTGTATTGATGTTCCTGATGTGGGTGGCGCGCAATCTGCCGAGCTATAATGACATCGTCTGGTTCAAGAACGGTGGCGGCATGTTCGGCGGCAGGGAGCCGCCCGCCGAAAAGTTCAACGGCGGCGAAAAGCTGATCTTCTGGATCTCCACTTTCGGTGGCGCCGGCGTCATCGTGACCGGCTTTGTGCTGTTGTTCCCGTTCTACGGCACGACCGTCGCGAACATGGAACTGGCCGAGATCGTGCACAGCGTGGTTGCCGTGCTCTATGTCGCCGCCATGTTTGTCCACATCTATATGGGCACCATCGGCGTGGAAGGGGCCTTCGAGGCCATGGCCGAGGGCACCGTCGACGTCAATTGGGCCAAGGAGCGGCATAGCCTCTGGTACGAAGAGGAAATGCAGTCGGGCACCGCCCAGGGCCAGGCGATGCGGCCCGCCGAATAACCGGCATTCCACCGCGATGAAAAACGCCCGGCCTTGTGGCCGGGCGTTTTGCTATAAGGAAGCCATGCGCATCATCGGTCTCGCCGGCTGGAGTGGGTCGGGCAAAACCACCCTGATCACCAAGCTCATCCCGCGCCTGATCGCGCGCGGCATCAGCGTATCCACGCTCAAGCACGCCCATCACGGCTTCGATCTCGACCAGCCGGGCAAGGACAGCTTCTTCCACCGCGCCGCCGGCGCCAGCGAGGTGATCATCTCGTCGGCTAGGCGCTGGGCCATCCTGCACGAGCTGCGCGATCAGCCGGAATGGGACCTGCCCGCTTTGGTCGGCAAGATGTCGCCGGTCGATCTGGTGCTGGTCGAGGGTTTCAAGCGCGACGCCTTCCCCAAGCTCGAGATCCACCGCATCGCCAACGGCAAGCCGCTGATCCATCCGGAAGACCCGCATATTTTCGCGGTCGCCTCCGACAGCGCGTTGCCGCAGGCCAAGGTGCCGGTGGCCGATCTCAACGACATCGAGGCGATCGCGGACTTGCTGCTCAAGCACGCGGTGCCGATCAATTCCGCTGCCGCAGTGCAGGGCGTCTAATGGCGCAGCTCACCGACGATTGCTTCGCGTTCTCCGGGCCGCTGCTGCCGCTCGACGCCATGGAGCGGCTGATCGGCGAACGCGTCGCGCCGGTTGAGGGCAGCGAGCGCGTCGGGCTGCACGCCGCACGCTGCCGCGTCGCCGCCGTGGACATCAAAGCGCCAGTCGATCTGCCGCCGTTCGATAATTCGGCGGTCGACGGCTACGCGGTGCGTTACGCCGATCTCAAGCCCGACGGTGACACGACGCTGAGCATCGGCGGCCGCTTGATGGCGGGCGCGCGCGCCGACATCGCGATCAAGCCGGGGCAGGCGATCCGCATTTTCACCGGCGCCGCCATGCCGGCGGGCGCCGACACCGTGTTCATGCAGGAAGACGTGACGGTGGAAGGCGATCGGCTGATCGTGCCCAAGGGCCTGAAGCTTGGCGCCAACCGGCGGCTCGCCGGCGAGGATCTGCCCGCCGGGCAGGTGGCGCTGCCGGCCGGCACCGTGCTGGAGCCGCAGCATATCGCGCTCGCCGCCGCGCTCGGCATCACCGAGATCGAGGTGCGGCGGCGGCTAAAGGTGGCGATCTTCTCCACCGGCG
This sequence comes from uncultured Alphaproteobacteria bacterium, assembly GCA_963733315.1. Taxonomy (GTDB): domain Bacteria; phylum Pseudomonadota; class Alphaproteobacteria; order Rhizobiales; family Xanthobacteraceae; genus Pseudolabrys. Next base: position 223,993 of record CAVTCV010000014.1, on the reverse strand, counting down.
ACGAGGTGGTCGAGCCGGGCAGCCCACGCGGCGGCGCGGCGATCTACGATGCCAATCGTTATCTCTTAAGCGAATTACTGGAGCGGCTCGGCGCGGTGGTGACCGATCTCGGCATTCTGCCCGACGATCCGGAGGCGCTGGCGCGCGCGCTGCGGGCGGCGGCCGCCGGCCACGACCTGGTGCTCACCTCGGGCGGCGTTTCCGCCGGCGAAGCCGACCACGTGCGCGGCGCGGTCGAGCGCATCGGCAGCCTGGTGTTCTGGCGCGTCGCCATCAAGCCGGGCCGGCCGGTGGCGATGGGCGTGATCCGCGACGCGGGCGGCGAGGGCGCCGTCTTCATCGGGCTTCCCGGCAATCCGGTCGCGGTGTTCGTCACCTTCGTGCGGGTGGTGAAGCCGCTGCTGCGTCGGCTCGCCGGCGCGCGGCCGCAGAGCCTCATGCCGCTTCCGGTGCGCGCGGCCTTCGCCTATAAGAAGAAAAAGGACCGCCGCGAATATGTGCGCGTTGCGCTGCGGCGCGCCGCCGACGGCGAACTGGAAGCGGTCAAGCACCCCCAGGACGGCGCCGGCGTCATCACGTCGCTGACCGAAACCGATGGCTTGCTGGAATTTCCCGAGGACGTGACGGCGATCGAGCCCGGCGCCCGCGTCGGCTTTTTGTCCTACGCGGCGCTGATGGCGTGACTAGGCGCCGAGCCGTACGCTCGGCCCGCTGGTGAACGCCTTGTCGACCGGCTCCTGGATGCTGTTGAGCACGACGCCGCCGATCACCGCGATGATGACGGCGACCACGCAGGCAATGACGAAAGTTTTCATGAAACCGGCTCCTCTCCCGACGCCCCGATGGTTTGAATTATACCAGATATGAGCGGCCGGCGAGACGGATCAAGATGCGTCAAATGCCGTGATATTGCAGCGCAACGCGCGCCGCCCGCTCGGCGTCCTCGGGGGTGTTGACGTTGAGGAACGGATCGACCGGCTCGGTCGGCCAATCGGCGACTGCGACGCCATGCCGCTCCGTCCACACCTCGATCTTGCGTAGGCCTTCCTCGACCAGGGCCTTGCGTAGGCTCGCGCGTAGCGCCAGCGGCCATAGGCCGACCACCGGATGGCGCCATTCGCCGGAGCGCGCGCAGGCGAGCGGCACGCCGGCGCCCATTTTGACCCGCGCGAGGTGCAGGCGCTCGACCAGGTCGTCGGGCAGGAACGGGCAGTCGCCCGGCACGCTGAGCAGCCATTCGATCCCGTTGTTCTGCGCGGCGAGCCAGTCGAGCCCGGCGAGGATGCCGGCGAGCGGGCCGGGGTAGTCCGGCACGCTGTCGGGCACGACGGTGCAGCCGGTATCGGCGAAGCGCTCCGGATCGCCGTTGGCGTTGATGATGATATCGACGCATTGCCCCGACAGGCGGGCAAGCACGCGGTCGAGGATCGACACGCCGCCGATCTCGATGCGCGCCTTGTCGCCGCCGCCCATGCGGCGGGCGAGGCCGCCGGCGAGCACCAGGCCGTAGGTGGGGGGGAGCGGGATATCAGGCATTACTCATCATGCACGGCCGCCTTGCGGCGGTGCTTCGAACTTTCTTCTTCCACGAAGCTTAGGTCCTGATCGAACACGATGCGGTCTTCGCCGGCGAGGGCGACGAAACGTTTTCCGCGCGCGCGCCCGATCAGCGTCAGGTTGGCCTTGCGCGCGAGTTCCACGCCCCAGGCGGTGAAGCCCGAGCGCGAGATCAAAATCGGAATGCCCATGCGCACGGTCTTGATCACCATCTCCGAGGTGAGGCGGCCGGTGGTGTAGAAGATCTTGTCGGCGGCCGAGACTTTTTCCTTGAACATCCAGCCGGCGATCTTGTCGACCGCGTTGTGGCGGCCGACGTCTTCCATATAGACCAGCGGCTGGTATTCTTTCGCCAGTACGCAGCCGTGGATGGCGCCGGCCTCGAGATAAAGCGACGGCGTGGTGTTGATCTCGTGCGTGAGCTTATAGAGCCAGGAGGTGCGCAGTTCGGCCTTCGGCAGCGAGACGTCCTCCAGCGCTTCCATCAGGTCGCCGAACACGGTGCCCTGGGCGCAGCCGGAGGTCTGCACTTTCTTCTTCAGCTTCTTTTCGTAATTGGTCTTGCGCTTGGTGCGCACCACGACGACCGACAATTCCTCGTCGTAATCGACGCCGGTCACCACGTCGTTGGGCAGCAGCATGTGCTGGTTGAGCAGATAGCCGACCGCCAGATATTCGGGGTAGTCGCCGATGGTCATGGCGGTGACGATCTCCTGCGAATTGAGGAAGATCGTCAGCGCGCGCTCGACGGTGACCGAGGTTTCGATTTTGGCGCCGGTCTGGTCGATGCCGGTGACGCGCTCGGTCAGCCGCGGGTCCTGCGGGTTGGGCCGGATGATGTAGCTGTCGGTCTTCTTGTCCATGGCGCAACTATAGCAGAGATTTCGCCGCCCCTTGAAATCTGCCCACTATAGGTGGGCAGCGGCGACCCATTTGTCCACGTCTGGCGCGGCAAAATTGCGTGATCGCAGTTTCCAATCGGCGCGCCGTCGACTTAAGATGACTGCAACGACAACACGTCATCAAGCCCCGGGGAGACGCCGTCCATGCTTCGCGCCACCAAAGATCTCATGCTGCCGACTACCATCACCGGCTCGCTGCCGCGGCCGAGCTGGTACACGCAGAACCTCGGCATGCGCAGTTTCCTCGATGCGATGGTGAACAACCAGTTCCGCGAGCAATATGTCGATACGGTCGGCATCTACCTGCACGAGCAGGAGATGGCCGGCCTCGACATCGTCACCGACGGCGACGCGCATTTCGATAGCGACGTCGGCGGCCAGAGCTGGACCAATTATCCGCCGCGCCACATGGGCGGCTTCGACAAGAACCCGCAGCCGACGCCGGCCGGCAAAGGCGGCCTGATGTTTCCGCCCGGCCACATCCTGCACGACTATCTGGAGGCGCGCGTCATGCCGGGCATCAGCGGTCCGGTGACGCGCGGCGATCTGCAATATGCCGCGATGTGGAAGGTGGCGCAGCGCATGACCAAGAAGCCGGTCAAGTTCGGCACCATCGGGCCCGAGCTGGTCGCCTTCGCGGTGCAGGACAGGCACTACAAGTCAATCAAGGACCGCATCCTGGCCATCACCGACGCCTTGAACGCGGAGCTCAACGAGCTGGCCGACGCCGGCTGCCAGGTGATCCAGTTCGAAGAGCCGCAGATCCACATGCTGGCGATCCGCAAGGTGGTCGACGACGTGATCAATCCGAATTTCAGCGTCGAGGTGTTCAATCGCACGGTGAAGGGCCTGCGCGCCAAGACCGAAGTCTGGTGCCACACCTGCTGGGGTAACCCGTCGCAGCAGCGCATGTTCAAGGAAGTGCAGAGCTACAAAGGTGCGCTGGAGACCTTGAACAAGGTCGACGCCGACGTGATCACCTTCGAGTCGGTCAGCGCCGGCGGCATGGACCTGGAGGCCTTCGGCAAGATCATCTCCTCGGACAAGAAGATCGCCATCGGCGTCATCGACCATCACTCGCTGCAGGTCGAGAAGCCGGAGGAGATCGCCGAGCACATCCGCCGCGCGCTCAAATACATTCCGGCCGAGCGGCTGATCATCTCGTCCGACTGCGGCATGGGCCGCGAGGGCATGAGCCGCCGCCACGCCTATTACAAGATCGTCTCGCTGGTGCTCGGCACCAACATGGTGCGCAAGGAGCTTGGGTTGCCGCAGGCCGAATGCCTTGCCGCCGCCGGGCGGTATTCGCTGGTGGTGGGAAGCCCCTGACGCTCCGCGGGTCTTACCAAATGCTGAATTAGCACCGGACAATTTCGCCGGCCGCTTTGGCGCGGCTTAAATTTGTTTGTGTTTATTGTGGTTTCGGGACAAGCCAGAAGGCATTGCCGATGAAACCGCAGGACATTGCGCTCGCGATTGTGTTGATTGCCGCCGCCGCAAGCCAATTCGCGCTGAAGGAACAGCGCGCGGTGGACGCGCAGCGTGTGGTGGCCGTCGAACCCGATTTCGCGCTGCTGCACCGGCAGGCGAGCGACGCGCTCGAAAAGCTTCGCCACGCGCAGCCACATCTGGCATCGACGGCCCGCGCCGCCTTCTAAGCCGCGCAGGGCGACTAGTTCCTTCCCGCCAGCACATAATCGAGCCGCGGCTCGGTCGGCTTCACGTGGTAAAATTTCTCGTAGAAATCCCGCGTCAGCTCGCGCAGATCGTTCTTGAACAGATCGGGATAGAGGATCTTCGCCAGCCACCACAGCCCCATCAGCCGGTTGCCGGACGGCGGCGCATCGAACCAGCCGAACGGAACGCCGGCCATCAGGTGCACGCGGCCGTCGCGCACCGCCTTGATCAAGGCCCAGCCCGGATCGCCGCGCACGCTCGCGGCGAATTCCGCATTGATCGTCACGATCACCTCGGGATCCCACTGGCGCACCTGGTCGAGCGTCACCTCGGCGAGTTCGCCCTTGGTTTCGCCGGCGGCATTGCGCGCCACCAGCTCGATGAGCTCCGCGTGGCTCGATTCCCCGAGCGCCGTGGTCAAGCCGCGCGGCCCGCGCGCGGAATAAACACGCGGCCGCTTCTCGGCCGGTATGAAGGCGATGCGGTTGGTAATGACGGAAAGCGTCATGTTGCAGTAGTCGGCGAAATCCGCGCCCGCCGCTTCGCGGCCGGTCAGGCGGCCGAGCTTTTCGTAGCTGGTCGATAGCGCCAGGATGCCGCCGCTGAGCAGCGCATAGGGGATGCCGGTTTCCCGCTGCACACGGTCCGCTATCGCCGCAAAGCGCGGGCCGGTCGAGCCGACATCGAGGATGAGATCGGGCTTGAGCGTGGTCACGCTATCGAGGCTGGCGGCGCTGCCGCGGCCGGTGAGCCGCTTGATTTCAGGCCGCGCGCAGATGTCGGGCAGCATATAGGCGCAGTCCTGCGGCCGGTTGCTGCGCGGCCAGCCGAGCAGAAGGTCGGGCGCCAGCGTGTAGAGCAGGATCGCCGCCGGCAGTCCGGCGGGATAGACACGCTGCACGTTGTCCGGAGCGCCGACCGCGCGCCCGGCATCGTCGGCGACGATTGCGGCGCGCGCTTGTCCGCGCGCGAGCAGCGCGGCGGAGGCAGTGGCGATGAGGGTGCGACGGCTGATAGGCACGACGGCCAACCACCTTTCGACGGCCGGATGACGGCAGTCTAGCGCATGCCGCGGGCTACTTCGCCAGCGCCTTCTGGCAGGCGGCCCAGACCTTGCTCGGCGTCGCCGGCATGTCCATGTGATCGGCGCCGCCGCTCGGTATTGCATGCGCGATCGCGTTCATCACCGTGGCGATGGCCGCCGTGGTGCCGGCTTCGCCAGTGCCCTTGACGCCGAGCGGATTGCTGGTGGCCGGCACCGGATGCAGCGCCTCGCGCAGCTCGACCGGCATGTGGTGTGCCCGCGGCATGCCATAGTCCATGAACGACCCGCTCACCAATTGCCCGTTTGAATCGTAGACCGCGTTTTCGGTCAGCGCCTGGCCGAGCCCCTGCGCGAGGCTGCCGTGCACCTGGCCCTCGACGATCGTGGTGTCGAGCGGGTTGCCGCAGTCGTCGACCGCGGTATAGGTCACGAGATCGACAAAACCGGTGTCGGGATCGATCTCCACTTCGGCGATGTGACAGCCGTTCGGGAAGGTGAGCGGCGTGTCCGCCTTGTCCTTGGTGTCGAGGCTTTCGCCCATGTCCTTGGCGCGCTTGGCGGTGTCGAACAGCGAAATCTTGCGGTCGGTGCCGACGACCTCAAAACCGCCGTTGCGATATTGAATGTCGCTCTCCGCCGCTTCCAGCGCGGCCGAGGCGACTTTCTTGCCTTTCGCCAGCATGACGTCGGCGACATGGACGATCGCGTTGCCGGCGCACATGGCCGAGCGCGAACCGACCGAGGCGCCGCCGGTCAGGCCCAGATTGGTGTCGCCGTGACGGTGCTCGATCTTGGCCGCATCGATGCCGAGCTTGTGCGCCAGCAGGTGCCCGAACACGGTGGCGTGGCTCTGCCCGGTCGATTGCACGTTCAAGCCGAGGATCATCTTGTCGCCGTCGGGAAACGCCAGCGACGCCATTTCCATCGGCGTCGCGCCGGAATGCTCCAGCATGCAGGAGATGCCGATGCCGCGCAGCTTCTTGCGTCTGGCCAATTCGCGCTTGCGCTTGTTGAAATTGTCGACGTCGGCGAGTTTGAGCGCCTTGTCGACGATGCCGGGAAAATCGCCGCTGTCGTAAGTGTTGATCGGCGTCTTGAACGGCATGGCCGACGGCGGGATCAGGTTTTTCTTGCGCAGCCGCACCGGGTCCATGCCGACCACGCGCGCGGCTTCCTCGACCGCCCGCTCAAGCGCGTAATTTGCCTCGGGGCGTCCGGCGCCGCGATAGGGCGCAATCGGCACCTTGTTGGAGAAATAACAGGCGACGCCGACGTCGACCTTGGCGATCCGGTACATGCCGGGAAGACAGCGGGCGAAATTGTTGGTGTTGATGTTGATGCCGGCGTTGGCGATGTAGGCGCCCTGGTTGCAGAGATGCCGCACGCGCAGCGCCAGGAACTTGCCCTTATCGTCGAGCGCGAGTTCGACGTGGCTTACCGCATCGCGCGCCTGGCAGTCACTCATGAAAGCTTCCGAACGCGTCGACTGCCAATGTACCGGCCGCCCGACTTTGCGCGCGGCCACCATCACCGCGACGTATTCCGGATAGACCGTTGTCTTCATGCCGAAGGCGCCGCCGACGTCTTCGGTGATCACCCGCAATTTGTCGTTCGGCACGCCCATGATGGAGGCGGCCTGGCCGCGCAAGGCGTCAGCGCTCTGCGAGCAGGCGCGCAGCGTGTAGCGGTCGTTGTCCTTGTCGTAGACGCCGGTGGCGCCGCGCGTTTCCATCGAGGCCACCACCAGGCGCTGGTGGACGACGCTGACGCGCGCGACATGCGGCGCCTTGGCGATGATCTCGGCGACCTCGCGTTCGTTCTTTTCGTTGGGCACCGGGCCCGGCCAGTCGACGCAGAGGTTGCCCGGCGCGTCCGGAAAAAGCTGCGTCTTGCCCTTCATCGCGGCGTCCAGGTCGACCACCGCCGGCAATTCTTCGTACTCGACTTGCACTAGCTCGGCGGCGTCCTGCGCCGCACCGCGCGTCTCCGCCACCACCATGGCCACCGGATCGCCGACATGCATCGCCGTGCCGCCGACGAGCGCCGGGCGGAACGGCATCACCATCTTGACGCCGCCGCGGCCGACGACCGGCGGGTGGCGCGAGATGCCGGCAACGCCAGCCGCCTTGATGTCCTCGGCGGTGAGCACCGCCAGCACGCCTTTGGCCTTGCGTGCGTCATTGGCGTTGATCGAGACGACCCGGGCATGCGCATGGGGCGAGCGCACGAAGGCGGCATAGGCCTGGTTCGGCAGCTTCGGGTCGTCGGTGAATTGGCCTAGGCCGCGCACCAAGGCGTCGTCCTCGACGCGCGGCGCGTGTTTGCTGTGGGCGAGGGGTGAATTCATGCGGGCTTCCCGGTGCAAAATGAGGCCCGTTTATAACCGAAACCGGGCCCTTCGACAGGGGCTTGCGTCGGCCGCGTGGCTGCGGCACTCAGACGCCTCGCAACCACCCCACGACGGCAGTTTTCAGAGGACGAAATGAGCAACGTGCGCACCATCGATACCCACACCCACATCTGCACCCTGGAAACCGCCGCGATGCTGACCAAGGCGGGCGTCAAGGTCACGATCACGCCCGACGATGCGGAGAATGCGGCATTCGACGTCGCCGGCGTGGTGTACCGGCCGTTCCCGACCGGCGGCTTCGATATCCCGCGCCGGCTCAAGGACATGGACGCCACCGGCGTCAACGTGCACGTGCTCTCGGCGACGCCGCAGACCTATCTCTACAACCAGGAGCCCGCGCTGGGCGCCGTTCTTTCTGCCATCCAGAACGACCAGATGGCCAAGCACATCGCCGCGCATCCCACGCGTTTCTTAGGAATAGCCACGCTGCCGATGCAGGATCCCAAGCGCGCCGCCGATGAGCTCAAGCGGGCGATGACCAAGCTCGGCCTCAAGGGTTCGATGTTCGCCTCCAACGTGCTCGGCAAGAACCTGGACGATCCGAGCTTCGAACCGCTGTGGGCGACGGCCGAAGAGCTCGGCGCCTTCATGTTCATCCACCCCAACAACGTCGCGGGCGCCGACCGGCTGAAGTCCTATTATCTCGGCAATCTGATCGGCAATCCGCTCGACACCACCATTGCCGCCGCCTGCTTGATCTTCGGCGGCGTGATGGACCGGCATCCGAAGCTGAAGATCATGCTGGCGCACGGCGGCGGCTTCACGCCCTATCAGGCGGCGCGCTGGGAGCACGGCTGGAAAGTGCGTCCCGAGCCGAAGAAGAACGTGCCGACACAGCCGAAGGGCATCGCCAAGCGCTTCAATTACGACACCATCTTGCATTCCGCCGAAGCGCTGGAAGCGATGATCGGCCTGGTCGGCAGCAGCCGCGTGATGCTCGGCAGCGACTACCCCTACGACATGGCCATGATGGATTGCGTCGCCCACGTGCGGTCGTTGAAAATCTCCGACGCCGACAAGAATGCGATCCTGAACGGCAACGCCGAAGCCATGCTGTCGGGGAAATAGCCATGAACGTGCAGGCGTCGCCCAAGACCGGCCGCACACCCACGGCGGCCGTCACCGGTTTTATTATCGACGCCATGCAGACATGCGGCGTGCCGGCGGCCGACGCCGGCAAGATCGCCGAGTTGATGCTGGAAGCCGATCTCGTCGGCGCAGACGCGCACGGCGTGTTCCGCCTGCCGCAATACGTGCAGCGGTTGAAGCTCGGCTCGACCAATGCGCGACCCAACATCACGATCACGCGCAGCGCGCCGGCGACCGCGCTGGTCGACGGCGACAACGGCATGGGCCACCTCGTCGTTGCGAAGACGGCGGAAACCGCGATCGAACTCGCGCGCGAGAACGGCGTCGCCTGGGTCGGCTGCCGTAATTCCGGCCACGCCGGCGCGGCCGGCGTATATGCCGCGCTGCCGCTCAAGTCCGACATGATCGGCATCTATTCGGCGGTCGCCAATGCCAACCACATGCCGCTCGCCGGCGGCGCCGAGCCGCTGCTCGGCACCAATCCGCTGGCGATCGCGATCCCCGCCGGCGAAGAGCCGCCGCTGGTGCTCGACATCGCCACCTCGATCGTCTCCTACGGCACCATCAAGAACCACAAATTACTCAACCGCCCGCTGCACGCCGACTGGATGATCAATCCGCAGACAGGCGTCGCAGTGACCGATCCGCAGAAAAGCGGCGAGGCGCTGCTGCTGCCGATGGGCGGCTACAAGGGCGCCGGCCTGGCGCTGATGCTCGGTCTGCTCGCCGGCACGCTCAACGGCGCGCTGTTCGGCCGCGATTGCGTCGACTTCAACGCCGAGCCGGGCAAGGTCACCAATACCGGGCAATTCGTGATCGCGCTCGATCCGGCCCGCTTCCAGCCGCTCGCCCAATTCAAGGCGGATGTCGACCGCCATATTCGCAGCTTGCGGGAGTTGAAGGCGTTGCCGAGCGAGAGTGTGCGCCTGCCCGGCGAGCAGCGCGCGCAGCGCCGCGCCGACCGGCTGGCCAGCGGTCTCACTTTGCCGCCGGAGCTGCTGGTACAGCTCGACAGACTGGCGATCGAATTATCGATCAAGCCGCTGGCCGCGCGTTAAAGCTATTTCCCTTCAGCCATCGCCTGAAGTTTGCGTTTGCCTTCGGCCGAGGCTTCGGAAACCTTCACGGCGCTCCTGCGTGAGCGCGTCGAGCTGCGGCCGCAAGCGGGCGTCGCGGGTGAACGGCATGCCGCCACGGTACTCGACGGCGTTGCGGTGCTCGTCGAGGAACGTTGCGAGTTTCTCGATGACCGGCAAGCCGCTTAGCATCATCGGGATCAGCTCGCGAAATACATTTGCTGGTCGGGTGACCATCCGCTCATAGGCCTTGTCGTAGACCACCTTCAAATCCGGCGGCTGCTGCAACGCCGCGTGCGCGGCATCCGCGTCGGCAAGCGCCTTGTCGATCTCGGTTTTCATCTTGGCCATGCCTTGCGTGATGATCGGCAGTAGCGCGCGATGCTGCACCAGATCCTCGATCGAGCGCGGGCTGCCGATTTGCATGGCGCGCGCGAAATCCGCGGAGAGTGTCGCATCGAGCCGGTGATGGAAGCCGTTCATGATGCGATAGTGGTCGGCGTAGGGACCGAAATTGGCGATGTCCTCATCCGACATGATCGGGATATGCAGGCCGGGCTTGTCGATGATCCGTGTCTGCAGGAATTCGATGAACGCCTTGCGCTGCGCCGGCTCCTGGCCGAAGCAGCCGGCGAGCAGCAGCGCAAAGCCGATGAGGGCGGCGACAACGGCCGCCCGTTTCGATGGTGTCATAATCAATGCCCCCGCTGGGTGGGTGTCCCGGCGATAATCATGGGTCGCGGGACCCGCTCGATAGGTTCAACGCGGCGATCAATGGCTGGCTTTGCCGGCGTTGATCTGCTCCACCACCTTTTTCCATTTTGCCGATTCGGCGGCGACGAAGTCCTTGAAGCTCTCCGGCGTTGGGCTCGACGTGGGCACCATGCTGGCGGCGATCATGTGCTTGCGCACCTCCGGGTCCGACATCGCCTTGAGCACGGCGGCGTGCAGCTTGGCGACGATCGGCTGCGGCGTCCCTGCCACCGCGAACAGGCCCTGCCAGGAGCCGCTGACATCCTCTGGGAAGCCCAGCTCAACCACGCTCGGCACCTGGGGCAGCGTTGTCACGCGCTCTTTGCTGGTCACGGCGAAGCCTTTCAGCTTGCCGGCCTTCACGAACTGCGCCGCCGACGACAGCGTCACGAACATCACATCGACATTGCCCGCCAGCAGATCGACGACGGCTGGGCCGGCGCCGCCTTTGTACGGCACCTGCGTCATCTTAAGGCCGAGCCGGTGGCGGAACTGCTCCATCGCCAGCGTGTTGAGCGTGCTGACGCCCGCCGCGGCATAATTGATCTTGCCGGGGTTTGCCTTGGCGTAGGCGATCATCTCCTTGAGCGAATTCGGCGGGAATTTCTCGCTCGCCACCACGATGCCGGGCGTCTCTGCTGCAAGCGAGATCGGGATGAAATCGCGCTCGGGCGCCACCTTCAGTTCGGGGAAGAAGTGTGGGTTGATCGCGATGGTGCCGATATTGCCCAGGAATAGCGTGTAGCCGTCGGGCGCCGCGCGTGCGGCGGTCTCCATGCCGACATTGCCGGCGGCGCCGGTGCGGTTGTCGATCACCAGCGTCTGGCCAAGGGCTTTCTCCATCGCCGGCTGAATCAGCCGGATGGCGAAATCGGAGGCGCCGCCCGGCGCGAAGGGGACGATGATGTGGATCGGCCGCGTCGGATAACTGGCGGCGTCCTCGGCCGCGGCGAGGCCGCTCGCGCCCAGAAGCGCCAGCAGGCCAAGAACCGCGCAGCGCACGTGCGACCGCATCATCATGCTCTCCCTCCGACGAAGGGTGTCAGGCGACCGCTTTCAACGCGTCCAAATCGAGCGGCACCTTGACCGGCTGTCCGCGCTTGGCGGACAGGTCCAACGCCTTGGTCAGCATCAGATTGCGGTGCGCCTCTTCCACCGTCGCCGCCGCGGTCGGCAGACCGAGCGCGACGCGGTTGAGCCAACTGTCGGTCTCTTCCGCCATCGGCCCGCGCAATTCGCCGAGCGCCATGTCGCCAGGCGGATAGCTGCCCATGAAATCCACCAGCCGCGAGGCGTCGGGGTTGTAGCCCTCCGACTGCGGCTTCGACACCACCAGCACGATGTCGCGATGGGTATCGTCGATGGTGAGCACGCCGGTGGTGCCGACGATGCCGACTTCCAGGCTATAGACCGCGGCCGGCCAGTTGACCGGCAGCGCCCAGGAAATATTGAGGTGATAGACGGTGCCGTCGCTGAACATGATCATGCCGGCGGTGGCGTCGATGCCCTTGTAGAGCGGGCCCAGCACCTTGTTGATCGAGCGCGCGTAGACCTCGACCGGCGTCTTGCCTTCCAGGCACCACATGCAGATGTCGAGCGCATGCGTGCCGGAGATCACCATCGGCGAGATGGTGGAGGGATCGTCGGTGCGCTTGTAATTGTCGATCGCCACCAGCCGGTTCATGAAGGCGCGCGACGTCACCAAGGTCACGTCGCCGAGCGCGCCGGTGCGGCACTTTTCCTTGGCCGCCAGCCAGCGGCGGCGGAAGCGCTGCGTATAGCCGACCACGGCATCGACGCCGGCCTCCTTGATCGCCTTGAGCACGCGCGACGAATTCATCGAGCCTTGTGGCCAGCGGCTTTTCGATCAACAGCGGAATCTTGCGTTCGAGCGCCACCATGATCGGGTCGACGTGCAGATGCTCGTCGGTGGCGATAATCGCCGCGGTGACTTCCGGCCGCTTGAGCAATTCGACGTGGCTTTGCGTGACGAAATCGGCGCTGATCTTGGGCCCGACTTCGCCGGCGCGGTTCGGATTCTTTTCGGCGAGCCCGATCCACTCGACCGCCGGATGACGCGCCGCCACCTCGCCGCGGAACAGGCCGACGCGGCCGCCGCCGATGATGGCGAGGCCGACGCCCTTGGCAGACTTCCTCATGCGTTCACTCCCGCCATGTTCTTCTTTTTCAATTCCGCCACCGCCGAGATGGTCTCGTTCGACAGCGGCAGGTCGACCGGCTCGCCGCGCTCGGCGGACAGATCGGCGGCGGTGTAGGTCTCCATCACCATGCGCGCCGATTCCGCCGTCACCATCGGCGGCTTGTCGAGGATGCAGGCCTCGAGGAAGTGCAGCGTCTCCGGTCCCATCTGGCCGGCGAACACGTGATCGACCTGCTCGCCCGGCATGGTCGACATCGGGAAGCGCTGGCCGTCGCTCACCGTGTTGAGCCAGTTGTCGCGATGCGTGTCGTCGAGCACCAGCGAGCCTTCGGTGCCGAGAATTTCCACCCAGGTGGCGCAATAGTTCGGGTAGCTCGGTGGCAGGTTCCAGCCGCCGCCAATGGTGGCGATCAGGCCGTTGTCGAAGGTGACGATCGACCACATCACGTCGTAGGAGCCGTTCACCGGCTTCATGTAGCCGTACGATCCTTGTGAATAGACGCGCACGGGCTTGGCCGGCTCCAGCAGCCAGAACACAAAATCGAGGTCGTGGGTGGATTCCATCACCACCGGCGACAGCCGCACGCGGCTGGCGATCTTCTTGCCGAGGCTGCGCGACAGATGCCGGCTGACCATCACCGAGACGACGTTGCCCAGCGTGCCGTCGGTGATCTTCTTCTTGGCGTAGGCGAATTTGGTGTTGAATCGCTGCGAATAGCCGATGGTGAACTTCACTTTGTTGCGCTTGGACAGTTCGATCAGCTCGTCGGCTTCCCACAGTTCGAGCGCGATCGGTTTTTCCAGCAGCACGTGCTTGCCGGCTTTCAGACAATCCTTGGCGATCGGGTAGTGGTTGGATTCCGGCGTGGTCGAGATGTAGACCACCGAGATGTCCGGGTTTCGGACGATGTCGTGGTAATCGAGCGTCGCCGTCGCCGGTTTGGTCAGCGCCTTTACCTCGGCGAGCCGCTCGGGCCGGATTTCACAGATGTGCAATTTGTCCACCAGCGCGGAGCGCGACAGTGTCTCCGATCGGATGCCGCCGCACCAGCCGGTGCCGATCACCGCCACTTCAACCTGCTTCACCGGACGAATCCCTTTTGAATTTGCATTGTGATTGCGCGCGGCCGGACGGCCGCGGCGGCACACTATGCCAAGTCGGCTCGCGCCCAAAGAGGCTGCCGCAAGCAATCTGACAAATCATGTAAGCGATTGCAACTAAAGTAACTTTCAGGGTGCAACGGCGGCCTGGCCGACGCCGAAAACTTGCCGCGCGAACTGCGGATAGACCTCGGCGAGCTGCGGCGCCACCACTTCGCGCATGAGCTTGAGCGTCTCGAGCGAGGGCGGCGGCGTCTCCGGCACGTTCGGCGGCCGATCGAAATCGAAGCCGGTGTGCTCGATCGCTTCCTCGACCGTGTGGCCGGGATGCACGCTGGCCAGTGTGAAACGGCCGTCGGCGAAGGAGAACAGGCAGCGATTGGTGATGAGCGCAATCGGTCCGCCGGGGCGGAAGACGTTCGGCTCGCTGGCGCCCGGCGCCGAGATGAAATCGACCTTGGGCACCAGCGTGCGGCGCGAATGCTCGGTGCGGAACAGGACCACTTTGGGCACGACGTAATAGAGATAGGCCGAGCCGAACGAGCCGGGAAAGCGCACCTGCGGGTGACCATGCTCGCCGATCTCGACCAGATTGACGTTGCCCTGGCCGTCGATCTGCCCGCCGGAGAGAAAGAACACGTCGATGCGGCCTTGCCCGGCGCAGTCGAACAATTCGCGCGCGCCGTCGGTGAAAAAATTGTGTTTGCGGCTTTGCAAGAGCGACACGTAGGGGCGACCGTGCCCGCGCTCGCGCGCCAAGAGTGCGGCGGTCGCCGGGATCGGCGAGGCATTGCCGACCGCGACATGGCGCACATCGCCGATCAACCGCGCGATCACGTCGGCGAGGAGCTCTTCGGAGCGGAAGTTGGTTGTCACGCGACACACTCCGGTGTCATCGCCGGGCTTGACCCGGCGATCTCGCTTAGGGACGCAAAGTGCCAGCCTAAGCGGGATGGCCGGGTCAAGCCCGGCCATGACAAGACTGTGTTATGCCGCCTGTTTCTCATACACATACTTATCCAGATATTCCGCGAAGCCTTGCTCGCTTGCCGCCATCTTCGCGTACAACGCCAGATGCTCGGCGTCGGCGGCGTAATGGTCAGGCAGCGGCAGCGGCCAGGCGCCGTGCTCGGCGACGGCAACGCTCTCGACATAGAAGCCCGGCAGCGTGCCGGCGGCGAGCACCGGGTCGTCGAGCAAATTGCCGTCGTAAATCTTCTCCACCGTCGCGACGGTTTTCTCCGCCGCATGCGCCATGGTGGCGAGTTCTCGCTGGCGCCCGATCCAGACATTGCCGAAACGGTCGGCCATCGGCGCGTGCATGAGTGCGACATCCGGCCTGATCGCCGGCAAAAGCACGATCGGATCGGCATTGCCGAACGGTAAATCGATCACCTTCCAGTCGTCGCGGTATTTCAAGACGTCCGAGCCGATCAGCCCGCGCAGCGGCATGAACGGCACACCTTTCTCCGCCGCCTGCAAGGCCGCGTGCAGCGCTGGGCAGGTGGCGTCCATCATCTTGATCGTGCCGGCGATGACGGCCGCGTTGAATTGCGGCGCCGGGCCGAACTCGCCGAGGCTCACCGCGCTCGTCTCCAGCGTGGCGACGCAGCCGGCGCCGATCAGCAAGTCCGCTTGCAGGCTCGAGGTCGGCAGCGCCACCACATGCAGCCGCTTGATGCCGCGCTTAATCAGCGCTCGCGTCGCCGCCATCGGCACGCCGGACACTTCGCGCGGCACCACCAGCATGCAGCCGTCGGTCACGCAGGCGAGCGCATCGTCGAGAGATTTCACGGCCTGAAACATGGCTCACTGTCTCATTCTTGAGCTTGCCAGGTCCACACATTTTTGCGACGTGATCTCATGGCCATGACGCTCAAGGACAAGCTCGCCGCCAAGCGCTTCGTCATCACCGCGGAAATCACGCCGCCGGTGAGTGCCTCGCGCGACGAATTGTTCGCTAAGGCGCTGCCGCTCAAGGGCCTTGCCGACGCGGTGAATGTCACCGACGGCGCCGGCGCGCGTCCGCATCTCGGCGCGGTGACCGCGGCGGCGATGCTGGTCGAGCGCGGCATCGAGCCGATCCTTCAGCTCACCTGCCGCGACCGCAACCGCATCGCCTTGCAGAGCGACCTGCTCGGCGCCGCGGCGTCCGGCGTGCGCAATCTGCTGATGCTGCGCGGCGACGATCCGTCCGCCGGCGACCAGCCCGACGCCAAGCCGGTGTTCGATCTCGATCCACGCCAATTGCTCGCCACCGCGCGGCGGCTGCGCGACGCCGGCGAATTGCGCTCGGGGCGCAAGATTTCCGGCCATGCCGATTTCTTCCTCGGTGCCGCCGACAATCCGATCGATCCGCCGCCCGGCTGGGAGCCGACGGCGCTGCAGGCCAAGCTCGAGGCCGGTGCGCAATTCGTGCAGACGCAGTTCTGCATGGATGCCGGCGTGGTGCGCCGCTATGCGGCGCGGCTCGCCGAATACGGCCTTGCCGACAAGTTCGCGCTGCTTATCGGCATCGCGCCGTTGCGTTCGGCCAAGTCGGCACGCTGGATCACCGACAAGCTGTTCGGCGCGATTATTCCCGACGCGGTCGTCACGCGTCTTGAGCGCGCCGGCGATCCCGCCGCCGAAGGCCGCCGCATCTGTCTCGAACTCGTCGCCGAGCTTGCCGAGGTGCCGCACGTCGCCGGCGTGCACGTGATGGCGCCGGGCCACGACTCCGCCGTGCCCGGCATAATCGCGGCGGCGCGAGACAGCATCTCCCGCTTGGCGCCGGCCTAGCTTTGGGTCATCCCTACGAACGCAGGGGATCATCGTCCCGGCCGCAAAATTGATGCTAGGATAGGCGCGGAAACGACCGCCAAAGGGTCTCGTAAAAGGCCCGCGAAAAGGGAGGAACTGCGTCATGTCCGTCGCCCGAATTCGGCTTGTTGTGCTTGCTGCGCGTCCTGCCGCCGCGTTCGGCCTGCTGCCGCAAGCGGCGCCGCCCAAGGCAAGCCCTGGAAGCACGCTCTGCTCAACGCCAAGGCCGATGCCGGCTTCTTCATGATGGCGGCCAAACACGGCTTCGCCGAGAAGCAGGGCCTCAACCTCGAACTGCTGCAGGTGAAGGACGACCAGATCGGCCTCAAGGCGCTGATCGCCGGCGAGGTCGACAGCTTCGAGGGCGGGCCGCAGGGCGTGTTCGCGGCGGTTGCGCGTGGCGCCGACGTCAAGATCATCGGCTGCCACTGGTCGTGCTGCCGCATGGCATTTATGTGCGCGACGACATCCACAAAGTCGAAGACCTCAAGGGCAAGTCGATCGCGGTGTCGGCGCCCAACACCATGCCGGACCTTTTGGCGCGCGCGGCGCTGGCGAAATACGGCGTCACCGCCGATCAGGTGAAGCTTGCCGCCGTGGGCGGCGACCGCGAGCGCTATCAGGCGCTGGCCGGCGGGGTGGTCGAGGGCGCCGTGGTGTCCAACGAATATCAGCCGGCCATGCCGAAGACGCTGCACCTGCTCGTCGCCGGCCGCGACGCGGTGCCGAATTTCCTGCGCGTCTGCCTGATCACCAGCGGCAAGGTTTTGAAAGAGCGCGGCGACGACGCCGTGCGCTTCCTCGCCGCCGAAATGCAGGGCTTGCGCTTTGCGCTGTCGCACAAGGCCGAGACGGTGGCGCTGACGCAGGAGATCATCCACGCCAAGCCCGACGATCCGCGTCCGGCCTTCGTCTATGACGACGCGGTCGCGCATCACGCCGTCGATCCCGATCTGCCGATCCCGGCCGAGAAGCTCAACTGGATGCAGGAGCAGATGGTCAAGGCCGGCAAGCTCAAGGCGGTGCTGCCGCTCGGTGAGGTCAGCGCGCCGGAGTACCGCGAGAAGGCGCTCAAGTTGGCGGGCGTTAGCCATTGAAGGCGCTGTGGAGCAATTTGTATGGGTGAGGTGAGTTTCGTCGACGTGTCCAAGCGCTTCAGCTGCGCGTGGACGGCGAAGTGCATCACGTGCAGGCGCTCGATCGCGTCAGCTTCACCGTGCGCGACGGCGAGATCGTCGCGCTGATCGGCCCGTCCGGCTGCGGCAAGACCACGGCGCTGCGCATCGCCATGGGGCTCGATCCGGCCAACGCCGGCCGCGTCACGGTCGACGGCCGCGAGGTCAAGGGCTGCGGCCACGACCGCGGCATGGTGTTCCAGCACGCCGAACTGCTGCCGTGGCTCTCCGCGCTGCAGAACGTGATGTTCGGCCTGGAGATGAAGGGCGTGCGCGGCGCAGCCTTTGCGCGACACGGCGCAGAAATATCTCGACCTCGTCGGCCTGGCCTCCTCGCAGAACCGCCGGCCGCATCAGCTGTCCGGCGGCATGAAGCAGCGCGTCGGCATCGCCCGCGCGCTCGCCATCGATCCGAAAGTGCTGCTGATGGACGAGCCGTTCGGCGCGCTCGACGCGCAGACGCGCGAGTCGATGCAGGCCGAGCTGCTGGACATCCACGCCCGCACCAAGAAGACCATCCTGTTCGTCACCCACGACCTCGACGAGGCGGTGCTGATTGCCGACCGCATCGTGGTCATGACGCACGGCCGCGTGCAGGAGATCGTCGACGGTGCCGCTGACGCGCCCGCGCGCCGACTTGAGCATCGTGCGCGGCATGCCGGAGTTCACCGAGACCCGCTACAAAATCTGGCGCCTGCTGCACGCCGAGCCGACGGTGCATTAAAAGTGGCTGACATCGCCGATACCCAGAAAACAACCGAACGACGCGGAGGTCATCGAACGCCGCCCATGGCCGCGCTGGGCGATCACGCTCGCCTCGGTCGCCTGCGTGCTGGTGCTGTGGGAATTCTTCGGCCGCGATATCAATCCGATATTCGGCTCCTATCCGAGCGCGATCGCGCTGGCGTTCTGGGAGCTGCTGCGCACCGGACAATTATGGTCGGCGCTGGTCGAGAGCCTGCGAGCCTTTCTTCGTCGGCTATGGCCTCGCCATCGTGATCGGCGTTCCGCTCGGCCTCGTCATCGGCCGCTTCCGCACCGCGGAGGCCGCGTTCGGCATCTACATCACCGCCGGCTACGCCATGCCGCTGGTCGCGCTGGTGCCGCTGCTGATCCTGTGGCTCGGGCTCGGCTTCAAGGTCAAGGTCGCGGTGGTGTTCCTGATGTCGCTGTTCCCGATCTGCATCAACACCTGGCTCGGCGTCACCGCGGTGCCGAAGACGTTGATCGAAGTCGGCAAGTCGTTCGTCGCGCCGGATTTCGTCATCCTGCGCCGCATCATCCTGCCCGCGACGCTGCCCTATATCATGGCCGGCGTGCGGCTGGCGGTCGGCCGCGCGGTGGTGGCGATGGTGATCGCGGAATTCTTCACCACCATTTCGGGGCTTGGCGCGGTGATCATCAATTCCGCCAATAATTTCGACACCGCCACCATGTTCGTCCCGATCATCGTCTTGATGGTGATGGCGGTCGGGCTGAATGGCCTGATCGGCTGGGTCGAGCACAAAGTCGCGCCCTGGCAGGCGGAGATTGCGGGAAGGGATCGGGAGTAATCAGACGAGCGCCCGCACCGCCTTCATCAAATCCCGCACCTGCTGCTCGGAAATATTCTTGGTGATGAACACGATCCGGCTCTGCCGGTCGCCGTCAGGCCACGCGTCGAGCTCGACCGGCGGATGCGCGAGATGCTGCACGAACTGCACCACCACCGGGCCCTGACAGCCTGCGACGTTGACGAAGCCCTTCACGCGCAGCAGGTCCGGCCCGCGCAGCGCCATCAATATGTCCATCGTCTTGGCGAAGGTCGGCCAAGGCATCGGCTCGCTCTCGGTCAGCACGAAGGAGCCGATGCCGTCCGAATGCGCGGCTTCCGCCACGAAGACGTTGCGCCCGACGCTGGCCGGTTCGGTGAGCTTGCGCGGATCGATCTCGCCGTTCACCGCTTCGATGATCTCGGCACCCGGATTGAGCGCGCGCAATTGCGCGGCGAGCGCCTCGGCGGCGCCTTCGCCAGCGATGTCGGTTTTGCTGATCACCAGCCGGTCGGCGAGGATCGCCTGCCGGCGCGCCTCCGCCGACCAGGCGAGCGTGTCGCCGCCGGTCTCCGCATCGACCACGGTCACCACCGCCTCGACGTGAAACACGTCGCCGAGCGCGCGGTCGGTGGCGAAAGTCTGCAGGATCGGCGAGGGGTCGGCGAGGCCGGAGGTCTCGATCACAATGCGCTTGAAGGCGGGTAATTCGCCGCGCTCGCGCTCAACCACCATGCGGCGCAGCGCGATCTGCAAGTCGCTGCGCGTGATGCAGCACAGGCAGCCGTTGCCGAGCAGCACGGTTTCGTCGGTGCTCGAGCGCACCAGCGCGTCGTCAATACCGGTCGCGCCGAACTCGTTGACCACCACGGCGGTGCCTTGCCCCTCCGGTGTGCCGAGGAAGCGGCGCAGCAGTGTCGTCTTGCCGGCGCCGAGGAAGCCGGTGATCACGGTCACCGGAATACGATGGCCGCGCTCGCGCTTGAGCCGGCGCCCGAACATCCCGGCAGCCGGGGAGGGGAAGAGTTCGTTCATGCCTCACTTTACCCCGCCCCGCTGCGCGGGGCGAGGGAGGATCAGAAATCCATCTCCAGCGTGTACAGACCGCCGCTGAAGCGGTCGACCGTGTAGACGATCCGCCGCTCGTCGACGAACACGTCGTTGAGCTGCACTGCGCCGACCGGCGTGCCCTTCGGCGCCGGCGGCACGAAGCAGGCGATCTCGCGCGGCTGGTATGCGTTGGAAATGTCGTAGGCGCGCAAACCGCCGTTGAAGAAGGTGCCGAGCACGATCTGGTCGGAGTGCCACGCCGTCGGCAGCTCCACGTTCTCGTGGATGTTGTGCGCGCCGAAGCGGCCGCCGCGGTCCTTGTAGGCATCGACCGGCGGCAGCGGGCAGGTGGCGATCGACACCGGGTGCGTTTCGTCGCGCATGTCGAGCATCCAGATCAGCTTCGGCCAGTCCTTGCCGGCGTTCTCGGTCGACTCGTCCGTCACCAGCATCAGGTTGCGGTCGAACAGCGGCACCGCGGTGTGCATGAAGCCGGTGTAAGGCGGCGAATTGGTCCAGTGCGAGATCACCTTCGGATTGGCCTTGTCCTTGATGTCCATCACGAACATGCCGCCGTCGATGTAGCAGAGGTAAAGCCGGTCCGGCCGCGATTGATAGACGTTGGTGTTGTGCGCGCGATAGCCTTTGTCGAGCGGATGGCGCGGCGGCGGCGCGATATTGTCTGTCGCCGAGGTGCCGGGCACCCACCAGCGGCCGACTTCCCGCGGCTTCGCCGGATCGCGCACGTCGATGCAGCGGTAGAACTGGTCGTCGAGCGGATTGCTCGGCTTGAAGTCGGGCGCGCCCGAAGCCATGTGCACGTATTCGCCGTCGCAGAACCACAATTGATGAACGCCGCGCGAGGTCGGACCGGAGCAGTCGAAGAACGAGATCGAGCGCGGCTTCTCCGGCACCGACACGTCGAACAGTTCCAGGCCGGCCGGCTGCTGGCCGGTCTTCTGCGTCTGATAAGCCACCGCCATGATGTTGTTGGCGGAGCATTCGAGCGAATTCGACCGCATGAAAGGCTTCGGCAGGTCGGTCTGCACCACGACCTTGGGATTGCGCGGGTCGGAGACATCGACGCCGGTGAAATTCTTCGGCGCGCTCTCATGCGCCAGCCACAGGATGCGCCGGCCGTCCTTGGCGATGGTGATCGACATGCCTTCGCCCATGCCGCCGAAGCCGCCGAGGTCGTTCTGGGCGAGCGGCTTGAAATTCCAGGTGACGGGCTCCCCGGTCTGGGTGAGCGGATTGCTTGCGGCGGCCATTGGCGTCTCCATTGTCTTGCTTGTCCTCGCGCGCGGCGGCGGAGAGGATCGGTCCGCGTCGTGTCCACGATGCGAACAGGGCGGGTGTGTGCGGCAGAGTCAGGCGGGGAGCGTTGAAAGAGTCAAATGAGTTTTGCACGCAGGTGCTATTCGTTCCAGCCCCCATGCTCAGGCTTGCGCCCTCCCCGGCGCGCGGGGAGGGCGAAGCGGACGTGCTAGGCGCTGGCCTGCTTGAGGAATTCTTCGCGCAGCGCCTTGCTCCAGTCGGGGATGGCTTTGATCTTCTTGGCCGCCAGCAGGATTTCGGCCTGCTTCTGCATATAGGGCTTGAGGTCGGCAGGCCAGCCGGGATTAACCTCGACGCGCGCGATCGCCTTGGCGAAGGTCTCGGGCGCCATCTTGTAGCCCTTCGAGGTGTAGAACGTGTAGATCGTGTCGGAAACCTTCTTCGGATTGTTCTTGAAGTCCTTGGCCACGTCGAGCCAGGCTTTGAGGTAAGCGACCACGGTCTGCGGGCTCTTCTCGACGAATTCGGGCGTCGCCGCCATGAACACCGGCAGCTTATCGAACGAGTAGAAGTCGACCAGCGTGTTGGCCATGCCGTCGGCTTCCGCGATCGCGTTGTAGGGCTCGACATTGACCATGGCGTCCACGGTCTTGGCGGCCATGGCAGCCACCATGTCGTTCACGTTCATGCGGATTTCCTGGTAGTCGCCCTTCTTGAGCCCGGCGCCGGTGGCGATCTGGTCGACGAAGATGTTGCCGGTGGACGAACCGGTCTGGTTGGCGACCTTCTTGCCGCGCAGCTGCTCGACTTTGGTGATGCCGAGGTCCTTGCGCGCCATCACGCGCGCGGTCTTGCCGACATATTCGATCATGGCGATGGCGACGAGGCCGCCTTTGTCGTTGCCGATGACCAGCGAGGGCCCGGCATAGGTGCCCATGTCGACCTGGCGCGCCACCATCTGCTGCATGGTGAGGTTGCCTGACGGCACGGCGAATTCCTCGAACTTGATGCCGTGCTTCTCCAGATAGCCGGAGCGCATCAGGTAATAGGTCGGCATGCCCCACATATTCGTTTGATAGCCCTGCCGCACAGTCTCCAGCGCCGCGCTGGCGTCGCGCACGCCCAATCCGGCGGTGAGAAGTCCAGCGCCGGTCGCGACCAGCGCGTCGCGACGCGTGATGCCTTTCTGCAGAAACGTCATGGTGATCCTCCCTCCGTTTGTTTGCGCGTGATCTTATCCGAAAACCGGTTCCCACTTTTCGGGATCATGCGCCTGATTTTGCTTGTCCGTTGGTCGCCATATTCGGCGTCTCGTTTTCACTCGCGTTGTGGCCGAGATAGTCCAGCAATTCCTTCTGGCAGTCGAGGAATTCCACGCTGAGCGGATCGCGTGGGCGCGGCAGCGGAATCTTGATCACGGCTTTCACCGTGCCCGGATGCGGCGTCATCACCACCACGCGGTCCGCCAGATAGACCGCCTCCGCCACATTGTGCGTGACGTAGATGACCGTCTTGCGGGTTTCCCGCCACACCTCCGCCAACAGCCGCTGCATGTCGTCGCGCGTCAGCGCATCGAGCGCCGCGAACGGCTCGTCCATCAGCAGCACGGCGGGATTGTAGGCCAGCGCGCGGGCGATGGCGACCCGCTGCTGCATGCCGCCGGACAGATGGTGCGGGAACGAGGCGGTGAACTTCTCCAGCTTCACCAGGCGCAATTGCTCGCGCGCGATCGACTCGCGCTCCTGCTTGGGAACGCCCTTCATCTCTAGCCCGAACGAGACATTGCCGAGCGCGGTGCGCCAGGGAAACAGCTGGGCGAAATCCTGGAACACCACGCCGCGGTCCATGCCGTGGCCGGTCACCGTCTTGCCGCCGATGCGGATCTCGCCCGAGGCCGGCGCCAAAAAGCCGGCGATCATGTTGAGCAGCGTCGACTTGCCGCAGCCGGAGGGGCCGACGATGCAGAGGAACTCGGACGCGTCGATGTTGAAGCTCACGTCCTTGACGCCCGGCACCTTGCCGCCGGGCGTGTCGTAGACGAGCGTCACATCGCGGATTTCGATCGGCAACATTCGGGGTTTCCGCCTCTAGCCTTTTGTTTTTCGTGCGGCGTTATAGCGCGCCGGGCGCTTCTCAAGGAACGCGGAGAAGCCTTCCGCGGCTTCTGCCGTTTGCCGCTTGGCGGAATGAGCTTCGATCAGGGCGGCGAACGCCGGTTCGTCGAGATGGCTCCAGGCCGATCTGAGCGCCCAGATCTTGGTTGCCGCGATCGCCTCCGGCCCGTTGGTCAGGAGTTCGTTGACGATGCGCTCGCCGGCGGTTTCGAGTTCGGCGAGCGGCACGACCTCGTGCACCAGGCCGATGCGGTGCGCTTGCTTGACGTCGAAGCGTTCGCCGGTGAGCGCGTAGCGGCGCACCTGGCGCAGCCCGATGGCGTCGTTGAGCTGCGGGACGATGATGGTGCCGGCGACGCCGATGCGCACTTCGGCGATCGAGAAGTGGGCATTGTCGGCGGCGATCACGATGTCGCAGGCGGAGATGATGCCGGTGCCGCCGCCGTAGCAGGCGCCCTGCACCAGCGCCACGGTCGGCACCGGGATGAGATTGAGCCGCTGCACCGCTTCCGCGGTCATGCGCGAGGCGCGTAAATTCTCCTCGGGCGACGAGCGGCGCACGGCGTCGAGCCAATTGATGTCGGCGCCGGCGATGAAATTGCGCCCGTTGCCGGTGATCACCACCGCGCGCGGGGCCTTGGCGGCGAGCGCGTCGTAGATCTTGAGCAGGCCTGAGATCATCTCGCCGTTATAGGCGTTGTAGACCTCGGGCCGGTTGAGCGTGACGCGCGCGACGCCGCGTTCGTCGACGCTGCAGAGGACGGGATCGGAAGACGCTTCACTCATTTTCTTATTAGCCTTTCGCCACGCGCGTCATGCCCCAGCGCTGGACCGTGGCGCGCTCGATCGAGCCGAACACCAGCCGCTCGAACAGAAAACCGATGGCGCCGATGACGACCAGCGACGCCAGCATGATGTCGGTGTTGAGGAATTCCTTGGCATCGAAGATCACCCAGCCAAGCCCCCAGTCGGAGGCGGCGATCATCTCGGCGCCGATCACGCCGATCCACGCGCGCAGGAACGCCTGCCGCATCCCGGTGATGATGAAGGGCGAGGCACCCGGGATGATCACCTTCCAGAACAGCTTATGCTCGTCAGCGCCCATCGCGCCCGCCGCGCGCAGCCAGATCGGATTGACCGAGCGCACGCCCGACCACGTGTTGAACAGCATCGGAAAGGTGGCGGCGTAGAACACGATCAGGATCGTGGTCAGATTGCCGATGCCGAACCATAGCATGAACAGCGGCACCAGCGCGAAGGAGGGGATCGGCATCAGCGCGCTCACCAGCGGCAGCACGAAGTGCTCGACGCGCTGGAAGCGCGCCATCAGGATGCCGAGCGGTATGCCCGCCACGACCGCGAGCGAGAAGCCGAACATCACGCGGTAGAGCGTGAACGCGGCGTGCTCGATCATGCTGCCGTCGGCGATCATGCCGTACAACGTGCGGCCGATGGCCGGCAGCGTCGGCATCAGCGCCGGCGCGAAATAGCCCGAGCGCGCCGCCGTTTCATACAGCGCCGCCGCCACGGTGAGCGTGATGACGGCGCGCAGGATCGAGCGAACTTGCTTGCCGTTCTCGGTCATGCGGTGACCATGCCCCAGCGCACGACGGTGTACCGCTCGATCTTCTCGAACACGAATTTCTCCAGCGCGAGACCGATGATGGCGATCACCGCGATGCCGGCCAGCATGACGTCGGTGTTGAGGAATTCGCGCGCGCCGAAGATCATCCAGCCGAGGCCCCAGGGCACGGCGGCGAGCATCTCCACCGCGACCAGGATACGCCAGGCTTGCGCCAGGCCGAGCCGCAGGCCGGTGAGGATATAAGGCAGCGCGCCCGGCAGGATCACGTGGCTGAATAGCCGCCGGTCGTCGGCGCCCATGGATTGCGCCGAACGCACCCAGATCTCCTTCACGGCTTTGACGCCGGTCCAGCTGTTGAAGATGACCGGAAACGCCGACACGAAGCCGACCAAGAGCACGGCGGAAAAATCGCCGAGCCCGAACCAGAGCAGAAACAGCGGCGCATAGGCGAGGCCGGGGATCGGCGCGCAGATCGACACCAGCGGCAGGAAAATGTCCTCGGCCAGCCGCGAGCGTCCCATCAGCACGCCGATGCCGACGCCGAATACCCCGGCGAGCGCGAAGCCGGAGAGCAGGCGGATCACGGTCTCGATGGCGTGATGCGGCAGAATGCCGGAGATGGTGAGCTGCACGAACGAGATCGCCACTTCTTCGAGCGTGGGAAACAGCCGGTGCGGGAATACTCCGGCCCAAGCCACGATTTCCCAGATGGCGCCGACCACGATGAACGGGAACGCATTGCGCGCGACCGCGCGCCAGCGCTCGCTCCCGGCGCCGGCCGGGCGTTCGGGCGCGCCGGATACGGTGATGGTGGCGGCTTCCGGCATGGAGCGGCGGACGTCCTCCTTTATTCGCCGCGCGGCCTCTTGGGCGGGCCGTGGCGGCAGTCTTGTTGTCGTCCTTGGAGGCAGGATAATGCGCCCCGACCCAGAGGCTCTTCCACAAGGACGCGCGAAAGGCTAAAGCCGCGCAAACAGTTTCAACGGGAGTTTCGGGATGCCGAAGACTGCACAAAAGATTGGCTGGATCGGGGTCGGCCGCATGGGCACGCCCATGGTCGAGCGGCTGCTCAAGGCCGGCCACAGCGTCACGGTGTGGAACCGCACCCGCGCCAAGGCCGAGCCGCTGGCCGCCAAAGGCGCCAAGATCGTCGACAAGCCGGTCGAACTCGCAGGCTGCGACGTCGTGTTCGCGATCGTCTCCACCGGCAAGGACGTCAAGCACGTCGTGTTCGGCAAGGACGGGCTCTTGTCCGGCGCGCAGAAGCCGAAAATGCTGGTCGACTGCTCGTCGATCTCGGTCGAGGAATCCGCGGAAATCCGTAAGGCGCTGACCGAGAAGGGCGTGAGCTTCATCGCCGCGCCGGTGTCCGGCAATGCCAAGGTGATCAAGGCCGGCAAGCTGTCATCGGTCGTGTCAGGGCCGGAAGCCGACGCCAAGGTCGCCATGCCGCTGATCGAGGTGTTCGCGCCGCAGGGCGTGTCCTATGTCGGCGACGGTGAGCTCGCGCGCATCTGCAAGATCGCGCACAACGTCATGCTCGGCGTGGTGATCGAGAACCTGATCGAGATCACGCTGCTCGCCAACAAGATGGGCGTGCCCCGTCACGCCTTCCTCGCCTTCATGAACAACGGCGTGATGGGCTCGATGTTCACCAAGTACAAGACGCCGGCGCTGGTCAATCTCGACTGGACCACTACCTTCACGCCGGAACTGCTGCGCAAGGACCTCGATCTCGGGCTCGAACTCGGCCGGGAATGGGACGTGCCGATGCCGGTCACCGCCGCGACGCGCGAGGTGCTGCAGACGCATTTCGGCGCCGCCATGCTGCAGAAGAATCCGGAGGAATACCTGGCCAAGGATTTCGCCGCGCTCGCCGAAACCATGGCGCTTGCCGCCGGCATGAAGCTCGAGCCGGAAAACAAGAACGTCGGCACCGGGCTGGAGTAGCACCGCCCGCCGTCCGACCGCTGAAAATGATCATGCCCCGCTTGCGCGGGGCATGACCGTTTATGGAGTGACCAATTACGGCTGCGCGACGTGCCAGGCGCCGTTGAGGAACCCGTCGCCGGTGATGTCGCCCGGCTTCTTGTCGTTCTTCCAGGTGTAGAGCGGCATGCCCTTATAGGCCACCTGCTTGCTGCCGTCGTCGCGCGTGACAACGGTATAGCCTGCCGCCATCTTGGCGTCGGCTGCCGCCATCAACGGCGGCCAATTCACGGCGCACGGCCCGTTGCAGGCCGACTTGCCGCCGGCGTCCTTGTCGAACGTGTAGAGCGTCATGCCTTTGCCGTCGGTGAGCACTTTGCCTTTGGTGCTGTCGCCGGTCTTGGTCTGTGCGAACGCGACGGCCGCAAACAGCGCCAGCGCGATGGCGGCGACGGGAGCAAGTTTCTTCATTGAATCCTCCAGGATTGCGGTGATTGGGTACGAGCCCGAAGGACAAACGCCGCGCCGTCTGTGCTATTCCGGCGGCGCGTGTGAAGAAATTTTTTCTCCAAAATGGAATAATCGCAGGCAGCAACGCTCAAAAAGGCCCCCGTGCGAGCACCCCTCTCGCGCGCCGCTTGCGAGATGTGTGCATCAAAAAAAGGGCCCCATCGCTGGGGCCCTGTGTGCATAAGGTGGAGGATTCACGCCGCCGTTAAAGCCAAAAGGGAGGAAAACGGCGGCTGCGCACGTGACCACTCAACCGGTCGCGGAGGTTTATCTCAAGTAAAATGCCCATAAATTCACCGGTGGGCACGGCGCTGCCCGCCCAATGGGCGTCCGCAGGCAATGTTATGCATGGGTTCCCGTTCCTGGGAACTCGAGGGAGCGATACCATGACGCCGCAGATCAACGCGCTCATCGAGAAAATCCGCACCCTTGAAAGCGAGCTCGACGCGGAACTTGCCAAGCGCCGCGCCGAGCTGCGCATCGGCCTCGAGCATGGCCGTATCGCGTTCGAGGAGGAGCTGCTGCGGCGCCATCGTCAATTGCGCCAAAAGCTCTTGCCTTATTTGTTCGGCGCCAACCCGCTGGTGGTGCTGACCGCGCCGGTGATTTACGCCGGCATTATTCCCTTTGTGCTGCTCGACATTTTCGTCAGCATTTTTCAAGCAGTCTGCTTTCCCATCTACGGCATCGCCAAGATCAAGCGCGCCGATTATCTGGTGTTCGACCGCCACCATCTCGCCTATCTCAACGCGCTGGAAAAGCTCAATTGCGCCTATTGTTCCTACGCCAACGGGATTATAGCCTTCACGCGCGAGGTCGCCGCGCGCACCGAACAGTATTGGTGCCCAATCAAGCACGCCCGCCGCGTCATCGGCATGCATGCGCGCTACGTGCTGTTTGACGACTACGGCGACGGCGAGAATTATCAGGCACGGCTCGCCGAGCTGCGCAAGGCTCTGGCCAAGGACGAGGGATGAGTGACAAACTGCCGTCCGATCGGGGAGGGAGTTATCTATGGCGTTTAAGCTCTACAACGCGCCGCAATCGACCTGCAGCCAGCGCGTCCGCTTCGTGTTCAACGGCAAGAGAATTCCGTTCGATGAGGTGAAGCTCAATCTGCTCGAGGGCGACCAACTCAAGCCCGACTACCTCCAACTCAACCCGAATGGGGTGGTGCCGACCCTCGACCACGATGGCGACATCGTCATCGATTCGACCGTCATCACCGAATATCTCGACGAGGTGGCGCCTCAGCAGAGTTTCACGCCGGAATCGCCGGTCGTGCGCGCCCGCATGCGCGCGCTGATGCATTTCATCGACGAGATGCCGGCGGCGGCCGTGCGCGTGCCGACCTTCAACCTTGCCTTCCTGCCCAGCTTTCAGAAGATGAGCCGCGAGGATTTCGTGGCGATGGCCGAATCGAAGCCGTTGCGCCGCGAATTCATGCTCACCATGGGCCAAACCGGCTTCCCGCAGGCCGAGATGGACGCCGCGCTTGCGCGCTTGCGCCGCTCCTATGAGCGCATGGACGCCGAGATCGCGGCGAGCGGCGGCCCCTGGCTGCTCGGCAAGGATATTTCGCTGGCCGATGTTGCGGTGATGCCGGCGCTGGTGCGCATGCACGATCTCAACATGCCCGGCTGGCTCGATTTGCCGCGCATCGCCGCCTGGTTCGACAACATCCGCGCGCACCCGGCGTTCCAGCCGACGTTCTACCCGGGCTCGCTGTTGAGCGAGCGGTTTCCGCACTTGAGGGAAAAGGCCGGCGCCGCGTGAACCAGTTTACCTCCGGCTGCGACTAAAGAACGCGGCAGCTTTGTCTGCCACTGACACATGCATGCTTAGGGGGCTCCCGTGCGCTGTTCGATCTCATTGCTCGCCACCGCCTGCCTGCTTGCTGCTTTGGCGGCGCCGGCCCAGGCGCAATCCAACGCCAATGCCGAAATCTGCGCGGCCGACGACGCCAGCGCCTTTTCGCCGGAACAGCGTATCGCCGCCTGCACCGCCTTGATCGAAGCCGCAAGGGAAAGGCCGCAGGATCAGGCCGCCGCCCTGGTCAACCGCGGTTCAGCCTACTGGTACGCCAACAAGATGCAGCGCGCCTTTGACGATCTTGATCGCGCGATCGCGCTCGACCCGAAGAACGCCCGCGCCTTCCGCGAACGCTCCAACGCCAACCGTTCGTCCGGCCGGCTCGACCGCGCGCTCAGCGATGCCAACACGGCGGTGCGACTCGATCCCACCGATCCGAAAGCCTTAGACTTCCGCGGCAATGTGTTCAACAACAACCGGCAATACGACCGCGCCATCGAGGACTACAACGAGGCGCTGCGGCTCGATCCGAAATTCGCGCAAGCCTTCATGGATCGCGGCGTCGCTTATTATTTTAAGCAGGACTACCAGGCCGCGATCAAGGACTACGACGAATTGATCAGGCTCAATCCAACGCACGCGCGCGCCTACACCAACCGCGGCGCCGCTTACAAGAAGCTCGGCATGGAGGAGCGTGCGCTCGCCGATGAGAGCGAGGCGATCAAGCTCGATCCGACCGTGCCGGAATATTTCGACAATCGCGGCCTGTCCTATCAGAAGAACGGCGACTACGATCGCGCCATCGCCGACTATAACGAAGCGATCCGCATCGAGCCGAAGGCGAATTTCCTCACCGACCGCGGCAACTCCTACCAGTTCAAGGGTGAATTCGACCGCGCCATTGCCGATTACGATCGCGCGCTCAAGCTCAATCCCGGATTCTATCTCGCCTATAACAATCGCGGCGCCGCTTACCGCAAGAAGGGCGATCTCGACCGCGCCATTGAGAATTACGAGCAGGCGCTGCGCGTCAACCCGCAGTTCGATTCGGCGGCCGAGAATCTCGCCTTTGTCCGCCAGGAACGCGATCGCCGCGATTCGCTCGCCAGCGCACCTATGCTGCCGACCTTCGACTGCGACACCGCCAGGCGCGCGGTCGAAAAAGCGATCTGTTCGGACCCCGATCTGATCCGGCTTGATCGCCAGATCGACGATGCCTACAAGGCCGCGCTCAGCAGGCTTGATCGCGCCGGCATCGCACGGCTGCGGCGCGAGCAGCACCGGTTCAACCTGACCCGCGACAAGTCCTTCGGCCACCCCGACTATCAGCTCAAGCCCGAGCTGGAGCGGCGGCTGACCGTGCTGCGCGGCAAGGCCACCGCGGACTGAGCCTGACGGCCTGCGTGCGCGCGCCGCCTTCTTGTTGCGGTTTGAGGTAGTATTCCTGGCAAGACAGGCGCCGTCGCCGACGGCGCCCGTTTTCCGTCGCTGCCGTATCAGGGAGCTCTTGCCATGAACCCCATCACCTCGCTCGTCACCATCGTGCTCGCCGTCATCGGCGCGCTGTTGTTCCTCGCTCATATGGATCTGCCGGCGCTCGGCTTCGGCATCCTCGCCGCGTTCACGCTGTTCTCGCTCAAGATGGCGAACAACTGGGAGCGCTTCGTCATCCTGCGCGCCGGCAAGCTGTCGAGCGTGAAGGGGCCAGGCCTGTTCATGATCATCCCGGTGATCGACGCCGTCACCGCCGTCATCGACGAGCGCATCCAGACCACGCAGTTCAACGCCGAGCAGGCGCTCACCCGCGACACGGTGCCGGTCAATGTCGACGCCGTCATCTTCTGGCACGTGCACAATGCGCAAAGTGCCGCGCTCAATATCACCGATTACCGTTCCGCCATCGACCGCGTGGCGCAGACCAGTTTGCGCGAAATGATCGGCTCCTCACATCTGTCGGCGCTCCTGTCCGAGCGCAAAGAGGCGGACGAGGTGCTGCGCTCCGAGATCGCGCGCAAGACCTCGGACTGGGGCATTTCGGTCAACGCGGTCGAGATCCGCGACGTCGCCATTCCGGTCGGCCTGCAGGACGCCATGTCGCGCCAGGCGCAGGCCGAACGCGAGAAGGAAGCACGCGTCATCCTTGGCTCCGCCGAGGCGGCGATCGCGCAGAAATTCGTCGAGGCGGCCAACACCTACGGCAGCAACGCCGCCGCGCTGCACCTGCGCGCGATGAACATCATCTACGAGACCACCAAGGAGCGCGGCGCCACCATTTTGATGCCGACCTCGATGGTCGATTCGATGAGCGTGGCGCTGCCGGCGGCCTTCCTGTCGCAGAAGGATTTGGGCGGGGTGGCCGGAAAAAGCTGAGACCGGCGCGTTAACCAGCTTTCGCGGCGCCGAGCGCGCGCGCCTTCTTCGCCGCTTCGAAGCCGTGCATGCCGCCATGCCATTGGATGGCGACGACCGCGCCTTTCACCGGTTGCAGCAGACCGAGCGTCATCGCCAGCGCGACCGACGGCCACAGCATCATGCTGACCCAGACGGGCGGCGCGATTTCGGTTTCCACCGTCAGGATGATCGGCACCAGGATGTGGCCGACGATGACGATCACCAGATAGGCGGGAAAATCGTCGGCGCGGTGATGATGCAGCTCCTCGCCGCAATGCGGGCACTGGTCGGCGACTTTAAGAAAAGCGCGGAACATGCGGCCCTCGCCGCAGGCCGGACAGCGGCCGCGAAATCCGCGCCACAGCGCCTGCGCGGCGCCTGTCGGCAGTCGAGCTTGCGGCGCGTCTCGCGGCACAACGGTCTCAAGAGTCATCAGAAATCCTCGAATAAAATGGGCCCCGCTTTGGCGGGGCCCATCGTCGCATTGTTTTTGCTCAATACTTCGCGCTGATCGGCAATTCCTCCGCCGGGAACAGCGTGATCAGGCGGCAGCCTTTGTCGGTGACCACGACCTCTTCCTCGATGCGCGCGGCGGAATAGCCGTCGGTCGCCGGGCAGTAGGTCTCGATCGCAAACACCATGCCTTCCTTCAGTTCAGTCGGGTGATCCATCGACACCACGCGCGAGATGATCGGCCGCTCGTGTAGGTTCAGGCCCAGCCCGTGCGCGAACTGCAGGCCGAAGGCCGCCATCTCGTCGGGGAAGCCGAATTCTTCCGCCTTCGGGAACACCTCGCAAATGTGCGCGGTCGAGGCGCCCGGCTTGATGCGCTCGATAGCATTGTCGAGCCATTCGCGCGCCTTCTTGTAGGCATCGTGCTGTTCCGGCGTAGCGCGGCAGACGTTGAAGGTGCGGTAGTAGCAGGTGCGGTAGCCCATGAAGCTTTGCAGAATGTCGAAGAACGCCTGGTCGCCCGGGCGGATCATGCGGTCGGTGAAGTTGTGCGGATGCGGGCTGCAGCGTTCGCCGGAAATGGCGTTGACCGCTTCCACGTCGTCGGAGCCGTGCGTGTAGAGGAACTTGTTGACCTCGGCGACGATGTCGTTTTCGCGAATGCCCGGACGCAGCATTTCGTGCACCACGTCGTAGGCGCCGTCGACCATGGCGGCGGCGCGGTTGAGCAACGCGATCTCATCGGACGATTTCACCTCGCGCGCGCTCAGCATCACCTGCTGGCCGTCCTTGATCTTGAGCCCGACCTTTTCCAGTTCGAAGATCATCGGCGGCTCGATGATGTCGACGCCGATCGGCATCTTGGCGACGCCGGCGGCTTTCAGGATCGACGCCATCTCCTCGGCGTGCCGCTTCATCAGCCCGAAGGCCGGATCGACGGTGCCGCGCAGGCCGACCAAGCCAGCCCGGCAATTCTCCGGCTTGAGCCAGGGCGAATAGAGCTTGTGGTGCACCGCGGCCGAGCCGAAGTCCCACAGGATCGGGTCCTGCCCGCGCACCAGCAGCGTCCAGCGCGAGAGCTTGTCGCGCGCCCATTCGCCGATCTTGGTCGAGGTGACGTAACGGATATTGTTGTCGTCGAACAACAGCAGCGCGCCGAGATCGGATTTTTCGAGCGCGGCCTGCGCGCGGCCCAGGCGATAGCGGTGCAGGCGCCGGTAGTCGACGCGCTCCTCGAAGTCGACGCCCATGGTGCCGAGCACCGGCAGGTGGCGGCCCCAGTTGTAGCGCGGGTTGATGTCCTCGGCGGTGATCTTGATGGGATCGCGCGTTCTCTCGTCCATGGCGTCCTCCTTTTATTCGTGATCGGCTGGCCGGCCTTATAGCGAGTGGGATGACGACATTATAGGCCGAGTTCCCGGCAAATTCAGCGCGCCGTTCGGCGTTTGGCGAATGGCTTGACTTGGATACCGCTATGACGAAAATCCTATTCGTCCGATCGGTCGCGGCTTTCTAATCCCTTTCCTGAAAGGGCGGGTCCGGCGCGGAGCACCGGGGGTGGGTTGCCCCGCAGAGCGGGGAGGGCGAAGAAGGCTAGGCGACTTTCTTTCCCCACAGCCTCGCCGAAGCGATATCGGCGCCTTCGCGGATCGCGCGCAGCTTGAGCCAGACCGCCGGCTCGATCACCCATTCGCGGTTGGTGAAAGTGCCGAAGCCGCAGTCGGTGCCGGCGATCACACGCTCGCGCTCGCCGACCGCGCGCACCGCGTCCTCGATGCGGCGCGCCACCACTTCCGGATGCTCGACGAAATTGCTGGTGGTCTCCACCACGCCGGGCACCAGCAGCATGTCCTTGGGCAGCGGATGCCTCTTCAACGCTTCGTATTCGTGCGCATGGCGCGGATTGGAGAACTCGATCGACAACGCGCCGACATTGGCCTGGTAGAGCGCCGGCAAAATCTTCGCCAGCGGAATATCGTGGATGTGCGGGCCTTCCCAATTGCCGTAACACACGTGCAGCCGCACGCGCTCGCGCGGAATGCCGGCGATGCCGTCGTTGATCGCCTGCACATGACGTTCGACCGCCTTGACGAAACCGCCGTCGTCGAGATCGCGGTACATCATGGTGCGGTCCATGGCGAGATCGGGCGCGTCGATCTGCAACAGTAGCCCGGCTTTGTGGATCGCCTGGTATTCGTTCTTCATCTCGCGCGAGATCGCGCTGAGATATTTGTCCTGGCTGCCGTAATAGGCGTCGAGCATGGTCGACGAAATAATGCCGGGCGAAGGCGCCGTCATGAACCGCTCGGCGAATTTGCCTTCGGAGATCTTCTTGAAGCGCGCGATCTCGTTCTCGATCGGCTTGATGTCGAGGTATTTCAACTCGCTTTGGCATTCCGGCGCGTTCTGCTGCTTGCTCACCTGCGGGAAACGCCGCTTCAGGCTTTCCACCAGTTCGGGGAATTCCTCGAATTCGCGCCCGCGCCGCCGCTTCGACACGCCGCCAAAGCCGGACATGCGCTGCGGTACGTAAGTCTGGAAGCCCACGCGTTGCTGCTCGCCGTCATTGCCGATGTCGATGCCGGCCGAGGCCTGCTTGTCGACGACGTGGCGCACCGCTTTGTCCATTTCCGCGGCCATTTCGGCGGCATCGAATTTTTCGCCCGCTTCCTGGCGTACCAGCAGATCGGACAGCTTCTCATTGCGCGGCAGGCTGCCGACGTGGGTGGTCAGAATGCGGTCCTGGCTCAGCAGCATGCGCTTGAACTCCCTGGCGTTTGAGTATTGACTTTTGTCATGGCCGGCCGCCGGCCGATCGTGACATGGATAAGAGGCCCGACTTTGCAGTCGCTCGTCCGCGCCGCATCTTACGGGCATCCCGGGGGGAAAAACATGGCTGATGCGCAAGCCCGTGCGGCAATTGCGAGCGCGCCCGAGCCCGTGGGCGATATCCCACGCAATTACAATTTCGCCGCCGATGTTTTGCAGCGCAATCTCGCCGCTGGCCGCGCGGAAAAGCCGGCCTATATCGATGGCCGGCACACCCTGACCTATCGCCAGCTCACCGATCATGTCGCGCGCTTCGGCGCCGCGCTGCGCGGGCTCGGCATCCGGCGCGAGGAGCGCGTGCTCATGGCGCTGCTCGATACCGTCGACTGGCCGATCGCCTTTCTCGGTTGCCTCAAGGCCGGCATCATCGCCGTGCCGGTCAACACGCTGCTAACCGAAGACGACTACAGCTTCATGCTGGCCGACAGCCGGGCCAAGTGTCTCGTTGTGTCGGAGGCGCTGTTCCCGAAATTCGAGAAGCTGATCGCGAAAAGCCCGGACCTCGAGCACGTCATCGTTTCCGGCGCCAATCCGCACGGCTACCGGCTGTTCGACGACGTCATCGGCGCCGACGAGCCGGAGGACTATACCGCGCCGACCGTCGCCGACGATATGGCGTTCTGGCTCTACACCTCGGGCTCGACCGGCAAGCCGAAGGGCGCGGTGCACGTGCACGCGAGCCTCAAGCTTACGGCCGATCTCTACGGCACGCCGATCGGCGGCTTCCGCGAAACCGACGTGGTCTATTCAGTGGCCAAGCTGTTCTTCGCCTACGGCCTCGGCAACGCCATGACCTTTCCGCTCAGCGTCGGCGCCACGACGGTGCTCAATCCAGACCGGCCGACGCCGGACGGCGTCGCCGCGCTACTGCGCCAGCATCCGGTCACGCTGTTCTGCGCGGTGCCGACTTTCTACGCCGCGTTCCTCGCCAGTGCGAACGCGCCGCAGAAATCGGAAATTAAAATCCGCCGCTGCATTTCGGCCGGCGAGGCGCTGCCCGAGCAGATCGCACAGCGCTGGAAGGAGCGCTACAGCATCGATATCTACGATGGCCTCGGCACCACCGAGATGCTGCACATTTATCTCACCAACAAACCGGACGCGACCAAATACGGCACCACCGGCAAGCCGGTGCCCGGCTACGAGATCAGGCTGATCGGCGACGACGGAACGCCGGTGAAGCAGGGCGAATTGGGCGAGCTCTACGTGCGCGGCCCGACCAGCGCGATCATGTACTGGAACAACCGCGAGAAGTCGCGCACGACGTTCCAGGGCGAGTGGACCCGTTCGGGCGACAAATATTTCCAGGACGAGGACGGCTATTACGTCTGCCGCGGGGCGGCAGGACGATATGCTGAAAGTGTCCGGCATCTACGTCTCGCCCTTCGAGGTGGAGGCGGCGCTCTCCTCGCATCCGGAGGTGCTGGAAGCCGCGGTGGTCGGCTGGTTCGATGAGGAGCGGCTGGTCAAGCCGAAGGCCTTCGTCGTGTTGAAGTTGCCCGACAAGGCGAGCGAGCAACTCGCCCGCACGCTGCAGGACCACGTCAAGCATCTGCTGGCGCCGTACAAATATCCGCGCTGGATCGAATTCCGCAGCGAATTGCCGAAGACGGCGACGGGGAAGATTCAGAGGTTTAAACTGAGAGCGGAAGACCGGATATAGTATTTATTGTCATCACCGGGCCGGCGCGAAGCGCCGAGTCCCGGTGATCCCGATCAGGTGGGCACTGTGCCTTCCTAAGCGAGATGGCCGGGACAAGCCCGGCCATGACAATTGAGAGACCTAAATGACGCTTTCCAACTCCGGTTTCCTCGACATTGCCTCCCAGCATCTCGAATACCGCATGATCGGGCCGCGGCCTGATGCGGCGCCGACGCTTGTGCTGCTGCATGAAGGGCTCGGCTGCGTCGGGCTGTGGAACGACTTTCCGGACAAGTTGCAAAAGGCGACCGGCTGCGGCGTCTTCGTCTATTCGCGCGCCGGTTACGGCAAGTCATCGCCGGTCAAGCTGCCGCGGCTGCTCACCTACATGCACGACGAGGCGCGCGAGACGCTGCCGCGGCTGCTCGATGCCATCGGCTTCCAGCGCGGGCTACTCATCGGCCACAGCGACGGCGCCTCGATCGCGGCGATCTACGCCGGCAGCCTTCAGGATCACCGCGTCGGCGGCTTGGTGCTGATGGCGCCGCATTTTTTCACCGAGGACATGGGCATCGCCTCGATCGAAAAAGCGCGCAAAGCCTACGCAGCCGGCGATCTGCGGGCGCGCCTCGCGCGCTGGCATGCCGACGTCGACAACGCCTTCAATGGCTGGAACGGCGCCTGGCTCGATCCCGATTTCCGCCATTGGGACATCACCGAATTCCTCGCCTATATCCGCGTGCCGGCGCTGATCGTGCAGGGCGCGGACGACCAATATGGCACGGTCAAGCAGATCGAGGTCGCGAGCCAGGAGTGCTATTGCCCGGTCGAGGTGGCGCTACTGCCCGGCGCGCGCCATTCGCCGCAACGCGACGCGCCGGAGGCGACGCTCAAGGCGATTTCCGAATTCGTCGCGCGCGTGTTGGCGATGAATGACTGGGTGAACGCCGCGTAGCCAAATCCAAAAACAAAATGGCCGGCACAAGGCCGGCCATTTCAGTCATGTGCGCCCAGCATGGGCATCGACTTGGAGGTGGGAGTCCTCTGCGAGCTGGTCATAGCGAGCGAAGCGAACCGCAGAGCGTCGTTCCGTGAGGCCGGCGTGAAGGAAGCGGGGAGCAAAACTGCGGGCCGACGAACAGGAACCGGATAAGAGGCGGAGCCGAGCAGGGCAAGCGGGCATGAAGCCGCGAAGCTCTCGTGACCAAGGCGAGGCGATGTAGATCCGGCGGTCGTGCAGCGAAGGCCGATGTTCTTACCTGGGGAGATCTCGCCTGACGCCTGAAAGGGTGACGATGATCGAGAAGATCATCGGGGCGAGAAGTCAGCAGAGGCCGTATTAGCCGTAGCAGCGGCGAAGGGCCGAATGAAGGGGAGGGCGAGACGCCCATGCACCTCGGGGACGCCATGCCACAGAAATCGGAGCCAAGTCCGAGCGCACAAACGACCGGCGCGGTGAAGCCGCAAGGGTCGCGCTTGCGTGTGGAAGCGCCAACGGTTGGAAGTGGGGACGAGCGCCCAGGAACCGGCGACCTGATGGAGAGGGCGTGCGAACGCCAGAACCTTCGGGCCGCGCTGAAGCGTGTTCGACAGAATGCGGGTAAGCCCGGCATCGATGGGATGACGGTGGAAGAACTGCCCGAGCACCTGCGTGTGCACTGGCCGCGCCTGCGCGAGGAACTGCTCGCGGGGCGCTACCAGCCGCAGCCGGTGAGACGGGTGGCGATTCCAAAGCCCGGCGGGGGCGAGCGCGAACTCGGCATCCCGACGGTGCTCGATCGGTTCATCCAGCAGGCCTTGTTGCAGGTCCTGCAACCGCTGTTTGATCCAACCTTCTCGGATGCAAGCTATGGCTTTCGGCCCGGACGGCGGGCGCATGACGCGGTACGTCGCGCGCAGGCTTACGTGCAAGAGGGCCGCAGCGTTGTGGTGGATATCGACCTGGAAAAGTTCTTCGACCGGGTCAACCACGACATCCTGATGGGACGGTTGGTCAAACGCATCGCGGATCGTCGGGTGCTACGGCTGATCCGCCGCTACCTCAACGCCGGCGTGCTCGCGAACGGGGTGGTGATCGAGCGGCACGAGGGGACGCCGCAAGGCGGCCCACTCTCGCCGCTGATGGCCAATGTTCTCCTGGACGAGGTGGACAAGGAACTTGAACGACGCGGACACGCGTTCGTGCGCTACGCCGACGACCTCAACGTCTATGTGCGGTCGCAGCGGGCGGGTGAGCGGGTGATGGCGTCGCTGCGCAAGCTCTTTGGCAAGCTGAAGCTTCGCGTCAACGAGAACAAGAGTAAGGTGACACGCGCGACCCAGGCCAAGTTCCTCGGCTTCTCATTTTGGCTAGCCAAGGGACGAGTGGTGCGGCGGCGCGTAGCACCCGAGGCCATCGAACGCCTGAAGGAGCGTGTGCGCGAGCTCACCCGGCGCAGTGCCGGACGTAGCCTCGCGCAGATGTGCAAGCCACTCGGAGCCTACCTCTCGGGCTGGAAGGCTTACTTCCGACTCACGGAGGCGCCGGGGGCGCTTGCCGACATCGACGGTTGGGTCCGCCATCGGCTGCGGGCCGTGCAACTCAAGCACTGGAAGCGAGGTCGGGTCATCTACCGCGAGCTGGTCGCTCGCGGATTGCCCGCCGATGTGGCCAGGAAAGTTGCCGGCAACAGCCGCCGCTGGTGGCACAACTCGTCGATGGTGCTCAATAGGGCGTTGCCGAACACTCTCTTCAACCAGCTGGGAGTCCCGTCGATTGCCAGCTAACCTCAACCCATCAAACCGCCCGGTGCGGATCCGCATGCCGGGTGGTGTGGCAGGGGACGCGGAGGACTAACCTCCGCGCCCCTATGCCGATTGTCGCAAATTTTATTCGGCTGCCTGCTTGGCTGCGGCGCCATGCGCGGAGATCAGGTAATCCATCGCCGCCTGTACGCCGCCTTTCTTGTGCGGAATGCCGGCGAGGCCCAGCGCCATTTCGGTGGCGCCGAGCGCGCCGATCATCATGGTGTCGTTGACGTCGCCGAGGTGGCCGATGCGGAAATACTTGCCGGCATAGGCGCCGAAGCTCGCGCCGTAGGAGATGTTGAAGTTCTCCAGCGCCAGCGCGCGGAACTTGTCGGCGTCATGCCCTTCCGGCAGCAGGATGGCGGTGATCGTCGGCGAATACTGGCTGGCGTTCTTGTTGAGGTTCTCCAGTCCCCAGGCCTTCACCGCGCGGCGGGTGGCTTCCGCCAGCCGGTGGTGGCGGGCGAACACGTTGTCGAGCCCTTCCTCGTGCAGCATATCGATGCCGACCGCGAGGCCCTGCAGCATCTGCGTCGCCGGCGTGTAGGGGAAGAAGCCGACCTTGTTCATGGTCAGCATCTCGTCCCAAGCCCAGAACGACTTCGGAATCTTGGAGGTCTTGTTCGCGGCAATCGCCTTGTCGCTGATGGCGTTAAACGACATGCCGGGCGGCAGCATCAGGCCCTTCTGCGCGCCGCCGACGGAAACGTCGACGCCCCATTCGTCGTGCCGGTAGTCGGTCGAAGCGAGCGAGGAGATAGTGTCGACGAAGAACAGCGCCGGGTGATTGGCCGCGTCGATCGCCTTGCGGATGTCGGCGATCGGCGTGAGCGCGCCGGTCGAGGTCTCATTGTGCAAAATGCAGACCGCCTTGATCTCTTTGTTCTTGTCTTCGCGCAGCCGCGCTTCGATCGCCTTCGGATCGGCACCATTGCGCCAGTCGGTAGTGATGAACTCGGGCTTCAGCCCGATCTTCTCCGCCATCTTTTTCCACAGCGTGGCGAACTGGCCGGTCTCCACCATCAGCACCTTGTCGCCGGGCGACAGCGTGTTGACGAGGGCGGCTTCCCAAGCGCCGGTACCGGTCGCGGTGTAAATGATCACCGGGTTGGTGGTCTTGAAAATGGTCTTGACGCCTTCCAGGCACTTCTTGGCCAGCTTGGCGAATTCCGGGCCGCGGTGGTCGATGATGGGCGTGTCCATCGCCCGCAGCACGCGGTCAGGAAGCGGGGTCGGTCCTGGAATGTGCAGAAAATGACGCCCCACCGGACGCGAGGAATTCTTAGCCATTGGCATTCGCTCCTAAACCGCAGCTTTTCAAAGGATATTCGTGGCTTGACTGCAAGCCGGTCCCGGCAAGGGGGCGGCGCTTGTGGCGTTGAACTATGAATGCAACATTGCGGTCAAGCGGTTTTCCGCACAACAAACAAGCCCTCTATGCATAGGCTAAACGAGGCCAAAAAGGGACAGGCGCCGTGGCGGTGGTAAGGCCCGGCCTGGAGCGGCGGCTGAAGGCCGAATTGAGCGGGGAGGTGCAATTCGACCGCTTCACCCGCGGCCGCTACGCCACCGACGCATCCCATTATCAGATCATGCCTCTCGGCGTGGTCGCCCCGCGCACGATAGAAGAAGCCGAACGGGCGATAGGGATTGCCCGTAGCGAAGGCGTCACCGTACTGGCGCGCGGCGGCGGCACCTCGCAGGCCGGGCAGACCGTCGGCTGCTCGCTGGTGGTCGATTGCTCCAAATATCTGACGCGCATCCTCGATCTCGACATCAAAGGCGGGCGTTGCACGGTCGAGCCTGGCATCGTGCTCGACGAGCTCAACCGCCGGCTCAAGCCGCACGGCCTGTGGTTCCCGGTCGACATCTCGACCGCCTCGCGCGCGACCATCGGCGGCATGGCCGGCAACAACTCCTGCGGCGGCCGTTCGTTGCGCTATGGCACCATGCGCGACAATGTGCTGGCGATCGAGGCGGTGCTGGCCGACGGCACGCTGGCGCATTTCGGCCGTATCGGCGGCAATCTCAATGACGTGCCGGCGCCGCTGCGGCCGCTCGCCAAGGATCTTCTCGCCATCGGCGCGCGCGAAGCCGACGAAGTGGCGGCGCGCTTCCCCAAGGTGCAGCGCCGCGTCGGAGGCTACAATCTCGACGCGCTGGTGCAAGGTTCGTATCTTGGCAAGAATGACATCAATCTCGCGCACGTGCTGGTCGGCTCGGAAGGCACGCTCGGCTTTTCCACGCGCGTCGAACTGAAGCTGTCGCCGCTGCTCGGCCGCCGCGCCGTCGGCGCCTGCCATTTCGGGAGCTTCCGCGCGGCGATGGATGCCGCCCAGCACATCGTGCACCTGCTGCCGATCGCGGTCGAACTGATCGACCGCACCATGATCGAGCTCGCGCGCGAGATTCCGATCTTCCGCCCGACATTGGAAAAATTCGTGCGCGGCACACCGGAGGCCATTCTGCTGGTCGAATTCGGCGAAGCCGATCACGAGGAGAACCTGCGCCGTCTACGCCGACTCAAGGATATGATCGGCGATCTCGGCTTTGCCTGGGACAAGAGCGGCGATGCCTGCGGCGGCGTGGTCGAGGTGCTCAACGCCGACCTGCAGGCCGCGATCACCGACGTGCGCACCTCCGGCCTCAACATCATGATGTCGATGAAGGAGGAGGGTAAACCGGTCTCCTTCGTCGAGGATTGCGCGGTGCCGCTCGAGCATCTCGCCGACTACACGAGCCGGCTCACCGCGATCTTCGAGAAGCATGGCACGCGCGGCACCTGGTACGCGCATGCCGGCTCCGGTTGCCTGCACGTGCGGCCGATTTTGAACCTGCGGCAGGAGAAAGACGTGCATGCCATGCGTTCGATCGCCGAAGAGGCCTTCGCCATGGTGCGCGAATACAAGGGGTCGCATTCCGGCGAGCACGGCGACGGCCTGGTGCGCTCCGAATTCAACGAGCCGATGTTCGGTTCGCGCCTCGCGCGCGCCTTCGAGGAGGTGAAGGACCGCTTCGATCCGCAGGGCCTTTACAATCCGGGCAAGGTGGTGCGCCCGCCGAAGTTCGACGACCGCTCGCTGTTTCGCTACGCGCCCGGCTATCGCGGCGTGGACATCAAGACGCGGCTCGACTGGTCGGCTTTTCCCGGCGCCGGCGGCGGTTTCCAGGGCGCAGTCGAGATGTGCAACAACAACGGCGCCTGCCGCAAACTCGCCGGCGGCGCCATGTGTCCGTCGTATCGCGTCACCCGCGACGAGCGCGACGTCACGCGCGGCCGCGCCAACACGCTGCGGCTCGCCATCACCGGCCAGCTCGGGTCGGACGCGCTCGCCTCCGACGAAATGGCGGAGACGTTGGCGCTCTGCGTCTCCTGCAAGGCCTGCCGCCGCGAATGCCCGACGGGCGTCGACATGGCGCGCATGAAAATCGAGGTGCTGGCGGCGCGGGCGGCCAAGCACGGGCTGCGGCTGCACGACCGGCTGGTCGGTTTCCTGCCGCATTACGCGCCTTATGCGGCGCGTTGGCCATGGCTCGCCAATCTGCGCGATCGCATGCCGGTGGCGCGCAAGGCATCCGAGATGCTGGCCGGCTTTTCCGGGCGGCGCAGCCTGCCGCAATGGCGGACAGATACTTATCGCGACCGGTCCGACTGGGCCTACAGGCCCGCAGCGGCGGATGAACCCGCGGCGCCGGTGCGCGAGGTCGTGCTGTTCGCCGATACCTTCAACCGCTATTTCGAGCGCGAGAATCTCGATGCGGCGTTGAGCGTGCTGGTGGCCGCCGGCTATCGCGTCCATGCCGCGCTGCCGGCGGACGGTGACGAGCGGCCGCTCTGCTGCGGTCGCACCTTCCTCGCGGTCGGCGCGGTCGACGAGGCGAAGCGCGAGATGGAGCGCACGCTTGCCGCGCTCGCGCCTTATGTGGCGCGCGGCGTTCCGGTGATTGGGCTCGAGCCGAGCTGTCTGTTCGGCTTCCGCGATGAGTTGCCGGCC
This sequence comes from uncultured Alphaproteobacteria bacterium, assembly GCA_963733315.1. Lineage (GTDB taxonomy): Bacteria > Pseudomonadota > Alphaproteobacteria > Rhizobiales > Xanthobacteraceae > Pseudolabrys. The sequence goes on along the minus strand of CAVTCV010000014.1, from coordinate 180,338 downwards.
CTGCTCAAGGGCGACGCGGTCGATGCGCTTTTGGCGCAAGCGATGCTGCTCGAGGAATTCCTCGCCCGCGAACAGAAGGAAGGCCGCCTGACACTGCCGCTCGGTGCCTTGCCGAAAAAGGCGCTGTTGCACGGCCATTGCCACCAGAAGGCGTTCGACGCCATGGGCGCGGTCGAGAGCGTGCTCAGACTGGTGCCGAAGCTCGAGGTGCAGACCGTCGAGTTCGAGCTGCTGCGGCATGGCCGGCGCCTTCGGCTACGACGCCGACACTATCGACGTCTCGTTCAAGATGGCCGAATTGTCGTTGCTGCCGGCGGTGCGCAAGGCGCCGGCCGATGTGCTGATCGTCGCCGACGGCATCTCCTGCCGGCATCAGATCCACGACGGCGCCGAGCGCGAAGCGCTGCATGTGGCCCGCGTACTGGCGATGAGCGTTGCGGCGGCGGGTCCTTAGCCGCAACAAAATGACGACCCGCCCGGACGGGGACTTCCGGGCGGGTCTAAGCGATCGGCGCGAGGGTGGACGGGGGGCTGGCGCCGACCGTTACCAAAGCGATTAGTACGGAACGACGTCGCAGACCTTGATGGTGCGGATGTAGTTGCCCCAGCGGTCGAAGCGCTTGACGTAGTGGCACTCGGCGTAGCCGTCGTTATAGGCGTTGGACGCGACGGCCGCGCCGATCAGCGAGCCGGCGACGAAGCCGGCGCCGATGCCCCAACCGTGATGAAAGTGATGGGCCTGGGCCTGGCCGTTGAAGGCGGTGAGCGAGGCGGCGACGGTGAGCGCGGCAATGGCGGCGGTGATGGTCTTGGACTTGGTCATGGCGGGTCTCCACAAGGTTGAACTGGAGCGGCCGTCATCGGCCGCGTGACCATGGGTCGCACCGCCCGCGCAAAAGGTTCAAAGCAGTTCATACCGGCGCTTGCCCGATACCGGCCGGCAGTGAGACAGTGCGCGGATGACCAGATTCTCCGCTATTTTATTGGGATTTGCCGCCACCTTGGCGGCGGCCCAGGCGCAAGCGCTGGACAAGGTCCGCTTCGGCACCAACTGGGTGGCGGAGGCCGAGCACGGCGGCTTCTACCAGGCGCTCGCCGACGGCACTTATAAGAAATACGGGCTCGACGTGACCATCGTGCCGGGCGGGCCGAACGTGAACAACCGCATCCTGCTGCCGGTCGGCAAGCTCGACTTCTTCATGAGCGCCAATTCGCTGCAGTCCTTCGACGCGGTCGAACACAACATCCCGACCGTGGCGGTAGCGGCGAGCTTCCAGAAGGATCCGCAGGTGCTGATCGCGCATCCGGGCGTCTCAAGCCTTGCCGATTTGAAAAAGCTCACGCTGTTCGTTTCGCCCGAGGGCATGGTCAGCTATTTCCAATGGTTGAAGGCTGATTACGGCTTCGATGAATCGAAGGTGAAGCCCTACACCTTCAACCCGCAGCCGTTCCTCGCCGACAAGAATTCCGCGATGCAGGGCTACGTCACCTCCGAGCCCTTTGCGATCGAGACGCAAGGGCACTTCAAACCGCAGGTGTTTTTGCTCGCCGATGACGGCTTCAACGCCTATTCGACTTTGATCGAGACCCGCCGCGACCTGGTGGAGAAGCAGCCCGATCTGGTGCAGCGTTTCGTCGATGCCTCGGCCATCGGCTGGTACCATTACATCTACGGTGACAACCGCGCGGGCAATGCGCTGATCAAGCAGCAGAACCCGGAAATGACTGACGCGCTGCTCGCCTATTCGGTCGTCAAGATGAAGGAATATGGCATCGTCGATTCCGGCGATTCGCTCAAGCTCGGCATCGGCGCGATGACCGACGCGCGAATGAAAAGCTTCTTCGACAAGATGGTGCGCGCCGGCGTGGCCAAGCCCGGCCTCGACTACAAGCGCTCCTACACGTTGCAGTTCGTCAACAAGGGCGTCGGCGTCGACTTGCGGCCCAAATGAATTCGTCCGGCCCGGAGATTGTTTCGCTGCGCGACGTCGGCAAGACGTTCGACAGCGGCACGGTCGCGCTCGACGGTCTCAGCCTCGACGTGCGCGACGGCGAATTCGTCTCGTTGCTCGGTCCCTCCGGCTGCGGCAAGTCGACCGCGCTACGGATCATCGCCGGCTTGAGCGCGCCGAGTGCCGGCGCGGTTGCATGGCCGGGCGGGGCGGGCAAGATCGGCTTCGTGTTCCAGGAGCCGACGCTGATGCCGTGGGCGGACGTCGCGGCCAACGTGCGGCTGCCGCTCAAGCTGGCGCAGACGGACGATGCGCAAGCAAGCGCCGCTGTGCGGCAGGCGCTGGAGCAAGTCGGGCTTGCCGAATTCGTAAACGCGTTTCCGCGCGAACTCTCCGGCGGTATGAAGATGCGCGCCTCGATCGCGCGCGCGCTGGTCACCGAGCCGCACGTGCTGCTGATGGACGAGCCGTTTGCCGCGCTCGACGAGATCACCCGCTTCAAGCTCAACAACGATCTGCTGACGCTGTGGCAAGCGCTACGCCGCACGGTGATCTTCGTCACCCATTCGGTGTTCGAGTCGGTCTATCTGTCGCAGCGCATTGTGGTGATGACGCCGCGCCCCGGCCGCGTATTCGCCGACATCGCGATCCCCGCGCCTTATCCGCGCGACGAACGCTTCCGCACCTCGGCCGACTATGCCGGCTATTGCCGCACTGTCTCCGAGGCTCTCGGCCAGGCGATGGGAGGCACGCGATGAGCGAACGTGCGCTGCGCACCGTGCTGCCGGTTTTCGTGCTCGTGCTGGTCGTTGCGGCCTGGCACGCGGTGGTGCAGGTCTTTGCCATTCCGCCTTACGTATTGCCCGGCCCGGGCATCGTGATGAACACGTTGATCGCCGACGGCGGTCTGTTGTGGCACTCGCTGTTGGTGACGCTTGGCACCACCTTCGAGGGCTTTGTGCTCGCCGCCATCGGCGGCATCGGCCTCGCGGTCCTGTTCAATCTGTCGCGGCTGATCGAGTACTCGCTCTATCCGTATGCGGTGATCCTACAGGTGACGCCAGTGGTCGCTATCGCGCCGCTGCTGCTGATCTATCTGCCGCAGCCTCTGGCGGTGCTGGCCTGCGCCTGGATCGTGGCGTTCTTTCCGGTGCTCGCCAACACGATGCTGGGCTTAAGCTCCGTCGATCACAATCTCATCGCGCTGTTCGAGCTCTACAAGGCGTCGCGTTGGCAGGTGTTGTGGAACCTGAAATTGCCGTCGGCGCTGCCGCAAATGCTCGCCGGCCTGCGCATCGCCGGCGGGCTGTCGCTAATCGGCGCGGTGGTGGCCGAGATCGCCGCGGGCTCCGCCGGCGCCGGCTCGGGGCTCGCCTATCGCATCGCCGAGTTCGGGCTACCGGCTCAACATCCCGCGCATGTTCGCCGCGCTGCTGCTGTTGTCGCTCGCCGGCATCGTCATCTTTTTCGTGCTGTCAGGGCTCTCCCATCTCGCGTTACGGCGATGGCACGAGAGCGCAGTCAAACGCGAGCGCTAGCAAAATATGCCCGACCTCGCGCAGCATCGCCGCCAGCGGCTCATCGGCATCGCCTTGATGTGCGGAGCGGTGGCGCTGTTCGCCTGCCTCGATACCACTGCGAAATATCTCAATACCCGGATGGACAGCCTGGAGATCGCCTGGGCGCGCTACACCAGCGCCCTGGTGCTGACGCTGATCGTCTCCAATCCGCTGACCCATCCGGCTTTGCTGCGGACCAAGCGGCTGAAGCTGCAGATTACGCGCTCGCTTCTGCTGGTCGGCTCGACCGCGCTGAATTTCGTGGCGCTGCGCTGGCTGCAGCTCGACGAGGCGCTGTCGATCATCTTCACCTTTCCCTTCATCGTCGCCATCGTCTCAGGCCCGCTGCTGGGTGAATGGATCGGCTGGCGGCGCTGGTCGGCGATCTGCGTCGGCTTCGGCGGCGTGCTGTTGATCACGCGGCCCGGTTTCGGCGGCATGCACCCGGCGGCGCTAATCACGCTCGTCGGCACCATCTTCTACGGCTTCTACGCGGTGATCACGCGCATCGTCTCGCGCGTCGATTCCAACCAGACATCTTTGTTCTATGCCAATTTCATCGGCGCGTTGGTGATGTTGCCGGTCATCCCGTTCGTGTGGACCAAGCCGGACAGTTGGCCGATCGCATTGATGCTGCTGGGCACCGGCGTGCTCGGCAGCACCGGGCACTTTTTTCTGATCTCGGGTCACCGGCTCGCTCCTGCGGCGGTGCTCTCGCCGTTCGTCTACACCCAGCTTATCTGGGTAGTGATCCTCGGCTATCTGGTGTTCGACCATGTGCCGAACAGCTGGACCATGGCGGGGGCCGTGATCGTCATCAGCTCCGGTCTCTATTTGCTGTATAGGGAGCGCAAGTTGGGCAAGTCCACCACCAGCGAGGGGGTGGTCGAGGGCCCACTTGAATAGTCTCAATTTTGTCAGGCCAGGCCTGGCATGACAGCATTGAAATAGGAGAGTTGCGAGGCTGCGTTCATCGGGGCTAAGTTCCGCCCGCTCAATGCGGAATACCCCCTTCGAGGATCACTCATGGCGACAGTAAAGGACCGGGCGCCGGGACCGGCCGGCTCGGGCTTGAACGACGATATCGGCGAGGACAAGCGCCTGGAATTGTACCGGACGCAGGTGACGATCCGTGAGGCGGAACAGCGCGCCTACGACCTGTTCCTGCAGAACCTGGTCAAGGGCACCAGCCACCTCTCGCTCGGCCAAGAGGCAGTGGCGGCCGGTTTTGCCGGCGCCATGGTCAAAGGCGATCTGAGCTTCTGCACCTATCGCGGCCACGCCCACACGCTGGCGCGCGGCGTCAGCGTCGAAAAGGTGCTGGGCGAGTTGATGCAGCGCGACAATGGTCTAATGCGCGGCAAGGGCGGCTCGATGCATCTGACCTCGGTCGAGCACGGCGTGATGGGCTCCTACGCTATCATCGGCGCGCATCTGCCGATCGCCTGCGGCGCCGCCTGGCGCGCGCAGTACAAGGGCGCCAAGGACGTCTCGGTCTGCTTCTTCGGCGACGGCACCACCAATATCGGCGCCTTTCACGAAGCGCTCAATTTCGCCGCGGTGTGGAAGCTGCCGGTGGTCTTCGTCTGCGAGAACAATCTCTACATGGAATACACACCGATCGCCGACGTCACCGCGGTGCCGCAGCCGGCCGCCGACCGCGCCTCCGCCTATGGACTCGAGCGCATCGTGATCGACGGCAACGACGCCGATGCGGTCTATCGAACCGCTATGACGGCCTTCGACAAGGCGCGGGCGGGCAAGGGACCGTCGCTGATCGAGTGCCTGACCTACCGCCACAGCGGCCATTCGCGCGCCGACCCCGCGAAATACCGGCCAGAAGGCGAGCTCGATCGCTGGAAGCTGCGCGACCCGATCAAGATCTATCGCGAGCGTCTGCTGCAATTTGGCGTCGCCGAAAAGGTCATCTCGGCCATCGATACTGAAGTGCGCAAGGTCGTCGACGACGCCACGGAAGCGTGCAAGGCCGCGCCCAATCCGCCGCTCGATATCATTACCACCGACGTCTATGCGGATGGGGGCTGGGCATGGCGGAACTGACCTATCGCGACGCGGTCATCCGCGGCATCGCGCAAGAGATGGCGCGTGATCCCGACGTCGTGTTCCTCGGCGAGGACGTGGCGAAAGCCGGCGGCGTGTTCAAGGCGACCGTGGGACTGTTCGAGCAGTTCGGACCGTTGCGCGTGCGCGACACGCCGATCTCCGAGCAGGCCATCATGGGCGCGGCCATGGGCGCGGCGATGACCGGCTTGAAGCCGATCGCCGAGATCATGTTCTCCGACTTCTTCGCGGTCTGCTTCGACTACATCGCCAACGAGTTCCCCAAGAGCCGTTACATGTCGAACGGCCAGGTCAAATGCCCGCTGGTGGTGCGCACCGGCAACGGCGCCGGCTCGCGCTTCGGCGCGCAGCACTCACAGAGCGTCGAGAACTGGTGCATGATGATCCCCGGCCTCAAGGTCGTGGCGCCGTCCTCGCCGGTCGACGTCATCGGTCTATTGGCGGCGGCGGTGCGCGATCCCGACCCGGTCATCTTCCTCGAGCACAAGTCGCTCTACGCGACCAAGGGCGAGGTGCCGGACGGCGAGATCGTCGACCGGCTCGGCACCGCCAAGATCGTCAGGGCCGGCAAGGACGCCACGATTCTAGCTCTGGCGCTGATGGTTCCGCGCGCGCTGGAGGCGGCCGAGAAGCTCAAGGCGGAACACGGCATCGACGTGGAAGTTGTCGATGTGCGCTCGCTGGTGCCGCTCGACACCCAGACCATCCTCGGCTCGGTTGCGCGCACGCATCGGCTGTTTACCGTTGAGGAAAATCCGCGGCTGTGCGGCTGGGGCGCCGAACTCGTGTCGATTGTGGTGGACGAGGCCTTCTACGACCTCGACGGCCCACCGGTGCGGATCACCACGCCGCACATTCCACTGCCGGCCGCCGATATTCTGGAAGATGCCGTGCTGCCGACACCCGGCCGCATCGCGGATACGGTGCGGCGGAGCTTGGGGAGTTAGTTGTTGTCATCACCGGGCCAACGCGCAGCGGCGTGACCCGGTGATCCCGTTTAGGAAGGCAGTGCGCCTCTAAGCGAGAGGGCCGGGACAAGCCCGGCCATGACAAAAGAGAGTGAAGGATGAAAGCCATGTACGAAAATCTTCTCGCCAACGTCCCGACCGACCTCTGGATCGGCGGCAAATGGCGCAAATCGTCCGACGGCGCCCGTTTCGACGTGATCGATCCGGCGACCGAACGCAAGATCGCCTCGGTCGCCAGCGCCACCGTGGACGACGCCAAGGCCGCGGTCGATGCGGCGCAGGCCGCCTTCGAAGGCTGGGCCAAGCGCAAGCCGCGCGAGCGCGCGGAGATCCTGCGCAAATGCCACGAGCTGATCATGCGCGACGCCGAGCGCTTCGCCAAACTGATCACGCTGGAAAACGGCAAAGCGCTGTCGGATTCACGCGGCGAAGTCGCTTATGCCGCTGAATTCTTCCGCTGGTATGCCGAAGAAGCGGTGCGCAATATCGGCCAAATCTCGATGGCGCCGGCCTCCGGCGCGCGCATCGTCGCGCAGCACAAGCCGGCCGGCGTCGCCGTGCTGGTGACGCCGTGGAATTTTCCGGCCGCCATGGCGACGCGCAAGATCGGCCCGGCGCTCGCCGCCGGCTGTCCGGTGGTGCTCAAGCCCGCGTCCGACACGCCACTCACCATGCTGGCGTTGATGCCGGTCCTGGAGGAGGCGGGCGTGCCCGCCGGCGTGGTCAATGTGGTGCCGTCGCGCCGCTCCGGTCCGGTGGTGAGCGCCATGCTGCATGACCCGCGCGTGCGCGTGCTGTCGTTTACCGGCTCGACCGAAGTCGGCCGCAAGCTGCTGCACGAGGCCGCCGACCAGGTGCTCAAGCCGTCGATGGAACTGGGCGGCAATGCGCCGTTCCTGGTGTTCGAAGACGCCGACATCGACGCCGCCATCGAAGGCGCCATGATTGCGAAAATGAGGAACATGGGCGAAGCCTGCACCGCGGCCAACCGCTTCTACGTGCACGAGAAGGTGCATGACGAGTTTGCGAAAAAACTGACGGCCAAGATGAGCGCGCTGAAAATGGGTAACGGCCTCGACGACGGCATCAATGTCGGTCCGCTGGTCAACAAAGATGGCCGCGACAAGGTGATCGAGCTGGTCGACGACGCGGTGAAGAAGGGCGCCAAGGTGCTGGTTGGCGGCAAGACGCCGGACGGTCCCGGCTTTTTCTATCCGGCGACCGTGCTCACCAATGTCTCCAACGACGCCAAGATGCTGAACGAGGAAATCTTCGGCCCCGTCGCGTCGATCCAGACCTTCAAGAGCGAGGACGAGGCGATCAAGCGCGCCAACGACACCGAGTACGGTCTGGTCGCCTATCTCTATACGAAGGATTTGAGCCGCGGCATGCGCGTTTCTGAGAAGCTCGACTTCGGTATGATCGGCCTCAACCGCGGCCTCGTGTCCGATCCGGCGGCGCCGTTCGGCGGCGTCAAGCAGTCCGGTCTCGGCCGCGAAGGCGCCTCGGAAGGCATGAAGGAATTTCTCGAGACGCAATATGTGTCGGTGACGTGGTAAGCGGGGACGATCGTACATGGACGTCCTGATGCCGCAACTCGGCGAAACTGTCGCCGAGGGCAAGATCGTGAAATGGTTCAAGTCGGCCGGCGATGCCGTGAAGCCGGGCGACAACCTGTTCGAGATCGAGACGGACAAGACCTCGATGGAAGTGCCGGCGACGTTCGGCGGCACGCTGAGCGAGGTCCGCTTCCAGGTCGGGGAAGTGGCCAAGGTCGGCGCGGTGGTGGCGGTGATTGCCGGTGCCGGCGATGCTCCGGCGAAGGCCGCTGCCGCTCCGGCAGCTCCGCCAGCCTTGGCCGCGTCAACGGCGCGGCCCGCCGCCGCACCGGCGCCGGCGATGCAAGCCCCTCCTAAGCCGCGCGCGGCACCGCTCGATCCTTTCCACGAAGTGCACACGCCCGAGCGCAATTTCGGACCCGCGAAACTTGCCAGCGGAACCTTCACGACGCCGCTGGCGCGGCGGCTCGCCGGCGAACGCGGCATCGACTTGTCGCGCGTCTCGGGCTCCGGGCCGCACGGCCGCATTGTCGCGGCCGACGTCGAGAAGGCGGCTCCTGCGCGCGGTGCGGCGATGGCGACCGGCGCCAGCGCCGCGCAGGTCAAGTCGCTGTACGAGGGTATTGCCTACGAGGAATTGCCGCTCGACGGGATGCGCGCGACCATTGCCAGGCGGCTGGTCGAGGCCAAGCAGACCATCCCGCATTTCTATCTGACCGCGGATCTCGACGTCGGCCGGCTCATCGCCATGCGCGAGGAGGCGAACGCCGCCGCGCCCATGCAAGACGGGCAACCGGCCTTCAAGCTTTCGCTCAACGATTTCATCATCAAGGCCTGGGCGGCGGCGCTGCAGCGCATTCCCGCCGCTAATGCGGTGTGGGCGGAAGACCGCATCTTGCGCTTCGCTCATTCCGACATCGGTGTGGCGGTGGCGCTCGACGGCGGGCTGATTACGCCGGTGCTGCGCAATGCCGAGGCCAAGTCACTGACCGCGATCTCGGCCGAGATGCGCGATCTGGCCGAGCGCGCGCGTATCAAGAAGCTCATGCCGAATGAATACAAGGGCGGCGCGAGCGCGATCTCCAATCTCGGCATGTATGGCGTGCGCGAATTCGCCGCCATCATCAACCCGCCGCACGCCACCATCCTAGCGGTGGGCGCGACGCGCCGCGCGCCGATCGAGTCCGCTGACGGCAGCGTGAAATTCATCAGCCAGATGACCGTCATATTGTCCTGCGATCATCGCGTGGTCGACGGCGCGCTCGGCGCCGAGTTGCTCGCGGCCTTCAAGACATTTGTCGAAAAGCCGGTCACCGCTTTGGTGTAACAGGAGAGCGATCATGGCTGGCGAAAAGCCGGATGTGCTGCTGATCGGCGCCAAGAAGCCGGTCATGGTCAAAGGCCTCGAGCCGAAAGTCACGCTGCACTATCTGGCCGATGCCAAGGACCAGGACGCATTCCTCAAGTCGATCGCCGACAAAGTGCGCGCCATCGCCATTGCCTATACCGCGAACAAGCTCGACGCCGCGTTTATGCAGAAGTTGCCCAGGCTCGAGCAGATTTCGAGCTTCGGCGTCGGCTACGATCATATCGACGCCAAATGGGCGGGCGAGCACGGCATCGTCGTCACCAATACGCCGGAAGTGCTCAACGAGGAAGTGGCCGACACCGCCCTCGGCCTCTTGCTCTGCACCGTGCGCGAATTCCCGCAGGCCGAGCGCTATCTGCGCGCCGGCAAATGGCCGCAGGGACATTATCCGCTCACCAAGGCGACGCTGCGCAACCGAACCGTCGGCATGGTCGGCATGGGCCGTATCGGCAAGGCGATCGCGCGGCGGCTCGACGCCTTCGGCGTGCCGGTTGTCTATCACAGCCGCAAACCGCAGCAGGGCGTGAGCTACAAATATTACCCGAAGCTCCTCGAAATGGCGCGCGACGTTGACACGCTGTTGGTGATCGTACCCGGCGGCGCGGCGACCGCGAACATGATCAACGCCGAGGTGCTCAAGGCGCTCGGCCCCAACGGCATCCTCATCAACATGGCGCGCGGCTCGGTGGTCGACGAGCCGGCGCTGATCGAGGCTTTAAAGAACCGCACCATCTATTCCGCCGGCCTCGACGTGTTTGCCAAGGAACCGAATGTGCCGAAGGAACTGATGGAGATGGACCACGTCGTGCTGTTCCCGCATCTCGGCTCCTCGACCGAGGTGACGCGCGCCGCCATGGACCAATTGGTGGTCGACAACATCCTGGCATGGGTGGCAGGCAAGGCGCCGCTGACGCCAGTGCCGGAAACGCCGACCAAGCGTTCGTGAGATTCGTCGATGCCGGTCCACGTGCTATAGTTTGCGTCATGGCCCGTCTCGCGCTGATCGCACTTGCATCGCTGTGCATGACCGGCGCCGCGCTGGCGCAGACGCCGCGCCACGCTTGGCGATTCGGCCAAGGCGGTGATCGGCTCCTGGGAATTCTCCAACGCCGACCGCGATAAGATCTGCACCGCCACCTTCAGCAGCGACCTGACGCCAGTCGGCTTCAAGGTCGAGTTCGACGCGAATTGCGGCAGCTTGTTCCCGCTGGTCAACAACATCGTGGGCTGGAAATTTCCCGACAACGATCTGCTCTATCTGCTCGATGCCGGCGGCAAGGCGCTGGTCGAATTCAGCGAGGTGGAGGACGGCATTTACGAGGCGCCCACGCCCGGGGTCGGCGTGCTGTTCCTGCAGAATGCAGCGACGCGCCGCTCCTCCGCCGAAGCCGCCGGAGCAGGTCGCCGGCGATTGGGCGCTCGTCGGCGGCAAGGGCGCGCCGATCTGCGCACCTGACGCTCGCGACCGCCGCGCGCAGGACGGCCTGGCGCTGACCGTGAAGCCCGGCTGCGACGCGGCGATCACGCGCCTGAATTTGACGCTGTGGCGGATCGATCAGCGACGAGCTTGATGCTGGTCCCCGCGCGCGGCACTCCCTGGCGATTCGAGGAGGTCGAAGGCAAGACCTGGCGGCGGTTCCGGAAAGCGCCAACCCCAATCTCGTCCGCAGTAGCTTTTCGGCGGCGGCGCGAATAATCGCCGCAACTGCGGGGCTTCGCTGCGTCAAGACCGCTTTACCGATTGATCCAAATCATGGCGCGTCGCCATGGACGCTTATATTTTTGCCAAATTATTGCGGTTCAATGCCGATCCGGATGAATTGCGCGCAAAGAAAAACAAGAGGTGCGCGATGACGATGACTTCACCCGCCGAAACGCCGATCGATCCGAAGCCTGCCGCCGGCAAAGCGCCGCTGCGTCTCGTCCCGAAGGGCGCATCGCTCCGGCCGAGGATAGCGACGTGCGCGATTCCTATGCGGTCACCGCCGTCGCCGACATCATCGATCGCTCGCTGCACGCCACGATCGCGCGCTTCACCTTCGGCCTTTCGCCGGCGGCGCTGGCAAGGCCTATTTCGATTGGGCGACGCATCTCGCCGTTTCGCCGGGCAAGCGGCTGCAGCTCATCGACAAGGCGACGCGCAAAGCGGTCCGCTTCGCCAATTACGCATTCCACGCGGCGGCGGACGGCGGCAAGACGGCCCGCTGCATCGAGCCGCTGCCGCAAGACCGCCGCTTCGACGGCCGCGGACTGGCAGAAGCCGCCGTACAATTTCATGTACTCAGGCGTTCCTGCTGCAGCAGCAATGGTGGCACAACGCGACGACCGGCATCCGCGGCGTCACCAAGCATCACGAAGACGATGGTCGAGTTCGTGTCGCGCCAGCTGCTCGACATGGTCTCGCCGTCGAATTTCCTGGCCACCAATCCCGAGGTGCTGCGGCAGACCGTCAGCAAAGGCGGCATGAACCTGGTCGCGCGGCTTGCGCAATTTCGTCGAAGATTGGGAGCGCGCCGTCAGCGGCAAGAAGCCGGTCGGCACCGAGGATTTCGAGGTCGGCCGCGACGTCGCGGTCACGCCCGGCAAGGTCGTCTACCGCAACCGGCTGATCGAGCTGATCCAATACGCGCCGGCGACCGGCAAGGTGCGGCCGGAGCCGGTGCTGATCGTGCCGGCCTGGATCATGAAATATTACATCCTCGATCTGTCGCCGCAGAATTCGCTGGTGAAATACCTGACCGAGCAGGGCTTCACGGTGTTCATGATCTCGTGGAAGAACCCGAGCCCGGACGACCGCGATCTCGGCCTCGACGACTATCGCCGGCTCGGCGTGATGGCGGCGCTCGACGCGGTCGGCAAGATCGTGCCGGACGCAGAAAGTCCATGCCGTCGGCTATTGCCTGGGCGGCACGCTGCTGTCGATCGCCGCGGCGGCCATGGCGCGCGACGGCGACGACCGTCTCAAGTCGGTCACGCTGCTTGGCGGCGCAGACCGATTTCACCGAGGCCGGCGAGCTGATGCTGTTCATCAACGAGAGCCAGGTCGCGTTCCTCGAAGACATGATGTGGGAGCAGGGCTTCCTCGACGCCACGCAGATGGCCGGCGCCTTCCAGATGCTGCGCTCCAACGATCTGATCTGGTCGCGCATGGTGCACGACTATCTGATGGGCGAGCGCGCGCCGATGATCGACCTGATGGCGTGGAATGCCGACGCCACGCGCATGCCCTATCGCATGCATTCGGAATATCTGCGGCGGCTGTTCCTCAACAACGATCTGGCCGAAGGACGCTATCATCGTCGACGACAAGCCGGTCGCGCTCACCGATATCCGCGCGCCGATCTTCGCGGTCGGCACCGTGCACGATCACGTCGCGCCGTGGCGCTCGACCTACAAGATCAATTTCTTGACCGACACCGACGTGACCTCCTGCTGACGAGCGGCGGCCACAACGCCGGCATCGTCTCCGAGCCCGGCCACGATCATCGCGGCTTTCAGGTGCTGACCCGAAAGGCGGACGACCGCTACGTCGACTCCGGAAACCTTCCTGGCGCAGGCGCCGCGGCACGAAGGCTCCTGGTGGCCGGAATGGGCCGCCTGGCTTGCCGCGCGTTCGGGCGAGCCGGTCGATCCGCCGGCGATGGGCGGCGCCGAGCATGTCGCGCTTGCCGACGCGCCCGGCAGCTACGTGCTGCAACAGTGAGCGCGCGGCGCGCCGCGCATTAAATTACGAAGCTTTTGATTTTTAATGCGAAATGCGGTTCGGTCGCATTTGACCTATCACAACGCGCCCGTTTGCATTTTTGTGACAGATATTTCACATGTACGAGCCAAAGGGACGGCACGATCCGCGTCTCGGATTTATGTGGCCGGCATTCGCCGCGGCCTCGGCGAGCGAGTTTGCCGCATTGCTGGCCAAGCATTTCATCGGCCTTGCGTCGGACGCTGACGATCGATCCGCGCCGCGCGAGCCGGCATGGGCGACGCCGAACACCATCGCGCTCGAGTTGAAGACCATGCGGCTGCGCGATTTCAGCACGGCCGCCGACGGCGTGCCGACATTGCTGTGCGCGCCGTTCGCGCTGCATAGCGCGGCGGTGGCCGATCTTGCGCCCGGCCACAGCCTGGTCGCGGCGTTGCGCGATGCCGGGCTGCGGCGGTTGTTCGTGACCGATTGGCGCTCGGCGACGCCGGAGATGCGCTATCTGCGCATTGACGACTACCTCGCCGAACTCAACGTCGCGGTCGATCGGCTCGGCGGCAGCGTCGATCTGGTCGGGCTTTGCCAAGGCGGCTGGATGTCGCTGCTCTATGCCGCGCGCTTTCCCGCCAAAGTGCGCAAATTGGTGCTGGCCGGCGCGCCGATCGATATCGCCGCCGGGCAATCCGCGTTGTCCGCGCTCGCCGACGCCAGCCCATTGGCGCTGTTTCATGAATTGGTGAAGCTCGGCGACGGCCTCGTGCTCGGCCGCGAGGTGCAGAAATTCTGGGGCGCGGAAACGCTCGACCGCCGCGAGATCCATGATTTGCTGCAGACGCCGGAGCCGATCGGCTCGCCCGCCTTCGCCGCGCTGGAGGCGACGTTCCGCGCCTGGCACGTGGCGACCGTCGATCTGCCGGGCGCTTATTACCTCGAAGTGATCGAGAAGCTGTACAAGCGCAACGAAATCGCGCGCCGGCGAGTTCGTCGCCTTGGGCGAGCCGATCGACCTCGCCAAGCTGCGTGTCCCGATTTTCCTGCTGGCGGCGCGCGACGACGAGCTGGTCGCGCCCGGCGCAATTGTTCGCGACGGAAAACCTGGTCGGCACGCCGCCGCGCGCCATCGAGAAGGCGCTGGCGCCGTGCAACCACGGCGGACTGTTCATGGGGCGGACGATCCTTGCCGACTACTGGCCGCGCATCGCGCGCTGGCTGGTCGAGCCCGATGCGCAGAATCTCGCGCCGGCGGCGTGAGCGCTAGATCAGCCTCAACCCCTTGAAGCTGGCGTGCCCTTCCTTGCCGACGATGATGTGGTCGTGCACGGCGATGCCGAGCGGCTTGGCGACGTCGACGATCGCCTGCGTCATCTGGATGTCGGCGCGGCGAAGGCGTCGGATCGCCCGACGGATGGTTGTGCACCAGGATCAGCGCGGTGGCCGACAGTTCGAGCGCGCGCTTGACCACCTCGCGCGGATAGACCGGCGTGTGGTCGACGGTGCCGACCTGCTGCAATTCGTCGGCGATCAGCTGGTTGCGCTTGTCGAGGAACAGGACGCGGAACTGCTCCTTGTCGGCGAAGGCCTGCGCCATGCGGCAGTAGTCGAGCACGCTCGACCATGACGACAGCACCGGCCGCTTCTGCACCTGGCCGCGCGCCAGCCGGCTCGCCGCCGCATGCACCACCTTGAGCTCAGTGACGACGGCTTCGCCGACGCCCTTGATCTCCTTCGAGCCGCGCCGCGCGGCGCCGCCACGACCTCGGCGAAGGAGCCGAAGCGGGCGATCAGCTCCTTGGCGAGCGGCTTGACGTCGCGCTGCGGAATGGCGCGGAACAGCACCAGTTCGAGCAGCTCGTAGTCGCTCACCGCCTCGGCGCCGGCCTCGCGGAAGCGCGAGCGCAGCCGCTCGCGGTGGCCGTGATAGTGCGGCGGCGCCTCGGACAGTCCGCGCTTCGCTTGCTTTTCGGCCATGACTCGACGCCCACGCCACCCTTACACGGTAGGAGTGTAGTTCAGCCGAATGCAATCGACGAGGGTAGCCGCTATAAAATTATGAGGCGCGGTCAGCGCTTGTAAGGCGGCTTGTGCGAGGCCGGCCGGCGAGAAGGTGAACACCTCGACGCCGGTCTCGGTCACCCCGACGGTGTGCTCGAACTGGGCCGACAGCGAGCGGTCGCGCGTCACCGCGGTCCAGCCGTCGGACAGCACTTTCACGTGCGGGCGGCCGAGATTGATCATCGGCTCGACGGTGAAGAACATGCCGGGCCTGCAGCACGATGCCTTCGCCGGCGCGGCCGATATGGACGATGTTGGGCTCGTCGTGGAACAGGCGGCCGAGGCCGTGGCCGCAGAAGTCGCGCACCACGCTCATGTGCTGGGCTTCGACATAGCTCTGGATGGCGGCGCCGATGTCGCCGGTGGTCGAGCCGGGGCGGATGGTGGCGATGCCGCGCATCATCGCCTCGTGCGTCGCCTCGATCAGCCGTTCGGCGCGGCGCGGAATTTCGCCGATGGTGTACATGCGGCTGGAATTGCCGTGCCAGCCGTCGAGGATCAGCGTCACGTCGATATTGACGATGTCGCCGTCCTTGAGCGGCTTGTCGCCGGGAATGCCGTGGCAGACCACGTGGTTGACCGAGGTGCAGGTCGATTTCTTGTAGCCGCGATACATCAGCGTCGCCGGCATGGCGCCGTGATCCATCGCGTAGTCGAACACCAGCTTGTCGATCGTTTCGGTCGGCACGCCTGGCCCGACGTGGTCGACCAGCATGTCGAGGCAGCGCGCGACCAGTTGCCCGGCCTTGCGCATGCCGGCGAAGGCTTCGGGGCCGTGGATCTTGATCTGTCCGGTCTTGCGGAGGGGGGCGATGGCGGCGTCGACGTAGGTCATGGCGCTAATGTAAGGATTGCGGTGCGTCGCAGCAAGATTTGTCGCGTCGGGCCGCGCCGAAGTCTGGCGTGAACTCGGCGGGGAACTAGGCGATTTTACCGCCCAATTCGTCCTCGATATGCGCGCGAATGATGTCGTCGAAACTCGCCTCGGCCTTGAAGCCGAGCGCGGCGGCGCGCTTGGCGTCGAAGCGCTCGGACCAGCCGCTGACGATGCGGACGATCAGTTCGTCCGGCTCGCGGCGGATGCGCGCGGCGACCTTGGGACCGGCGATGCGCGACGAGCGCCTCGATCTGTTCGGCGACGGTGCAGCAGACGCCGGGCATCGCCAGATTGATGCGGCGGCCCAAGTTGCTCGCGCGTCAGTCCGGCGGCGTGGAGCAGGAAGCCGACCGCCGAGCGCGGGCTGGCGTGGGTATGCCGCACGGTATCGGCGACCGGCAGCACCGCTTCCATGCCCGCCAGCGGCTCGCGGATGATGCCGGAGAAGAAACCGGAGGCCGCCTTGTTCGGCTTGCCCGGCCGCACGCAGATGGTCGGCAGCCGGATACCGACGCCGTCGAGGAAGCCGCGCCGGTTGTAGTCGGCGAGCAGCAATTCGCAGATCGCCTTCTGCGTGCCGTAGGAGGTGAGCGGAGTCAGGTGGAAGTCGTCGGGAATCGCGTGCGGGAAGGGCGCGCCATAGACCGCGATCGACGAGGTAAAAACGAATTTCGGCTTGTAGCCGCCGCCGGCGGTGCGCACCGCCTCGAGCAAGGCGCGCGTGCCGTCGAGATTGACCCGGTAGCCTTTGTCGAAATCGGTTTCGGCCTCGCCGGAGACCACGCCGGCGAGATGGAAGATCACGTCCGGCCGCTCCGAGACCGCCTTTTCCGCAACGCCCGGCGCGGTGAGGTCGGCGGCGCGGGTCTTCACGTGATCGGAAAAGCCCGCAGGCCGCACCGGCGCGACAATGTCGAGCAACGTCAATTTTTCGATCGGCGCATTGCCCAGTGCCCGGTCGATGACCAGTCGCTCGGTCAGCTTGCGGCCGATCATGCCTGCGGCGCCGGTGATCAGAATATGCATTTATGTCCTCACTTCCTTGTCCGCCGGCTCGAACCGGTCGATGCGGCGCAGGTCGGGGAATAATAGCATCCAAAGGCCGGCGATCAGCAACGAGCCGAACCCGCCGATCAGCGCCGAAGCCACCGCGCCGAACGACGCGGCATTGACGCCGGCGCGGAATTCGCCAAGCGTATTCGAAGAGCCGACGAACAGATAGTTGATCGCGCTCACGCGCCCGCGCTTGTCGTCGGGCGTCTCGATCTGCACCAGCGAAAACCGGATGACGACGCTCACCGCATCGGAGGCGCCGAGCGCCGCCAGTGCCAGTAACGTCAATGGAAACCAGGTCGATAGCGCGAACACGATGGTTGCCACGCCGTAGATCGCGACCACCGCGAACATCTTGCGCCCGATGTGCCGTTCGACCGGCTGACGCGCGAGCACGATCGAAGTCATCAATGCACCGGCAGCCGGTGCCGAGCGCAGCAATCCGAGGCCAATGGGGCCCACGCTCAGAATATCGCGGGCGTAAATCGGCATGAGCGCGGTGGCGCCGCCGAGCAGCACCACGAACAGGTCGAGGGTGATCACGCCCAATAACCGGCGGCTGGTGCGGATATATTCAAAACCGGCCAGCACCTACGCGAACGTCGGCGGCTCGCGATTGGCGGCGGGCCCTTTGGCGTGGATGAAGCTGATGAGCATGATGGAGGCGGTGAAGAAGACTAGAGCAGTTTCCACTTTCTGTGAATTGAGGGGATTCCCTTCGAGCCGCGAATAAGATTCTGTGGCCTTCTGATCAGGAAGGCCTGCGATGGGCTATTCGAACGATTTGCGGGTTCGGGTGATCCAGGTGGTCGAGAGCGGGGTGGCGGCGCGGGCTGCCGCGCGCCAGTTCGTGATCGGAGATTCGACGGCGATCCGCTGGGCGAAGCGGTGGCGGGAGACCGGCAGCGTCGAGGCCAGATCGAACAAGGGGCAGAGCCGGTCGCCGCTCAAACACCACGAGCAATGGCTGCTTGAGCTGGTGCGGCGGGAGCCCGATCTGACGCTGGAGGAAATCCAGCGCCGGCTGCTCGATGAGCGGGAGCACAAGGCGGGGCTCGGCTCGGTCTGGCGGTTCTTCGACCGTCACGGCATCAGCTTCAAAAAAAAGCGTGCGCGCGGCCGAGCAAGACCGGCCTGACGTCGCGGCGGCGCGCGCCGCCTGGGCGCAGGCTCAGGCCGAACTCGCCCCTGAGCGGCTGGTCTTCATCGACGAGACCGGCACCAGTACCAACATGGCTCGCCTCCGTGGCCGGGCGCCGCGCGGTGAACGGCTGGTCGGCAAGGTTCCGCACGGCCACTGGACGACCACGACCTTCGTCGCGGGCTTGCGCTCGAGCGCGCTCACCGCGCCCTGCGTCATCGACGGTCCGATGAACGGCAACGCCTTCCTGGCCTATGTCGAGCAAATCCTCAGCCCCAGTCTCAAGCCAGGCGACATCGTCGTGCTCGACAATCTCAGCGCTCACAAGGTGGCGGGCGTGCGCGAAGCGATCGAAGCCGCCGGTGCAAGACTGCTCTACCTGCCGCCCTATTCGCCCGACTTCAATCCGATCGAGCAGCTCTTCGCCAAGCTCAAGGCCTTGCTCAGAAAAGCCGCCGAGCGTTCCGTCGAAAGCCTCTGGAACCGAATTGCCGCTCTTCTTAACGCCTTCTCGCCTTCGGAATGTACCAACTACTTCCGCAATGCCGGATACGCTCCACTCTAAGTGGAAAGTGCTCTAGGCAGAGGGCGCTGACCAGCATCGGGCTTATCGTGTAGATCAGGCCGCCCAGCGCCGGCCCGCAGATCACCGCGGCCTAGTTGGCCGACGTCCAGGCCGCGACCGCGCGCGCGATCATCGGCGCCGGCACCAGCGCAGGGACCAACGAATGCGCGGTCGGCAATTCGAAGGCGCGCGCGCAGGCGATCAGGAACACCGCGCCGAACAAGAGGTCGCGGGTCAGTACACCGGCGTGCAAAGCCAGGGTAATCATGAGAGCCGCGAGGGCATGGACGCCTTGCGCCGCGCGCACGATCAGGCGGCGATCGTAACGGTCGGCGGCGTGACCGATCAGCAAGGTGAGCACGACCGCGGGCACGAACTGGATCAATCCGACCAGGCCGAGATCGAACGCACTATTGGTGAGTTCATAGACCTGCCAGCCGATGGTCACGGCCAGCATCTGGTAGCCTATGGTCGAGCAAAGCCGCGCAATCCAGAACAGTACGAAGGATCGCTGCCCGAGCAGGCGGTGCGCCGAAGTCGCGGACGCCGTCATTCGATGGTGCCGTTGAGCGCGCTCAGGCTCGACTTTTGCCGGCCGTCGGGCGCGAAATTGTCCGGCGCCAGCCAGCGCTCGAAACTCGCCTTGCGCGCCGGCCACTCGCTGTCGAGCATCGCGAACCAGGCGGTGTCGCGGCTGCGGCCCTTGACGATCATGTGCTGGCGAAAAATCCCCTCGAAGGTGAAGCCGTAACGCTGCGCGGCCCGCCGCGAAGCGGCGTTGAGCGCATCGCATTTCCACTCGTAGCGCCGGTAGCCGAGCGTTTCGAAGGCATAGCGCGCCAGCAGATATTGCGCTTCGGTGGCGAGCGGCGTGCGCTGCAGCGCGGGCGAATAGACGATATTGCCGACCTCGATCACCCGCATGGCCGGGCGGATTTCCATCAGCGTCGGATGCCGACCGCGCGGCCTTGCGGCTCGACGATGGCGTAGGAGTACGGGTCTTCGTGGCCGGCGCGCGCCGCGACCCAGTCCGCGAATGCGCTGGCGTTCGGGAAAGGCCGCGTAACTCGGCATGTAGGTCCAGATCCGGTCGTGGCCCTTGCACCGCCGCCCACAGCGCCGCGGCGTGCGCGGGCGTCGAGCCTCTCGACCGACCGAAACGGCCGTTGAGCGTCACCGGACCGGGACGCTGCCGCGGGCGGCCGTCCACCGGTTCACCGACCGGCTGGCCGGTCTGCGGATGGCGGTGCGAGTCGCTCACGGCTTCGGCTGCCGCTTGCAGGTCTTCGGGGAAGAATTTGTTGAGTTCGGCGTTCGAGATCACGCCGGCGAAGCTGTCGAACTTGCCGTCGTTGGCGATCTCGGCCGCCGCCTTGATGAAGGCATCCATGGCGACGCGCGCCAGCGTGCCGCCGACGCTGATGCGCCGCACGCCCATCTCGGCGAGGTCCCTGACGGTGAAGCCGAACGCGCCGCCGTTGAGAAAGTTGATCGGCTTTGGCGCGACCGCCTTGCCACGGTCGCCTCGATCTGCTCGCGGGTCTTGATGCCGGGCGAATAGAGGCAATCGGCGCCGGCGTCGGCGAAGGCCTTCAGCCGGCGGATGGTCTCGTCATGTCGGGCCGGCCGCGGATGAAGCCTTCGGTGCGGGCGGTGAACACCACGTCGCCGCCGGCCTTGTCGATCGCTGCGCGCGCGGCCTTCACGCGGGCCAGCGCGAGAGTCGAAATCGTAGAGCGGATCGGCGTCGTCGCCGGTGCAATCCTCGATCGACAGTCCGGCGACGCCGGTCCGATGCAGCGCGTCACGTTCTCGGCGACGCCGGCGGGGTCATGGGCATAGCCGTTTTCGAAATCGGCGTTGACCGGCACGTCGGTCGCCGCGGCGATCTCGCGGAAATGCGCGAGCACCATGTCGCGGGATCGCGTCGCCGTCGGCATAGCCCTGCGCATGGGCATAGCCCGAGCTGGTGGTCGCCAGCGCCTTGAAGCCGAGCCCTTGCAGATAGCGGGCGGTGCCGACGTTCCACGGATTGGGAATGACGAAGCAGCCGCTTTGGTGCAGCGCGCGGAAGGTGCGGCGGTTGTCGGCGGGGCTCATGCCAGGTCCTCGCGATAGGCGCGCGGACCTATTTAGCGGATTTTTTCCATTCCGCGTATTCGCGGGCGACGAATTCCGCAGCCGATTCAACGTGCGTGCGAAACCAGCGCCTTTTGCGCTTTTCCAGATCCTTGCGCAGCGCGTCGCGGCGGTCGCGCGCCCCGAGATGAATGGCGGCGAGGTCGCGGCCCATACCCAGAGCAGGTCGGGATGCAGCAGGCGGGCGGCGTCGCGGCGGTCCTCGACGTTGATTTTTCGGTTGTTCGGCGACAATCGCCGGATCAGCAGGTTCCCGCTCGCCGCGTACCACGGGTCGGGCGCGCGATATTTGCCGAAGGCGATGTCGTTGAGATAGAGGCGCGTGCCGCCACCATGCGCCCGTGTCCAGCCGGACGGCACCAGCGCCTTGCCTTCGCGCAGCAGCGGGCCGCCGTGCCAGAGGCCGTAGCCGAGCCAGCGCGGGCGGCCGAGGCTGCCGGTGCCCGCCGTGTGCCGCCAATAGGTCAAGCTGATGGAGGCATCGGGCAGGGCGCCGGCAAACAGCTTGAGCCAGGGCGACGGGGGCCGCTCGGGATTTTTCTTCGGCCAGCCGGTTGCGGTACTGATCGTCGATCTTCTGCCAGAATTTGGCGCGCGCCGCTTCGTCGACCACGAAGCGCTTGCGCAGCCACATGTGCTGACGGTCGAGCACGAAGGCCTCCGGCGCCTCGATGCCGTACGCGTAGCCTTCCAGCACACTCGCGCAAATCGCCTTGAGCGAAATCTGGCGCGGCGTGGCCGCCAGCGCCGCGCTGGTGGCGAGCCGCACCAGATCGAGGAGGTAGGGCATCTCGGCAGCCTCGTCGTAATCGTTGACACCCCAGACGATGCGAGCTTCTTTGTCGATCCAGGTGCCGAAATTCTCCAGATGGATGTCGCCGACCGCCAGCACGGCCGGCGCGTTGGCGAGATCGGTGCAAATGTCGAGAATGGTCTCCGCCCAACGCCAATAGGTGGCGCGCAGGAAGGAGAACGCGTTGTCGCACATGGCCTTGTGTTTCTTCTTGAGATCGTCGGCGACGATGTCGCCCTTGAGCTGGACCGCGAGCCAGCGCTCGTACCCCTTGTTGGCCGCTCGAATGTCCATTGCCGTCTCCCCCGTCGTACAATTTTAGCGCGAGGATGCGCCGAACCGATCGGCAATTGCAATCCGGTCCGCGGGCGCTCGTTGATTTATGACAGCGCCTTGGCGGCGCGCTTAACCCCTGCCGACGCCTTATATTCCGACACTGAGTTGTGATCGAATTCGTGCGCCGGCGCCCTTGTTTCCCCGCGCCGGCGGAGTAATGCCTTCGCCCATGACGCGAAGAAAGGTACAGCCATGGCATCGCTTCCGCTCAAGCTGGCGGCGTCTCTATCGCTCTTGCCTTCGTTTTTGCCGCCGCGCCGGCCGACGCCGCCAAAGCGCGCAAGCACAAGAAACCCGTGGCGGTGCATGCGGCCACCGTCGCAGTTAAAACCGGCTACCGCGGCGTTAACCTGTTCCCGGGCAGGCCGGTGTATAACGCCAATGATTATCTCGGCGAGATCCCGACCCGTTCATTCGTTTGCAGCTTCAGCGCGATCTGGGCGCCCACTACGGCGGCGAGCCCTGACCGCCGTCCAATTTGATTTTCCCCGTCCGATCGGGTGAACTGCGCGCGAATTTGGTTCGCGCCGGCCCCTTGGGGCTGCGACCGCCGGGGAGTGAAACATGCTGAAAACCATTGCGGCCTTCGACCGCATCGGCGAGGAAAACGCCTTCGCGGTACTCGCCCGCGCCAATGCCTTGATCGCGCAAGGGCGCGACATCATCAATCTCGGCATCGGCCAGCCGGATTTCCGCACGCCGGATTTCATCGTCGAGGCGGCGGTGAAGGCGCTGCGCGACGGCCATCACGGCTATACGCCGGCGACCGGCATTCCACCGCTGCGCGAGGCGGTCGCCGCCGACCTGCACAAGCGTTTCGGCGTCGACGTCTCGCCCGACTCGGTGATGATCATGCCCGGCGGTAAGCCGACGATGTTCATGTCGATCCTGATGTTCGGCGAGCCGGGCGTCGAGATCATGTATCCCGATCCCGGCTTCCCGATCTATCGCTCGATGATCGAGTTCACCGGCGCGAAGCCGGTGCCGGTGCCGATCCGCGAGGAGAACGGCTTTGCCTTCTCGGCGGAGGAGACGCTCAAGCTGATCACGCCGAAGACGCGGCTGTTGATCCTCAATTCGCCGGCCAATCCGACCGGCGGCGTCACCGGCAAGGCGGAAGTCGACAAGCTCGTCGCCGGCCTCGAGAAGTGGCCGGACGTCGCTATCATGTCGGACGAAATCTACGACCACATGGTCTACGACGGCGAGACGCATGTCTGCCTGCTCACCTATCCGTCGATCCGCGACCGGCTGATCCTGCTCAACGGCTGGTCGAAGACCTACGCCATGACCGGCTGGCGGCTGGGCTACGCGGTATGGCCGGGCAAGCTCTACGACTACGCGCGCAAGCTCGCGGTGAACCTGCATTCCTGCGTCAACGCCTCGGCGCAATATGCGGGGCTCGCGGCGCTGAAAGGTCCGCAGGACGAAGTGCACAAGATGGTGGCCGAGTTCGACAAACGGCGCAAAGTCGTGGTCGAGGGCCTGAACAAATTGCCCGGCGTGTCCTGCGCGACGCCGAAAGGCGCGTTCTACGCCTTCCCCAACATCAAGCGCACCGGCTGGAAGGCGAAGGCGCTGGCCTCGTCGCTGCTGGAAGACGCCGGCGTCGCCATCATCGGCGGCCCCGACTTCGGCATCCTGGGCGAAGGCTATGTGCGGCTGTCGTACGCCAACTCGACCGAGAACATCTCGAAGGCGCTCGGCCGCATGGGCGAGTTTCTCTCGACGCGCAAGGCGGCGTAATCAGGTTTCCAGCCCCGCGCGCCGCGCCGACACTTTGGCGATCGCCGCCCAATCCTTGTTGGCGTCGCCGTGCGCGACGGCATCGAGGAAACTGTCGCGCAGCACGCTGGCGAAGGGCAGTGGCACATTGGCTTTTTCGCCGGCCGCGAGCGCGAGACGGACGTCCTTGAAGCCGAGGATGAGATCGAAGCCGGGCGGCTCGTAGCGGCCGCTGGCGATCAGGTCGGCATACCCGCGGTAGACCGGCACGTCGAACAGCGCGGTGTTGACGATGTCGAGGAATTCTTTCGCCGGCATCTTGTAGCCGCGCACCAGCGCGGCGGCTTCCGCCATGGCCTCGATGGCGGCAGCCACCATCAGGTTGCCGGCAATCTTGGCAACATTGGCCATGCGCGGCTCATCGCCCACGCGGGTCGAGCGCTGGCCGACCGCATCGAGCAGCGGCTGAATGCGCTGGATCGCCGTCGCGTCGCCCGCCACGGCGATGGAGAGCTTCGCCGCCGCCGCCATGTCGGGCCGGCCCCACACCGTCGCCGCCACATACGGCACGCCGCGCTGGCGGTGCAAAGCCGTGAGCTCCTCGGCGCAGGCGACCGAGGCGGTCGCCATGTTCACGTGAACGGTCGACGATCCGCCCGCGGGCAGCGTGTCGCCCTGCACGAAGACCGCGCGCATGGCGTCGTCGTTGGGCAGCATGGAGATCACCGCATCGCCTTTGAAGGCGTCCTTGGCGCTCGCCGCGACCGCCGCGCCCTCCTTTTCCAATTCGCGCAGCGGCTCTTTCGCCATATCGAAAACGCGCAGCGTATGGCCCGCCTTCAGCAGGTTGCGCGCCATCGCCTTGCCCATGCGGCCGACGCCGATCACTCCGACTTGCATGCGTGGTCTCCCTGACGATTGCCCCTTGGAAATAGATCGCAAGCCGGACCAATATCAAAGCCGGGAGGCGCCCGGCAGCCGCCGCGGCCCAGGCAAGGAAAAAATCACATGTTCGATCGCGGGCTTTCCGAAGAGCAAAAGATGATGCGGCAGAGCTGCCGCGATTTCGTCGACGACATGGTGCTGCCCTACATCAAGAAGAATTGGCAGAAAGAATGGTCGATGGTGCCGGAGGACCGGCTGCCGCTGAGTATCCTGGAAGGCGCCGAAAAAGTCGGCATCCGCACCTTGGGCGTGCCGGAGGAATACGGCGGCGTGGAGCTCGAAAAAGGCACCGAAGTGCGAACCTTCGCGCTCGTCGCCGAGGAGATCGCGCGCGGCGATTCAGGGCTTGCCGACAAGCTGGTGCAGAACTGGAAGGTCTCGGTGCTGCTGCGCCAGTTCGCGCCCAAGCATCACCAGGAGCACTGGTTCAAGCGTCTCGTCGCCGAGCCGCAATTCCTGATGGCGCATTGCCTGACCGAGCCGCGCGGCGCCTCCGACCGCTGGCTGCCCTACAACGTGCCAGAAGCCGCCATGCAGACGAGGGCCGTGAAGACCGATGGCGGCTGGGTGATCAACGGCCGCAAGCAGTTCATCTCCAACGGCTACGATGCGAGCCTCTATGTCGTCTATGCCAACACCAATCCGAAGGTCGGCATGTTGCAGGGCACGTCATCGTTCCTGGTGCCGCGCGAGACCAAGGGCTTCTCGGTCGCGCGCTGCAACGAGACGCTTGGCTGCCGCTTCATGAACAACGGCGAGATGGTGTTCGAGGACATGTTCATCCCCGACGACCAGTTGTTGGTGCAGGACTCGGCGATGGGTTCGGCCGGCGTCTATTTCCGACCGGGCAAGATCATCCAGGCGGCGAAGAACCTCGGCGTCGGCGTGCGTGCCTTCGAGGCGACGGCGGAGTACGCGCAGAACTACGTGCAGGGCGGCCGCATCCTGATCAAGCATCAGGCGGTGGCGTTGCGGCTCGCCGACATGGCGACCAAGATCGAGGCGGTGCGCGCGCTGCTCGACCGCGCCTCGGCCGCGGTGGATGAAAACGCGCCGGAAGCGGAGACGCTGGTCAACATGGCCAAGATGTTCGCCTCGGAAGAAATCATGAAGGTCGCCCAGCATGCGGTCGAGCTGCACGGCGGCAACGGCGTGATGCTCGATTTCGGCATCGAGAAGGTGCTGCGCGACGCCGTCGTGTTTCTGCACATGGACGCCACGGTGGACATCTCGAAATTCAAGATCATCAAGAACATGTTCCCGGACACCGCCGGAAAATATGCAGGGCCGGAGTGATCGCTACCGCAGCGTGAAATAGAAGCCGAGCCACACGATCAAGAGCCCGGCGACCTGCGGCCAGCTCGGCACCACGCCGAGCGCGAGAAAGCCAATGATGAGCGAAAAGCCCGGCACCAGCGCCGGGAAGGTCGCCGTTCGTCCGGCGCCGAGCAGGATCACCGCGCGCGCGAACAGATAGATCGGCAGCACGCCGCCGATGACGCCTTGCACCGCAACCTGTATCAGGTTCTCGGCGAGACTCTGGCGCAACATGGTCCCGAAGCCGACGAAAATCACATAAAGCGGTGCGTAGACGACGACCGACAGCACGGCGACCACCGCGATTGCCCGCGTCCCCGACATGCGGAAGTAGCGCAGCAGCGTGCCGAACGACGCCCAGAAAAAGCCGGCGGTGACGAATAACAGGTCGCCGCCGACCCCCGAATGGCCGATGGTGGTGAGCGATTCGGCGCCGAATACGATCAGCCCGGCGATGATGGTGGCGCCGCCGAGGATACGCGTCGCCGTCGCTCTTTCATGCAGCACCGCGGTGGCCAAGATCAGCCCGAACAGCGCGGCGCAAGCCGGCTGGATGGTGGTGCCGTGGCCAAGCGGCACCAGGATGAAACCGCTATAGGCGATCATCGCTTGCGGCGGGCCGGCCAGCACGCTCATTACCAGCCCGCGCCACCAGCCGATGCCGCCCAAGTTGGCGATGCCGTCGCGGAAGGCCATCGGGATCAGCAGCAGGCCCGTCCAGAAGAAACGGTCGAAGGCGAGGTCGGCCGGCGAGAAGCCGATGGAAATGCCGTGCTTGGCGGCAACGAAGCCCGCTGCCCAGCCGAGCGCCGCGCCGGCCCCGCACAACACGCCGATGAAGATACCCGAGGCGCGTGCCGCCGCAGGTTGAGGGTCTAGGTTCACGGCGATGGCTCCGGCGCACGCGCCCCGTGACAGGGTGACTTGCCTATGGCTGATACTCTAGGATCGGCGCCCACGTCCAATCGCGAAATCAAAAGCCTCACTTTACCGGGATGGAACACTCATGGCGAAGTCGCGCAAAGTCATCATCACCTGTGCCGTAACCGGCTCGATCCATACGCCCTCGATGTCGCCGCATCTGCCGGTGACCCCGCAGGAGATCGCCGACGCGGCCATCGGCGCGGCGGAAGCGGGCGCCGCCGTCGTGCATCTGCACGCGCGCAATCCGCAGGACGGGCGCCCCGACCAGACGCCGGAGGCCTTCGCCCCGTTCCTCAAGGTGATCAAGCAGCGCTCCGGCGTGGTGGTGAACATCACCACCGGCGGCGCGCCGACCATGGCGATCGAGGAGCGCGTGCGCCCGGCCGCGACCTTCAAGCCGGAGGTCGCCTCGCTCAACATGGGCACGATGAACTTCGGGCTCTACCCGATGATCCCGCGCTACAAGGGCAAGTTCAAATACGATTGGGAAGAGCCATATCTCGAGGGTTCGCGTAAGGGCATGTTCAAGAACACCTTCGCCGACATCGAATACATCCTCACCACCTGCGCGCAGAACAACACGCGCTTCGAAATCGAATGTTACGACATCGGCCATCTCTACACGCTGCGCCACTTCCTCGACCGCGGCGTGGTCAAGCCGCCGCTGTTCGTGCAGTCGGTGTTCGGCATTCTCGGCGGCATCGGGGCGCACCCGGAAGACGTCATCATGATGAAGCGCACCGCCGATCGCCTGCTCGGCGACAATTACCACTGGTCGGTGCTCGGCGCCGGCGCCAACCAGATGCGGGTCGCCGCCATGGCGGCGTCCATGGGCGGCAACGTGCGCGTCGGCATGGAGGACTCACTATGGATCGGGCCCGGCAAGCTCGCCGAGTCGAACGCCCAGCAGGTGACGCACCGTGCGCAAGATCCTGGAGGGCATGGGTCTGGAGATCGCCTCGCCCGACGATGCCCGCGAGATCCTCTCGCTCAAGGGCGGAGATAAGGTGAATTTCTAGCCTTCGGCCCCGCGTACTTATCCATGTCATCACCGGGCCGGCGCGAAGCGCCGTGACCCGGTGATCCCGTTTCAGGGAGCCAGTGCCTTCCTCAGCGAGATGGCCGGGACGAGCCCGGCCATGACAAATTTGTTTGCTCTTATATTGGCGAAGCCCTCCTATAACGGCGGGAGATTCGCAGCCTATGGCCTCGCTCGATACCGTCAGCATCGCTATCCTGCTCGGCAGCCTGCTGGTGCTCGCCGGTATCCTGTCGAGCCTGGTCGCGCTGCGCTTCGGCGCGCCCTTGCTGTTGGTATTTCTGCTGCTCGGCATGCTGGCCGGCGAGGGCGGCCCCGGCGGCCTCAAATTCGATAGCGTGCGCACCGCCTATACCGTCGGCTCGATCGCGCTGGCGCTGATCCTGTTCGACGGCGGCCTGCGCACGCGGCTCGCCACCTTCCGCAACGTGCTGGCGCCGGCGACGACGCTGGCGACCGTCGGCGTGTTGATCACCACCTTGCTGACCGCGCCGGTCGCCAAGCTGGTGCTGGGCATTTCCTGGATGCAGGCGCTGCTGGTCGGCGCCGTGGTCGCTTCCACCGACGCGGCGGCGGTGTTCCTGCTGATCAACACGCGCGGCCTGCGCCTGCGACCGCGCGTGCGCGCGACGCTGGAGGTCGAATCTGGCACCAACGATCCGTTCGCGGTGTTTCTGACGTTGCTGCTGGTGGAGTTCCTGTTGGCCGGCGACCACGGCTGGTCGCACGCGATCGTGGTGTTCCTGCGCGACACCGTGCTCGGCTGCGTCATCGGCGTGACCGGCGGGCGCATCATCACGCTGGTGCTCAACCGGCTCAATTTGCCGCAGGGCTTGCATGCGCCGTTCGTCGCGGTGAGCGCCCTGGTCGTCTTCGCCGCCGCCAATACCGCGCATTCGTCGGGGTTCCTTGCGGTCTATCTGGCCGGGCTGATCGTAGGGAACCGGCAGACCCGCGCGCACAATTCCGTCGTCGTGTTCCTCGATGCCGTGACCTGGCTGGCGCAGATCGTGATGTTCGTGCTGCTCGGCCTGCTGGTGTGGCCGCAGCGCATGGGCGACAGCCTAGTCGGGTCCGTCATCGTCGCGCTGACGCTGATGCTGGTGGCGCGGCCGGTCTCGGTGTTCCTGTGCCTGGCGCCGTTCGGCTTCCAATGGCGCGAGAAATTGTTCGTATCCTGGGTCGGCTTGCGCGGCGCGGTGGCGATCTTTCTCGCCTCTATTCCGCTGCTGGTCGGTTTGCCGACGGCCTATCTGTTCTTCGACGTCGCCTTCGTGGTCGTGCTGTCGTCGCTCTTGATCCAGGGCTGGAGCGTGGCCTTTGCCGCGCGCAAGCTCGACATGTCGTTCGCGCGCAGCGATCCGATGCCACGCCGCGTCGAGCTCGATCTACCTGGTCAGTTGACGCGCGAAATCGTCGGCTATCCGGTGCCGGCCAACAGCCCATACCTGCGCCGCGGGCTGATCCCGAATTGGGCGCGGCCGACCTTGGTCGTGCGCAACGAGGAAATCCTCACCCCGGCGGAAGCCCATCCGGTGCGCGAGGGCGACTATGTCTATCTGCTGGCGCCGCCGGAAAAGGCGCAGGCGCTCGACCGCTTTTTCGTCAAAATGCCGGCGCCGGCCTTGCCCGATCCGCGGCTACTTGGCGACTTCTTCGTGCCGGGAGAGGCGGCGCTCGGGGACCTGGCCGACATCTACGGCCTGCAGGTTGCCGCGGATCACACGGACGTCAAACTCGCCGATTTCTTCATCGAGAATCTCGGCCGTCCGGCCAAGACCGGCGACATCGTGCAACTCGGCCCGATCGCGTTGTTGGCGCACAAAGTCGCCAACGGCCGCGTCGCCACGATTGGCTTGCGGCTGGCGGAAATAGACGAGGCGCCCGACTTGACCGGGCGCCTCAAATCGCTCTGGAAGAAAATCCAGTCTTATTGGGGCTAGTGCGCGCGCCGCGCCAGCGCCGGGCCGTGCTGCACCAGCCAGGCGCCGCCGAACAGCACCGCGGTCCAGAACAGATCGCCCATCACAGTCTTGTCCAGGAACGGCAGCGCCGCGACGTAGCATTGCACCAGGCCGTTGAACGTCATCGGATACATGCCGTTGAATGCCCAGACCGCGAAATTCGTGGTGACGAAGAAGATCAGCGAGCACGACAGCATCGCCGCAATGACCGGAACCGCGCCGTGCCAGCGGCGCACCAGCATGCCGGCGAAGGCGGGCAGCGTGATGGCGGCGCAGACCACCGCGGTGACGCGCCAATCCTCGCCGGCAAGCGCGACATTGCTCAGCAGCACGGCGGCGATCGGCACGACAACGGCCAGCGCCGGCACGCGCAAGACCCGGCCGGCGAACAGCGCGGTGGCGGCGAACGGCCAAATGCCCGGCGCATGCGGCAACAGGCGGGCTGC
Source organism: uncultured Alphaproteobacteria bacterium (assembly GCA_963733315.1). Taxonomy (GTDB): domain Bacteria; phylum Pseudomonadota; class Alphaproteobacteria; order Rhizobiales; family Xanthobacteraceae; genus Pseudolabrys. The sequence continues at coordinate 149,830 of CAVTCV010000014.1, read as the reverse complement.
CACGTCAAAAGCGATCAGGAAGGCGACCAGTCCCAGATCCATCCACAGGTCGGCGCGGGCTTTGTTCGGCGGCATCGATGTCATGTCCTCTACTTGAGCAGTGGCAGCTTTTCTAGCACGTCCGGCGGCCGATTTCACGCCTCCGTGGACGTTTATTCAGGCGGCCGCTGGCGCCGCGGTTTCCGCCCATTCGGCGATGATTCCGGCAATGCGGTCGAGCCCGTCGGTGAGCGCGGCCGGGCCCGGTTGTAGGATCAGCGTCGATTTGACCTCGCGCAGCCAGCCGGTGGCGACCGCCGGAACCTCTCCGAAGCCCGGCCGGGCGGCGACGCGTGCCGGCACGAATTTCTTGCCGCACCAGGAGCCAATGATGATGTCGGGCTTGGCGGCAATCACGTCTGCGCCCGACACGATGCGGTCCTTGGCGTTCTTGCGCGCGGCCAACTGCGGGAACACCTCGATGCCGCCGGCCGCCGCGATCAGCTCGGACACCCAGCCGAGGCCGGAAATCATCGGCTCGTCCCATTCCTCGAAGTAGACGCGCGGCCGGCGCGGCAGCCGCAGGCTGCGTTCATGCACCGCATCGACGCGCGCGGCGAGCGAATTGGCGAGTGCCTCGGCTTTCTCCGTCGCGCCGACCAAAGCGCCGAGCGTGCGGATCATGTCGAAGATGCCGGCGACGTCGCGCTGGTTGAAGGCGTGCACGTCGACATTGGTGCGGATCAAATCGGCGACGATGTCGGCCTGCAGATCGGAGAATGTCAGCACCAAATCGGGCTTGAGCGCGAGGATTTTCGGCACGTCGGCGGAGATGAAAGCCGAAACGCGCGGCTTTTCCTTGCGCACTTGCGGCGGCCGCACCGCGTAACCGGACACGCCGACGATGCGGCGCTCCTCGCCGAGGAGATAAAGCGTCTCCACGGTTTCCTCGGTCAGGCAGACGATGCGTTCAGGTGGGAACATCGCGCCATCATAGCGCAAAGCGCGGCGTCAGACGGACAACAAATCCACCCCGCCCGTCGCCGTCACCTTGCCGCCGTCGAGCCGCACCACGCGGCTGGCGATGCGCCCGACCTCGGCGGCGTTGTGGCTGACATAAATCATCGGCACTTTTGCTTCGTCGCGCAGACGCACCAGATAGGGCAGGATGTCTTCTTTCCGCGCCGCGTCGAGCGAGGCAAGCGGCTCGTCCAGCAGCAGCAGGCGCGGGCGCATCAGCAGCGCGCGGCCGACCGCCACCCGCTGGCGCTCGCCGCCCGACAGCTTGCCGGACCGCCGGTCGAGCAGATGGCCGATGTCGAGCAGCTCGACCGCGTGCGCGAACGCCGCCGGGTCGTCCGCCTGGCCGCTCATCCAGCGGCCGTAATCGAGATTGTGCCGCACGCTCAGATGCGGAAACAGCCGGCCCTCTTGGAACACGTAGCCGACGCGCCGCCGCCACACCGGTACGTCGATGCCGGCCGCGCCGTCGAACAGCACGTCTTCGTCGAGCGCGATGCGGCCGCGGTCCGGGCGCATGAGACCGGCGATCATGTTGATCACGCTGGTTTTGCCGGCGCCCGACGGTCCGAACAGGACGGTGACGCCGGTTTCACTGGCAAACGATGCGTTCACCGTGAAATCGCCGAGCGCCTTTTCGACCGCGACCGTCAGCATGGCTCAAAGCTCTTTTTCTTTGCGCATGATCTTGTCCGAAAACCGGTTCCCACTTTTCGGGATCATGCGCCATGCATCCGCGCGGTGGCGCGGCGGGCGAACCATTCCGAGGCAACCAGCGCCGCAACCGAGATGACGACCGCCACGACGACCAGCTTGAGCGCCGCGGCATCGCCGCCCGGCACCTGGGTCAGCGTGTAGATCGCCGCCGAGATGGTCTGCGTCTCGCCCGGAATGTTGGAGACGAAGGTGATGGTCGCGCCGAATTCGCCGAGCGCGCGCGCAAAGGCGAGCATCGCGCCGGCGATGATGCCGGGCAGCGCCAGCGGCAGCGTCACGGTGGCGTAATTCCAGAACGGGCCGGCGCCGAGTGTCGCGGCGGCGTCTTCCAGCCGGCGGTCGATCGCCTCGAGCGACAGGCGGATGGCGCGCACCATCAGTGGAAACGCCATGACCCCGCAGGAGATCACCGCGCCGGTCCAGCGGAACGCGAAGACGATGCCGAAATGGTCGGCGAGGAAGGCGCCGACCGGCGCATGCCGTCCGAGCGTGATCAGCAGCAGATAGCCGGTGACCACCGGCGGCAGCACCAGCGGCAAATAGATGAGCGCCTCGACTAGCGTCTTGCCCCAGAAATCCCTGCGCGCCAGCAGCGTCGCGATGGCGATGCCAAAGGGCAGCGACACCAGCGTTGCCACCACGGCGATGCGCAGCGACAGCGCGACGGCCGTCCAGTCCTGGGGGGAAATCTCGAACACGGAACGCTACGACACCGGCTTGATCAAAAAGCTGAAGCCGTATTTCTCGAAGGTCGCCTTGGCCGCCGCTCCGCGCAGGAATTGCACGTATTGCGCCGCCGCCGGCTTGCCCGTCGTGGTCGCCGCCACTGGATAGGTGACCGGCGGATAGGAGTCGTCCGGAAAGACGCCGACGATCTTCACCTTCGGCTCGATCTTGGCGTCGGTCTCGTAGACGACGCCGAGCGGCGTCTCGCCGCGTGCGACAAAGGCGAGCGTCGCGCGCACGTTGATTGCTTGCGCCAATTTCGGCTCCGCGGCTGCCCAGGCGCCGAGTTTCTCCAACGCCGCCTTGGCGTAGAGCCCGGCCGGCACCGCCTTGACGTCGGCGACCGCGATGCGCCCGTCGCCGGCGAGCTTGGCGATGTCGAAGCCCTGGCCGATGGCGACATGATCGAGCTTGGAATCCTTTGGCACGATCAACACCAGCCGGTTGCCGAGCAGGTTCATCCGCGTATCCGCCTTGATCAGCCTTTTGCCGGCGACGTAGTCCATCCACCGCAAATCGGCCGAGATGAACACATCGGCGGGCGCGCCGGCTTCGATCTGTTTCGCCAGTGCCGAACTCGCCTCGTAGCTCGCGATGACCTTGACGCCGGTCGCCTTGGTGAACGCCGCGTCGGCGTCGTCGAGCGCGTTTTTCAAGGACGCAGCGGCAAAGACCGTAATGGAATCCTGCGCGGCCGCCGGTAGCGGCGCGCCGGCGAGGACGGCAAAAACGCTGAGAATAGCAAGAAGGCGGACAAACATGGCGGTTCTCCACGGGCGCCCGCGCGGGCGCCGGATCGGCGTCGAATAAAGTTTGCTGACGACCTTTCGCCGGAACCGCCGTTCCGTCTTTCGCAGTGCACGCACGGTGCACCGCAGGTCGGCCGAAGCCTAGCAAGTCTCGTCGGCCGAGGTAAAGTCCAATCCGGCAGGCGAGGTAACGGCAATGGCGGCGCCACAACCCATCGAGGGCGAGTTCGATTACATCGTGGTCGGCGCGGGCTCGGCCGGCTGCGTGCTGGCGAACCGCCTGTCCGCCGATCCGAAAAATCGCGTGCTGCTGTTGGAAGCCGGCGGCCGCGACAACTGGATCTGGTTTCACATTCCGGTCGGCTATCTCTTCGCCATCGGCAATCCGCGTTCGGATTGGATGTTCAAGACGGAAGCCGAGCCAGGCCTCAACGGCCGCAGCCTCAATTATCCGCGCGGCAAGGTGATCGGCGGCTCGTCCGCGATCAACGCCATGGTCTACATGCGTGGGCAGGCCGGCGACTACGACCACTGGCGTCAGCTTGGGCTGCCCGGCTGGTCGTGGGACGACGTGCTGCCGTATTTCAAAAAGCACGAGGACAGTTTCCTCGGCGCCAGCGCGCATCACAGCGTCGGCGGCGAATGGCGCGTCGAATTTCCGCGCCTGCGCTGGGACATCATCGACGTCTGGCGCGAGGCGGCGGCGCAATACGGCATTCCGCCGGTCAACGATTTCAACACCGGCGATAACGAGGGCTCCTGCTATTTCCACGTCAACCAGAAGCGTGGCCGGCGCTGGTCGGCGGCGCGCGGCTTCCTTAAGCCCGTCTTGCATCGGCAAAACCTGCGCCTGGAAACCGGCTGCCTGGTCGAAGGACTGATTTTCGATGGCAAGCGCTGCGCCGGCGTGCGCTGGCGGCAGGACGGCGTCGAACGCTCGGCGCGCTGCCGCGGCGAGATCGTCATGGCGGCCGGCTCGCTCGGCTCGCCGCAGATCATGATGCTGTCGGGCGTCGGGCCGGCGGCGCAGCTTGCGCAATTCGGCATTCCCGTCGTGCTCGACAGACCGGGCGTCGGCGACAATCTGCACGACCATCTGCAATTGCGCATGATCTACAAGGTGACCGGCATCACCACGTTGAACGAGATGTATTCCTCGCTGCTGCAGCGCGCCTGGATGGGCGTGAACTATGCCTTGTTCCGGCGCGGGCCCTTGACCATGGCGCCGTCGCAGCTCGGCGCCTTCACCAAGTCCGATCCAACGCAAGACCGCGCCAATCTGCAGTATCACGTCCAGCCGCTGTCGCTCGACAAGTTCGGCGATCCGCTGCACCCGTTCCCGGCCTTCACCATCAGCGTCACCAATGTCCAGCCGACGAGCCGCGGCTGGCTGAAGCTCAAGTCGGCGGACCCGGCCGCGGCGCCCGCCATCCATCCGAATTATCTGGCGACGCCGGAGGACAAACGCGTCGCCGCCGACGCCGATCCGCGTCACGCGCAAGATCGTGGCGCAGCCGGCGCTGCAGAAATATTCGCCGGTCGAATATCTGCCGGGCCCGCAGGTGCGCGACGACGACGAGGCCGCCTGGTCAAGGCGGCCGGCGACATCGGCACCACGATTTTCCATCCCGTCGGCACCGCCCGCATGGGCCGCGCCGACGATGCAAAGGCGGTGGTCGATGCGCGGCTGCGCGTCATCGGCATCGAGGGCCTGCGCGTGGCCGACGCCTCGGTGATGCCGTCGATCACCTCGGGCAACACCAATTCGCCGACCATGATGATCGCCGAGAAGGGCGCGGCGATGATTTTGGAGGACGCGAAGCGTTAATCGTCAAATCACAGGAGGGGCGTCATGGATCTTGTCGAGCGTGTCAAAGCGATCCTGCTGCAACCGAAATCGGAATGGCCGGTCATCGCCGGCGAACCAGGCGACACCGGTTATCTATTCTCCAACTACGTTTGCATCGTCTCGGCGATCCCGCCAGTGTGCACGTTCATCGGCGGCGTCATCATTGGCTACGGCCCATTCCATCTCGGCATCGTCGCCGGATTGATCCACGCCGTGATCATGTATGTGCTGGGCTTGGTCGGTGTGTTCGTCGTCGCCTATATCATCGACTTCCTGGCCGGCACGTTCGACGGGCAGAGGAATCTCGACAACGCCATGCGGGTGTCGGCCTATGCGCCGACCGCGGCCTGGGTTGCCGGCGTGTTCAGCATCGTCCCGTTCTTGAGCATTCTCGGCATCCTCGGCCTCTACAGCATCTATCTGCTGCACACCGGGATCGTGGCGCTGATGAAGCCGCCGGAAAGCAAGGCAATCATCTATACGATCGCCGTCATCGTCTGCGTGTTCGTGATCTACATCGTCATCTTTGGTGCCGTCGGCGCGCTGTTCGGCCTCGGCATGATGGGCCGATTGTAATTACGGCAGCGCTTTCAGGTGCCTGATCGGCCGGCCGGGCGCGATCACCTGCGCGGCGGCGACGATGGCATTCGTATCGATGCCGTAGTGCCGGTAGAGGTCGGCGAGCGATCCGGTCTGGCCGAAATGCTCGACGCCGAGCGCACGCGTGCGGTGGCCGGCGACGGCGCCGAGCCAGGCGAGCGTTGCCGGATGGCCGTCGAGCACGCTGACGATGCCGCAATGCGGCGGCACGTCGGCGAGCAGCCGCTCGATATGCGAGCGCGCGTGCACCAGGCCGCGCTCGCGCGCGCGCTGCGCGGCGGCCCAGCCGGCATTGAGCCGGTCGGCCGAAGTGACGGCAAGCAAGCCGACGTCGCGGCGGTCCTCGGCCATCAGGCCGACGGCTTCGATCGCTTCCGGCGCGATGGCGCCGGTATAGGCGACGATCACTTGCGCATTCGGTCCCGGCTTGCGCAGCCAATAGGCGCCGTCGACGATTTGCTGCGCCAGCTCGCCCGTCATCGTGCGCTCGATCTGCTCGACCGGCCGCGTCGACAGCCGCAGATAGACCGAGCCGCCGGTCTCGTCGCGCAGCCAATTGCGTTCGGATGGCGCGGCGTCGCCGTCCTTCTGGATATAGGCGAAGGCCCAGCGCAGGATCACCGCCAACTCGTCCACATAGGCCGGCTCGAAGGCGGCGAGGCCGTCCTGCGCCATCCCGATCAGCGGCTCGGCGATCGATTGATGCGCGCCGCCTTCGCCGGCAAGCGTGATGCCCGACGGCGTCGCCACCAGGATGAAGCGCGCATCCTGGTAGCAGGCGTAATTGAGCGCATCGAGCCCGCGCGCGATGAAGGGATCGTACAGCGTGCCGACCGGCAGCAGCCGCTCGCCGTTGATGGAGTGCGACAGGCCGAGCGCCGACAGCAGGATGAACAGGTTCATTCTCGGCGATGCCGAGCTCGATGTGCTGGCCCTTGGGCGAGAATTCCCAGTTAAACGTCGACGGGATGTGCTCGCTCTTGAAAATGTCGGCCATCGCCTCGCGCGCGAACAGGCCGCGCCGGTTCACCCACGGCCCGAGGTTGGTCGAGACGGTGACGTCGGGCGAGGTGGTGACGATGCGTTTTGCGAAGTCGCCGTCGCCGCGGCCGATTTCGTTGAGCAGCGCGCCGAAGCCGGTCTGCGTCGCCATGGTCGGCTGGATGGTCACCGGCAAGGTTTCCGGCACCTCGATCGCCGGCGCGCTGAGACGGCGCGCCGTGCCGGACGCGAACGGCACTCGGTCGAGGAATTCCTTGCAGTTTCTCCGCCGGCAGCGTGAGGCCTTCGAATTTGTCCCATTCGTGGCCGGGGCGCACCGCCATGGCCCTGCGGAACACCTCCATCTGCGCCGGCGTCATCAGGCCGGCATGGTTATCCTTGTGCCCGGCGAAGGGCAGGCCGAAGCCCTTGACCGTGTAGGCGATGAAGCAGGTCGGCCGGTCGCTGTCCGCCTTGTGAAAGGCGTCGAGCAGCGACGGCAGGTCGTGGCCGGCGAGATTGTTCATCAAGGCGGCGAGTTCGTCGTCGGAGTACTTGGCGATCAGCCGGCTGACGTCGCCCTGATCGCCGATCTCGTCGTTGAGACGCTTGCGCCAGGCGGCGCCGCCGGCGAACACCAGCGCCGAGTAGAGCGGGTTGGGACACTTGTCGATCCACTGCCGCAGTTTGTCACCGCCCGGCTCCTTGAACGCGGCCTGCTGCAGCGAGCCGTATTTCAGGATCACCACGTCCCAGCCGAAATTCTTGAACAGCTGCTCGTAGCGCTCCCACAGGCCTTCGCGCACGACGGCGTCGAGGCTCTGCCGGTTGTAATCGATGATCCACCAGCAATTGCGCAGGCCCTGCTTCCAGCCTTCCAGCAGCGCCTCGAAGATATTGCCCTCGTCGAGCTCGGCGTCGCCGACCAGCGCCACCATGCGGCCCTCGGGCCGATTCGTGCCCCAGCCATGCGCGCGCACGTAGTCCTGCACCAGCGAGGAGAACAGCGTCTGCGCCACGCCGAGGCCGACCGAGCCGGTGGAGAAGTCGACGTCGTCGGCATCCTTGGTGCGGGAAGGGTAGCTCTGCGCGCCCTTGTAGCCGCGGAACGCTTCGAGGCGTTCGCGCGTCTGCCGGCCGAGCAGATACTGGATGGCGTGAAAGATCGGTGAGGCATGCGGCTTCACCGCGACGCGATCGGCGGGCTTGAGCACGTCGAGGTAAAGCGCGGTCATGATGGTGGCGAGCGAGGCCGACGAGGCCTGGTGGCCGCCGACCTTCAACCCGTCGGAATTCTCGCGCAAGTGATTGGCATTGTGGATCGTCCAGCTCGCGAGCCAGAGGATCTTCTTTCCCAGTTCGCGTAAGGCGTCGATGTCGCCGACCATAACGGCAGTCTAGCGCGAACGGCGCACACCGGGAATATCGCCGGCAGGAATGTTCACGATGCTTCGATCACGCAGGTTGATCGGTCAGTGCGCCGCCGCCGCTTTCGGATTGGCTGGCGCGTCGAGCACGGTCTTGCAGGCGGGCGGCAGGTCGGCGAGCGTGATCGGTTTCGGTGGGACCTTCGGCGGCGGCGACGGCTTCGGATGCAGCACCGAATCCTTGAACCAGAAGGCCAGGTCCTTGTCGCTACAGCCGTCGCCGGCCGGCACGGCCTCCTGCTTGCGGCAGTTCGGCGAATCGGCCGGGCATTTCAGCCGCACGTGGATGTGGTCGGCATGGCCGTACCAGGGCCGGACCTTTGACATCCAGGCGTCGTGGCCCTTCGGCTCGACACGGCACAGTTCCTTCTTGATCGCGGCATTGACAAAAACGCGCTCGACCTCGGGCTGCTCGGCTGCGGTACGGATGAAGGCGGCGTCGGCCGGCGTCCAGGTTTTCGGATCGACGCGCAGCTTGTCGGGCGCGACCAGATTGCTGGCGGAAATTTCCTCGCGCTCCTTCTGGCTCAATTCGTGGTTCGGCATCGGCATGAACCAGATGTCGACGTCGAGGCCGATCTGATGGCTAGCATGACCGAACGGCAACGGTCCGCCGCGCGGCTGCGCCATGTCGCCGACCAGGATGCCGTGCCAGCCGGTCGCCTTGGCGGCGAGCGGGGCGAAGCGCTCGAGGAAATGGACCAGTTCGGGATGGCCCCAATTGCGGTTGCGCGACAGCCGCATCACCTGCCAGGTTGGGCCGTCGACCGGCAGTTCGACGCCGCCTTGCAGGCAGCCGCGCGGGTAATAGCCGATGGCCATCGCGTGGCCGAGGCTCGGCAGCTTCGCTTTCGAGAACAAAACCTTGGCCGGCATCTTTTCTTCCGACGTCGCCGGCTTTGCCGGCGGCACGGGCACCGCGACAGCGGTCGCCGCGGCCGCCCGCGTTTGGGCAAAGCCGCTGCTGGCGGACGCGGCGGCTAAGGCAAGCGAGAGGGCGAGCGCGGCGGCGATGCGGTGTCTCATGGTGCGTTCGATTTAGCCATTTTGCCGGTTCTTGTCAGGTTAATTGCGCGAAAACGGCCGCGCGTCTTTGGGTAGTAACCAAAATCGCTGGATTTTAGGCAAAGTTCATAAACCCTTGCCAAAATGCCGCCGCAACTTGTCTCTGGGGGAGCCTGCGATGCCGCGCCTTGCCGTCGCTTTTGCCGCGGTCGCCGTTGTTTTCGGCGGCCTCGCGTCCGCGCAGGCCGCCGTCGTCGTGACGGTGGACAAATCGGCGCAGGAACTGTCGGTCACGGTCGACGGCGCGTCGCGCTATCATTGGCCGGTGTCAACCGCGCGCATGGGCTACCACACGCCGAACGGCACCTATAAGCCGCAGCGGCTGGCGCGCAAATGGTTCTCGCGCAAATACGACTGGTCGCCGATGCCCTATTCGATTTTCTTCAACGAGGGCTACGCCATCCACGGCTCCTACGAGATCTCGCATCTCGGCCGGCCGGCCTCGCATGGCTGCATCCGCCTGCACCCGGACAATGCCGCGCTCTTGTTCGCGCTGGTGAAGGAGCACTTGGACGACACCACCATCGTGGTGACCGGCGAGCGGCCGGCAAAGGTGCGCGCGCGCGAGGTGGACGATCAAGACGTCCGCGGCCATCGCGTGCGTCGCGAGACGTCGCGCGAGGCCGAAGTCACTGAACGCAACAGCTGGCACAACAGCGACCGCGGCCAGCAGCCTTTCTTCTTGTTCGGGCCACCCAGCCGCCGCTGATCGGCGAAGGGCAGCATGCCTCTCAATACCCCATGCGGCCGTACATTCGCGCCGCGATCGCGGTGAGCCCTGCGGTTACGGCGAGCAGAACGCCGAAATCGAGCAAGAATCCGTAATCCGACGCTCCCTGCGTCAGCATCAACGCTCTGAGAATATCGACCTCGTAGGTGAGCGGATTGACGTGCGAGACGGCCCTCAACCAATCCGGCATCAGCGACAGTGGATAGATGGCATTGCTGGCGAAGAAGATCGGCATGGTCAGGACCTGGCCGATCCCCATGAAGCGTTCGCGTGTCTTGACGATGCACGCAATGATCAGCGACAGCGTGGAGAACAGCGCCGAACCGAGCACAATCGCGGCGGCGACGCCGAGGATGCTCAGGAGGTTGAGATCGATGCCGACGCCGAGCAGCAGCGCGAGTACGTAGACGATCAGCGCTTGCGACAAAGCGCGGACGCCGGCCGACATCGCCTTGCCGAGCACGAGCGCGGAACGCGGCGCCGGACTGACGAGATAGCGCTGCAAGACTCCGAGGTCATGCTCCCAGATCGCGGAGATGCCGTAAAAGATCGCCACGAACAACGCGCTTTGCGCCAGGATGCCGGCGGCGAGGAAATCGAGATAGGGAATGTCGCCCGGCGCGACGCCACGGACCCGGGCCATGACCTCGCCGAACAGCATCAGCCACAACACCGGCTGTACCGCGCGGGTCAGCAGCTCAAACGGATCGTGATAGAGCTTCTGCACCTCGGCGGCGGCCACCCCCAAGGTCTGAATCACATAGTCGCCGAGCGCTTCACCAACCGATCTGTCAACCATGCTCTTTGGCGGCCCGACGCTCGCGCCTGATTTCGCCATAGTTTCCCTCGGTTTCGGTTTCGCTCGTCGCGGCGACGAGCCGGAGAAAAACGTCATCGAGCGTGGCATCGGGCCCGACGCGCGCTTTCAGTTCTGACGGAGTGCCGACAGCGGCAATCCGGCCGCGATCAATCAGAGCAATGCGGTCGCAGAACTTGTCGATTTCATCCATGTGATGCGACGTCACGATCATCGTCCGGTGAAACCTGTCCCTGAGGTCGATGACATGCTCCCAGACCGTCTCTCGAGCACCGGGATCGAGGCCAACCGTAGGCTCGTCGAGGAACAGCACGGCCGGACGATGCAGAAAGCTCTGAGCAATCTCGAGCCGCCGGATCATGCCACCGGAGTACTGCCCGGCGAGATGGTAGGCCACCTCCGAAAGCCCCATGCGGGCGAGCGCTCCCGTGATGCGTTCTGTCCGTTCCCGGCGGGGAATGCCGTAGAGACGCGCGGACAGCAGCATGTTTTCGTAGCCGGTCAGCGAGCCGTCGGCGGAAAGGAGTTGTGGAACGTAGCCGATGTGGCGCCGCACGTCGGCCGGCTGCGTGACGATATCGTAGCCGGCGATTGCAGCCGATCCGGACGTCGGCGGCAGCAACGTCGTCAGCATTTTGATGAGCGTGCTTTTGCCCGCGCCATTCGGGCCGATCAGGCCGAAAATTTCGCCCTGATTGATCGTCAGCGTCACGCGATCGACGGCGGTCAGATCGTCGAATTTTCGGGTGAGCGCGAACGCTCGTACAGCGGCATCGGGATTTGGAGCGTCCGCCTGATCGTCCGGCATGAGCACTAATCCTTGTACGCCCCGATTGTCATCATAGCAGAGCGGGACGCGTTGCCGGCGGCGAAACGCTTACGCGTCGATCCAATGTATATCCGGCTCTTTTCTGGCAACCGGCGGCGGCGCGGCTTTCGGATGCCCGACAATGATGGGAGCCACAGGCGTATAATTTGCCGGGAGTTTCAGCGCCGCTTTTCCTTCCGGCGTTACAAGCCATTTCTGCGCGAAGCCGATCCAGCATGTCCCCAATCCGGCGGCGCGGGCCGCCAGCATCAGGTTCTCGGCCGCCAGCGAGCAGTTCTCGACCGCCCACGGGCTTTCCGCGGCGCTCGATATCAGGACGAGCACCGGCGCATGATAGAAGATATTGAAGGTTGGGTTGCTCAGCCGTTCCTGAAAATGCGGCAACAGCGCCGCGGGCGAGGTTCTCAGCATATGCGCCTTCGCTTCGCTCGATATGCGGGCGAGAACGGCTTGGTCGCGCACCACGCAAAATGACCACGGCTGTTGATTGACTGCGCTCGGCGCCTGGATCGCCGCGTCGATCAATTCGCGGATCGTCTTTTCATCGACCGGCTCGGCGGTAAATTCGCGCACGGCGCGCCGACTGTAGATCGCTTCCCTGAGGTCCATGAGCGGCCCACCTTGTCATTTTCGAATTGGCTATTCTAGGCGGGCCGTGGATTTATGGTTTGATCCTGATCAACTCCTCACGTGTCCACCTTCAGCGCCGCGATGAACGCCTCCTGCGGAATATCGACTTTGCCGAATTGCCGCATGCGTTTTTTGCCTTCCTTCTGCTTGTCGAGCAGCTTGCGTTTGCGCGTGGCGTCGCCGCCGTAGCATTTGGCGGTGACGTCCTTGCGGAAGGCGCGCACGGTCTCGCGCGCGATGATCTTGCCGCCGATCGCCGCCTGGATCGGCACCTGGAACATGTGCGGCGGGATCAGCTCCTTGAGCTTCTCCGCCATGGCGCGGCCGCGCAACTCGGCGCGGGTGCGATGCACCAGCATGGACAGCGCGTCGACCGGATCGCCGTTGACCAGCATCTGCAGCTTGACCAGATCGGCTTCCTTGTAGTCGGTGAGATGATAGTCGAACGAGGCGTAACCGCGTGACACCGACTTCAGCCGGTCGTAAAAATCGAACACCACCTCGTTGAGCGGCAGATTGTATTTCACCATCGCGCGATTGCCGACGTAAGTGAGCTCCTTCTGCTCGCCGCGGCGATCCTGGCAAAGCTTGAGCACCGAGCCGAGATATTCGTCCGGCGTCAGGATGGTCGCCTCGATCCACGGCTCGCGCATCTCCAGGATCTGCGTCGGGTCTGGCATGTCGACCGGATTGTGGATTTCGATCTCGCGGCCGTCGCGCAGTTTCATCTTGTAGATCACCGACGGCGCGGTGGCGATCAGGTCGAGATTGAACTCGCGCGCCAGCCGTTCCTGGATGATCTCCAGATGCAAGAGACCGAGGAAGCCGCAGCGGAAGCCGAAGCCGAGCGCGGCCGACGTTTCCATCTCGTAGGAGAAGCTGGCGTCGTTGAGCCGCAGCCGGCCCATGGCCGCGCGCAAATCCTCGAACTGCGCGGCGTCGACGGGGAACAGGCCGCAGAACACGACCGGGATCGCCGGACGGAAGCCGGGCAACGGCTCGTCCACCGGATTGCGCTCGTCGGTGATGGTATCGCCGACGCGCGTATCGGCCACTTCCTTGATCGAGGCTGTGAGCATGCCGATTTCGCCGGGACCGAGCTCGTCGACCTGCGCGAGCTTGGGCTTGAACACGCCGACGCGTTCGACCTCGTAGTGCGCATCGATGCCGATCATGCGGATGCGCTGGCCCTTCTTGAGCACGCCGTCGACCACGCGCACCAGCACGACCACGCCGAGATAGACGTCGTACCAGCTGTCGACCAAGAGCGCCTTCAGTGGGGCGTCACGGTCGCCCTTGGGCGGCGGCAGGCGGGTGACGATGGCTTCGAGCACCTCGGGCACGTTTTCGCCGGTCTTGGCCGAGATCATGATCGCGTTCGAGGCATCGAGACCGATCACGTCCTCGATCTGCTTCTTGACCGCTTCCGGGTCCGCCGCCGGCAGGTCGACCTTGTTGAGCACCGGCACGATCTCGTGGCCGGCGTCGATGGCGTGGTAGACGTTGGCGAGCGTCTGCGCCTCGACGCCCTGGCTGGCGTCCACCACCAGCAGCGAGCCCTCGCAGGCGGCGAGCGAACGGTTGACCTCGTAGGCGAAGTCGACGTGGCCGGGGGTATCGATCAGGTTGAGGATGTAGTCCTTACCGTCGCGCGCCCGGTAATTGAGCCGCACGGTCTGCGCCTTGATCGTGATACCGCGCTCGCGCTCGATATCCATGGAATCGAGCACCTGCTCCTTCATCTCGCGCGCCTCGAGCCCGCCGGTGAGCTGAATCAGCCGGTCGGCAAGCGTGGACTTGCCGTGGTCGATATGCGCGACAATGGAGAAATTGCGGATATTCTGGATCGGGACCGCCGTCATGGCGGCGAGATAACACTCAGGGGACGCAGCTTCAAGCAATCTCGGCGTCATTCCGGGGCGCGAGCCATGAGCGCGTTTACGCGCGTCTTCGGCGCGCTATTGCGAGCGAACCCAAAATCCAGAGCCAATACAAAGACGGTGCGATTTAGCCCTGGATTCCGGGCTCGCGGCCTTACGGCCGAGCCCCGGAACGACGGTGAGAGGTTGGACGAATACCGCTTTTGCATGCCATAGAGCCTGCTTATGCGCTTGCTGAAGCCCATCGACCGCCTGCGCGGCGCGCTCACTGATCCGGCGCGCTGCGAGCGCGCCGTGCTGGCGTCGCTCGCGGTCTACACGGTGTTGTGGGCGCTCTACGGCACCATCGCCAAGTCGAGCCAGGGCCTGCACCCGGATATGACCGAGGTCATCGTCTGGTCCCGCGATCTTGCCTGGGGCTACAAGCACCCGCCGCTCGCCGCGGCCATCGTGCGGCTGTGGTTTGGCGTGTTTCCGGTCGCCGAGTGGTCCTATTACCTGTTGGCGATGCTGATGCCGACGCTGACGTTATGGATCGTGTGGCGGCTGTCGGCGGATTATCTGACCCTCGAGAAGCGCGTCGCCGGGCTGGCGCTGCTGATGTTCGTGCCGTTCTTCAATTTCCACGCGCTCAAGTTCAACGTGAATACGGTGCTGATGCCGGCCTGGGCGGCGACGACGTTCTGGTTCCTGCGCTCGTACCGCAAACGCAGCGCGCTTTACGCGGCGCTCGCCGGCATTGGCGCCGCGGCGGCTATGCTGGGCAAATACTGGTCGGTGTTCCTGCTTGCGGGTTTGGCGATCGCCGCGCTGCTCGACCTCCGCCGCGGCGCCTATTTCCGCTCCGCCGCGCCCTGGATCACCGTCGCCGTCGGGCTGATTGCGATCGCGCCGCATCTTGCCTGGCTCTCTCAGCATTTTTCCGAGCCGTTCGCCTACGCCATGTACGTGCACGGCGCGAAGCCGTTCAGCGCCACTGTTATCGGCGTGCTCGGCTATCTCGCCGGCTCGTTCGGCTACGTCGCCATCCCGGTGATCGTTGTGCTGATCGTGGCGCGCGCGAACCGCGCGACCATCGCCGATATGATCTGGCCGTCCGATGACGACCGCCGCCTGGCCGCCGCCGCGTTCTGGGCGCCTTTGCTGCTGCCGGCAATGGCCGCGCTGGCGAGCGGCACCGAAATCACCTCGCTGTGGTCGATGTCGGCCTGGACGCTGCTGCCGGTGCTGCTGCTGTCGTCGCCGGCGGTGACCGTCCGCGACGTCGACCTCCGCCGTATTCTCGCGGCCGCCGTGGCCATTCCGCTGGTGATGCTGATCGCCTCGCCGGTGATCGCCATTGTCGCGCAGCGCAACGGCCCATCGTCGAATTCGGCGCAGGCCGCTTTGCTGGCGGGCGAGGTGGAGCGGCTTTGGCACGAGACGATCCCACAGCCGTTGCGTTTCGTCGGCGGCGCCGGCGATCTGGCCAATGGCGTTGCCGCTTATGCGGCGGATCGGCCGCGCGTGTTGACCGATATGCCTGCGCCTGACGCGGCCAAGCTCGCGCATAGCGGCATGGCGATCGTGTGCTTTGCCGAAGACGCCGCCTGCCGCGACAGGGCCAACGCGCTCGGTCTGGCAGGTCGCCGCGTGGAAACCGCGATCGTGCGCAATTTTCTGCGATTTGCCGGCAAGCCGCAGCGATATACGATCGTTATCGTGCCGCCGCGGCCATGACGGATCCTATAATGGAATTTGCACGGCGCGTTTTTCGACCAGTTCGCGGGCCGGTCGAGCGATTGGCCGACGCGCTCACCGATCCGGCGCGGCGCGAGCGGACGGCGCTCATCGTGCTCGCCATCTATGCCGTGATCTGGACGCTTTATGGCGTGCTTTCCAAAGCGATGCAGGGCGTGCAATCCGACACCGCCGAATTGGTGGCCTGGTCGCAGCACCCCGCGCTCGGCTATTCCAAACATCCGCCGTTCGCCGCCTGGCTGATGCACGCCTGGTTCGCCGTGTTTTCGACCAGGGAATGGTCCTGCTATTTGCTGGCCATGGTCTATGCGGCGCTCGGGCTGTGGGTCGCCTGGCGCCTGTGCGAGCGCTTTCTCGATCCTGACAAGCGCATCGTCGCGCTGGCCTGCCTCATGCTGGTGCCGTACTTCAATTTTCTCGGCTTGCGCTTCGATCACAACGCCGTGCTCGGCGCGCTCTGGGCGGCGACCGCGTTGTGCTTTATCCGCTCCTACGAAACGCGGTCCGCGACCTGGGCCGCGCTTGCCGGCGCTGCCGCCGCCGCCGCGATGCTCGGCAAATATTGGTCGATCTTCCTGCTCGCGGGTCTTGCCGTGGCGGCGCTCGCCGACGCGCGGCGGGCAGCCTATTTCCGCTCGGCCGCGCCCTGGATCACGGTTGGCATCGGTGCATTGCTGCTCGCGCCGCACTGTGTGTGGCTGGTCACGCACGATTTCATGCCGATCAGCTATGCGCTCGACGCGCACAGCGCAAAAACGTTCGGACAGACGATGACCAACGCAGCGACTTATCTCGCGGGCGGCGCGGGCTATGCAGCGGTGCCCGTACTTTTGGTTCTCGCCTTGACCCGGCCGAATGGCGCGGCCTTGGTCGACACGCTGATGCCGCGCGCGCCCGAGCGGCGGTTCGTTGCGGTTGCATTCTGGACGACGCTGGTGCTCCCGGCCATTTTAGCGCCCATCTTCAAATATGATCTCAATCCGATTTGGACCATGTCGGGTTTCGTGCTGCTGCCGGTGGTGCTGCTGTCATCGCCGGCGATCGTCGTGAGCCGGCGTGCCGTCGTCCCGATCGTCGCAATCGCCGTCGCCTTGCCGCCGGTCATGCTGGCGGCGGCGCCGTTCGTCGCGCTGGCGGCCCATCTCGGCGGCGTCGATCCGCCGTTGGCGCACGCGGAGCAGTTGGCCGGCCATGTCGAGCAGCAGTGGCGGCGGACCACCGACCGCCCGCTCCGCATTGTCGGCGGCGATTTCGGCATTGCAAATATGACGGCGTTCTATCTGCCGGAGCAGCCGTCGCCGTTTCCGGTCCTGGAGCCGGAAACCGCGCCGTGGGTGACACCTGATCTTATCGCCCGCGATGGCGCCGCGTTTGTGTGCGAGCTGTACCCAGGCCAGCACGACTGCACCATCGTCATGAAACAAGCGATGGATAAAGCGATCGCCCACAATCCTTCGCCCCGCAGCATCGAGGTCGAGCTCGCACGCAGCTATTTTGGTATTCCGGGCAGGTCAGCCCACTATCTGATCATCGTTGTGCCGCCGCGGCCGTAAAGGCGCGGTGCGAGGACGCCGACGGACATTCTTCAGTAGCGATAATGATCGCTCTTGAACGGGCCGTCCTGCGGCACGCCGATGTAGGTCGCCTGCTTGTCGGAGAGCTTGGTGAGCTTGACGCCGATCTTGTCGAGATGCAGCCGCGCCACCTTCTCGTCGAGGTGCTTGGGCAGCGTGTAGACCTGGTTCTGGTACTTGCCGGGATTGGTCCACAATTCGATCTGCGCCAGCGTCTGGTTGGTGAAGGACGACGACATCACGAAGCTCGGATGCCCCATGGCGTTGCCGAGGTTCACCAAGCCGGCCTTCCGACAACAGGATGATGCGGTGGCCGTCGGCGAACTCGACCTCGTCCACCTGCGGCTTGATGTTGTGCCATTTCAGATTGCGCAGCGAGGCGATCTGGATCTCCGAGTCGAAGTGGCCGATGTTGCAGACGATGGCGCGGTCTTCATCTTGCGCATGTGGTCGAGTGTGATGACGTCGACGTTGCCGGTCGCGGTGACGAAGATGTCGGCGCGCGGCGCCGCCTCTTCCATGGTCACGACTTCGTAGCCCTCCATCGCCGCCTGCAGCGCGCAGATCGGATCGACCTCGGACACCATCACGCGGCAGCCGGCCTGGCGCAGCGAGGCGGCCGAGCCTTTGCCGACGTCGCCGAAGCCGGCGACCATCGCGACCTTGCCGGACATCATCACGTCGGTGCCGCGGCGGATGCCGTCGACCAGCGACTCGCGGCAGCCGTAAAGATTGTCGAATTTCGATTTGGTCACGCTGTCGTTGACGTTGATCGCCGGGAACAGCAGACGGCCTTCCTTGGCCATCTGGTAGAGCCGGTGCACGCCGGTGGTGGTCTCCTCGGTGACGCCGCGCACTTGCTTGGCGAGCTTGGTGTACCAGCCGGGCTGCTCCTTCATCCGCTTCTTGATGGCGGCGAACAGGACTTCCTCTTCCTCGTTGCCGGGATGGGCGAGCACGCCGGGATTGGTCTCCGCCTGCAGGCCGAGATGCAGCAGCAGCGTGGCGTCGCCGCCGTCGTCGAGGATCATGTTGGGGAAGCCGCCGTCCGACCATTCGAAGATGCGGTGGGTGTAATCCCAGTAGTCGGTGAGGCTCTCGCCCTTGACTGCGAACACCGGGATGCCGGCTTGCGCGATTGCCGCGGCGGCGTGGTCCTGCGTCGAATAGATGTTGCACGACGCCCAGCGCACGTCGGCGCCGAGTGCGGTGAGCGTCTCGATCAGCACCGCGGTCTGGATCGTCATGTGCAGCGAGCCGGCGATGCGCGCGCCGCGTAGCGGCTGCTGCGGCCCGTATTCTTCGCGCGTCGCCATCAAGCCGGGCATCTCGGTTTCGGCGATGATGATCTCGTTGCGGCCCCAGGCCGCGAGCGAGATGTCCTTGACGACGTAGTCGGTGGCTTTGGCTTGCGGCTTGGCGGAAACGGTCATGACGATCCTATGCGCGCGTGAAATGTCGGTTGGTCGGGCCGAGCCTATAACAGGCCCGCGCCGCTCCCGCAACGCATATATAAAGATTTCTTTATATTTAGTCGGGCGGCTGGCGTCAGCCGCACCGCGTTATTTTTCGCCGGTGGCCTGCGGCGGATTGGGCTTCACGATGCCCGCCTTGGTCAGCGCCACGCCCACCTGCTGCATGCGATTGATCAGGTCCACCGCGGCGACGGGCTACAGCACCAGGCGGCAGACGGGGAAGCGCCGGCCGCTCACCGGCGTGTTCGGCTTCACGTCATCCATGCGAGTGACGGAGAATTCGAGCCGCAGCGTCTGGCCGTCGAAGGTCACGCCGGTGATGCTGTCGGCGAAGGTCTCCAGGCAATCAGGCCGGTCCACAAAGCGAATGGGGGCAGCCGGCCGCTGCGCGGCGGCGGGCTGTTTGTCGTTGTCTTTCTTCTCGGCCATGCGTGCTCTCCATCGCCCCGCTTCGCGTCCCGCGATATCGGATGGCTCGGGTGCGCAGCCTATGGTAGCACAGTGGGGACGGGTGGGCCGGGCCGCGGCGTTTATTCTTCTTCGCCGAAGCGCGAGGCGATCAGGCCGCATAGCGCGTCGACCGCCGCTTCCGCTTCATTGCCGGTCGCCTGGATGGTGATGGTGATGCCGGGCCCCGCCGCCAGCATCATCAGGCCCATGATGGAGGTGCCGCCGACGCTTTCATGACCACGGGTCACGGTTATGGCGGCATCGAATTGCTCGGCGCATTGCACGAATTTGGCCGAGGCGCGGGCGTGCAGGCCTTTTTTATTGATGATTTCGATGTCGCGCACGACGGCGGCGTTCGGCTGCGGGAGGTCCCCGTCGACTTGAGCGGGGCCGCTCATTTACCGGTGAGCACCCGGCTGGCGATCGTGCAGTATTTGCGGCCGGCTTCCTGGGCGGCGGCGACCGCCTGTTCGAGCGGGCAGGTTTCGCGCACCTTGGCGAGCTTGATCAGCATCGGCAGATTGATGCCGGCGAGCACTTCGACCTTGGGCTGGCTCATCACTGAAATGGCGAGATTGGAGGGCGTGCCGCCGAACATGTCGGTGAGGATGGCGACGCCGTCGCCGCTGTCGACTCGCTTCACCGCATCGACAATATTTTTCCGGCACTGCTCGACGTCGTCGTCGGGGCCGATGGTGACCGCCTCGATCTGGCGCTGGGGCCCGACCACATGCTCCAACGCTGAGCGGAACTCGATGGCGAGCCGCCCGTGGGTCACAAGTACGAGGCCGATCATCCCAAACTCCTCGCGGGCGCTACGTTGCGCCGCACGAATGGGCGCGCATTGAGGCTCATTCGAAGGCCCGTTGCAAGGGCTTGCCTCGCTATATATGCGCTCTGCTGCACTGCGAAAAGGTGGGGCCAAAGGGGTGCTCTGACGTGTCCGTTTTCGGCGTCCGCGATCCTAGGCTCGCTATGGTTAATTTTTTCAACTTGGCTGCGGGGAGCGCGGGGTTAGCCCAGGTGGCGGCCCAAGGTCAATTGGTCGTGGGGAGAGTCCCCGCGTAGGCCAATACCAAGGCCAGGGCCGGCGCGCCGGGTGCGACCGCAAGCCGCGGCAGAAAAATCCCGTCGATGCTGGTCTTTCCGGTCTCCGAACCCGGATACCGCTCAGCCTCCGCGGCGGCCAAATCGACGACCAGGGCGACCGCCGGCCACCGGCTCATAGGGCAGGCGGCGGATGCCGAGGCCGCGAATTTCGAGCATCCCTGCCAATGCCAGCGCCGGACGCACCAGCAGCCGGCCGCCGCAGGCGTCGATATGGGCGCGATCGTCCGCCGACCAGCCGCGCGAAGGGCGGGCGCCGGCTGCGCCGCTGCCTGGAGCAACTGCCAGACCAATTGCGATTTGCCGGCGCCGGCGGGCCCGCGGATCAACGCGGCCTTCGGGCCGACCAGAACGGCGGAAGCGTGGATGGTGGCGTCCAAGGCTTAAGTCGCCGGCAGCCGCACGATGAAACGCGCGCCGAGCACGCGCGGCGTTTGGCCGGCGGCGGCGGCGCTGGTGCGGTTCTCGACACGGATGCTGCCGCCATGCGCTTCGACGATCTGCTTGGTGATCGACAGGCCGAGCCCGGAGTTCTGCCCGAAGCTCTGGTTGGGGCGGTCGGTGTAGAAGCGCTCGAAGATCTTATCCAAGGCTTCGGCGCGGATGCCGGGACCGTCGTCGTCGACCATGATCTCCACCTCGTTCTTGAGCCGCCGGCAGGTGACGCGCACTTTGCCGCCCGGCGGCGAGAACGAGCGCGCATTGTCGATCAGATTGCTGACCACCTGGCCGAGCCGCAAGTCGTGGCCGGGGACGTTGAATTCCGCCGGGCTGCCGCCATCGAAGGCGAGAGTCACGCTTGACGTCGTCCGGGCGCACCTCGTTGGCGGCTGTGACCAGCGCTTCCAGGAGCTTGACCAGATCGACGCTGCTCGCCTCCTGCCGCTGAATTCGGCGTCGAGACGGCTGGCGTCGGAAATATCCGAGATCAGCCGGTCGAGCCGCTTGATGTCGTGCTCGATGACGTCGAGCAGGCGCTTGCGGTTCGCGTCGGTCTTCGCCATCGGCAGCGTTTCCACCGCCGAGCGCAGCGAGGTAAGCGGGTTGCGCAATTCATGCGCCACGTCGGCGGCGAAGCTTTCGATCGCCTCGATGCGGGTATAGAGCGCGTTGGTCATTTCGCGCAGCGCGCCCGACAATTCGCCGATTTCGTCGCGCCGGCGGGTGAAATCGGGAATCTCGACGCGGCTGCGAATACGCCGGCGAACGCGCTCGGCGCCGTCGGCCAATCGGCGCACCGGTCCGGCGATGGTGCCGGCAAGCAGCATCGACAGCACCACCATGACGCTGGCGGCGACCAGGAACACCTTGACGATGGCGAGGCGCTCGGCCTCCACCATGTCGTCGATGTCGGCGCCTTGCGTCGACAGCATCAGCACGCCGCGTACGGCGCGGAAGCGCTGCACCGGCACGGCGACCGAGACGATCACCTCGCCGCGGTCGTTGACCCGCACCATGCTGGCGTGCAGTCCGCCGAGCGCCTGCTCGACCTCCGGATAGCCCTTGCCGTTTTCCGGGCCGAGCTCCTTGTAGAGCGGCAGGTCGCCGCGCCCGAACCAGCGGCGCATGGCGATGAAGGCGCGCTCCATTAGGCCGGGCTGCTCGGTATCCGGCGGCGGCAGGTCGAACCGCAACACGTCGCCGCGGCCGTAGAGATTGCGGCTGTCGAGAATCAGCACGCCATCGCGGTCGTAGATGCGCGCGCGCGTCTTGGTCGGCGAGACGAGGCGGCGCAGCACCGGCGCCACCCGCTCGGGATTGATCGGAAACTCGATGCCGGATTGTCCCTCGTCGGCGGGCCCGTAGCTTTCGCCGGCCTGCAATTCCAAGCAGCCGCTCGGGATCGATGGTGACCGCGTCGCTTTCCACCGTCGCCGAGGCGGCGATCGCGCCGGCGATGATCTCGCTCTGCACCAGCAAGCTCTGCACGCGCGCGTCGATCAGGCCGGCGCGGAATTGCGAGAGGTAGAGTACGCCGGCAACCAGCGCGACCAGGCCGGTGAGATTGAGGAAGACGATGCGGCGGGTGAGGCTGGAGAAGCTTTGCGAAACGAAAAACGCCCAAGCCGAACGCAACGGCCGCCGGATCGCGTCGAAGCGCTTGCGCTCGCGACGCGGAGTTTCCTCGCCAGGCTTTTCGGCTTCGGCGTTCGGCGGCAGAATTTCTGCGGTTCGATCGAGCACGTCGTTTGATCCAGCCGGGTCGATGTGATTTTACCGCAAGCCGGGACGCTGTGTCAGGCCACTCGGAGCCCTCCGCATCATTAACATTGCGCAAGGTCTTTGCCGAATTCCGGTACCCATCTCCGATCATGTCGAGGACAAGCTTTTCGGGACCGTGGGCTAACGATGCGTCATGTTTCCTTGAAGCGGTAGCCGACGCCGTAGAGCGTCTCGATCATTTCGAAATCGTCGTCGACGACCTTGAACTTCTTGCGCAGCCGCTTGATGTGGCTGTCGATGGTGCGGTCGTCGACATAGACCTGATCGTCATAGGCGGCGTCCATCAGCGCGTTGCGGCTTTTCACCACGCCGGGCCGAGTGGCGAGCGCCTGCAGGATGAGGAACTCGGTGACCGTGAGGGTGACCGGATCGTTCTTCCAGGTGCAGGTATGCCGTTCGGGGTCCATGCGCAGCTGGCCGCGTTCCAGCGCCTTGGCGTCGGCCTCCTTCGGCGCCGCGGCGTCTTTCGGCGTGGCACGGCGCAGCACCGCCTTGACGCGCTCGACCAGGAGCCGCTGCGAGAACGGTTTGCGGATGAAGTCGTCGGCCCCCATCTTGAGCCCGAACATCTCGTCGATCTCCTCGTCCTTGGAGGTGAGGAAGATGACCGGAATGTCGCTCTTCTGGCGCAGCCGGCGCAGGGTTTCCATGCCGTCCATGCGCGGCATCTTGATGTCGAGGATGGCGAGGTCCGGCGGCGAGGTCTTGAAACCGTCGAGCGCGCTGGCGCCGTCGGTATAAGTCATGATGCGATAGCCCTCGGCTTCGAGCGCCATCGAAACGGAGGTCAGGATATTGCGGTCGTCGTCGACGAGAGCGATGGTCGGCATGGAGCCCCTCTTGGCTGACGTCCCGCATGTTTTGAACCCCATAAACGGGGTCCGAAATGTGGCCTCTTTGCAACAACTATGTGATTCCGTAGCAAATTCAAGCCCAACCGAGCCGAAAGCTGCGAGCGGACGGGTCAACACGACTGGAATGCAATGAGCCCAGAGATACCCTTGCCCGGCGCCATGCCAGGCCGCACCCCGGAGAACGCCCAGGCCCCGGCGGACTTCGACCCGCGGCTGGTCGCCAAGACCCTTTTGCGTGTGACACGTGCCGGGACGCTGGCGACGCTCGATCGCAACACCGGCTACCCCTTTGCCTCGCTGGTCAATGTGGCGACCAACGTGGACGGCTCCCCGCTGATCCTGGTGTCGCGATTGGCCACCCACACCGCCAACCTCGAGGTCGACGGCCGCGCCTCGCTGCTGCTGGCGGAGACCGGCAAGGGCGACGCTTTGGCGCATCCCCGCCTGACGGTGCTCGGCAGTTTTGCGCCGGTTGTCCGCGAAGGCGCCGACGATGCCCGCATCCGCCGCCGCTTCCTGGCGCGCCATCCGAAGTCGGAGCTCTATGCCGGCTTTGGCGACTTCGCGTTCTGGCGCATGGGCGTCGTTTCCGCGCATCTCAATGGCGGCTTTGCCCGCGCCGCCGATCTTAGCCCCGCCGACGTGCTCACCGACATTACGGGCGCCGAAGCGCTGATCGACGCGGAAGAGGGCGCCATCGTTCACATGAACGCCGATCATGCCGAAGCCTGCCGGCTCTACGCCAGCAAATTGCTTGGCGCGCCGGACGGCAACTGGCGCTGCGTCGGCGTCGATCCGGACGGCCTCGACTTGCAGCTGAACCAGACTGCCTTACGGCTGTTTTTCCCGCAGCGCGTCGCCGGTCCGGGCCCGCTGCGCACCGTGCTCAAGCAACTCGCCGACAAGGCGCGGGCGATGTGAACCGATGCCTCGATGCAAGCGACTGACCGGAGATGGCGGATTGATGTAGCGCAATGCGATCTGAGTGGCGGCATGGGAGGTAAAACAAGCTTTTACCGGAACCAGAATGGCCCCATTCAAGGTTAAATGGCGACACGCTTTCTGCGCCATCCGAACATGAAGGGGAATTTGACCGTGCAACACACTTTACGCCGTTTATTGCCCTATTCGTCCGCCGCCATCGTCGCCGGCTGTCTCAGCGCCGCGGTGCTGGCGTATTCCGTTGCAACGCCGCCGGCTTTGGCTGCGTCGGGGCCATTTGCCAATTTTTCCGGCAGTTGGACCGGCACAGGAACCTTGCGGCCGAATAACGGCGATGCCGAACGTATCCGCTGCAAGGCGGAATATCGTCCGCGTGGCAGCAGCGAGCATGAAATCGATCTGCAATTGCGCTGCGCCAGCGACAGCTACAATTTCGATCTCAGCGGCCAGTTCACCGCCGACGAAAATAACCAGGTCACCGGACGCTGGACCGAACGGAGCCGCAACATCGGCGGCACCGCGGTTGGCAATGCGCAGGGCGAACGCCTGCAGATCCATGTCGAAAGCTCCGCCTTCTCCGCCGATCTTGTCATGCTGACCCGCAACCGGCGACAAAACGTCACCATCGATTCATACGGCGGCGGTCAGATCGTGAAAGCGTCCATCACTCTCAGCCGGAGTTGAGCGGTCCGCCGCGAGGATCGTCATCATGGAGACCCGCGCCCGCTACGTCCTGATCGGCGCCTTTACGCTCGCCTGCCTGTTCGGCGGCTTCGGCTTCGTCTATTGGATCAAGACACTGGGCGGCTTCGGCGAGCGGGCGGTCTACGAGATCCGCTTCGAGCAGCCGGTGTCGGGGCTGGTGCCGGGGGCGAACGTTCTGTTCAACGGCATTCGCGCCGGCACCGTGACACGCATCGATCTCGACACCAACGAGCCGAGCCGGGTCACCGTTGCGATCTCGCTCGACCCGGGCACGCCGGTGCGCGCCGACACGCAGATCGACATCGCCTACCAAGGCTTCACCGGAGCCGCGGCCGTCGCGCTCAAGGGTGGTTCGCCGCAGGCGTCGCGCTTGACGCCGAAGGACGGAAAACCGCCGTTGCTCATCGCCGGTCCCGACGTCGGCCGGACCTTGACCGAATCTGTGCAGGCAACATTACGCCGCATCGACACGATCTTGGGCGACAACGCCAAGCCGCTGAACACGGCGATTACGGGGATAGCCGCCTTCGCCGACATGCTCGGGCGCAATGCCGCGCGCGTCGAGGGTCTGATCGGCGGGCTGGAGAAATTGGCCGGCACCGGCGCGACAAAGCAGGGGCCGACGATCTATGATCTCGCGGCAGTGACCGATTTTCCACCGTCTGAGAAGACCATCAAGGCGCAACTGGTGGTGCCCGATCCGAACGCTCTCATCCTGTTCGACTCGCAGAAGATCCTGATCCGCAGCGATGCAGGCACTTATACAAACGTTGACGATGCGCAGTGGGCCGACAACCTGCCGAAGCTGATCCAAGCGAGGATCGTGCAGAGCTTCGAGAACGCCCATCAACTGAGCGCCGTGAGCCGGCCGCTCGAGCAACTTGCGGCGGAATATCGGTTGGAGCTTTCGATCCAAAGCTTCCAGATCGTCTCAGGGCCGTCGCCCAGCGCCGTCGTCGGCCTGACCGCGCGGCTGGTCAGCGACAAAGGCGCGATCGCCGCCTCGCGGACGTTCACGGCCAGCATCCCGGCGAAAAGCGCGGCGGGGCCCGACGCCGTCGCGGCGCTCAACCAGGCTTTCTCACGGGTGGCCGGAGAGATTGTCACCTGGACCATCGGCGCAATTTGACCGCGCCGCTGCGCCAGGACCTGCGGCCGTGGTTAACGCGATGGCCGGCGGGGTCAGATCGGCCGAATCCGCCAAGGGACTGATTGCTCAGACATCAGCGGCGCTTGCATCGCCTTCGCCGAATTGATGCAGCGCAACGATTCCCGGTTACGATGCATATGATTTGTTCTTGGCATTCACACGGTCGATGACTATGGTCGCGCGCCTTGGAACGAGGGGCTATACTAAGACCTTATAGGGCAAGACCGCTCTTGGCCTCGCGCGGGCTAAAGGAAGCGGCCGATCGCTTTGGGAGGTGTTTGCGTGCAAGAAACGGGTGTGCGGAACGGTGCCTATGGCGCCGATAAGTTCGGCTTTAAAGATCTGGCCGCGATCCATTGGAATCTGAGTGAAGCGCCGCTCTACGAATATTCAATCCGTGCTGGCGAGGCTTCGGTTGTCGCGGGTGGCGCGCTCAGCGCCTTCACCGGCCATCACACCGGCCGTTCGCCCAAGGACAAGCACACCGTCGTCGATGACCTCACGCGCGATTCCGTGTGGTGGGATGGCAACCGCAAGATGAGCGCTGAGAATTTCGACGCGCTGCTCGCCGACTTCCAGGCGCACGTAAAGGGCAAGACGCTGTTCGCGCAGGACCTCTTTGGCGGCGCCGATCCGAAGTACCAGATCAAGACACGCGTGTTCACCGAATACGCCTGGCACTCGCTGTTCATCCGCCAGCTGCTGATCCGTCCCGAGCGCGCGGACCTCGCCAAGTTCGTGCCCGAGCTGACCATCGTCGACCTGCCGTCGTTCCGCCCCGACGCCAAGCGGCACGGCGGCCGCGACGGCTCCGACACCATGGTGGCGATCGATTTCACGCGCAAGATCGTGCTGATCTGCGGCTCGTCCTACGCGGGCGAGATGAAGAAGTCGGTGTTCACCACGCTCAACTTCTATCTGCCGGCCGAGAACGTCGTGCCGATGCACTGCTCGGCGAACGTCAGCCACGAGGGCGAGAGCGCGCTGTTCTTCGGCCTGTCCGGCACCGGCAAGACCACGCTGTCGGCCGACCCGAAGCGCATCCTGATCGGCGACGACGAGCACGGCTGGGGTCCCGACGGCATCTTCAATTTCGAGGGCGGCTGCTACGCCAAGACCATCAAGCTCTCGAAGGAAGCCGAGCCGATGATCTGGGACGCCACCAATCGCTTCGGCGCCGTGCTGGAGAACGTGGTGTTCGATCCGGACACGCGCGTTCCCGATTACGACGACGGCTCCAAGACCGAGAACACCCGTTCGGCTTATCCGCTCGACTTCATCCCGAACGCCTCGCGCTCGGGCCGCGCCGGGCACCCGAAGAACATCATCTTCCTCACCGCCGACGCCTACGGCGTGATGCCGCCGATCGCCAAGCTCACCGACAATCAGGCGATGTACCATTTCCTCTCCGGCTACACCGCCAAGGTGGCCGGCACCGAGAAGGGGCTGGTCGGTGTCGAGCCGGAATTCTCCACCTGCTTCGGCGCGCCGTTCCTGCCGCGCCATCCGTCGGTCTACGCCAACCTGCTGCGCGACTACATCAACAAGTACAAAGCCGACGTCTGGCTGGTGAACTCCGGCTGGACCGGCGGCAAATACGGCGAGGGCCGGCGCATGCCGATCAAGGCGACGCGCACGCTCTTGACCGCGGCGCTCAACGGCTCCCTGAAGAACGCCGACTTCCGTACCGATCCGTATTTCGGCTTCTCGGTGCCGACCTCGGTGCACGGCGTCGAGCCGCATCTCTTGAACCCGTTCAAGACCTGGAAGGACAAGGCCGAGTTCGACAAGACCGCGCGCGCGCTGGTCGGCATGTTCCAGAAGAACTTCACCAAGTTCGAAAGCCACGTTACGCCCGACGTCAAGGCGGCGGCGCCGGAAGTGCGGCTGGCGGCGGAATAGGCTCGCACCTCGGCGCGACCATAAAAAAGGGCGGCCCAGGTGGCCGCCGTTCTTCATTGAGCCGCTCCGGATTTGCGCTTCACAGGCGATTGATTTTGGCGATGCGCCGGGTCACCTCCGCCGGCGTTTCATTGTCGGCCTTGGTCTTGAGTGCCAGCGCCTCGCGCGCCGCCGGCCGCTCGAGACAGCGCGTGAGCCACGCCTTGAGGTGCGGCACCGCGGACAGGTCCATGTCGATCGCGCGGCTGATGACGGCGGCGACGTTGAGATCGGCCACCGTGAAATCGCTACCGAGGAGATACGGCTGCTTTGTCACCGCCGCGTCGAGCACCTTGAACGGTGCGACCAGAACCTTCAGCGCTTCGTCACGCTTCCCGGCATCGCGGTCCGCCTCGGGCAGCCGGACGGCGTGCAACGACCAGATGTTGACGCCGCGATCGACTTCGGCGATCGCCCAGAAACTCCATTGCCAGGCCTTCGCCTCGTCTTCCAGCGTGGCAGGATAGAGCCTGCCATAGGCGTGCTTCTTGGCGAGATAAAGCGCGATCGCCAGCGACTCGAACAGCACGAACTCGCCGTCCACGATGAATGGCAAACGCCCGTTCGGATTGAGTTGGAGAAACTCCGGCGAGCGGGCGCCGGCATCGCCGATTTCGATCGGCAGGTGCTCGTAGTCGAGCCCGACCTCTTTCGCGATCCAGAGCGCGCGGAACGCGCGCGTGCGGGCGATGCCGTAGATGCGTAGTTTGGACACGTGGTCCCCCAAAGTTGCAGTCGAGCATAGCCGATGACGGTCGAGCAACGGCAAGAACGCCTTCAGCCAAATCCATACAGGCGCGCCGGATTGTCGACCAGAATGCGCCGGCGAAGCGCTGCGTCCGGCGCCCATTCCGCGAGCGCATCGAAGAGGTCGCCGTCATTCGGCATCGGCTTGTACTGCATGACGTGCGGCCAGTCCGATCCCCAAACGACGCGATCCGGCGCTGCCGAAATGACGGCCTGGGCCATGGCTGTGACGTCCGGGTAGGGAAAGCGATCGTGCGCGCTGATGCGGGACGGGCCGGTCAGCTTGACCCAGAAATACCCGTCACGCAGCAAGGCCAGAAATTCCTGATAGCCCGGATGTGCGATGCCGCCCGCCGCCGCCTTTGTATAGCCGATATGGCCGACGGAAAGCGGCACGCACACGCTTTTGGCCAGCGCGCGCAGCTCGGGGAAGCTTTCGACGTGAACCAGCAACTCGATGTGAAAGCCGAGATCGCGGATCCGCTCCGCGATTGCGCTTAGCGCATCGAGCGAGCCGAACGGATTGCCGCCCTTGTCGACCAGGTTGATCCTGATGCCGCGGATGCCGCCATCTCTGAGCTGCGCCAACTGTTTGTCGCTGATGTCGGCGCCGACGGTGGCGATGCCGCGCAAATTCTCAGGTTCGGTCGCGATCGCGTCGAGCACGGCATTGTTGTTGGTGCCGTGCACGCTCGCCGCCACCACGACCAGCCGCTGGATGCCAAGCGTCTTGTGCATGGCGCGAAGCTGGCTGAGCGGCGCGTCCGGCGGCGTATACGAGCGGTTGTCCTGATAGGGGTAGCGCGATGCCGGGCCGAACACGTGGGCATGGCAATCGGCCGCACCGGCCGGCACCGCGAAACTCGGGGAATGGGGGTTGAGATCGGGCGGCGGACAAAGCGGCGCGTCGGTGCTGCTCATGATCTGTTCAATTCATCCTTGGAGTTTTGCTCCCCACGTCCTTATACGGACCGGTGCGGCGGGCCAACCCTTCGACAGCGGTGCGCTTAAGTACGTGGTAAGACCCCGGCGCCCCTCGGCCGATTTTTTTATTGCCGGCCGGCGGGCCTCAGCCCTAAGCTTGGTAGCCGGAAAAAAGTTCTGCTTGCGTGGAGTGATGATGAAGCGATCTGGCACCGTTTCGCTCGCTGCAGCCCTGCTGGCGTTGTCGCTACATTCGGCGGCATTCGCGCAATCGGCCGATCTTGTGCTGTGCGACCGCATCGCCGCCGATCCCACCGATCCGGATAAGCCGACGGACGTCAAAGGCGCGCCCGTTATTGCCGCGTCCGATATCGCGACCGCGATCAGATTCTGCAAGACTGCGTCGGCGTCGTCGCGCCGCGCGATGTATCAGCTCGGCCGCGCTTATGCCGCCAATCGGCAAATCGCCGAAGCGATCGCCGCCTATCGCAAGGCGGCCGACAAGGGCAGCAGCGCGGCGATGGTCGAGCTCGGCGTGATGTACGGAACTGGGGCGGGCGTCGCCCGGGACCAGGCCAAGGCGCGCGAGCTGTTCGAACGCGCCGCCAAGGCCGGCAATCCGCGCGGCGTCACCAACCTCGCGGCGATCGATGGCGGCGCGGCGTCGAATCCGGTCGAGGCGCGCACCATGCTGGAGAAAGCGGCAGAGGCCAATTCGGCCGAAGCGCAATTCCAGCTCGGCTTGATGTACGCGCAGGGTACCGGCGGGGCGAAGGACGACGTCGCCGCGCGCGCCTTGTTCGAAAAAGCCGCCGCGCAAAATCATCCCGGCGCCCTGGAGTGGCTGGGCTCGTTCGCGCAAAACGGACGCGGCGGCGCGCAGGATACCCGCGCTGCCAAGACCTATTACGAACGCGCCGCGGCGCTCGGCGACGAAGACGCCAAGGTCGCGCTCAAGCGCCTGGAATGCCCCTACGTGCTCAAGAACAAGCGCGGCGAGGTCTGGACTAATCTCTGCTTCTAGCGGCCTGGCGTGTCAGGCGGTCAACCGAACGTCCGCCGTATCCTGAATGAAATCTCTGAGCGCGTCGGTATCGAAAGGCTTGCGCAGGATCGGCAAATTCGGCGGCGCCGCTTGCGCGGCATCGCTGTACCCCGTCGTCAGGATCACCGGCAGATTGGGATAACGCGAACGGATTTCGCTCGCCAGCCCGACGCCATCGATGGTGCCGGGCATCACGATGTCGCTGAACACAAGATTGAACGTCTTGCCCTCCGCCAACAACTTCAACGCCGCCTCGGCCGAGTCGCGGTAGACGGTGTCGTAACCGAGATGCTCGAAAAGCGACGACGTCACCTGCGCCACTTCGGCACTGTCGTCGACAACCAGCACCGTCGGGCGCCGTGGATGGGCAACGTTCCTGACGGAAACTTCCTTGATCGCGATGTCCGCCGCGGCACACAGCGGCAAATACATCGTGAGCGTCGTTCCTTGCCCGATCTTGCTCTCCGCCCTGACCGTTCCGCCGGCCTGGTGGGCAAAGCCGTAGACCTGCGACAAGCCGAGCCCGGTCCCTTTGCCGACCTCCTTGGTCGTGAAAAACGGATCGAAGATCTTGGACAGGAGATTGGGCGGGATACCCATGCCGGAATCGCTGAACTCGATCACAGCGAACGGGCCGATGGGCTGATCGTCGCCGACTTCATGGATTTTCGGCGCGTTGCCGACGGATAGAGTGAATGTGCCGCCGCTTGGCATGGCATCGCGGGCATTGACCGCGATATTGACGATCGCAAGCTCCAATTCGGCTTGGTCGACTTTGACCGGCGAGACACCGGCGCCGATCTTTTCGTTGTAAACGATGTTCCCGCGCAGCGAGCTTTCGATCATCGGCCGCATGGTGCGGATACAGGCATTCAAATCGACCACCGTCGGGCTCAGCTGCTGGCGGCGCGAGAAGGTAAGCAATTGCCGGGTGAGACTTTCGCCGCGCTTGGCCGCCGTCTGGATGGCCTCGATGGCGCGCGGCAGTTTCGGGTCGAGCAGGCGCTTAAACGTCTGCGCATTGCCGCCGATAATCATCAGCAGGTTATTGAAGTCGTGCGCGATGCCGCCGGTCAGCTTGCCGATGGCTTCCATTTTCTGCGCCATCGCGAGTTGTTCGCGCGCCTCGACCAGTTTCTCCTGCGCGTCGCGCCGCTCGGTCGCGTCGCGAATGACGTTGGCGAAGCCGATCAGATTACCATTGTCATCGCGAATGACGGAGACCGAACCGGTGACGAAAACGAGCGTCCCGTTTTTCCTGATGCGCCAGCCTTCGACTTCGTGCTTATCTTTTTGCACGGCCAATTCCAGCGCGCGGTTCGGCTCGCCGGCGCGGCGCTCGTCCGGCCGATAAAATATCCCGAAATGCTTGCCGATGATTTCTTCCGCCGTGTAACCGATGATTTGCTGGGCGGCGCTGTTCCAGCTCGCCACGCGTCCCGCCGTGTCGAGCACGAAAATGGCGTAGTCGACGACGCCTTCGATCAAGATCTGGAAATGACGCTTGGCGCTGTCGAGCGCCAGGTTCGTCTCGACGATTTTGCGATTCAATTGATCCTGGACCGAAAGCAAGTGTGCTTCCGCGGCATGGCGCGTGGCGGCTGCGGCGGCGAGAACGAGCGGCGGGACCGACGTGCTCACGATCAGAACGAACAGCAACAGCAGCGATCCATTCACGTCCGTCTTCGCAAACGGGCTGATGCCGGCCGAGAAGCCCCACACCGCGATTCCGCAGAAAACAAGCGAGGCCGTCGCGGCATTGCGTTGGTTGCCGCGCAGGCCGGCCCACATCAGCGGGATCAGCACGAGAATCCCGATGAGGCCGCGATACGGCAACAGACCGTTGAGATCGGCGTCAATGAGGCCGTTGGCGGTAAGGGGGCCGTACGCCGCGACGCCGATGACGCCGGTGAGTGCGAAAATCGCGACCGCTTCCAAAACGCCCCATTTGGAAAACGGTCGGAGGGGCGTCATCGCCCAGAGCACGACAACAGGCGCGACGATCGCGGTCCCGGCCGCGTCCGCCAGCCACCAGGTCATCCATGTGGCGACGGGGTGCGCGGGGGCGACGTCACTCAGGAGCCATAGGCCTGCCGCTGCAATCGTCGAACTCAACAGCGCGGTCGGCACAAAGGCGACGAGCGCAAACTTCAAGACGTCCGTTGGCGCCACAAACGCCTTGCGGCCATTTGCCCAGCGGCTGATCAGCCAGGCTCCGGCCATTGCCGCGAGCAGCGTACCGGTTGCGATGGAACCTGAATCGAAGAGGGAGCGAGCGGCCGTGGCGCCGGGAAAAAACGATCCAGCCAGGATTGCGGGCCAAATTCTATAGCCGCGCAGCAGGATGAGCGCCAGCGCGAACCCGGTCGGCGGCCACAATAGCGTCGCGGTCGGATTGATAGACGGAAGTAATTGCGCGGTCTCGGCCAGGCCGAAGCAACCAGCCGCGATCGCAACGAGTTCGAGCACATAGAGCGCGATGCCGAGCACGTTGCCAAGCGCGGGGTGTCCAGTCTCGCCGGTCGCTGCACTTTTCAAGCCGGAGCCCCCCGCCGGTCAAATCGTAAGACTAAGCCGACGCCTTTTGGCCGTGTACGGCAATGTTCCGTTTTGCTGAACAAGATGCAAACGCGAAGGAGGAAAATCCTCTTACGCGCGGACGATCTTGCATTGCGGGAACCGAAGACGGCAAAAGAAAGGCGGCCGCGAGGGCCGCCTTGTCAATTCATCGGCTGGGGATCACTCGTTCGCTTGCGCCAGCACCTGGCCGATACGGTCGAACCGCGCTTTCTGCTCGTTCGACAGCGAGGCATAGAAGCTCTCAAGCGCAGGCTTCACGGTGTCGGCCGCGTCGATCATCGCCTGCAGGCGCGTCTCCATCGCCGCCAGCCGGCCGGGCGGGGTGAGCGGCGTGTCGTCCGGACAGGCGGCCTGCAGCGTCGCGACCGCCTTGTCGGTCGCGTCCTGCAGCTTCTTGAATTCGGCCTGCTGGGCGTCGGTCGGCTTGACCACGTCGGCGATCTTTTCGATCGGCAGCGCGGCGAGACCGGGCTTCGCCTCGGAGCAGGTCTTGTTGTCGTGCGGCAGCGCGGCGGTTGTCTCCGGATTGTTGACGGGCCGTTTCGGACCGAACTGGTTGAAGCGTTCCTTCTGCTCGTCGCTCAGCGAGTTGTAGAACTTGTCGAGCGCGGGCTGCACGATCTTCACCGCGTCGAGCGTGGCTTGCAGCCGCCCGGTCATGGCGGTCAGCCGTCCCGGCGGCGTGAGCGGGAACATGTTCTCCGCCGGGCATGACGCCTTGAACGTGGCGGCGGCATCCGCGGCGGCCTTGCGCACGTCGCCGAGCAACTGCTTCTGCTCATCGTTGAGGCCGACCTTGCGCTGGATCTCAGCGAACGGCCAGGCGGTGATGCCGGTGCCGGGCTCCTTGCACAGCTCCTGCACGCCGGCATAGCTGACGCGGGTGGCATGCGAGCCCGACGGCGCGGCATAAGCGTAGCCATAGTCCTCCGGCGGTCCGTATTCGCCCCAGAACAGGCCGTCGATGAAATTGTCATAGGCGTAGTCCCAGTAGCCGTCGTCGTAGCCGTAGGGCCAGAACGCGTAGTCGAAAATGTCGGAATAGGCGTAGGGCCAGAACACCGGCCCGTACCACGCCACGAATCCGGCGCGGTGTCCGTGCCGCCAGGCCCGGCGCGCGGCGATGTGATCAGAACGCCAGTTCGGATCCGATTGCGCGCGCGCCGCAAAGCGCGAGGCGAAGCGGCCTTGCCGCGCCGCCTGCGTCGTGATGCCGGTGGTGCCGTTGCGGTGGAAGTGGCGATTGGTCTGCGCGTTTGGCGCCGAAGCCAAATTCGGCTGGGCGTGGATGACGTTCGGGTTCGCCAGCTGATGCCCGAGATTGTGTCGCCCGCGCAGAATTCGCGCCGCCGAATTCGGCTGTGTGATGTGCAAGCTGCGGTTCACGGTCGCGGCCCGGTTGATCACATGCGGCGTGGTGAAGTGACGCGTGAAATGCGGTGTGCGACCGCTCCGCGCTGTGAAATGCGGCACCCCGCCGCCGCTCCGCCCAGTGAAATGCGGTACTGCGCCACCGACATGCGGGGCGAAATGCGGTGCCGCGACATGCACGGCCGGTGCGTTGCCGCTCTGCCGCTGCAACTGCGCCGCGTCGGCGGTCATCGGGATCGCCAGGACGCTCGCCAGCAATGCCACCGTTAGGCAACCGGAAAACTTCAGCATGATGGAAAACCCTCCACGTCCTCGCCCCGTCCCGGGGGCGTATCGTTAAACGGTACAACGCTTTTTTCGTTCGCCGGGATGCGCATGATTTGCGCTTTTGTGATCGCTGTTGCGATCGATCATGAACATTCCGCAATATTTCGATCGGCATCGAATTGCTGCAGTGCGTAATCCACCAAGGCGGATGACACCGCGCTCATCGACGCCCTTGCATAAAAATCAACGCCCGGCCGCCGCCTAACCTGCGGCCAGTTCGCAAACTCGTGAACGGGAAAAATGCCGCGGCTGGCGCGACCGCCGCGCTAGCGGTTGACGCCGCCCATGCGGCTACCGCCAAGGCGCTCGATCAGTTCCGCGGTCGGATAGGAATCCGCCGGCAGCCCGGTTTTGATCTGCGCCAACCGCACCGCCGCGCGGGTGCCGGCGCCGAGCTTGCCGTCGATCTCGCCGACCTTGTAGCCGTGCTGATCAAGCAGCCGCTGCAGTTCCATCATCTGCGGCGTCGAGAGCGGGACGACGTCTTTGGCGCCGGCGTGATTGAACGCCGGCGCGCCGGCCAGCCGCGTGGCGAAATAGGCGACCGTGGTCGAATAGACGTAGGCCGAATTCCAGCCGAGGAAGGCCTGGAAATTCCGATAGGCGAGGAAGGCCGGCCCGTGCCGGCCCATCGGCAGGATCATCGACGCCGCCATATCGTCGGCCGGCAACGCGGGGCCGTGCGCGGCTTGCACGCCCCAGGCGACCCACTGCGAGCGCGGATGCTGGATGGTCAAGTCCGCCTCCTGCCACGGCAGGTTTTGCGGCACGCGCACTTCCTGCAGCCAGGGTTCGCCGCGATGCCAGCCGAGGCTGACCAGAAAGTTGGCACCGGAGGCGAGCGTATCGGGGATGCTGTGGATCAGATCGCGGCGGCCGTCGCCGTCGAAGTCCACCGCGTTCTTGAGATAGTCGGAGGCGGTGAATTGCAGGCCGCCGAATTCGCCGGCCCAGTCGCCGATCATCTCGTCGGCGCGCTGATCGCCGCGCTCGATGATGCGTAACGCGTCGAGCAGTTGCTGGCGGAAGAAATCCGGACGGCGGCAATCATAGGCGAGCGTCGCCAGCGCGCTCAGTATCTTGTAGTTGCCGAAGTTGGCGCCGAAGTCGCTCTCCAGACCCCAGAAGGCGGTCAGCACCGGCGCCGGCACGCCGTATTTCTTCTCAACCGCGGCGAAGGTCGCAGCGTGCTGCTTGATCTTGGCGAGGCCGTTCGGGATGCGCGCGCCGCCGACCATGCGGTCGGCGAATTGCAGGAAGGTCTGCTGGAAGACGGCCTGGCCGTGGTCGCGGCGGATGATGGCCGGATCGAAGATCAGCGAGGGCGAGGCTTCGGCGATCACGCGCGCCGAGATGCCTTGCGCTAAGGCCTGCTTCTTGAAGGCGGCGAGCCAGGCCTCGTAGCTGCCGGTATTGTGGCAGGTCGCGGCTGCCGCCTGTCCCGCCAGCAGGGCGCCGAACGCGATGACCGCCCATTTCAATGCCGTCGTGCCCATCGTTAAATCCCGCCGTTTCGTGGAATCGCGCGCCAATCTGCCTGAGCCGCGCGCATGGTCAAGGCCGATGGCGACGGGCCGAAACGGGCATTCTTGTGCAAATCATGGATTAATGGCAGTTCCGTGAAGCGGTTGCTGCCAACGCTGTCGAGACATTCCCCCTATGCAAGTCCTGGTGATCGGAGCCGGCGTGGTCGGTCTGGCGGTGGCGCGCGCCGCCGCGCGCAAGGGCCACGACGTGGTGGTGGCGGAGGCCGCCAACGCCATCGGCACCGGCATTTCCTCGCGCAACAGCGAAGTTATTCACGGCGGCATGTATTACCCGACCGGCACTCTGCGCGGGCGCCACTGCGTGCGTGGGCGGCGCATGCTGTACGAATTCTGCGCCGCGCACGGCGTGCCGCACCGCAAATGCGGCAAGCTGGTCGTCGCCACCAACGACGCCGAACTCGACAAGATCCAGGCGATCGAGAAGCAAGGCCACATCAACGGCGTCGAAGGCCTGGAGATGCTCGGCGGCAACGCGGCGCGCGCGATGGAGCCGGAATTGTCCTGCATCGGCGCGCTGCATTCGCCGGAAACCGGCATCATCGACGGCCATGCCTACATGCTGGCGCTGCGCGGCGATCTCGAGGACCTTGGCGGCGCCATCGCCTTCAACACGCCGGTGACGGGCGCGTCGCGCCGAAACGGACAATGGCACGTCGCATTCGGCGACAACAGCGGCGGCGAGTTCGCCTTCGATGCCGTGGTCAATTGCGCGGGGCTTGGCGCGCAAGCGGTGGCGCGCGCCATGCGCGATTATCCGGCGCAGCGCGTCCCGCGGCTCGTTCTGGGCAAAGGCAATTATTTCACTTACGCGGGCAAGCCGGCGTTCACGCGGCTGATCTATCCGACGCCGATCGTCGGCGGGCTCGGCGTGCATGTCACGCTCGACATGGGCGGCCGCATGCGCTTCGGGCCGGACGTGGAATGGGTCGAGCGCGAAAACTACGACGTCGATCCGGTGCGCGCCGCGTCGTTCTATGAGCGCATCCGCACCTATTGGCCCGGCCTGCCGGACGGCACGCTCGCGCCGGATTATTCCGGTATCCGCCCCAAGCTTACCGGGCCGAAGGAGCCGCAGGCGGATTTCCTGATCGATGCGCCGGCGCAGCATGGGCTGCCGGGACTGGTGCAGCTGTTCGGCATCGAGTTGCCGGGGCTGACCTCGTCGCTGTCGCTGGCCGAGGACGTGGCGGGTTATCTCGCAAGCTGAGCGCTGTGGTTCTCGTCGCGCCCGCGCGGGGCGGCGGACATTATCACCGGCGCGATCCGGCGCGCGCCAGGGTTGGGCGGCATGATCTTCACCGCCGAAAGCTTTTCACGCGTGCTCATGGGGATGGCGCGGTCGTTCGCGAGCGGCGTGAATTCCGCCACGTGGTTCTTCATGCCGGTGACCGCGACCAGGCCATCCTTGGTCGCCACGATGTCGCCCGGCCGCAGCGTCGGGTCGGTGGTCACGTCCACATGCGCCAGACCGAACCGGTCGCGGCCGTTGCAGGTTGAGCCGGCGACGAGTTGCTTGCGGTAGAGAAACGCGGTGTCGAGCTCGGCATAGCCGCTGCCGTCGGTGGCGACCGCATGATCGATGCCGCTGCCGGAATAAAGCCGCGTCTGGCTCGCCGGACAGAACACATGGCACGCTTCGGCGGCGCTCACCCCGGCATGAGCCTGCACCGGGAAGTAAAAGCCGTCGCTGGTGCGCACGCAGTAAGCGCTCGCCGGGCCGCTATCCGAACGCTCCTTCGACCGGTCGGGCCCCCGAAAGAAGTCGCTGAAGGGCTCGGCATAGGACTGCGCATTGCTCGGCGCTTGCTGATGGAATTCCACCAAACAGGCGCTCGAAAAATCCCTGCGCCGACGCTGGCGTGAGCGTCGCGAGTGTCAGCAGGCCGGCGGTAAAAATACCGGTCGACGCGCGTAAAAGCGCGCTCGCGCGGGCGGCCATGGCAAGCCCCTGTGGTTGATTGCGCTTCGCGCATGATCGGCGAAGCCGCACCTATCAACGTCTGGCGAGGCGGAAGGTTGCAACGCGCCACGGGCGGAGCGCCTTGTCAATTTGCGAGGTGTCGGGCAGCATCGCCCGCGCCGGACGGGACATTAAGATCGTAGTCGCGGCTGGATTGGGGGAAAGCCGTGGGAGCATCGTCGGCCATCGAAGTCGCCAAACATATCTTGCTGTCCGGCGGCCTGATCCTGGCCATCGGCACCGTCACCGGCTTTGTGGCGCAGAAGTGCAAGATCCCCGACGTCGCGATATTCTTGATCGTCGGCATCGCCATCGGTCCGCAAGCGCTCGGGCTGATCAACATCAAGGCGGATTCCGCGCTCTACCAGATCATCCTGCTGTTTGGCGCGAGCTACATTCTGTTCGACGGCGGCGCCTCGCTGCGCCTCAACATCTTGAAACGCGTGTGGATCACCATCGTGGTGATCGCGACGATCGGCGTGCTGATCACGGCGGCAATCACCGGCTTTGCCGCGCACGTCGCCCTCGGCTTGCCCTGGATCGTGGCACTCTTGCTCGGCGCCGCCCTCGCCTCGACCGACCCGGCGACGCTGGTGCCGATCTTCCGACAGGTCAAAATCCGCGACCGCGTCGCGCAGACCGTGATGAGCGAATCGGCGTTCAACGACGCCATGGGCGCGATCGTCACGTTCGGCGTGCTGGCGGTCGCCATGGGCACCGGCGAATTTTCGCTGGGCGCATCGCTGTTCGAGCTATTCAAGCAATCGGCGGTCGGCATCGTCGCCGGCGCGCTGTTCGGCTATTTCGCCGCGCTGCTGATCGCGCATGAACGCTGGGCCTTCCTTTCGCAATACGCGCCGGTGGTGACGCTGGTCGCGGTGATCGGCGCCTATTTCGCGGCCGACGGTTTGCAGGCGAGCGGGTTCATGGCCGTGTTCGTGTTCGGCATCATGATCGGCAACAAGGATTCGTTCGGCTTTAAAATGGAGCCGGGCGAGTCGCAGAAGCTCGACGATTATGTGATGACGACGGCGTTCATCATGCGGCTGTTCATCTTCATCCTGCTCGGCTCGCAGGTCGATTTCGGCCTGATGGGCCAGTACTGGGCGGGCGGCGTCGTGGTCGTGCTGATCCTCATGTTCGTGGCGCGGCCGGTGACGGTGTTCGCCTGCGCGCTGCCCGACCGGCGCGCCAAGTGGAGCTTCAACGAGATGCTGTTCATGTGCTGGACGCGCGAGACCGGCGTCATTCCGGCCGCGCTTGCCGGCCTGTTGCTTGGCATGAAGGCGCCGGGCGCGCCGGTCATCGCGTCGGTCACCTTCATCGCGATCCTGATGACGATCCTCATTCAGGCGCCGACCACCAAGTGGCTGGGGCAGCGTCTGGGACTGATGGAATAGAAAACAGGGAGGTTCCCGATGGCGAGCAATGTGCGGTTCAGCAATCCGAAGACCTTGGCCAAGCCGCCCGGCTACAGCTACGTGGTCGAGGCGACCGGGCCGAACCGGCTGATCTTCCTCGCCGGGCAGCTCGGGCTCGATATGGACAACAAGCTGGTCGGGGCGCCCGGCGATTTCGCCGCGCAGGCGGAGCAGGCGGTGCAGAACCTCAAGCTGGCGCTCGCCGACGCCGGCGCTACGCTCAAGGACGTGGTGAAGATCAACAACTATCTCACCGACATGTCGCACATCGCGCTGTTCCGCGACGTGCGCGACCGTCATTTCAACATGGCCGCGCCGCCGGCCTCAACCACGGTCGCTATCTCGCAACTGGCGCGGCCAGGCGCGCTGTTCGAGATCGAGGCAATCGCGGTGCTACCGGCGAAAGCGGCGGTCAAACCCGCCGCTGCCAAGCGCGGCAAGAGCAAGGTCAAGGCGAGCCGACGGAAACGAAGGTGAGCAGCGCCAGCACCGGCAGCAGCACGGCGAACGACCACAGCATGTAACCGAAGAAGCTCGGCATCTTGACGCCGCGCTCGTTGGCGATGGCCGCGACCATGAAATTGGGCGCGTTGCCGATATAGGTGAGCGCGCCCATGTAGACCGCGCCCATGGAGATGGCGGCGAGCGTCGCTGGCAGCTTGCCCATCAGCTCGGCGGCTTCGCCGCCGGCGACTTGGAAGAAGACGAGATAAGTCGGCGCGTTGTCGAGGAAAGCCGAGAGTAGTCCAGTGAGCCAGAAATAGGCGACCTCGTGCGGCCTTCCATCGTGGGCGGTCACCGCTTTGAGCAGCCAGGCGAACGGCCCGTCGTGGCCGGCCTCCAGCATCGCCAGCACCGGGATGATGCAGACAAAAATCCCGGCGAACATTTTCGCCACCTCGGCGATCGGTTCCCAGGTGAAGTCGTTGGCGGCGCGGTGCTCGTCGGGCGTGAGCCAGAGCGAGACAAGCGCGATGACGACGAGCGCGCCGTCGCGTGCGAGGTTCTGCAAGGCGACGTGCGTGCCGTAGACGTCGAATTCGATGCCGGGCTTCCAGGTGGCGGAGAGCAGGATGGCGCCGATGATGCAGGCGATCAGCGGGAGGTTGGCGAGCCCGCGCAGGCGCAGCGGTTCGGAGGTGACGGCCACGGCTTTCGTTTCGCCGCGCGCCAGCCAGACATCGAGCGCGACGAAGATGGCGAGCACCAGCAGTGCGACGATGGCCGTCTCATAGGCGAGATGCGTCGTCGTCCAGAAGAAATCGACGCCGCGCAGGAAGCCGGCGAACAGCGGCGGATCGCCGAGCGGCGACAGCGCACCGCCGATATTGGCGACCAGGAAGATGAAGAAGATCACCACGTGCGCGTTGTGCGCGCGCGACGCGTTGGCGCGGATCAGCGGCCGCACCAGGATCATGGCGGCGCCGGTGGTGCCGACCACGCTCGCCATGGCGGTGCCGAGGAGGAGGATGCCGGCGTTGACGAACGGCGTGCCGCGCAAGGTGCCGGTGATCAGGACGCCGCCGGCCACCACATAGAGCGCGAACAGCAGCACGATGAAGCTCATATATTCGGCGAGCGCGGCGTGCACGAAACCGGCGAGCGCCGTGGCGGCGCCGAAGCGCGCGCCGATGGCGAGGAGCGTGATCAGCGCCCAGAGCGCGGCGATCTTGCCGTAATGCGCGTGCCAGAATTTCGCAAACAGCAGCGGGCCGGTGGCGATGCTCAGCAATATGCCGGCGAAGGGCAGCGCCCAGGGCCAGCCCATTTGCGCGCCGTCGAACTCCGCGGCGTGGGCGGCAGTGGGGAGGAGAACGATAGCCGCTGCGGCGAAGAGACAGAGCATACTGGGCTAACTGTTGTCATGCTCGGCCTTGTACCGGGCATCCCGCTCAGGCGAGCACTGTGCCTACCTAAGCGGGATCGCCGGGACAAGCCCGGCGATGACAAGCTGAGATTGCTTCTGTATGGAAAAGCGCAAATCCCGCCGAGGACCTCATGCGCATCACTGGCATTACCGACATCGTCGTTCCGATCTCGTCGGCCATCCGCAACGCCTATATCGACTTCTCGCAGATGACCGCGAGCGTGGTCGCCATCCACACCGACGCCGTGCGCGACGGCAAGCCGGTGGTCGGTTTCGGCTTCAATTCGAACGGTCGCTACGCCCCGCAGGGTCTGCTGCGCGAGCGATTCATCCCGCGGTTGAAAGCGGCCAAGCCCGAGGAGATCGTCGACGCGCGCGGCATGCTCGATTCGGCGAAATGCTGGGACCTGATGATGCGTAACGAGAAACCGGGCGGCCACGGCGAGCGTTCAGTCGCCGTCGGCGTGCTCGACATGGCGCTCTGGGATGCGGTGGCCAAAGCCGAAGGCGTGCCGCTGTGGCGGCTGCTCGCCGACCGCTACAACAACGGTCAGGCCGACAAGACCGCCTGGGTCTACGCCGCCGGCGGCTATTATTATCCCGATAAGGACATCGCGGCGCTGACCGACGAGATGAAACGCTATCTCGACCTCGGCTATTCATGCGTGAAGATGAAGATCGGCGGCGTGCCGCTCAAGGACGACATCAAGCGCATCGAGGCGGTGCTCAAGTTGGTCGGCAAGGGCGAGAACCTCTGCGTCGACGTCAACGGCCGTTACGATCTCGATGAGGCGCTGGCCTGCGGCGCGGCAATCGCGCCCTATAATCTTCGCTGGTACGAGGAGCCGCTCGATCCGCTCGACTATCTGCTGCACGCGGCGCTGGCGACGCGCTATCGCCCGCCGCTCGCCACCGGCGAGAACCTGTTCTCGATGCAGGACGCGCGCAACCTGATCCGCCACGGCGGCCTGCGCGCCGACCGCGACTGGCTGCAATTCGATCCGGCGCTGTCCTACGGGCTGGTCGAATATCTGCGCACGCTCGACATGTTAGCGCAGCACGGCTGGTCGCGCCGGCGCTGCGTGCCACATGGCGGGCATCAGTTCGCGTTGAATATTGCGGTGGGCTTAGGGTTGGGCGGCAACGAGTTTTATCCGCAGGTCTTCGCGCCGTTCGGCGGCTTCGCCGACAATTGCGCGGTCAAGGACAGCCGCGTGGCCATGCCCGATGTGCCGGGCGTCGGCTTCGAGGCGAAGAATGAGCTGTATCAGGTGATGAAGCCTATGCTTTCGTCTTCTCCCTCCCCCTGAAAGAGGGAGGGTTAGGGAGGGAGTCTTTGCAAGAGTTGAATTGACCCCCACCCGCCTGCCTTCGCAAAGCCTCGGCGGGCGACCTCCCCCTTGCAGGGGGAGGTATAAGAAAGATCAATGCGCCTCGTCCCAATTGTCGGCGGCGCGGGCGTCGACCTGCAGCGGCACGTGCAGCGCGACCGCCGGGTGCGGCGCATCCTGCATGACGCTTTTGACGATCGTGATGGTGTGCGCCACCTCGCCCTCGGGCACCTCGAAGATCAGCTCGTCGTGCACCTGTAAGAGCATCTGCGCGCTGAGCTTGGCCTTGGCGAGCTCGCCCTCCATGCGCATCATGGCGCGGCGGATGATGTCGGCGGCGCTGCCTTGCAGGCGCGCATTGATCGCCGCGCGCTCGTTGAACGAGCGGATCGACGCGTTCGACGCCTTGATGTCCGGGTAGTGGCACCTGCGGCCGAACAGCGTGAGCACATAGCCGTTGGTGCGGCAGAACTCGCGCGTCTCGTCCATGTAGTCGCGGATGCCGGGGAAGCGTTCGAAATATTTCTTGATGTAGGCGCCGGCCTCGTTCTTGTCGATGCCGAGCTGCGCGGCGAGGCCAAAGGCCGAGATGCCGTAGATGATGCCGAAATTGATCGCCTTGGCGCGGCGGCGCACTTCGCTCGGCATGTCCTTGACCGGCACGCCGAACATTTCCGAGGCGGTCATGGCGTGGATGTCGACGCCGTCCTGGAACGCCTTGCGCAGCGCCGGCACGTCGGCGACTTCCGACAAGAGCCGAAGTTCGATCTGCGAATAGTCGGCGGAGACGAGCTTCATGCCCGGATCGGCGACGAAGGTGCGGCGGATCTTACGGCCTTCCTCGGTGCGGATCGGGATATTCTGCAAGTTCGGCTCCGACGACGACAGCCGGCCGGTCGAGGTGGCGGCGAGCGCGTAGGAGGTGTGCACGCGATGCGTCGTCGGATTGACGTAATTCGGCAGCGCTTCGGTATAGGTCGAGCGCAGCTTCGACACCTGCCGCCAGTCGAGGATCTTGCGCGGCAGCGCGTGGCCGGCTTCGGCCAGATCCTCCAGTTCGCGCGCGCCGGTCGACCATTGCCCGGTCTTGGTCTTGGTGCCGCCGGGCAGCCCCATCTTGCCGAACAAAATGTCGCCTATCTGCTTGGGCGAACCGGGATTGAGCGGCTCGCCGGCAAGCTGCTTGATCTCGTCTTCCAGCGCGCCCTGTTTCTGGGCGAATTCGCCG
Organism: uncultured Alphaproteobacteria bacterium; assembly: GCA_963733315.1. Classification (GTDB taxonomy): domain Bacteria; phylum Pseudomonadota; class Alphaproteobacteria; order Rhizobiales; family Xanthobacteraceae; genus Pseudolabrys. The sequence goes on along the minus strand of CAVTCV010000014.1, from coordinate 105,322 downwards.
GACAGCCGCGACAGCACCTGGCGGTCGATGGAAATGCCGCGCCGCTCCATGCGCGCCAGCACCGAAGGCATAGCGCGCTCCAGCGTCTCGTAGACGGAGGTGACATGCTCGCCGGCGAGCCGCGGCTTGAGCGCGTTCCACAGCCGCAGCGTCACGTCGGCATCCTCGGCGGCGTAGTCGGTGGCTTTGTCGATGGCGACGCAGTCGAAGGTGACCTGCGATTTGCCCGAGCCGGCAACGTGCTGGAAATGGATGGTGTCGTGGCCGAGCCAGCGCTTGGCGAGGTCGTCCATGCCGTGGCCGCCTTTGCCGGCGTCCAGGACATAGGAAATCAGCATGGTGTCGTCGTAGCCCTGGATCTCGATGCCGCGCTGGGCGAACACCAGCCAGTCGTACTTCATGTTCTGCGCGACCTTGAGGATGCTTTTGTCCTCGAGCAGCGGCTTGAGCGCGGCGAGCGCGTCCATTTCCGCAATCTGGTCGGCTTCGAGGCCGGCATCGAACAGGCCCTCGCCGCCGCCGTTCTTCTTGTGGCCGAGCGGCACATAGCAGGCCTCGTTGGGCGCGAGCGCCAGCGAGAATCCGCACAGGCCGGCCTGCATTGGGTCGAGGCTGGTGGTTTCGGTGTCGACCGCGACAACGCCGACGTCATGCGCGCGGGCGATCCAGGCGTTCAGGCGATCGAGCGTGCGCACGCATTCGTATTTCGAGCGGTCGATCTTCTGCTTGCGCGCCGCCTCCGCGCGCGCGGCGGCGAGCGAGATCGGCGTAAGGGCGCCGCCCGGTCTACTCTTCGCACTCGGCTTCGCCTGCGGAGCAGACGCAAACAGGTCGCCGGTCTTTTCGGCCGGTGCGCTAGACGCTGGGGAGGTCGCGCCTGACACAAGCTTCGCGTCCGCCTCGACCTGCGATGCGTCGATCTCGGCCTTTTCGGCGACGCGGCGGGTAATGGTGTTGAATTCCATCGCCTTGAGGAAGGCGATCAGGTGCTTGTAGTCCGGCTCGTGCACGGCGAGTTGATCCACCGGCACGTCGAGCGGCACGTTCTGGTCGAGCGTCACCAGCCGCTTCGAAATGCGCGCGATCTCGGCGTTGTCGATCAGCGCCTGCCGGCGCTTCTCCTGTTTGATCTCGCCGGCGCGCTTGAGCAGCGTTTCCAGATCGCCGTATTCGCCGATCAATTGCGCCGCGGTCTTCACGCCGATGCCGGGCACGCCCGGCACGTTGTCGCTCGAATCGCCAATCAGCGCCTGCACCTCGATCACCTTGTCAGGGCCGACGCCAAACTTCTCGATCACCTCGTCGCGCCCGATGCGGCGGTCCTTCATGGTGTCGTACATGGTGACGCCGTTGCCGACGAGCTGCATCAGGTCCTTGTCGGAGGAGACGATCGTGGTCGTCGCCTTGGCCGCGCTGGCGAGCCGCGCATAGGTGGCGATCAGGTCGTCGGCCTCGTAGCCGGCCTGTTCCAGGCAGGGAATCTCGAAGGCATGCACGGCCTCGCGGATCAGCGGGAATTGCGGGATGAGGTCGGCGGGCGCGTCCGGCCGGTGCGCCTTGTACTCGGGATAAAAATCGGTGCGGAAGGTCTTCTCGGATTTGTCGAACACCACCGCGAGGTGGGTCGGCTTGTCGTCCTTCATCTCGGCCAAGAGCTTCCACAGCATGTTGCAGAAGCCGAGCACGGCGTTGACCTGCAGGCCGTCCGACTTGCGGGTGAGCGGCGGCAGCGCGTGATAGGCGCGGAAAATGTAGCCGGAGCCGTCCACTAGGAACAGGTGGTCGCCTTTCTTGAGCGGCCGCGCCGCCGGATTCGACGGAACCGGGACGGCGGCTTTGGACTTGGTTGCGGGCTTGGATTTCGCGCTGGTCGGCATGGCCCGAATGTGGGCCCGGACGGCCGGTTAATCAATCTGTTGCACGACTCGGCCACAGAAAATGCGGCCTCTCGCCACGTCGGACTGCCTCTGCTATGAGACCGGCCGGTCCGGGCGGCCGGAATTGAACAGCGATTTCGACAAGGGCACTCGATGCGCGTTGCCATGATCGGCACCGGCTATGTCGGCCTCGTTTCCGGGGCCTGCTTTGCCGATTTCGGCCACGACGTGACCTGCGTCGACAAGGATACGGCCAAGATCGCCGCGCTCGCGCGGGGTGAGGTGCCGATCTATGAGCCGGGGCTGACCGACCTGGTCGCCGCCAATGCGCGCGCGGGCCGGCTCAAATTCGCCAACGATCTCGCCGGCGCGGTGAAAGCCGCCGATGCGGTGTTCATCGCGGTGGGCACGCCGTCGCGCCGCGGTGACGGCCACGCCGACCTGAGCTTCGTCTACGATGCCGCGCGCGAAATCGCGCGCGCGCTCGACGGCTTCACGGTGGTGATCACCAAGTCGACCGTGCCGGTCGGCACCGGCGACGAGGTCGAGCGCATCATCCGCGAAACGCACCCGGAAGCGGAATTCGCCGTGGTGTCAAACCCGGAATTCCTGCGCGAAGGCGCCGCCATCCAGGATTTCAAGCATCCCGACCGCATCGTGGTCGGCTCGACGGATGCGCGCGCGCGCGAGGTGATGAGCGAGCTCTATCGCCCGCTCTATCTCAACCGCTCGCCGATCATGTTCACCGACCGGCGCACCGCCGAGCTGATCAAATACGCCGCCAACGCCTTCCTCGCCACCAAGATCACCTTCATCAACGAGATCGCCGATCTCGCCGAAAAAGTCGGCGCCGACGTGCAGGAGATCGCGCGCGGCATCGGCCTCGACAACCGCATCGGTTCGAAATTTCTGCATGCCGGCCCGGGCTTCGGCGGCTCGTGCTTTCCCAAGGACACGGTGGCGTTGCTCAAGACCGGGCAGGATTACGAGGCGCCGCTGCGCATCGTCGAGGCGGTGGTGGCGGTCAACGACGCGCGCAAGCGCGCGATGGCGCGCAAGGTGGCGCACGCGCTCGGCGGCGAACTGCGCGGCAAGACGATTGCGGTGCTCGGACTGACGTTCAAGCCGAACACCGACGACATGCGCGAGTCGCCGTCGATCCCGCTGGTCACCGCGCTGCAGGACATGGGCGCCAAGGTGCGCGCCTACGATCCGACCGGCATGGAGCAGGCCAAACCGCTCATGGCCAACGTCGCCTTCTGCAAGGACGCCTATGATTGCGCGGAAGGCGCCTCGGCGCTGGTGATTGTCACCGAGTGGGAGCAATTCCGCGCGCTCGATTTCGCACGGCTTAAAAAGATCATGCAGCGCCCGGTGCTGGTCGACTTGCGCAACATTTACCGGCTTGAGGAAGTCACGCGCCACGGCTTTGCCTATGAGGGCATCGGACGGGCGAAGCCATGATGGTCAAGAATAGAAGCTGTCATGCCCCGCGAAGGCGGGGCATTCAGTAAACACCGACATCAAATTATATTGCACGCTTGCGTTTACTGGATCACCCGCTTTGGCGGGTGATGACAGGTCATCATCGTGGTTCGACTTTTCGACACACCGCTCCCGATCGACGACGCGCTGCCGCGGCTTACAGTCGCGCTGGCGGTGAACAATTGCGCCGTGCTGGTGGCGCCGCCCGGTGCCGGCAAGACCACGCGCGTGCCTTTGGTGTTGCTCGACGAGCCGTGGGCCGGGACGAAGAAAATCCTGGTACTGGAGCCGCGCCGGCTGGCTGCCCGCGCTGCCGCTGCGCGCATGGCGTCGACACTTGGTGAGCAAGTGGGCGACACCGTCGGCCTGCGCGTGCGCTTTGGCTCCAAGATCAGCAAGCGCACGCGCATCGAGGTGATCACCGAGGGTGTGTTCACGCGGCTGGTGCTCGACGACCCGTCGCTCGACGGCGTCGCCGCCGTACTATTCGACGAATTTCATGAGCGCTCGCTCGACGCCGATCTCGGACTTGCTCTTGCCAGAGACGCGCAACAGGGCCTGCGTGAGGATCTGAAAATCCTGGTCATGTCGGCGACGCTCGATGGCGCGCGCGTGGCGGTGCTGCTTGGCGGCGCGCCGGTAGTCGAGAGCCAAGGCCGCGCTTATGCGGTCGAGACGCGCTATCTCGGCCGCGATGCGCGCGCGCGGCTCGAAAACCAGGTCGCCGACGCCGTGCTGCGCGCGCTGCGGGCCGAACAAGGCTCGCTGCTGGTGTTTCTGCCCGGCGCGGGCGAAATCCGCCGCACGGAGATGCTGCTGAAGGAGCGCGTCGATGACGCGAGCGTGGATATCGCCGCGCTCTATGGCGCGCTTGACGCGCGCGAGCAGGACCGCGCAATATCGCCGGCGCCGGCCGGCCGGCGCAAAGTCGTGCTGGCCACCTCGATCGCCGAGACCTCGCTCACCATTGAGGGCGTGCGTGTGGTGATCGACTGCGGCCTGTCGCGCGTGCCGCGCTACGAACCCGACGTGGCCTTAACAAGGCTGGAAACCGTGCGGGTGTCGCGCGCCGCTGCCGACCAGCGCCGCGGTCGCGCCGGGCGCACCGAGCCGGGCGTCTGCTACCGGCTATGGGACGAACCGCAGACAGGTTCATTGGAGCCCTACACGCGGCCGGAGATTTTGTCGGCGGACCTCTCCTTATTCCTGCTCGATCTGGCGCAATGGGGCGCCAGCGATCCAGGCAAGCTGGCGTTTCTCGATCCTCCGCCGCAGGCCGCGCTCAGCGAAGCCAAAGTATTGCTGAGCGAACTCGGTGCGCTCGACGCGCAGGGCCGCATCACCGAGGAAGGCCGCAAGCTGCGCTCGCTGCCGCTGCCGCCGCGGCTGGCGCGGATGGTGGTCGACGCGGCGGCGGAAGACGCCGGCGAAACGGCCGCGCAAATCGCCGCCGTGCTCACCGAACGCGGCCTCGGTGGCGACGATCCCGACCTACGCCACCGTCTCGATCAATTCCGCCGCGACCGCTCGCGCCGCGCCGAGGACGCGCGGCAAATGGCAAAACGATGGGCCGATGCCGCCGGCGGAAAGTTGCGCGGCGGCGAGCAGTCCGCTGGCGCATTGGTCTCGCTCGCCTATCCCGACCGCATCGCCAAGAACCGCGGCGGCGGCGCAGATAGTTTCCTCCTCGCCAACGGTCGCGGCGGCCACGTCGATCCGGCGTCGTCGCTGGCGCGCGAGCCGTTTTTGGCGGTGGCGGAATTGACCGGCGCCGCGGCGGCGAGCCGCATCGTGCTGGCGGCGCCGATCACGCTTGATGAGATCGAGGCCCGCTTTGCCGGCAATATCGAAGATCGCGATGCGATAACGTTCGACGCCGCCTCGACGTCGCTGCGCGCGCGGCGCAGCCGCCGCCTCGGCGCGGTCGTCCTGAGCGAGCAGATCAAAGCGGTCGAGGCGAGTAGCGAGAGCGCGAAACTGCTGGCCGAGGGGATCGCGACGATCGGCATCGGCAAGCTGCCCTGGAGCAAGGCGCAACTGCAATTGCGCGACCGCGTGCAGTTCTTGCGGCGGGCGGAAGGCGAGGAATGGCCCGACGTTGCCGACGCCGCGCTGGCGCGCGGCGCGGCAGAATGGCTGGCGCCGTTCCTGAGTGGCAAGACGGCGCTGGCGCAGATCGGCGCCGACGATCTCGCCGGCGCGCTCGACGCGCTGCTGCCGTGGAATTCGCGCAAGCGCCTCGATGCCGAAGCGCCGACCCATTTTACCGCGCCCACCGGCTCGGCTGTGCCGATCGATTACACCGCCGAGCAGGGGCCGACCGTCTCTATCCGCGTGCAGGAATTGTTCGGGCTCGCGCGGCATCCGGCGATTGCAGGCGGGCGCGTGCCGCTGGTGATCGAACTTTTATCGCCGGCGCACCGGCGGGTGCAGGTGACGCGCGACCTGCCCGGTTTTTGGCGCGGCAGCTATAAAGACGTGAAAACGGAGATGCGCGGGCGCTATCCCAGGCATCCCTGGCCGGACGATCCGCTCTCGGCGCCGGCGACGCGCCGGGCCAAACGCCGCGGTGAATAAAATTGTCGGCACCGGCTTAACTGGCCGCTCACCATTCCGAAAATCGCGGTACGGCGTTAAGGCCGCCTTCGCCAAGCGCATGCGATGGTCGCGCCGCAATCGGCGGGTTTCGTCATGCGTCAGGTTCTCATTTTCGCCGTCGTAGCCGTGGTCGGCGGCAGCTATATCGCACGCTACGCCGACAAGACCGTGGTCGAGGCGCCCGCGCCGCAGGCCGCGGCGGTGCAAGCCCTCGACCAGCCGACGCAGGTGTCGGCAGGCCAGCACAAGATGGAATTGACCAGCAGCCGCGACGGCCATTTCCGCGTTGACGCCCGCGTCGACGGCCGCCACATCGATTTCATGGTCGATACCGGCGCCTCGCTGGTGATCCTGCGCGAGAGCGATGCCGCCCAGGTCGGTCTGCATCCGATGCCGCGCGACTACACCGCGATCGTTTCCACCGCCAATGGCCGCACCAAGGCGGCGCCGGCCAAGCTCGATCGCATCGAGGTTGGCGACATCACTGTCTTCGACGTGCCGGCGCTGATCATGCCCGACGAGGCGCTGTCGACCAACCTGCTCGGCGTCGCATTTCTGTCGCGATTGCGGCGCTACGAATTTGCCGGCGGGCGGATGCTGCTCGAGCAGTAATCTTCTTGTCATTCCGGGTCCGGCCTTCGGCCGTCCCGGAATGACGAGTTTTTAGGATCGCTTTGCCGGACCGCGACGTTGAGGTATGCACATGAATGTTGTCACGCCTAAATTTGAGGCTTTGATGTTTCCCACGCCGAAATCCGCGCTCACGCCCAATACCTACGCCTACGAATCCTCGCCGCTGGTGAAGCCGACCGGCTTCCGCGAATACGACGCGCGCTGGCTGCTGGAAAAAGAGATCAACCTGATGGGCGTGCAGGCGCTCGGCATGGGGCTCGGCACGCTGATCCGCGAGATGGGCGTCAAGCCCGAGATCGTCGCCGGCCACGATTTCCGCAGCTATTCGGCGTCGGTGAAGCTGGCGCTGGTCACCGGCCTGATGGCGGCCGGCTGCAAGGTGCACGACATCGGGCTCGCCATCACGCCGATGGCCTATTTCGCGCAGTTCGCGTTGGACGTGCCCTGCGTCGCCATGGTCACCGCCTCGCACAACGACAACGGCTGGACCGGCGTGAAAATGGGCGCCAACCGGCCGCTTACCTTCGGGCCGGATGAGATGACGCGGCTCAAGGAGATCGTGCTCGGCGCCAAGTTCGATCTCGAGGGCGGCGGCAGCTATGTTTTCGTCGAGAATTTTCCCGAGCGTTACATCGCCGACCTGACCAAGCGGCCGAAAATAAAACGCAAGCTGAAGGTGATCGCCGCCTGTGGCAACGGCACCGCCGGCGCTTTCGCGCCGCGCATTCTCGAGGCGGTCGGCTGCGAGGTGGTGCCGCTCGACTGCGAACTCGACCACACCTTCCCGCGCTACAATCCGAACACCGAAGACATGCAGATGCTGCACGCCATGCGCGACGCCGTGCTCGAGCACAAAGCCGACGTCGCACTCGGCTTCGACGGCGACGGTGACCGCTGCGGCGTCGTGGACAACGAGGGCGAGGAGATCTTTGCCGACAAGGTCGGCGTCATGCTGGCGCGCTGGATGTCGGAAGAGCACAAGGGCGCGACTTTCGTGGTCGACGTGAAATCGACCGGCCTGTTCCTAACCGACCCGGTGCTGAAAGCGAACGGGGTGAAAGCCGATTACTGGAAGACCGGCCATTCCTACATCAAGCGCCGCGTCAACGAATTGGGCGCGCTCGCCGGCTTCGAGAAGTCCGGGCATTTCTTCTTCAACAAACCGTATGGCCGCGGCTATGACGACGGCATGATCTTCGGTCTCGCCGTCTGCGACATGCTCGACCGCAATCCGGGAAAGACCATGGCCGACCTGCGCAAGGCGCTGCCGAAGACCTGGGGCTCGCCGACCATGTCGCCGCATTGCGACGACGAAATGAAATACGGCGTAGTCGACGCGGTGGTGAAGCATTTCGAGGCGGCAAAGACGAAGGGCCAGAAATTTGCAGGCCAGCCGATCCGCGATCTGGTCACCGTCAACGGCGTACGCGTCACCGTCGAGGACGGCACCTGGGGCTTGGTGCGCGCCTCCTCCAACAAGCCGGAGCTGGTGGTGGTGGTGGAAAGTCCGGCATCGGAAGCGCGCATGCGCGAGATGTTCAAGGCAGTCGACGGCGTGCTGCGCACGCATCCGGAAGTCGGCGAGTACAATCAGACGATTTAGCTCGGCCTCATGCTGAGGAGCCCGCCGGAGGCGGGCGTCTCGAAGCATGCGGCCGCCCCATCCTTCGAGACGCGGTCCTTCGGACCGCTCCTCAGGATGAGGCGGATCAGAACGCCCAATACCGTCCCGTGCCGCCGATCACCACCACGATCAGACCGAGCGGCAGATTGACCATGATGATCTGACGGATGTCGCCGAGCCGGGCTCCGGCCGCCGGCCAATCCTGCGCGTCGACCGCGCGTTTGAACTTCAGCCACGCGCCGTGGAACAGATAGGCGAACAGCGCGATCATCAGCCAGCCGATCCCCTGCATGATGTGGATGTAGAGCGGCGCGCCGTGAAAGCCGCCGAAGCTCGTCAGTAACATGTAATAGCCGCTCACCAGCAGCAGCACGACGGAAACCCAAACCCACGGGAAGAATTTGGCGAAGAACCGCCGCCATAGCGCCAGCCGCTGCGGCGTCTCCAGCGCGCCGGCGGCCGGCCGCAGGCAGACATAGGCTGCGAACATGCCGCCGACCCAGACGACGGCGCCGAGGATGTGGGCGGTAAGGGCGAGGGTGGCTTCGAGCATGGGGCCGCTCCGTGTCGGTAACGGGATAATTTTACGCAATCTGGCTCGGCTTGTCCCGGGCTGACGATTGAAATGCTGTGCGCTACAAGCTGCGTATGCGCATTGCCATTCTCGGCGCCGGGCCGGCGGGGCTTTATCTCGGCTATTTGCTCAAGCGGCGGCGGCCGAACGCCGACATTACGATCGTCGAGCAGAATGCGGCCGACGCGACGTTCGGCTTCGGCGTGGTGTTCTCCGACCGCGCGCTCGAGTTCCTGCGCGAAGACGACGCGGAAACTTTCGCGGCGATCACGCCGCAGATGGAATCCTGGGACGACATGACGCTCGTTCACCGCAACGAGCGCGTCGTCATCGACGGCATCGGCTTTGCCGCCATCGGCCGGCTGAAGCTCCTGCAACTGCTGCAGCAGCGCCTGCGCTCGGTCGGCATCTCGCCGGATTTCGCGCGCGCGGTGACCTCGCTCGACGAATTCGTCGGCGCCGATCTGGTGGTCGGCGCCGACGGGGTCAATTCGCTGGTGCGGCGAACCTTCGCCGACGCCTTCGGCGCCAGCGTCACGTTTCTCGCCAATCATTTCGCCTGGTTCGGCACCGGCCAGCGCTACGACACCCTGACGCAAACCTTCCGCCACACGCCGATCGGCGATTTCAACGCGCATCATTACCGCTACGCGCCGGGGCGCAGCACCTTCATCGTGGAGACCGACGAGGCGAGCTTCGCGCGCGCCGGGTTCGAGCGCCTGGACGAGCCGGAATCGCGCAACCTGTGCCAAAAGATCTTCGCCGACGCGCTTGGTGGCCATCCGCTGATTTCCAACAATTCGATCTGGCGGCGGTTTCCGCTGGTGCGCAACGCGCGCTGGCATCACGGTAAGTACGTTCTGATCGGCGACGCGCTGCATACCGCGCATTTTTCCATCGGCTCCGGCACACGGCTCGCGATGGAAGACGCCATCGCGCTCGATCGCGCTTTGGCCGAGCACAGCGACGACGTGGCGGTCGCGCTGCCGGCGTTCGAAGCGGCGCGGCGGCCGATCGTCGACAAGCTGGTTGCCGGGGCCAATGCCAGCGCGGCCTGGTACGAGAATTTCGCCGCGCACATGGAATTGACGCCGGTGGACTTCGCCATGAGCTACATCACGCGCTCCGGCCGCGTCGATCTCGAGCGGCTGCGCAAGTTGTCGCCAAAGTTTGTGGAGCGTTACGAGTGGGAGCACGGCTAAGGCGCCGTTGCCCGCGCTCCGGTTTTGGGGGACAATTGGCAAAACGATAAACCGGGGAGGGCTTGCCGATGGACATCGTCCCGCTGGGTCCGGGCTTTGCCGCCGAACTGCGCGGCGTGACGCTTGCCGACGTCGCTAACGAAGACGCCGCCTATGCGGCGGCGCGCGCGGCATTCGAAGAATATTCGGTGCTGGTGTTTCGCGGCCAAGACGTGACCGACGAGGGCCAACTTGCCTTCTCGCGCCGCTTCGGTCCACCGGAGGTGACCAAGGTGGGCTCGCTCGGCACGGGCACGCATTTCATCACGCTGACCACCATCGGTCCGGACGGCAAAGTGGTCCCGCCCGACCACCGTTTTGCCATGCGCAACAAGGCGAACCAGCTCTGGCACACCGACTCGTCGTTCAAAAGCGTGCCGGCGCTCACCTCGGTCCTGTCGGCGCGCATCGTGCCCGACCATGGCGGCGAAACCGAATTTGTCTCGACGCGGCTGGCGTTCGAACGGCTCGATCCGGCGCTGCAGAGGAAACTCGCGAACTCCTTTGCCTGGCACGACTATGCGCATTCGCGCGGCCAGATCGCGCCCGGCCTCGCCAGCCCGGAGGAGCGCGCGGCGCTGCCGCCGCAATGCTGGCGCATGGTGTGGAAGAATCCGGTGAACGGATGCAGCGCGCTCTATCTCGCCTCGCACGCCTATGCTGTGGAAGGCATGGAACCGGTCGACGGCAAAAAGCTGATCGATGAGTTGATGGCGGCTGCGACTGCGCCGGGAACGAGCTACGTACACAAGTGGCGCAACGGCGACGTCGTCATGTGGGACAACCGTGCCACCATGCATCGCGGCAGGCCGTGGCCCGTCGATGAGGCGCGCCTGATGGTACGGACAACGATCTCGGCGACTGCGGCGGACGGCCTCGAGTTGATGCGCCCGCCGGCGAAACAGGCGGCGGAATAATAGGCGTTTGGCGCTTCGTCTATTTGCCGGGCGAAGCCGTCACTCGATGCGCAGATGCGCGTCGTGCACGACCTTGCCCCACTTGGCGATCTCGCTCTTGATGCGCGCGCCGAATTCCTCCGGCTTGTTCGCCACCGGCACGAAACCGAGCTTGCGCAGGTGCTCTGCGACGTCTTGCTGGGCCACCGCCTTGACGATCTCGCGATGCAGCAGGTCGACGATCGGCTTCGGCGTTCCGGCGGGCGCCAGCACGCCGGTGAGGGTGTCGGCCTCCTGGCCCGAGTATCCGGCCTCCTGCATGGTCGGCACGTCGGGCAGCTCCGCGCTGCGCTTGATCGCGAGCAAGGCGAGCCCACGCAATTTCCCGGCCTTGATATTGCCCAGCGCCGGCGGCAGGGCGGTAAAGGCGATCTGGGTGTCGCCGGCAATGGTCGAATTGATCGCCTGCGCGGCGCCGGGATAGGGAACGTGCACAAGATCGAGGCCGAACTTCTGCTTGAACAGTTCGCCCGACAGGTGCGGCGTCGAGCCGATGCCGGGCCCGGCGAAGCTGTACTTGCCCGGATTGGCTTTGATCAACGCGATCAGCTCCTTGACGGACTTGGCCGGCACCGACGGATTGACCACGATCACGTTGGGCGAATAAGCCACCATGGTGATCGGCGCGAAATCTTTGACCGCGTCGTAGGGGACCTTGGCGTACAGGCTCATATTGACCATGAAGCCGGTGCTGACCACGGCGAGGGTGTAGCCGTCGGGTGCCACCTTCGCCACTTCGGCGTTGGCGATATTGCCGCCGGCGCCGGGCTTGTCATCGACGTAGAATTGCTGGCCGAGGGAAGCGGACAATTTCTGCGCGACGATACGGGCGATCACGTCGGTCGGCCCGCCGGCGGCGAAGCCGACCAGCAACCGCACCGGATGATCGGGATATTGGCCCGCGGCGCCGGCGCTGCCGGCAATCAGCAGTCCCGCGCATAAGGCAAGCAGACGCACCACGGCATTCATGACGTCCCCCCAGCAGTTTGAGACGATGCCATCATAGCCGCTCGAAACGGTATGAGGAAACCCCGGGGCCAGCCGCGTAACCGCTACCTCGCGCGCCCGCGACTCATATAGGCTGCCGCCATGAAGTCCCGCCTTTTGGTCTTGCTGACTGGCCTCGCGATCGCCGCGCCCGGCCTGGCTCAGGACATCCGCGGCCTCGAAATATGCACCGCCGAAAGGGCGATGGACCGCCGCACCGGCTGCCTGCAAAGCAATGTCGAGTTTCTGCAACAGGAGTTGGCGAAGCAGACGCGCACGATGCAGGCCAAGCTTGCCGAGGCAAACCGCGAGATCGCTGCGCACAAAGCCGAGCTCGCCGCACTCAAGACGGCGCTGGCGAAACTTCAGCAGGAACTGGGGGATCTGAAGAAACCGAAGCCGGAAAAGAAATGACGACGCGCGCGACGACCGCGCCCTAGTCCTTCTTTTCCTTGAACGTGTCGCGATAGGGATGCGCCGGATAGACGCCGAGGATTGTCATCTCCTTGGAGAAGAAGGCGAGCTCCTCCAGCGCGAACACCAGCGCGCGGTCGTCGGGGTGGCCCTCGACGTCGGCATAGAACTGCGTGGCGAAGAAATTGCCGCCGACCATGTAGCTCTCGAGCTTGGTCATGTTCACGCCGTTGGTGGCGAAGCCGCCGAGCGCCTTGTACAGCGCCGCCGGCACGTTGCGCACGCGGAACACGAAGGTGGTGACGACCTTGCCCTTGCCGGGCGCCGCCCATTTCTTCTCGCGCGACAGCACAATGAAGCGCGTGGTCGAATTGGCTTCGTCCTCGACGTTCTCCTTCAGGATGTCGAGGCCGTAGATTTCCGCGGCCAGCCGCGAGGCGATGGCCGCGCGCGCGATATCCTTGCTCTCGGCCACTTCGCGCGCGGAGCCCGCGGTGTCGGCGGCGACGATCGGCTTGAGCTTCAAGTCGCGGATGATCTTGCGGCACTGGCCGAGCGCCATCACGTGGCTTTCCACCGACTTAATGGTCTTTAGGCTGGCGCCTTTCGGCGCCATCAATTGATTGCGGATCGGCAGAAACCACTCGGCGATGATGTGCAGGTTCGCGGTCGGCATCAGATGATGGATGTCGGCGACGCGGCCGGCGACCGAATTCTCGATCGGGATCATGCCGAGGTCGACGTCGCCGGCGCTGAGCGCGGTGAAGCAATCCTCGAAGGTCGGGCAGGGCACCGGCTCGTGATCGGGATAGGCCTCGCGGCAGGCGAGATGCGAATTCGCTCCCGGTTCTCCCTGGAAGATGATCTTTTTCTTGGCCATGATCCCACCTGTCCTCGATCCTTGTGCAGACCTTCAGGGTCGAGTTCAACCGCCCAGCATCTTGCGCGCCTTGGCCAATTCCTCCGGCGTATCGACGCCGAGCGGGACGCCGCCGACGATGGCCACGTCGATGCGCATGCCGGCATCGAGCGCGCGCAACTGCTCGAGCCGCTCGCGCTGTTCGTTGGCGGAAGGCGGCAGCTTGACGAAGCGCTCCAGCGCCGCGCGCCGGTAGGCGTAAAGGCCGATGTGGTGATAGTGCGGTCCCGGCCCGGTCGCATTTGCGCGGGTGAAAGTCGTCGCGCGAAAGCGGCCGGATGCCGCGGGCGGTCCGATGACTTTGACGACATTCGGGTTGGTGAGGTCCGACTTGTCGGTGATGACGGCCGCGAGGGTCGCGATATCGACTTGCGCGTCGGACAGCGGCCCGAGCGCCGCGCGGATGTCGGCGGGCTCGATGGTCGGCAGGTCGCCCTGCACATTGACCACCACGCCGATGCGGTGCTCGGGATCGAGCGCCTCCAGCGCCTCATAGATGCGGTCGGAGCCGGAAGCGTGGTCGGCCCGCGTCATGATGGCGCGGCCGCCCGACTTTTCCACCGCCGCCTGCACCGCTTCGGAATCGGTCGCTACCACCGCCTCGCCGATTTCGGCGGCCTGCGCGCGGCGCAGCACGTGGACGATCATCGGCAGGCCGGCAATATCGGCCAAAGGCTTGCCGCGCAGCCGGGTCGAGGCCATGCGGGCCGGGATGAGGACGATGGTATCGGGCATCGGGTCAGCGTCTGCGCCCTGAACGAATTCGAGTGGGCCGCGGCGCTTATACGGGTTGCCAGACGGGAGGCAAAACGGTATCTGTCCGCCGCCGTCGAGCCCTCGGCGGCGAATCCGTCCACTGCCGGTTAGCGCCCCTTCGGGAGCCCTTTTTCGATGAATTCCTTCGAACTCAACAAGGTCCTTGGCGCCATCCTCGGCACCTGCCTAGTCCTGCTGGCGCTCAATATCGGCGCCGGGGCCATTTTCGCGCCGGAGAAGCCGGCGAAGCCCGGCTACGCCATCGCCGTGAAGACGGAAGGCGGCGAGAAGCCCGCCGCCAAGGAGGCTGAGCAGCCGATCGAGAACCTGCTGGCTTCGGCTTCGGTCGAAAAGGGCCAAGCCACCGCCAAGCAGTGCCAGGCCTGCCACACCTTCGAGAAGGGCGGGCCGAACCGGGTCGGTCCCAATCTGTACGGCATCGTCGGCCGCCAGCGCGCGGCGCATCCGGGGTTCAACTATTCGGCCGCGATGAAGGCCAAGGGCGGCATCTGGACGATTGACGAACTCAACAAGTTCCTGACCCATCCGCAGGGCTATATCCCCGGGACCGCGATGACGTTTGCCGGCCTGTCGCGCGAAAATCAGCGCGCGGACGTGCTCGCTTTCCTGAACACCTTGGCGGACAATCCGGCTCCGTTGCCGAAAGCGGCGCAAACGGCGCCCGCACCTGCGGCAGCGCCGGCGCCAGCGAAGTGACATCAGGCATCGCGTGATTGTGATACGGCCGGGCAAAACCCGGCCGTTTTCATGAGTAAGGCGGCTTGGCCGCTGGTGGCGGATCGAAAAACCGACATAATCCCCCGCGATTGCAGGGACAGCGCGTTAGCCGCGCCGGAGCAAAGCCATGACATTGACCCGCCGTACGGTTTTGCGCAGTACCGCCGCCGCGCTGGCGACGCCGGCCATTAGCGCGCTGGGTGGCGCGTTCGGCGCCGGACTGCTGCCCGGCAAAGCCATGGCGCAGGCCCGGCAATGGAAGCATGGCCTCTCGCTGTTCGGCGATATCAAATATCCGGAAGGATTCCCGCATTTCGACTACGTCAATCCGGCGGCGCCGCAAGGCGGCGCCGTGCGTCAGATCGCGTTTGGCACGTTCGACAATTTCAACGCCGTGGTGGCGGTGGTGAAAGGCAGCCTCGCCAACGGTCTCGAACTGATCACCGAATCCTTGTCGACGCCCGCGCTCGATGAAGTGTCCACCGAATACGGCCTGCTGGCGGAGGCCGTCAGCTTTCCGGACGACCGTTCCTCGGTCAGCTACCGCCTGCGCGCCAATGCGCGCTGGCACGACGGCAAGCCGGTGACGCCGGACGACGTGATCTTTTCGTTCGACACTTTCAGAAAGAACAGCCCGCAGCTCGCCGCCTATTATCGGCACGTGACCAAGGCGGAGAAGACCGGCGAGCGCGAGATCACCTTCACCTTCGACGGCCCCGGCAATCGCGAACTGCCGCAGATCGTCGGACAATTGCAAATCCTGCCCAAGCATTGGTGGGAAGGGACCGACAAATCCGGCAAGACGCGCGACGTCATGCAGACGACGCTCGAGCTGCCGCTCGGCTCCGGGCCTTATCGCATCAAGGAGTTCACGCCCGGCCGCACCATCGTCTACGAAAAGTTCGCCGACTATTGGGGCAAGAACCTCAACGTCACCATCGGCACCAGCAATTTCCAGCAGATCCGTTACGAGTACTACCGCGACTCCACCGTGGCGCTGGAAGCATTCAAGGGCGATCAGGTCGATTGGCGCACCGAGAACAGCGCCAAGAACTGGGCGACGGCTTACGATTTTCCGGCGGTGCGCGACAAGAAGGTGGTGAAAGAGGAGTTCCCGGTCCGCAATGTCGGCGTCATGCAGGCTTTCGCTTTCAACATCCGGCGCGACAAGTTCAAGGACGCGCGCCTACGCCGCGCCTTCAACTTCGCTTTCGATTTCGAGGAAATGAACCGGCAAATTTTCTTCGGTCAGTACAAGCGCGTCGGCAGCTATTTCGAAGGCACTGAGCTCGCCTGTTCCGGCCTTCCGCAAGGCCTGGAGCTCGAGATCCTGCAAGGCGTGAAGGACAAAGTGCCGGCCGAACTTTTCACGCAGCCCTACACCAACCCGGTCGGCGGCACGCCGCAGAACGTGCGCAACAATCTGCGCGAAGCGTTGAAGCTTATGCAGGAGGCTGGCTACGAGGTGCAGAATACCAAGCTGGTCAACAGCAAAACCAAAGAAATCCTCGCGGTCGAGCTCCTGGTCGACGATCCATCGTTTGAACGGGTGATGCTGTTCTACAAGCCGTCGCTGGAACGCATCGGCATCACGGTGTCGGTGCGCACCGTGGACAGCGCGCAATACGAAAACCGAATGCGGCAATGGCAGTTCGACATCATCATCGCGTCGTGGGGTGAATCGCTGTCGCCCGGCAACGAGCAGCGCGACTTCTGGGGCTCGCAGGCCGCCGATTTTCCCGGCTCGCGCAACGTGGTCGGCATCAAGAACCCGGCGGTTGACGCGTTGATCGAGCGCGTCATCTACGCCAAGAGCCGCGAGGAGCTGGTCGCCGCGACGCACGCGCTCGATCGCGTCCTGTTATGGAATTTCTACGTCGTGCCGCAATGGACCTATCCCTTTACGCGCACGGCGCGCTGGGATCGCTTCGGCCGTCCGCAAAACATGCCGAAATACGGGCGCTCGGCATTTCCCTCCATCTGGTGGTGGGACGCGGACAAGGCGGCCAAGGTGCCGCAACGGTCTTGATCACCCGTCGTCATGCTCTGGTGATATCGGCCGGCGCGCTGGCGGCGGCGAAATTCGCTTCGCCGGCCGCTGCGCAAGAGGGTGACTGGCACGGCATGTCGGCCTTCGGCGATCTTGGCTACCCGGCGGATTTCCCGCACTTCAACTATGTCAATCCGGACGCCCCGAAAGGCGGCGTCTATTCCGAAGCGGTGTCGAGCCGCGGCTACAACGGCTCCTTCCTCACCTTCAATTCGCTCAATGCCTACATTCTCAAAGGCGAGGGCGCCTTCGGCATGGATTTCACCTTCGCGCGCTTTGATGGCGCGCTCGGGCGACGAGCCCGATGCCATGTACGGCCTGGCGGCGAAGAGCGTGCGGATTGCCGACGACGGCCTGACCTACCGCTTCACGCTGCGCGGCGAGGCCAAATTCCATGACGGCACGCCGCTCACCGCGCATGACGTGGTGTGGTCGCTCACCACGCTGAAGGACAAGGGCCACCCGATCATCACGCAGCAATTGCGCGACTTCACAGGCGCGGAAGCCGCGGACGACCGCACCGTCGCGGTGCGCTTTGCCGACAAGCGCGGGCGCGACGTGCCGCTGTTCGTGGCCGGCCTGCCGATCTTCTCCAAGGCCTATTACGCCAAGCAGCCGTTCGATCAGTCGACCTTGGATGTCCCGCTCGGCAGCGGCCCCTACAAAGTCGGCCGCTTCGACGCTCGGGCATTTCATCGAATTCGAGCGGGTGAAGGATTGGTGGGGCGCCGATCTGCCGGTGGCGCGCGGACAGAGCAATTTCGACACCATCCGCTACGAATATTATCGCGACCGCGAGGTTGGCTTCGTCGGCTTTCACCGCCAAGAACTATCTGTTCCGCGAGGAGTTCACCTCGCGCACCTGGGCGACGCGCTACGATTTCCCTGCCTTCAAGGATGGCCGCATCAAGCGCAGCGGTCTTGCCCGACGACACGCCCTCCGGCGCGCAAGGCTGGTTCATCAACACGCGGCGCAAGCAGTTCAAGGACCGCCGCCTGCGCGAGGCGCTGACCGACGCTTTCGATTTCGAATGGACCAACAAGAACATCATGTACGGCTCCTATGAGCGCACGGTTTCGGTGTTTCAGAATTCGCCGATGATGGCGCAAGGCAAGCCGGACGCCGCCGAGCTCGCGCTGCTCGATCCGTTCCGCGGCAAGGTGCCGGACGAGGTTTTCGGCGAACCCTATGTGCCGCCGGTGACTGATGGCTCGGGCCATGACCTCCGTTGGCTGCGGCGCGGTGCGCAACTGCTCGACGAGGCCGGTATCGCGATCAAGAATGGCAGGCGGGTGCTGCCCGACGGCACGCCGGTTACCATCGAGTTCCTGCTCGACGAGCCGACCTTCACGCCGCACCATCTGCCTTACATCAAGAATCTCGGCACGCTCGGCATTCAGGCGACGCTGCGCGTGGTCGATCCGGTGCAGTACCGCGCCCGAGTCGACAACTTCGACTTTGACGTCACGGTCGAGCGCATGGGCTTCTCCTCCACACCGGGCGATTCCTTGCGGACGTACTTCACGTCGCAAGCGGCGAAACTCAAAGGTTCGCAAAACCTCGCCGGTATCGCGGATCCGGCGATGGATACGCTGGTCGACCGCATCATCGCCGCCAAAACAAGCGGGCGAGCTAACCGATGCCTGCCAGGCGCTCGACCGCGTCATCCGCGCCGGCCGCTACTGGATTTCGCACTGGTACAAAGCGTCGCGTTGGATCGCCTATTGGGACCAATTCGGTTTCCCGGCGGCCCAACCGCGCTATTTCCGGGGTATTCCGGAGACCTGGTGGACCGACAAGGCTAAGGCGGCGAAGCTAAAATAAAAGAGTTAGCTGTGCGCGGACACAGAAGTTGGCGCTTTCGCGCCACCGCGGAATGACATACTGAGAGTCGCATGAGCGCCTATATCATCCGCCGCCTGCTGTTCATGGTGCCGACTATGTTCGGCATCATGCTGGTGGCATTCGTCGTGGTGCAGTTCGCGCCCGGCGGACCGGTCGAGCAGGTGATCGCCAAGCTCACCGGCGCCGACACCGGCGCGACCTCGCGCATTTCCGGCTCGCCTGGCGGCGACTTCGGCAGCCGCGGCATGCCGCAGGGCGGCTCCAGCGTCGACGCCGTGACGTCGAAATACCGCGGCGCGCAAGGGCTCGATCCCGAATTCATCAAGAAGCTGGAAAAGCAGTTCGGCTTCGACAAGCCGGCCTATGAGCGCTTCGGCCTGATGCTGTGGAACTATATCCGCTTCGATTTCGGCAACAGCTATTTCCGCGACGTCAGCGTGCTGCAGCTGATCAAGGAGAAGCTGCCGGTGTCGATCTCGCTCGGCATCTGGATGACGCTGCTCACCTACCTGATCTCGATTCCGCTCGGCATCCGCAAGGCGGTCGACGCTGGCTCGCGCTTCGATGTGTGGACCTCGACCGTGATCGTCGTCGGCTACGCCATCCCCGGCTTCCTGTTCGCGATCCTGCTAATCATTCTGTTCGCCGGCGGCTCGTTCTTCGACTGGTTCCCGTTGCGCGGGTTGGTGTCGGAGAATTTCTGGCAACTGCCGTGGTACGCGAAGATCGGCGACTATTTCTGGCATCTGACGCTGCCGATCATCTCGATGGCGCTGTCGGCCTTCGCCACCATGACGATGCTGACCAAGAACTCGTTCCTCGAGGAAATCCGCAAGCAATACGTGCTCACCGCGCGCGCCAAGGGCTGCACCAGCAACCAGGTGCTGTATGGCCACATCTTCCGCAACGCCATGCTGATCGTGATCGCCGGATTCCCCGGCGCCTTCGTGCATGCCTTCTTCACCGGCTCGCTGCTGATCGAAACCATCTTTTCGCTCGACGGTCTCGGCCTGCTCGGCTTCGAGAGCGTGCTCAACCGCGATTATCCGGTGGTGTTCGCCACGCTCTATATCTTCTCGCTGATCGGCGTGGTGGTGAACCTGATCTCCGATCTCACCTACACCTGGATCGATCCGCGCATCGATTTCGAGACGCGGGAGGTGTGAGGTGGACGCCAAGGCGCGCGAGGATTTTCGGGAAACCGCGGTCGACACGCCAGCCGGCAGCCTGCAGCCGTGGATTTTCCGCTTCACGCTGTCGCCGCTCAACCGGCGGCGCTGGGAGAATTTCAAGCTCAATCGGCGCGGCTACTGGTCGTTGTGGGTTTTCCTGGCGTTGTTCCTGATTTCGCTGTTCGCCGAATTCATCGCCAACGACAAGCCGATCTACATCCACGTCAACGGCCACTCGTTCTTCCCGGCGGTGATGACCTATCCCGACACGGCCTTCGCCAAGGAGAAAGACCCCAATCTGTTCGGCACGGCCGCCGATTATCGTGACGACTACCTGATGGGCCTGATCAAGAAGGAAGGTGGCACGGTGCTGTGGCCGCCGATCCGCTTCTCCTACAACACGCAAGTAAGCAAGCCGCCGTCGCCGTTTCCGTCCAAGCCGACCTGGATGCTGACGCAGAAGGATTGCGAGTTCGCCGCCACGCACAATTTCGCCAAATGCGGCGAGCTCGAATACAATTGGCTCGGCACCGACGACGGCGGCCGCGACGTGCTGGCGCGGCTGATCTACGGCTTCCGCATTTCGGTGCTGTTCGGTCTGGCCTGACCATCGTGTCGTCGATCGTCGGCGTCGCCGCCGGCGCGGTGCAGGGCTATTTCGGCGGCTGGATCGATCTTTTGTTCCAGCGCTTCATCGAAATCTGGACCTCGATTCCCTCGCTCTATCTGCTGCTGATCATTTCCTCGGTGCTGGTGCCGGGATTCTTCGTGCTGCTCGGCATCTTGCTGCTGTTTTCCTGGGTGTCGCTGGTCGGCCTCGTGCGCGCGGAATTCCTGCGCGGGCGCAATTTCGAATACATACAGGCGGCGCGCGCGCTCGGCGTGTCGAATGCGGTGATCATCTTCCGCCACCTGCTTGCCGAATGCCATGGTGGCGACCATGACGTTCCTGCCGTTCATCCTGTCGTCGTCGGTGATGACGCTAACCGCACTCGACTTCCTCGGCTTC
The DNA here is from genome assembly GCA_963733315.1 of uncultured Alphaproteobacteria bacterium. GTDB lineage: Bacteria > Pseudomonadota > Alphaproteobacteria > Rhizobiales > Xanthobacteraceae > Pseudolabrys. Next base: position 84,443 of record CAVTCV010000014.1, on the reverse strand, counting down.
GGCCTGCCGCCGGGCTCGCCCTCGCTCGGCGAGTTGCTGAGCCAGGGCAAGGCCAATGTGCAGGCGCCGTGGCTCGGCCTCACCGGCTTCTTTTCCATCGCAATCATGCTGTCGCTGTTGATCTTCATTGGCGAGGCGGTGCGTGACGCCTTCGATCCGCGAAAGACATTCCGATGAACGACGCCGGCGAAAAGCTTCTTTCAATCCGCGATCTCTCGGTCGCCTTCGGCACACGGCGCAGCGCGAGGTGCTGGCGGTCGACCGCGTGTCGTTCGACATCGGCAAGGGCGAGACGCTGGCGCTGGTCGGCGAGATCGGCTCCGGCAAATCGGTCACCGCGCTGTCGGTGATGAAGCTCTTGCCCTACCCGGCCGCGCGCCACCCGTCCGGCTCGATCGTGTTCAAGGGCCGCGAACTTCTGACCATGCCGGAAAACGAAATCCGGCACGTGCGCGGCAACGACATCACCATCATCTTCCAGGAGCCGATGACGTCGCTCAACCCGCTGCACACGATCGAGAAGCAGATCCGAGAAATTCTGGCTGATCCATCAGGGTCTTGCAGGCGAAAAAGCGAGGGCCCGCATTGTTGAATTGCTCGGCCAGGTCGGCATCCCCGACCCGCAGGGGCGGCTCGCGAGCTATCCGCACCAGCTCTCGGGCGGACAGCGCCAGCGCGTGATGATCGCCATGGCCTTGGCGAACGAGCCGGACCTGCTGATCGCCGACGAGCCGACCACCGCGCTCGACGTCACCGTGCAGGCGCAGATCCTGAAGCTGCTCAAGGACACGCAGACGCGGCTCGGCATGTCGATGCTGTTCATCACCCACGACCTCGGCATCGTGCGCAAGCTCGCCGACCGGGTCTGCGTGATGAACGCCGGCAAGATCGTCGAGCAGGGGCCGGTCGAGCGCGTGTTCACCGCGCCCGAGCACCCCTACACGCGCGCGCTGCTCGCCGCCGAGCCGAAGCCCGATCCGGCGCCGCCGCGTCCGCAGGCGCCGATCGTCGTGCAGACCGACGACCTCAAGGTCTGGTTCCCGATCAAGCGCGGCGTGCTGCGCAAGATCGTCGGCCACATCAAGGCGGTGGACGGCATTAGCGTGGAAATCCGCAAAGGCGAGACGCTCGGCGTGGTCGGCGAATCGGGTTCGGGCAAGACCACGCTCGGCCTCGCCATCTTGCGGTTGATCTCGTCGCAAGGCCCGGTGGTGTTCATGGGCCACACGCATCCAGGGTCTCAAGTTCAAGGAGATGCGGCCCTATCGGCGCGACATGCAGATCGTGTTCCAGGATCCTTACGGCTCGCTCAGCCCACGCATGTCGGTCTCCGACATTATCGAGGAGGGCCTGTGGGTGCATCATCCGCACTTATCCGCAGCGGAGCGCGAGCGCCGCGTGGTGGCCGCGTTGCAAGACGTCGGGCTCGATCCCGCAGGCGCGCTTCCGCTATCCGCACGAATATTCTGGCGGCCAGCGCCAGCGCATCGCGCTCGCGCGCGCGCTGGTGCTGGAGCCGACTTTCATCGTGCTCGACGAGCCGACCAGTGCGCTCGACATGCTGATCCAGTCGCAGATGGTCGACCTGCTGCGCGACCTGCAGAAGAAGCGCGATCTCACTTACATGTTCATCTCGCACGACCTGCGCGTGGTGGCGGCGCTGGCGAGCCGACTGTTGGTGCTGCGCAACGGCAAGGTGGTGGAGGAGGGCGCAGCGGCCGATTTGTTCAAGGCACCGAAGAGCGACTACACGCGCGCGCTGCTTGCCGCCGCATTCAAACTGGAGACGGCGCCGGAGGGCGTCGTGGCGCAATGAAAAAATCGATCTTCGTCGCCCTGATTTATTCTCGTGTTCGCGCGCCGCTGCGCGATGGCGCAGATGCCGCCCGCCGCAATATCCGATCAAGGCCTATGACGGCGAGACTATCGCCAATTTCGATGTCGGCGCGCCGCTTGATCGCGCGTCTCGACAAGCTGCCGGGCAAGGTCGCCGGTCGGCAATTCGCACGGCGACGTGACGCTCTACCAGTTTTACGATCTCAATTGCCCTTATTGCCGGGAAGCTGCCGCCGACATTGATGCGCTGGTCCATTCCGACGCCAAGCTCAAGTTGGTCTTCGTGCCCTACGCTGTCTTGTCCGTGGCACTCCGTGCGCGGCGCGCATGGTCGAGATCGCCGCCGCAAAGCAGCTGACGCCAGAGCAATATCTCGATTTCCACAAGCGCATCTACGCCAACCGCGGCACGATCGACGGCGCCAGAGTGCTCGACGTCGCCAAAGACATGGGCCTCGATCCGCAAAACTTGCGGCTGCCGCCAACACCGAGGCGACGCTCGACATCTTGCGCGACAACGCCGACCTTCGGCGGCGAAGCGGGCCTGGCGGCGACGCCGGCGTACGTCATCGACGGCGTCGCCATCGTCGGCCATCCGGGCCTGAAGCCTCTGCAGACGGTGATCGCGGCTGTACGCGGCTGCGGCAAGGTCGTGTGTTGACATGGCCGCGCCCGACCTTGCCGACCGCCGCTGCGCCGCCGACTGTCGCCGCCGGAGACCCCTGCCAAGGGCTTTTTCGACTATCAGCGGTTCCGCGTGACGTTGGCCGGCCGGCGACGCAAACGCGCGAGGTGGTGCGCGCCGGCAAGGTCGTCGCCGTGCTGCCTGTCGATCTTGAGCGCGGTGAGATCGTGATGATCCGCCAGTTCCGCCTGGCGGCGCATCTCGCCAATGGCAAAGGAGAGCTGGTCGAGATCGTGGCCGGCCGCGTCGAGCCCGGCGAGAACTGGTGGAGACCGCGCGCGCGAATGCCAGGAGGAAATCGGCGTCGACGCCATCGGCGCTCGTCGAACTGTTCAGCTATCTGACAACACCGGGACTGACCGATGAGGAGGTGACGCTTTTTGTCGCCGCCGTCGATGCCTCGCGCGTGCCGCGACGCACGCAGCCGACCGAGGGCGAACACATCACCGTGATGCGCGTGCCGATCGACTACCGCGCTCGCTGCGCTCGCACAAGGCACGATGCATAATGGGCCGCTGGTCGTCGGCGCTGCAATGGCTGGCGCTCAACCGCGCGCGTGTGGCCGAGCTGCTCGGCGCCGCGCGCTAGAGGCGTTTCACGCTGGTGATGTCGCTGCCAGCTGCCTTGATGCGGGCAATCGCCTCCGCGGCCGGCTCGATCGCCACCGCCATGGCACGCGCATTGGCGTGCAGCAAAGTTGCGCGGTCGCGCGCGATGGCGACGTGGCCCTTCCAGAACACGAGATCGCCGCGGCGCAGTTCGCCGAGCGTCGACAATTTGCCGAGCGCCATTTCCTGCATGTCACTGTCGCGCGGGCAGGCGATTCCGGCAGCCTGCAGCGAAACCTGCACCAGCCCGGAGCAATCGATGCCGAGCGAGGTCTTGCCGCCCCACAGATAGGGTGCGTGCAGGAATTCTTCGGCGGCGACGACGAAATCAGACTGGCGCGCCTTGAGCGGCGACAGATGCATGATCGGCAGGTGCCAGCCATTGGCGGCGACCGCGAAGCGCTCGTCCTGCCGCGCGACCGCAAGCCGCGCCCCCATCGGCAGCGCCGCCGCCGGCGTCAGTTTGATGTTCGGACCGGGGAACGCCAGCGTCCGCGGCACCGACACCTTGTGTGTCGCCGCCAAGCCCGGCGTGCCGAGCGCGTTGGCCGACAGCCAGCCGACATAGCCGTCGCTTTCGAGCTGGCCCCAGGCCCAGCCCTCGTCGGTCGTCTCGTAGACGGCGACGGTTTCGCCGAGCAGTGCCTGGGTGTCGAGCCGCGCCTCGTGCGACGGCGCGCGGCGCACGGCCGCGATCGGCTCGATCACGTCATAGCGTACGCCCTCGACGAAACGAGCGGCCTCGACTTGGCCCTGCAGATATTTGGCTGCGATCTCGGGGCGGAACGGATTGATGCGGGGATCGAGCGCGACCATCAGGAATAGCGCGCACAGAGCAGCGCGTAGAGCGCGCGCGCCGTTTGCAGCTCGGCGCCTTCCGGACGGCCCGGCTTGGCCGAGGGCGACCAGGCGAAGATGTCGAGGTGCAGCCAGGATTTCGCGGCGATGAATTTGCGCAGGAACAGCGCCGCGGTAATCGCGCCGCCCTGGCCGCCGGCGCTGACATTGTTGGTATCGGCCACTTTGGAATCGAGCATCGTCTCGTAAGGCTTCCACAGCGGCATGCGCCACAGCGGATCGTTCTCCGCGGCGCCGAAGCGGGCGATCTCCTCGGCAAGGGCGTCGTCGTCGGTGAAGGCGGCCGGCACGTCGGGCCCCAGCGCGACGCGGGCGGCGCCGGTGAGCGTAGCGAAATCGACCACCAGCGCCGGTTTGTCCTCGTCGGCCAGAGCGAGCGCATCGGCCAGGACCAGCCGGCCTTCCGCGTCGGTGTTGCCGATCTCGACGCTGATGCCCTTGCGCGAGGTGTAGATGTCGCGCGGCCGGAAGCTGGTGCCGGAGATGGAATTCTCCACCGCCGGGATGATCACGCGCAGCCGCACCTTCAGCTTGCGCGCCATGATCATATGCGCGAGTCCGAGCGCGGTGGCGCCGCCGGCCATGTCCTTCTTCATGTTGAGCATGCCGGCGTCGTTCTTGATGTTGAGGCCGCCGGTATCGAAGCACACGCCCTTGCCGACCAGCGTGACCTTCGGCGCGTTTTCGTTGCCCCAGGCGATATCGATCAATCGCGGCGGGCGCGCCGAGCCGGCGCCGACTGCGGCGACCAGCGGAAATTGCTTGGCTAGTGCATCGCCGGCGGTGACGTCGATCTTGGCGCCATGCCGCTTGGCGAGCGCGCGGGCGGCTTCTTCCAGTTCGGCCGGACCCATGTCGTTCGACGGCGTGTTGATGAGATCGCGCGCCAGCGTCACGCCTTCGACGATGCGCGTGAGATCGTCGCCATCGACGCCGTCGGGCACGATCAGCCGCACCTTGCGCGCGTCCGCCTTGTGGTAGCGGGTGAATTGATAGGCGCCGAGTGCGAAAGAAAGCGCCGCCAGCCGCGCGTTGTGCGGCGCATTGGCGAAGCGGTAGGTCCCCGGCGGCAGCAATCCGACCAGCGCGCCCGGCCGGAACAGGTCTTTCACCGGTTCGTCCGCCGCCTCGATGCCGAACAGCACGCCGGCCAACGTGCCATCCGCTTTCGGCACGACCAGATGCCGTCCGGCCTTCGGCTCATAGCCGGTGGCGCGCACATAGGCCTGCTCGCGGTCGTCGATATTGGCGATCGTCGCTTCGAACGTCGCGGCATTGACGAACAGGATCGGAATGGCCGGTTCGCCGGCGTTCGCGAAAATCGGATGCATGGTTACTCCGCGGCGTCGCGCATCGAAGGTTTGGGCATATAGCCATCGCGCGTCTGCGGCAGCTTCCAGCCCAACATCTTGGAGGCGACCAGCGTGCGCAGCACCTGCGCCGTGCCGCCGCCGATGGTGAACATGCGCACGTCGCGCGCCATTCGCTCCAAAGGAAGCTCGCGCGAATAGCCGCGCGCGCCGAACAGTTGCAGCGCGTCGTTGACGATCTTGATGGCGCTCTCCGAGGCGAAGATCTTGGCCTGCGCCGCCAGCATCGGGTCGGGGAACGCGCTGCCATCGCCCCCGCGCGAGCGCGCGGCGGCGTAGAGCATCAGGCGGGCGGCGGTGAGTTGCGTCTGCATGTCGGCCAGCATCCATTGCAGGCCCTGGAATTCGCCGATCTTGCGGCCGAACTGCTCGCGCGTTTTCGTCCAGTCCAAGGCAAGTTCGAGCGCGCCGGCAGCGATGCCCATGGCCACCGTGCCGGCGCCGACGCGCTGGCTGTTGTAGGCGTTCATCAGGTCGGCGAAGCCGCGGCGGAAGCCGGACGGCGGCAGCACGGCCATGTCGGCCGGCACCTCTAGGTTCTCGAACGTGAGTTCGCCTTCCGGCATGCCGCGCAGGCCCATGGTCTGCTCGCGCCGCGTCACGCGCAGGCCTTTGGACTCTTCGCGCACGGCGAGGAAGCCGCCGATGCCGAGTTCCTGCCCGCGCTCGTCGAAGACGCGGGCGAAGATCAGGTGCAGCTTCGACACCCCGGCGCCGGTGATCCAGTGCTTCTTTCCGGTGATGATGAACACGTCGCCGCGTCTGTCGGCGCGCGTGCTCATGGCGGTGGCGTTGCTGCCGGCGTCAGGCTCGGTGATGCAGATCGCGGGCTTGTCGCCCTCAAGCACCAGCCCGGCCGCCAGTGTCTTCTGGGCTTCGCTGCCATAGGCCATCACCGTCGAGATGGCGCCCATATTGGTTTCCACCACGATGCGCGCGGTGACCGTGCAGCATTTTGCCATTTCCTCGACCACCAGCACGGCGTCGAGGAAAGAGCGGCCTTGCCCGCCAAGCGCCTGGGGGATGGTCATTCCGCAGAAGCCGGCCTCGGCCAAACCGTTGACGATGTCCCATGGGTATTTTTCGTCGCGGTCGATGGCCGCGGCGCGTGGTCGCACCACGCTTTGCGCGAATTCGCGGGCGCGCGCCTGCAGCGCCAATTCGTCGGGGGTGAGCGTCGATTCCATGCCGCGATCTTATGCCCGCTGGGTGGGACGAGAATACAAGTTAACCACTCGTTAGGGTTAACGTTTTATTGCTCGGGGCATGCCTAGACCGGCCCTTGCCGCGCGCCTCTTTGCCTCCGCCGCCCTGGCGGTGGCGCTGGCCCTGTCGGTGGCCGGCTGCAAGACCACCGGCGACGACCTCATCACCGGTTCGGTCACCGCTCCGGAAACGCCGCGCACCGACGCCGAATGGCGCCGCTCGGTCGAGATCTGGGGCGCCCACTACCGGGAAAATCCCAACGACGCCAACGCGGCCATCGCCTATGCCCGCGCGCTGCGCGCGACTGACCAGCGCGCCCAGGCGGTCGCCGTCCTGCAACAGGCGACCATTCACAATCCGCACAGCATGCCGCTCCTCGGCGCCTATGGCCGGGCCTTGGCCGATGCCGGCGATTACAACCAGGCGCTCGACGTCCTTACCCGCGCGCACACCCCGGACAATCCGGACTGGCGCATCCTCAACGCGCAGGGCGCCGTGCTCGATCAGCTCGGCCGCTACGCCGAGGCCCAGCAGCACTATACGGCCGCGCTGCGCATCGTGCCGGGCGAACCCTCAGTATTGTCGAATCTCGGCTTGTCCTACGCCCTGACCAAGAACCTGCCACGCGCCGAGGCGACCTTGCGGCAGGCCATGGCGCGGCCCGACGCGGCGCCTAAGGTGCGGCAAAACCTCGCACTGGTGGTCGGGTTGCAGGGCCGTTTCGCGGAAGCCGAGCAGATCGCGCGCGCCGACCTGCCGCCAGACGAGGCCGCGGCCAACGTCGCCTATCTCAAGCAGATGCTGGCGCAGCGCAGCCAATGGGCGAAAAAGGGCGGCCGGCCTTACGTGCTCGCGCCCGACGCCGGCACCTGAACGCAACGCCGTTTCGTCATTCCGGGACGGCGCGCAGCGCCGGACCCAAAATCCAGAGTCACAAAGAACAGAATCTGCAGCCCTGAATTCCGGGCTGCTTCGTTTTGCTCGGCCCCCTGGAATGACGACCAAGGCGCACAAGCCGGCGTCACTTCAGCGCCATGACCTTGATCGCGGCCGGGCCGAGAATGACGATGAACAACACCGGCAGGAAGAACAGGATCATCGGCACGGTCAGCTTCGGCGGCAGACCTGCGGCCTTCTTCTCGGCTTCCGCCATGCGCATGTCGCGGTTTTCCTGCGCCATCACGCGCAGCATGTTGGCGAGCGGCGTGCCGTAGCGCTCGGCCTGCTGTAACGCCATGCACACCGATTTCACGCCTTCCAGGTCGGTGCGCTTGGCCAAGTTCTCATAGGCCTGGCGGCGGTCCGGTAGGTAGGACAGTTCGGCGGTGGTGAGCGTGAGTTCTTCGGCGAGCGCCACCGACTGCGAGCCAACCTCATCGCTCACCTTTTTGAACGCGGCCTCGATCGACATGCCGGATTCCACGCAGATCAGCAGCAGGTCGAGCGTGTCGGGGAAGGCGCGTTTGATCGAAAGCTGGCGGCGCGCGATGCGATTCTTGAGAAACATCAGCGGCAGGTGCATGCCGATATAGGCGGCGGCAATGCACATGCCGAGTTTGACCATCGGCGGCTGATTAAAGTCGAGCACCACGAACAGATAGACCGCGGCGAACAGCGCGGTCGCCGCCGGCGTCACCATGCGGAAGAACAGATAGGTGATGTAGGGCGCCTGGCCGCGATAGCCGGCTTGCACCAGCTTGAGCCGCGCCTCTTCCTGGCCGACCCATTTTTTCAGGTTGAAACGCTCGACGACCGCCTGAATGGATTGTTTCGCCGAGGGGCGCAGATTGACCTTCTGCTGCGCCTGCGCCAGGCGCTCGCGTTCGCGCTGGCGGAGCTTCTCGCGCTCGAGCGCGACCGCCCGCATGCGCTTGTCGAGCGGATCGGCGAACACCAGCGGCATCGCCAGCGTCAGCACGGTGGCGACCGCGGCGACGGCTGCGAATAGCATCGTCAGCGTCTTGGTGTTGAGCGATTCAATCAGGAATTCGAGCATCGGTACCCTGCTTCACCACGCGGCGCGCACGCTAGAAATCGAAGTTGATCATCTTCTTCATCACCATCACGCCCAACGACATCCAGACGACGGACGCGGCCAACATCACGCGGCCGAGCGGTTCGGTCCACAAAAGCGAGATATATTGCGGGCTGGTGATATAAACCAATGTCATCACGGCGACCGGCAGCGCGCCGATGATCGAGGCCGAGGCCTTCGCTTCCTGCGACATGGCCTGGATCTTGGCCTTCATCTTCTTGCGGTCGCGCAGCACGCGCGACAGGTTGCCGAGCGCTTCCGCGAGATTGCCGCCAGATCGCTGCTGGATCGAGATCACGATGCCGAAGAAGTTGGCTTCCGGCACCGGCATATGTTCGTACAGCTTGCCGCAGGCTTCGCCCAACGGCATGCCGATGGCCTGGGTTTCGACGATGGCGCGAAATTCGGATTTCACCGGCTCTGGCGCCTCGATCGTGATCATCTTCAGGCAGTCGAGCAGCGGCAGGCCGGCCTTGACGCCGCGCACGATGATATCGACCGCGTCCGGGAAGGCGTCGAGGAATTTCCCCTCGCGCCGCTTCTTTAAATAAGACAGCATCCAGCGCGGCAGACCAAATCCGCCGGCCAGCGCCATCAAGCCGGCGACGAACAAGCCGCTGCCGGTGAGCATGCCGAGCAGCGCCAAGGCCGCGCCGAGCGCGGCCGAAATCAGGAAGAATTGCCGTTTCGACCAGAACAGGCCGGCCTGCGAGATGCGCAACAAGAGCGGGACGCTCTTGCTCTTTTTGTGGCGCTCCTCGAATTCCTTGAGCGTGTTTTCAATGACGTCGCGGCGGGATTTCTGCTGACCGCGGGCGACGCGCGCCGCCGGTTCCGCGCGCGCGACGTTGGCCATGCGCTGTTCGGCTTTGCGCTCGCCCGACAACAGCGGATAGACGAACACCCAGGCCACGCCACCGACCGCGACCGATGCGAGAAAGAACAGGGCGATTGCTTGCATGCTGCCCCCGGCTTAAGCCCGCATCCCGTCGTTCACCGCTTCCGCGGCGTCGAGCGCGGCGGCCAGACGTTTTTCCTCGCCGTAGTAGCGGGCGCGATCCCAGAACCGCGGCCGGCCAATGCCGGTCGAGCGATGGCGGCCGAGGATGTTGCCGTTCGCATCCTCGCCGGTCATGTCGAACACGAACAAGTCCTGTGTGATGATGACGTCGCCTTCCATCCCCATCACTTCGGTGATGTGGGTGATCTTGCGCGAGCCGTCGCGCAGGCGCGCGGCCTGGATCACCACGTCGACCGAGGCGGTGATCATTTCGCGAATGGTGCGCGAGGGCAGCGAGAAGCCGCCCATGGTGATCATCGATTCCAGGCGCGACAGGGCTTCACGCGGGTTGTTGGCATGCAAGGTGCCCATCGAGCCGTCATGACCGGTGTTCATGGCTTGCAAGAGATCGAAGGCCTCGGGTCCGCGCACTTCGCCGACGATGATGCGTTCCGGACGCATGCGCAGGCAGTTGCGCACCAGATCGCGCATGGTGACCTGGCCTTCGCCCTCAAGGTTCGGCGGCCGAGTTTCCAGACGCACCACGTGCGGCTGTTGCAGCTGCAATTCCGCCGCGTCTTCGCAGGTGATAATGCGCTCGTCGTTGTCGATGAACTGGGTCAGACAGTTGAGCAGCGTGGTCTTGCCCGAGCCGGTGCCACCCGACACCAGGGTGTTCACCCGGCTGCGGCCGATGATGCGCAGGATTTCCGCGCCCTGCTCGGTGATCGTGCCGAACTTGACCAACTGGTCTAGCGTCAGCTTGTCCTTTTTGAATTTGCGGATGGTGAGCGCCGGGCCGTCGATCGCCAACGGCGGCACGATGGCGTTGACGCGGCTGCCGTCCGGCAAGCGCGCGTCGCAGATCGGCGAGCTCTCGTCGACGCGGCGGCCGATCTGGCTGACGATGCGCTGGCAGATATTCAAGAGCTGCTGGTTGTCGCGGAACCGGATGCCGGTCCTTTGGATCTTGCCCTTGACTTCGATGTAGACCGTACCGGAGCCGTTCACCATGATGTCGGCGATGTCGTCGCGCGAGAGCAGCGGCTCGAGCGGGCCGAAGCCGAGCACGTCGTTGCAGATATCGTCGAGCAGTTCCTCCTGCTCGGAGATCGACATCACGATGTTCTTGATCGCGATGATTTCGTTGACGATGTCGCGGATTTCCTCGCGCGCGCTGTCGGCGTCAAGGCGTGCGAGTTGCGCGAGGTCGATCGCCTCGATCAGCGCGCCGAAGATGATGCCCTTGACCTCGTAATAGGTTTCCGAGCGGCGCGAATCGACCGCCGGCATATTGACGGGCGTCGGTGCGCGGGTCGGCGGCGGCGCCGAGACCAGCGGCGCGCCGAGCCCGTCCGAGGGCATCGGCGCACGGCCGGTTTCCATGGCGCCGGCCGCGGACGGTTTCGGCACCGCGCCGAGCTGCGCCGGCGCCGCGGCGTCCGCCGCGGGGACCGTCGTCCGCGCTTCTGTTAGTCCACTGCGCCTACCGAACACGAGACTAGTCTCCGGACAATGATCAGCTCGATCGCTTCATCAGCTTCGCGAGCAGGGGAGTCAGCAGGCCGCCGCGGGATCGTTTCGCCTCGGCGCGGCCGGTGAGCACTTGCGCCAATTGACGGAACATTTCCGCGGTTTTGTGGTTCGACGACACCTCGGCGATCATCTGGCCGTTGTTGGCGGCGGTTCCGAAAATCTGCGGCTCGAACGGGATCACCGCGAGCGGCCGGTCTTCCAGCGCCTTGGCGAAATCCGCCGGCGTGATCTCCGGCCGTTTCGGCACGCCGACCTGGTTGAGGCAGTAGTAGGGACGGTGGTCGTTCGGCCGCGCGGCGCGCAACAGATCGACCATATTCTTGGCGTTGCGCAGGTTGGCGAGGTCGGGCCCGGCGACCACCAGGATTTCGTCGGCGCCGACCAGGAGCCGCTTGGTCCAGCCGGACCAGATATGCGGAATATCGAGCACAATGCAGGGGATCGTGCTGCGCAGCGAGTTGAGGATCGGGTCGAAGGCGTCGGTGCCGAAATCATAGACCCGGTCGAGCGTCGCCGGCGCCGCCAGCAGACTCAGGTGATCGGTGCATTTGGACAGCAGTCGGTCGACGAAGGCTGAGTTGACGCGATCGGGCGAGAACACCGCGTCGGCGATGCCCTGCGGCGGATCCTGATTGTAGTCGAGGCCGGCGGTGCCGAAGGCGAGGTCGAGATCGGTGACGACCGAATCGAGCGAAAGATCCCGCGCAATTGCCCAGCCGATGTTGTGCGCCACGGTCGACGCGCCGACGCCGCCTTTGGCGCCGACCACCGCGATGATGCGGCCCACCGGCTTGGCGTCGGGATGCGAGAATAGTCCGCACACCGCGCGCACGATGTCGATGGTGCCGACGGGCGCGATCAGATAGTCGCTGATGCCGCGCCGCGTCAGTTCACGGTAAAACGACACGTCGTTGACGCGGCCGATCACGATCACCCGCGTGCCGGCATCGCAGACTTCGGCGAGTTGGTCGAGGCCGTGCAGAATTTCATCGGAATGATGTTCCGATTCGATCACGATGACGTTCGGCGTCGGCGAGCTGTGATAGGCCTCGGCCGCGGCGGCGACGCCGCCCATCTGGATTTTCAGATGTGCCTTGCCGAGCCGGCGGTCCTCGCCGGCGGCCTGCACCGCGGCGGCGGTTTCCACCGTTTCGCAGAAGGCCTGGATGGAGACCCGCGGCGCGGGTGCGATGTGTTCGTCGGCGGCCGTGTCGGCCGCCGGAATCGTCCCGGTGTCAGCTACAACAGCTTGAGATGCGTGTTTGATCATTTGCCGATACCACTGATCTTGCTCTTGTCGTAGTCGGCGGCATAAGCGCCGGAGGGGTTTTCACCCTTGCGGTAGTGATCGATCGCCACCGAGCGGCGCGGCGCATAGGCCGGCGTTTCGCCGCGCGGCTGCACCAGATCGGCGGGATTGGCCACCATGGCGGCGAGATTGCGTTGGCTGGCGCAGCCGAGATTCCAATAAGGTTGGTTCTCGGTGTAGGCCCGGTCCAGGCTGGTGCCGAGGTCGTGCGGCCACAGACCGCACGGGCCGGCATCGGCGGCGATCTTGGCATAGTTGAGTTTGATGCTGGCGAGCGTCGGCTCCGACGCATTATAGGGCCGCATATACACCGCGTTCTGCGGCACACCGGAGGCGGCGAGGATCGATCTCACTTCGCGCATGGATTCAGCGCTGGCGCGGTCGATCAATCGGCCGTGTGGAACGTCCACAATGATGCCGCTGGTGGCTTCGTGCCGCCACTGCTGCGCGAACGAGAGCACGTCGGCGCGCTGGCTCGGCGTGAGCCCGCCGCGATTGCGCCCTACGAAAACTTCCACGGTCTGCTCGCGCTCTTTCAGCGTGATCGGGTGCCGTTGATGGTAGTCGTCGGGATAGGGCTCTTGCCGGGCGACGCGTTGCGTCGAGTAGCAGCCGGCCAGCGAGGTGGCGAGACCGACGACCGCCAATGCGCGTAGCGCCGTGGCGCCGCGGCGTTTGACGATCGTTGCAAGAATTCCTGTCATCGAAGGTCTCCCAATGCCGCTCAATCGAGAATGAATCCGTATTTGCCGTGGTATTCGCTGGCCGGCGGCTCGGCCTTGCTGGCGCCGCCGTAGATGCGGTTGAGACGTCCGAGCAGCGCGGTGGACTGGTCGTTCGGATCGGAGAAACCATCGTCCGGCCGCGACAGCATCTTCTGCGCCACCGCACGCACAACGTAGGGCGTGACCAGCACCATCAATTCGGTCTGGTTGTTGATGTAGTCGCGGCTGCGGAACAGGCTGCCGAGCACCGGCAGCTGCATCAGGCCGGGCACGCCGTTGATCTGCTGTTTGGTCTTCTGCTGGATCATGCCGGCGAGCGCCAGCGAACCGCCCGACGGAATCTCGACCGTGGTCTCGGCGCGGCGGGTGCTGATCGAGGGAATGGTCAGCGTCTGGGTCGAGCCGGGCACCGCCAGGGTCAGCGCGTTATCCGTGGACAGGTCGGACACTTCGGTCATCACCTTGAGGCTGATGCGGCCTTCCGATAGCACCACCGGGGTGAATACCAGGCTGACGCCGAACTTTTTGAAGTCGACCTGCGCCTGGCAGACCGGCGGCGACTTGGTGGTGTCGCACGACAGCCCGTTGGGGATCGGAAACTCGCCGCCGGCGACGAAACTCGCTGTCTCGCCTGAGATTGCGGTTAGGTTCGGCTCGGCGAGCGTGCGCAACACGCCGGCGCGGTCCATCGCCCGCAGCGTTGCGGTGACGTTGTTAAATTGTCCGGCGAACGCCGTGTTGCTGAGCGTCTGGCCCGTGGCGGAGAATGAGTTTTGCGTGTTGAGATTTACCACGGCGGTGCCGTAGTTGAAGGTGCCGGAGAGATCGATGCCGAGCTGCTTGATGACGTCGCGGCGCACTTCGGCGACCGTCACCTTGAGCATGACCTGGTCGCGCCCGCGCACGGTGATGCCGTTGACCACTTTGGTGCCGTCGCCGACCAGCCGGGTGGCGAGATCGTAGGCCTGTTGCGATTCGGCGGCGCTGGCGGCGCTGCCGGATAGCATAATGCCGTCGCCCACGCCTTCGATGTGGATATCGGAGTCCGGCATCGACTGCTTGAGCGCGGCGCGCACGCCGTTGAGATCGCGCGTGACCGCGATATCGAAGCCAGCGATTTGCTTGCCCGCGGCGTCGAAGAAAAAGATGTTGGTTTGCCCGATCGCGACACCGATCATGTAGACCCGGCGCGAGGAGCGAACCACCGCGTTGGCGATCTTGGGATCGGCGACCAGCACATCCTTGATGTCGGCCGGCAGGTCGATGGCAACCGACTTGCCGATGCCGAGCGGGATGAAGCGCGACGTCGCCTCGCTCGCCGCCACTTGCATCACCGGCGTGCGGGTGTCGGCAGCCGCAACCGGCGCCGAGGGCGCCAGGCCAGTGCCGATCACGAGTGCCAGTAGCGCGGCGGCGCGGAATGTAATCGTCATCGCCATATCCCCGTTTTCCCTCGCTCGATCATTTCGCATTCATCATCGTGCCGACGCCGAAACGCACGACGTTCACGCCGCTGCGGCGCTGGCCCAGAGTGTCTTCGGCTTTCGGCGCGTCGTGCGACGCGTCAGTGATGCTGCGCAGTGCCAGCGACAGCGTGCCGAGCTGCTGGGACACCGCGAGAACCTCGGTCTGTCTCGGCGTGAGTTCCAGGGTCGCGGTCTTGCCGACCACGACCTTTTGTCCGTCTTTCTCCTGCACGTTCTGGTCGATCGCCAGCACGCGGACGTTGGTGAGAATGGTTTCGCTTGAGTGGGTATCGGCGCCCGTCGTCTTCTCGGCGTCGCGGTCGCGGCGCGTCAGAATGACGTCGACATGATCGTTCGGCAGGATGAAACCGCCGGCGCCGGTCTCCGGCGAAATCTGCGTGGCGATGGCGCGCATGCCGGTTGGCAGGATCGCGGCCATGAAGCCGGAACCTTTCGCGTTGACCAGCTTGGCTTCGCGAATTGGCTCACCGTTGACGAACGGGGCGCGCGCGATCGAACCGGCCAGATTTTCAATGGCATTCGGCCGGTCGGAGCGGCGGATGAAGTTGCCTCCCGCCGCTTTGGCGGGCCATTCCTGCCATCGCACGTCGCCGGGCGAAATCGTCTGCCCCATGGTAATATCGGATCTGGCGACGAGAACGTCGACCGTGGCGATTTGCGGCGCCGGTACGGCTTTGACTTCCGGCGGCTTTTCCGAACGGCCAGCCAGCATGGCGGCAACGCCGCCGGCAGCGATGGCAACGGTCAACACAACGAGACGCGCGGCTTTCATACGCTTCACTCTCACCGTGACATGACGGCCGGGTCGGCCGCGTAATCGACATGGCGGCCAGTGCGACCGCCTGCACTGGATTTCAACAGCTAAAGGTCAAGGTATGGTTAAGGAGCGGTATCTAAATCGAGTTAATATTGTCTTGCGCCCGCGCCTTGGGCTTTACATGCCGGGCATCCAGCCGGTCTTGGGGTAGACCGTGAGCGCCGCCGCCGCGAGCGCGATGCCGTAGGGCACGCCGGCGCCGGCATCATGCAGCCTGACGATCCAACCCTGGCGGGCGAGCAGATCCGGCAGCGGCACGCGGCGGAATTGAATGAGCAGAACGGTCAGCACGCCGCCGAACAGCGATGCATAGATGAGATAGTCCAACAGATAGTCGAAGCCGAACCAAAGCGCCGTGGCTGCCGCAAGTTTGGCATCGCCGCCGCCGATCCAGCCCATGGCAAAGAAACCGAAGCATACCACCAGCACCAGCGCGCCCGCGGCCAGATGCATGCCGATGGCCGGCAAGCTCATGCCGGTAATGAGGGTGAGCAGGAAGAACCCGCCGGCGAGCGCCAGCGAAAGCCGGTTCGAGATCGTCATCGTCAGGAGGTCGCTCGATGCGGCGAACGCCATCAGGGCAGGGAACAGCGCGAGCCTGATTACGTCGGTCAGCATGATCGTCCTCGCGCGAATCGCCCGCCTGGCGCGACAATACGCAGGGCAAGCTTGCGGTTCGGTTAGCGTGCGAAGTGTTTAACGCGGGTAAACCGGCCGCCAGAAACGAAAGGGCTCCGGCGGGAAAGCCGGAGCCCTGATTACAGCGATAACGCGCCAGATTACTTGAGCTGCGTCGAGACACTGGTGAACGTGGCGTTCAGCTTGGTGCCGAGGCCGTTGACGACCGCGATGATCGCGACCGAGATGCCAGCCGCGATGAGGCCGTACTCGATAGCGGTCGCGCCGGATTCGTTCTTCACGAAACGCACGAAGAGGTTCTTCATTTGGTTAGCTCCTAGGATCCACACGTGGCTGTCTGAGCTGGTCCAGGAGACCGAATTCCCTTCGGGCTCTTCCGGACCATGCCGCACCCTAACAACGAGGTCTTGCGTGCGGGTTAATACAATCGAAGAAACATAAGGTATTCAGTGCGATATACGCTGTAGTTAACAGGTTATTTATTGAAGAATATCAGGGTTAACATTTGGTTTATAGCAATTATACATAAGATATACATTCACATGTTACGCAGAAACGTAATAGAACGGCGATTATTGCTGCTCGGTGCTGCTTGCGGTCACGCGTAAAATACTCGCTGCGAGCCGTTCGCCGCGGTCGTCGACTTGGCTCCCGGCCCGTCCCATGGACCTCTGATCGGCCGACCAGTTTGCGCGCCATACACCCGATCTTAACCGCACACGCTGATACCGATTTGACCGGTTTTCAGCGTCAGCCAAGCGTTAGGCCATGTTCGTCGAACTGTATTCCGTCCTGCTGGTCGCCGGCGCGACCGTTCTCAAGATCGTCCCGATCTCGATCGCCCTCGGCATCGTCTTCGCCGTGCTCACGCACTGGTCCGCCTGCAACCCGGGGCGGCCTTGGTGGCGCAAGCGCGAGATCGTCACCGACGTCTGTTACTGGTTTCTCATCCCGCTCGGCGCGCGCTTCGTGCGCATCGGCCTGATGGTGATGGGCGCCGCCTATTTCTACGACATTCACGGCGCCGAAGCGCTCATCAAGTTCTACGACAACGGCTTCGGCCCGCTCGCCGCCATGCCGCTATGGGCGCAGGCGCTCACCTTCCTGGTCGCGTCGGATTTCCTTTTGTACTGGTTCCACCGCCTCTATCATGGCGCGAGCTTGTGGAAATACCACGCGGTGCATCATTCCTCCGAAGAGCTCGATTGGATCTCTGCCGCGCGCTTCCATCCGGTCAATATTTTGCTCGGCACCGTGCTGGTCGATGTGGCGCTGCTGCTCGCCGGCATTTCGCCGAATGTGATGCTGTGGGTCGGCCCATTCACGACCGCCAGCTCGGCCTTCGTGCATGCCAATCTGAACTGGACGCTGGGACCGTTCAAATATGTGATCGCCGGTCCGGTCTTTCATCGCTGGCATCACACCGCGGCCGATCGCGGCGGTAGCATGAATTTCGCCGGCACCTTCCCGATCTGGGACCTCATGTTCGGCACCTTCTACATGCCGGAGAACGAACTGCCGGATGCCTATGGCATCGACGACCAGAGCTTCCCGGCAAGCTTCGGCGCCCAGTTGCTTTATCCGTTCCAGCGCTGAAATGCCGGTCTTTGCACTTCGTTCACCATTTTGCAGTCAACTCTTTATGTCGGCCGGCCGCTGATGCGGCCCCGTTGTGTCTGTAGCGTGCTGGAGAGTTTGATGTCGGTCGTGTTGGGATGCCGCAAGCGGTTGATCCGCATATGCGCCTGGACGATCGCAGCCGCGGGCGCGCTCGGCATTCCGGCGGCAAACGCCGATACCATCACCGTCAATGTCGATCAGGCGCAGATCATGAAGCTACCTGATCGTGTCGCCACCGTCGTCATCGGAAATCCGCTGATCGCCGACGCCGCGCTGCAAAGCGGCGGCGTCCTGGTCATCACCGGCAAAGGCTACGGCACCACGAATATGTTGGCGCTCGACCGCAGCGGCCTTGTCGTGATGGACAAGACCGTCGAGGTGCTGAGCGCCACCGGCAGCAATCTGGTGGTGGTCTATAAGGGCACCGAGCGCGAGACCTACAGCTGCGCGCCGGATTGCGAGCACCGCATCACCCTCGGCGACTCGCAAGGCTATTTCAATTCCACGCTGAGCCAAAGCGGCGCCCGCACCGGCCAGGCGCAGAGCGGCGCGCAGCCGCACTGACCGCGGTCAGTTCCCTTTGCCGCGATCCGCGGCGCCCTCATGGTTAGCGTACGCTTAATGGGAACTTCAGGTTCCGCGTCACCGGCGCAATAATTCGACAACGCGCATTTGGTAAGACCAAACACGGTGTTCCTGCCCTTCATAACGGTCTCGAAGGTTGCCATGCTTGAGCGCGTTCGAAGCCTGATCGCCACTCCTCTCCTTCGGTTCGTGCCGGCGCGCGCCGCGCGCTGTTTCGCGCGCCAACAGGACGGCGCCGCCGCTGTCGAGTTCGCGCTGGTCGCTGTTCCCTTTCTGGCGCTGACCTTTGCCATCATCGAGACGGCACTGGTGTTCTTCGCCGGCCAGACGCTGGAAACCGCCGTCTCCAACGCCGGCCGCCTGATCATGACCGGCCAAGCGCAAAACGGCGGCTTCTCGCAGACCGATTTCAAAACCGCAGTGTGCAACGACCTCGCCGGCGGGCTGTTCGACTGCAACAACGGCGTTTACGTGAACGTGTCGACCTATGCCAGCTTCAGCGCGGTCAACACCGCGCCGCCGGTCACCAACGGTGTGCTCAACACCGCGAACATGGCCTATTCGCCCGGCGGGCCGAACTGCATCGTCGCGGTTCAATTGTTTTACAAATGGCCGATTTACGTGTCGCTGCTCGGCGACAACCTCACCAACCTGAACGGCAACTATCGCCTGCTGGTGGCGACGTCGGTCTTCCGCAACGAACCTTATGGGCCGGCCGCATGCTGAAACCTTCCATACTCGGACGGCTTTCGCGGTTCACGCGCGACCGCCGTGGTGTGTCCGCCGTCGAATTCGCTTTCATTGCGCCGGTGTTGATTGGACTCTATCTCGGCTGCGCCGAGATTTCGGACGGCGTGGCCGCCGACCGCAAAGTCAGTCTGATCGTCGATGCGCTCGCCAACCTGTCGGCCCAGGTGACGACCATCAGCAGCACCGAGATGACGAATATTCTCAACGCGTCGGGTTCGATCATCCAGCCCTATTCGGCGGCTAATCTGACGGCCACCGTGTCGTGCCTGAAAATCGACGCCAACGGCAGGGTGACGGTGGCCTGGAGCGCGACGCTGAACGGCACCGCGCGCGCGGCCGGATCCTCGGTCACGATTCCCGCGGCGCTGGCGGTGCCCAGCTCGCAGCTGCTGTTCGGTGAGGCGACCTACGCCTATACGCCGACCGTCGGCTACACCATCACCGGCACGCTGACGCTGTCTGACCATATGTACATGGCCCCGCGCATCACGGCGCCGACCTACAACAACGTCGCCTGCACCTGATCGCCGCGGTCAGCGCGCGTCCGCGATCGGCAGCGCGGTGGTCGACTTGATCCGTTCCATGGCAAAGCGCGAGGTGACGTTTTTCAGCGGCACGGTTGCGATCAGCTTCTTGTAGAAGCCGTCGTAACTCTGCATGTCGTGCACCACGACGCGCAGCATGTAATCGACGTCGCCGGCCATCCGGTAGAATTCCATCACCTCCGGCATTCCGCTCACCACCTCGGCGAAGCGCTTGAGCCAGTCCTGCGAATGGTCGCCGGTCTCGATCGACACGAACACCGTGATGCCGAGCCCGATCTTCTCCGGATCGATCAGCGCGACGCGGCGGGTGATCACGCCGTCGGCTTCCAGCCGCTGCAATCGCTTCCAGCATGGCGTCGACGACAGGCCGACACGCTGGCCGATTTCGGCGACCGAGAGCGAGGCGTCCTCTTGCACCACGGCGAGGATCTTGCGGTCGATGGCATCCATTCTCTGTTTCCTTCGATCTTTAGAACGTTCAGCCTAACGTATAAAGCCAATATAGAAGGTTATTCTTATTTTCGTGTCACATCTTTATTATATAGAAAAATATTCTATTTCAAGCTCAATCTATCGCCACAGCCTCAGCGGCTTTTCGACCGGATCTACGGACATGACAAAAATCTTCTCCGCCGCTTTCTCTCTCACCTCGCGCCGCCTCGTCGCCGGCCTCGCGCTTGCGATTGGATTGGCGTTCGTCGCGCCCGCCATGGCCACCGACGCGCAGCCGCTGGTCAGCCCGGCCTGGCTCAACGCCCATCTGCGCGACCAGAATCTGGTGGTGCTCGACATCCGCTCGGCCATCGATGGCAGCACGCCGGAGACCTTCGCGCAGGGCCATATCCCGGGCGCCGTGCACAGCGATTACGACAAGGCCGGCTGGCGCGTGACCCGCAACAACGTGCCGTTCATGGTGCCGACCACGCCCGAACTGGAAAAGCTGATCGGCGATCTCGGCATCGACGAGACCAGCCACGTGGTCGTGGTGCCGGCCGGCGTCAATGTGCTCGATTTCGGCGCCGCCGCGCGCACTTATTGGACGCTGAAATATGCCGGTGTGCGCGACGTCTCGATCCTCGACGGCGGGCTCGCGGCCTGGAGGGCGGCGGGCTTCGCGCTCGACAAGGGCGCGCACGCGCCGTCGCCGGCGATCTTCACCGCCAGCATCGACACCAGCATTCTGGCGCTTGCCTCCGACGTCGAGACCATTGAGCACAATGGCGGCGCCACGCTCGTCGATGCGCGTCCGGTGTCGTTCTTCCTCGGCAAGGAGAAGGCGCCCGCGGCACAGGCATATGGGCACATTCCCGGCGCGGTCGATGTCGACAGCGCGCGGTTCTACGATCCGGCCACCAACCGGCTGAAGCCGAAGGCGGAGCTTGCGGCCATCGCGGGCGAGTTGCCGGCGGGCGCGGCGGTTGCCTACTGCAACACCGGCCATTGGGCGGCGACCGACTGGTTCGTGCTGCACGAAGTGCTCGGCCGCAAGAATGCGAAGCTCTATGCCGGCTCGATGGTGGAATGGACTAGCAATCCCAACCGCCCCATTGCATCCGCACGTACCAAATGGGATGACCTGAAAAAGAAGCTCGGGCTCGGCTCCTAAGGGTTCCATCAGGGCGTTTGCAATGACGACTGCAACATTGGCGGCGCCCAAAGCGGGCGCCGCTCCCGGTATCGACCGTCTGTTCCTCGGCCTCTCGCTCGTCGCCACCGCGATCCTCGTCGCGCTGGTGCTGCTCGACGGCCAGCCGGCGTCGGCAGCGCTGATCCTCGGCGGCTTCGGCCTCGGCATCGCGTTCCTCAAAGCGGAGTTCAGCTACACCGCGTCGTGGCGGCGTTTCCTGACGCGCGGGGAGGCCGGCGGCTTGCTTGGCGGTCTGATCGTGATCGCGATCTGCGCGCTGGCGGTGGTGCCGGTCGCCGCGCTCAAGCACGATTTCGGCGGCGCCATCGCGCCGCTCGGGCCGTCGCTGTTGATCGGCGCCTTCACCTTCGGCATCGGCATGCAACTCGCCAATAGCTGCGGCTCCGGCACGCTCTACACGGTCGGCGGCGGCTCCGGGCGCATGCTGATCGCGCTGCTGTTCTTCGTCATCGGCAGCGTCTTCGGCAGCCTGTCGCTGCCGGCGTTCTTGGCGCTCGGCGGCATCGATCCAATCCTCGCGTCGGATTATCTCGGCCCCTGGGGCGGACTGGTGGCGACGCTCGCCAGCATCGCTTTGGCCGCCGCACTGATCGTCGCTGTCGCGCGCAAGCGCGGCGCCAATTACCGGCCGTCGCGCAGCTATGTCATCGGTGGCATCGCTATTGGACTGCTTTGCGTCGGCGTGTTCATCGCCGGCGGGCATCCGTGGAGCGTGACCTTTGGCTACACGGTCTGGGGCGCGAAGATCGCCAGCGCGCTCGGTTACGATTTCTCGCATGCGGCGTTCTGGCAATGGCCGGGCCCCAAGCACGCGCTCTCCGAGTCTGTGCTGTCCGACACCTCGAGCCTGACCGATTTCGGCATGCTGTTCGGCGCCATGGCGGCGGCCGCGGCCACTAAACCATTCGCGGCGGCGGCCTGGCCGCCGGCGAAATCGCTGCTCGCCGCCGCGGTCGGCGGGCTGCTGATGGGCTGGGGTGCGCGGCTCGGCTTCGGCTGCAATATCGGCGCCTTTGTCGGTGGCGTCGCCTCCGGCTCGCTGCACGGCTGGGTCTGGTTTGCCGCCGCGCTGCCCGGCTGCCTGATCGGCATCCGGCTGCGGCCGCTGTTCGGCCTGTCGCGGGAGTAGGCCGATGCGGAAGGTTTATTTCGTTGTGGTCGTGCTCAGTCTCGTAGCGATCGTGGGCAACCACCTGGTCAGCCCGTCGAGCGGCCGCGCGGTGTCGCCGGAGGATTTCGCCGGCGCCTGCGCGCCCTGCGGCGCGCCTTGTCCGTCGAAGAAATAGCCGCGTTAGTTCTTTTCGAGAAAATCCTCGACCTCGGCGCGCGTCGGCGCACCCGAAGCGCCGCCGAAATGCGTGCATTTGAGCGCCGCGGTGGCGCTGGCGAAACGCAGGATGTCGGGCAGCGCGCGCCCCTCGGCGAGCGCGAGCGTGAACGCGCCGTGGAAGGCGTCGCCGGCGCCGAGCGAATCGATCGCCTGCACCACAAAGGCCGGCAGGTGGCGCAGCGCGCCGCCGTCCAGCCAATAGATCCCCTTCGGTCCGTCGGTGATGGCGAGGAAGCCGGAAACATGCTCGGCCAGCCGCTGCAGGCCGTTGCCGTAGTCGCTCGCGCCAGTCGTGCCGAATAAGGCCTCGGCCGACGACACCACATGCGTGCCGAGCTTGAGCAGCGGATCGTCCGGCCTGGTCGCCAGATCGAGGTCGATCACGATCGGAATCTTGCGCGCCTGCGCGGCGCGGCACACGGCGGTGACGAAATCCGGAAAGCGGTTGTCCACCAGCACGGCGTCGGCATCCGCCACCAGGCGGGCGGGATCGGCTGGCAGCACGTCGCCGAGATTGGCGCCGCGCCGCGTGGCGATGGTTTTTTCGCCGGTCGCGTCGAGCAGGATCAGCGACACCGAGGCGGTGCCGTTCTCCCTGCGCGTCACGCCGCTGCAATCGATGCCTTCCTTGGCGAGGTCGGCGAGGATGCGGTTGCTCACGGCGTCGCCGCTGCCGCCGAGCGGGCCGGCAAAGCCCGCGCACCCGCCGAGCCGCGCAACGGCGACTGCGGCGTTGGCGGCGCAACCGCCGCCGGTGATGATGAAATCCGACGCGGAAACCTTGGTGCCGGGCGCCGGGAAATTCCGCACGCGCATGACGATGTCCTGCACCGCGATGCCGGCACACAATACCTTCGGCGCTTTTCCTCCCGGCGCAGCGTCAGTCAAAACTTATCTCGTCCTCCACCCAGGCGCGGATGAGATGATGCGCGATCGCCACCGGCGGCGGCGTGGTCAGCCCTTGCGGGTGCCGGCGCATCAGCATGCTCTCCACCTCCGCCTTGCTAAACCATCGCGCGTCTTCGAGTTCCGCGCGATCGACCACAATATCGCGGGTCAGCGCCTCGGCGTGGCAGCCGATCATCAGCGAGGACGGAAACGGCCAAGGCTGCGAGTGAAAATAGACTACCCGCCCGCAGGTAATGCCGGCTTCCTCGCGGGTTTCCCGCCGCACGGCGTCCTCGATCGCTTCGCCCGGCTCGATAAAGCCGGCAAGGCACGACCACATGGTCGGCAGGAAGCGCGGCGAGCGGCCGAGCAGGCAATGGTCGCCCGCGACCGCCAGCATGATCGCCACCGGATCGGTGCGCGGGAAATGCTCGGCCTCGCACGCCGGGCAATCGCGCCGCCAGCCGGCCTGCATGACTTGCGTCAGCGCGCCGCAGTTCGAGCAGAAGCGGTGACGCAGGTGCCAGTGCAGCACCGCTTTGGCCTCGGCGATAAGCGGCAGGTGATCGGGGTCGACCAGCCCTTGCACCGCGATCGAGCGCAGGTCGGTGACGAGATAACGCTCGTTGCTCTTGAGCGCTTCCGCCGCTGCGGGCTGGAGGCCGTAGCCGAAGCGGGCGAGGTCGCCGAGCAGGCCAAGAAAAACCGTTTCGCCGGCGGGATCGAGCGCCCGCGTTTCATCGAGCGTGTACAACGGCTCGTTGAGCGGCGTAGCCTTTTTCAGCACGATCCAGTCACCGCCGATCACATAGGCGCCGGCGTTCGGCTGCGCGGTGAGGCGCGCGATGGCGGCATCGTCGGGCCGCAATTCGGCGGCGCGCTCGATGCGGCTTTGCGTGTAGCCAAGACGCGGTTTGGGGCCGAGTTCGGGGCGAGGGGAGGACATGCGCGGCGGAAATTCGCACGGACGCGCGCGAGGCGCAATCGCGACGGCTTACTCGGCGGCCTGTGGCGGTCGCGGGTACATGGCCTCGCGCAGCTCCGGGCGCTGCCATTGCGGGCCGAGCACGCCTTGCTTGGCGCCATACTGCGCCGAAGAGCCAACCGCATCGGTGCTGGCGCGCATCTGCCGCGCGCGCTCCAGGCTGACGTCGATCGTGAAGAAGCCGGCCGCCGTGCTCTCGAACATGATTTCTTCCGGCGCCGCCACCATGGCGAGCCCGCGCTCGGCGTGGCTGAACAGGTTCTGCGTGGTGACGACGACGGCAAGGTTCTCGATCGCGCGCGACCAGATCAGATTGCGCCAGCTCGCCCACAATTTGCCCTTGTCGGTGCCGGCCGGCATGAAGATCAATTTGGCGCCGCGCAGCGCCAGCGCGCGCGTCACCTCCGGCATATAAGCTTCGCTGCACATCGCGAGCCCGACCTTGCCGTGTTGCGTGTCGAACACGGGAAACTCGTTGCCGGGCACGTACTGGAATTCCCACCACTTGCCGCCGGTATAGATCCACGGCCCGTTCGGATGCGTGCGGCGGTAGCTGACCGGCGCGCGGCCGCCGCCATAGGCCATGCAGATCAGGTTATGCGCGGTGCCCTCGTTGTGGCTGAGCGGCTCGATGGTGCCGTAGATGGCGTTGATGCCGTGCTTGGCGGCAGCCTCGGCGATGCGTGGCGTCGGATCGAACGAGGCCGGCATGCGCCATGGGCCGGGATAGGTCTCCGGAAAGCAGACGAAGTCGGCGCCTTTCGCCTTGGCGCGGGCGATGAAGTTGACCGCATCGGCGATATTCTTCTCGTCCTCGCCGATCGGGTTGGTGATCGGCTGCACGACGGCGATGCGGAAGGTCATGAACGTTGCTCCTGCGCCTGGATTACGGCTGAGCCTAATCGTGAACCGGCGCGACGTGAAGGGCACGCCGCAACGCGCCGATCAGACCGTCGCGCACGGTGGGATTGTAAGCGGCCGGCGACGCCGCGTCCCACACCGGCTTCGGCCAGGCCTTGTCGCTATGCCGGCGTGCAATCACGTGCACATGCAATTGCGGCACCTGGTTGCCGAGCGCGGCGATATTGAGTTTCTCGCATTCGGTGATGGATTTGAGCGCGCGCGCCGCGGCGGCGACTTCGCTCAAGAGCTGGACCTGGGCGGTATCGTCGAGGTCTATCAGTTCGACCAAACCGGGCCGTCGTGGCACCAGAATTAGCCAAGGGTAATTGGCGTCGTTCGCCAGCAGTAGGCGCGAAAGCGCGAGGTCGCCGATGGGAACGGTGTCCTGTGCCAGTTGCGGGTGAAGGGACCAGGCCGATTTCATCGCAATCCGTCATGCCCGGGCTTGACCCGGGCATCCATGATGAGGTGCCGCTCGTAAAACCTTACGAACACTCATTCTGTTGAAATGCATCATGGATTGCCGGGTCAAGCCCGGCAATGACAGCGGAGAGGCTGTGCCGTTCACAGGCCCGCTCGCTCAGCTTGCTTTCCTTTCCCGTTCGCCCGATATAAGTCCCCGGGAGGTTGGCGGTGGACGAGCCACTCGCCAACCGGGTCAGGTCCGGAAGGAAGCAGCCCTAACGAGCACGGATCGGGTCGCTCGTCAGCCTCCCACCCATTTTTTCCGCGATCCCACAGCGCAGCAGGCGCGGCCGCCGGTCGGATGGCACGATGAGCGAAACCGCGAAACCCACCGGCCTCGATCTCGGCGACGCGCCGGTGGAACCCGGCTATCGCGTGCTGGCGCGCAAATACCGGCCGGCCAGTTTCGACGACCTGATCGGCCAGGACGCCATGGTGCGCACCATCTCGAACGCATTCGAGAGCGGGCGCATTCCGCAGGCCTGGATCCTCACCGGTGTGCGCGGCGTCGGCAAGACCACGACCGCGCGCATTCTGGCTCGCGCGCTCAATTACGAATTGTCGGACGGCTCGGTGACGGCACCGACGGTCAACATGCCGGTGATGGGCCTGCACTGCCAGGCGATCATCGAGAGCCGCCATCCGGACGTCCTGGAAATGGATGCCGCCTCGCATAACAGCGTCGAGGACGTGCGCCAGATCAACGACGCCATCCGCTACGCGCCGATGAGCGCGCGCTACAAGGTCTACATCCTCGACGAAGTGCACATGCTCTCGGGCGCGGCTTTCAACGCGCTGCTCAAGACGCTGGAAGAGCCGCCGCCGCACGCCAAGTTCATTTTCGCCACCACCGAAATCCGCAAAGTGCCGGTCACGGTGCTGTCGCGCTGCCAGCGCTTTGATCTGCGCCGGGTCGATGCCGCGCTCTTGGTCAAGCATCTGGAAGGCATCGCCGCCAAAGAGAACATCACGGTCGAGCCGACGGCCTTGGCGATGATCGCGCGCGCGGCGGAAGGCTCGGTACGCGATTCATTGTCGCTGTTCGATCAGGCGATCGCGCACGCGGCAGGTCCGGTGCGCGCGGAAGACGTGCGCCAGATGCTCGGCCTTGCCGACCGCGTTCGCGTGGTCGACCTGTTCGAGGCGCTGATGAAGGGCGACATCGCCGCCGCGCTCAAGGAATTGCGCGAGCAATACGACATCGGCGCCGACCCGGGCGTGGTGCTGAGCGATCTTGCCGAGTTCACCCATTTTGTCACCCGCGTGAAGGTCGTGCCGTCGGTTGCCGACGACGTGTCGCTGTCGGAAGCTGAGCGCGTGCGCGGCCGCGATTTTGCGACGAAGTTGTCACACCGCGTGCTGGCGCGCACCTGGCAGATGCTGCTGAAAGGCGTCGGCGAGGTGCAGGCCTCCGGCCGGCCGGTCGCCGCCGCCGAAATGGTGCTGGTGCGCATCGCTTATGCCGCCGATCTGCCAACGCCGGACGAAGTCATCCGCTCGCTCGGCGAGGAAAGCGCCGGCCCAGCGCGGCCGCAAGGCAATGGCGGCGCGGCTTCCACGCAAGCGTCGGCACCGAATTTCGCGCCGCACTACGATGCGCCGCGGGGCTCACCGCGCTCCTCGGCCGCGGTGTCGCCGCGGCCCGCCGAGAATCCGGTGGCCGAGATCAACGAACCGAACGCCGCCGCGCCGACCCTGACGATCGGCTCGTTTGCGGCGCTGATCGCGATGGCGCAGGAAAAGCGCGACATCTCGGTGAAGATGGCGCTGGAACGCGACGTGCGGCTGGTGCGCTGCGAGGACGGCCAACTCGAAATCGCGCTCGAGCCGAGCGCGCCGAAAACGCTGGTGCACGACCTGCAGCGCAAGCTCACCGCCTGGACCGGCAAGCGCTGGATGGTGGTGGTGTCGCAGGAGCAGGGCAGCGCCACCGTGCGCGCGCAGGCGGAAGAGCGGCAGGCGGAACTGGAGCGCGGCGTGCAAAGCGATCCGCTGGTGCAGGCTGTGATGAAACGGTTTCCCGGCGCGACGATTACCGGCGTCACGCAAAAGGGCGCGGACGCCGAAGCGGAGCCGGGCGACGTGCCATTCGAGCCGGATGCCGATATGGAGCGCGAGGATTAAGCGATGGCGGATTTTATGGGCTTGATGAAGCAGGCCGCGCAACTGCAGTCCAAGATGCAGGAGCTGCAGGCCGAGCTCGACCGCATCGAGGTCGAGGGCACGGCAGGCGGCGGCATGGTGACGGTGCGGCTCAGCGCCAAGGGCGACCTCAAGGGCGTCCAAATCGACAATTCGCTGATGAAGCCGTCGGAAAAAGAAATCGTCGAGGATCTGCTGGTGGCGGCGCATGCCGATGCGCGGCGCAAGGCCGAGGCGGTCATGCAGGAGAAGATGAAGGGCCTGACCGGCGGGCTGCCGCTGCCGCCGGGGATGAATTTGACTTAATGCCCGCTGCCGTCGCCGGACCCGAAATCGAGCGCCTGATCCAACTGCTGGCGCGGCTGCCTGGGCTCGGCCCGCGCTCGGCGCGGCGCGCGGCGCTGCATCTGATCAAGAAGCGCGAATTGCTGATGGCGCCGCTCACCAACGCGCTCGAGACGGCGATGGAGAAGATCGTCATCTGCAAGACCTGCGGCAATATCGACACGCAGAACCCCTGCACGGTGTGCACCGACGCGCGGCGCGATCAATCGATCATCGTGGTGGTGGCCGACGTCGCCGATCTCTGGGCGCTGGAGCGCGCGCATGCGGTCAACGGCCGCTACCACGTGCTCGGCGGCACGCTGTCGCCGCTCGACGGCGTCGGCCCGCAGGACCTCACCATCGACGCGCTGATCTCGCGCGCGCACGAGCCGCAGGTGAAGGAGTTGATCCTCGCGCTCAACGCCACGGTCGACGGCCAGACCACGGCGCATTACATCACCGAGCTGCTGCACGAGGCGAACGTG
Source organism: uncultured Alphaproteobacteria bacterium (assembly GCA_963733315.1). Lineage (GTDB taxonomy): Bacteria > Pseudomonadota > Alphaproteobacteria > Rhizobiales > Xanthobacteraceae > Pseudolabrys. The sequence continues at coordinate 55,663 of CAVTCV010000014.1, read as the reverse complement.
AAGGTGACCCGGCTCGCGCATGGCGTGCCGGTCGGCGGCGAACTCGATTATCTCGACGAGGGCACGCTGTCGGCGGCGATCAAGCAGCGGACGTTGTTCTAAGCTTTTTGCGGCTCCAGCCGCTTGAAATGCCCGCGCCGCTGCAAGAAGGCCAGCAGCAGAAGGCTGGGCAGGCCGGCCAGCGCGCAGATCACGAAGAACCAGACCCAGCCGGTCGACTCGGCGATGAAGCCGGCGCCCGACGAGAGATACGTGCGCCCGACCGCCGCCAGTGCGGTGAGCAGCGCGTATTGCGTCGCCGTGTGCAGCGGGTTCTGGCAGAGCGCCGACAGATAGGCGACGAACATCACGGTGCCGATGGCGCTGGTGAAATTCTCCAGCGTGATGGCGACGGCCAGCGCGGTGAGACTGTGGCCGGACAACGCGACCCAGCAGAACGCCAGATTGGCCGACGCCTGCAGGATGGCGCCGATCCACAGGCTGGGCGCCAGCGGCAGCGCGCGCGCAATAAAGCCGCCGGCAAAACCGCCGGCGAGCAGCGCCGCGAGGCCGACGCCCTTCACGATCGCGGCATATTCGTTGCGGGTGAAGCCGAGGTCGATCACGAAGGGCGCGGTCATCGCGCCCGACAGCGCGTCGGTGAACTTGAACAGCACGACGAAGGCGAGCATCACGAAGGCGATTTCGTAGCCGAGAAAATCCTTGAACGCGCCGACCGCCGCCTCGGCGACGCGCGCGAACGGTTTTTGATGCGCATGTTCGGCCTCGGCCTGGCGCGAGCGTTCCGGCTCGGTGGCGATCAGCGCGGTCGCGGTGCCGATCAGCACCAGCGCGGCCATCGCCACGTAACCCCAGTGCCAGGCCGCCTGCTTGTCGAAGCCGTAGTCCTGGAAGCCGCTGACCAGAAACAGCGCGCCGGCGGTCGAGACCAGCATGCCGATGCGATAGGCCGCGACGTAAGAGGCCATGCCGGCGGCCTGCTCGTTCTCCGGCAGGCTCTCGACGCGGAAGGCGTCGACCACGATGTCCTGCGTGGCGGAAGCGGTCGCGACCAACAGCGCGCCGAAGGCGACCAGCGCGGGCGCCGTCGCCGGATCGGTCGAGCCGAGGAACACGATCGCGGCGATCAGCAGGATTTGCGTGAACACCAGCCAGCCGCGGCGGCGGCCGAGCCAGCGTCCCAAGAGCGGCACGTCGAGCGCGTCGGTGAGCGGCGCCCAGAGGAATTTCACCGTGTAGGGCGTGCCGACCAGCGCGAACAGGCCGATGGTGCCGAGGTCGACGCCGGACTCGCGCATCCACACCAAAAGCGTCGCGCCGGACAGCGCCAGCGGCAGCCCCGACGAGAAGCCGAGGAACATGACGATCAGCACGCGCGGCTTGAGGTAGACCGCGATGGCGTCGAGGAAGGATGGGCGCGGCGCGCTATCGGACGGCGCGCTCATGCGTTATTCGCCGGCTTCCAGCTTGCGGACCGGCACGGGGATGACATTCGAGCGCTCGGCGATCGTCGCCAAATTCGACATCCTGGATCTTCTCGCCACGGCTGAGAATCTTGTCGGCCGATATGACGATCTGCTCGATGTCCTTATTGACGGTGCCGAAGTGCTTGTCGAGATTCTCGACGCGGTCCCTCAGGCGCTGCACGTCTTCGATCAACAGCCCGACTTCGGTCAAAATCTTGTCGGCGGCCTCGCGCATGCGGGCGTCTTTCTGAATCTGCTGCACGACCTGAATCGCCAGCATCAAGAGCGACGGCGAAACGATGATGACGCCGGAGCGATAGCCCTTCTGCAGTACGTCGTCGAAGCCGTCGTAAAGCTCGGCAAACATGGACTCTGACGGAATGAACATGAAAGCGACGTCTTGCGTCTCGCCCTTGATCAGGTATTTGCCGGAAATGTCATCGATGTGCTTGCCGAGGTTCTGCCGCAGCTGGCGCGTCGCCTGCAGCCGTTCTTCGTCGGTCTTGGCATTCTCCAAGCGCGGTCGTCGCCTCCAGCGGAAATTTGGCGTCGATGACGAGATGGCGGTTGTCCGGCATGTGGATGCAGCAGTCCGGCCGGGAATTGTTCGACAGCGTGAACTGGAATTCGTAGGCGCCTTGCGGCAGCCCGTCGGCGATGATGGCTTCCATGCGGCCCTGACCGAAGGCGCCGCGCCGCTGCTTGTTGTCGAACACCTTTTGCAGCGACGTCACGGTCGAGGCCAGATCGGTGATGTTCTTCTGCGCGTTGTCGATCACCGCCAGCCGCGCATGCAGTTGCTGCAAGTGATCGGTGGTGTTCTTGGTCGAGTTTTCATCGACTCGCCGAGCTTCTGCGCTCACCGCGTCGAGCCGCTCATTCACGGTCTGCTGCAGCTGCGCATGCGACTTCTGCAGCAACTGCCCATCGCTCTGCAGCCGCGCGTTCAGGTCGGCATGCCGCTGCTCGGCCGCGGGATCGGCCGCCGGCGGCCGCGGGCGCGACAGCAGCACCAGGATGGCGGCGACGCCGACGGCAATCACCACGGCGAGAACGATGAGGACGGTTTCCAGCATGGGCCGCTTCTACCGTGATTCGTCCGCGGCATGCGAACGAAGGGCGAACGGTAGGGCGATTAGGCCCGTGGCTCAAGCGGAAACGCGCGCATTGACCGCGCCGGAACTACCCCTTACATCGCGCGCATGGCGCTCCGTGACATCCTCATCATCCCCGACAAGCGGCTGCGGCTCAAATCCGAGCCGGTGAAGGCGATCGACAAGTCGATCCGCGCGCTGGTCGACGACATGTTCGAGACCATGTATGCGGCGCCCGGCATCGGGCTCGCCGCCATCCAGATCGGCGTGCCGCAGCGCGTGGTCACCATGGACCTCGCCAAGAAGGACGACCCGCAGGCGCCGCAGGTCTTCATCAATCCGGAAATCACCTGGAAGGCGGACGAACGCTCGACCTACGAGGAAGGCTGCCTGTCGATCCCGGAATATTACGAGGAGGTCGAGCGGCCGGCGGCGGTGCGCGTGAAATATCTCGACCTCGACGGCAAGCCGCACGAGATCGAGGCGACCGGCCTGCTCGCCACCTGCCTGCAGCACGAGATCGACCACACCAACGGCGTGCTGTTCATCGATTACATCTCCAAGCTCAAGCGCGACATGGTGATGAAGCGGTTCAAGAAGGCGGCCAAGAAGGGCGAGCCGGTCAAGCCGCTGTCCGAGGACAAAGAGCCTTCGCATCACATCGGCTAATCCGGGCGTGAGCCTGCACTGCGCCTGATCTTCATGGGCACGCCCGATTTCGCGGTGCCGACGCTGATCGAGCTCGCCGCGCGCGGGCACGACATCGCGGCGGTCTATACGCGCGCGGCGAAGCCCGCCGGCCGCGGCATGGAGCTGCAGCCGACGCCGGTCGAGCGCGAGGCGCGACGGCTTGGGCTGCCCGTGCTGACGCCGAAGACGCTGAAGGACGAAGCGGCGCAGGCCGAATTCCGCGCGCACCAGGCCGATGCGGCGGTGGTCGTCGCCTATGGGCTGATCCTGCCAAAGCCGATCCTGGACGCGCCGCGGCTCGGCTGCTTCAACGTGCATGCCTCGCTGTTGCCGCGTTGGCGCGGCGCCGCGCCGATCAACCGCGCCGTCATGGCGGGCGACGAGGAAAGCGGCGTCACCATCATGCAGATGGACGAAGGGCTCGACACCGGCGCCATGGCGATGGCGGAGCGCGTCGCCATCGGCGCCCGATATGACGGCGGGCGATCTGCACGATGCGCTGGCGCGGCTTGGCGCCGATCTGATGGCGCGCGCGCTGGCCGCGGCCGAGCGCGGCTCGCTCACGCTCACGCCGCAGCCGGCGACGGGCGTGACCTATGCGGCCAAGATCGACAAGGACGAGACCCGCATCGATTGGACCAAGCCGGCGCGCCAAGTGCACAACCACATCCGCGGCCTGTCGCCGTTTCCCGGCGCCTGGTTCGAACTCGGCGGCGTGCGCGATCAAGGCGCTGCGCTCGACGCGCGGCGAGGGCGGCGGCGCGCCGGGCACGCGTGCTCGACGATCATCTCACCATCGCTTGCGGCGACGGCGCGGTGCGGCTCACGCAAGTGCAGCGCGCCGGCAAGCAGCCGATGAGTGCGGAGGAATTCCTGCGCGGCACGAAGGTCGCGCGCGGCGCGCGCCTCGCTTGGTCGCCTCAGGCCGGATGAAATCCCGCCCAATGGTGCCGGCGCGCCTCGATGAATTCGGCGAGGTCGTTGTCGCTGACGCGGACCAGATCGGTATGCGCAAAGCCCTTGGAATAATCGAGGACGGAGACGATCTCCGGCGTCAGCCTTATGGTCGGCACCGCGTCGGGGTCGGGCCGCGGCATCACCCGGTATTCCGGATAGCGGTGCAGCAGGATCTGCGCGGCGTGCTCGGTCTCGCCCTGGTCGGTGACCACCGCGGCCGTCGCCGCGATCGACAGGCCCTTGATCTGCAGCGGCTGCGGATAGTCCTTGGCGATGGCGAGCGAGACGCGCGGGTCGCGCATGATATTGGCGTATTTCTGGCTGTCGCGGGATATCAAGCAATAAATAACCATGCCGTCATTGCAGTAGCCGACCACCGTCGCCTGCGGCCAGCCGTCGGGCCGGTTGGTGGCAATCGTCATGATCCGGTGCTCGTTGAGCAAATCGATGATTTGCTTCTTAAATTCGCGCTTCATTGGTCACGTCGCCCTTCATATTCAAACGGCAGTATAGGAAGCCCGCCGCCGGCGGATTTGAGGTGAATCAATCGTGCCCCGCTACAAGCTGACCATCGAATATGACGGCGCCCCCTTCGCCGGCTGGCAGATCCAGGCCGACCGGCCGACTGTGCAAGGCGTCCTTACCGCGGCCGTCGAGGCGCTGACCGGGGAACAAACCCACGTCCAGGGCGCCGGCCGCACCGACGCCGGCGTGCACGCGCGCGGCCAGGTGGCGCATATTGATCTCAGCAAGAATTGGGACACCGACACCGATCCGCGACGCACTCAACGCCCATCTGCGCCCGCATCCGGTGGCGGTGCTGGCCGCCGAGCCCGTGGGCGAGGACTTCAACGCCCGCACCTCGGCGATCAAGCGTCACTATCTCTATCGCATCATCAACCGCCGCGCCGATCTGACGCTCGACGCCGGCCACGCCTGGCGGGTGCCGCGCCCGCTCGACGCCGCGGCGATGCACGCCGCCGCGCAGCGGCTCGTCGGCAAGCACGACTTCACCACCTTCCGCTCCACCGAATGCCAGGCCAAGTCGCCGCTGAAGACGCTGGACCAACTCGACGTCGAGCGCGACGGCGATGACGTGATCGTGCGCTCGTCGGCGCGCTCGTTCCTGCACAGCCAGGTGCGCTCGATGGTCGGCTCGCTGGTGATGGCGGGCGAGGGCAAATGGACCGCCGACGATCTCGCCCGTGTGTTGGCCGCGCGCGACCGCGCCGCCTGCGGCCAGGTTGCGCCGCCGGATGGGCTCTATCTGATGCGGGTGGACTACGAACCGAAGTAGCGGTCGATGATGGTGCGATAGATCGCCGTCAGTGCGCGCAGGTCGGCGACCGGTACGCGCTCATTGACCGCATGCATGGTCTGTCCGACCAGACCGAATTCCACCACTGGGCAATAGTGCGAGATGAAACGCGCGTCAGAGGTGCCGCCGCTGGTGGACAGTTCCGGCTTGCGGCCGGTAGCCTGCGCGATCGCGTCGCTCACCATGTCGGTGAAAGGCCCCGGCTTGACGGCGAACACGCCAGCGTTCGACGGCTCCCACTGAAACGCAAACTTGATCGCGCCGGCCGCGGCCTTCTGCGCGCGCTGCTCGATCAACGCCTTGAGCGAATCGAGCGTGTGGTGGTCGTTGAAGCGGATATTGAAGCGCGCGCGCGCTTCGCCCGGGATCAGATTGACCGTCTTGTTGCCGACGTCGAGCGAGGTAAATTCCAGATGCGACGGCGGAAACAGCGCGCTGCCTTGATCGAGCGGCTCGGCCTGCAAAGCCGACACGATCGCCACCAATCCACGGATTGGATTTTCGGCGCGGTCGGGATAGGCAACGTGGCCCTGCTTGCCGGTGACGATGAGATGGCCGTTGAGCGAGCCGCGGCGGCCGATCTTGATGGTGTCGCCGAGCGCATTCACATTGCTCGGCTCGCCTAGAATGCAGTGGTCGAATTTTTCGCCGCGCTCGGCCGCCCATTGCAGCAGCTTCGGCGTGCCGTTGACCGCGATGCTTTCTTCGTCGCCGGTGATCAGGAACGAGATCGAGCCTTTCGGCTTGCCGCCATTGGCCGCGAGGTGATCGAGCACGGCGGCGAGCGCGCAGGCGACGCCGCCTTTCATGTCGACCGCGCCGCGGCCGTAAAGCTCGTCGCCGGCGACCTCGCCGGCAAACGGCGGATGCGCCCAGGCCACCTCATTGCCCGGCGGCACCACGTCGGTGTGGCCGGCGAACATCAGATGCGGCGACACGGTGCCGATGCGCGCGTAGAAGTTCTCCACGTCGTCAGTGCCCGGCTCGCGAAACGTCATGCGGTGCACGGCGAAGCCTACGGCCTTCAAGGTCGTTTCAAGAAATTGCAGCGCGCCGCCTTCCGCCGGAGTGATCGAGGGGCAGCGGACGAGAGCGCGGGCGAGGGCGAGCGGATCGGCGGACATGATTGCGAAACTCAGGCTCCGAGCTGCGCCGCCAAGAGGTTATTCTGGTTGCGCACCCAGCCGGGGATGAGGAAGGCGTCGACCAGGATCCACACGGCGGTGACGATCAGTCCGACGACGGTGAGTGACAGGATCAGTTGGGTGATCGCGACGCCGGTGCGCTTGAGATAGAAATTATGCCCGCCGAATGCGCCGACGAAGAACCACAGCAGGTAGGCGACGAGGGCCGTCTTCTTGTTGGCCTCAAATAGCATCAGCGCGCGGGTGTCGCGCGACAATTCGCCTTGTTGCGAGGGATTCGGCCGGCCGATTGGAAGTTCGCTCATATCGTCCCCCCTCAACTCGTTGCGAGCGGCAATGCGAAGGTTCAGTCCCTCAGCAATTCATTGATCGACGTTTTAGAGCGCGTCTTCTCATCCACGCGCTTGACGATGACCGCGCAATAAAGATTGGGGCCCGGCTCGCCGTTCGGCAAGGGCTTGCCCGGCAGCGTGCCCGAGACGACCACCGAATAAGGCGGCACCTCGCCCTGATAGATCTTGCCGGTGTCGCGGTCGACGATCTTGGTGGATATGCCGAGATAGACGCCCATGCCGAGCACCGCGCCCTCGCGCACGATCACGCCTTCGACCACTTCCGAGCGCGCGCCGATGAAGCAATTGTCCTCGATCACCACCGGGCCGGCCTGCAGCGGCTCGAGCACGCCGCCGATGCCGACGCCGCCCGACAGATGCACGTTCTTGCCGATCTGCGCGCAACTGCCGACCGTCGCCCAGGTATCGACCATGGTGCCGGAATCGACACGGGCGCCGAGATTGACGAAGGACGGCATCAGCACCACGCCGGGCGCGATATAGGCCGAGCGGCGCACCACGCAGCCTGGCACGGCACGGAAGCCGGCTTTACGGAAGCGCGCGGCGCTCCAGCCCTTGAACTTGGAATCGACCTTGTCCCACCACACCGCCTTGCCCGGTCCGCCTGGGATCACGCTCATGTCGTTGAGGCGGAACGAGAGCAGCACGGCTTTCTTCAGCCACTGATTGACCTGCCAGGAACCGTCCGGCCGCTTCTCGGCGACGCGCGCTTCGCCGTGGTCGAGCAGCTCGAGCGCGGCAGCGACCGCCTTGCGCACCGCGCCCTTGGTCTTCGGGCCGATCTTGTCGCGGCCTTCGAAAGCGTCGTCGATGATCTTGGCGAGCTTGTCGGTGGACATGGGACGTTCCGGCACTTGATGAGCAGCGGTTTGTCGGGGGCGGGGCAGGGGATGTCAAGCCGGGCGCCGGTCCTTCAGAATTTGCGCGAGAAATCCGGCGAGATTGTCGGTCAGATGGTCGACATGCGGCTCGTCGCGGCCGCCCAATTCCCAGGCCTCGCGAAACACCTCGCGCTGGCCTTCCGGCACCACCAGCACGGTGGTCATGCCGAGCGCGTGCGGCGCCTCCAGATTGCGAGCGAGATCCTCGAACATGGCGGCCTTGGTTGGATCGACCTTATGGCGCGCCAGGAAGCGCTCGTAGGTCTGCAGCGCGGGCTTCGGCTCGAGCTCGGCGGCGATGATGTCGAACACGTCCTCGAAGTGCTGGTGGATCTCCAGCCGCCGCATCACCGCGTCGGCGTGCTTGCGCGTGCCGTTGGTGAGGATGAGCTTGCGGCCGGGCAGCTTTTCCAGCGCCGCGCCGAGCGCCGGGTTGGGCTCGAGCGGCGAGTGATCGATCTGGTGCACGAAGTCGAGATAGGCGTCCGGATCGAGCCCATGCTCGGTCATCAGGCCGCGCATCGTCGTGCCGTAGCGCTTGTAATAGTCCTTCTGCACGCGGAACGCCTCGTCCTTCGACACTTTGAGGAATTCGGCGACGTAGGCGCGGATGCGGTCGTCGACCTGCTGCCACAGCAGGTGGTGCGGATAGAGCGTGTTGTCGAGATCGAAGACCCAGGTCTCGACGCGGTCGAATCCGCGCGGCGTGCGGCGCTCATGGCTCATGACAGTTGACCGGTTAAACAGCCGTCGATCGCGCGATCATTCGGCCGCGACGAACTGCGCGGCCTCGCGCGTGTCGGCCCGCTCGGCCGCATCGAGCACGGCGATACGCTGGTCGATGATATCGATCACGCGCCGCGAGAACGGACCGAGATGCATGTAGAGCGACATCAGGATGATGATGTGGCGCCGTGCGTCCGGATTGGTGCGGGCGATGGTCTTGAACGCGTTCCAGAGTATTTCGCGGCTGCCGGGCACGGCATTGATGATGTTGTGGATCATCTCGGCCGAGCTCGCCTCGCCGCGGCGATCACCCGCCACCGGAGTATTCCGGCGGTCGCGGCGGTCGAGCATGGTGGCGAGTTTTTCGAGGCGCCGCGCGAAATTCTCCGGCGCATAGACCGTTTCCACCACGCGCTTGTAATCGGTCAGGATGTCGCGCAGCGGACGCACCGGATCGAAGTTGATGCCGATCGAGCATTGATCGCCGACGCGCTCCTCGAGCATGACGTCGTGGCCGTTGTGCAGGCGGCCCTCCTTCTCGAGGCGGCGCGTCAGCTGCGTGCCGGGCAGCGCGTAGAGCAGGCCGACCATCGCGACCGGCACCGCGCAATCTTCGATGAAGGCGGCCATCGAATCCCCGATCGAGCCCTTCTCGCTGTCGAAGCCAACGATGAATCCGGCGGTGACGGCGATACCGTAACTGTAGATCTTGTGCACGCACTCGGCGAGGTTGCGCTTGGTGTTCTGCTTCTTGCGCATCTGCACCAGCGTCTCGGGGTCCGGGCTCTCGATGCCGATGAAGACCAGCCAGAAGTTGGCGTCCTTGAGCATGGCCATCAGCTCGTCGTCGTCGGAAAGGTTGATGGAGGCTTCGGTCGAGAATTCGAACGGATAGCCATGTGCCTCCTGCCACTCCTTGAGCAGGGGCAGGAAGGTGCGCAGCGACTTCTTGTTGCCGATCAGATTGTCGTCGACGAAATCGACATGGCCGCGGTAGCCGAGATCATAGAGCCGCTGCAGCTCCGCCAGGATCTGGTCGTTGGTCTTGGCGCGCGGAACGCGGCCGTAAAGCTCGATGATGTCGCAGAACTCGCAGGTGAATGGGCAGCCGCGCGAGTATTGGATGCAGATGTAGAGATACTGGTCGAATTTGAGCAGGTCGAAGCGCGGCATCGGCGTCTTGGTGACGTCGACCTGGAATTTCTCGGCTTTGAACACGCCGGAGCGTTCGCCGCGTTCCCACGCCGCGACGAAATCCTTGATGACGTCTTCGGCTTCGCCCAGCACCTGGAAGTCCGCCGACTGATAGAGATGGGGGCTCGATGTGACGTCCGGCCCGCCGACCACGACCGGCTTGTCGTGCTCATGGCAAAGCTCGATCAGGCGAAAGCAGTCCGGCTGCTGGTTGAGCATGCCGCCAGTCATCACCATGTCGGCCCATGTCGAGATCGGAAAGCTCGAGGTCCTCGGTATTGCAGTTGACCAGCTTGAATTCCCAGTGCTGCGGCAGCAGGGCAGCGACCGTGATGAGGCCGAGCGGCGCGGCCGGATAGCGCGCGCCGACGAGCTTGCACGCTTCCGTGTAGCCCCAGAACGAGTTCGGCACGAACTTCGGATAGACCATGAGGACGCGGCAAGGGCGGTCGGTCATTTCGAGTACATCTCCCGGGCGCAATATCTCACGAATGAGTGTCAACCGCAAAGCTGCGTAAGTGCCCTAACAAACCGGCCTTTTTGCGCTCAAGGTTCCCGGAAACGGACCGTGGTCGAAGGATTGTTGCCCAACTCGATGAGGGCAAAACCGGCCGTATTCAGGCCGCGCGCCGCGCAGTCCTTGTGGTCGGCGAGTTCGAACTTGCCGTCGCGCGTGCACAGCGCGACGTTGCCGCCCCAGGCCAGCGGCGTATCGCCGCGCATGATGGTGCGGCCGTTGCCGTCGACCGCCTCGGCATAGCTGTAGAGCCGGTGCGGGTCGCCGTGCAGGTCCGGCCGCAGGCATTGCCCGGCCGCCACCCGGTACCAGCCGCGGGTGACGATCGCGCCCATCTCGACCACGCCGAGCGCCGCCATCACCGGGTATTTGGTGTCGTTGCACCAGGAAAAGCCGGCGCCTTCCGGATTGGCGGCGGCCTCGAGCAATGCGTCGAAAAAATCCGGCTTGGCGACCGCGTCGGCCGGCAGCTTGCGGTCGTTCAGGAATTTCGCGATCGCGGCCTGCGTCTTGGCGCCTTGCACGCCGTCGATCGGATAGGCGTCATAGCCGGCGATGGTCAGCAGGCGCTGGATGCCGGCAAGCCGCGCCTGCGCGTCGTCGTAGTCGGCTTCCTCCGCCAGATTGACCGCCGGCCCGTTCGGCGAATCGGACGGCCGCGCCGCGGTGAAGCGCGCCTGCTGATTGAGCGGGCAGCCGCGCGCATTGGCGATTTCGAAGTCGCCGTCGCGGATGCACAGCTCGGCGTGGCTCGCCTGCGGCAGCGGCGCGCTGCCGTAGACCGGCGGCGTGCGCGCATGCACATAGACCATGTCGGCGTCGAGCGGCGCCGTCCACGACTTTGCGGCAGGCGCCGGGATCGATGCGGAACCAGCCGCGGGTCGCGACATTGGCGCGCTTCTCCAGCCCGATCGCCGCTTCGACGCGATAGCTGGTGCGATTGCACAAAGTGAGTTCGGCATGCGCCGGAGACGCGGCCACCCAAACTCCCGCCAGGCTCCAGAGCAAACGGCAAATCATTCCCCCATGGTAAGCCGTGGGCGCATGAACCGGCAGCCGCGCGCAGGCCGCGATGTCGGTTATTTCGCCCGGCCGATCCTGATCGCCGCCGGCATTCGCACGATCTCGCCGTCGGCTTCCATGCGGGCGAGCGACCGGTACAAAGCCTCGTGCGTCAGCCCGAGATCGGCGGCGAGCTCCTTGAGCGTTCCCGCCAAGGCGACGGTTCGCCCGTCGGCGCCGACATTGACGGTGAGGAAATGCCGGATGCGCTCGCGCGCGGAATGGATGTTGCGCCGCTCCAGGCGCGTGCGCAGCGTCATCACCTGGCGCGCGAGCATGGCGGCGAACGACTTGACGATCTTCGGGTCGCGCTGCAGTTCAGCCAACATGGCGGCCTTCGGATAGAGTCGCACGACCGCTTCGGTCGTGGCGACCGCATCGCAATGATAGGTCGGCGAGAACAGCGACGCCTCCGCCAGGCTGTCGCCGGCGGAAGCCACCTGCAGGACCGCTTCTCTCCCGCTCAGATCGACACGGATGAGCCGGACCGTGCCGCTGACGACCTCGTAGAAGCCGGTCGACTTGCTGCCGGCATGGAATAGTGTTTGGCCCGGCTCTCAGCCGGCGCTCGATCGCGGCGGCGCGGACGGATGCGGAAAGCCAGTCTGGCGCGGGCATCAGCCTTCTCCGGCGACTACGGGATAGGCCGCAAGGCCGATATGATCTAAATCATACGGGCCGTCGGCCGCGCGCCGGCTAGGGTTGCGATGGGTCCGGCTCGGCGGCACCCGCGTTGCGACGTCAGGCACGGAGGCCACGATTATGCGACGGGAATGGCTGCTGTCGTTGGGTGCGGTCGTGCTCGCGTTTCTGGGCACGCAGCATCACAATCTGATGATGCTTTTGTTCGCCGTCGGGCTCAGCAACGCCGGCATGAGCCTGATGACGCAACTGCCGTTGGTCCGCGACGCGATGCTCGCCATGTCGCTGCTGATGGCCGCGGTGATCGCCTATCAGATTTCGCGGCCGCGCCGCCCCACGGCGATGCGGGTCACCGGCGCGCTTTCCATTCTGTGCACGCTCGGCATCGCCGGATGGTCCGTGCTGCACTTCGGTCTCTAGAGGCATTCGCCATGGACATACGCCTTTCCAGAAGGACCTCAGCCACCTGAGCTGGGAGCAGGTCTATGCGCGGCAGGCGCTGCGGGCCGGGCTCGTCGGCTGACTGGCTGGATGCGCTCCGTCTGAAGGCGGGCGATCACGTGCTCGAGATCGGCGCCGGCCCCGGCTATGTCAGCTTTGCGCTCGCCGAGCGGGTGGGGCCCAAGGGCATCGTTTACGCGCTCGACCGCTCCGCCGAGGCGCTCGCCTATCTGGAGCGCCTGCAGCGCGAGCGCGGCGTCGCTCAGATCAGGCGGATCGTCGCCGACGCGGCTGCGATCGATCCGGCCAGCGTGGCGGCGGATTCGGCCCTGATCACGATGGTCCTGCACCACGCCGACGATCCGGCCGGAGTTTTGCGCAACGTCGCGCGCTGCGTGCCGCCCGGCGCACCGGTGGTGATCGGCGAATTCCATCCGCAGGGTCCGTGCACGGGCGGACCGCCGCGCGACCATCGCCTGTCGCCCGAGGAGATCGAGGGACTGGTGTCGGCAGGCCGGCCTGGCGGTGGCCGACTATCGGCGGCAAACGCCGGAGCACTACATGATGGTCTGCCAACGCGCCGCCGCGAATCGCTAGCGATGCATCAGCGTGCCGACGCCGTGGTCGGTGAGCAGTTCGAGCAGCACGGCGTGCGGGATCTTGCCGTCCATGATGACGACGCCCTCGACGCCCTGGTCGAGCGCGTAGATGCAGGTCTCGACCTTGGGGATCATGCCGCCGGAGATGGTGCCGTCGGCGATCAGCTTGCGCGCGTCGGCGACCGACAATTCGGCGATCAGTTTCTTGTCCTTGTCGAGTACGCCGGGCACGTCGGTGAGCAGCAAGAGGCGCTTGGCCTTGAGCGCGCCGGCAATGGCGCCGGCGAAAGTGTCGGCGTTGACGTTGAAGGTGCCGCCGCCGGCGGCCGTCGCCACCGGCGCCAGCACCGGGATGAGCTCGCGGCCGAGCACCTGCTCGAGCACGGTGGTGTCGACCTTGTCCGGCTCGCCGACGAAGCCGAGATCGACGACCTTCTCGATGTTGGAATCCGGATCGACCACCGTGCGGGTCACCTTGCGCGCCGTGCACCATGTTGCCGTCCTTGCCGCACAGCCCGATCGCCTTGCCGCCGGCGGCGTTGATGTAGCCGACGATCTGCTTGTTGATCGAGCCGGCCAGCACCATCTCGACGATCTCGACGGTCTTGGCGTCGGTGATGCGCAAGCCGTCGACGAATTCCGATTTGATGCCGAGCTTCTTGAGCATGGCCGCGATCTGCGGCCCGCCGCCGTGCACCACCACCGGATTGATCGCGGTCTGCTCGAGCAGCACGATGTCGCGGGCGAAATCGCGCGCGGTCTGCTCCTGGCCCATGGCGTGGCCGCCGTATTTGACGACGACGATTTCCTCGTCGTAGCGCTGCATGTGCGGCAGCGCCTCGACAGGATGCGCGCCTGCTCTGCGGGATCGATCTTGGGGGCTTTGGCCATTGCGCCGGCTTTCCTTGAAAAGGCCGCAGGGTTCTAGCCGATGTGGCCGGCCCCCGACAATGCGGTCGGATCGAAGTCCGTTACAAAAGTGTCGCCGGCTTGTCGTGCGGCTATCCCGCGCGCAGGGCGGCAAGCGCCGCCACGATCAGGCCGAGCCAGCTCACGATCATGATCATGCCGCCGGTCGGCGCGGCGAAGGGAAACAGCCGGTGCCCAAGATAGGCGCGCGCGGCGACGTCGGCGGCGAACAAGGCGGATCCGAGGATGAAGCCGCAGACGACGGCAATGCCGAGCGGGCGCAACACGAGACCTTGCCGCACCGCCATGCCGCCGGCGAGCACAGCCACGGCGTGGATCAAGAGCAGATAGCCGGCGCTGTCGAGCCCGACGCCCGGCTTGCCGTGCGCGCCGGCCGCCGCCAGCATGATGCCGGCAGCGCCCATCAAACCGGCCAGTGCGATCAAGATCTGGTTCATAGCCACACCTGTATTGTCGTTTTAGCCGTTGCCGCGCCGCTCGGCCAACAGCCTCGCGATCGCCGCGCGCAGTTCGGGGATGCCGGTGCCGTCGTAGGCCGAAGTCGCGAGCACGGTCGGATAGGCGGCCGGGCGTTTGGCCAGCGCGGCCTCGACCTCGGCGATGCGCGAGGCGAGCTCGGCCGGTTTCACCTCATCGCACTTGGTCAGCACGACCTGATGGCTGACCGCCACCTGGCCGAGGGCCTCGAATACTTGATTGTCGGTGTCTTTAAGGCCGTGGCGTGCGTCCACCAGCACATAGATGCGTGCGAGGTTGGCACGCCCGCGCAGATAGGCGTGGATCAGCTCGGTCCAGGCCGCGATTTTGCTCTTGGCGGCCGCGGCATAACCGTAGCCCGGCATGTCCACCAGATTGAGCTTGCCGCCGCCGTTAAAGAAGATCAGCTCCTGGGTGCGGCCGGGCGTGCGCGAAATGCGCGCCAGGTTCTTGCGGCCGGTGAGCGCGTTGATCAGGCTCGACTTGCCGACATTGGAGCGCCCGGCGAGCGCGATCTCTGATGCCGCGCATCGGCGGCAGCGACACGGCCGAGCCGGCGGCGGCGGCGAATTGCCAATCGCAGGCGAACAGGCGCCGGCCGGCTTCGAGCTCGTCGCGGGTGAATTTGTCCATCGGCGCCACCTTAAACGAAATCGCCGGGCGTTGCCCGGCGATCAGAACATCGTGTCGGCAGATTCCGCCTATTGCTGCGGCTTCTTCTTGCCGAACACGGCCTTGATGTTGTCAAACAGCTCGATCTTGGCGCCGTGCTTGCGCATGATCACGCTTTGCTGGATCACCGACAGAGTGTTGTTCCAGGCCCAGTAAATCACCAGCCCGGCCGGGAAACTCGCCAGCATGAAGGTGAAGATCAGCGGCATCCAGTTGAAGATCATCTGCTGCGTCGGATCCGGCGGCGCCGGGTTGAGCTTCATCTGCACCCACATGGTTATGCCCATGATCACGCCCCAAAGGCCGACATGCAGGAAGTGGCCGATCACCGGAACCATGGTCGGGTCGAACGGGATGAGCCCGAACAGGGTGAAAATATTGGTCGGATCGGGTGCTGACAGGTCGTGAATCCAGCCGAAGAACGGCGCGTGGCGCATTTCGATGGTCACGAACAGCACCTTGTACAGCGAGAAGAACACCGGGATCTGGATGGCGATCGGCAAGCATCCGGCCAGAGGATTGATCTTCTCCTTCTTATAAAGCGCCATCAATTCTTGCTGCTGCTTGGCCTTGTCGTCGGGATAACGCGCGCGCAGCGCGGTCATCTGCGGCTGCACCGCCTTCATCTTCGCCATCGAGGCATAAGATTTGTTGGCGAGCGGAAAGAACGCCGCCTTGATCAGCACGGTGACGATCAGGATCGCCACGCCGAAATTGCCGACCAAGTGGTAGATATAGTCGAGCACGACGAACAGCGGCTTGGTGATGAAGTAGAACCAGCCCCAGTCGATCAGGAGATCGAAGCGGTTGAGAGTGAGCTGTTTCTCGTAGGCGTTGACAACCGCGACCTCCTTGGCGCCGGCAAACAGACGCGCCTCCGCCGTGCCGGTCGCGCCCGGCGCAATGGTCTGCGCGTCGAGCAGGTAGTCGGCCTGGTAGGTCTTCTGCGTACCGGCCTCGCCGGCGTCGAAATGCGCCTTCAGATGCGCTTTGGTGTCCGGCAGCAGCGCCGCCGCCCAATATTTGTCGGTAAAGCCGAGCCAGCCATTGATGACGTCGAAGGGAACGTCTTTTTTCTCTTCGATCTTCTTGTAGGTGTATTCCTGCAATCCTTGGTCGCCGAGCACGCCGACCAGGCCTTCATGCAGGATGTAGTAGCCGAGCGTCTGCGGCGTGCCATGACGCGAGATCAGCGCGTAAGGATAAAGCGAGACCGGTCCCGCGCTCTTGTTCACGACCTCGTCCTTGATCGTGAACAGATATTTGTCGTCGACCTTGATGGTGCGGCGGAATTCGATCCCTTGGCCGCTGTCATAGCTCAGCGTCACCGGGTGATCGACGCCGAGCGTGCCAGAGCCGACTTGCGTCCACACCGTATCCGACGTCGGCACCTTCACATTGCCGCCGACGGCATTGGTCCAGCCGAATTCGGCGTAGAACGGTTCCGTGCTGCCGGAGGGCGATAGCAGCACGATCGGCGGCGACTTCGGATCGACCGTCTCGCGGAACTTGACCAGCGCCAGGTCGTCGATGCGCCCGCCCTTCAGGGCGATCGAGCCTTGCACGCTTTCTGTGGCGATCGGAATGCGCGGCGACGTCGCCAGCGCCACGTCGCGGTTGGCGGCGGCCGCGGCCGGCGTTCGCGCCGCTTGGCCCGGCACCTGCGCCGGCCTCGGCGCGGGTCCCGGCGCCGGCTTGTTCGGCTGCTGCGCCTGCTGCTGCTTTTGCGTAAGTTGTTCGGCCTGCAGTTTCTCCTGCCGCGCCTTTTCCTGCGGCGCCGCATAGAAAAATTGCCAGGCGATCAGCACCAGGGCCGACAGCACGATGGCGAGAATGGTATTCTTGTTATCGGTCATTCCTGTGCCGCTTTGTCGTTGCGCCCCGCATGTATTCGCCGCAACGCCCCCTCGAAGTCTTCGGCAATCCGCGCATACGGAACCTTGAGCGCCGCGCGCCGGCCAATTAGCACATAATCATGTCCGGTTCGTATCCGGTTTGACCCGGCGACCCGCACAATTTCCCGCAAGCGGCGGCGCACCCGGTTTCGCTCGGCCGCATTGCCGACCTTTTTCGACACGGTAAAACCAAACCGCGCCGGCCCGTCGTCGCTGCGCCGGCGCGCCTGTAGCACGAACGCCGTGGCCGTGGATTTGGCGGCGGACGCCGCCGCCAGAAAATCCGCCCGTTGCTTCAGTCGTTCCATGAAGGCAATGCGTGCGGGCTCTCTTGACCCGCGGTCAGGCGGACAGCCGCTTGCGCCCGCGTCCGCGCCGTGCCGAAAGCACCTTGCGCCCGCCTTTGGTGGCCATGCGCGTGCGGAAACCGTGACGACGCTTGCGTACAAGCTTGCTCGGTTGATAGGTCCGCTTCACGTTTAGTTCTCCGGTGGTCGCGCCGTGGCGGCGGGGACATCAGGAATGCCCCCAAGATCGGCCATGAAAACCTGAATACCTTAGGATCGGCACGCGATTTGCGCGGCTTATAAGGGAGGGGCCTGGGCGCGTCAATGCGACCGGCGGGCCTCACATCCGGCCGTTTCCACGCATCTCACAAAGCCTCACAAGGCGGTGAGATTCACACTGTTCGGCCGCAGGCCGGGCGACCTCGTGTATATAGCGCGGGATGTCCGCAAGCCCGCCGACCGCCGATCGACCGCGCAGCCTGACCCGCCGGCTGCTGCCGCTGGCTGTCGTCGTGCTGCTGGCTGGGGCCGCCTATCTCATCGTCGGGCATGGCGGCATCTCGCTGGAAGAACTGGTCCGCCACCGCATGGCGATCGACGCCTTCGTCAGCGAGCACCGGGTCCTCGCAGTGCTCGCCTATATTACGCTCTATATTGTCACCGTTGCCCTGTCGGTGCCGGGGGCGGTGTTTCTGACGGTGGCCGGCGGCTTCCTGTTTGGCCTTTTTGTCGGCGCCTCGGCGGCCGTGGTCGGGGCGACGGTCGGGGCGACGCTCATCTTTCTGGTGGCGCGGACCGCGCTCGGCGAACCATTGCTGCGGCGGGCGGGCCCGCGCGCCGCGCAACTTGCGCGCGGCTTCCGCGATGACGCATTCTGCTATCTGCTGTTCTTGCGGCTGGTGCCGGCCTTTCCGTTCTTTTTGGTTAATCTGGTGCCTGCCTTCGCGGGCGTGCGGCTCGCGCCGTTTATCGCCGCGACCGCGCTCGGCGTCATTCCGGGCGCCTTCGCCTTTGCCTTGGCGGGCACCGGCCTCGACAGCGTCATCGCCGCGCAACAAGCCGCGAACCGCGATTGCCTCGCCGTCGGCCGAAGCGACTGCCATATGATATTTGACGCCAAGGACGTGCTGACGCCCCACCTGATCGGCGCGCTGCTCGCGCTCGGCCTGCTGGCCCTGGTCCCCGTGGTGGTGAAGAGATGGCGCGCGCGCGCCACGATGTGAGATTTGCGTTATTGTTGCGGGCACGAACTGCAGGGGCATGGCGGAAACACTCAAACCCGACATTTGCGTCATCGGCGGCGGGGCCGGCGGCTTGTCGGTCGCCGCGGCTGTCGCCGCGTTCGGCGTGCCGGTGGTGCTGATCGAGCGCGACAAGATGGGCGGCGATTGCCTCAACACCGGCTGCGTGCCGTCGAAGGCCCTGCTGGCGGCGAGCAAGCGCGCCGCGGCGATGATCAGCGGCGCGCCGTTTGGCGTGACTGCGCAAGCCGTCAAAATCGATTTCGCCAAAGTGCACGATCACGTCCAACGCACGGTTGCCGCGATTGCGCCGGCCAACTCGGCGGAGCGCTTCGGCGGGCTCGGTGTGCGCGTCATCAAGGGTCACGCCAAATTCAAGGACCGCACGACGGTCGTGGTCGGCGACACCGAAATCCGCGCCCGCCGTTTCGTCATCGCCAGCGGATCGACGCCGGCGCTGCCGCCCATTCCCGGGCTTGATACGGGTCGCTACCTCACCAACGAAACCGTTTTCTCGCTCGCCTACCGGCCCGACAGTCTCGTTGTCATCGGCGCGGGGCCGATCGGCCTGGAACTGGCGCAAGCCTTTCGCCGGCTCGGCAGCGCGGTGACCGTGCTGGAAGCAGCAGTGCCGCTCGCCAAGGACGATCCGGAATGCGCCGCCATCGTGCTCGATCAGCTCGATCGCGAGGGCGTCGTCATCCATAGTGGGGTTAGCGTCACGCGCGTGCAGCACGGGATCGACAGCGTGGCGGTGACGTTTACAGGCGCAGGCGGCGAGCAGACCGTCGAAGGGCAATATTTGCTGGTCGCCGCCGGGCGCAAGCCGACCACCGACGGGCTCGATCTCGAGGCTGCCCGCATCAAATACGATCAGCGCGGCATCCGCGTGAACAAGCGGCTCAAGACCAGCAACCGCCGCGTCTATGCGATCGGCGACTGCGCGGCCGGGCAATTGCAGTTCACCCACGCCGCCAATTATCACGCCGGCCTGGTGATCCGGAACGCGCTGTTCCGCCTCCCGGTCAAGGTGAACAACGATCTCGTTCCCTGGGTGACCTACACCGAGCCCGAGCTCGCGCAGGCCGGGCTGACCGAAGCGCAGGCGCGGGAACGCAAGCTCAAATTCCGCATCCTGCGCTGGCCCTATCACGACAATGACCGCGCCCAGGCCGAGCGCGAAACGCATGGTCATATAAAAGTCATCGCCGGCAGCAAGGGTAGGATCCTGGGCGCCAGCATCGTCGGGGCGCAGGCAGGGGAGCTGATTGCGATGTGGACCTTGGCCATCGCGCAAGGGCTCACCGTGCGCGATCTCACCGGCATCGTGTTGCCTTATCCGACGCTGTCGGAGATCGGAAAACGCGCGGCCATCGACTATTTCACGCCAAGTTTGACGAGCCCTTGGGTGCGGCGCATCATCGCTTGGTTGCGAGTCTTGGGGTGAGGAACTTTTGGAACTCGAAACCGAGCCCATGAGCGAGCCTGTTGCACCAGCGGCGCCGCGCTCGGCGCCGAGCCCGCGTCTCGGGCTGTCCGGCAAGCTGTTGTTCCTCACCGTGCTGTTCGTCATGGTGGCGGAAATTCTGATTTACGTTCCGTCCATCGCCAATTTCCGCCTCAACTGGCTCAACGACCGCCTGGCCGCCGCGCACACCGCCGCGCTGGTGCTCGATGCCGCGCCCAGCGGCATGGTGCCGGAGAGCTTGGCCAAGCAGATCCTGAGCAGCATCGGCGCGCGCGCGGTGGCGATGAAGATGGGCACGCAGCGTCGTCTGCTGGCGGCCAACGACGTGCCGCCCCGCATCGAGCAGGATATCGACATGCGCGATGTGTCGTGGTTGCGCGCCATCATGGACGCGTTCGACACCATGTTCTTCTCCGCGCCCGGCGACGTGATGCGGCTCGTCGGGCCGGCGCCGATGGCGGAAGGCCAGTTCATCGAAATCGTTCTCGACGAAGCGCCGCTGCGCAAGGCGATGCTGACCTTCTCGGTGAACATCCTGCTGCTGTCGCTGGCGATCTCCGGCATCACCGCGACGCTGGTGTTCTTCGCGCTGCACTATCTCCTAGTGCGGCCGATGGGACGGCTGACGGCGAACATGATCACGTTCCGCGCGGACCCTGAAAATCCGGCGCGCATCATCGCGGAATCCGGACGCGGCGACGAAATCGGCACGGCGGAATCGGAGCTTGCCGCCATGCAGCGCGAACTCGCTTCGATGCTGCATCAGAAGAGCCGGTTGGCCGCGCTCGGTCTCGCGGTGTCGAAGATCAATCACGACTTGCGCAATCTGCTGGCCTCGGCGCAATTGTTCTCCGATCAATTGTCGACGCTGCCGGATCCGAAGGTGCAGCGCTTTGCGCCCAAACTGATGCGCGCGCTCGAGCGCGCCATCGCCTTCTGCCAATCCACGCTCTCCTACGGCGCCGCGCAGGAGCCGCCGCCCGAGCGCAAGACGCTTCAAGTCGGGCCGCTGATCGAGGAGGTGCACGAGGCGCTCGGTCTCGGGCTCGACGTGCCGATCCGCTGGATCGTCTCGGTGGAGCGCGGCCTCACCGTAGAGGCCGACCACGATCAATTGTTCCGCGTGCTGGTCAATGTGGCGCGCAACGCGGTGCAGGCGCTGGAAGCGCGCGGCGCGCGCGATCCGGCGCGCGACCAGATCCGCATTACCGGCCGGCGCGAAGGCAGCGTGGTGGTGATCGAAGTGTCGGATACCGGGCCTGGGGTGTCGGAAAAGGCGCGGACCCATATGTTCCAAGCCTTCCAGGGCTCAACCCGGGCCGGCGGCGCCGGCCTCGGCCTCGCCATTGCCGCCGAACTTGCGCGCGCGCATGGCGGCGACATCCGCCTGGTGCCGGGGACCATCGGCGCGACTTTCAGCATCAGAATTCCCGACCGCGCGGTCGATCTCAATTCGCGGCGCGGCGAGCGCGCGCGGGCCTAACGGCGGTCAAAATCGTCAAAATTCCAATAAGTTATGTGCCAGGCGCTCACACTGATGTGAACCGCCTGTGACGCGGCGACGGCAATGGATGCGCGCGCGCCGGTGTTTAGTCGTTCAGGGCGCGTGCGCGGCCGGACCGACGGCGGCGCTTGGGCTATTACGGAGAAGTCCGAATGACGACCGCCTACATCAATCGCGTCGCCATTGCGGTTCCCCCGCACGATATTCACGACGTCTTTTGCCGGTTCGCGCAGTCGCTGTTCCGCGGCGATCGATACAACAGCCTGCTGTTCCGCAAGATGACGGCGAAAGCGGGCATCGAACACCGCTACTCGTGCCTTGCCCCAGGTCCACAGCCGGAAAGCGATGCCGTCGATGCCAGCCGATTCTATACGCGTGGGCATTTTCCCGACACGGCGGCGCGCATGCGTCTGTTCGAGCGGCACGCACCGGATTTGGCGCAAGCCGCGGTCGAGCGGCTGCGGTTGGGCGCCGAGCGGGACCGCGTCAGCCACCTGCTGATCACCTGCTGCACCGGATTCTCCGCTCCCGGCCTCGATCTCGAAGTCATCGAGCGCTGCCATCTGCCGATTTCGGTCGAGCGCACGATGATCGGTTTCATGGGCTGCTTCGCCGCCATCAACGCGCTCAAGCTGGCGCGCCATATCGTACGCTCGGAAGCGTCCGCGCGTGTGCTGATCCTCAACCTCGAACTCTGCAGCTTGCATCTCAAGGAGACCACCGACATCGAGCAGGTCCTCTCGTTCCTCCTGTTCGGCGACGGCTGTGCGGCGAGCCTGGTGAGCGCAGATGCGGTTGGCGCCGCGCTCGACAGTTTTCGGGCGGTGGTGGTGCCAGGCACACGCGAATTGATGACCTGGAATATCCGCGATTTAGGCTTCGACATGATTTTGTCGGGCAGGGTCCCCGCCGCGATTCATGAAGCGCTGCACGAGCACATGAGCGAAATCCTCGAGGGTGCGCCGGTCGGCTCGATCGACCTGTGGGCGGTGCATCCCGGCGGCCGCACCGTGCTCGACGCGGTTGAACGCGCGTTGGACCTGGCGCCGACGGCGCTTGCGGCATCGCGCGACGTCTTGCGCCGTTACGGCAACATGTCGTCGGCAACCGTCATGTTCGTGATCGAGAATATGCTGCGCTCCAACGCCCGTGGACAAAAGGGTTGCGCCATGTCTTTTGGACCGGGGCTCACCGCGGAAACTATGCTGTTCCGGGCCGCAGCGTGATGCCAATCGCGATAGTCAGCGCAACCGCATCGCCGCGCGATCTGTCGCGCCGCAGCGCCGAATCCGAATGGCTGGACGATGCCGGCGTGAGTCCGGCTGAGTTGCAGCTCGTGCTGCGCGATCTCGCCCGCTTCAACGGGGCCATGCTCGGCCATTGGCCGGTCGTCGCCTGGCTGCGGCGCGCTACCCGGGACGTGCCATGCGATCAGCCGTTGACCGTGGTCGATGTCGGCTGCGGTTATGGCGATTTGCTGCGGGCAATCCGGCGCTGGTCACGGAAACGCGGTCTCGCCATCAGGCTGATCGGTCTTGATCTCAGCCGCGAGACGATCGACATCGCGCGTGCGGCGACCGATGCCGCCGATCAAATCGAATACCGGGTAGCGGACGTTTTCGCGTATCGGGCCGCCGAGCCGGTCGATTTTGTGGTCAGCAGCCTGCTGACGCATCATTTGTCCGATGCAATGATCGTCAGCTTTCTGCGCTGGATGGAATTGACCGCGCGCAAAGGCTGGCTGATCTACGATCTGCAACGGCACGTCGTGCCGTATTTCTTCATCGGTTTGATGGGCAAGCTGACGTCGTTGCACCGAATCGTGATCCATGACGGACAGATTTCGGTGGCGCGTTCGCTGACGCGCGCCGAATGGCGACAATGCATCGCCGCCGCTGGAACTCGCGGGCCATGCAGTCGATCTGCGCTGGTTCCTCTATCGCTTTGTGATCGGACGGCTGCGATGAGACGCGTTGAGACAGTGATCATCGGCGGCGGTCCGGCGGGCGCCGCCACGGCATGCGGTCTGGCGAGCACGGGTCGCGAGGTCGTGCTGGTGGAGCGCGC
The DNA here is from genome assembly GCA_963733315.1 of uncultured Alphaproteobacteria bacterium. Classification (GTDB taxonomy): domain Bacteria; phylum Pseudomonadota; class Alphaproteobacteria; order Rhizobiales; family Xanthobacteraceae; genus Pseudolabrys. The sequence continues at coordinate 32,037 of CAVTCV010000014.1, read as the reverse complement.
CGGCGCGCCGCATCACAAAGTCTGCGGCGAGTTTCTCAGCATCGAGACGCAGGCGCTATTGCGCCAGCTTGGCGTCGACGCGGTCGCTCTCGGCGCGGTGCCGATCGATTATGTCGCCGTCTATTCTTCGGCACGCAGCGTAACGGCCGATTTGCCGTTTCGCGCCCTGTCGCTCTCTCGCTATCGGCTCGATGCCGCGCTGTTGGGCCACGCGCAAGATTGCGGCGCGCAAGTGAAGGCAAACGTGTCGGTGCGGAACGCGATGCCCCATGACGCGGCATGGACCGTTGACTGCGATGACGGCGAAACCTTGCAGTGCCGTCATCTTGTCCTGGCGACCGGCAAACTGGGACTGCGTGGCATCGGCGATGCGCGCGACAATTCGTTGGTCGGACTGAAGATGCATCTGCGCCCAACGGCTGAAATTCGACGGGCCCTGGCGGGACGCGTGGAGCTTTTCCTGCTCAATCGCAGCTATGTCGGACTTGAGCTGGTCGAAGACGGCATTGCCAATCTTTGCTGCGTGCTGCCGCGCGCGACTGTCGCGCGGCTTGCGCCGGGATGGCCGGGGCTGCGGGACGATCTTGCGGCCAAGCTTCCCAGTCTCGCCGAGCGGCTGGAAGGCGCCGACCCGCTTTGGGACAAGGCGTTGGTCGTTGTCTGTCCAACCGGCGGCCATCTGCACAGCGAAGGTGGACCCGCGGTCTATCGCGTCGGCGATCGCCTCGCGCATATTCCGCCGTTCACCGGCGATGGGATTGCGATCGCGCTCGGCTCGGGCGCGCTCGCCGCCGAGCATATCCGGCAAGGCAGTTCGCCGGCCGCTTACCTCACGGCCGCGCGGCGGTTGACCGGCCGCACGATCCGGCTGGCGAGCGCCGTTTCGGGCCTTGCTGGAACCGGCGCCGGACGCAGCGTTCTGTTAGGCGCCGCGGTTATGATGCCAAAGCTGATCGGATCTATCGCACGGCGCACCAGACTGCCGCTCGCGGCGTATCGGAATTAACCCCATTTACCGGCCGGCAAAGCCGCTAACCCTTGCCAATGAAAGCCTTAGACGATAGCTATCCCTCGGCTCCGCCGCCCCATTTTCCCGGGCGGCGGTATCAGCGCCCGTAGCTCAGCTGGATAGAGCACCAGACTACGAATCTGGGGGTCAGGAGTTCGAAATCTCTTCGGGCGCGCCATAAGCTGTTGTTTGAAAATTTGTATTTGATATCTGACTTCTCGGCCCGTTCGGTTTGCAAAAGTAGTCTGGTGCCCTTCGCGCCGCGCCGGTCACCGGACGCTTTCGGCAACGGCCTCCTGACCAATCTGCCGCGATATGGACAGCGCCTGCTCATGCAGTTGCCGCGCAGCTCCTCCGGGGAAAGAAATCGGTCGAAGCCGCCTTAGCGGATGCGAGCAAATTTTCAAACACCAAACATTTCACGGCGTTCATAGCGGCGGCCTGATGATTGCCCTGAAAATTACCAGGCTGCCTGCCGAATAGGCGGAGATGCGTAAGCGCCTTTGCAAACGCGGGTCTTTTAGCTGGCACGGACCTTGCTGCTCTTACGTCGAGTTGGTGGCTAGGGTTCCGGCTTTCGCAGTCGAAGGTGCCAGGTCCGAGAGCTGCCGCCCGGGCGCCTGACCAGCCCGGGTGCACGGCGGGATAAAAACCCGGGAGACCTCAGTGGCCGTGATTGGCAACGAGGTTCTTTAGCCAGTCCACGGTCACCAAACCGTAGAGGACTGCACCACGACAGCACGCCGGCATTCCGCAACGTCGCGCCACCCTCGTTGGGCGCGTCCGGCAGCCGGTTTACCCGCAACGCAGGAGTTCGCGATGATCCGCAAAGGCGCCATTAGCACGATATTCGGCCTTGCCTTGTTTGCCATGACCGGCGTCAGCCCCAGTTCGGCGGCACCGTTGACCATCGGATACAGCGACTGGCCGGGCTGGATCGCGTTCCAGATCGCCATCGAGAAAGGCTGGTTCAAAGAGGCCGGCGTCGATGTGAACTTCCAATGGTTCGACTACTCGGCCTCGATGGACGCCTTCGCCGCCGGCAAGATCGACGCCATTATGGTGACCAATGGCGACGCGCTGGTCACCGGCGCCGGCGGCGGCAAGGGCATCATGATTATGCTCACCGACTACTGCAACGGCAACGACATGATCGTCGCGCAAGCCGGGCTTGAAGAGCCTCAAGGATCTCAAAGGCAAGAAAGTCGGCTCGAGGTCGGCGCTGGTCGAGCATCTGTTGCTGCTGCAAGGGCCTCAAAGAGCTGAAGATGACCGAGAAGGACGTCAAGCTGGTGAACGTCCAAGACCAACGAGACGCCGCAGGTGTTGGCGTCCGGCCAAGTCGACGCCATCGGCGCCTGGCAGCCGATCTCGGGGCAAGCGCTGAAGGCCTGCGCCGGCTCAAGTCCGCTCTCACTCAGCGCAACCTGCCCGGCCTGATCTACGACGTGTTGGCGGCAAGTCCCGCGAGCCTCGCCGCGCGCAAGGACGATTACGCCAAGTTCATCAAGGTCTGGGACCGCATCGTCGCACTACGTCAACGATCCAAAGACGCAAGCCGACGCGGTCAAGATCATGGCCAAGCGCGTCGGCTTAACGCCCGAGGAATACGCTGCAGCTGCTGAAGGGCACGCGCCTGATCGACGTCGCCGCCGGCAAGAAGACGTTCAAGAAGGGCGCGGGCCTCGACTCGCTCTACGGCTCGAGCCAAGAACGCCGACGACTTCAACGTCGCCAACGCGGTCTACAAGCAGGCGCAGGACGTCAACAGCTACATCGACCCATCGTTGACGATGGCGGTCAAGTAACCTGCGTGGGCGGACGGGCGTAGCCACATGCGAAGCTGGTTTCAGGTTCTGAGACCGATTTCGCCGCGCGCCAGATTGATGCTCGGCGGCATGTCCTTCGTGCTGCCGGTCGTGATCTGGTGCGTCGTCAGCTACGTCCCGGCCGTCTGGCACCCGCAGACGCTGATCACCGACCCGGGCTCGGCAGAATATCTGCAGGCCGGCATGCGCATGGACAAGCACGCCTTCGCCGACGCGGAGAAGGAGGCGGAGGACGACCACAAGCCGCCGCCCAAGGGCGTGCCGTCCAACCCGATCTATTTGCCGGCACCGCATGAAGTGGCGTCGCGCGCTCTATACGGCCTTCATGACGCCGCCGCCGCCGCAGGACGAGCCCCTGGCTGCACCAGAGCCTGTGGCACAGCATCCAGATCATCTTCTGGGGCTTCGTCATCTCGTCGCTGCTCGGCGTGCCGCTCGGCATCCTGTGCGGCACCTATGCCGGCTTCGCGCGGCTGAACGAGCCGTTCATCGAATTCTTTCGCTACCTGCCGGCGCCGGCGTTCGGCGCGCTCGCGGTGGCGATGCTCGGCATCTATGACGCGCCGAAGATCGCGATCATCGTCATCGGCACCTTCTTTCAGCAGGTGCTGGTCATCGCCAACACCACGCGCAAGCTCGACGCTGGCCTGGTCGAGGCGGCGCAAACGCTGGGCGCCAAGCAGCTCAAGCTGCTGTCGCGCGTGGTGATCCCGGGCATCCTGCCCGATCTCTACCGCGACATGCGCATCCTGCTCGGCTGGGCCTGGACCTACCTGATCGTCGCCGAGCTGATCGGCACCATCTACCGGCATCACCTTCTTCATCACCCAGCAGGCGCGCTACCAGCATTTCGCCACCGTCTACGCGGCGATCATGATGATCGGCATCATCGGGCTCGGCACCGACATCGTGCTCGCGCTCCTCGGCAAGCGGCTGTTCCCCTGGGACCGCACGCTGGACAAAAGCGCGTGAGGGATGAGGCCGTGAACAAATTCGTCGCCCCCACCATGCTGCCGTCCTATCTTGAGCAATCGACGGCGGTGCGCGCGCGCTTCAACCGGCTGAAGCTGCGCGAAGTGATCCTCAAGGTCGAGAACCTCAGCAAGGTCTTCACCACCGCCAAAGGCTCGACGTTGGCGCTCGACAAAATCAATTTCGAGACGCACCGCCGCGAGTTCCTCTGCGTCATCGGCCCCTCGGGCTGCGGCAAGTCGACGCTGGTGCGGATCCTGGCCGGGCTCGAGCAGGCACACGCCGGCGAGGTGTTGCTCGACGGCAAGCCGGTGAGCGGCCCGGGCACGGACCGCGGCATGGTGTTCCAGGGCTACACGCTGTTCCCCTGGCTGACGGTCAAGAAGAACGTGATGTTCGGTCTCGAGGTCAACGGCCAATAGCAAGTACGAAGCCGAAGAAGCAGGCGCGGCAATGGCTACAGCTGGTCGGTCTGGAAAAATTCGCCGACGGCTATCCGCATCAACTATCGGGCGGCATGAAGCAGCGGGTGGCGATCGTGCGCGCGCTCGCCAACCAGCCGCGCATTCTGCTGATGGACGAGCCGTTCGGCGCGCTCGACGCGCAGACGCGCGCGCAAGATGCAGGCGCATCTGTTGGAGATCTGGCGCAAGATCGACATCACGATCGTCTTCATCACCCACGATCTCGACGAGGCGATCTTCCTTGCCGACCGCATCCTGGTGCTCTCGGCGCATCCCGGCCAGGTGCAGGAGCTGATCGAGGTGCCGGTGCCGCGTCCGCGCTCGACCGCGCAATTCATCGCGCCGGAATTCCTCGCCACCAAGGCGCGGCTCGAGGAACTGATCCACAAGGGCGCGGCGCACGACGAGGGGGAGGACGAGGGCACCTATCAGATGGTCGCGCGCCTCACCGACGTCAGCGACAGCGTCGATTAGCCATGTTGTGGGCGGAACGCACCTGGGCCGAATTGCCTGACGATCTCGCCGCCGCGGCGCATGCCGCCATCCTGCCGGTCGGCGCGACCGAGCAACACGGTCCGCACATGGGCTGCGGCATGGATATGGTCTTGGCCGACCGATTGTGCGCGGCGGTCGCCGAGCGCACGCAGGTGCCGATGCTGCCGGTGTTGCCCTATGGCTGCTCGCTCGGCCACAGCCGCCGCTGGCCGGGCACGATTCCGCTGCAGCCGGCGACGCAGATCGCGCTGGTCCGGGAGGTTTGCGCCGGCGCCTATCATTCCGGCGCCCGACGGCTGTACATCGTCAACACCCACGTTACCAACGCCGCGCCGTTGCGTTGCGCGCTGGAACTGTTGCGCGCCGAGTTCGACGACCTGATGGTGGCGCTGTTCAATTCGGCGGACTTAAGCCTGCGCGTGCACGAATTCCATTTCGCCGACGCTGCGGATTGGCATGCCAACGATGCCGAAACCTCGCTGATGCTGGCGATCGCGCCATCGATGGTTCGGCCCGAGTTGATGGCGGGCGCCGACGACGCCGACCGCACGCACGGGCTGGTCTTTGCCCATCCGGTCAATCGCACCAGTCTGAACGGCGTTACCGGCACCCCGAGCCGCGCCACGGCCGCCAAGGGCCGGACCTGGTTCGACTGGATGGTCGAGGATTTGAGCGGGCTGGTCGCGCGGGGCTTATGCGAGACGCCGCCGCTGGCGCAGTCCTATTTCGAAATGGTCGTGTAACCGAGAGAGACGGAATGCTGTCACCGCAGGCTTCGAGCGACAAGATCAAGCAGACGCAGGATGAACTGCGCGCCAAAGGCGTGAAGTATTGCATCGGCGCCTATGTCGATATCCACGGCGTGCCCAAGGCGAAGGTCGTGCCGCTCGATCATCTCGAACACATGGCGCACGGCTCGGAGCTGTACACTGGATACGCACTCGACGGGCTGGGGCAGGCGCCGAACGACGACGAGATCGCGTCGGTGCCCGATCTCGACCACATCATCCAGTTGCCGTGGGAGCCCAAGCTCGCCTGGATGCCGGCGGACAACACGTTCCGTGGCGAGCCTTATCCCCTCAACACCCGCGTCGCTTTGAAGAACCAGCTCGCCAAGGCGGCCGAGCTTGGCTTCGGCTTCAACCTCGGCATCGAGTGCGAGATTTTCGTGTTGCGGCAGGATACCGACGGCACGCTGGCGGTGCCCAATCCGGACGACAAGCTGACCAAGCCTTGTTACGACCTGCGGCCGTTCCTCGACAATTTCAAATGGCTCGACAAGGTCGCGACCTGCATCAACGACCTCGGCTGGGACCTTTATTCGTTCGACCACGAGGACGCCAACGGGCAATACGAGTTCGATTTCAAATACGCCGACGCGCTGACCATGTGCGACCGGCTGATCTTTTTCCGCTACATGACCAAGCATTACGCCAAGGAGGAGGGGCTGTTGGCTACTATGATGCCGAAGCCCTTCGCCGACAAGACCGGCTGCGGCGCGCATTTCAACATGTCGCTTTACGACCTCGCCGGCGGCGACAATGTGTTTGCGCGCGATCCGAAGGACGATCCGCGCGGCCTTGGCCTGACCGAAACCGGTTATCATTTCATCGGCGGCATCTTGAAGCACGGCCGCGCGCTGTGTGCTGCCTTTGCGCCGACGGTCAACAGCTACAAGCGCTTGGTGCGGCAGGGCGCCATGAGCTATTTCACCTGGGCGCCGGTGTTCAATTCCTACGGCTCCAACAACCGCACCAATTCGGTGCGCGTGCCGATGGGCGGCGGCCGTTGTGAATCGCGCAATGCCGACGGCGCGGTCAACCCGTATCTCGCCGCCGCGCTGGCGCTCGCCGCCGGCCTCGAAGGCATCCGCGACAAGATCGATCCGGGCGAGCCGAACGAAGACAACCTCTACATGATTTCCGAAGCCGAGCGGCGCGCACGCGGCATCGATTTCTTGCCGCAGACGCTGCAAGAGGCCGTCGCGGCCTTCGCCGCCGACCCTCTCATGGAACAAGCGCTCGGCAAAGAGCTGCGCGACGAGTTCGTCAAGTACAAGACGATGGAATGGGAGTCCTACCATCTGACGGTCAGTCGGTGGGAAGTGGAACGCTACAGTCATCTGTTTTAAGGACGACCGTTCGATCAACGCCGGGCAACGACAAAAAGGAGATTATTGATGCGACATCCATTCATCCGAACCTCGCGCAAGGCCGGGCTGTTTCCGGTGCCCGAGCGCGCGCGTCGTCACCATCCCGACTTCGACAAGATGGCGACGCAAGGCTGGAAGTCGCTCGACGCGGAAGGAAAGTTGTCCGAGGCCGGCTGGCGCAAGGAGCAGCAATGGGCGCTCGACATGGGCCTGCCCGGCGCCGACAGCCTGACCGACAAGTCGATCCCGACGTTTTCACGCGGCGAACTGCCGCACTTCGCCGGCATCAACACGTTCCTGAAAGCGCCTTACGTCGAGAACGTGCGCGACGTCGCCAAATACGACGCCGCCGTGCTCGGCATTCCGTTCGATTCCGGCACGACCTACCGTCCCGGCACGCGCTTCGGACCGCAGGGCATAAGGCGCATCTCGGCGCTCTACACGCCTTACAACTATGAGCTTGGCGTCGATCTCCGAGAGCAAATGACGCTGTGCGATGCCGGCGACGTGTTCACCATTCCTGGCAATCTGGAAAAAAGCTTCGACCAGATCAGCCGCGGCGTGGCGCACGTCTTCTCGTCTGGCGCGCTGCCGTTGATGCTGGGCGGCGACCATTCGATTGGTTTTCCTTGTGTGCGCGGCATCGCGCAGTGCACGTCGAAGCGCATCGGCATTATTCACTTCGACCGCCACATCGATATCCAGGAGAAGGATCTCGACGAGCGCATGCACACCACGCCGTGGTTCTGGGCGACCAATCTGCCGAACGTGAAGCCGACCAATCTGGTGCAGCTTGGCATCGGTGGCTGGCAGGTGCCGCGCGCGGGCGTGCAGGAGGCGCGCAAGCGCAGCACCAATGTGCTGACCATCGCCGACATCGAAAAGATTGGCCTCGACAAGACCGCCGAGATCGCGCTCGAACTCGCCTGGAAGGACGCCGACGCGGTCTACATTTCGTTCGACGTCGACTCGATCGATTGCGGCTTCGTGCCCGGCACCGGCTGGCCGGAACCGGGCGGCTTCCTGCCGCGCGAGGCCCTCAAGCTGTTGGGCCTGGTCGCGGCCGAAGGTCTGTGCGGGCTGGAGGTGGTCGAGGTGTCGCCGCCTTACGACACGTCAGACATTACGGCCTTGGTTGGCGTGCGTGTGGTGGTCGAGGCGCTCGGCTCCATGGTGGCGCACGGCAAGCTCGGTAGCCACAAGAAGCTGATCGATAAACCGGTCCCGTATTGAGGGAGGCGAAGATGCACCAGGGACACGACCACGATCATCATCACCACAGCAACGGCGCGGGCGCCGGCCACAATCATGTGCAGCCGATCCGCGGCACGGTGCAGTGGCAGACGCCACACCTGCCCGTCGGTCATGAACACCAGCACGAGCACGGCGAGCCCGATCTCGATCTGGTGGAAATGGCCTTTGTCGAAGGCTTCGCGACGGCCAAGGATCCGGCAAGCTTTTTGCGGCTGGCGCGCATCCCATTCGAGGCAGCCGACGCGGCCGGCACTAAGCTGGTGCTGTTGCGAGTCGAGAGCGACGCGGTCACCGACGTCGGCGCGCTGATGCCGCAGCTCGGCGGCGGCGCGCTGCGCTACGACCCGCTGCCGGCGCGCATGGTCACGCACCGGCGGAAGCTGCGTTTCGTCTATTTCGACGGCAGCGTGCCGCGTGCGCTGACGCTTGGCGAGGTGAGAGAACTTGAGACTTAATTATGCAGGGACTCCGCGCAGCGGAGGGCTAGGAAACAGCCTTAATCGTTTATTCGGACGGAGCGCTTTCTGTGTGGCAACTCATTATGAAAATGAGACATTCTTCACAAGTCATACGTCTCGTTGCGTTGGAGCCATTTCTCGGTGGCGGCCAACAAGCAAAAACGGCTCCGAAGGCTCTCCGGTGCATATGACGAATTTCATCTCGCCGCTATCGTACAGAGCCTCAAGACCTTGGCGCTCCGTTCCATCGGACCACCAGCTACGTTTCAGTTCACGTCCGCTCCGTTAGAACCATAGGATCGATCAAGCGACTACCAGAGCCAAAACCGGCACCTAATCTCCCCCCCGCTGCAATCCACAACGATCACCGACAAAAGTAGCGCCTTTTTCGACAGCGTCGGCCAAATTCGACCGAAATAAACGACTGCTGGTTAGTCCGCTAAGCCCCTGATAGCGACCGCAAAGCTGACATCGCCGCACGTGGCGCATGCTCTTCATGCAGGTAACAGAGGTCGGCGCGGAGCTGTCGTCCCGCTCGTCGTACTACCATCCCCTGGATTTTTATCTCAATTCAATGCACCGCATGAATTTGCCGACCGAGGCCTAAGCCAACAGCCTTCTCATGACACAGCGGGCGACCTGCGCCGCAATCTGCTATCGCGGATATCGTCGCTGATGAATTATCAAGCAATCCGCCCAATCCTTGATCATGCGCGTGTCCTAATAAAGTCGCACACCGGTTAGGCCTAGAAAAAGCAATTTCTTATCAGCCGGTTATCCACCTTCCCCGCGGTGGCACATTGTTTGCGAACCCCATGTCCGCGCCGACCAGTCGCCGGGGCTGAGATAGCGCATCAAACGCAGGGGTTGGCTCATGTTCAAGACAATGCAGGCGGTCGCCAAGCGACCGCATGCCCGCTGGTGGCTCTCGGCTGCCGCGGGTTTGGCGTTCACGGCCACCAGCGCGGTCAATGCCGCCAAAGCCGAGGACACGATCAAGATCGGCATTCTCCATTCGCTCTCCGGCACCATGGCGATCAGTGAGACCACGTTGAAGGACGTGATGCTGATGCTCATCGACGAGCAGAACAAGAAGGGCGGCCTGCTCGGCAAGAAGCTCGAAGCGATCGTGGTCGATCCGGCCTCGAACTGGCCGTTGTTCGCCGAGAAGGCGCGCGAATTGATTTCCAAGGACAAGGTCGCGGCCGTGTTCGGCTGCTGGACCTCGGTGTCGCGCAAGTCCGTGCTGCCGGTGTTCAAGGAATTGAACTCGATCCTGTTCTATCCGGTGCAATACGAAGGCGAGGAGTCCGAGCGCAATGTCTTCTACACCGGCGCCGCGCCTAACCAGCAGGCGATCCCGGCCGTCGAATACCTGATGAGCAAGGACGGCGGCTCGGTGAAACGCTGGGTGTTGGAAGGCACCGACTACGTCTATCCGCGCACCACCAACAAGATCCTCGAAGCCTTCCTCAAAGCCAAGGGCGTGAAGGACGAGGACATCATGATCAACTACACCCCGTTCGGCTTCTCCGACTGGCAGACCGAGGTCTCTAAGATCAAGAAGTTCGGCTCGGCGGGCAAGAAGACCGCGGTGGTCTCCACCATCAACGGTGACGCCAATGTTCCGTTCTACAAGGAACTCGGCAACCAGGGCATCAAGGCTACCGACATCCCGGTGGTGGCGTTCTCGGTCGGCGAGGAAGAGCTTGCCGGCCTCGACACCAAGCCGCTGGTCGGCCATCTCGCCGCCTGGAACTACTTCGAAGTCGATCAAGACACCGGCCAATGCGCAGTTCATCAAGGAGTGGCACGACTTCACCAAGAAGCCGAAGCGTACCACCAATGATCCGATGGAAGCGCACTACATCGGCTTCAACATGTGGGTGAAGGCGGTCGAGAAGGTGAAGTCGACCGACCCCGACAAGGTGATCGCCGCGCTGCCCGGCATCAAGGCGCCGAACCTGACCGGCGGCATGTCCACCATGCTGCCCAACCATCACATCACCAAACCCGTTTATATCGGCGAAATTCGCGCCGACGGTCAGTTTGATGTGGTGTGGAAGACCAAGGGTCTGGTCCCCGGCGAAGCATGGTCGCAATACCTGCCTGGCTCGAAGGACTACATCTCCGACTGGGTGACCCTCAAGTGCGGCCACTACAACAAGGCCACCAAGAAGTGCAGCGGCTCGTCGTGATCGCGCGGCGACCGCCTTTCGACCGGAACCCGTAATGGATTCCATGGAGGCGGCGGGCGTTCCGCCGCCTCCCAACGAACACAACCGATGCCGGATTGACTGCAATGCGTAGCTTCCATGATCGCATGGTGGCGCTCGTATGCGCCCTTGGTTTTGTCCTCGCCGCCATGGCGATGGCCCATGCCGGTCCCTACGAAGACGCGCTGGTCGGATTTACCGAAGGCTCTCTGAGCGATACCGGCGACGCTATCGATAAAGTGGTCGCTAGCGGCAACCCGATGGCCGCGCAGGTGCTTGGCGCCTTGCAGGATGCGCGGCTGATGTTCAGCGCTGCACAGAAGAAGGTCTACATCAAGACTAAAGGCGACAAGCTCCTCGACGCCGCCACCGGCAAGCCGGTCGACGGCGCGCCGCCGGACGACATCGATACCGTCATCGTCAACAACCGGCTGCGCGGCGTCATCGACGCGGCACTCGGCAGCCTGACGCTGATGTCGCCCAATCCCAGCCAGCGCTACGACGCGGCGCAAGCGGTTTTCAAATCGCGCGACGCCAGCGCGCTTTCGGCCTTGGACAAGGCGATAGCCGCGGAGAAGAACGCGCGCGCCAGGAAGGCGATGAGCGAGGCGCACGCGGCCATCGTGCTGACCGACGACAAATCGGCCGATGCCGACAAGATCACCGCAATCGCCGTCATCCGCGACCGCGGCGATCAGGACGCACTGAGCCTTCTGGATAGCGTCGCGGCGGACCAATCGCCGCAAGTGCATGCGGCGATCGCAACCGCCAGAGGCAAGATCCAGAGCACCTTGGCGATCTGGAATACCGTGCAGAACGCCTGGTATGGGGTCTCGCTTGGCTCTGTATTGCTGCTTGCGGCGATCGGTCTTGCCATCACCTTCGGCGTGATGGGTGTGATCAACATGGCGCACGGAGAAATGGTGATGCTCGGCGCCTACACCACCTTCGTGGTGCAGCAGCTCGTCCGCGCCTACAATCCCGCGCTGTTCGATTATTCGCTCGTGATCGCGGTGCCGCTGGCATTCATGGTCGCGGGCGGCGCCGGCGTAATCGTCGAGCGCACCATCATCCGTTTCCTTTACGGCCGGCCGTTGGAGACACTGCTCGCCACCTGGGGCCTGTCGCTGATCTTGCAGCAGGTCGTGCGCACCGTCTTCGGCCCGACCAACAAGGACGTCGGCAATCCGTCCTGGATGAGCGGCGCCTTCGACCTCGGCGGCATCACCATCACCTATAACCGAATGTGGATCATCGTCTTCACCATAGTCGTGTTCGTGGCCCTGCTCGCCATGTTGCGCTTTACTCGGCTCGGCCTGGAGATGCGCGCGGTGACGCAGAACCGCGCCATGGCGGCAGCCATGGGCATCCGCACCGCCCGCATTGATGCGCTCACCTTCGGGCTCGGCTCCGGCATCGCCGGCATGGCCGGCGTCGCGCTATCGCAGATCGACAACGTGTCGCCCAACCTCGGCCAGGGCTACATCATCAACTCGTTTATGGTGGTGGTGTTCGGCGGCGTCGGAAATCTGTGGGGCACGCTGGTCGGCGCCTTCACGCTCGGTATCGCCAACAAATTCCTCGAGCCTTTCGCCGGCGCCGTGCTCGGCAAGATCGCAATCCTGGTCTTCATCATCCTGTTCATCCAGAAGCGCCCGCGCGGCATGTTCGCACTTAGGGGCAGGGCGGTGGAGGCATGACGGCGTTCCCGCTCATCCGTATTCTAGATCGCGGCGCCGTCGTCTTCCTGGTACTGCTCGGCGCCTTCGCCATCGCCATTCCGGTGCTCAATCTCTTGGCGCCGCCGAGTTCTGATCTGCACGTTTCGACCTATCTTGTCGCGCTGTTCGGCAAATATCTCTGCTATGCGTTGCTGGCAATCTCGATCGACTTGATCTGGGGCTATGGGGGCATCCTGTCGCTCGGCCACGGTGCGTTCTTTGCGCTCGGCGGCTACGCCATGGGCATGTATCTGATGCGGCAGATCGGCACCCGCGGCGTCTACGGCGATCCGATCCTGCCCGACTTCATGGTGTTCCTGAACTGGAAGGCGCTGCCGATCTACTGGTACGGCTTCCAGAATTTCGCTTACGCAGCGTTGATGATCCTTTTGGTACCGGGCCTGCTCGCCTTTGTATTTGGCTGGTTTGCATTCCGCAGCCGCGTAACCGGTGTCTACCTCTCGATCATCACCCAAGCTATGACCTACGCGCTGCTGCTCGGCTTCTTCCGCAATGATTTCGGCTTCGGCGGCAACAACGGGCTGACCGACTTCAAGGACATCCTCGGCTTCAACGTGCAGGCGGAGACGACGCGCAACGCGCTTTTGGTCGTCACCTCCCTGGCGCTGGCGCTCGCGTTCCTGATTTGCCGCGCGCTGGTCACCTCGAAATTCGGCAAGGTGCTGGTGGCGATCCGCGACGCGGAAGCGCGCACGCGCTTCCTCGGCTATCGGGTGGAAGCCTACAAGCTGTTCGTGTTCACGCTGTCGGCCTGCATGGCGGGCGTCGCTGGCGCGCTCTACGTGCCGCAGGTCGGCATCATCAATCCGAGCGAATTCGCGCCCGGCAACTCGATCGAGGCCGTGATCTGGGTCGCGGTCGGCGGCCGCGGCACGCTCACCGGCGCTGTGCTCGGCGCCTTCGTAGTCAACTACGCCAAGACCTATTTCACGTCAGGACTTCTCGCGCCGTACTGGCTGTTCATGCTCGGCGGCCTGTTCATCGGCGTCACTTTGCTGATGCCGCGCGGCATCATCGGCACCTACAATTATTGGCGCGCCAACCGCGCTGAGAAGAACGACGCTGCGGTTCCGGCGGCCGCGCCGCACGCGGCGGAGTAGGGCGCATGACCGATATTCCGTTGGAAAAACAAACTACCTCCGCGCTGCTCTACCTCGACGGCATCAGCGTGTCGTTCGACGGCTTCAAGGCGCTCAACGAGTTGTCGTTCGTGATCGAGCCGGGCGAGATGCGCGCCATCATCGGCCCGAACGGCGCCGGCAAGACCACCATGATGGACGTCATCACCGGCAAGACCCGGCCCGACTCCGGCGACGTGTTTTTCGAGGAGGGGCTCTACGATCTCTCCAAGCTCGACGAAACCCAGATCGCCGGGCTGGGCATCGGCCGCAAGTTCCAAAAGCCGACCGTGTTCGAAATGCACACGGTGGAGGACAATCTGCTGCTGGCGCTGAAGAACGACCGCCGCGTGCGCGCTACGCTGCTGTGGCAGTCGTCGCCGCCGCAGGAGCAGCGCATCGACGCCATTCTCGACACGATCCAGCTGACGCCCTTGCGCTCGCGCATCGCCGGCAGCCTGTCACACGGGCAGAAGCAGTGGCTGGAGATCGGCATGCTGCTGGCGCAGGAACCGAAATTGCTGCTGGTCGACGAGCCGGTCGCCGGCATGACCGACAGCGAAACCATGCAGACCGCCGAGCTGCTCAAGGAGATCAACAAGACCAAGACGGTGGTGGTGGTGGAGCACGACATGACCTTCGTGCGCGAACTCGGCGTCAAAGTGACGTGCCTGCACGAAGGTTCGGTGCTGGCCGAAGGCTCGATCGACCAAGTCTCGCAGAACGAGCGCGTGGTCGAAGTGTATTTGGGACGCTGACACATGCTCGACGTCGCCAACATCAACCTCCACTACGGCGCCGCGCAGGCGCTACGCGGTATTTCGCTCAAAGCCGAGCCCGGCAAGGTCACCTGTGTGCTCGGCCGTAACGGCGTCGGCAAGACCAGCCTGTTACGCGCCATCGTCGGCCAGCGGCCGGTCAGCGCCGGCGCGATCACCTTCGAGGGCAAGGACATCACCAAGCTCACGACCGTCGAACGCGCGCGCAACGGCATCGCCATCGTGCCGCAGGGCCGCGAGATTTTTCCGCTGCTCACGGTGGAAGAAAACCTGGAGACCGGCTTTGCGCCGCTTAAGCGCGACCAGCACTCGGTGCCCGACGACGTGTTCTCGCTGTTTCCGGTGCTCAACAGCATGCTCGGCCGGCGCGGCGGTGACCTTTCCGGTGGTCAGCAGCAGCAATTGGCGATCGGCCGCGCGCTGGTGATGCGGCCGCGTCTGCTGCTGCTCGACGAGCCGACCGAAGGCATCCAGCCCTCGATCATCAAGGACATCGGCCGCGCCATTTCCTACCTGCGCGGCCTGAAGGAAATGGCGATCGTCTTGGTCGAACAGTATCTCGACTTCGCCCAGGAGCTCGGCGACCATCTGGTGGTCATGGACCGCGGATCGATCGTCTATTCCTGCGATAGGGCGAGCATGGACGAAGGCGCGCTCAAGCGGGCGCTAGCGATTTGAGATCAAAGCACACAAGTGCGACAGTGGTTGGGGAACGGACGTGAGGACAGCCGCAGCTTTGCGCAGCAACGCCGAAATCTTCGCCGCCAATCGTGCGACCGGGCACGTCGCGCTCGGCGTGGCGGCAAGCGCGGGCATCGCCCGGCGCACCCGCGTGCATGAGGACGGCTCGCTGCGCGTGCGCTTTCCAAACGCGCCGACCGACATGCTGGAGGCGGTGATCGTCAATACCGGTGGCGGCATGGCTGGCGGCGACCGCTTCACCATCGACATCGCGCTGGACGAAGGCGCGAGCCTGGTCGTCGGCACAGCAGCGGCGGAGAAAATCTATCGTTCCACCGGCGCGGACGCGGAAATGAACGTCAAGTTCGCGGTCGGCGCCGGCGCGCGGTTGGCCTGGCTGCCGCAGGAAACCATTTTGTTCGACCGCGCCCGCCTGTCGCGGCGGATCGACATCGATCTTGCCGAATCCGCTTCGCTGCTGATGGCGGAGGCTGTGGTGTTCGGCCGCGCCGCCATGGGCGAGGCAATGGCGCAGGGCTTGTTCGCGGACCGCTGGCGTGTGCGGCACGCCGGCAAGCTTATTTTTGCCGACAGCGCGCGGCTCGATGGAGGCATCACCGCGAAGCTCGCCACGCTTGCGTGCGCCGCCGGCGGCATCGCCATCGCCACCGTGCTGGTCGCGCCCGGCGATGACGCAACGACATCCGCCGTGCGCGCGCTCGCCGAGCGGTTCGCCGGCGAAGTCGGCATCTCGGCTTGGAACGGCATCGCGGTGGCGCGGCTCTGCGCCAAGGACGGCGCGGCGCTGCGCCACGATCTAATTGCCGTGCTGGCGGCGCTCGGCGCAAGCGTGCCGCGGCTCTGGCTCAACTGAGGTACTCATGAATCTGACGCCGCGCGAAAAAGACAAGTTACTGATCGCTATGGCTGCCATGGTCGCGCGCCGGCGGCTTGAACGCGGCGTCAAGCTCAACCATCCCGAGGCGGCGGCGCTGATTTCCGATTTCATCCTGGAAGGCGCGCGCGACGGCAAAAGCGTCGCCGACCTGATGCGCGACGGCGCCCACGTGCTCACCCGCGCGCAAGTGATGGATGGAATCCCCGAGATGATCCACGACATCCAAGTGGAGGCGACGTTCCCCGACGGCACCAAGCTCGTCACCGTGCACAATCCAATCCGTTGAAAGGACTTAGACCCATGAAAAAACTGCTTCCGATCGTCACGCTTCTTTTGCTCTGCGCGAGCCCGGCCTTCGCGCATTCTGGGCACGGCCTGACTGATTCATTCGCCGCCGGCGTCGCGCATCCGCTGTCGGGGCTCGATCACATCGCGGTCATGGTCGCCGTCGGCATGTGGGCGGCGCTCAAGGGTGGCCGCGCGCTGTGGGTGTGGCCGGCGGCTTTTGTCGGCGTGATGCTAATCGGCGGCGCGTTCGGCATGGCGCACGTGCCGGTGCCCTTCGTTGAGCCAGGTATTCTCGCCTCGGTGGTCGTGCTCGGCCTGCTGGTGGCGCTCGCCGTCGATCTGCCGGTATGGACCGGCGCGGCGATTGTCGCCATTTTCGCTCTGCTGCACGGCCACGCCCATGGTAGCGAGGTAGCAGAGACCGTGAGCGGCGCCGAATACATGGCGGGGTTTGCGCTCGCCACCGCGACGTTGCATGGCGTCGGCATCGGCTTCGCGCAATTGATGACGCGCGCGCAATTGCGCCCGCTTATTCGCGTCGCCGGCGCGGCGTGCCCGCTGATCGGCATCGGGCTTTACGCTGGAGTGCTTTGATGATTCCGGGCGAGATGTTCATCAAGGACACCGAGATCGCGCTCAACGCCGGGCGCAAGACGATAACACTGACCGTCGCGAATAGCGGCGACCGGCCGATCCAGGTCGGCTCCCACTATCATTTCTTCGAAACCAACCCGGCGCTCAAATTCGACCGCAAAAAGGCGTGCGGCATGCGGCTCGACATCGCCGCCGGCACCGCGGTGCGCTTCGAGCCGGGACAGACGCGCGAGGTCAGGCTCGTCGCACTCGCGGGCAAGAAAACGATCTACGGTTTTCGCGGCGATGTGATGGGCAAACTCTAGAGGGATCACCAATGCCGGTCAAAATAAAGCGCGCGGTCTATGCCGATATGTTCGGGCCAACTACCGGCGACCGTGTGCGGCTGGCCGATACCGATCTCATCGTCGAAGTGGAAAAGGATTTTACCATTTACGGAGAAGAGGTGAAGTTCGGCGGCGGCAAAGTGATCCGCGACGGCATGGGGCAGTCGCAGATCACCAATAAGCAAGGTGCCGTCGACACCGTCATCACCAACGCGCTGATTCTGGACCATTGGGGTATCGTCAAGGCCGACGTCGGCTTGAAGGAAGGCCGTATCGCTGCCGTCGGCAAGGCGGGCAATCCCGACATCCAGCCGGGCGTGACCATCGTCATCGGTCCCGGCACCGAGGTGATCGCCGGCGAAGGGAAAATTCTCACCGCTGGCGGCTTCGACACCCACATCCATTTCATCTGCCCGCAGCAGGTCAACGAGGCGCTAATGTCCGGCGTCACCTCCATGCTCGGCGGTGGCACCGGTCCGGCGGCCGGCACCAACGCGACAACTTGCACTCCTGGGCCCTGGCATCTCGGCCGCATGATCCAGGCGGCCGATGCGTTCCCGGTCAATCTCGGCTTCGCCGGCAAGGGCAATGCCTCGCGCCCGACGGCGCTGGAAGAAATGGTCAAGGCCGGCGCCTGTGCGCTAAAATTGCACGAGGACTGGGGCACCACGCCGGCGGCGATCGACTGCTGCCTGTCGGTGGCGGAAAAATACGACGTGCAGGTGATGATCCACACCGACACGCTGAACGAGAGCGGCTTCGTCGAGGACACCATCAAGGCGTTCAAGGGCCGCACCATTCATGCGTTTCACACCGAAGGCGCCGGCGGCGGTCATGCGCCCGACATCATCAAGGTAGCGGGCCTGGAGAACGTGCTGCCGTCGTCGACCAACCCGACGCGGCCATTCACCAAGAACACCATCGACGAGCACCTCGATATGCTGATGGTGTGCCACCATCTCGATCCGTCGATTGCCGAGGATCTGGCATTCGCCGAAAGCCGCATCCGCAAGGAAACGATCGCGGCCGAGGATATCCTTCACGACCTCGGCGCGCTGTCGATGATGTCGTCCGACAGCCAGGCCATGGGCCGCATCGGCGAGGTGATCATCCGCACCTGGCAAACTGCCGACAAAATGAAGCGACAGCGCGGACGGCTGCCGCAGGAAAAGGGTGATAACGATAATGCACGGGTGAAGCGCTACGTCGCCAAATATACGATCAACCCGGCGATCGCGCATGGCGTGTCGAAACACATCGGCTCGGTGGAGAAAGGCAAGCTCGCCGACCTGGTGCTGTGGGCGCCGGCCTTTTTCGGCGTGAAGCCGGAGATCGTGATCAAGGGCGGCTCCATCGTGGCGGCGCAAATGGGCGATCCCAACGCCTCGATCCCGACGCCGCAGCCGGTGCATTGCCGGCCGATGTTCGGCGCCTTCGGCAAGGCGCTGAATGCCTCATCGCTGATATTCGTGTCGAAAGCGGCCGCGCGCTCGGATTTGCGCAACAAGCTCGGTGTCGAAAAGCAATTGGTCGCGGTCGAAAAGACGCGCACGATCGGCAAAAAGAACATGGTCCACAACGATGCGACGCCGGAGATCGAGGTCGATCCGGAAACCTATGAGGTGCGCGCCGACGGCGAGCTCCTGACCTGTGCTCCGGCCGAGATCCTGCCGCTCGCGCAACGCTACTTCCTGTTCTAACGGGGCCGCGCCGGTGAAACGCGTCGCAGACATAAAGCCGGCGAACGGGTGGGATGCCGCGACTGCCGTCGATTTCGTCCTGCTCGACGCGCAAGACCGCCACCGCCGCCGCGTCGTGTTCGTCAGCGAGCAGGGTGCCACTTACCTGCTTGATCTTCCGAAGCCGGCACAGTTGCACGACGGCGACGGCTTGCTGTTGGAGGACGGGTCGATGGTCCGGGTCGCGGGCAAGCCGGAGCCATTGGTGGAGATTTCGGGCGAGAACCCGCGCGAGCTTGCTCGCATTGCGTGGCATATCGGCAATCGCCACACCGACGTGCAACTCATCGGCGACAAGCTACGCATCCGCCGCGACCACGTTTTGGAAGACATGCTGCGCGGCATCGGCGCGAGCCTCACGTTCCTCGAGGCGCCGTTTGAGCCGGAAAGCGGGGCCTACGATCATGCCGGTCATCGCCATGGATGACGACCGCGCCCCGGTCCATTCGTTCCCGCGCAGGGCAGATGAAGGCCACGCTCCTGCCGCGCTTTACCGGCTCATGGCCTGGCTGTCGCCGTCCTTTCCGGTCGGCGCCTTTTCCTATTCAAGCGGCATCGAGTGGGCGGTGGAAGCGGGCGACATTTCCGACGCGGTCACGCTGCGCGACTGGCTTGCCATCATGTTGGCGAACGGCGCCGGCTTTTGCGACGGCGTGCTGCTCGCGCAGGCCCACCGTGCCGCGCATACGGCGGCCGATCTTTGCGCCATTGCCGAACTGGCCGCAGCTCTTGCGCCCACGCGCGAACGTTTCTTGGAGACGACAGCGCAGGGCAATGCGTTCGTCGAGGCGACCCGCGCGTCATGGCCATGCGCGCCGCTCGAATGGCTCGCGCAATGCGACGGCCCCATCGCGTATCCCGTGGCGGTGGGCGTCGCCGCGGCCGGTCACGATGTCCCGCTCGATCAGACGCTCGCGGCCTATCTTCAGGCCCTGTTGTCGAATTGGACGTCGGCCGGCATACGCCTGGTCCCGCTCGGGCAAACAGATGGGCAGCGCGTCCTGGCCGCGCTCGAAGGCGCAGTCGCGAGGACCACGGAGCGGGCGCTCACCGCTTCGCTCGACGACCTGGGCAGCTCGGCGTTTCGCGCGGACCTCGCCAGTGCGCGGCACGAAACACAATACACGCGGCTATTCCGGAGTTGAAAAATGATTGGCAACGGCCCTTTGCGCGTCGGCATCGGCGGACCGGTTGGCTCCGGCAAGACCGCGCTAATGGACGCATTGTGCAAAGCCCTGCGTGATCGCTACGAGATCGCCGCAATCACAAACGACATCTACACCAAGTGGGATGCGGAATTTCTCATGCGCTCCGGCGCGCTGACGCCCGATCGCATCGCCGGCGTCGAAACCGGCGGCTGCCCGCATACGGCGATCCGCGAGGATGCCTCGATCAATCTCGCGGCGGTTGCCGAGATGCGCGCCAAGTTCCCGAATCTTGAGCTGGTCCTGATCGAATTGGGCGGCGATAACCTCGCTGCGACCTTCTCGCCGGAGCTGGCCGATCTCACCATTTACGTCATCGACGTTGCCGCCGGCGACAAGATCCCCTCCAAGGGCGGACCTGGCATCACGCGCTCCGACTTGTTGGTGATCAACAAGATCGATCTTGCGCCGCACGTCGGGGCTTCACTGGAAGTGATGGAGCGCGACGCGCGCAAGATGCGTGGCCAGCGTCCATTCGTGTTTGCCAACATGCGCATCGGTCGGGGCACCGATGAAATCGCGCGCTTCATTAAAGAAAAAGGTGGCATGTCACGACGGGGAGCTCCGCGACGGTGCTGACCTTGTCGATGGAGGAGCCGGAAAGCTGGCCTATGGGCACGAAACCCAATAATTTCGGCCCAAACTACAAATCCGGATTCCGACACTCCGTCGGCGGTTTGCAAATCGTCGCTAACCTATTGGCAGGCGTGCGTCGAAATGACGTCGGTTTGCAAAAATAGTTAGTAATATCAATGAGCGACCTCAGACTACGAATTTGGGGGTCAGGAGTTCGAATCTCTTCGGGCGCGCCATTTCCTCCTGAAAACTCAACAACCGAGCGTAAGCACACTGCGCCCGTTCCCATAGCGTTCCCATAAGGCCGTTTCCGTTCGGACGCCGAGCGTGATGCCCGGGCGAACCATGGATACCTACATCGGAATGGGCGTGCTTTCCCATCAGCGACAGAACGTAACCTTTTCAATAGGCTGCACGCAAATTGTCGCAGAATGAATCGATATCAGACAATTTCCTGACACTGCGATTTTCACTGCATACGCTCATTTTACCGGTGCTCTATTTTCGGGGGGCGGTCACCGTTGCGAAGGGCAATCGAAGCGTGACCCCGGAGACCGCCTAACTGCGACGCCTCGAGGCTGAGTTCGCCGCCATAGAGTTTGGCAAGCTCGCGCGTGATCGGTAGACCAACCCCAAAGCCGGGCGCGCTTTCATCGATTCGTTCGCCTGGCCATAGAGAGTGACGAAATGTCCATTGCTCTTCAGCTGTTCGTTCACCCGCGCCATGCACTGGATACGTTGGAGCAGATCAACACTCCTCATTGATTCCCAATGTCCGATCAAAGAACTCTGGATGGAAAAAGCTCGCTCACGACTTAACAGCACCTTGGTTCGGATTGAGATTCCGTTTCGATCGAGAAAGCTTTACGAGCATCTCGACCCAGTTCAAATTAAACGTCACGTTTGAACTAGAGCAGAGAGGACAAGAAGCGGCACTATGTTCAAGCTGCATCGCATTGAAGGTTATGCAATTATTTCTGAGGACGGCATGCTCGCGAATGCGGCAGGTATCATGCCGGACTCACTCAAGTTTGAAGCAGACAAAGTCTTCTTCGAACGGGGACTCGATGGGGTCGATGTAGTAGTGCATGGACGCCACTCAAAGGAATACCAAAGGCATTCTGATTTGCGGCGCCGATTGATTCTGACCCGTAAAGTCTCGGCCATAACGGTCGACCCGTCGAATAAGAAGGCCATATTTTGGAATCCCGCCGGAGCTTCGTTAGAGCAAGCCATGACCGTATTGGGGGTGCCGGACGGCAGTGTAGGCGTCATAGGCGGAACGGAGGTGTTCGGAATATTTCTGGACCGTTACGACGTTTTCTACCTGTCGCGGGCGCCTGGCGTGTGGCTGCTAGGTGGCCGACCAGTTTTCCCGGAGGTGCCCGCGCGAACTCCGGAAGAGGTCCTTGCGAGTCACGGGCTCGAACCAGACCCGCAGCAATTGCTAGATGCGGCAAACGGCCCGACGCTCGTCAGCTGGCATCGCACGTCAAAGACGCGCTGAACAACCGCATCTGGGAATTGCGGCTAAAAAAATGCTACGCTTCTCCATAATATTCGAGATAAGGATAAGTCTGCGTAGGGCGTTGCGCCTGTAATCGCCAAGGAAAGAGCGCCATGACCGACAGCGAAATATTGAAAACGATGGCCCGTTACAATCAGTGGGCCAATCGCGAACTGTTCGCCGCCGTGCGCACGCTGCCCGAAGGCGAAGCCGCCAAGCAACGCCGTATCCTGTTCAAGACGATCCTCAATACTCTCAACCACCCGCTGGTGGCCGACCGTGTGTGGTGGGCACATATGCATAAGGAAGCTCACAGTCATAAGGCGCTGAATGAGGTTCTTTATGACGAGTTCGAAAGCTTGGTGGCGGCGCGTGCAGAGATGGACCTGCGCCTGATTGACTACGTCGACGCGCTCTCGGACAACGATGCCGACGAACTGATCGATTTCACGCTATTGAGCGGCGCCAAGGGCCGCATGAACCGGCGTATGATTCTGATGCATATGTTTAATCACAACACCTATCATCGGGGTTTCGTGGTGGAGACCTTCTGTCAGATCCCCGCCGCGCTGCCGCTGATCGATCTCCCGGTCTTCATGCGCGGGGCGGGTGGCATGCGCAATATGCCGCCGCATTTAATAGCTGCGGAATAGTGTTTTAGCGCCGCTAACCCAGGAGACTATATGCGGGGCAAATTTTCGCCTGGCGTCGTGGTGGCGGTGAGCCTCAG
Organism: uncultured Alphaproteobacteria bacterium; assembly: GCA_963733315.1. Taxonomy (GTDB): domain Bacteria; phylum Pseudomonadota; class Alphaproteobacteria; order Rhizobiales; family Xanthobacteraceae; genus Pseudolabrys. Next base: position 9,005 of record CAVTCV010000014.1, on the reverse strand, counting down.
CGCGGTGCACGAATTCAGCAAGCCGGTACAGAAGTGCATTCGTCTGCTCCTCGGGTTGGGGGTCGAGGGCGACGCTCACCTGGGAGAGACCGTTCAGCACCGTTCTCGCGTCGCCAAGGATCCAACCCGGCCAAATCTCCGCCAAGTGCACTTGGTTCACGCAGAACTGCATGACGAGCTGCGTGCCGGCGGTTTTCAGATCGTGCCCGGGGCGATTGGCGAGAACATCACCACGCGCGGCATCGACTTGCTCGCGTTGCCACAGGGAGCGCGGCTGCACATCGGTCGTGCCGCAGTCATCGGCGTGACTGGCCTGCGCGACCCTTGCCGGCAGCTCAACGACTACCAGCCTGGCCTGATGGCGGCGGTTCTGGGCCGCGACGAGCAGGGCAACCTCGTCCGCAAAGCCGGCATCATGGGCGTCGTGCTGGCGCCGGGCGAAGTCCACGCCGGCGACCCGATCCGAGTAGAGCTGCTGCCGGGGCAGCACCAGCGCCTAGGGCCGGTCTGAACATCGCCCGGCGATCGGTAGGGTCTTGAGACACTACCCGACGATGCGCGCGCACCCGCACCAGCGAATGCACGCAGTAATTTTAATAAACGGCTGCAATGGTTTGAGTTTATGTTTCCCTTTGGCGGGATGACGTGGCCGTAAAGAACTGGCGAAACCAATCAAACACCGCGAGAGTCAAGCGGAAAGGGCGGGCCGGCATTTTCGCCGACTACCGGCTGCGGGTGGCTACCGTGATGCGCGATTACGGCCTAACCGAGCGCGCTGAGGTGCCCGAAGATTCATGTGGCCTTCATGACGAGCAGCATTCTCGATAAATGCGAGAACAAAATTGGTGCGGCCTGTCCGGCTGCTTTTCTGCGGTGGATTCGAAGGAGTTCAGCGCCGTGCCACGCGCATTCGCTGTCCGATCAGAACCGTCGCTACAACCGCGGCCGCAAATAAAATCGTTTCAACATCGAGCGGTTCCCCGTTCACCGGCAGCGCCAGTGCCACAATCATGAACGGCTGCAGCAGCATGACTTGACCGACGCGGGCGATGCCGTCGATTGCCAGCGCTGCGTTGAACACGAAGAACGCCGTGTATTGGCTGACAAAGCCGACATAGCCGAGGCCGGCCCAGGATGAAACTGGCACGCTCGCGATGTCGGTCGGCCACAGCGCAAACGTCGCCAGCGCCGCAACCGGAAGAAAGATGACGACCTGCCAGGAGATGACCTCCCATCCGGGAATCCGCGCCGCCAGACGGCCTGAGAAGGTGTATCCGAGCGCGCCGGAGGCGACCGTCCCGAGCAGGAACAGGTCGCCGGTAGAAAATGTTACACCCCCGCTGCGGCGAAAGACGAACGTCAAGACGACAAGCGCGCCCACGGCGCTCGCCAGCCAAAATCCGCGGCTTGGCCGTTCGTACGCGAACAACGCGGCCGCGGCGGCGGTTGCGAGCGGCAGGATGCCGAGCACCACGCCGCCATGGGCTGCCGGCACTGTCATCATCGCAAGTGCCGCGAACAGCGGAAAACCAACCACCGTGCACAATGTTGCGCCAAACATTTCAAGCCAGAGCGCTCGCGGGGGCAGCCTGCGCCCAGTGAGCAGAATGACGATGAGCCCCGCTGATCCGGCGAGCGCGGCCCGTGCAACCGTGAGGAACAAGGGGTCAAAGCCCGCTACGGCGAGTCGCGTTGCCGGCAGCGTGCCGGCGGACAGGCACATGCCAAGGAAGCCGAGCAATAATCCGAGCCGTTCGTGGGACTTGATCATGAATAAACAGCTCTCGATTGGCAAAACGATGAAACTACGACGAAAAATCAATGACGCGATTCGATCGCGTCCATTGCATCGTAATTGGAGGGGCATTCGCTTTAGTGTTGAAGGTAATATCTTGTGATAAGATTGAATTGGAGGGATACGACAATCATAATTGTATTGCAGGCCCAGGCCACGGTTAGCAAGCGCGCGAACAGACCCCAAATTCGTTCCTCCGTGTTGTTGGCGCACCGCCACACCGAAACGAGAATCCAAGCCGTATAGAAGGCGAAGCAAAGCAGGAGCACTTGGCGGAGCGCGACGCGATCAACATAAAACGCGATGACGTAGAAGGTGATCAGTACGCCGCTAGTGGCAACTCCATAGACCCAGAATACTTTCCAGAGCGGTTGCTCGCCGCGCCAGGCGCGCAGCTCGGCAGCGAAAAACTCGGTGGCGAATTTGGATACGTGTGATCTGCTCATCTGTCCACGCACATGCGGCCGGCGGCTACGGCTCAATTATTCTACGATTGCGAGCTTAACCGCCGAGCATGCGAGTGAGCATGCGCAACAAAGCTAAGCCCGCCGAGCAAGCCGCCGTGCCGCGGTCCTGCCGTTCAACTTGAACGATAACAATTTCTGCAGCGGCGCGCGCGGATGCACCAGGTCCGCCAATGTGTGCTTATCGAGCACTAAAAGGAACGCGTCGCCTGCCTCCGATAGCACGCCGCGCAGCGCACAGCTCGAATAAATCGCGCAGGAGGCATCGTTAGGAGCAAGGCAAGGGACCAGCGCCATATCGGGCTCGGTGCGTCGAACCACTTCGCCGAGCACGATGTCCTGCGGCCGTCGCGCGAGGCGCAAGCCGCCGCCCTTGCCGCGCACCGTTTCAATGTACCCCGCAAGCCCGAGTTGATGGGCCACCTTCATAAGGTGATTCTTCGAGATGCCGTAGGCCTTGGCGATCTCCGCGATGGTGGCGAGGCCGTCGCCCCGAAGCGCCAGGAACATGAGCACCCGCAAGGAGAAGTCCGTATAGACGGTCAGGCGCATGCATGTCTCCTGCGGCAGAATAGCATAACATGTATATTTGATATTGCTTTAATGCAAGCTCGGTGTAAGATGCGTTCAGAATGAATGTTCAATCGTGGGAGGTCCGCGTGAACAATTTCACGTCGATCGGCGCCGCTTTGGCACGCGTATTTCTGTTTCCGGGCGACATTGCCTGCGCCGTTATCGGACTCGACGGTGACGACAAGCGCGAGCTCGTGCGCATGCTGGTCAACTCGCTGGTGTGGATCGTCGTCGGCATGCTGGTCGTCGCCGTCGTGACATGATGATGACCCCCGCAACGAAACCTGGCGCGGCCATCGAACGCCTGTCGGAAGATGACATCGGGCGGGTGGTCGACGATTTCTACGCAAAAATCCGGGCCGATGCCGAACTGGGCCCGATTTTCGTGCGCGCGATTCCTGGCGACTGGGGGCCGCATCTCGCGACCATGCGCAATTTCTGGTCGTCTGTCATGCTCACCAGCGGTCGCTACAAGGGCAGCCCGGTGGCCGTGCACGGCCAAGTCGTGGGTATCGAGATGGAGCTATTCGACCGCTGGCTCGCGCTGTTCGATGAGAGCTGCCGCGAGCTGTTCGCGCCCGACATCGCCGATGTTTTTTACTCTAAAGCCGTGCGCATCGCCGAGAGCCTCAAACTCGCGCTGTTCTACCGGCCCGACCGGCCCTGGCCGTGGAGCACCTCATGACCTACGTCGTCACCGAAAACTGCATCAAGTGCAAATACATGGATTGCGTGGAAGTCTGCCCGGTCGACTGCTTCTACGCCGGCGAGAACATGCTCGTCATTCATCCGGATGAATGCATCGATTGTGGCGTGTGCGAGCCCGAATGCCCGGCCGATGCGATCAAACCAGATACAGAGCCTGGACTGGAGGAGTGGGCCAAGCTCAATCGCGAGTATGCGGCCAAGTGGCCAAACATTACGGTGCGGGATACGCCTCCAGCCGACGCGAAAGAGTGGGATGGCGTGCCGGGAAAGCTCAGTCATTTCAGTTCGGCGCCGCACGATGAGACGGTACCGGAAAAAATGTCAGAATGCTTGAGTGAGGTCGTTAAATGAACGACGACATCCTGGCTGCGCTGAAGACGGTCATCGATCCCGAGCTCGGCATCAATATCGTCGATCTGGGGCTCGTTTATCACGCCGCGCGCACCGCTAATGGAATTGATATTGAACTGACGATGACCACGCCCGCCTGTCCGCTCGGTGAGATGATGACCGCGGAAATAAAGCTGGTGCTGCGCGATCGCTTCCCCGAGCTACCGGACTTGCGGGTCGCAATTGTCTGGGATCCGCCATGGTCCCCCGAACTGATGAGCGAGGAGTCACGACGGCAGCTCGGCATGCTTTAGGTGGGAACGCAGTCGCGCCCCACAGACCAAACAGCCTTCCGGCTGTGCATAGAGGAGGTAACCTAATGAGCAGCGTACAGGACTCGTCCGGCTCGGTCGTCGATGTCCGTACAATCCCCCCGCGTGATCGGCATCCCCTGATCTTCAACACTTTCCATGAACTCGCGCCGGGTCAGGACTTTGTCCTTGTCAATGACCATGACCCGAAGCCGCTGTACTATCATTTCAAGGCTGAATACGGCGGCGCTTTCACGTGGGATTATCTCGATCAGGGACCCGATGTCTGGCGCGTCCGCATCAGCCGCACCGCCTAAGCCGGGCGGTCCGATCCGCGCGGCGGAGCCATCCGGAAAATGGCGCCAGCTGCGCTGGATCCCACTCGCGGCCGGCGCGGGCTCACTTCTTGCCGGCCTGTGGGTCGGCCTTGCACGGCTCGGCCTGACGCCGCCGGGCGGCGAGCCCGTTTTGGCCGAGTTCCATGGCGCGCTGATGATCAGCGGGTTTCTCGGAACCGTGATCAGTCTCGAACGCGCTGTGGCGATCGGACGGTGGTGGGGCTATCCGGCGCCCACGCTGTCCGCTGTTGGTGCGGCCGCGCTCGTCCTCGGCGCGCCGGTTTTCGCCGGTGGCGCCTTTTTGCTCGCCGGCATCGCCCTCACCTTCATTTCGGTCACCATTATTGTGCGGCAACCCGCGCTGTTCACCGTCATTCTGACGGTCGCCGCGGCGTGCTGGGTGGGCGGAACGTTTGTTTGGATCAAAGGCGCCCCAGCGGCCGACGTCGCCGGATGGTGGCTTGCATTCCTCGTTCTCACCATAGCCGCCGAACGTCTGGAACTCAGCCGCTTGCTTTCGCCGCCGCGCTCAAGCCAACTGACCTTCATCCTCGCAACTGCGCTGATCATCATCGGGGTCGTGCGCGCAGAACTGGCGGGCGCAGCGGCGCCATTCAGCGGCGTCGGTCTGCTTGCGGTGACCGTATGGCTCGTCAGGCATGATATTGCGCTGCGGACAATCCGTCTCTCCGGACAGGCACGGTTCTCTGCGGCTTGCCTACTTGCAGGATATTTTTGGCTTGGATTGGCCGGTCTCGTGCTCCTCGTCGCCCCGCCCGGCACAACCGCCTTTTCCTACGATGCCGCGGTCCACGCCATCGCAATCGGCTTCGTGCTGTCAATGATATTCGGGCACGCCCCCATCATCTTGCCTGCGGTGATAGGATTGCGCGTCAGATATAGCGCTGCCGTTTATGTGCCGCTTGTCCTGCTACACCTTTCGGTGTTGTTGCGTATCGCAGCCGATCTATTCGAACAAGTTGAAATGCGCATTATCAGCGGTCCCGTAACGATCGTTGCGTTCGCAGGCTATGCGGTCACTCTCCTGATAGCGTCGCGAAAGAAATGATACGACCGACTAAAAACCATTTTGAGCGACGCCGTCCGCGCTGGGCAACGGTTCTGGCTATGGTCGCGGCCGCATTCGGCATAATCACCATCATTGTGGGCGGAAAGACTCTGTTTGGCGGGGCAGAAGAAAGAACTGCCGCCGGCAACATCGTTCCCTTCGTTCTTTGGTTCAACTTCGTTGCGGGCTTTGCCTACGTTATGGCCGGTGTTGGGCTGTTCTTGTGCAAACGCTGGGCCGCGCAACTGTCAGCAGTCATCGCTGGTGCGACCATTGCCGTGTTTGTCGCATTTGGTATCCACATTTTTCTTGGCGGCGCGTTCGAGGCGAGAACTGTCGGTGCGATGATCATCCGTAGCGTTATATGGGTCCTAATTACAGTCTCGGCTTGTCGCGCGCTCGGATGTTTCCAACGCGGTACGGGCAGCGTATCTTATTAGTAGCGCAAAGGTAGATGCGAATTAGCACAGAACGCGTGAGACAGACGTCTCTTCCGCTAGTGAAGAGTCAATTCTGGGATATTCTCGTCTTTATGGCACTGAGAAAATGGGCGGGTATCTTTCAAGAACAACTTAGTGTGGCCGCCAGTCGCGCAGGACTAGCCGTTTAGGAGCTGCAGCATCAACATTTTCGATTGAATTTTCAGTAGCTATAGGCGTTTCAGGAGTGCAAAATATTACTCCTTGACAGGAGGGGCCCCGCGGCATGGGCAGCCTAAACAAAGAGCCAACCGGGCACGTGACTGCGGCCGACGAGTTGATGGCAGTCGCGCACGCCTTGGAGCAGGAAGCATGCAACCAATACCATCGTCTTGCAGAAAGAATGCGCGGCGAGGGCGAGCATGCGTTATCCGTACTTTTTGAGTTACTGAGCCGCATCGAGGCGAAGCACACAGAGAAGATCGACAGCAAGGCAATGGCAATGATCGGCAGGAGGCCTGATTTTGCGCTTGTTCGCTGGGAGCTGCCGGAAAATTTCGACGAGGAGGAGGCGCGCTCGTATCTTTTGACGCCTTATCGCGCCCTCGCTATAGCCGTCCGCAATGAGGAGCGCGCCTTTGCGTTCTATAGCTATCTGGCTGCTTATGCCGAGAACGATCAGGTGCGCCAGCTGGCGGAGGAATTTGCAAAGGATGAACTGGATCATGCGGCATTTCTGCGCAACCACGCGCCGGACATTGCTGCCATGGATCTGTTCGTTGTCCCGACCATTGGCTTCGAGCTTGTCTATGCCTTCGTCGTCGTCCGGCTGGACCGAAGAGATCTCGTCCGGATCAACGTCACAGCAAATCCAACAGCAGAATGGATCGCACGCCAGCTGACCGAGGCATTTCCCCGGGATAAGGCTCGGCTTTACCTCATCCGCGACCGAGATCGCATTTTTGGCGCCCTAGTCATGGGCCGAATTCGCGCCATGGGCATCCGGGATAAGCCCACCGCGCCGGCCTCGCCTTGGCAGAATAGCTTCGCCGAACGGCTGATCGGATCGATCCGGCGCGAGTGTGTGGACCATTTCATTGCCTTGGGTGAAGTGCATCTGCGCCGAATTCTGCGAGCCTACGCTCGCTATTACAATAACATCAGAACGCATCGGTCATTGGACAAAGATGCGCCGGTCTCTCGCCCCGTTCAGCGGACAGGAATCATAAATTCACGCCTGATCCTTGGCGGGCTTCATCACCGCTATGTGCGAGTTTAGGTTCTCGGTACACACACCTACGGCCGCAAAGATCCTAATCTTTGGTAGGGCAACCAGACAAGCGAGCACGTCGCGCCGACTAACGCTCGCGAATTCACCGAAGAGAACGAAGATAGCAACGCAGAATATGATGGATGTTGCGATGAGAGCGAGCCGATCGATAAGAACTCGATGTCATGTTGCAATCCTTGCTGAACTTGTCCGGTGATCGCAGCTATGTCGGATCACCAAATTGCACGGCACCAATCGAGGTGTGTTTCGAAAAGGAGCGATTTCGACAGTCGTTGTTATGGCGGGGCGATTTTGCGCCGAACCACCCATTAGAATTAGTGCGATAATTTGACTTGAACGAGTAGTTCGCCCGGCCTTCAGTATTTTTCAGTATCAATAAAAACGGGATTCTTGCAGTGCTGATCAACGTTGGGAGCCGATGTGAACCCCGGCACTTCTATCGTTGTGGTGAGCGTAATTGATCTAGCTCAATACAAATTGTTGCATTTGAGCGCACAAAAATCTTCAAAGGCCTTTTTTGGAATAGCTTCATGATTAGGCCATTGATACTTGGAACCGCAGTTCTGATCGCTGGGGCAACCCAGACAGTGGCGCAGGGCGTCCCCATTTTCAATGTCGAGCCAGGTTGCCGCCAGGTATTGGGCGGGTTGGAGAAGTTAACAACGTTCGAGAAATGTATGGAGGATGAAAAAGGCGCGCGTGATGACCTCATAAGGAACTGGGGTAAATTTGTGTCGAGCGATCGACGCATTTGCATCGCGGAGACGATCTCCGACGGTACCCCGAGCTACGTTGAACTTCTTGAATGCCTTTACACCGCTAGGGACATACGGGAGCAAACGGGACGGGGCCGGCTGCGTTAACGTACGCTTCGGTGCGTTGGTGTCAGCAATACGACACTTGGGAGATGTATCAACATCGTGCGAAACAGGGGAGGGGGCAAATTTGATACAGCTTGACCTGATCCACATTCGCCAAATGCTTTAAGTGCAGTATTTCCTCAAGGGCTACGGGCAACCATGTGCAAACGGTCGAAGAGTAATGTCGCAGTTACCCCGAACAGGCGAGACGGATCAAGAAAATAAGCTAGTCCGCTCCGCAGAGCCGGCTAGGGCTGCGCACGCTGAGTCCCCCACGCCGGAGCCTCATGACCTTGTGCCTACGCCAGGGCGTGCCAATTTGCCGGCGCCACCGCCGACTTCAAATGGAAAATCAATACGCAAGCGTTTGTTCCGGGTCGTGCTCATCGTTGCTGTGGTTGTCGTTGGGGCCAGCGCCGGGTTCTATTGGTGGAAGCATTCCCAGTCCTTAGTGCCGGCCGGGATCGCCTGGGGTAATGGCCGGATCGAAGCGGATGAGATCGACATCGACACTAAATTCCCGGGCCGGATCGCCGAGATGCTTGCGGATGAAGGCGACATGGTCAAAGCGGGCCAGATTGTCGCTCGTATGGATACCCAGGACCTCGCGGCCTCGCTTAAGAAATCCGAAGCCCAGGTACTGCAAGCGCAAAAGGCCATCGAGGAAGCCAACGCCAACGTCGCACAACAGACCAGTCAGGTTTTGCTCGCTCAACAGGAAATGGATCGCGCCGCTTACCTTTTAAAGCAAGGTGCCCAGACCCAAGAAGTCGTAGATCAGCGCCGGCAGCAATTGGACGCTGCCAATGCGGCCCTGAGAGCCGCGCACGCCAGGGTGACAATAGCG
>CAVTCV010000013.1:0-18165 GCA_963733315.1 uncultured Alphaproteobacteria bacterium | reverse complement strand
AAGCCGTCCGGTGACGACGCCTCGCGTACCGCGCCTTCCGCGTATTGCGCCTTCTAGCACGGGGCCTTCTAGCACGGGGCCGTCGGGTGCCGCGCCTTCGGGCGTCCCTCGTCCGGCGCCCCGCCGACGTCGGCCGAACCGCCGTCCGTGTCCCCGGCCGCGTTCGCGTGGGAGATGCCCGACCCGCCGCCCAACTCACCGTCGTCCCCGGCACGGACGTTCCTGCGGTCAGGCACGACCGGGAAGGGCTCTGCCGCGCCCCAGGCGGCCTCGTCGGCCAACCCGGGCAAGACCAACCCGGGCAAGACCAACCCGGATAAGACCGAGGCGGGCGAAGGCCCGGTCACGATGCGAATCGCGCCGCAGAAGCCGCAGAAGAAGGGGCAGTCGAAGCGCTCGGCGAGGCAGGCGCACCTGACCATCGCCCGGATGGAGCCCTGGTCGGTGATGAAGTTCAGCTTTGTGGTCTCGCTGGTCGCCTTCGTCATCTTGTTCGTGGCCGTTAGCGTGCTCTACGGCGTCCTGTCGGCCTCGGCGTGTTCGACTCCCTCCAGCGCGTCGTGCAGAGCGTCACGTCAAGCCAGACCTCGGCGGGCGTGAACGCGAAGGCGTGGTTCTCCGCATCCAAGGTGCTCGGCTACACGGCCCTACGGACAGCACCGTGCCGGTGACGACGGTGCCGGAGCCCTTAGCGTGAACGAGCGGTCGACCGCGAGGCGGAAAGGCCGGCCGCGGCGCGCGGCGAAGGCCCGCGCGGCCGCGACTGCGCGTCGCGCAGATCGTCGAGGCCGCCGCCGGTCACGCGCCGAGACCGGGACGATCTCGGCCGCCGCGAGTGCCGGTCGCCGACAGCGCGCTCGCGATCTCGCGCTCGGCCTCGCAGCCGCTCGGGCGACACGAGGTCGGCCTTGGTGAGCGCGACGAGCGCCGCGCGCGACGCCGAGCAGGTCGACGATCGCGAGGTGCTCGCGCGTCTGCGGCATCACGCCGTCGTCGGCGGCGACGACCAGCAGCGCGAAGTCGATGCCGGTGGCGCCGGCCAGCATGTTGCGGACGAAGCGCTCGTGGCCCGGCACGTCGACGAAGCCGAGCATCGCGGCCGTCGGGCGCCGGCAGATAGGCGAAGCCGAGCTCGATCGTGATGCCGCGCGCCTTCTCTTCCTTGCAGCCGGTCGGTGTCGACGCCGGTCAGCGCGCGCACCAGCGCGGTCTTGCCGTGGTCGATGTGGCCCGGCGGTGCCGACGATCATGCCGGCGCCGACATCGTGCAATCTCTTCGAGGTTGCGCGGCGAAGCCGGCTTCGTCCTCGAGACAGCGCAGATCGAAGATCAAGCGCGCCGTCGGCAATCCGGCCGATCACCGGGACCGGCAGCTGCCGGAAGGCGGCGGCGAGCGCCGTCGAGCGCGCGCCCGGCGCCGCGCGGCGTCGCCGGCCGGATCGCGAGCCGGCGCTCGGGATCGTTTCGATGCGGCAGCGCGCCCGAGCCGATCTGGCTCGCGCAGGCCGACGACCTCGCACGCGAAAGCGCCGGCCCAGCAGCGCGGCGACAGCGGGCGCAAGCGCGTCGGCCTGCGCACGATGTCGTCGCGCCGGCGCGCCAGCAAGCGCAGCGTCGGCAGCCGCTCGGCCAGCCGCTCCGGATCGCGGTAGAGCCGCAGCGTCGCTTCGATCGCCGCGAGCCGCATCTTGTCCACGCGCAGCGCGCGCTTCATCGGATTGCGGTTGATGCGCGCGATCAGCTCCTTGCGGCCCGACGATGAAGCCGGCCTGCGGGCCGCCGAGCAATTTGTCGCCGGAGAACGTGACGAGATCGCGCGCCGTCGGCGACGGCTTCCGCCACGGTCGGCTCCTTGGCGAGGCCGTAGGCGCGAAAGATCGACCAGCGTGCCGGAGCCGAGATCGTCCATCAGCGGAACGCCGCGCTCGCGCGCGAGCGCGGCGAGTTCGCGCGCGCCGCACCTCGGCGGTGAATCCCTCGATGCGGTAGTTCGAGGTGTGCACCTTGAGGACGAGGCCGGTCTTCGGCGCCGATGGCGGCGGCATAGTCGCTGCAGATGCGTGCGGTTGGTGGTGCCGACCTCGACCAGCTTGGCGCCGGCGCGCGCCATGATCTCCGGCATGCGGAAGGCGCCGCCGATCTCGATCAGCTCGCCGCGCGAGACGATCGCTTCGCGGCCGCTGGCCGAGCGTGTTGAGCACGAGCAGCACCGCGGCGGCATTGTTGTTGACGACGGTTGCGTCTTCCGCCCCGGTCAGCTCGCAAAGCAGTCGGCGCACCAGCGTCGTCGCGTTCGCCGCGCTGGCCGCTGGCGAGGTCGAACTCGAGCGCCACCGCATCGCGCATCGCCATGGTCGCGGCCGCGATGGCGGCTTCGGCCAGGATCGCGCGGCCGAGATTGGTGTGCAGGATGGTGCCGGTGAGATTGAACACGGCGCGGATGTTCGGCGCCGCCTCCGCCTCGAGCCGCGCGACCGTCTCGTTCGCGATGTCGGTCGCGCCCACGCTGCATTCGCGGCCTTCGCGCAGCGCCGTCCGCACGGCCTCGATCGCGGCGCGTAGCGCCGCCACCGCTGCCGGCCTGCCGAAGTGATCGATGGCGGCCGCCATGGCCGCCGTCTTGAGCACGTCGTCGACCGATGGAATATCGCGCAGGCTCACATTCTCGCTCATTGCCGCTCCGCACCGTCTGGTGCCGGTAAAACGCACCAGTGCGAATGTTAGGTCAAGGACAATCGCTGCGCTACCGCACGGGGTTCGGCACACGGCGGCGGTTGCCGGACGCTCTCTGCCGTGTCACCATGCACGCGCGATCATGACAGGTTTGCCCCATGGCTGACGGCGAATTCGCGGTTTGGAACGAACAGAATTTCGATGCCGAAGTTCTGCGCCAGCCCGGCCTCGCGGTGGTGGACTTCTGGACCGAGAACTGCGTGCCCTGCAAGCAGCTCACGCGCGTGCTCGCCCAGCTCTCTACGGAAATTCCGGCGGGCGTGCGCATCGGCACCGTGAAGGTCGACGACAATCCGGATCTGGCGGCGCGTTTCGGCGTGCGCGCGTCGCCGACGCTATTGTTCTTCAAGGACGGCGCGCTGGTCGATACGCGAACCGGCGTCGACCGCCGGCAAGTGCTCAAGAAGCTGGTCGAAACACACGCGTGAGCGGCGCCGGCCACGATAGGAGGTTCCAGAGAATCATGCCCAATATCACAATGCTGGACATCGAGGAGCTGAAGAAGACCAAGCTCCGGCCCTATATCGAAAAATGTCTGGAGCACCGCGCGCCCGATCCCGGCTTCCACGCCATGATGGGCCACAACATCGATCTCGCGGAATCGATGTTCGTCGCCTGGGACGCCTGCTTCAACAAGGGCCGCATCCCGCACACCGTCAAGGAAGTGATCCGCGTCCAGCTCTCGCGTATGGCGGCCTGCAGCTATTGAGGGAATGTTCGGTCTGCTTCGGCGAAGCGACAGGGACTATCCGAAGAGCTGCTGGACGAAGGCATCAATAATTACGCGGCCAGCGTGCGGTTTTCCGCCGCCGACAAGCTTGCCTTGCGCTACAGCGAGTTGATGGCGACCGATCCGGACGCGATCGACGCCGCCTTTTTCGACGAATTGCGCAAATATTACAGCGAAGAGGAGATCGTCGAACTCGGTCTCTTCATCGGCTTCAATCTCGGCTACCACACCTTCTTCGGCACGCTGAAATTCTATCCGCTGTTTTCGCCCGACGGCCGGCTGCTGACGCAGGCCGAGTCGGAAAAACTCTACGGGCCCGCGCCCGGTTCCTTGCAGCCTTCGGAGCCTGCCAAATGACGTATGTCGCGCCGCTGCCGAAAGAGGCGATTACCGATCCCGAGATGCGCGAACTGATGGCGCGCGGCGAGGCACTAGGCGTGCCCGACGACCTGTTCCCGCGCATCGCGGCGCGTTCTCCCGATCTGGCAAAGCCGTTCATGCGCGCGCTGATGATGAGCCACGCCGAAGGCAATGTCGACCATCGCCTGAAAGAGGTCATTCGCATGTTGCTGGCGCGCTTTGCCGGTGACCGCTATTTCGCTGCGCTGCGCTCGCGCAAGGCGCGCGACATGGGTCTTACGGAGGAGCGGGTCGAAGCCGGCTGCAGCGATTATGAGGACTCCGATCTGTTCACCGAGGCCGAGAAATGCGCGCTGCGCTACGCCGATCAGATGTATCTCGACGCCAACAAGGTCGACGCCGCTTTTTACAATGAGCTCAAGAAACATTTCAGCGAAGCGCAGATCATGGAACTGGGCGCTTTCATTGCCTTCCACTATGGCATGCAGATGTTCATGCGCTCGCTCGGCGCGGCGGCGCCGCAGGGCGCCCGCTAGCCGCAGCACGCGGCTTGCCACGCCGCTAATTCTCACGTTCTATAAACGTCATCCTCTCGCCGGCGGTGATCCGTTCGGCTCGGAGAACGTGACGCATGAACGCTCCTCAAATTCGGCTGACCAGCCTCGCCCATGGCGGCGGCTGCGGCTGCAAACTGGCGCCCTCGGTTCTGCAGCAATTGCTAGCGGACCAGCCCGCCGCCGCGCTGTTCCCGCAACTACTGGTGGGAACGGAGACTGGCGACGACGCCGCGGTGTGGCAAATTGACGCCGACACTTGCGTCATTGCCACCACCGACTTCTTCACGCCGATCGTGGACGACCCGTTCGATTTCGGCCGCATCGCTGCGACCAATGCCATTTCCGACGTTTACGCCATGGGCGGCAAACCGATCATGGCGCTCGCCATTCTCGGCATGCCGCTCGGCAAGCTGTCGCCCGAGATCGGGCGCGAGATTCTCAAAGGCGGCGCCACGATCTGCGCCTCGGCCGGCATCCCGGTCGCCGGCGGCCATTCGATCGACGTGCCGGAGCCAATTTACGGGCTTGCCGTCATCGGCACATGCGCGCCGAAACACGTGCGCCGCAACGCCGGCGCCAGGCCGGGCGACGTGCTGATCCTCACCAAGCCGATCGGCGTCGGCATCTATTCCGCGGCGATCAAGGGCAACGCACTGCCGCCGTGCGGCTACGCGGAAATGATTGCGACGACGACGCAGCTCAACAAGATCGGCGCCGAACTCGCGCGCGAGGAAAACGTGCATGCGATCACCGACGTGACCGGCTTCGGTCTGCTCGGCCATGGCCTGGAAATGGCGCGCGGCGCCGGCTTGCGGCTGGTGATCGATGCCGGCGGCGTGCCGCTGCTGACGCAAGCCGCCGACTTGGCGCAGCAGGGCTTCGTCACCGGCGCCTCGCACCGCAATTGGTCGAGCTATGGCAGCGACGTTACCGTACCGGCCGATATCCCCGAGTGGCGGCGGCATCTGCTCACCGACCCGCAGACTTCCGGTGGACTGCTGGTCGCGGTGGCGCCCGAACGCGGCGCCGCGGTCCTCGCGACGATCCGCACCTCCGGCTGTCCCTTTGCCTGCATCGTGGGACACGCGGAAGCGGGCGCTCCCACCATCGAAGTCGCGGCCTGACCGCCGCGCACTGACGTCATCGTGCAAGCAATGTGCAGGCGCGAACGCCGCGCGCTCGCACTCACATCTTCAGACATCATGGCGACGTTACAACTCATGCTCATGCTCATGCTCATGCTCATGCTCATGCTCATGCTCGCGCTCGGTACGAAATTCGCGGCGCGGCATTTACGGCGAGTGGGATCGTTTTTGATCTAGATCAATATGCACCGGCGGCGGCCAAGGTCAGCTTGCTAAACTTTTCGGCACGACGACGTTGCGCGCGACATCGGCTGGTGCGCTCTGTTTTGGAATTTAAATCACGGCGTGTTCGCACCTTTTTGCGATTTTTGAACCGCACTGGACATCGCTTGCAATGGTCCAGCCAGGATAAAGGCGATCAACGCTAATGCGATCCGAAAACGAAAATCATTGGACGCCAATCCATCGCAGTCGAGCGGCCTTTATTCCTCGCGCTGCGACGATTTGACCGGAGCGCGTCGTAACAATGAATGCTCAGTTTTGGATCGTTCAACTCTTCAACGGCGTGTCCTATGGCGCGCTGCTGTTCCTCGTCGGCAGCGGCTTATCGTTGATTTTTGGCGTCATGCGCATCGTCAATCTTTCCCATGGCGCCTATTTCCTATGGGGCGGCTATATCGCTTTGTCCGTCATCAACGCGACCGGCTCCTGGGCGCTGTCGCTGCCGGTGGCAGCGCTCGCTGTTGCCGTCATCGGTTTGGTGATGGAGCGCGTGTTCCTGCGCCCGCTCGGCTTCGATCCGTTGCGGCAGGTGCTGCTCACCGTCGGCTTCGCCTTTCTGTTCCAGCAGGCCGCGCTCGACATCTGGGGCGGCAACAATATGGACATCAATCCGCCCGCGGCGTTTACGCAAAGCATTGTCATCGGCGGCATTTATTTCCCAATCTACCGCGCCTTCATGATCGCCATGGCGCTTTTAATCGGCGTCGCGCTGTGGCTGGCGCTGGAAAAAACCCGCGTCGGCGCGGCGGTGCGGGCCACCGTCGACGACGCGCAGATGGCGCGCGGCATCGGCATCGATACCAACCGCATTTCCATGTTCATCTTCGCGCTCGGCGCGTTCCTGGCCGCGCTCGGCGGCGTGATCGGCGGCGCCTTTCTCGGCATCTATCCGGGCCTCGACTTCGAAATCCTGCCGCTTGCCTTTGCGGTCGTCATCATTGGCGGCATGGGCTCGCTCGGCGGCGCCGCGATCGGTGCGCTGCTGGTCGGCATTGCCGACAATTTCGGCAAAGCGCTGTTCCCGGAAGTCTCCTACTTCACCCTTTACGCGCCGATGGTGCTGATCCTCGCGGTCAAGCCCACCGGCCTGTTCGGCCGCGAGTGAGCGACGACCGATGGTAAGTCAGCAAATCAAGATCCTGATGGTCGTCGCCGCGCTGGCCGTGCTGGTGCTGGTTATTCCGCACACCAGCTCGTTCGTCGTGCTGCTGGCGACGCGCGCGCTGGCGTTCGGCATCCTGGCGATGAGCCTCGACATTCTGATCGGCTTTACCGGCCTCGCCTCGCTCGGCCAGGCGGCCTATTTCGGCGTCGGCGCCTATCTCACCGCCGTGCTCGCCGCCAAATTCCATTTCGGCGTCGGCTGGGATTTCTGGCTGGTGGTGGTGTTCGGCGTTGTGGCGGCGGCGCTACTGGCGGCGTTCTTCGGCCTGTTCGCCATCCGCGCTTCAGGCGTCTATTTCCTGATGATCACGCTGGCGCTCGGGCAATGCGTCTGGGGCCTCGCCTATCGCTGGAATTCGGTCACAGGCGGCGACAACGGGCTCATCATAAAAGCGCGGCCGGATTTCGGTCTCAACCTGGCGGACGACGTGACGTTCTTCTTTCTCGTGCTCGGCTTTTTCATCGTGTCGATGATTTTAATGTACGTGCTGGTCCGCTCGCCGTTCGGGCGCAGCCTGAAGGGCATTCGTGAGCGCGAGCTGCGCATGTCCATGCTCGGCTACAATGTTTGGCTGCACAAATATATCGCCTTCGTCATCGCGGGCGCCTTTGGCGGGCTGGCCGGCGTGCTGTGGGCGCACACCAACGGCATCGTAACGCCGGAAGACGTCGTTCTCACCACCTCGGTCGACGCATTGCTGATGGTCGTGCTGGGCGGCGCCGGCACGCTGGTCGGCGGCGCCATCGGTTCTGCCATCGTGTTGTTGCTGCGCGAATATCTCTCAACGCTGGTGCCGTGGTGGCAATACGTGCTGGGCGGCGTCTACGTGCTGACGATTCTGTATCTACCGACCGGCCTGATGGGCATTCCCAAGCGAATCCGTCAGGGGCTGAAGCGGTCGGACAATAAATCGATCGCGGATTTGGCATCCGCGCGTCGATGAGCGTTCGGGTTGGAAACAGCAAGCCACAAGGGAGGTTAGGACAATGACAAAGAAGACGTTACGAAAACTGAGCCCGCTGCTGATGGGCGGCGCGTTCGCGCTCGGACTGAGCCTGTCGTCGAATGCCCAGGCCGAGGAACTGCGCATCGGCTTCTTGGTGCCGGTGACAGGCATCTATGCCCAGATCGGCAAGGACATGGTCGACGGTTTCCAGCTCTATCTCGATCAGGTCAAAGGCAATTTCGGCGGCGCCACGGTGAAGTTCATCGTCGAGGACGAACAGGGCAAACCGGCGACGGCGGTGCTCAAGGCTTCGAAGCTGGTCGGCCAGGACAAAGTCCAGATGCTGGTCGGCGGCTTGCTCGCTTCCACCGGCTACGCATTGGCGCCGGAAAGCACGCGCGAGAAAGTCCTCTATATCGCCTCGATACCTTCCGCCGACGATCTGACGCAGCGCAAACTCGGTGAATTCCCGTATTTCTTCCGCACGGGATGGACAAGTTCACAACCGACCCAGCCTCTCGGGCAATGGGCCTGCGATCAGGGCTACAAGAAGATTGCCATGGTCGCGGCCGATTACGCCTTCGGCTACGAATTGGTCGGCGGCTTCCAGAAAGTGTTCGAGGACTGCGGCGGCAAAATCATCCAGAAGATCTGGCCGCCGCTCGGCACCAAGGACTTCGGACCCTACATCTCAACGTTGAAAGGCGATGCCGACGCCATTTTCACGCTGATGGTCGGGCCGATGGCGTTACAATTCCCCAAGCAGTTGCGCGGGGCCGGCATCAAGAAACCGATCATCGGCGGCAGCGTCAGCTATGATGAATTCGCGCTGCCGTTCATGAGTGATGAAGTCATCGGCGATGTCTCCGCGCTGCAATACAGCGCCGCGCTCGAGACGCCGAAGAACGAAGCCTTCGTCAAGGCCTACCGCGCCAAATACGGCAAGGTGCCAGGCTACTATGCGGAGAGCAACTACACGACCGCGCTGTTGATCGACGAGGCGATGAAGAAGGCCGGCGGCAAGTGGCCGGGCTCCGAGCAATTCATTAAGATCTTATCCTCGCTCAAGGTCGAGGCGCCGCGCGGGCCGGTCAGCTTCGACGACATGCGCAATCCGGTGCAAAACATCTACATCAAGAAGGTCGAGAAGAAGAAGTTGTTCGGCTACGACAAGCCTGAGCTCTGGAACACCGTGATTAAGACCTACCCGAACGTCAGTCAGTTCTGGACCTACGGGAAAGACAAGTTCCTCAAGCAGCCGGTCTACGATCGCGACTTCCCACCCTGCAAAAATTGCGAGTAGGCAACACCAATGTGCGCCGGGGCTCTGCGTAAGAGCCCCGGTTTGCTTGGTTTCGTAGGGATTTGAATATGAGCCAGGGCACCAAGGTGCAGCCTATTCTCGAGCTAAAAGACCTGTCGAAAAGTTTCCACGGCCTGCACGCCGTGCGCGACGTCACGCTCCGGATCATGCCGGGCGACCGCCGCGCCATCATCGGCCCGAACGGCGCCGGAAAGACCACGCTTTTCAATGTGATAACCGGCATCTATCCGGCGAGTTCAGGACAGGTACTGCTGTTCGGGCAGAACGTCACCAAATGGCCGACCCATCGCCGCGTCGGTTTGGGAATGGCGCGCACGTTTCAGGTCACCAGCCTGTTCCCGATGCTGTCGGTGCTCGACAATGTGCTGA
Organism: uncultured Alphaproteobacteria bacterium; assembly: GCA_963733315.1. Classification (GTDB taxonomy): domain Bacteria; phylum Pseudomonadota; class Alphaproteobacteria; order Rhizobiales; family Xanthobacteraceae; genus Pseudolabrys. The sequence goes on along the minus strand of CAVTCV010000013.1, from coordinate 8,614 downwards.
TGGCGATCGACGGGCCGCATAAGAAGAAATACGTGATGTGGCGCTTCGATTCCTATTATCGCGCGACATACGAGAAGGCTTATCGTCTGCTCGAAGACGCCGGGTTCCTCGACCGCAAGGATGTCGAAGTTCGCAATCTTTCGCACGGCGAGCAGCGCCAACTCGAGATCGTCCTTGGCCTTGCCAGCGATCCGAAGATTTTCTGCTCGACGAGCCGGCCGCCGGCCTGTCGTCGGGCGAATCCACCGAAATGGCCAAGTTCCTGATGAAGCTCGATCCGCATCTCGCCATCCTCTTGATCGAGCATGACATGGACGTGGTATTCGACGTCGCTTCGCAGATTTCGGTTCTGCACTTCGGCGAAATCCTCGAGACCGGCACGCCGCAGCAAATCCATTCCAGCGCCAAGGTGCAGGAAATCTATCTGGGAACCGACTGAACCATGGCGATCCTCGAAGTCCAGGACATCCACACCTATTACGGGGACGCCTACGTCCTCCAAGGGCTGTCGTTGCAGCTGGAACAAGGACAAATTCTTGGTCTTCTCGGCCGCAACGGCGTCGGCAAGACCACGCTGGTGAACTCGATCGTCGGCTTCAATCCGCCGCGCCGCGGCAAAATCGTGTTCAAGGGCGACGACATCACCGGGAAATCGTCGTTCGCGACCGTGCGCAGCGGCATGGGCCTGGTGCCGCAGGGCCGCCGCGTGTTCCCGACGCTCGGCGTCGAAGAAAACCTGCTGGTCGCCGAGCGCAGCCCCGACCGGCACGGCTGGACGCTCGAGCGGGTCTACAATCTGTTCCCGCGCCTGCGCGAGCGCCGCAACCAGCGCGCTAAGACACTGTCCGGCGGCGAGCAGCAGATGCTGGCGATCGGCCGCGCACTGATGACCAATCCCGACTGCCTGATCATGGACGAACCCTCGGAAGGGTTGGCGCCGATCATCATTCAGGGCCTGTGGGAGGCGATCGGCAAGCTGAAGGAAGAAGGCCTGTCGATCCTGCTGGTCGAGCAGAGCGCGCACCTTGCGCTCAAGCTGGTCGACTACGTTCACGTGATGAGCAAGGGCCAGGTGGTCTATTCGGCCAAGCCCGAAGAGCTCAAGGCCAACGACGAGATCAAGTCGAGGTTTTTAGGCATCTAATCGACGGAATTGCGGCGAGTATTTATGGGGCCATCCGATCTCATCGGAACCGTTTCTGCCGCCCTGATCCGTTCGATGTTGCGGCACCGGCTTCTAGGCGGCCAACGGCAGCGAACTGGAATGCTCGATGGCTCATTATTTTGCTCATACGGAACACCTCGGCTTCAGCGTCCCGCCTTCTTCTCGGCATAGGTTTGAATCCGAAATCACTGGGCCATGAGCCGAGCCGACATCGTCGACGTCTGCATCGGGAAAGTCCTGTCGTGCGCGCCGGTCGGCAGAGACGGCGTATGGCCGTGCGAGCCGGTGCGAGATGTGATGGAGGAAATTCAATCCGAGCCGATGATGAGGGGCGCGCATAGCGGAGCTGACGCCGCGTGAACAAGCAGTTCTAACGCGGATAGCGGCGGGAGCATCAAGTAAGGAGGCCGCTCGAGTGCTTGGAATAAGCCCTCGTACTGTCGAATTTCATCGAGCAAATATTTTACAAAAGCTAAAGGCCAAAAACACGGCCGATCTTATTCGCCTGACTTCAATCCAATCGAGCAGCTCTTCGCAAAGTTGAAGGCACCCCCGCGAAAAGCTGCCGAGCGCTCTGTCGATCGAGTACAGGGGTTAATTTATGCCACCACTAGCGATGGGAAACAGCGGCTATCGCAAGACAGGGATGACCGATGGTGCCCCAGAACCACGACATGTGGCGGCGAAATACTTCGTCGCCGAGTTTTTCCACCCTTGCCGGATGAGGTTTTCGGTGTACAGACGGGTTTGATGAGCGCCACATCAATTCACTTGTGCTGTTTACGTCGAGTTCTCGTAATGGCGAACCTAGTGGGACCACCCGGTGTCCGTGCAGCGCAGTCCGCTCGGCGCGTGCCAGTGGGCACATGGGTCTATCCTCGCGGCAACGAAAAACCAGACGATGCGCTCATAACGCTCGCCAAGCACGGCGTCGTGCTGCTCGGCGAGTTGCACGACCAGGCAGAGCACCATCGCTGGCAACTTCATACGATCGCAGCGTTGTTCAACCAGCGACCCGACACGGTCCTCGGTTTCGAGATGTTCCCGCGGCGAGTCCAGCCTGTGCTCGACCGCTGGTCCAAGGGCGAACTGAACGAAGCCAACTTCCTGCGCGAGGTCGATTGGCCGCATATATGGGGCTTCGCCGACGCGCTCTATCTGCCGTTATTCCATTTTGCCCGCATGCATCGCTTGCCAATGCTGGCGCTCAATATTGATCGGGCGACCAACCGCCGGGTTGCGACAAAAGGATTAGCATCCGTGCTGGGCACCGAGCGGGAGGGCGTCGGAGATCCTGCACCGGCCTCTTCGTCTTATCGCGACCGTCTGTTTGAGTGGTTTAACAAGCACCGGGCTGCTAGTCAGGACGCCCGGGCGGTCTCGGAACGGTTTGAACGCTTCGTCTGCGCGCAGCAGTTCTGGGACCGCGCCATGGCCGAGGTAATCGCCGGCGCGCGGCGCGATTTACGGCAGCCGTTGGTCGTCGGCATCATGGGCAGTGGCCATATTGAATACGGAGACGGTGTGCCATATCAACTCGCTGCACTGAGAATTGATGATGTCGCCACAGTGCTGCCCTGGCCCGCGGACACCGAATATCCGATCCACGATCCCCCAATTGCGGATGTTCTATTCGGTGTGGAACCCGCTCCGTGACTACACATAACCGCCTCATGAACCAAGACCGACGACCCCCTGCAGTCGCTATGCGCGATTTGGTCAGAACGGCACAGAAAATGCTGTAATATCAATTAGTTATATGGTCGGGGCGGCAGGATTCGAACCTGCGACCCTCTGCTCCCAAAGCAGATGCGCTACCGGGCTGCGCTACGCCCCGACGGATGAGGCGATACTTGCTTCACCCCAGGCCAGCAAGCAAGCCTCAGTGGCCGTTGAAAATTGGCGAAGCCACCCGGTCGCCGGGGGCAATGCCGTATTTCCGGGCGGTTCCGGCAATGACTTCCAACACGGCCCGCACCGGCCCGGTCGAGGGAATGATCCGCGTCGACAGCGGTTCGGTGTTCTCGGCGACATGGAGGATGCGTCCGTCGCCACGGATGAAGATCATGTCGAGCGAGATGTAGGTGTTCTGCATCCAGAAGCCGACATCCTGTTCGCGATGAAAATCGAACAGCATACCGTGGCCTTCCGGCAGTTCCTTGCGGAACATCAGGCCCTTTTCCCGTTCGGCGTCGTTATCCGCCGTTTCGACAGAGAAGGCGTGCACCCCCGTTTTGGTGGCGATCTCAATCGTCTGCTGCCCGGCCGGCCTGGCCGGCCCAATGGCAAGCAGAAAGCCGATAAAAATAAAGGCGGTCCACCGAAAGGCGCGCATGGGCACGCGTTTACGCGGATGCCTGTCAGGCGGCAATGGGAAAATCGGGTACCTTCCCCGGAAGGGGGAGCAATCAGTGCGAGGCAGGCCCGAGCGAGCCGCTATCGGGGTGAACCTCGGCCGCCATCAAGCCCTTCGGCCCGGGTCCGAAACGGACCAACACGGTCTGGCCGGGGCGCAGCTCGGCAAGGCCGTAGCGACGCAGCGTCTCCATATGCACGAAGATATCCGGTGTGCCCTCACCGCGGGTGAGAAAGCCGAATCCGCGCAGTCGGTTGAACCATTTCACCTGGGCGCGCTCGAGCCCGCTGGTCGCCGTTACCGTAACGTGGGTGCGCGGCGGCGGCATTTGCGCCGGGTGAACCGCGGTCGACTCGTCCATCGAAATGACGCGGAACGCCTGCAAGCCCTTGGGGCGTTGCAGCACTTCACAGACAACGCGTGCGCCTTCATAGGCGGTCTGGTAGCCGTCGCGGCGCAGGCAGGTCACGTGCAGCAACACGTCCGCCATGCCGTTGTCGGGAATGATGAAACCGAATCCCTTGGCGACGTCGAACCACTTTATGACACCCGTCACCTCGATGAGGTTGGCGGCCGTTTCGTCGACAAACTCTCTGACCGTTCCCGGCCGGAGATTGCTACCAGGCATTTTGGGATCAACCTCGTCCGACGCCATGACGCCGCACGCCGCCGTTTTTCTGGCGCCTCTTCACGAGCGCTTCAACGAATCTGTGGATTCAAGATAACACCCGGCCTTGGGCGGCAAAGGGCAAAATACGCTTGCGCACAGAACTATACACAGCGCAGCGGTAACCGAATCAGGTCGCGATGAAGGGCTCGAGCACGTCGCCAATGTCGTGCTGCACGACCAGATCCGCAATGTCGTCGAACTCGGTCGGCTCGCGATTGATGATGACGAGAGCCGCGCCGTTACGTTTGGCCATTAGTGGAAAACCCGCCGCCGGCCAGACCACCAGCGAAGAGCCGATGGCGAGAAACAGATCGCAATCGCGGCTCAATTGCTCGGCCCGCTGCATCGCAGCAGCCGGCATCGACTGTCCGAACGAGACGGTGGCGGTCTTGATGTAGCCGCCGCATGTGCAATCCGGCGCACGCCCGCCGGATCCCTCGAATTTCTGCTTTACCCATGCCAATTCATAGCGCTCGTCGCATTCCAGGCAGACGGCATAAGTGGTGTTGCCGTGCAATTCGACGACGTCGGCGGGTGCAATGCCGGAGGCCTGATGCAGATTGTCGATGTTCTGCGTGACCAGAGCAGGCACCTTGCCGGCGCGATAGAGGCTCGCCAACGCCCGATGCCCCCGTCCCGGCTTCGCCTTGGCGAAGCTCTCCTCCATGACCAAACGCCGGCGCCAGGCCTCGTCGCGCATTTTGCCGCTCGACATGAACGCGTCGAACGGGATCGGCTGGTTCTTGGCCCACAAGCCGCCGGGCGAGCGGAAATCGGGGATGCCGCATTCGGTCGAAATGCCGGCCCCGGTGAATGGGACAATGCTGCGCGCGCCGTCGATCAGGCCGCGCAGGCTCGAAATTGCTGTCTCAAGATCGGGCGCAATCATTATTATATAGTCGTAGGGTCCGGGCGGCAGCCCATCGGTCATGAGGTTTAAGCCATGAGATACCTGCACACCATGCTACGCGTACGCAATCTCGAAGCCGCGCTCGATTTCTATTGCAACAAGCTCGGCCTCAAGGAGACCCGCCGCCGGGTGGACGAGAAAAACCGCTACACGCTCGTGTTCCTGGCCGGGCCGGACGACGAAAAACTCGTCGAAGACAGCAAAAAGAACGGGCGGCCCGGGCCGGAGGTGGAACTCACCTACAACTGGGACACCGAGGACTATGGCGAGGCGCGCTATTTCGGGCACCTGGCCTACGAGGTCGACGACATCTACGCCACCTGCGACCGCCTGATGAAGGCGGGCGTGACCATCAACCGGCCGCCGCGCGACGGCGTCATGGCCTTCGTGCGCTCACCGGACAAGCATTCCATCGAGCTCCTGCAGAAAGGCGCGGCCAAGCCGCCGCAGGAGCCATGGAAATCAATGCCCAATACCGGCAAGTGGTAGCGGCTTGCAGGGTCGAGTCCGGCTCATTATACGTCCCGGCTAAGCGCGGCCAGCAAAAGTGGATACCAGTTTTGCGTCCGGCCGCGCGAGAACTTACGGACGCGCCAGTCCGGTGCGTAAGACATGTCAGATTGCGCCCTTCGTCTAGAGGCCTAGGACACCGCCCTTTCACGGCGGTAACAGGGGTTCGAATCCCCTAGGGCGCGCCAGGTATCGCTTAACCCCAAGCAATTCCTAAAATAAGCTGTCTCTCAAGGGCTTCGACCTGCCGCACTGGTATCAAGCGGTCGGATAATTCATGCGCATTTCCATGGGCATCGTCAAAAACAGCCATGGCGTCTACCACGAGCGCAGGAAGGTCCCCAAGGCGCTCGAAGAAGCAGTAGCTCTCGTAACGGGTTCAGCAAAACCACGCGTCGCGTGGCTGAAAAAACGCTGGGCACTAAAGACTGCAAAACAGCGAAACTTCGCGCCGTCCCAGTAATAATGGAGTTCGACCGTATCCTTGCGAAAGCTGAGGCGCTCAGCGCAGAACGACCCCTACGAACGAGCCTTAGCGAAAAGGAGATCGAACGGATCGCGCAGTATCACTACGCCACCGTATTGGCCGAAGACGAGGAAATGCGCCGCGAAGGGACTGGTACGGAACCACTCTTCCAGGACATCGCCCGCCAGCTGATCGACGCTGGTGCCGAACTCACAACTCAGTTTCATGTAGGGGCTGCACCGGAATACGGCCTCAGCGAACGCGAAATGCAAAAATATTCCGCTGACCTGGAAACATATATTGGGCTTGCCGAGCACGCCCTTGCACGCGGTGACATTTCCTCCGTCCGCGAGGAAATCGATGAGCTACTTAATGTCTTTCGCATAAACCTAGACCCCAAGAGCTTAGCGTTCCGACAACTCGGGATGGCCATCCCGAAGGAAGATGTGAGGGCATTCCGCGCTCTAGAACAGCAACACAAAGGCGCGGTTGTCGAGACACCCAAACTTCCCTCGGTAGGCGACGAGAGTGCGGCGCAGGGCGAAACGATTGGTGCGGCATTTAAAGGTTGGAAAAAATCAAAAGACCCCTCTCCGACCACACTTCGTGAGTTTACTTACGCAATCGGTCGCTTCGTCGAGCTTCATGGTGACATGCTGGTCGAGAAAATTACTCGCAAAACAGTGAGAGAATTTCGCGAAGCGCTCCAGCAGCTACCAACTCGCCGTGCAGGCGACTTGCGAAAGGCAACTCTCCCAGAGCTTGTTGAATGGTCGAGCAAACATCCCGACGTAGCGAAGATCGCGCCAGCCACCGTCAACAAACTTCTTGGCGGGGTACAGGCAGTCGCCGTTTGGGCGCGCGATAATGGGTTCATCCCGGATGACGTGCCGTGGGCCGATCCATTCTCCAACATGCGATTAGATGAACCCGAGCCCGACCGCGAGCCTTGGGAGCTTGCCGACCTTCGCGTGCTTTTCCGGTCCGCAGTTTTTACCAAAGGCGAACGACCCACGGCGGGAGGCGGCGACGCGGCTCTTTGGCTACCCCTTCTTGGCCTCGTTACGGGGGCACGGCTCGGAGAACTTGCGCCGTTGACAGTAGCTGACGTAACAACAGATGAAACCATCGGCATCCCGACAATTGCTATAATTGAAGACGCAGAAAAAGGGCGTCGCTTGAAGACACTCAGTTCACGTAGGGTAATTCCGGTTCACCCGAGCTTATACAATTGGGGTTCCTCGCATTCGTTGAGCAAGTGAAGCAAGTTGGCGGGGGTGCTGCCAGGCTATTTCCCTTGCTGAAGGCCGGGCCTCTCGGTGGATTTGGCGAGAGCTGGTCTAAGTGGTTTGGCCGCTACATTCGCGGTCTTGGTATTACCAATAAGGCTCGGGTATTCCATTCGTTCCGCTACGGCTTCAAAGACGCCCTACGAGCTGCTGGGGTCAGCGAGGACATAAATGACGCCCTGACAGGCCACGCTGGGGGAGCCTCGGTTGGACGTGGCTATGGGGCAAAAGATATGGTTCGGCGGTTCAGCCTCCCCACACTGGCCGACGCAGTGGCAAAAGCCAGGTATCCAGGGCTTGATCTTTCCCACATCCAAGCGCGACCTTAATGGTCGGAGTGGCAGGATTTGTCGTTAGAGCTATTTGCCATTGAAATTGCTAGCGTTTTTGCAGTGGACGCGGCGCTTGTGTACCCACGTTGTGTACTCTCAGCAAGGCGCAATAAAACGGTCACTTAACCAAGCGTGCGATAGACTATGCGCGGGTCAGAAGTCATTGGAGATTTATTGGTTCCGCGTATTACTTGAGGGCAGCCCTATGGCCTCACACGTGTCATCTCGCCGTTGGCTCCTGCGCGAAATCCGACCAGCCTATGTGCTGCTTATTTCGCTCGCCTTCGTCATCACCATTCTCGCCTATTTCATAGATTGGTCCACAGTGAGGCGCGAGCGCGTGGTGCGACCCACGAACGACAACGCTGAGCAACGCTATAATGGTTCAGTCATTGTCCCCGCGGGCGGGGGTATGTGCTCAACGTTCATTCTCGATAATCGCACTGGTAACGTGCGGGATGGAGGTTACTCCAAATGCGATGAGGCCACGCGCCAATTTGACGAGAAACATCCGCACGAAAACACGGATATGTTGCGCCTGCGCGAAGTCGGCAAAGCATTTCGTCACGAAAGCGAGTGACTACGGTCTGTACCCAGATAAATGATTGAATAGTTTGGACGAACATGATTCACCGTGCGCGGAGGTGGATCATGCGATTTGATTTGAGCGACGAGGAATGGGCGCTACTCGAACCGCTGCTGCCGAAGAGCCGGAAGAGTGTGCGGGTTGATGACCGCAAGATCGTGAATGCGATCTTTTACGTGCTGCGCACCGGCATGCCATGGCGGGACTTGCCGGCACGCTACGGTCCCTACACGACGGCATACAATCGCTTCAACCGCTGGTCTCGCCGAGGCATCTGGAAGCGCGTTTTCGCCAGTTGGCATCGAAATCGCGCGACAGTCTGTATTGTAA
>CAVTCV010000012.1:0-300948 GCA_963733315.1 uncultured Alphaproteobacteria bacterium | reverse complement strand
GGTGCGCATCATGCATATCGGGCGCGGCCACACCGCCGGCGACGTGATCGCGGTGGTGCCCGACGCCGGCGTGGTGTTTGCCGGCGATCTGGTGGAATACAAGTCCGCCTGCTATTGCGGCGACGCGCATTTCACCGATTGGCTGGCGACGCTCGATCATCTCGCCGAAATGCAGGCCGTTGCGCTGGTGCCCGGGCGCGGCGCCGCGCTCACCACGCCGGAGATGGTGGCGGAAGGCATCGCGCTCACCAGCGACTTCATCGTCGACGCTGTACGGCTCGGTGAGCGAGAGCGTCGCCAAGGGCCGGTCGCTGAAAGACGCCTTCGACTTCGCGCGCCTGGCCATGGACCCGAAGTTCAAGACCTTCGCGCTCTACGAGCACTGCCTGCCGTTCAATGTGGTGCGCGCCTATGACGAGGCGCGCGGCATCGAATGGCCGGTGATCTGGACCGCCGAGCGCGACCGCGAAATGTGGGCCGCGCTGCAGGGTTGAGAGCGCTTAGCGCGTGCAGACGATGGCGACGACGTCGCAATTGCTGCCGCGGCAGCCGCCGGAGCCGCCGGTCGGGATCGCGCCGGTGATGTCGTCGCGGTCGACCTTGCGGTAGGACGCGGCCGAGGCGAATTGGTGCGTCCTGCAATAGGCGTTGGCCGCCGCCGCGCCGCATTTGTCGCCGGAGGCGAGGCAGCGGTCGATGCCGTAGCCGTCGCCGTCATTGGCGATGATGAACATGCGCCGCTCGGCCTGCGCAGACGTCGACCAGGCAAATGCAGAGAACGGCGGCAAATCCGGCCAGGAATGGTACGCATGACAAAGCCCGCATTTTTTGGAGGCGCCAGCCCCGGCGCCGATCCCTAGAATGCGGGCAAAATCGTTAAGGGCCGCTTAACCTTGCGAGGCGCGCGGCCCGGCGGGCCTTGACGGTGTGCGCGCGACGCATCATTGTGCGCCCGTAGATGAACGGCCTTAACCATATCTGCGGCATTTGCCGCGAGATTATTAGCTAGCGCACAACGCTGGCTGCGGCCGTCTTTTCTCCATCGAGATAAAGCAACGCCCGGGGCCAGCAGGCGCCGAGGAACGCTGCGTCATGGAGCTCAGGCTCTACGATACGCTGACGCGCGAGAAGCGGGTGTTCACCCCGATCGATCCCGCGCGCGTGCGCATGTATGTGTGCGGGCCGACGGTCTACGACTTCGCCCATATCGGCAATGCGCGCCCGGTCATCGTGTTCGACGTGCTGTTCCGCCTGCTGCGGCACCTCTACGGCGCGGACCACGTCACTTATGTGCGCAACGTCACCGACGTCGACGACAAGATCAATGCGCGCGCGGCCGAGCGCGGCATTTCGATCCGCGACCTGACGGAAGAGACCTACAAGAATTTCAAGGCCGACGTGGCGGCGCTCGGCTGCCTGCCGCCGACCGTCGAGCCGCGCGCGACCGAGCATATCGAGCCGATGAAAGCGCTGATCGAGCGCCTGGTGAAAAGCGGCCACGCCTATGTGGCGGAAGACAACGTGCTGTTCCATGTGCCGTCGATGCCGGATTACGGCCAGCTCTCGAAACGGCCGCTCGATGAGATGATCGCCGGGCGCGCGCGTCGAGGTCGCGCCCTACAAGAAAGATCCGCACCGACTTCGTGCTGTGGAAGCCGTCGAAGCCGGGCGAGCCGGGCTGGCCGTCGCCGGCCGGCATCAAGACGCCGGGCCGGCCGGGCTGGCACATCGAATGCTCGGCCATGGCCTGGAAGCATCTCGGCGAGACCTTCGACATCCACGGCGGCGGCATCGATCTCGTCTTTCCGCATCACGAGAACGAAATCGCGCAGTCGCGCTGCGCCTTTCATACGCCGGTGATGGCGAATTACTGGATGCACAACGGCTTCCTGCAGGTCGAAGGCGAGAAGATGTCGAAGTCGCTCGGCAACTTCGTGACCATCCATGAGTTGCTGAAGGACTGGCCGGGCGAGGTGGTGCGCTTCACCATGTTGCAAACCCATTACCGGCAGCCGATCAATTGGACGGTCGCGGGGCTTGCGCGAGGCGCGAGAAGAACCTCGATCATTGGTATGCGCTGCACCGCTGATGCGCCGCCGGGCTATCTGTGCGCCGACGCGCTCGATGCGCTGCTCGACGATCTCAATACGCCGAAGGCTTTTGCCGCGCTGCATGAGTTGCGCGGCGAAGCGGCCAAAGGTGCCAAGCCGGCGGCTGCCTGCCTGAAGGCGAGCGCGCAATTGATTGGCCTATTGCAAATGCCGGCGGCGGCATGGGCGGCGTTCCGGCCGGCTTCGCTAGCGATCGACGAAAACAAAATCGTCAACCTGATCGGACGCGCGCAACGCCGCGCGCAAGGCGAAGAATTTCAAGGAATCCGACCGCATCCGCGACGAACTCGCCGCCATGGGCGTCGTGCTCAAGGATTCGCAAGGACGGCACCACCTGGGAGATCGCGCGATGATGCGCGCAGGCGCATCCCAAGCTGGCGCTGCGGCCGTTCCTGCCGGCCGATACCGCCGCTGCTGCGCGAAATCTTCCGCGACAGCATCGCGGATTTGACCGACGACGACTACACGCCAGCCCAGCAGGACGCCTGGGCTTCCAGCGCCGATGACGAAGCCGCGTTCGGCAAGAGGCTCGGCAGCCATTTGACGCTGGTGGCGACGCTGGCCGGCTCGCCGGTCGGCTTTGCCTCGCTCGCCGGCGGCACCAAGATCGACATGCTCTACGTGCATCCGGCCGCGGCCGGGCAGGGCGTCGGCGCCATGCTGATCGACGCGCTGGAAAAGCTCGCCGGCGCGCGCGGCGCGGCGCAGCTGACGGTCGATGCCAGCGACAGCGCGCGCGGCTTCTTCGAGAAGCGCGGCTACGTCGCGCAGCAGCGCAATACCGTTTCGGTCGGCGACGAATGGCTCGCCAACACCACGCTGCACAAACAACTTGCCGCCAAACGGGAGGCCTCATGACCAAGCCCGACACACCGTTCCCGCGCCACTGGCTCTATTACATCGTGCTCAAATACGGCGTGATCGCCGCGGCGTCCTGCTCGCGCTCTATGTCGTGTACCGGCTGACCTGAGTGCCGCCATGGCCCGCGAACGCCTCTATCTGTTCGACACCACGCTGCGCGACGGCGCGCAGACCAATGGCGTCGATTTCACGCTCGCCGACAAGCTGGCGATCGCCGGCATGCTCGACGAGCTCGGCATCGACTATGTCGAAGGCGGCTATCCGGGCGCCAATCCGACCGACACCGAACTGTTCGGCCAGGACCGCAAATTCGACACCACGTTCACCGCCTTCGGCATGACACGGCGGCCCGGCCGCTCGGCCTCGAACGATCCGGGGCTCGCCGCGCTGCTCGAGGCCAAGGCCGATGCCATCTGCTTTGTCGCCAAGGCTTGGGACTACCACGTGCGCGTCGCGCTGGAGACGACGGAGGAGGAAAACCTCGCCTCGATCCGCGACAGCGTGAAAGCCGCCAAGGCCAAGGGCCGCGAAGTGCTGCTCGACTGCGAGCATTTCTTCGACGGCTACAAGGCCAATCCGAAATATGCGCTGGCCTGCGCCAAGGCGGCCTATGACGAAGGCGCGCGCTGGGTGGTGCTGTGCGACACCAATGGCGGCACGCTGCCGCACGAGGTCGAAGACGATCGTCGGCGCAGGTGTGCAAGGCGATCCCCGGCGACCATGTCGGCATCCACGCCCATAACGACACCGAGCAGGCGGTCGCCAATTCCTTCGCCGCGGTGCGCGCCGGCGCGCGGCAGATCCAGGGCACGCTCAACGGGCTGGGCGAGCGCTGCGGCAACGCCAATCTGGTGTCGATCATCCCGACGCTCAAGCTCAAGCCGGAATTTTCGCGGAACGCTTCGACATCGGCGTCTCCGACGCCGCGCTCAAGAAGCTGGCGCAGGTCTCGCACGCGCTCGACGAGCGGCTCAACCGCGGCTCCAACCGGCACGCGCCCTATGTGGGCGAGAGCGCCTTCGCCACCAAGGCCGGCATCCATGCCTCCGCGATCGCCAAGGATCCGGCGACCTATGAGCACGTCGCGCCGGAAACGCGTCGGCAACAAGCGCAAGGTGCTGGTGTCGGAGCAGGCCGGCAAATCCAACATTCTGGCCGAGCTCGAACGCATCGGCATCAAGGCCGACAAGGACGATCCGCGCATCGGCCGCCTGCTGGAGATCGTCAAGGAGCGCGAGACCACCGGCTATGCCTACGAGGCGGCCGATGCCTCGTTCGAAATGCTGGCGCGCCGCACGCTCGGCACGGTGCCGAATTATTTCGACGTCACCCAGTTCGACGTCAATGTCGAGCAGCGCAACAACGCCAAGGGCGAGCGCGTCACCGTCACCATGGCGGTGGTGAAGGTGAAGGTCGGCGACGACAACATGATTTCGGCGGCGGAAGGCAACGGCCCGGTCAACGCGCTCGATCGCGCGCTGCGCAAGGACCTCGGCCAATATCAGAAATACATCGAGGGGCTGAAGCTCACCGACTACCGCGTGCGCATCCTCAATTCCGGCACCGAGGCGGTGACGCGCGTGCTGATCGAGAGCGAGGACGAGAACGGCGATCACTGGACCACCATCGGCGTGTCGCCCAATATCATCGACGCCTCATTCCAGGCGTTGATGGATTCCATCATTTATAAGCTGGTGAAATCCGGCGCGCCGGCGTGAGATAATCCCGCCATGATCGACCATGTCTCCGATTGCCGTCCGCGATCTCAAGGCGGGGGAGCGCTTCTACAGCGCGCTGCTCGCCACGCTCGGCATGACCAAGCTGCGCGAATGGCCGGACGCCGCGATCGGCTACGGCAAGAAATATCCCGAGTTCTGGATCAACCGGCGCACGGATATGGCGCCGATCGCCGCCGACAGCGGCGTCCACATCTGCTTGCGCGCGAGCGATGCCGCCATGGTCGATGCCTTCCATGCCGCCGCGCTCGCCGGCGGCGGCAGCTCCGACGGCGCGCCGGGCTTTCGCGCGCAATATCACGAGAGCTATTACGCCGCCTTCATCCGCGATCCGGACGGCAACCGCATCGAGGCGGTGACGTTCGTCGCCAAGAAATAGGCTTACAGCCGCTCGACGTCGGCGGCGGTCATCGTCTTGGCCGCCTCGGGCAGCGCCTCCGCCGCTTTGTGCAGCATCGGCAGGATGTCCTCGACCTTGTCGGCGACCAGCAGATCGAAATTCAGATCGCCGCGGATGAATTCCAGCGCCTTCATGTGATCGAGCAGGGCGCAGAGCGGCTGCCAAAAACCTTCGATATTGGCGAGCAGGATCGGCTTCTTGTGGCGGCCGAGCTGCGCCCAGGTCATCTGCTCGACGATTTCCTCCAGCGTGCCGACGCCGCCGGGCAGCGCCACGAAGGCGTCCGCCATCTCGAACATCTTGCGTTTGCGCTCGTGCATGTCGCGGGTGACGATCAGTCCGTGCGCGCCTTTGCATGGCGTGCTCCCGCGCCACCAGGAATTCGGGGATGATGCCGGTGACCTCGCCGCCATGGCGCGAGCACGGCCTGCGCCAATTCGCCCATGATGCCGACGGCGCCGCCGCCATAGACCAGGCCGATGCCGTTCTTGGCCAGGATCGCGCCGAAGGCGCGGGCGGCCTCCACAAAGGCCGGGTCGGTGCCCGGCCCGGAGCCGCAATAGACGCAGATTTTTCGGATTTTGCCGGGGTTTTCTCGTTCGTTCATGGCCATGCATGTGCATCGCGCCTGCGGCAGCGTCAAGGCGGCGGCCGAAAATTTAATCGCCGCGCGATACCGGTGGGCAGGGTGATTACGGCGAGAATCCGCCTATATGAGGGCCCTGAATGAGCGACCATCACCACCACTCACCGATCAGCCGACAGCGACCCGCCGTCTCCGCCGAGCCGCGGCGCGCTGCTCACGCACCGTCATCCACCTGTGGCCCTATATCTGGCCGTCCGACCGCGCGCGACCTGAAGCTGCGCGTGCTCGGCGCCATGGTGCTGCTGCTCGCCGCCAAGCTTGCGACCGTCGCGGTACCGTTCACCTTCAAATGGGCGACCGACGCGCTCGCCGGCCATGGCAGCGCTCCGGTCGCTGCCTCCGAATGGCTGGTCTGGGCTCTGGCCGCGCCCGTCGCCATGACCATCGCCTACGGCGGCATGCGCATCCTGATGGCGGCACTCACGCAGACTGCGCGACGGGCTGTTCGCCAAGGTGGCGATGCACGCGGTGCGCCGGCTCGCCTACCGCACCTTCGTGCACATGCACGAGCTGTCGCTGCGCTTCCATCTCGAGCGCAAGACCGGCGGGCTCACCCGCGTGCTCGAGCGCGGCCGCAACGCCATCGAGACCATCGTGCGCATGGTGATCCTGCAGCTCTCGCCCACCATCATCGAGCTGGCGCTGATCGTCGGCGTGCTGATGTGGAAATTCGACTGGCGCTACGTGCTGGCGATCCTGATCACCGTCGCCGTCTATATGATCTACACCTATCACGCCACCGAGTGGCGCATCGGCATCCGCCGCAAGATGAACGAGAGCGACACCGACGCCAACGTCAAGGCGATCGACTCGCTGCTCAACTACGAGACGGTGAAATATTTCAGCGCCGAGCAGCGCGAGGCCGAGCGCTACGACAAGTCGATGGCGCGCTACGAAGAGGCCAGCACTCAGGGCCTATACCTCGCTTGCCGTGCTCAATGCCGGGCAGGCGGTGATCTTCACCTTCGGGCTCGCCGCCGCCATGGTGATGTGCGCCTACGAGATCCGGGCCGGCACCAAGACGGTCGGCGATTTCGTGCTGATCAACGCCATGATGATCCAGCTCTACCAGCCGCTCAATTTCATGGGCATGGTCTATCGCGAGATCAAGCAGGCGGTGACCGACATCGAGTTGATGTTCTCGATTCTGTCGCGCGAGCCGGAAATCAAGGACGTCGCCGGCGCGCCGCCGCTGCACGTGACCAGCGGCACCATCCGTTTCGAAGACGTGCGCTTCGCCTACGAGCCGGAGCGCCGCATTCTCAAAGGCATCAGCTTCGACGTGCCGGCCGGCAAGACGGTGGCGGTGGTCGGCCCGTCCGGCGCCGGCAAGTCGACGATCTCGCGGCTGCTGTTCCGCTTCTACGATCTGGCCGGCGGCCGCATCCTGATCGACGGCCAGGACATCGCCAAAGTCACGCAAGCCTCGCTGCGCCAGGCCATCGGCATGGTGCCGCAGGACACCGTGCTGTTCAACGACACCATCCGCTACAACATCCGCTACGGCCGCTGGGAAGCGAGCAACGCCGAGGTGGAGGAAGCGGCGCAGCTCGCGCAGATCGACGGCTCGATCCGGCTGGCGCCGAAAGGCTACGAGACCGAGGTCGGCGAGCGCGGCTTGAAACTGTCCGGCGGCGAGAAGCAGCGCGTGGCGATCGCCCGCACCATCCTGAAGGCGCCGCCGATCCTGGTGCTCGACGAGGCGACCTCGGCGCTCGACAGCCACACCGAAAAGGAAATCCAGGACGCGCTGGAGCGCGTGTCCAAGGGCCGCACCACGCTGGTCATCGCGCACCGGCTCTCCACCATCGTCGGCGCCGACGAGATCATCGTGCTCGACCAGGGCGAGATCGTCGAACGCGGCACGCATTTCGCGCTGCTCGCCGCGAACGGGCTTTATGCCAGCATGTGGAACCGCCAGCGCGAGGCGGAAGAGGCGCGCGAGAAGCTCGCCCGCGTGGCCGAAGACGAGGTCGCGCCCAACCGCAATCCGCCGCCGGTCGAGGATGTCATTTCGACCGCGGCCGCGGCGCCGATCGAAGCGCCCGCCGACGCGGCGGAGTAGGATAGGGCATGTCGATCTACGATTCGATCCGCTCGCAGATCGTGCCGATCACGCCGGAGGGCTACCCGTTCATCGGCGCCTTCGCGCTGGTCAGCCTCATCCTGTTCTGGCTGTGGAGCCCGCTCGGCTGGCTCGGCACGCTGGCGACGATCTGGTGCGCCTATTTCTTCCGCGACCCGCCGCGCGTGACGCCGGTGCGCGAGGGGCTGGTGGTGGCGCCCGCCGACGGCCGCATCAGCCAGATCACCACTGCGCCGCCGCCGCATGAACTGGGCTCGGCGACACGCCGCTGCTGCGCATCTCGATCTTCATGAGTGTGTTCGACTGCCACGTGAACCGCAGCCCGGTCACCGGCCGCATCGAGAAGATCGTCTACCAGCCGGGCAAGTTCTTCAACGCCGATCTCGACAAGGCGAGCGCCGACAACGAGCGCAATTCGCTGGTGATCGCCACCGCCGGAGTGCGCGTGGCGGTGGTGCAGATCGCCGGCCTGGTGGCGCGCCGCATCGTCTGCTTCGTGCGCGAGGGCCAGCCGCTCGGCGCCGGCGAGCGTTTCGGCATGATCCGCTTCGGCTCGCGCCTCGACGTCTATCTGCCCGACGGCACCCGCCGATGGTGGCGGTCGGGCAGACTTCGCTGGCCGGCGAAACCGTGCTCGCCGACCTGCGCGCGGCGGACGAAGCGAGGGCCTACCGGGCAGGCTGACCTGCCCGGCGGTCCCGTCGTTCATTTTGCCGCGTAGCTCTTGCGCAGTGGCTTGAGTGCGATCAGGGCAAGAATGCCGGTGAGCACATCCATGGTGATGATGATCGCGAACACCGGCAGCCAGCTTCCGGTTTTGTCGTGCAATAGCGCCGCCAGCGGCCCACCGAGCACCGAACCGACCCCCTGCGCCATATAGAGGAAGCCGTAGTTGGTGGTGCTGAACTTGGTGCCGAATGTATCGGTCAGCGTGGACGGGAACAGCGAGAAGATCTCGCCCCAGCCGAAGAACACGACGCCGGAAAGCAGCACGAACAGCAGTGTGTTATCGCGCAGCAGCACCATGGCGGTCACCGCCGCCGCTTCGAGCAGGAAGGCGATGGCCATCGTGTTCTCGCGGCCGATGCGGTCCGACACCCAGCCGAAGAACGGCCGCGTCAGGCCGTTGGTGATGCGGTCGAATGTGAGCGCGAATGGCAAGGCGGCGAGCCCGAACACCATGACCTTGGTGACGCCGAAGTCGCGCGAGAAGGCGGCGAATTGCGAGATGATCATCAGTCCGCCGGTCGACATCATGGTCATCATGATGAACATCAGCCAGAACACCGGCGTGCGCAGCATCTCCTTTGGCGCGAAGTCTTTCGCCGACGCTCATCACGGAGGGGGTCGGGAGCTTCTCCTCTGCACGCGGCATCCGCATCGCCAGTGCGGCGAGTGCACCGACGATGCCGAGGACGAATCCGAATACCACCAGCGTATGCTGATAGCCGGCGCTCTTGAGCATCGAGTCGATCGGGAACGTCGTGAGGATGGCGCCGAATCCATAGCCGGCGGCGACCATGCCGGTGGCAAAGCCACGCCGGTCGGGGAACCAGCGCACCATCAGGCCGATGATGCCGACATAGACGATGCCGGTGCCGACACCGCAAAACAGACCATACGTCAAATACAGACCCATCAGGCTCTTGACGTACGCCGACGTGATCCAGCCGGCGCCCGACAAGGCGCAGCCGAAGGCAATGAGCAGGCGCGGACCGAACTTATCGACCAGATGTCCTTGCAGAGGCGACAGCCAAGTCTGCAACAAGATCAAAATCGAAAACGTAATCTGAATCGCCGGCAGCGTCGTGCCGAGACCGTCTTGAAAAGATTTCGTGAAGAGGGTCCAGACATATTGCGGGCTGGAAATCGACATCATCGCGATCAGGCCCAGCAGCAGCTGAATCCGGCGCGCGGATGAGGTGGCTGGGACGGCCATCGGTTGTGCCAATACGGACATTGTTCGCTCCTGTTGCCCGGCAATGTTCATCCGTGCAGCAGTGCAAATTGCAGACCAAGCAGTGCCGGCCGCTATCATTTTGAAATTGCGGCGATATTTTGAGTGGCGGCGGAGCTTTTGCGCGGCGGATTGCCGTTGCCGTAAGGCGCCATTGCACAAACTTTTAGCCGGATTACATATTTACCATCAGCGCCGAGCCGTCGCTTCGAAATCCCGGGCATCGGGTATAATGTCATTTATGGTCTTCCCGCCCTTTGATCCCGCTCCGCCGCCGCGGCGCCGCCGCTTCAAGCCGATCCCGGTGCGCACGCTGCTGCCCAATCTGATCACGCTCCTGGCGATGTGCGCGGGGCTGACGGCGATCCGCATGGCGGTCGAAAACAGGCTCGATCTGGCGCTCGCCGCCATCGCCTTCGCCGCGCTGCTCGACGGCATCGACGGGCGCATCGCGCGCATGCTCAAGGGCACGTCGCGCTTCGGCGCCGAGCTCGACAGTCTCGCCGACTTCGTGAATTTCGGCGTTGCGCCGGCGCTCATCCTGTATTTCTGGGGATTGCACGAGCTCAAATCGGCGGGCTGGATCGCCGCGCTGGTGTTCGCGATCTGCGCGGCGCTGCGGCTTGCGCGCTTCAACGTGATGATCGACGACCCCAACCAGCCGCCCTGGGCGGTGAATTTCTTCACCGGGATTCCGGCACCGGCCGGCGCGATCACCGTGCTGCTGCCGATCTATCTCAATTTTCTTGGGGTCTCCAACGGACTGGTCACGGTGTGGTTGACCTTCTTCTACACCTTGGCGATCGCGCTGCTGATGGTCTCGCGCCTACCGGTTTTCTCCGGCAAACGCGTCGGCAAGCGTGTGCCACCCGATATGGTGCTGCCGGTTTTCGTGGTGGTGGTGTTGTTCTTCGCGCTGCTCATCAGCTATCCGTGGGAAGTGCTCACCATCGGCACGCTCGCTTATCTCAGCTGCCTTCCCTTTGGCTGGCTGTCCTACCGAAATTATCAGCGCCAGGATGCCGCCGCTGCTGCTGCGGCAGCCGCCGGCGAAGCGCCAATGGAGATGCCGGGGCACGCTGCGGCGAGCGATTCCGATCACGAGCGCCCGGCGCGGCTGAACTGACCTGCACATGCCGGTGGCGATCCGCGTCCTCAAGCCGTCTGAGCGCGGCGATCGCGCGGCCGTCGATACCGTCATCCTCGATTACGCCCAGCGTAGCGCGGCGGAGAAAATCACGGTCACCGGCGTAAAGGGCGGCACATTCGAAATCAATCTGCATCCACCCGCGTGCCTGCGCACCGACGACCTGCTGCTGCTCGACGACGGCGGGCTCCTGGAAGTCGTCGCCGCGCCCGAGCCGCTGATCGAGGCGCGCGCGGCGGACGTTGCCGCGCTGTCGCGGCTCGCCTGGCATCTCGGCGACCGCCACGTCCCCGTGCAGGTGCTGCCCAACCGCATTCGCGCGCACCGCGATGCCGCAGTCGAAGCGCTACTCACATCGCTCGGCGCGAAACTGACCGTGATCGAGGCGCCATTCGAGCCGGAAGGCGGCGCCTATGCCTCATCGCCTGAGCACGGCCACGCGCATCACGATCATGCGCATGGCCACCACGGTCACGCGCATGACCACGACCACGATCACTGATTTCGATAGCCCCGCGTGCCGAACGGATAGCCGGGCATCAAGTCATAGGGATGCTTCCAGCCGGGCAGGGCGTTCATGCGCTTGAGCCAAGCGCCGATCGCTGGATAGTCCTTCGCGATGTCGAAGCCGAACTCTTCGGCCGGATAGTACAGATAGCCGGTCATTGAAATGTCGGCGATGGTCGGCTTGTCGCTCACCAGGAAATCTCGCCCCGTCAGCCGCCTATTGACGATCGCGAGGGCGCCTTGCGCGCGCCCTTGCAGGAACGCCATCACCGCCGGATCGCCCGCCGGCCTGGCGAAATTCTTGAGAAAGCGGAACGGCCCGAGGAAGCCGTTGATCTTCTGGTTGTCGAAGATGATCCAGCGCAGCGACTTGAGCTCCTCGTCCTCACCCTGCGGCTTGAACTTGCCGGAATGGTTGGCAAGATAAGTGAGGATCACGCCGGACTGGCTGAGCTTCTTCTTGCCGTGGACCAGCACCGGCGCCTCGCCCATTTCATTGATGGTCTCGCGGAATTCGGGCGTGCGCTGCGGCGCGGCACCGAAGAAGTCGTACCAGATTGGCTCCCAGTCGGCGCCAACCAGGTTGAGCATCAGCGCGGCGCGGTAGGCGTTGCCGGACTGGGCGAAGCAGTAGAGCTGGTATTCGGACATGGGAGGTCCTGACTATTGCACTGACGGTTGGCGGCTCAGCGTCACGGGCGCGCCGGCGGTGGCTTGGCCTTCGAAGCGGCTGTCGGCATAGGTGAGATTGGCCAGCGGCTTGTTTTCGTGGTCGTTGATGGTGAGCGTGTCTTGCGCAAGCGTCCAGTGCCGGCTGGTGAAGAAATTGCCCGGGCAGCCGCCCTCTGGCTCGATGGTGCCGTCCTGGCCGCCCGGTGAACTGGCGAAATTCATGCCGCAGGATGGCGCATTGGGGGCCGCCAGGATCCAACGGCCGGTCATCGTGACACTGGTCATCATGACATTCGCCGCCGGCGCTGCGGCCGGGGCCGCGCCGCCGACCGGGCTGCCGGCGCAGCCGGCCAGCATCAGTGCGACAACAGCGCCGCCAGCGACCCGGATCGTTCGGCATGCGCGTCCTTACTTCATGGTCGGGATCACAAATTCCGCGCCTTCCTTGGTGCCGGTCGGCCAGCGCGAGGTGACGGTCTTGGTCTTGGTGTAAAAACGGATCGAATCCGGCCCGTGCTGGTTGAGATCGCCGAAGCCAGACCGCTTCCAGCCGCCGAAGGTGTAATAGGCGAGCGGCACGGGAATGGCGAAATTGACGCCGACCATGCCAACCTGCACACGATTGACGAAATCGCGCGCGGTGTCGCCGTCGCGGGTGAAGATGGCGACGCCGTTGCCGTAATCATGATCGGACGGCAGCCGCACCGCTTCCTCATAGTCTTTCGCGCGCACCACCGAGAGCACCGGCCCGAAGATTTCTTCCTTGTAGATCTTCATATGCGGCTTCACGTCGTCGAATAGGCAGCCGCCGATGAAATTGCCGTTCTCGTAGCCCTGCAGTTTAAATCCGCGTCCGTCGACCACGAGCTTGGCGCCTTCCTTGACGCCGGTGTCGATATAGCCGCGCACCTTGTTGAGCAGCTGCCTGGTGACCATCGGGCCGTAGTCGGCCTTGTCGTCGCTCGACGGTCCGATCTTCAGGCTCTCGACCCGCGGGATCAGCTTGTCGAGCAAGGTGTCGGCGGTCTTCTTGCCGACAGGCACCGCCACCGAAACCGCCATGCAGCGTTCGCCGGCCGAGCCGTAGCCGGCGCCGATCAGCGCATCGACCGCCTGATCCATGTCGGCGTCGGGCATCACGATCATGTGGTTCTTGGCGCCGCCGAAGCACTGCACGCGCTTGCCGTTGGCGCAGCCGGTCGAATAGATGTATTCCGCGATCGCCGACGAGCCGACGAAGCTGATCGCCTTGACGCGCGTCGTCATTGAGCAGCGTGTCGACCGCTTCCTTGTCGCCGTTGACGACGTTGAGCACGCCTTCCGGCAGGCCGGCCTCAAGGAACAGTTCGGCGATCCGCATCGGCACAGACGGATCGCGCTCCGACGGCTTGAGGATGAAGGCATTGCCGCAGGCGAGCGCAGGCGCGCACTTCCACAGCGGAATCATCGCCGGGAAATTGAACGGCGTGATGCCGGCGACCACGCCGAGCGGCTGGCGCATGGAATAGAGGTCGATGCCGGGGCCGGCGCCCTCGGTGAATTCGCCCTTCAGCAGATGCGGAATGCCGCAGGCGAACTCCACCACCTCGAGCCCGCGCTGAATGTCGCCGCGCGCGTCGGGCAGGGTCTTGCCATGCTCGCAGGAGAGCAGCTTGGCGAGGCTGTCGTATTCCTTCTGCACCAGCTCGAGAAACTTGAACATCACGCGCGAGCGCCGCTGCGGATTGGTCGCCGCCCAGGCCGGCTGCGCGGCTTCGCGCATTGGCAATCGCGTGCTCGACCTCGGAATGCTTGGCGAGCGCCACTTTGGCCTGCACCTCGCCGGTATTGGGATCGAAGACGTCGCCGAACCGTCCGGAGGTCCCTTTGACGGCCTTGCCGCCGATGAAATGGCCGATCTCACGCATGGCTCGTATTCCTCCGAGTTTTAACGGTCCTGTCGACGGACCTGAGGGCTTCGAAGCCCATTTGTGGCGAATTTTGCAGCTATTTATCGGCCGGTCACGGGGTAGGCGCGGCCACTGCGCGCGTTTTTCTTTCACGAACGGTTAGCCTTTACCGCCTCTTAAGCGCGCCAGTCTAGGGTCCTATTGAACGGCCGTCGCAGCATTCTGTGCGGCCGTTGGTGCGCGTTCGGGTAGGTTCTTCATGGATATCGCAACAAGTCTCGGTCTGTTGTCAGGCGTTGGCGTCGTTACGCTCGTGATCCTGATGGGCGGCGACTTGCATATGTTCGTGAGCGAGCATGCGTTCATTGTTATTTTCGGCGGATCCTTCGCCGCCACCCTGATCCGCTTTCCGTTCTCCTCGATGCTGCACGGCCTGCCGCTCGGCGCGAAATTCGCCTTCACGCATGCGCCGCATGACCCAGCGCGAGCTGGTCGACGAAATCGCCGGCATCGCCGAAGTCGCCCGCAAGTCGGGTCCGATGGGGCTGGAAAAGGTGGAGATCGAGGACCCGTTCCTCGCCAAGGGCATCCGCTACGTCGCCGACGGCTACGACACCAATTTCATCCGCGATAATCTCGAGCGCGACCGCGACAACTTCCTCACGCATCTCGACGAGGGCCAGAAAATCTACCGCGCGGTCGGCGACTGCGCGCCCGCCTTCGGCATGATCGGCACCCTGATCGGTATGGTGCAGATGTTCGCCAACATGACCGACCCCTCCAAGCTCGGTCCGTTCATGGCCGGCGCGCTGCTCGCGACCTTTTACGGCGCGGCGCTCGCCAATCTGTTCTGCCTGCCGATCGCCGACAAATTGCATCTCAAACTGGTCGACGAGGAAGTGAACCGCACTTTGATCATTGACGGCGTGTTGATGATCCGTGAAGCCAAGAGTCCGACCCTGGTGCGTGAAATGTTGCTCGCCTATCTGCCCGAGAAGCATCGCCACACCGAAGAGGAAGAAGTGAAAGCGACCGAAGAGGTACCCGCCTAACGTAGCGGGTCGGGAACGGCGAGTATGGCGAGACGCAAGGACGGAGGGCACGCCGGCGGACACGGATGGTTCGTGACCTTCGCCGACCTGATGGGGCTGTTGGTCAGCTTCTTCGTGATGCTGGTCGCCTTTTCCACCCAAGACCTGCAGAAGCTGAAAATCGTCGCCGGCTCGATGCGCGACGCCTTCGGCGTGCAGGATCAGGCACGCTATTCCGGCATCATCGAGGTGCTCGGCTTGCCGACGCGGCCGCGCCTGAAGAATGCCGCCCAGATCGATCCGAAAGACGCTTCGGCGACGCCAGCGCCCGACGAGCGCGCTCGCGAGCGCAATTTTGGTGCGAACTTCAAGAAGGATCAGAAGTTCGCGCTCGCGTCGGCTTCGCTGCGGCAGGCCTTGCAGGATATGCCGGAGATCACCGAGGCCTCCAAAAACATCATGGTCGAGGAAACCAAGCAGGGCCTGAATATTGAGATCGTCGATCAGGATGGCCGCTCCATGTTCCCGGACGGCTCGAAGGAGCCCTATGAGCGCACCCGCAAGATCATCCAGAGGATCGCGCCCGCGCTCAAGGCGTTGCCCTACCGCGTCTCCATCACCGGCCATACCGCCGCGAGCAAGGTGCCCGACAAGCCGGGCTATGGTGCCTGGGAACTTTCCGCCGACCGCGCCAACGCGGTGCGGGAAATTCTGGCGGCCGAGGGAATGCCGCCGGGGTACATTTTTATGGTTGCCGGCAAGGCTGATACCGATCCGCTGTTCCCCGACAACCCATCTCTGTCGCCCAATCGCCGCGTCACCATTACGCTGATGCGCGAAGAACCGCCGATCCCGGTCGATTTGGCCCCATAGACGAACCGATTTCCGGGCCCGGCTCGGCGGTCGATGTCGACACCTTGATGACGGCGTGCGCGAATTGGGGCTGCGGTAAAAAAGCCAGATCAATTAAGCCATTGATAAATCAAGATGATTTAGTTTTTCGCTCTGCGCATTGCGCATGGCTTGGTGTCTCGCTTTGCGCAAATGATGGTGCTGGGCCACCCGCCGCGGCGTTATAAGCCGCGGCCCAATTTTTTTGCATTGCACAGGCCTAGGCCAATCCCGCATGTCTAAAAGTATTGCCGCCGCCCGCGGTGGCTCGGTTGCGGCCAATGGCGACGGCGATCATTCGCCAGCGAAGGCTGGCTTTTGGGCGCTCACGCTCGGCTGCATTGGCGTCGTCTACGGCGACATCGGCACCAGCCCGCTCTACGCCTTGCGCGAGTCGGTGCTGGCGGCGGCCGGCTCCGGCCACACGGTGGACGAGCCGGTGGTGCTCGGCATCCTGTCGCTGATCATCTGGGCGCTGCTGCTGGTGGTCACCGCCAAATACGTGCTGATCCTGCTGCGCGCCGACAACAACGGCGAGGGCGGCACGCTGGCGCTGATGGCGCTCGCCTCGCGCGCGCTCGGTGGCAGCCGCGGCGGCGGGATCGTGATCCTGCTCGGCATCATCAGCGGCGCGCTGTTCTACGGCGATGCCATCATCACGCCGGCGCTGTCGGTGCTCTCGGCGATCGAAGGCTTGAAGGTCGCGACGCCGGCCTTCGACGATTTCGTGGTGCCGCTGACGGTAGTGATCCTGATCGTGCTGTTCGCCGTGCAGTCGCGCGGCACCGCGAGGGTCGCCGCCTTCTTCGGCCCGATCACGCTGATCTGGTTTGGCGCCATCGCCGCCGCCGGCCTCTGGCATATCGGCCAGAATCCCAGCGTCCTGCTCGTCGTTCAATCCGCTATTACGGCGTCCACTTCCTGCTCCACCACGGCATCATCGCGCTTGTACACCCTCGGCGCCGTGTTCCTGGCCGTGACCGGCGCGGAGGCGCTTTACGCCGATCTCGGCCATTTCGGCCGCGATCCGATCCGTTTCGCCTGGCTCGTCGTGGTGCTGCCGGCGCTCGCTGATCAATTATCTCGGGCAGGGCGCGCTGGTGCTCGGCCGATCCGAAAGCGATCGCGAATCCATTCTTCCTGCTCTTTCCGGAATGGGCGCTGCTGCCGATGGTGGCGCTGGCAACCGCCGCCACCGTGATCGCCAGCCAGGCGGTGATCACCGGCGCCTATTCGCTGACGCAACAGGCGATCCAGCTCGGCCTGCTGCCGCGCCTGGAAATCCGCCACACCTCGGAATCGCTGTTCGGCCAGATCTACATGCCGCGGGTGAACACGCTGCTGCTGATCGGCGTGCTGCTGCTGGTGGCGCTGTTCCGCTCGTCGAGCGCGCTCGCCTCCGCCTACGGCATCGCCGTCACCGGCACGATGGTGGTCACCGCCATGATGGCGATCCTCGTGATCTGGCGCGTCTGGCGCTGGCCGCTGCTCGGCGCGCTGGCGCTGATCGCTGCCGTTCCTGTTCGTCGACCTGACCTTCCTCACCGCCAACCTGCTCAAGGTCGTCGAGGGCGGTTGGATGCCGCTCGCGCTCGGCGCCATGGTGATGACTGATCATGTACACGTGGCGGCGCGGCAGCCGGCTGCTGTTCGAGAAGACCCGGCGCCAGGAAATGCCGCTCGAGGCGCTGGTCGCCAGCCTGGAAAAGAAGCCGCCGCACGCGGGTCCCCGGCACCGCGGTGTTCCTCACCAGCGATCCGTTAAGCGCGCCGACCGCGCTGCTGCACAGCCTCAAGCACTACAAGGTGCTGCACGAGAAGAACGTCATCCTCACCATCGAGACCGCGGACACGCCGCGCGTCAATCCGGCCGAGCGCGTGCGCATCGAGCCGGTCGGGCGAGACCTTCTCGCGCGTGCAGCTGCGCTTCGGCTTCATGGAGACGCCGAACGTGCCGAAGGCGCTGGCGATCGCGCGCAAGCTCGGCTGGCACTTCGACATCATGTCGACGTCGTTCTTCCTGTCGCGCCGCTCGCTCAAGCCGGCCGCCCATTCCGGCATGCCGCGCTGGCAGGACCGGCTGTTCATCATGCTGACCCGCGTCGCCAACGACGCCACCGACTATTTCCAGATTCCGACCGGGCGGGTGGTGGAGGTCGGGACCCAGGTGACCGTGTAAGAGATTCCGGCTAAAACCGCGGCTCATAGGACCCGGAGTTGCGTCATGGCCGATGACATACCGCGCGCCGACGAAGTGGAGAATCTGACGCCGGAGCAGGTGGCGGCGGGCCTCAAAGCCGGCCGCATGCTGCTGGTCGATGTGCGCGAGCCGAACGAGACGGCGGTGGAACGCTACCCGGACGCGGCGATCGTGCCGCTGTCGTCCTTCGATCCGGCCGATATCCCCGATCCGCAAGGCAAGCAGGTGGTGTTTGCCTGCCGCTCCGGCCGCCGCTCGGTGACCGCTTCGCTTGCCGCGCAGGATGCCGGCTACCCTTACAAATCGCACCTGGCCGGCGGCATCATCGCCTGGAAGGCGGCCGGGCTTCCGACCGAGACCTGAACGCCTGGCGCTAGAAGCGTTCCGCGTCTTCCGGCCGCCAGCGCCGGTGCTGCCAGAGCCATTGCTCGGGATTGTCGCGGATCCAACCCTCGATCACGTTCATGACGATCTGCATGGTGCCGGCGATGTCGACCTTGCCCTCGGCATCGCGCGCGGGCGCGATCGAGTCGGTGATATCACCGCGGTAGCGGTGGTCGGGCAGCCGAACGAGACGCACGCCGTGGATCGGGCAGTCAAAATGCTGGGCGAGCCGCGCCAGCAGCGGATTGGCACGCGTCGGTTGCCCGAAGAACGTCACCGGCACACCGCGAACGTAGTATTGGTCGACCAGCATGCCGACATGGGCGCCGCGCGCGAGCGCCTCGGCGAGCTTGACCGGCGCGCCTAGGCCGGTCGGGATCAGCGTGCCCATCAGGGTAGAGCGCGTCTCGGTGATCCAGCGGTCGATCGCGGCGATATTCGGCCCGCGGTAAAGCACGGCGCTGTCGATCCCATAGGCGGCGGCCGAAATCGCCGGCAGTTCCCAGTTGCCGAGGTGGGCGGCAAAGATCAGCGCCGGCTGACCATCCTCGGCAAGCCGCAGGAAACGGTCGAGGACTGTGGCTGCGATGTCGAAATGGCCGGGCCGCTCGGCGGACTGATGAATCCCACAGCCGGTCGAGATGAACGAATTCGGCGCCCATGCGGCCGAGATTGTCCCATGAACCGCGCAGAATTCGATCGATCTCGGCGGGGGACTTTTCCGGAAAGGCGGCCGTCAGTTGTTCGCGCGCAATCCGGTTTTCGCGCAGCAGAGGCCCGATCCTGCGCATGGTGGCGCCGGCGGCGTCGGCGAGCCAATCGGGCTTGGTCAGCCGCAAAAGCTTGATCAAACCGACGGCCAGCGTGCCGAACGCGGCGTCGCCGGCGCGCTTCAAACCGGCGCGCAGGTGGGCGGTCGTCCGCTTGATTGCGTCAGGCATCAGAAATGCACGATCACCTTGCCGAACACCTGCCGGCTTTCAATCCGCGCCAGCCCCTGTTCGAAATCGGCGAGGGCGAATTCGCTGTCGATAATCGGCGTCATGCCGGCGGCTATCTTCGAAAGGCTGTCGCGGATGTTGCGTATGGCGGCGCCGAACGAGCCGAAAATCTTGTACTGCTGCTGGAACAGCTGCATCAAATTGATGGTGACGGATGGGCCGGCGGTCGAGCCGCAGGTCACCAGACGTCCGCCGCGCTTCAAGCAGAGCAGGGAGGCGTTGAAGCCTTCGCCGCCGACATGTTCGAACACCACGTCGACGCCTTTCTTGGCGGTGAGCTTGCGGGTAACGCCTTCGAAGCGCTCGGTCTTGTAGTTGATGACGTGGTCGGCGCCGAGCGCCTTGGCCTTTTCCGCCTTGGCATCGTCGCCAACCGTGGTGATGACGGTGCAGCCGATCGCCTTGGCCATCTTGATGGCGACCGAGCCGATGCCGGAGCCGCCGGCATGCACGAGGATCGTTTCGCCCGGCTTGAGTTTGGCGTTGTCGAACAGCATGTGCTCGACGGTGCCGAAGGCGATGGGCGCGCAGGCGGCGTCGCGCAGCGACACGCCATCCGGCACCGGGATGACGAGCCGCGCCGGCAGATTGATAAGTTCGCGCGCGAAGCCGTCGATGTGGAAGCCCATGATGCCGCCGACGTTCTCGCACAGATTGTCGCGGCCGTCGCGGCAGGCGGCGCAGTGCCCGCAGGTCATGGCGCCATACATCACCACCTTGTCGCCGGCCCTGAACGAGGCGACGCCAGCACCGGTCGCCGTGATCTCGCCGGAGGCTTCCGCGCCGACCACCAGCGGCAATTTCCGCTTGGCGAAGGCCATGCCGCGGAAACCCCACAAGTCGAGATGATTGAGCGCCACCGCCTTGATGCGGATTTGCACCTCGCCGGTGCCGGGCGCGGGCGGCGGCGGCACGTCGGCAAGCTCGAGCGTGCGATCGGCGATGAGTTGCAAGGCGCGCATGGGGGAGGGAGCCGGCGTTCAGGCCGGCTCGGAGCCCATCACCAGCGAGACATTCTGCCCGCCGAAGCCGAAGGAATTGGAGATCGCATGCGCGCACGCGCGCGTCGCGCGCCTTGTTCGGCACCACGTCGAGCAGGATCGCCGGGTCCGGCACGTTGTAGTTGATGGTGGGCGGAATGCGCTGGTGCTGCAGCGTGAGCAGCGAGAACACCGCCTCGACCGCGCCGGCCGCCGACAGGGTGTGGCCGATCATGGATTTGTTGGAGGAGATCGGCACGCTCTTCATGCGCTCGCCGAGCACGGTCGAAACGCCGAGATGCTCCATCTTGTCGTTTTCCGGCGTGCCGGTGCCGTGCGCGTTGACGTAATCGATGTCGTCGGGGGTAAGACCGGCGTCTCTGATCGCATTGGCGATGGCGCCGATGATCGGCTTGCCGTCCGGGCTGGAACGCGTGCGGTGGAAGGCATCCGCCATCTCGCCGCAGCCTTCGAGCACGCCGAGGATCCTGGCGCCGCGCGCCTTGGCCGCGTCATAGCTTTCCAGCACCAGCGCGCCGGCACCCTCCGCCATGACGAAGCCGTCGCGGTTCTTGGCGAACGGTTTCGCCGCACCTTGTGGGTTGTCGTTGCTGGTGGACAGCGCCGAGAGCAGCGAGAAGCGGATCACCGCTTCCTGATTGATCGAGCCGTCGCTGCCGATGCACAGCGCCGCGTCGCTTTCGCCGCGGCGGATCGCCTCGACACCGAGCTGAATGGCGCTCGCGCCCGAGGCGCAGGCGGTCGACAGCGAGATTGGCGCGCCTTTGGTGCCGAATTTGTCGGCGAGATGCTCGGCGACCGAGCCGATCAGGAAACGCTCGTGATAGGCCGGAAACATCGAGCAGGCACGCAACAGGTCGCTATAGCCGACCTTGTCGTTGGCGCCAGACTTGGCGGCGATTTCGATACGCTGCGGCCATTCCACCTCGATCGGCGGCACCGCGATGAATAGCGGCCCGGGAAAATCGCCGGTCGCGCCGATGCCGGATTCGGCGATCGCTTCCTCGGCGGCAAGCCCGGCAAAGTTCTCGGTGAAATCGGCATTGGACGGCATCGGCGCCAGAAAGTCGATGGTGCCGGCGATGCGCGTACGCAAGCCTTCGGTCGGAAAACGCGTGATGGTGTGGATGCCGGATTCGCCGGCAGTGAGCTTGGCCCAATTGTCAGTCTTGCCGGCGCCGAGCGACGTGACCACGCCGAGGCCGGTCACCACCACGATCGGCCGCCCCATTTTGTCCTTGGTGCCTGCCATCTGCGCCCTCCCTCAGCCGACCTTCTCAACCAGCGCGAGGCCTTCGCCCCGCCAATGTCCGACACCGGTGACCACGACCTGCTTGAGCTCGCTGCTCATCGGCCGTTCCAGCCCGGTCGCGTCGCAAGGCGGAAACAGACTAGCATGGCCGAGCGCGACCACGGCCAGCGCGATATTCATGGCGAATTGCGGCTCGGGCCCATGCCCGAGATAGGAACCGGTGGCGCGCACGGCAAGATCGGGATGGGCTTCCAGAAACGCACGCTCTTCGCCGGTCGCCGGCGCGCCGCCGGCGGCGCCCGACAGCACGGCGGCGTGGCCGGCAGCGATCTTGCCCTTGATCTTGTCCCACAGCCGCGTCAGCGCCGCCGTGACGTCGCCGGGCGCGCGCTTGCTGCGGTCGGACGCGACGGCGGAAAGCCGCGCCAGCGGCTTGGCGCCGCGCGCCTGCGCATGGTCGCGCGCCTCGATCACTAGAAAAGCACCGATCGAGCCGAGCGCGACGCCGCCGCGGCCGCCGCGCTCCCATACCGGCACCAGTTGATCCTTGAGGGCCATGCCGGCGAACTCGAAAAACATCAGCGAGTCGGACCGTTCTCCGTTGTAGGAGCCACCGACCAACGCGATGTCGCTCTGACCGGCCACGATGCGGGCGAAGGCGACGCGCACGGCGTCGACGCCGGCCAATTCCTCGCCCATGAAGGTGCGCGATGAGCCGGTCACGCCATGCACGATCGAGATGTTGCCGGCGAGCAGGTTGGAGAGCTGCGCCAAAAACAGCGTCGGCCGCAGATCGCTCATCAGCCGCTCATTGAGATAGGCGCCCGGATTTGCCGCGCCGCGGATGCCGCTCAGGATGGCGCTGTCGGCATTGAGATCGCGTTCGCCGCCACCGGCCGCGACGATCATGTCCATGTGCGAGAGGATATCGGTCTTGCCTTTGACGCCCGCTGAGTCGAGCGCGAGCCCGGCGGCATAGGTGCCGATGCGCTGCCAAGGCTCCATTTGCCGCTGATCGCCTTTTTTCGGGATCTGGGCGTCGAAATTCACCGGCGCCAGGGGATGCACGACGTAAGGCGCCAAGGTGGTCGTGTCGGCGCTCGGATGCGCCTCCATCAGTTTCTGCCAGTGCGCCTGCGGACCTTCGCCGAGGCAGGAGACTATGCCGATGCCGGTGATCCAGACTTCGCGGGCGGCCTCAGCCATCGGCCAGCGCCTCTTTGCCCATCAGGCCGATCGCAACGGCGCGCTGGTGCATTTCCGTCGCGAAATCGGGAGTGGGAAATTCCGCGACGCGGAACGTGATCGTGCCGTTGCAGACGAGCTTGCCGTCGCTGGACAGGGTCGCGTCGGTCATCGCGTAGCCGGAGCCGTCATGGGTGAGCTTCGCCTCGGCGATGAGCTTTTGGCCGGGCAGAACAAAGTTGCGGAACTTGGCGTCACGGACCGCGGCCAGAAACGGCATGCGCTGAAACTTGTTGGCCGCGACCAGCATCCAGCCGGCGGCCTGCGCCATGGTTTCGATCATCAGCACGCCGGGCAGCAACGGATAGCCGGGGAAGTGTCCCTCGAACACGACGCTTTCGTTCGGCACCGTGGATTCGCAAACGATCTTGCCGGCTTCGAGATCGAGACTGACGACCCGGTCGATCAGCAGAAAATACTCAAGGCGCATCGGGGCCGCCGGCTCAGGCGCCCTTGGCAGCGACGAGCTCGTCGATGCGGGCGCTCAGGTTCTTGAGCACGAAATACTGGTCGGTGGTGGCTTTGCCGTCGTTGACTTCCTGGGTCCACTGCTCGAGCGGCATTTTGATTCCGAACGCCTTGTCGATGGCGAAAGCGATGTCGAGAAAATCCAGGCTGTCGATGCCCAAATCGTTAATGGCGTGGCTTTGGGGCGTGATGGTGTCGCGCGGAATATCGCAGGTCTCGGCGATAATATTGGCGATGGTCTCAAACGTCGAAGACATGGTAACTCTCTGATTTACTTCAAGTTCTGGAGATCGGTCGCCCAGGTGCCCGCTCCCGCGCGCGATCGTTTCGGCACCGCTGCCGACGGGCCTGCGGCTGGCAGCCCGTATAGCGAAGCGCCGCCTTAAGTTCAATGGCGGCGGGTATTTGCCGGGAAATGAGGCATATCGCCTGGACGCCCGCGCCTTGTGCGGCGTCGCGCCAGCGGCGGGCTCACCAGTGGCGCGTGTGCACCTCCACGGGCGAGCAATCGCGCCGCCCGGACAGCACGCAATCCTGGTTCTTGCGCATCTCGGCCATGGTCTCCGCCAGCCAAAGCCCGGCCCCGATCAAAGCGAGCACAAAGATGAAGGCGGCGATGTTGACCTTCATGCGGTGGCGATAGTCGTCGATGCCTTCGCCGCGCTCGTATTTGGCAAGATCGTCCACCGGCGAGGGTGCCGGGGTGCGCAAATGCGCGGTGGTGCGTCCGCGCGGGAACATCACCACGCGCGATTCGCTGTCGGAGGACGCTGATCGATCGCCGGCCATAATTTCTAGTCTAACATATCGTTCGCGGCTGTTCGACAGCGCGTTGTCGCGGGAACAAAAAATGGACGCCCCGAAAAGGCGCGGATAGACTTGCCACGATGAGCAAACCCTTGCGAGCCCGGCGCGTTGTCGCCCTGGTCGCGGCCTATGTGGTCGCGTTGCAGGCCTTGCTGTTGCCGCTGTCGCTTGCGGCCGCCGGCCTGCTGCAGTCGAGCCTGTGCAGCGAGGCGACGTCGGCCGGCGGCTCCCCGGCCAAACATGAAACCGGCTGCCCCTGCGCCGCCGGATGCGGGACGTCGTGCTGCGCGCAGACGCTTCTCGGCCCACCGCAGATTACAGTTGCGCTCGGCCCGACGCGCGCCGTCGCCATCGGCCCCGCGTACGCGATCGCGCCGGTCGTCCGCTTGGCGGATCGAAGCCCGCAAATCCCACGTGCGCCGCCCGCGGCCTGATTTTCGCGCTTTCGATTTGTTCACCAATCGTCGGCACGCCGCGCTTCGGCAGAAGCGCGCGCTGCATCGTCAGGAGACCACAATGACCCGGACTACA
This sequence comes from uncultured Alphaproteobacteria bacterium, assembly GCA_963733315.1. Classification (GTDB taxonomy): domain Bacteria; phylum Pseudomonadota; class Alphaproteobacteria; order Rhizobiales; family Xanthobacteraceae; genus Pseudolabrys. The sequence continues at coordinate 276,125 of CAVTCV010000012.1, read as the reverse complement.
TTCATGATCGTCGCGCTATGCACTGCTTTGGCGACGTCGCCAGCGCTCGCTCACGATTATACGGTCGGCAGTTTGAAGATTGACCACCCTTGGGCGCGCGCCACGCCGAAAGGCGCGAGCGTCGGCGGCGGCTACATGAAGATCACCAACAACGGAACTGCGCCCGATCGTCTGCTCGGTGGCTCGGCCGACATTTCGCAGGGCTTCGAAGTGCATGAGATGACGATGGACGGCGGCGTGATGAAGATGCGGCCGGTGGCCGGCGGCATCGAGATCAAGCCGGGGCAGACCGTCACCCTCGACCCCGGCGGCTACCACGTGATGTTCACCGAGCTGAAAGAACAGCTCAAGCAGGGCAGCCGCTTCAAGTCGACGCTGGACTTTGCCAAGGCCGGCAAGGTCGACGTCGACTTCGTGGTCGAGGGCATCGGCGCCAAGGCGCCGGGCGACAATCACGACATGCCGGGCATGGGCGGCATGCAGATGAAGTGACGGCCGCGATTACCGCTCGGCGAACGCCAGTTTGGCGTCCGCCGGCGGCATCATGCGGAACACGTTGAGCGTCATCGAGATCAGCACGTAGTAGCCGAGAATGCCGACCAGCTCGACCATGGCGGCATCGCCGAGGAAGGCGTGCACGCGCTTGTAGGTGCGGTCGCTCACGCGGTTGGTCTTGTACAGCTCGCGCACAAAAGCATAGATCGCGCGCTCGTCCTTGGGCGCGGACTTCGGCTCGCGCCCGGCGCGCAAATCTGCGATCGTCTTGCGGCTGACGCCGGCCTTCTCCGCCATCGGCACATGCGCGAACCATTCGTATTGCGCGCGCCACAGCCGCGCGGTGCACAGGATCGCGAATTCGGAGAGCCGCGGCGGCAGCGCCGTCTTGTAGCGGCAATGGCCGCCGAGCGCCTGCGCCAGATGGCCGAACTCCGGCGCGTGCAGCCAGACCGCGAAGGGCCCGCGCGGCGTGATCGACTTGCCGCGTGGACCGGAGCGGATCGCTTCGAGCAGCGAGCGCTGGGCCTCGCTCATCTGTGCTTCGTCGAGGATGGGGAGGCGGGGCGCCGGGCGCTTGGCGGGCATGGGAAGGTCCTTGTCGGGGGCAGGCAACGAAAGGAGAGCGGCACGCTGCCGCCCTCCTGTTTGAATCCATTAGAAGGTCGCGCCGCTTACGGCAACTCGGAAATGAGCTTGAGATATTCCGCTTCGGTCCAGGCCCGCCCGGTACGGGTCGACACATTGCCGGCCGAGCTGAGCGCCAGCGCAAACTTGGCAATGTTGTCGCCGTTCTGCGTCTCGACGAAGGCCACCAGATCGCTGTCGCCGGCGGTGAGATAGACCTGCTTGATCTCGACGCTGACTTTCTTGGCCAGCTCGCGCGCCGCGGCGACCCGCTTGGGCGCATTCTTGATGGTGCGAATTCCCTGTTCGGTAAATTTCATTGAAATCATGAATGTCGGCATAGCGTCCTCCCCTCGCGGTTGTCGCCGCGTGATTATGTTTGAGCGTGGTTGAAATAACAAGGCTGCCGCTCAACGCCCGTCTCTGGCCCAGGCGAGCGCACGTTCGAGCCGGTCGTTACCCCAGAACAGTTCACCGTCCGCCGTGGTGAAACTCGGCGCGCCGAAAATGCCGAGGCGCTGCGCGTCCTCGGTCTGCAATCGCAACGCCGTTTTGTTGTCGTCGCTGCGCGCAGCCGCGAAGACGGCCGTCGCGTCGACATTGAGTTGCACAAGAATGTCGCCGAGCACCGCGGCATCATCGATCGCACGGCCGTCGCCGAATTCCGCTCGAAACACGGCGCGGCAAAACTCCTCGCCCCAGGCCGCGTTCAACCCCACCAGCGCGACGCGCGCTGCGGTAAGACTGTTCTGCGGAAACGGCTCGGGCCGCCGGAACGGCAAACCGAGATCGGCGCACAGCCGCTCGATGTCGCGCCACATATTGCGGCCCTTAGCGGCGTAAAGATTGAACGGGGAGGTGTCCCAACCCTGCGCCTTGAACAGTGGTCCGAGCAGGAACGGGCGAAAGCGCACCGTGACGCCGGCCGCGCCTACGAGCGGAGCGAGCCGCATCGCCGCCGGATAGGAATAGGTCGAGGCGAAGTCGAACCAGAAGTCGAGAACGGGCATCATCGCCGTAGTATGCCCGCTCTGCGCGCGCCGCGCATCGCCCGGCTACTGCACCACCGCCGTTACCCGGATCAATCCGCGGTCGATCATATGCAGCGCCTTGGCGGCAGCCATGGACAGGTCGATGACGCGACCTTTGCCGAACGGTCCGCGGTCATTGACGGTGACCACGACGCTGCGATGGGTCCTGGCATCGGTGACGAGCACGCGCGTGCCAAAGGGCAACGAACGATGCGCGCAGGTAAATTTGCGCGGATCGTAACGCTCGCCCGAGGCGGTCAGCCCGCGATAGTCCTTGCTGTAATAGGCGGCGACGCCAGAGATCTGTTTGCTGCTATGCGCCTGCGCCGGAGTGCTCGCGATCGCGCCCGCCAGCGCCAATCCGATCACCGTCCATACCCTCGAGGACATTCACCCCTCCGCTTAACGCCGTCGTACCGGTTCATTCACAAATCCGGCGGCGAAAATGTGACCTCGCGCTTCAATGAGCAGACTTCATTGTTCGCCGATGAGATTTGGTGCGATGGGCAGCGGCGCGCGGCTTGCGCGTGTCCGCACCTTGCCGGCTGTTGAGATGATGCAACGTCATCTCGGCGCGGGCCCGGGATTCGTCGTGCAGTTCCGCCAACTCTTCGTCGCTGAGATCCTCGATGGACGCGAACTTGTTCTTCGCGCCCTTCATCGCCAGCACGAGCTCGGACAGCTTGAGCTGAATAGCCAGGGTATCGCGGTTCTGCGTGTTCTGGATCAGGAACACCATCAGGAAGGTGACGATGGTAGTTCCAGTGTTGATCACCAGTTGCCACGTGTCGCTGTAATCGAATATCGGCCCGGTGACGATCCAGACGGCAACCACCGCCACTGCCAAAAGGAAGGTGCCCGGGTGCCCGGTCCACTGGGCGGTCGCCTGCGCGAACTTGGAAAAACGCGCGGCGAGGGTGGGCGAGCCGTTAGCCCGCGCAAACGAGGCGGTATGGGTCGATGCCTGCGCCATGAATCCCCGTTCAGTTCGCCTTGCTGCGATGCGCGAATGCGCGCTTCTCAACGCGTGGCCAGGTTCCGCAGTTCCATCCCGCGATGCCGATAGCCCCCGGGACAACGGGCAAGGATCCCCACGGCCCGCCGGTTAGCGGGCCAAGTGGCAAGCCGCTGTAATCGCGGGATTTTTCAATCCGATGTGGGCCGGTCCACAAAACATATTGCATTTGTGATATATGTTGTGACTTGATCGCACGGCCGGTCAAGGCGCCGGCTCAATTCAGCGCCGCTCGCGCGCTCAACAAGCTCAACAAGAAACAAGCCAGGGAGGAATAAGCTATGCCGAACGGGCAACATCATCAGGTTCTGATCGTCGGCGGCGGCACCGCCGGAATCACTGTGTCTGCGATCTTGCGGCGCCGCGGACGTGGCCTGGATATCGCGGTCGTCGAGCCGCAGCAGGAACACTACTACCAGCCGTCGCTCACTTTGGTCGGGGCGGGCGTTTATCCGCTGGCGAAAACCCATCGTCCACAGGCGAGCGTGATGCCGTCCGGTATCACATGGATCAACAGCGCGGCGAAGACCTTCGAGCCGGAAAAGAACACGGTGCGCCTGCTCAACGGCGATGCAATCACCTACGACTATCTGGTGGTCTGCACCGGCGTGAAGCTCGATTGGAACAAGATCGCGGGGCTCAGCGATACGCTCGGCCGCAACGGCGTGTGCAGCAACTATTCCCCCAGTACGGCGAGCTATACCTGGGATTGTGTGCAGGCGCTCAAGGCCGGCGACAAGGTGGTGTGCACTCAACCGCCGTTGCCGTTCAAATGTCCGGGCGCGCCGCAGAAGATCGTCTATCTGATCGCTGATCGCTTGCGCCGTCGCGGCATCCTAAAGGACTGCAAGCTTGACTTGTTCACCCACGCGCCGGCGATCTTCGGCGTGCCCTATTTTGCGCGGGCGCTGGTCAAGATCGCCGCCCGTTACGGAATCGGGGTGCACTATCAGCAGAACCTGGTTGCGGTGGACGGGCCGGCCAAGCTCGCGACCTTCGAGTTCGTCGGCGAAGCGCGCAAAGGCGACCGCGAGATCGTTCACTTCGACCTGCTGCATGTTTCGCCGCCGCAAAGCCCGCACGACGAAATCAAATCGAGCCCGCTCGCCAATGCCGCGGGCTGGGTCGAGGTCAACCAGGCTACGCTGCAGCACGTGCGCTACGCCAATGTCTATTCATTGGGCGACGTGTGCTCGGCGCCGAACTCGAAGACCGCCGCGGCGGTACGCAAGCAGGCGCCGGTCGTGGCCAACGAGATTCTCTCGGCCGCCGCCGGCAAACTCGTTCCCGGCGCCTATGACGGCTACGCCTCATGCCCACTGACCACCGCGCTCGGCAAGACCATCCTCGCGGAATTCGTCTACGGCGGCAAAGTCACGCCGACATTGCCGATGCTCAGCCCGGCCAAGGAGCGCTGGATCGGCTGGTGGATCAAACTCACCGGCCTGCCGCTCATGTATTGGCACTACATGCTGAAGGGCTACGTCTGGTTCCCCAGGCACAACACTGATTTCAAGGAAGAGACGCCCTAAGCGACGCCGGCAGGCGCGGCACCCCGGCCGGAACCTTTTTGCCGGCTATTGCGTTGCCTTGGCACGCGAATTCATCCCGCAACAGATGAAAGGGAACTGTCATGTTCGGCTGGGCCGTTACGTTTCTTATCGTCGCCTTGATCGCCGCCGTGTTGGGCTTTGGCGGCATTGCCGGCGTGGCGATTGAAGCCGCCAAACTGGTGTTCTTCGTGGCGGTCGTATTGTTCGCCATTGCCGCGCTGGTGGGGCTGGTGCGAGCGCGCGCGCCGACTGTGCCGTAGCGTCGCGTTGGGTTGCGTCACGCGTCACGCGTCACGTTCGAACGAAAGAGGCCCCGTGCGACGGCAGTCGCGCGGGGCCTCACTCTTATCCGACCAATTCAATAACTCGGGTCGTACATCTGCGACTGGATGAGTGCGCGGAGGTCGTTGGGCGCCGGTCCATCGGCGAGACCGCGTTGATAGACGACCGCGGCGACCGCCGCGGCGATGCGCGCCGACACCTCGCGGATCCGCGGCAGCGCCGGGTAGAGGCTGCCCTGCTTGAGGTCTGCTTCGCTCACCATTTCGGCCAGCGTATGGGCGGCTGCCATGAACATCTCATCGGTCACCAGCTTGGTTGCACTGGCGATCGCGCCGAGCCCGACGCCAGGGAAGATGTAGGAATTGTTGCCCTGGCGCGGCACGAAGGTCGTGCCGTCGATGGTCACCGGATCATAGGGGCTGCCGCAGGCAAACAGCGCGCGCCCGTCCGTGTGCCGGTAGGCCTCCTTGGCTGAACATTCCGCCTGCGAGGTCGGGTTGGACAGCGCGAAGATGATCGGCCGCTTGTTAAGTTCCGCCATCGTGCGCAACACCTCCGGCGTGAACGTGCCGCCGACCGCGGCAACGCCGATCATCGCCGTCGGCGTGAGCGCTTTGACCGCCGACAGGAAATCGCCGACCGGGGCGTGCGGGTGGGCATAGCGGCGTTTCTCGGCGTTGAGATTGGCGCGGTCCTTGACCACTAGGCCCTTGGAATCCACCAGCCAGATGCGCCCGCGCGCTTCCGTCTCGCTGGCGCCGTCCGCCACCATGGCCGACACCGTGAGATCGGCGATGCCGGTCGCGGCTTCGCCGGCGCCGAGGAACAGGATCGTCTGGTCTTTGAGCTTGCCGCCGGTCACGCGCAAAGCTGAGAACAGGCCGGCCAGCGCGACCGCCGCCGTGCCCTGGATGTCGTCGTTGAAAGTCGGAATCTTGTCGCGGTATTTGTGCAGCAGATGGAACGCCGCGTGATTGGCGAAATCCTCGAACTGGATCAGCACGCCGGGGAAGACTTCGCGCGCGGCGGTGATGAATTCGTCGACGAACTCGTCATAGGCCGCGCCGGTGAGGCGCTTCTGCCGGATGCCGACATAATAAGGATCGGTCAGAAACGCATCGTTGTTGGTGCCGACGTCGAGCATCACCGGCAAGCAGAGCTTGGGGTGAATGCCGGCGCAGGCCGAATAGAGCGACAGCTTGCCGACCGGAATGCCCATGCCGTTGGCGCCGAGATCGCCGAGGCCGAGGATGCGCTCGCCGTCGGAGACGACGATCAGCTTGGGCGAATAGGGCCAGTTGCGCAGCACCGATTTGATGCGTCCGCGGTCGTTGACGCTCACGAACAGGCCGCGCGGGCGCTGGAAAATATCGCCGAACTTCTGGCAGGCGAGGCCGACCGTCGGCGTGTAGATGAGCGGCTGAATCTCGTCGATATTGTCGGCCACGACGCGGAAGAACAGCGCCTCGTTGCGGTCGTGCAGCGCGTTCAATGCGACGTATTTGTCGAGATCGTTGGGCAACTTGCGCAGATTTGTCAGCACGCGCTCGGCCTGCGCTTTCATCGTCTGGACATGCGCCGGCAAAAGGCCACGCAAGCCGAGTGCATCGCGCTCCTTGTCCGTGAACGCGGTGCCTTTGTTGAGAAGCGGATCGCGCAGCAGCGCCATTCCGTGCGGCGTGTCGCCGGCGGCCGAATTCAGTGTGTTCATTCCGAATACCTCAGCAAGATAATGTTTGTGACCGGCCATCCGCCGAGCGGGGAGGTAAGCCGGTGCTGATTTTGATCCATGACCGAGAGGGCGCGGATGCGCGATGAAGTCTACTGCTATTCGACGCTCGTTCCCAGCGATTGATAACGGCGTTCGTTTCGCATGAACCCGCTACCGGATTGTTGAGCTAGGTCAAACGGCGTTTGCGGTATATCAGAGCCGCACGCTTTGCCGCACGGCGATGGCTTGCTCGGCGGCGGAGGTGCCGGTGAACCAGCCACCATGCGCGGTCGAGAAGTCGCCGCGCGAGCAGGCTTCACCGGCGAAGAACAGGCGGCCGTCGATCGGCGCGGCCAGCGCCGCCCGGCAATCCGCCATGCCCGGCAGCGCATATGAATAGGAGCCGCGCGCGAACGGATCGACACCCCAGCGATGCATCGCAATCGGCTGCAGCCGGCCCGCGAAAGCGCTGCCGAAGAGGCCGGTAAGTTCGGTGACCGCGAAATCGAAGAAGGCGCGCTCGCCCGCGGCCTCCAGCGCGGCGGCATGACTGCCGCAGAAATAGGTCTCGATCATCGGCCGGCCGAATGGACGCAACTGATAGCTCGCGGTCGCCACGCGGTCGGTATGCGCGAAGGCGCGGCTGTTGGGCTCGAAATCCTCGGCATTGGCGAGCGCAATGAACAGCTTGTCGGCGAGGCCGAGCGGCAGGCCGCGCGCGGCTTCCGTCTTGTGCGGCAGCGCCGGATAAAACAGACGCTCATTGTCGGCGAGTACGGCGGTCGGCAGCGTGACGATCGCCTGCTCGGCGGCGATCGTGCCCTTCGCCGTTTCAATTTTCAGTGTCCGTCCGCTGTGATCGATGCGCGAGACCGGACAACCGAGCGCGGTGTGTAACTCTGCCCCAGCCGCGGCGATGGTCGCGCCATAGCCCTCCACCACGCTCCAGTTCACCTCCGTGTCCTGGTAATTAATAAAATCGCGCCCCGACATGCGGCCAAGCTCGGCGCCGCTGATATAGGTGCAGACCGCGGTCACCAGGTTGTTCCAGCGGCCGCCCGGCGGCAGTGCCGCGCCGGCTGGGATGTCGCCGCCCTTCGCCAACAGGGCTTCAAGCCGGTGATAGAGGTCGTCCATCGCCTTGCGGAAGTCCTGCTGGTCGGCGAGCGGAAACCGAATCGGCAACGACGGCTTGGTCCAGGGCGGCCGCGTCTTGTCGATGGTGCGGCCCTGGCCCTGCGCGATCTCGGCCCAGGGATTGCGGTCGGCCGAATGCAGCCAACCGCAGCCGAGATCGAGCGCGACGCCCGAGCCATCGCTGATCGTCCAGGCCCGTCCGCCCAGCCGGTCGCGCGCTTCGATCAGCAGGCAGTCGACGCCCGCCGCCCGCAGCCGCCGGCCCGCCGCAATGCCGGCCGCGCCGCCGCCGATGATCGCCACTTGCGTTTCGTTATTCGCCATAGAGGAATTTCATGTAGGCACTGACGCGGGCGCGCAATGTCACGCGCATGATAACCGGCCCATGTCGCCGGCGTCAGACGGGAATGCATTCGATGCAACTCGCGGTCGCCGCGCATGCGGCCCCGCGCACGAAACGCTCGGCCTAGTCGAAGTTCTCGATCAGGGCGAGCGCGTGCTTCTGGAATTGCTTGCCGGCGAAGGTCAGCTCGACCTTCTTTTTGGTGTTGCGCACGAACAGCGTGACGCCGAGATGCGATTCAAGCCATTTGATCTGTTGGCTGAGCGTCGGCGGCGTGATGTTCAGGCGCTCGGCAGCGCGCGCGAAATGCAGTTCAGTTCGCGACCGCAGCGAAGTACCGAAGGTGGCGCAGCTCCATGCAAAAATTATGCGGCGCCGCCTTATAAAAATCCAGAGCGGCACGCGCGGAGGTAGAATACTATTCTCTGCCGTTCGGTGCGATGCCGCTATACTCGGCTTGGTCGTGCCGGAGCGCCTTAACCATGCGGATGTTACGCAAAGCCTTATTGCAGTTTGAGCCCTTCGGAACGCCGCTGGTGTCGCTGGTCGCAGCAGTCCTGCTCGCCGGCGCCGCCTTGGCGCAACCGGCGATCGAGGCGCACAGCGGGCAGCCGCCGAATCTCGACGAGCTCAAGCAGCAGCTTGTCGTTTATAAGACTTCCGGCGAATACGAGCGGAGCCTGGCGGCGGTGGCGGCGAGGGCGCAAGCCTATATCGAGCAGCACGCGGGCGCCGTCGCGCGCCCGGCGCTGGTGCTCGATATTGACGAAACATCGCTGTCGAATTGGCCGCGCATCATCGCCGACGATTTCGGCTACGTCCCGAGCGGCGCCTGCATCCATTTGCCGAAAGGCCCCTGCGGCGCAAAAGCCTGGGAGTTGATGGCGAAGGCGCCGGTTATCGAACCGACGCTGAAGCTGTTCAACGCCGCGCGGGCCAAAGGCATCGCTGTGTTCTTCATCACCGGCCGTGACGAAAGCGAGCGGGCCGCGACGATCCGGAATCTCCGCCGTGCCGGCTATCGCGGCTGGACCCGCCTGGTGATGAAGCCGATAGGCCTGAAAGTGAAAAGTGCCGCCGATTACAAGGCGCCGGAGCGGGCGAAGATCGCCGCGGCCGGCTATACGATCATCGCCAATATGGGCGACCAGCCGAGCGATCTCGCCGGCGGCAATCCGGACGACCGCGCCGGGCAGTTCCTGCTGCCCGATCCGTTCTATCGTATTCCGTAGATTGCCGACGCCCGCGGGGAGGAGATTATTCGCCGCCGCCGGCCATCACCGCGCGCGTCTGCTGGTCCGGCCCGAAGTCTTCGGCGTCCTCGATCGCCATCAATTCGGCGAGGCGCGTGCGCGCGCGGTTGACGCGCGACTTGATGGTGCCGACCGCGCAGCCGCAAATGTGCGCGGCTTCTTCATAGGAGAACCCCGACGCGCCGACGAGAACCAGCGCCTCGCGCTGATCGGCCGGCAATTGCGTCAGCGCTTCGCGGAATTCGCGGAACTCGACGCGGCCGTATTGCTCGGGCTGCGATTTCAGCGTCTCGGCATAACGGCCTTCGCTGTCCTCGACCTCGCGCCGGCGTTTGCGATATTCCGAACGGAAATGGTTGCGCAGAATGGTGAATAGCCATGCCGACATATTGGTGCCGGGCTGGAAGGAATTGATATTGGCGATCGCGCGCAGCAAAGTCTCCTGCACCAAATCGTCCGCGCGATCCACGTTCCCGCACAGCGAGATCGCGAATGCGCGGAGGCTTGGCACCGCGCCGAGAACGGCTTTGCGGACCGACTCGTCCATGCGCTACTGCTCGCCCTTGTTGTCGTTGCCGTTGATGCGGCCGATCAGCTCGGCGAACCGATCCGGCACGCCCTGGTTCACCACATCGTCGTACATCGAACGGAGTTGCTGACCGAGACGCGCCTGCACCTCGCGGCTGAGCTTGGCCGGTTTGGTGCTGGTCTTGCGGGTCCGGGTTTCCGCGGTATCCATTGGCTTTTGTTGTCCCACGGGTTTGCGTTCAGTCATCGATCAACCCCACGATCCCTTTCCCCAACCCTGGGGCCCAGGTTCCCCCCGTCAGCATCCTAGCGAAACCCCTGAATTGACGTATGGTTCCACCCTGCAGGGAACTTTTTTGTGGCCGGTACGTTAGGAGGGCTAGGAAGGCTGAATAGCGATTTAGGGGCTGTGTCCTGTCGCCTTGGGACGCTTTGGTTCGGAGGGATTCTTGTCGACATCTCAAACAGTTGCACAACATCTACCGTATTTGCGCCGTTACGCCCGGGCGTTGTCGGGCAGCCAGGCCTCGGGCGACGCCTATGTGGCGGCAACGCTGGAGGCGCTGATCCAGGACCCCAAGGTGCTGGAGTCCAACGCATCCACCCGGATCGCGCTCTACCGGCTGTTCAGCAAGATCTGGAATTCGGTCACCCTCAACGGGAAACCGGGCGCAGGGGATCTGCATCAGCCGGGTGAACGCCATCTCGCGCAGATCGCGCCGATGCCGCGCCAGGCATTTCTGCTGGTCGCGCTCGAGGGGCTCTCGGAAGACGACGCCGCCAAGGTGCTCGATATCGATGTGCCGAAGCTGCGTGAGTTGGTCGAGGATAGCGGCCGCGAACTCGCCGCCGAGATCGCCACCGACGTGTTGATCATCGAGGACGAGACTTTCATCGCGCTCGATCTCGAGGGACTGGTAGAAGGGCTCGGCCATCGCGTGCTCGGCGTTGCGCGCACCCATGCGGAGGCCTTGGCGCTCGCCAAGGTCAAGCGGCCGGGCATCATCCTCGCCGACATCCAATTGGCGGACGGCTCATCCGGGCTCGACGCGGTCAACGAGATGCTGCGCTCGTTCGAGGTGCCGGTGATCTTCATCACCGCCTATCCCGAACGCTTCCTGACCGGCGAGCGGCCGGAGCCGGCCTTCCTGATCGCCAAGCCGTTCCAGCCAGCGACGGTGTCGGCAGTGCTCAGCCAGGCGCTGTTCTTCGAACGTAACGCGCGGCGGCGCGAGCGGAAGGCGAGTTGACGCACCGGTCAGAACAGGCGGCTTTGCTCTAGGCCGAGCGTTGCGTCTTTCCGGCCAGAGCATAGCCGAGCATCACCGCTTCTACGAGCATTGCGATCTGCATGTCGCGCGTATTGCTCAGCACCGGCACGCGCGCGGGCCGGCCGAGCAGGGCCCACCAAATCGCGCAGGCGCTCGCCACGGCCGCGTAAATCGCGCCGACGATCAGGCGCGCGTCGAGGGTGCCGTATTGCGTTTCCAGCGCAAGCGATCCGGCAATGGTAAAATAGTAAAGCGCCACAACGGTTAATGCGATCACGGCTAATGCGATCAGCACGCGCCGCAGCAACCGGCCGAACAGATGATCGGCCAAGGCTTCGGCAACTTGATCGATTCGCATGGTGTTACCGGCGGTTAGCGAGGCCTGCGAGAAATCCGATGCCGGCGGCTGCGGCCAGCATGAGCAGCGGCCGCTGCTCGACCTCGTCGGTCAATTTCTGGAAAGCGCCGGTGCCTAGTTTGGTGGCTTCGTCGGCCAGCGATTTGCCGGCTTCGGAGGCGCTTTCGCGTACGCGATTCATGATGCGCTGTAGCGCTTCGTTGACGAAATCGCCGACTTCGCCCGAGGCTCCCGACATTTCACGGCCGGCGCCGTTGGAAAGACGGCGCAGCCGCTTTTCGAGATCGCCGATCAGCTCCTCGATGGCCGCGATTTCTTCGGTGGTCGCTGATTTTGCTGCACGCGTCGTCATTGCTGCACTCATATCCATATTATTGGGCCCCACCCAAACCAAACGTCGACCCAGCAGCGAAGGTTCCAAACTGGCCAAACGCGGCCAAGATCATCGACCGAGCAAAGTAAAATAAAGATGATGATCTTGTGCCGAGGATGCTACTCTTCTCGAAGATGCAACCCTTCTGAATATTCTGCGTTAAATCCTCCTGCCACCGCTCAACATCGGCGAGTAATGCGTGGGGAAATATGAGGTGTGAGGTTGCCTCATTCGTTGACAGGGTCGGCGCGGGCCGTGTTCATTACGTTTTTCGATTCCGCGCTCATGGGTCGCGGCGCATGCGCTGGGCCGCGATGGGCGAGTTGAAGTGAATGGTCACCGCCATGGCGCACGACCAATTGGGGGCGGCGGACACCGAACTGGCCAGGCTGCAACGGGAACGCCAGCGCCTTGAGGCGCAGTTGCAAGCGCAAGGCCGAGAGTTCGGCCTGCTGCGCGCGCGCTTTGGCCGCTATGAAACCGCGCTGCGCGGCTCGCAGGTTACCGTGTACACGCAGGATTGCGATCTTCGTTACACCTCGGTCAGCAATCCCATGCTGGGGCGCGCGATCGATGACATCCTCGGCCATACCGACGAGAACATCTTGCCAGGCGAGGGCGGCGCGGCGGTGATTGCGCTTAAACGCGAGGCGATCGCGAGCGGCCAGGCGAAACGGATAGAATTCGCCTTCGAGGACGCATCCGGCCTGCGCTGGAACGATCTGCATATCGAGCCGCTGCGCAACGAAGCGGGCGACATCGTCGGCCTGACCTGTGCCTCGGTCGACGTCACCGAACGCAAAGAGGGCGAAGCGCATTTGCGGCTGCTGATGCGCGAGTTGACCCACCGTTCGAAAAATCTGCTGGCGGTGATTCAGGCGATGGCACGGCAGACCGCGCGGCACGCCGGCTCGATCGACGGATTTCTCAATCAGTTCTCCGCGCGCCTGCAGGCTCTGGCCGCTTCGCACGACCTATTGGTGCGCGAGAGCTGGCACGGCGCATCCTTGCGCGAAATCATCCAGGCGCAGTTGGCCGCTTATATCGGCAGCGGCGAAGGGCAGGTCGAGGTCAACGGCGAGCCGGTCGCGCTCAAGCCGGAAGCGGCGCAAAACCTCGGGCTCGCGCTGCACGAACTCGCGGTCAATGCCGCCAAATTCGGGGCACTGTCGGTGCCGAACGGACGGGTGTCGATTGGCTGGTCGCTGCACGACAGCACCATCGACTTGAACTGGCGCGAGCATAACGGCCCGAAGGTCAAAACGAGGCGCAAGAAGGGATTCGGCACCATGGTGATTGAGCGCAATCTGGCGCGCGCGCTCGACGCCAAGGTCGACATGGCGTTCGATCCCGACGGCCTGCACTGCCACATCGTTATCCCCGCGAGTCAGATTCTGGCGGCGCTGTAAGCGTAGTGCGGGAACATTTTTGACTGCCGGCAGTTTCTATACGTCCCGTCGTACAACCAAAGCTGCAACACCCGCAACGCGAGGGGGCGGTGGAGTGCGGCATGCGCGGCCTTTCGTGGTATCTATTGGCAGCTGTCTTGGTGGTGCTGGCGTTGGATTTCGTCGCGCCGCTAGTTGGGCTGAGTTCGGTGTTTGGCAACCGGCCGACGATCGACGCCGGTTCGTCCATGACCACGCAATACCCGATGCCGGCCCAGTATGTTGACCGCACCAACAAGGGCGATCGTCTGACGCTGCCGAAGACCTTGGGCAAGCAGCAGACGCCGACCGCATCGCCGGCCGCGGTCGTCGGCTGCGAGCCGACATTCAGTCCGTTGTCAGCGCGCGGTACGATGGCCGGCCGCTGCATCACCTAAGTCTAAGTCCCTGCCGGCAAAACCGTACGATTGCCGGAGCAGACATCGGTCGCGCGAGCGGAACCTTTTGCGCACTCTGCCGTTAGTGGGCATCATTCAAAAGCAACGGGAGTTCGACATGCATAAGCCTCTGAGCGCTTTTGCCGCGCTGGCGGTTGTCGCAGCAATGGCGTTGCCGGCATCGTCCATGGCGCAAGGCCCGGAGCGGACCAAAGTCGGCAGTCTGACCTGTGATATCTCGGCCGGCATCGGGCTGATCATCACCTCGAAGAAAGAGGTGACCTGCATGTTCACGCCTTCCCAGCCGGGGCCGCGTGAGGTCTATACCGGGTCGATCACCAAGTTCGGCCTCGATGTCGGCGCGACCGCCGGCGGCGAGATGGTTTGGGCGGTCTATGCACCGACCACTCGCCGGTTCGGCGCGCTGGCCGGCCACTATGGCGGCGCAACCGCCGAGGCGACGGTCGGCGCTGGTCTAGGCGCCAATGTGCTGGTCGGCGGTTCGAACCGCACGGTGACCTTGCAGCCGGTCTCGGTGCAGGGACAGGCGGGCCTCAACGTGGCAGCCGGCGTCGCCGGGCTTGATCTGCGACCGGCGCGCTAAGCCTCAGCGCGCAACCGTCGGAAAAGTCACGGCCGCCCTCGTTGCGAAGGCGGCCGTTGTTTTATTGATCGCGCGCTCAGCCGAAGGTGAAGGCGTCGTGGTAGGCGCCCTGCACTTGGCCGCCGGGCACCGGACCGCCGCCCGGCACGTGCACCATGTTGCCGATCACCGCGCAGGTCGCGCCATGCAGGCCGTGACGCGGGATCGCCATCGGCGTGCCGGCCTCCCAGGTGTCGGTCTTCGGGTCGTAGATTTCATTGGTGCCGAACACCTTGCCGGTCGCTTCGCCGCCGAACACCACGATCTTGCCGCCGATATAGACGCAGGACGGACCCGAGCGCGGCGTCGGCAGTGGCGCGCGGAAGGACCATGCGTCGGTTTTCGGATCGTAGACGGCGTTTAAGCCGGTGTTGAAGTCGTAAGAGTCCATGCGGCCGGCGATGGCGTGGACTTTCCCGTCGACCACGGCGACGCCCATGTGGTCGCGCTGGCCGACGAAGGGCTGCGTGCCGGTCGAGCCGCGCATGCTGGCGCGGTCCGAATATTTGTTGGTCTCCGGGTCATAGACCTCGTGCCATTCGACCGAGCGCACGTCGCGGCCGCCGAGCAGATGGATCTTGCCGTCGAGCACGATGGCGGAGATCGCGCCGCGCGGGCGCGAAATCGGCGCGATCGGCGCCCACTGGTCGGTCGCGGTGTCATAGACGAAGCACTTGGAATGCGGGCAGCGGTTCTGCTCGACGAAGCCGCCGAAGGTGTAGATTTTCGTGCCGATCGACACGCCGGCGACGTGATTGCACGGGTGCGGGAAGGGCGCCTTCAGCGACCAGGATTTGCTCGCCGGATCGTAGACCTGATGGAAATTCTGATCGACGCGGTGCTTGGCATAGCCGGCGATGGAGTGAATTTTGCCGCCGCATTCGATGACGGCGTGCTCGCCGGTCGGGATCGGCATGCGCGGCTGCTCGACCCATTTGCCCGGATTGGCGGCCTTGGGCGCGACGCTAGTCATATAGCGCTGCTTCTCGACGGTCGCCGGAATGGCGGTGACGGTCTTGTCGTTCAGCCCGAGAAAGAGCGGAAGTTCTTCTGCCATGATCAAACCCTCAACCTTGATAGTTCGGGACGGCGTCCCGCAATAATTGCTTGGTGAGCTCGACGCCCTCGCGTGCGACGTCGTAGGGCGAGCGCGCCCACTGCTCGGGGTTCGGCGCCTCGTAGGAGAGATAGCCGGTGTAGCCCTTTTCCGCCAACAGGCCGAGCATCTCGCGCCATTTCACCACGCCCTTGCCGGGCGGCAGCCGGTCGGTCGGCCGCCGCACGCCGGTCACCGGATTGGGCGACAGATCGCTGTACTGGAAGCAGTAGATCTTGTCGGCCGGCACGCCCTCGAAGCCGCGGCCGCCGGCGCCGCTGCGGGTGAAGTGATAGGCGTCGATCAGATAGCCGCAATTCGGCTTGTTGGCGCCTTCGATCAATTCGGTCAGCACGCCAAGGCTGTTGAGCACGTCGTGCTGCGAATTGAATTCGATCGCCAGCTTCAATTTGTATTCGGCGGCGATGTCGCCGGCGTCCTTGAGATATTTGATCGCGTCCTTGATCGGGCCTTGCACTTGGCCGGGCGCGCTCATCAGCGTGTCGCAGCCGAGCGCCACCGCGTTCTCGCAACTTTCGCGGAACACCTTGAACAGCCGCTTGCTCTCCTCGCCGGTGGCGAACAGCCAGCCATATTCGACGCCGAGCACGCCGACCGGGATGCCGGCCTTGCGGATCAGGTCGAGCACCTGCGCGTTTGTCATGCCGGCGTCGAAGCAGCGCTTGAAATCGGTGCGGCGCAATTCGACCGCGTCGAAACCGCCGACCTTGGCCGCATCGAGCGCGGTGGCCAGCGGCGTGGTGTCGATGGTCCACATATGCAGGGCGAGCCGCCCGAACTTTTCCGTCATACGTCGTCACTTTCCTTCATATTGCAGAATGTAAAGCCCTGCATTGGTATCGGTGAGATACATCAGTCCGTTTTTGTCGACAAAAACGTCGCAGGACTGGATCACCTTGGCGGGGTTCGGCCGCTGGTCGACGATGCGTTCCGGCGGCGGCGGCACGAAATAGGCGACTTCTTTTGGCTCGAACGCGTTGCGGATGTCGTACACGCGCAAGCCGGCATTGTGATAGGTGGCGAACACGGTGTCCTCGCTCTGGAACGAGCCGGGCCGGTTCTCATGCAGATTGTGCGGGCCGAATTTGGCGCCCTTGGCGCAGAAATCCTCCTCCGCCGGCGTCGGCAGGGTGGCGATCGACACCGGGTTTGCCGGCTCGCGCACGTCGATCACCCAAGTGTAGGCAAGCCCAT
This sequence comes from uncultured Alphaproteobacteria bacterium, assembly GCA_963733315.1. Taxonomy (GTDB): domain Bacteria; phylum Pseudomonadota; class Alphaproteobacteria; order Rhizobiales; family Xanthobacteraceae; genus Pseudolabrys. The sequence continues at coordinate 259,369 of CAVTCV010000012.1, read as the reverse complement.
TGGCGCAATTGGCCGAGGTCGCCTCGTCGGCGAGCACCAGCAGCTTGCGGCCCGGCAAGCGGCAGCGGCGTATGCGCGCCGCCGCCGAAGGGCGGCGAATAATTGCGGTGGCTGAGCAGCTTCGGATTGGCCGGATCGCTCAGGTCGTGAATGGTGAAGCCGCCGTCGCGCCAGGCGGCATAGCCGATATTGCCCGCGCTGATGAGATGATGCAGCGCGGTGCGCTTGCCGAACGAAGCGGGCGGCGTCTCGCCGCCGGCGCGGTGCATGCCGGGCAGCCACCAGCGGCCGGCGAGCGTCGGCTTGGTCGGGTTGCTCACATCGACCACCGCCAGCACGTGATCGATGAAGCCCTCGAAATGCACCGAGACATAGGCGTAGCGGCCGCCGACCCACCAGATGCGATGGGCGCCGAGCCCGGCCGTGTTCGAGAAAGCCGATCTCGCGCGGCGTCGCCGGCTGCGACACGTCGAAGACGCGGATGCCGGCGCCGAACGGCTGCTCGGTCTGCACGGAATCGGCCAGCGACTTGCCGTAGTAGTCGGCCTGGCTGGCATATTGCTGCATCGCCCAGATGTTCGGGCCGTTGACGGCGAGCAGGATGTCGCCGTGGATCTGCAGATGGTGCGAGCGCGTGTTTTTCGGCGCGGCGACGAAATTGACCGTCTTCGGGTGGAGCGGATCGCGCACGTCGACGACGGAAAAGCCGTCGCTGAACATATGGCCGATGAAGGCGTGGCCCTTGTGCAGGATGACCTGCACGCCGTCGGGCCGGCCGCCCTGATCGCAGCGCGACACGAAACGGATGTTCTTGGCGGAGGCGCCGGGAGGGATCATGCGGGTGAGACTATCAAATTGCCGGTCTGAATTGGCGGGGCCCGGCCCGGCATGGCGCCGAACCGGGCCCCTTTAGCTTTGCGCCGAACGCGGACTAGCCGGTCGGCGGGGCGATTTCGTCGAGGCCCTTCTGCTTCGCCTCCGGCCCGAGCTGGGTGACCGAAGCAGCCGCGATCACCAGCGCGATGGCGAGGCACACGAACACCGTGGTCAGCCCATAGCCGTTCTGGATCCACAGAATGGTCGGGATGATGAACGCCGTCGCCAGCCGCCCGACGCCCGCGGCCCAGCCGAAGCCGGACGCGCGCGCGTTGGTCGGGAAGACCTCCGAGGCGAAGATCTGCATCGAATTGCCGGCGACCTGCACGAAGAAGATCATGATGAAGCCGGCAACGATCAGCTGGGTCGGCGGTGCCGGCATTGGCGAACACGATCGCCATGATGCCGGCGCAGATGAAGGCGCAGACCGAGGTGATCTTGCGGCCGTATTTGTCGAGCGCGTACATCATGAATATGCTGGCGCAGGGCACGGCGAAGTTCATGGCGAGGGTATATTGCAGCGATTTGGTGATGGTGAAGCCCTTGGCGTTCATGATGTTCGGCAGCCACGCGCCGAGACCGATGGCGACGCCGAAGAACGCCGTGAAGCAGATCATGCCGGCGATGACGCGCGTCCGGGAACATGCGTGAAGACGACGCCGAACGGGTCGCTCTTGGTGTCGCTGGCGGCATCGGTCGACAGCGGCTCGCGTCGGTCCGGCAATGCCGAGCCGCGCGAGCACGTCGAGCGCTTCCTTGCCGCGGCCGTGCGTCGCCAGATAGCGCGGCGATTCCGGCAACGCGAAGCGGAGCACCCAGACGATCAGCGCGCCGATGCCGATGATCAGCCAGACGCGTTCGCCATGCCAGTTCGGGTGAACTGACATAGCTGCCGATGCCAAGCACCAGCGCCGTTCCGATCGGCCACACGCAGGCGCCGCCGATGAAATGAACGATCGCCAGAATGCGGCCGCGGATGCGCTTGGGCGAATATTCGCCGGCATAGGCGAAGGCAAGCGGCTGCTCGGCGCCAAGGCCGATGCCGGCGATGAAGCGCGCGGCGATGAGCCACGCGACGCTCGGAGCGAAGGCCCCGAGGATGGTGAAGATACCGAACAGCAGCAGGTTGAACTGATAGATGAATCTGCCGGCCGAACCGGTCGCTGAATTCACCTTGGCCGGCCGTGCCGATGAACATTCCGAAAATGGTGGCGCTGCCGATTGCCGCGACTTCGGGTCCGGTCGCGAACTTGGATTGAAGCAGGTACGGAACGAGCGAGCCGAAGACGGTGAAATCGATGACGTCGAAGAAGTATCCTGCGGCGATAAGCGCGATAACTCTTCGATGCAGCGGCGTTATTTTCGCATCATCCAACGCGTTGCCGACGAATGCCTCAATCGTTTGAGCCACGGCGTTCCCCCTTATTCCCGTTTATAATTTGTGCTTATGAGGCACGTCGGTAGCATGATCTACAAACGGATCGTTGCCTAGCCCATTCTCGCCGGGGCGGGATAACCGGTGTTGATGGCGAGGGCGCGATTTCGATTGGTGAAAATTGGCCGGAGCGACGTTGCCGGCAATACTCGCGCCAGCGTCGCGGCGCCAATTCGCGTCGGCGGCAAAGCGGCCGGAACCTCGGCAACCAAAATTATGGGGCACTGCGGCGACCAAATATGGCGCTTGCGAATGGTCCCATTGCTGCCGGCAGCTAGGTAAGCGCCGATGACATAGTTTTTCCGGCCCGCGCATCCGTCTTGGTGCGTCGGACCGGGGACTGGCGATTTCGCAGCGCAAATAGGCAGTTTTAGGGGAAAATTTTTCCATTGGATTGTGGGCCCGTCGTGTTCCCAAATGAACAGTTCGATTGAATGAGATATGCAACTTTATTATTTACTTGGGCGACATTTCTCAAAAGGAGAATGTGGGAACAAACGCAGGCAGAACGTGTATAGAAGGTATGGTGAAAGGGGGCAGCCTGCCCAGTTCCCGGTTCCGGGGGCAGGGCAGTGGATGGTGGGAATTTCAGGTCGTGACAGACGATTTAGAGGATAACGTCGACATATTCGACTATCGTGGGTTCATCGCACGCCATGGCGGCGGCGCGGTGCTCAAATTCGGTGAAAAGCAAGCCATCTACGCGCAAGGCGATCCATCCGACGCGCTTTATTACCTCGCCAGCGGCGCGGTCAAAGTCACGATCATCTCCGAATTCGGCAAGGAAGCCGTGATCGCAATTCTGAGCGCCGGCGATTTTTTCGGCGAGGGCGTGCTGGACGCGTCTCTGACGGAAAATTCGACGATCGTCGCGACGACTGAATGTGAGATCGTGCGGCTGGACCGGACGATCGTCGTTCGCGCGCTGCGCGACGATTCCGAATTCTCGAAAATATTTTTGATCTTTCTGCTCCGGCGGAATCGAAAGCTACAAGCGGATCTCCTCGATCAGCTGTTCAATTCGAGCGAAAAACGGCTCGCGCGAATTCTCCTGACGTTGGCAAATAGCCAAATGGGCTCCCAATCCAACACCATCCCGATGGCGATCAATCAGGAAATGCTGGCGACCATGGTGGGAACCACGCGCTCGCGCATCAACCAGTTCATGAACAAATTCCGCAAACTGGGCTACATCGACTACAATGGAAAAATCGAAGTCAGAAATTCTTTGATGAACCTGGTTCTGCACGATCATTCTTCTGCTCGCGATGATGACGCATAACGGCGGGCACTGAATCGCCTCCTAATTTTTCTAAGAGTGGTGCGTCGGTACAGGCGCGCACGAAAATCGGCATGCTGGTATTCCGTGACTCTGTGTGAACCCGAGAAGTACTTGACGGGGTTGGGAACATCGATTCGTCTTGGGCGATGATTCGGGCTGGTTTTTTGTCGGAAGCAGAGCGGCAGGCGCTGATTGGGTTGGCACGCGACGGGCTTGCCGAACATCGCATCGCGCGGCGGGCGAATGCGATTGTTCTTCTCAATTTAGGCTGGAGTTGCGCCAAAGTTGCGTCGGCACTGTTGCTGGACGATGACACGGTGCGCGGCTGGTATCGTGCTTACGAGAGCGATGGCTTGAACGGCTTAAGCAGCTTCGGCCATGAGGGTAGCGCATGCCGCTTGGCGGAAGATCAGCAAAGAGCGTTGAAGGACTGGATTACAGCCCGGCTACCGCGCAGCACCAAGGTGATCGGGGCGTGGATCGAGAAGAACTTCGCTCTCAGCTATAGCCGTCCCGGTTTGATTGCCCTCTTGCACCGGCTAGGCTTCGACTACCGCAGGCCGCGCGAAGCCCCGCGTAACCTCAATGAGGCACAGCAGAAGGCCTTCATTGCAGGCTACGAGAAGTTGCTCAACACCATGGGCATGGATGAAGCGGTCGTGTTCGTCGATGCGGTGCATCCCACGCATCAGGTCCACGCCGCCGGATGTTGGGCACCGAAGGGTATTGCGATCGCGGTCGAACAGACAACCGGCCGCCAGTCGCTCAACATTCATGGCGCGATCAATCTGGAGACGGGCCAGACACAGATGCTGGAAGTCGCCAAGGTCAATGCAAGAAGCCTGATCGCCTTGCTCAAGGCGGTCGAGGCTGCACATCCCCAAAAAAGACGGATCCATGTCCACTTGGACAATGCTAGCTACCATCATGCCAAGCGCGTGCGTGAATGGCTAAAGCGACAGGGTCGCAAGTGCGTGCTGCACTTCATCCCGCCCTATTGTCCTCACCTCGATCCGATCGAGCGATGCTGGGGCCTCATGCATCAGTACACGACCCACAATCGAGACTACAAAACCTTCGACCAATTCCGCGCGGCGATCCTGACCTTTCTCAATCAGACAATTCCCAAGAAATGGGAGCATTTTTGCGACCGAATCAACGACAACTTCCGCGTCATATCACCGGCCAGTTTTCGGGTTGTCGCTTAGCCGGGGAATACCAGCAAGATATTCTTTCAGATTGTGCAAGTTTGAACAGCAAGGTATTGATTTTAGTGGAAAACTTCACATGTAAATGCGTCATCGCGGACACGTTTTTGTAGTGCGTGCGTGATGCGACCTCGGCGCGGCTTCCGCGTTGTATCGGTCATCCTGAGACGAGCCGACTTGTAAAAGCGTTTTGCGCGATGGCGTCGAACGTCAATCAGTCGTGTACCCGAAAAAGTCATTGCGACCGGCGGAAATGCCAATCGCCAGCTTGAGGGGACGACGTTGCAAGCGGGGGATCACCATGAAATCGCCAATCGTGAAGCGCTCGATCGTTATCGCGGGGAATAAGACAAGCGTCAGCCTGGAAGACGAATTCTGGCAGGGGCTGAAGGAAATCGCGCTGGAGCATCGCGCCACGCTTTCGCACACGGTCGCCGAAATCGACCGCGTCCGCGAGAAAGGCAATCTGTCCTCCGCCATCCGCCTGTTCGTGCTCGATTGGATGCGCGGGCAGGCGACGCTCGGCGCCGCCAAGCGGGCCGCCGCCAGCGCACAAGTCGAGGCCAGCAAATTGAACGGAGGAATCATCGAAACGCGTGTCTGATTGCCGCCGGCGGGCGGACCGCCGCGGAATTATGACAGCACGCTAATTGGGCATCCGGCGAGCAAGGATCGCATTGTACAAACTATGGTTGAACGCTAGGCCTAGGCCACCTTGGAGCGCAGAAGGAGGCCGCCTGTGTCCATCAGCGTGAAGGCCTACGACAACGGCGATCACACGTGTCTGGTCTGGCTCCCGGATGACCAGAAGGCCATTGCTGGATACCGCGGCTTCACGGTGCGCCGGCTGCTGAACGGCAAAGAAGAATTCTTGCACGGCTTCGTCGGATTTTCCGACGCCGACAAGCTAGACCCCGCCGCGACGTGGAAGTTTCCGCTGCAGCGCTACATGTGGTCGGACTACGGCGTTAAGCCGGGCGACCAGGTGCAATATTCCGTCGTGCCGGTGAGGGGGCCCGACAAGAACCATCTTCAGCTCGCGACCGCGGCGGCCAGCGCGCTGACGCCACCGATGACGATCACGGGGCAGGCGACGCCGCACGTCAGCGCGTTCTTCAACAAGGGCATCGTCGCTGCGCAATGGGTGACGCGCGCGCTCGCCGCGATCGGCAAAAAAGCGCGAAACTGCCGGACCTGATCAAGATGCCCGGCAACCCGCTGCGCGACGCCTTGAGCGGATTGCTGCGCCCGCAATTGCTGTCGTTGCTGGCGGACACGAAGAAGAACAACGGCGAGATCTACGCGGCGCTTTACTAGCTCAACGACCCGGAGTTGCTCGCTGCCCTGATGGGGCTCGGCATGAAGTGCCACCTGGTGCTCGCCAACGGCGCGTTCAAGCCGCCGGACAATGACGAGAACAAGGCCGTGCGCGCGCAACCGCAGGGCAAGGTGGACCTGCATAACCGGATCGTCACCGGCAATCATTTCGCGCACAACAAATTCGTTGTGTTTTGCGATTCCGGCGGAACGCCGCAGCGCGTGCTCTCCGGCAGCACCAATTGGACGATGACCGGCCTGTGCACGCAGGCCAACAACGGCGTCATCGTCGACGATGCGGATTTGGCCAAGGATTACCTCGCCGAATGGAATCTGCTCAAAGATGCGGGCAACGGCTATCCGCCGACGCTGGCGCACACCAATTCGACATCTAAGTCGTTCACGGTCGACGGCGGCACGATCACGCAATGGTTCGTGCCGACCACGGACGCGCAGGATCTCGAATTCGCGCGCAAGCTGATCAGCGCGGCGAAAGACGGCATCTTGTTTCTGTTCTTCAATCCGGGCCAGTTTGTCTCGCCCGACCAGCCGAAGAAATGGACGCTGCTGCAGAATATCCTTAGCCAGCACCAGCAGGGCGCGACCGACTACAACCCCGATCTCTACATTCGCGGCGTGGTGAACCAGGAGATTCCGACCTCACCACCGAGTCGACGACCGCGCCGGCGAAACACGTCGTGCTCGATCCCTCGCAGCCCGCCAACCCGGTGACCTGTTCAGCGGCGGCGATCAGCCGCCGCAGCGCCTGCGCTACGAGCGATGGTGCCGAAGAACATCAAGGACACGTTCCACGCATGGGAAACGGAGGTGCTCGGCAGTGGCGTGCACGTGCACAGCAAGGTGATCGTGCTCGACCCGTTCGGCGCCAATCCCGTGGTGATGACCGGCTCGCACAATCTTGGCTTCGAAGCCTCGAGCGCCAACGACGACAATTTGATGATCGTCGAGGGCAACGCGCCGCTCGCCGCCGCCTATGCCGCTAATATCATCGCCATCTATCAGGCTTACCGCTGGAACGCCTACGTGGGCATTTTCGATGAGCGCTATATTATGGATCGTGGGCGGAACGTTATCTATGGGCGTACCTTATTCGGATGCGCACTCAATCTTTGTTGATGTTTTTGGTCCGATCGCGATTGTGTTGGGATTAATACTCACGGTGCGTTATGTTTTAAGGCGCTCCCGCTCGTTGCCTATGTAACAGCGTTGGGACAATTAAATTTGTTGCATTTATAGAGATGCTGAAACGGTTCTTCCTTCGCCGCTAAGTCAAACAACAACAACGGGGACTTTAGCGGAATTTTGAAAATCGATTTCCGAGGAATTGCCCGCGATTTTTCACGCGGAAGGGACCCAATAGCGAACCGCGTGAGCGCGTGGCTTCCGTTAGCCACTCGCGCTGTCACGCTTGAGCAATAAGCCAGAGCAAGAGCGCAATTGCGCCGATGATGAGTAACACTTCCATGTCCGTGCTTATTAAGAACAGCACGATAATAGCGGCGACTATATAGTGCATGTGCACCTCCCGCTGTCGGCCGATCAATTCGGCAAACGCTTAGCAATTGTGTGGAGGCGTTGCGCTGACTTCCAGGAGGGGAGTCAAAACGTCGCAGGTGCGCGCGTGTTTTGTTCCTTGAGACTGTTCAAAGAAGGAGCATTATACGAACAGTCAGACCGGTAATCCTGCCACTCCGACCAATAATATCAGATACTTAGCGTAAATCCGAGATAAAGAACCCTGGAGCCGCGACAGATACGGCGACAGAAACGTCCGTCGTGTGGGCGCGTACGAGCTAGATCGCACATGGCAGCACGGTACGACATCAAACCCGACCCTCACGGCTGGACGGTGTACGACACAACCACCGACCTGCATGCGGAGGTTAACGGGTTCGTTCAAGTCGGGCTCTCCACTGCTGACGCCTACGACCTCGCTGACCTGTTGAACCGGTTGGATATTGAGCAATCAGCCGCTGTGTCGCAGTGAAGCGCCGAAGGACAGCACTCCCTTGGTAAGGCGGTCTGCTTCACTTAAGCCCTTGATTTTGAAGAAGTCAGATCAATTGTGCGCACGTAAAAGATTGAACGATTTCAACATTGATTTAAGACTTTAGTTTTTGTATTGGCCCTGCGTTGGCCCTGAAAAAGTAACTTTCTAAATAAATTGAGTTCGACCGCCTTGCGGGCTTCCTCTGGTACGTCGTCCGAGTTCCAGCGGGCATTTGACACCAATCCGAACTTTGCCGCCGCGCACGGTTATCTCGTGGTCGAAAGAGCTGATCATGTCCGTTATCTAAAATTGTTAAAGGTCCTTTTACCCGTTCTAGTGACAATGCACACCAAGTGGAAAGCTGGAAGCTGACGCAGCAGTTCGTCCTCGTTCACCAGCGAACTGCGAAGAAACAGTTTTTGTCTTTGACATCTCGCTCTTCGTCATACGGCTCCGTGTCCTAAGGATAGTCATGCGGCATCTGGCCGAACCCAGGGTCCAAGCCATGCCCCTTCGCGCGCTTGGCCGGGTGCCATTGGCTATTTGGTTCGACACGCTTCGAGCCTATCAATGGGCGAAAAATGCGCTGGTGTTCGTGCCGCTCCTGACGTCGCATCAATTCTCAATAGCTAACTCTTTAAACCTTGTACTCGCTTTTGCAGCGTTCTCCTTATGCGCCTCAGCCGCTTATCTGCTGAATGATCTTGTCGATCTAGCCGCCGACCGGGCGCATCCGCGTAAACGTTTGCGCGCCCTTGCTTCAGGGCAGCTCTCAAAAACGACGGTAGTGACGGTGATCCCGTTACTGCTTGGATTCTCACTCCTGGCGGCTCTTGCGGTTTCGCCAGCCTTTGCGGGGATTCTGCTAGGCTATCTTGCCCTCACCACGGCCTATACGTTCCATCTGAAGCGATTGGCGATTGTGGATGTTCTCGTTCTCGCCGCTCTCTATACGCTGCGGATTGTCGCCGGGGCAATTGCAATCCACGTTCTAGTCTCTGAGTGGCTTTTGATTTTTTCGATCTTCATTTTCACCTCGCTCGCACTGATCAAACGCTATGCCGAGCTTGCGATGTGGCATGAGTTCCTCTATCGCAGACGCACCGAACCGCGATTACAGCGTCAGCGACATGCAAATCGTCGGCGTACTTGCAGCCGCGAGCGGTATGAACGCGGTGACCATCTTTTCACTCTATCTCTCGTCCCCCACGGTGCTCGCACTCTACCACAGGCCGGCCTTTCTGTGGTTGCTCGTCCCGCTGCTGATCTACTGGATTGCTCGCGCACTGGTCACTGCGCATCGGCGGGAAATGCATGATGACCCGGTGATATTTGCCTTCAGCGATCGCCCCGCTCGAATCGCTGCGCTGGTCATGGTGCTCACGGTGCTCGCGGCAATCTGACGTCGGAAGCCCAGCGCGCCATGAAAGAATACACCGTTGCTCGCAGATGCTCGACGTGGCTGGAGGCGCTATCAACGTGCTGGCGTTTCGATGCCGATGCAAGCCGAACCCAAATTATAGCGATCTGTGCCGGAGCCAGCCTAGTCTCGCTGCTTTTCACCGGCTTTGTGTTCGGGATCGATAACAATCTATTTCATTTACCTATTTTACACCGCCTGTACGATGAAGACCAATTTCGTAGCGATGCGTTCATGCAGTCTCTGCGGTACTATTCTTCGGGCATTTGGCTTCTATTAGCGGGGACTGACAAGTACTTCGGCGATGGACACCTACTGTTCCTTGGCCTGCTTTTTTTCTCGCGATTGCTCTCGTTCATCGGCTTCGTGGCATGCGCTTCGCTGACCGGAATACACACAGTTCGAGAACAAGTCATTTTTTCTCTCATCCTGTGTTTCATCGCGATTCTCGATGGCTACAGCCTGGCCGGTTACGGCGGCCTCTTTGTAAGCGAATTCAGTCATTCAGAAGTTGCCAACGGAACAATTCTGCTCGCAATCTATTTCGCCGTCAGTGCACGGATCGCAATGGCGGTTGTCTTTGCTGGCTTGACGTTTTTCATCAACCCGTTCATGGGCGCCTGGTTGGCGCTGCCGCTCATCGGCATCTTCGCGTCACTTTTTCGGCGCCAGCGTATCGGCGGCCGGCAACTGTTGGCTCAGCTGACGATCGGCGGGATTGGATACGCAATCCTGGCCACGCCCGTCGTCTCCAACATCCTCTCAAACTCGGATTTCGGCAGACGCGCCGGGTTCCACTATTCAGAGTATCTTCGCAACTACTTCGGCGCTCATTTTTTCGTCAACTCGAGCCCGGCCTATGAAGTGTTGATGCTCTTTGCTCTCGCTGCGCTCGGGTGGCTTACTTTGTCGCGATTGAAAGATAGCGAGCCAGCGCTCAAGGCGGCGCTGACGGGAATGGTGGCGCTTTATGTTGTCGGTATGTTCGTTCCTGCGTTCACCAGCAGCCCGACGATTTTGAATATGCATCTGTTGCGGTCCGGCGTCATGATCCATCTCTTGGTCGCGATGAGCGCATCCGCACTCGCGACCAAATGGTTGACCAGCGCGAATGGTCGCGAATCCACATTTTTCGGTCCCTTTTTCTTGTTCTTTCTATGCATAAAGCACTTGTTTCCGGCTGCCGCTGTCTTCGTTGCGCTCAAGGAATCTATCCAGAACAGAGCGAAGGAGCCTCGCGACCTCACGTTACGGGCCGTCATTTTTATAGCGCTCTGTGTGGTGGTGCCATGGCGGGCTTGGCAGCATTTCAGTCTCACGTCTACAACAACAATATCCGTCAGCGAATGGGAAACGATCGGCGGCTGGGCGAAGTCATCAACGGAGCCGGGTAGCACATTTCTGATATCAATGACTCGGGACACGACAGCCCAGACGCCGGCTGATAAACGCCATGCAGACGCTCTCGCGGTCTCATCTGTTGTGTTCGAGGCGGTATCCCATCGCCGTATTTGGGTCGATTTCAAACGCGGCGCCGCGGTGATGTGGCGCCCCTCATATTACAGAGTGTGGAAGCCGCGCGTGAACGCCATCCTGGAGCTCAAGTCAATCAGCGAAACCCTCAACTTTGCTCGAAAGAATGCCATCGACTACGTCATTGGCGATTGTCAGGTGTTCGGGACCGCTCGCATAGAGCCGGTTTTTCGCACCGCGTCACTCTGCGTGAGTGCCGCTTCGGAATCGAGGTCGAGGCCGCCGCCTCAAGGCAATGTTGAGCTGATGACGGAAAAACAGATTCTCGACTTCGAGCCTACGTCGCGATTTGAACATTTTGGCGATGAACATTTCGAGCCCATGCAGGATCACAATCATCGATCCGAATGATTTGATGATCTGCCTCACAACGCGAATTCACTCCGGATGGCATTATCCGAAAGGACAGGCAGCTGATGTCCGTTTCGGGTCATTCACGTCATAGCTGGAGCGGGCCAAAACTGACCTTTGTCCGCTCTTAGTCCGTTAGATGGGGTAATCGGCCGGCCCTGTGCCTATCGTAAATCAAATCCGGACATACTGATGATGCAACCCGCCCAGGACCGGGCGGCAAAGAATGTTACCGACGGTTCCAATGGCGCGCGGTACAGGGGCATCCTTGTCTAGGGACAAATGCGTGCGTATCTCGTTGTAATATTTCATGTACGACAGCAGTACGTGACGAAGATGCCGTTCGCCCAAGACGATGATATGATCGACGCATTCCCTGCGGATCGAACCGATCAGCCGTTCCGCATATCCGTTTTTGCCACGGGGAACGCGGCGAAGTTGGTCGATCACGAATACCCATTGATCGAAGTCTGCGGATGAAGATCTCGCCATAGGCCCCGTCCCGGTCACGGATCAAATAGCAGGGAGCTTGTTCCCAGCTGCATGCTTGCGTCATCTGATTGGCGATCCATTCCGCAGTCGGATGCGCAGTGACGCCAAACCATAAAATATGTCGCCGGCCGTGCCCCATAATCAACAAGCCGTAGAGCAGACGAAATGAGATTGTCGGCACGACGAACAGATCCATCGCTGCGATGCCGTCGGCATGATTATGAAGAAACGTCTTCCACCCTTGAGATGGTGGGCCTCTTCGCCTGGCCATATACTTGGCCACGCTCGTCTGTCCGATATCAATGCCGAGCTTGAGCAGTTCCCCATGGGGATGAGTTTGCGACAGGGACAGGCACGACACGCGGGCGCTGCAAGCCTACCTCGGGCACAAGAACATCGTAAGCGGTGTTTTCAGGCCACGTCCCTGAGGGTGGGCGTTGCGGGATAGGCCCAAGGCAGCAGGTCGTCGATCTGGCTGTTGGGATGATTGTTGACGATCTTGGTGATGACGTCGGTGAGGTAGGTCTGCGGGTCGACACCGCAGAGCTTGCAGGTTTCAATCAGCGAAGCGATGACGGCCCAGTGTTCGCCACCGCCATCGGAGCCGGCGAATAGCGCGTTCTTGCGGTTGAGCGCGATCGGGCGGATCGTTCGTTCGACGACGTTGCTGTCGACCTCGATGCGGCCGTCGTCGAGGAAGCGAGTGAGGCCGTTCCAGCGCGACAGGGCGTAGCGGATTGCTTCGGCGAGCTTCGTCTTCTGACTGATCAGACCGAGCTTGGCGCCAAGCCAGGATTCGAGATCGTCGATGATCGGCCGGCTCTTCTTCTGCCGAAGATCGCGTCGCTCATCGGCACTGCGGCCACGGATCTCGCTCTCAACCGCATAGAGCTTGGCGATGCGTTCGAGCGCCTCGCTGGCGATCGGCGCGGGGCCGGCCGCGGCGAGCTCGAAGAAGCGGCGGCGCACATGGGCCCAGCAGAAGGCGAGTTGAACCTCGCCACGCTCGGCGAGCACGCGATAGCCGCCATAGCCATCGACCTGCAGGATGCCCTTGAAGCCAGCCAGATGCATGATCGGCCGTTCGGCCTTGCGATCAGGCGCGTAGACGTAGGCCACGCCTGGCGGATCGGCGCTACCCCACGGGCGATCGTCGCGGGCGTAGGCCCAGAGCTGGCCAGTCTTAGTGCGGCCGCGCCCCGGATCGAGCACCGGCGCCGTGGTCTCGTCGGCGAACAGCTTGGTCGAACTCTTGAGCCGCATGAGGAGCCGCTCCTGCACCGGCCGCAGTAGCCAGGCGGCGCGGCCGACCCAATCGGCCAAGGTCGAGCGATCGAGATTGATGCCCTGCCGGGCGTAGATCTGGGCCTGGCGATAGAGCGGCAGGTGATCGGCATACTTGGAGACCAGAACCTGGGCCACCGTCGCCTCGGTCGGCAGTCCGCCCTCGATCAGCCGCGCCGGCGCGGGCGCCTGCAGCACCACCTCTTCGCACGCCCGACAGGCATACTTGGGCCGGCGGACGACCAGCACGCGCAGCTGCGCCGGAATGATATCTAGCCGCTCGCTGCGATCCTCGCCGATCCGGTGCAGTGCGTTGCGGCAGCACGGACAGCTGTGATCCTCGATGTCGACCACCATCTCGATGCGCGGCAGATGCGCCGGCAGCGAACCACGGTTCATGCGACGCTTGGCGGCACGCTTGGCTCGCTCGGCCGGGACGGCTGCTTCGCCTTCGGCCTCGCTGCTTGCCGCGGCCTGCTCGACGTCTTCGAGCCCAAGCAGCAGTTGATCTTCCGGCAACGTCTCGGCCCGTCGGCCGAAGCGATGGCGTTGCAGCTCCTTGATGATCTGTTCCAGCCGTTCGGCGCGCGCACGTTCCGCCAGCAGCATCGCCTTCAGCGTGCCGGGATCATCAGGAAGCGTGTCCGCCATCACCGTCATGGCAGGATTGAATCATAGGCTGTCGTGCATTGCGAGTTTTTCGATCAGGCTGATTCACTCTGTCGCAGATCAGCTCGGCTGCGCCGGTGCCGCTGTCTCTCGCATGCTATGGACCCGGCGCCAATCGAGCCCCTCCAACAGCGCCGAGAGCTGCGCCGAGGTCAGATGCATGACGCCGTCCCGCATGTTCGGCCAGCGGAACGCACCATCCTCTAGCCGCTTGGCAAACAGGCACATACCCGTGCCGTCCCAGAAGATCAGCTTCACCCGGTCCGCCCGCTTGGCACGGAAGACATAGACGGCGCCGGAGAACGGATCGGCCTGCATCTGCTCGCGCACCAGAGCCGCCAGGCCCTCGGCGCCCTTGCGGAAGTCGACGGGCTTGGTCGCCACCATCACCCGCACCGCACCCGTCGGACCAATCACGTGTCGGCCTTCAGCGCGCGGATCACCGCAGCGACTGTCTTCGCCTCGGCGCCGCGGCCGACACGAACCATCACCCCGTCAATCGCTAGTTCAATGACTCCGGAGATGCCACCAGCTCTGCGTGCCCGCTTGCGTTCCCGGCGGCGATGCGCACGGGCCAGTAACGGTGCATCTACAACCGCCGGCACAAACAGCCGAGCGTTTTCGCCGGCGGTCGTCTCCAGCGGCCGCCGCGCTTGCCGGCGCCAACCGAACAATTGCTGCGGCGACAGTCCATGACGCCGCGCCACGGCACAAACCGATTCCCCGCTCGTCAGGCTCTCGGCTACGATCCGTGTCTTGTCCTCGGCGCTCCAGGTCCGTCGGCGGCCGGTGCCCGTGAACACCTCGATCCGACGAACTGGCTCCGTGATAGCACTATGCTCAGTGTCCATTCTAAGCCTAACGGTCCAAATCAGACCGCAGACTTACAGAACCAGCATCAATGCGAAAGGTGGGGCCAAAACGCCGCTTACAGAACATCCAGCACACGGTGCGATACACCGAGCTATCGCCGACAAGATTTAAGGACTTTTGGCGCGGGCTGACGACGGTCATTGTCCGCTTTGCGCCGATTGCGACTAGAACGTTACGCGGCTGCTAACTCAGCGGTGTGATAGTTGCGTTCAAAAAAAAGGGCCCCGAGTTTCCTCTGGGGCCATCGCGGTGAAATTCCTTAATGTTTTAGGAGTTTTGGATCGCGCCGTTGGGGCTTGCTTGGTCGACCACAGTCGGCAGGTGATCTGCAAGCAATTTTGCCACTGCGTCAGGATCAACACCGAAATGCTGCGCAAGTTGTTTGAGTTGGTCGCTTCCCAACGCACTTTGTATTTGTTGGGGCGTTACTTGCATGTTTGCGCCGTTACCCAGCCAGGATTTGACCTGGTCGCCCAATCCGCCTTGCTGAAGCTGCGCTACAATGCCTTGCAGGTTGCCCATGTTTGTTTTGGCCAAAGCCGCTGAAATCAGCGCCGGTGCTTCAGCAGCGGCCACTGAACCGAGGACGCCTTTAAGCGACCCACCGAGTTGATCTAATAGTCCCATATCTTTACCTCCGTAGCGTATGAACGTTGGTCGACAGTGCCTAGCGTCAGCTTGCGTCTTATTTGTTTCCGCTCCAGTCTTACGGATGCTTCTCATTTTTAGCGGCGCGCATACCTTCGCTTGTGGCGTCGCGCTCACACATGTAAGCGCCTTCCTTGGTGTTCCCGTAGTCCTTGTGCCCAGCAAAGTGGTATATTTTCGACTTTAGATTGGCCCAAACGACGGTGCCAGAACCGCAGCGCGCTTTGGCTTGTGCCTCAGTCGTGTATTGATTAGCTCCACCCCGGAGCCATAGCGGGAGTTGCTGGCTGAGCCATTTTGACTGATTTAGCAGGCGCGGCTGCCGGAGCCGGAGCCATTTTTGGCTCTGTTTTTGTCGACTTGGCAGGAGCCGGAGCAGGAGCAGGCTGGGCAGCGGCACCGCCGGCGATGCACTCCTTCACGTACGCGCTTTCCGTTATTTTCTTAGCCTGATTTGCCGCCTTATTGGCCTGCCATTCTGCACGGCACTCTTTGGCTGTTTTTGCCTGAGCAACAACCGGAGAACACAGCATTGAGGCGCCGATCATTGCTGAGCAAACGATTGCGAAGGTACGCATTTCAAACTCCTACTAATCAATTTGTTGACGCGCTCAGCCACCCTTCTCGCATTTCGTCACGAAGCTCGTTTTGGCCGCACCAGAAAGTGGTTTGCCATCTTTACTGACTGCACTGTCCTCGCAACACTTTTTCATGAAGCTTGTTTTGGCAGCGCCTGCCAGGGGCTTGCCGTCCTTGCCAACTGCTTTGTTCGCACAGGATTGGGCCATAGCAGAACCAACAGCGAAAGTTGTGATCAGACTGCAAGCATGATGCGTTTCATCGGGTTCCTCCATATTTCTGTTTGAATTAGGCTCACCATTACGATTTTAAGTCAATGCATTGGCAACCCGTTTAGCCAATTATTTCAAACGAACTAGCGGCATCCGACGCCTTAAGGTCGCCGCGCAAGGATGTCTCTGATCTCCGTAAGCAATTTTTCGGATGCCGACGGTTCGGCGAGCTTTGCTTCTTCTTTCTTTATCATTTGTTTATTCCTCTAATTGCAATGAACAAGACGAAAGCGATTATAAGAAAATTCAGAGTTACCGTGAGGAAATTTCCGTACGCGAGAACCGCCCCCGCTTTTTTCGCTTCTGCCAAAGGCAGCCCGGTTTTCACGGCGGAATTGAGAGGCAAATAATAATTCGAGAAGTCAAGGCCTCCTGTAACCGCGCCAATAATCGGCATGATGATGTCATCGACCATTGACGAAACGATCAAGCCAAACGCGGCGCCTATAATTACACCGACAGCGAGATCGACAACGTTGCCGCGCAATGCAAATTTCTTGAATTCTTCGAGCATGACAACTGCTCCAATTCGGCGTGCACTTGACACAACGATAGTAGCAAGTAAGTCCGCGCGGAAGCCTGACCAGTAGGCCTTCTTTTGCGGGGTAAGGTAATAAGAAGCGGCCTTGTGCGGCGCAGCAAGGCGATACCGTCTGTTGCATCTTCTTCGGGCGAAGATAATAATTTGCGCACCCAACGGTATGATCTTCGCTGTCCTGCTTTCCCCTGAAGTGAAACTCATTGTTGCACTCGCCTAGCCGATTTAAAGCGGCAAGCAATGGAGGATAAACCGTGGCTAAAAGACGTTCCCGGATGGGTCTTGATCACCGCCGTCGTGATAAGAGTGGCGAAATTCACCACAAGAGTGGCAAAACGCGCATAGGCACTTTGCGTAAGACCTATGGTCCGGGATTTGCTAAAGGGTGTCGAGCGGACATGCACCTTCATACCCTGCTTAAACGCTCACGCTGCAAATCTCTTCACGACTATCTGCGCAAGCACCATCGCTAGGGCGGCTACAAAGTCGCAGTCGCCCTTTTTGGCTACTGGTATTTTTGCCTCCGCGCATGTCCGCATTGGCTTAACGCGGCGACCCGGATGCCACTGCTTAGCGGTGTGTTAGAAATTCCGCACCCAACTTCTCATAACGGGGCGGCGGCGGAAAACCCCCAGAAAGCGCAGCATCCGACACTAGGCGGTGCGAGGCGGCACCACGCCAAACAGTTTCCTAAACCGAAGGCCAGTGGGATTGGCCGAGGCCCTCGACGATCGCTATTTGGGCCATTGGGCGGTGGGCTGTTGCGTCTGGTACACAAGGTGAGTACACAAAAATTCTCGGTGTGTGAAAAAAGCCTAGATAATTCAATGGCGAAGTATCAAAACGACAAATCCTGCCACTCCGAACGATAGCGGCGATTTGTACCTAATAGATGTACCTGAGAGAATTTAAGCTTTCTAATAAATCATTGAATTAGAATAACAATTTATATCGGCTCTGGGTGGCTGGGGGACCTGGATTCGAACCAAGATTCTCGGAGTCAGAGTTCGATGTTCTACCGTTGAACTATCCCCCAACAGGGCCGGGCGCGCCGGTGACAGTGCCCGCCGGCGCAGCGCCGGAGGCCCCTGACATGCGGCAATTCGGCCAATTTGACAAGCCCGAAGCGCGCTTGCGGCGGTAGGCCTATCGAGCCGCCCGGCGCGGCCGCGTCAACACCGTCACGATGGCGATCAGGCTGAAGACCGACACCAGCACGAACACCAGTTTCGGGCTGCCGTGGTCCATGATGGCGCCGAAAATCAGCGGCGAAATGATACCACCGATGTTGAAGCCGGTGGTCACAAAGCCGAACACCTTGCCAAACGAGCCGGGCGGGGTGACCTCGCGCACGATCATGTCGCGCGACGGCATGATGACGCCGGAGCAGAAGCCGGCCGCCGACATCGCCGCGATCAGCGCCAGCGCGCCGACGTCGAACTGCGCGACCAGCGCGATGAACAGCGCGATGCCGGCAAGGCCGAGCGCCGCCACCAGTCCGTGCCGCGTGGTGCGGCCGACCAAGAGGCCGCCGATCAGCACGCCGATCGCCGACAGCAGCAGATTGCCGGTCAGCGCCGCATTGGCGATGGTCACCGGCGTTCCGTACAGCGCGCCGAACGCCACCACTGAATAATTGTACATGCCGCCGCTCATCATCGCGAGCAGCACAAAGAAAACAAGATTGAGCAGGATCGCCGGCGACAGCAACAGCCGCCAGCCCACCGCCGTTGCGGAATCGGTGTCGCGCGCAGGCTGGCTCGGCTTGACCTCGGCGGTGTCGCGCACCGCCATGAGCAGCGCCGCCACCGCAAAGCCGAGAACGCCGGCGCCGACGAAAGCGCCGCGCCAGCCCCACAGGCTCTGCATCATCAGGAGACTCGCCGGCGCCACCGCCGACCCCAGCATGCCGGCGAAGGTGTGCACCGAAAAGGCCTGGCCGATGCGGTCGGCCGGCACATGGTGCGATAGCATCGCATAGTCGGCGGGGTGATAGACCGTGTTGCCGACGCCGGCGAGCGCGAACATCGCCACCATCAGCCAGAACGAGTGGGTGAGCCCGACGACGGTGAACGCGGTGGCGCCAATCGCCAGTCCGCCGATCAGCAGAATGCGCGCGCCGAGCCAATCGACCAGAAAGCCGGCCGGTGTCTGCAGCGCGGCGGAGACGATGTTGAAAGCGGCGAAGGCAAAGCCGATCTCGGTATAGGTCACGCCGTAATCCGCGCGCACAAAGGGTAAAAGCGGCGCCAGCAGGATGATGTAATAGTGCGAGACAAAATGCGCGGCGCTGACCACGCCGACAATGCGCATATGCGGCGCGCGGCTCGCGGCCGGGAGTTCGATGGCTTGAACTCATGGCGTTAAGGTTCCAGGCCGGGGCGGGACTATGGCCCAGCCGACCGGGCTGATCCAGTGCATTTCCGGCGCGTTGGCCATGTGCGGCGGGCAGGGCGGCAAGCGGAGGAATGCTCGGTATTCGCGATGACCGGCACGCGCGCGCTCGCTGCCGCCGCAGAACCTGAAGTGTCGAGCGCGGCCTGACCGCTGCTAGGCCATAGCGCGCGCCATGAAGGCCCGGGCGTAGCCGAAGCGGTCGAAATCGCGCTCGTAGGCACGATAGGCGCGGGCGGCGAGCGCGTCGTCGTAATAGTCCGGCCATGGCCGGTGCAGCGACGCGTTGTGGTTACCGCCGAATGCCTGGCGTATCCCGCGATCCGCGCGGACGTGGTCGAGCACGCGGGTGAAATCGTCGCGGAACGTTTCCACCTTGCCGACGAAGTCGAGCGTGATCCCCGGCATGGTCAACAGATCGTCCTGCAACTGCCAATGCGCATTGACGCGGCGGTCGCAGGAGGCGGCCGCGAAGGCCACGAACTGCGCGAACGACAGCGTCTGCTTCGGGCCTTGCGGCAGCGCCGGATCGATCGCCGCGCGGTGGGTCAAATAGAGATCGACAAAAGAATCCCCGCGCACCAGGGGTTTGTTCTGAAATTTGTCGGCCCAGGCCGACACCAGCCGCGCGTAAGGGTTACGCACGAACGCAAAACGCAACGTTGCCGGGTCGCCGGCGAGCCGATGGAAAGCGGACAGCCCGACCTGCGTCGGCGAGGTGAGCCCTGAAAAGCGGCGGCTATGGATTTTGTCCGGCGGCGGCGCCGTGCCCATTTGCAACGCGCTCAAGCCGGACTTGATTGTGGTCGACGCGCATTTCGGCACGGAAATATAGATGAGGCAGTGGCGCGGTATTCCGTGACTCTGTGTGAACCCGAGAAGTACTTGACGGGGTTGGGAACATCGATTCGTCTTAGGCGATGATTCGGGCTGGTTTTTTGTCGGAAGCAGAGCGGCAGGCGCTGATTGGGTTGGCACGCGACGGGCTTGCCGAACATCGCATCGCGCGGCGGGCGAATGCGATTGTTCTTCTCAATTTAGGCTGGAGTTGCGCCAAAGTTGCGTCGGCACTGTTGCTGGACGATGACACGGTGCGCGGCTGGTATCGTGCTTACGAGAGCGATGGCTTGAACGGCTTAAGCAGCTTCGGCCATGAGGGTAGCGCATGCCGCTTGGCGGAAGATCAGCAAAGAGCGTTGAAGGACTGGATTACAGCCCGGCTACCGCGCAGCACCAAGGTGATCGGGGCGTGGATCGAGAAGAACTTCGCTCTCAGCTATAGCCGTCCCGGTTTGATTGCCCTCTTGCACCGGCTAGGCTTCGACTACCGCAGGCCGCGCGAAGCCCCGCGTAACCTCAATGAGGCACAGCAGAAGGCCTTCATTGCAGGCTACGAGAAGTTGCTCAACACCATGGGCATGGATGAAGCGGTCGTATTCGTCGATGCGGTGCATCCCACGCATCAGGTCCACGCCGCCGGATGTTGGGCACCGAAGGGTATTGCGATCGCGGTCGAACAGACAACCGGCCGCCAGTCGCTCAACATTCATGGCGCGATCAATCTGGAGACGGGCCAGACACAGATGCTGGAAGTCGCCAAGGTCAATGCAAGAAGCCTGATCGCCTTGCTCAAGGCGGTCGAGGCTGCACATCCCCAAAAAAGACGGATCCATGTCCACTTGGACAATGCTAGCTACCATCATGCCAAGCGCGTGCGTGAATGGCTAAAGCGACAGGGTCGCAAGTGCGTGCTGCACTTCATCCCGCCCTATTGTCCTCACCTCGATCCGATCGAGCGATGCTGGGGCCTCATGCATCAGTACACGACCCACAATCGAGACTACAAAACCTTCGACCAATTCCGCGCGGCGATCCTGACCTTTCTCAATCAGACAATTCCCAAGAAATGGGAGCATTTTTGCGACCGAATCAACGACAACTTCCGCGTCATATCACCGGCCAGTTTTCGGATTGTCGCTTAGCCGGGGAATAGCACGTCGATATGGGCTTCCGGATCGAAGCCGCCGTCACGCATTGTCTGGAAAAACGAGAGCGCCGCCGGATCCAGCCAACGGTCGCGCCAATTCACGATGCGCGAGCAGGCGCGTCCCGCAAGATATTGGAGGAAACGGTGGAGGCGGAAGGACCGTGACGTGAACAAATTGCGGCTCGATGGCGGTCGAGTCGCCCCAAGCATTTATACGGCTCGCCGCGAGCCCTGAAAATATCTGCGGAATAAAACTTCCACGAAATAATTTTTCGTAAACTTTCGCAGGAATCAAGCTTGTCTGCGTTGAGCGTCTTAAATCGCCTGCCAGATGCGCGCGGGCGTCATCGGCATCTCCAGATGCCTTATCCCAAAGTCAGACAGCGCATCGATCACCGCATTGGCGACGGCGGGAAGCCCGCCCGACGTGCCGGCTTCGCCGCAGCCTTTGGCACCGATCGGATTGGTCTTGGTCGGCACCGGGCGGTTGGCCACCTCGATCTGCGGCGCATCGTGGGCGTGCGGCATGGCGTAGTCCATGAACGAGCCGGTGACCAATTGGCCGTCGGCGTCATAGACCGCACCCTCGAGCAGCACCTGGCCGAGGCCCTGCACGACGCCGCCCTGGATCTGGCCTTCGACCAGCATCGGATTGAGCACGGTGCCGAAATCGTTGACCGCGGTGTATTTCACCGTGCGGGTCAGCCCGGTGTCAGGCTCGATTTCCACCTCGGCGACGTGCACGCCGTTCGGGTAGGTGCCGGGAACCTGCTCGGTGACATGGGTGACATCGAGCGACGCCGGCATGCCGTCGGGCAGCTTCAGACCGCCGCGCAGGCGCTCGGCCAGTTCCATGACCCCGATCGCGCGGTCCGTGCCGGCGATGACGAAGCGCCCGTGGTCGAATTCGATGTCGCCGACGGAGGCTTCCAGCACATGCGCCGCGATCTGTTTGCCGGTTTCGATCACCTTGTCCGAGGCCTGCGCGATCGCAGTGCCGCTCAGCATGGCAGAACGCGAGCCACCGGTGCCGCCACCGGCGACGAGTCGATCGCTGTCGCCCTGCACCAGGCGGATGCGGTCGAAGGGGACGCCGAGTTTTTCGGTCAGCACTTGCGCAAAAGCGGAAGCGTGGCCTTGCCCATAATCGAGCGTGCCGGTGATGATGGTGACGGTGCCATCGCCGCCGAAGCGGATCGCCGCCTGTTCGGTGGTCATCGCCGCCGTGGTCTCGACATAACAGGCGACGCCGAGGCCGCGCAGCTTGCCGGCCCGCTTGCTTTCACGCTTGCGCTGCTTGAAGCCTTTGACGTCGGCGCGCGCCAGCGCGTCCTTGAACAGGCCGGGGAAATCGCCGCAGTCGTAGGTCATGCCCGAGGCCGCCTTGAACGGCATCTCGCGCGCTTTGATGAAATTGCGCCGGCGCAATTCGAAGCGGTCGATGCCGAGCTCGGCGGCGGCATAGTCCATGGTGCGCTCCATGCTGAGCGCGCCTTCCGGCCGGCCGGCACCGCGATAGGCGGAGACCAGCGTGGTGTTGGTGAACACGCATTGCGTCGCGACCTCGAGCAAGGGCGTGCGGTACATGCTGACGATGTTCTTGGTGACGTTGAGCGTCGGCAGCAGCGGGCCGAAGGCCGCGCAGAAGCCGCCGAGATTGCCGTAACCGGTGAGCCGCATCGCCTGGATCAGGCCGTCACTGTCGAAGGCGACTTGGACCGTCATGTCGTAATCGCGGCCATGATGGTCAGACATGAAGCTGCCGGAACGCTCGTCGGTCCACTTGACCGGGCGCCCAAGCACGCGCGCGCCGTGCAGGATGCAGACATATTCCGGGTAGACGGCAGCCTTCATCCCGAACGAGCCGCCGACATTGCCGGTGACCACGCGCACTTTGTCGGCAGGCGCGCCGAGAATGTCGCGCAGCATGGTCTTGAGGCCGAACACGCCCTGGCTGCACGAATACATCGTCCATTTATCGTTCTTGGCGTCGAATTCGCCGATGGCCGAGCGCGGCTCGATCGAATTCACCACCAGGCGCTGGTTGATCAGCGGCAATTTCACGACGTGCGCGGCCTTGGCGAAAGCCTCGGCGACTTTGTCCTTGTCGCCATAGTGGTAATCGAGCGCGATGTTGCCCGGCACGTCGTCCCAAACCTGCGGCGCGCCGGGCTTGGCCGCGTCGCGCGCGCTGACCACCGCGGGCAGCGGCTCGATATCGAGCGCGACCGCCTCGGCGGCATCCTTGGCTTGCGCGACGGTCTCCGCGATCACGCAGGCGACCGGATCGCCGACGAAGCGCACCTTGTCGCCGGCAAGCGCCGGCCGCGGCGTGTAGCGGATTGGCGAGCCGTCGCGGCTTTTGAGCGGCAGATTGCACTTGAGCCCGCCATAGGCGGAGAGTTCGGCGGCGGTCAGGACCGCGAGCACGCCCGGCATGGCCTTGGCGGCGGCGGTGTCGATGCCGCGGATCACGCCGTGCGCAATGCTACCGCGCACCATCACCGCATAGGCCTGGCCCGGCCGGTTGATGTCGTCCGTGTAGCGGCCTTCGCCGCGCACCAGCGTCGGATCCTCGCTGCGGCGCACCGGCTGGCCGATGCCGAATTTGGTCAACGAGAGGGTATTTTCGGTGGTTTGATCGTCCATGCGGGGGGCTTGTTCGGGTTAAACCGGGGTCATGCTCAAATAAAGCAGGGTCGCCGCTCCTACAAGAATGGCTTTCAGGCACGAGGGTTGCGTGAACCGCGGGCGCTGTTACACTTTTCGCGATCTGTGGGAACAAATGCTGCACCCGTGGAGCGCTGGGAAGCGGCCGGGGGCGGCAGGAAGGTTTAGAGTGATGAGCGGCGAGGCCGGGGACACCCCGGGCCTCGACCCCGCTATGTTATCGGGCGCCGCCGGCGCGGTCCCGGTGGGGTCGGCGGTCGCCTGGACGGACGGACGGCGGCTTGGGCAGCGATCGCGGCGGGGCGAGCTACGCTGCGCTCGATCTCGGCACCAACAATTGCCGCCTGCTGGTCGCGCGTCCGACCGGCAACAGCTTCCGCGTGGTCGACGCGTTTTCCCGCATCATCCGGCTCGGCGAGGGCGTCACCGCGTTCGCGCCGCATCAGCGAGGCGGCGATCGAGCGTGCCATCGCCGCGCTCACGATTTGCCGCAACAAGATGAAGAACAAGGGCGTCACCCGCGCCCGCCTGATCGCGACCGAGGCCTGCCGCTCGGCGGAGAACGGCGAGGACTTCCGCGCCCGCGTCGCGCAGGAGGTCGGCCTCGAGCTCGAGGTGATCGATCGCGAGACCGAGGCGCGCCTCGCCGCCACCGGCTGCACCACGCTGATCGATCCGCAGGCCGAAGGCGTCGTGCTGTTCGATATCGGCGGCGGCTCCTCGGAGCTGGTGCGGCTCGAGCGCTCGCAGAAAAGCCGCGGCGGGCCGCCGCTGCCGCAGATCCGCGGCTGGATCTCGCTGCCGCACGGCGTTGTGACGCTGGCCGAGCGCTATGGCGGCATCACCGTGTCGCCCGAGACCTATGAGGCGATGGTGGCACGAGGTGGCGGCCATGATCGCGCCGTTCGCGCGCGAGCACGCCGGCGCCGGCTTGCGCGGCGTCCACATGCTCGGCACCTCCG
The DNA here is from genome assembly GCA_963733315.1 of uncultured Alphaproteobacteria bacterium. Lineage (GTDB taxonomy): Bacteria > Pseudomonadota > Alphaproteobacteria > Rhizobiales > Xanthobacteraceae > Pseudolabrys. The sequence continues at coordinate 234,568 of CAVTCV010000012.1, read as the reverse complement.
GCACGGTGACGACGATTGCCGGCGTGCATCTCAATCTCACGCGCTACGACCGCAACCGCGTCGACGGCTGCTGGATGAACGAGCAGCAGATCACCGCGGTGATCGAAAAACTGCTGGCCATGAGCTACGAGGAACGCGTCGCCAGTCCCTGCATCGGCGCCGAGCGCGCCGACCTGGTGCTGGCCGGCTGCGCCATCCTGGAGGCGATCCGCCGCGCCTTCCCGTGTCCGCGGCTGCGCGTCGCCGACCGGGGCCTGCGCGAAGGCATGCTGGTGCAGATGATGCGCGAGGACGGCGTATGGGACGGCGGCAATCAGCCGGCGGCGTCGTGACGAGCACGGCAAAGGCAGCGGCTCGCGCGCGTTGAAAGTCCGCGTCAAGAGCGGCAAGAGCCGCTCGCTGTCATCCAAGCTCTGGCTGGAGCGCCAGCTCAACGATCCTTATGTCGCGCGCGCCAAGCGCGAAGGCTTTCGCTCGCGCGCCGCCTACAAGCTGATCGAAATCGACGACAAGGCGCACATCCTCAAGAAGGGCGCGCGGGTGATCGATCTCGGCGCCGCGCCCGGCGGCTGGAGCCAGGTCGCGGCGAAACGCGTCGGCGCGCCGCAGCAGGGCCGCGTGGTCGCGATCGATCTTTTGCCGATGGAGCCGGTCGCCGGCGTCGAATTCGCGCAGATCGATTTTCTTGATCCCGCGGCGCCGGACAAATTGAAGGCCATGCTCGGCGGACCGGCCGATGTCGTGCTTGTCCGACATGGCGGCGAACGCCACCGGCCACGCCAAGACCGATCACCTGAAGATCATGGGGCTGGTGGAAGCGGCCGCCGAATTCGCCCGCGAAGTGCTGACGCCCGGCGGCGCGTTCCTCGCCAAGGTGCTGCAGGGCGGCACCGAAGCGGCACTGCTCGCCGCGCTCAAGCGCGACTTCAAAAGCGTGAAGCACGTCAAGCCGGCGGCAAGCCGTTCCGACTCGGCGGAGCTTTATCTCCTGGCGACGGGTTATCGCCGGTCGTCCTGATGCCACGAGCCTTCCGGCCAGACGTCGGTGAAGAGTAGGCCGCGGCGCTGCGGCGATAGCTGCGGCGCGCGTCCTCCTCGTAATAAGCGCGGCGGCGCGCCTCCTCGACGCGTGAGGGGTGGCGGCGGCGTTCGGCCTCGCGTTGCGCGCGGCGGCCGCGGTGTGACGCGCGGTCCACCTTCTGCTGCGGAGCGGCGGCGGGCTCGGCGATTTTACGCTCGGGCGGGTCGACCAATTGCTCCTTCTGCTCTTGTGCCGTCACCGCCGCTTGCTTGATCTGATCGGCCTGCTGCGCCGGCTGCGACGGCGCACCTTGGCGGCGGCTTCCGCCTCCTTCTTCTTCTGCTCAGCCAATTTCTGCTCGTCCTGCTTTTTCTTCTTTTCGGCGAGCTTCTGCTCTTCCAGCTTCTTTTGTTCGGCCATCTCTTGTTCGCGCTTCTTTTGCTCTGCGAGCTTTTGCGCCTCCAGCTTTTTCTGGTCGGCAAGCTTTTGTTCTTTCTGCTGTTTCTTCAGCTCAGCCAACTTTTGTTCTTGCTCTTTTTTCTTCTGCTCGGCCAGACGCTGCGCTTCCAGCTTCTTTTGTTCAGCAAGCGTTTGTTCCTCTTGCCGCTTTTTCTCCTCGGCAAGTTTTTGCTCATCCTGCTTTCTCTTCAGCTCGGCAAGCCTCTGCTCTTCCTGCTTCTTCGACCGCTCGGCGAGATCGGCGGCCTCGCGCTTGGCTAGTTCGATAGCCTCCTGCTGCTTCTGTCTTTGTTCGGCGAGCTTTTGCTCCTCTTCGCGTTTCTTCCGCTCGGCGGCCAATTTCAGCTCTTGCTGATTTTTCTGCTCCTCGGCATTGGCATGCGCCAGCGCTTCGCGCGCCGCCGTGGCGCTGGCATCGCGCGCGATCGCCTTGTTGTAGTCGTCGATCGCCTTGGCGCGTTGACCCTGCTGCTCGTAGGCGAAGCCGCGCTGATAATAGGCTCGCGCGTTCTTCGGATCGATCTGGATGATCCGGTCGAGATCCTCGATCGCCTTGTCGTAACTGTTGGCGCGGATCAGCGCCGCGGCGCGGGCGCCAAGCGCGGCGACGTTGTTCGAGTCGCGCTTGAGCACGGCGTCATAGTCGGCCATGGCGGCCGCGGTCTCGCCGCGGGCTTGCTTGATCTGCGCGCGCTCGACCAGGCTCGCGACATCATCCGGAACACGCGTCAGCACCGCATTGAGGTCGGCGAGCGCGAGATCGGTATCGCCTTTGGCCTGGTAGATCGCGGCGCGCGCGCGATAGGACGCGACGCCGGTCGCACCGAGGGCGATGGCGCGGTTGAGATCGGACAGCGCGCGATCATTGTCGGATTTCGCCAGATGGACCCGGCCGCGCTCGGCGTAGGCGAGCGCGTTCTTGGGATCGCGCTTGATCGCCTGGTCAAGATCGGCGAGCGCGCGGTCGTATTGCTTCTTGCGAGTGAACGCCGCGCCGCGCAGCGCATAACCGGCGGCGCTGCCGGCGCTGAGTTTGAGAATGGCGTCGGCATCTTTCAGCGCGCCGTCGGTGTCGCCATCCTGCAGATGCAGCGCGCCGCGCAATTCCAGGAAATCGGCTTTCGGCGAGAGCTTGATCGCATGGCTGATGTCGGCCAAAGCGCGCTTGCGGTCGCCGTTCTGCTCATAGGCATGGGCGCGCAAGGCATAGGTTGGGGCGCGCGTCTGATCGGCGGCGATGGCGCGGTCATAGACCGCGATCGCCTTGCCGAAATCGTCCTTCATCGTCCAGATTGCGGCCTGCGCGGTGTAGGCGGCGATGTTCTTCGGATCGAGCCGCGCGGCCTCTGCGTAGTCGGCGAGCGCGCCATCGAAGTCGCCGCTGTCCTGCTTGGCGTGCGCGCGCGCCATGTAATTCGCCGCGCTCGCATCCACTTCAAGGCATGATCGAAATCGGCGAGCGCGTGAGCGTAGTCGCGCTGGCGCAGATAGAGCTGGCCGCGTCCGCCATAGAGGCGGGCGCTGTCGGCGCCGAGTCTCGATCGCCATCTTGTAGTCCTCGAGCGCGCCGTCGACATAGCCGAGGTCGCGCCGCACGGTGGCGCGGTTGATGTAAGGCGCTGCAGCCTTGGGATCGAGCTTGATCGCCGTGTCGTAGTCGGCGATCGCCTGCCCGTAGTTGCCGCGCGCATACCAGGCGTTGCCGCGATTCTGGTAGGCGGGCGCGAAATCGGGCGCGAGTGTGATCGCCTGGTTGAGATCGGCGATGGCGTGCGCGATGTCGCCGCGGTCGAGATAAGCGAGCCCGCGCAGATCGTAGGCGACGCCTTCCTGCTTGCCGTGCAGGCGGCCCGAATTGAGCATGCTTGAGCAGGCGGCGATGCGCTGGTCGGCGAGGCTTTCGGTCTGGTCGGCGCACATTTTTGCTTCGCGCGACTGCGCTTGGGCGGCGCTCGCACGGCAAAACGGCGACGATCGCCACGAGCAATGTGGCCGCGAACAGCCGGGCTCTCATTGTCCCCTGCATGAGCCTTCCCCTCGACTAAGTCCAAGCGCGCCGAAAATACGAGATCGGCCAACGGCTTGTCCAAGAGTTAGGCGATAAACCATTAATTTGTAGCGAATAGGTGATCTTTACCCGACGCGCTGGTCCGGACGTTTCCGACGGGCGCGGGCGCGCGGTCGGTCATTTCCGCGCCGGCGTCGGGCGAAAGCCGCAGGAAAATCAATACGGAAAGCGCGGAAATCGCGGCGACCGCCAGAAACGCGGGCGGAAAATCGCTCGCCTGCAAAGCTCCGCCGCCCTTGAAATGGACGGTGAGTTCGACCACCGAGGCGCCGAGCGCGACCCCGCTCGACACCGCCAGTTGCTGGGCGACGCTGACCAGCGCGGTCGCCCGGCTGACCCGGTCCGGTTCCATGTCGGCATAGGCCATGGTGTTGATGCTGGTGAATTGCAGCGAGCGGAAAAAGCCGCCGACGAACAGCAGCAGCACGATGATCGCCACCGGCGTGGTCTGGGTGAAGCCGGCGCAGACCGCGAGAAAGGCCGAGCTGATCAAGGCATTGGTCACGAGAATGGTGCGGAAGCCGAAGCGGCGCAGGATGGTGGTGGTCGCCCATTTCATGCCCATGGCGCCGAGCGCCGTCGCGAACGTGATCATGCCGGACTCGAACGGCGTCATGCCGAAGCCGACCTGCAGCATCAGCGGCAGCAGAAACGGCAGTGCGCCGAGGCCGAGCCGGAAAATGAATCCGCCGGTGACGCTGGCGAAGAATGTCGGCACGCGGAACAGCGTGAGGTCGAGCGCAGGATTCGCGGTGCGCCGCGCGTGCACGAGATAGGCGGCGATGAAGCAGGCGCCGCCGACGACCAGCGCCGCCACCACCGTCCAGGGCAGGAAATTGAGCCCGAGCACCGACAGCCCGAAGGCGACGCCGGCGATGCCGAGACCGGCCAGCGCCATGCCGAAAATGTCGAAACGCTCGCGCTTTTCCGCGCGCAGGTCCTCGATGTAGCGGGTGGCGAGCACGATGCCGAGGAGGCCGATCGGCACATTGATGAGGAAGATCCAATGCCAGGTCGCGTAAGTGGTGATGAAGCCGCCGACCGGCGGGCCCGAGCACCGGCCCGATCAGCGCAGGCGTTGTCACCCAGGCCATGGCGGCGATCAATTCGCGCCGGCTGATGGTGCGCACCAGCACCATGCGGCCGACCGGCGTCATCATTGCGCCGCCCATGCCCTGCACGATGCGGGCGATGACGAAATCGGTGAGCGAGCCCGACATGGCGCAGCCGATCGAGCCGAGCACGAACACGGCGATGGCGGCGCGGAACACGGTGCGCGCGCCGAAGCGGTCGGCGGTCCAGCCGCTCGCCGGGATGAAGATCGCCAGCGACAAAGATAAGACGTGATCGCCAGTTTGAGCGCCAGCGGATTGGTGCCGATATCGGCCGCGATCGACGGCAACGCCGTCGCGATCACGGTCGAATCCAGGTTCTCCATGAACAGCGCGACCGCGACGATCAGCGGAACGATGCGGTCAGGGCGCATGGGATCTAACGAATGGCGGGGCGGTTTCCGGCTCAAGGCTGAGGTCTTGAACAGCAAAGTGGCGGCGGAAGGAAGGCCGATTTAGGCAGGTCATGACAGCCATCCGCGAATGCGGTTGACGGCCGCGCCGGGCTATCCACCCCGTTCGATATTGCCCTAGGAATCGGGCGCGTAGCGTGCTAACCACCGGCGCCAACCCAAAAGCGGGCCGTGACGTCGGGCGAGGGACCCCTCGCAGCGGGCATTTTATCAGCCTTCGGCAGCCGGCCTCGTTCTCCTTTTCGGGTGAGACGGAGTTGGCGATGGCCGGAAAAAACATCGGAAGCCCGCGCGAAGGGCTCACTTTCGACGACGTTCTGATCAGGCCCGGCCTGTCGGAGGTGCTGCCGGGCGACGTCGATATCCGCTCGCGCGTCACCCTCTCGATCCCGGTCAATATCCCGATCATCGCCTCCGCCATGGACACGGTGACCGAAACGCAGATGGCGATCGCCATGGCGCAAGCCGGCGGCATCGGCGTCATCCACCGCAATCTCGATCCCGAGGCGCAGGCGGCGCAGGTCCGCCAGGTCAAGAAATTCGAATCCGGCATGGTGGTGAACCCGCTCACCATCGAGCCGACCGCCGCGCTGCAGCAGGCGCTCGACCTGATGAAGGAAAACCGGATTTCCGGCGTGCCGGTGGTCGAGCGCTCCGGCAATGGCGGGCCCGGCAAACTGGTCGGCATTTTGACCAACCGCGACGTGCGCTTCGCCACCGATCCCAATCAGCGCGTGGCCGAACTGATGACCAAGGACAAGCTGGTCACCGTGCGCGAGGGCGTCAGCCAGGACGAAGCCAAGCGCCTGCTTGCACCAGCACCGCATCGAAAAGCTTCTGGTGGTCGACAGCCAATACCGCTGCGTCGGCCTAATCACCGTCAAGGACATGGAAAAGGCGGTGACCAATCCGAACGCCTGCAAGGACGAGCAGGGCCGCCTGCGTGTCGCCGCGGCGACCACGGTCGGCGACAAAGGCTTCGCCCGCACCGAAGCGCTGATCGCCGCCGGCGTCGATCTGGTCGTGGTCGACACCGCGCACGGTCATTCGCGCTACGTGCTCGACGCCGTCACCCGCATCAAGAAGCTGTCGAATGCAGTGCAGGTGGTGGCCGGCAATGTCGCCACCGCCGAAGGCGCCAAGGCGCTGATCGATTGCGGCGCCGATGCCATCAAGGTTGGCATCGGCCCTGGCTCGATCTGCACCACCCGCATCGTCGCCGGCGTCGGCGTCCCGCAGCTCACCGCGATCATGGACTCGGTCGAGGCGGCGAAGAAGGCCGGCATCCCGGTGATCGCTGACGGCGGCATCAAATATTCCGGCGACCTCGCCAAGGCGCTCGCCGCCGGCGCCGACGTGGCCATGGTCGGCTCGCTATTGGCGGGCACCGACGAGACGCCGGGCGAGGTATTTCTCTATCAGGGCCGCTCCTACAAGAGCTATCGCGGCATGGGTTCGGTCGGCGCCATGGCGCGCGGCTCGGCCGACCGCTATTTCCAGCAGGACATCAAGGACACGCTCAAGCTGGTGCCGGAAGGCGTCGAGGGCCAGGTCGGCTACAAGGGGCCGGTCGCCAATGTGCTGCACCAGTTGGCCGGCGGACTGCGCGCGCGCCATGGGCTATGTCGGCGCGAAGACGCTGGCCGATTTCCATGACAGCGCCGAGTTCATGCGCATCTCGGGCGCGGGCTTGCGCGAAAGCCACGTGCATGACGTGACCATCACGCGCGAGAGCCCGAATTATCCGGGCGGCGGCTGAGCGGCGAATGTCCATTCAATTCGTCCTACTGCCGCTGTTCGTCCAGGTCGCGCTGACCTTCGTGCTCCTGTTCTGGACCGCGGGGGTGCGCACCACGGTCATCCGATCCGGCGAAGTAAAGATGAAGGATATTGCGCTCGGTCAGTCGAACTGGCCGGCGCGTCAGACGCAGATCGCGAATTGCTACAACAGCCAGTTCCAGAATTCCAGTGTTGTTCTACGTGCTCACGATCCTGGCGATCGCCACGCGGCATGCCGATTTTCTCTTCGTCGCGATGGCATGGGTGTTTGTCGTCACGCGGCTCATTCACGCCTACATCCACACCGGCACGAACTATGTCCCGCATCGCTTCAATGCTTTCGCCGCCGGCGTGATCGTGCTGCTGTTGATGTGGGTGATCTTCGCGGTGCGACTCATCGCTGGCCTGCCATGACGCCTTCAGCAAGGCTTGCCGCCGCCATCGAGGTCTTCGGCAATCTGGAGAGCGAGCGGCGCCCGGCGGCCGACGCGCTCAAGAGCTGGGGGCTGGCGCATCGCTTCGCCGGCTCGGGCGACCGCGCGGCCATTGCCGGCCTGGTCTATGACGCGCTGCGCCGCCGCGCCTCGAGCGCTTACCTGATGGACGCCGAGACGCCGCGTGCGATCCTGCTCGGCATGCTCAAGCGCGAGCGTGGGTTCGACAGCGACGCGATCGTCAGACTTGGCCAGCGGCGAGAAATACGCAGCCGAGGCATTGAGCGATGACGAGCGCAGCCGGCTCGATGCCGCCGATATGGCAGGCGCGCCCGCGCATGTCGCTGGCGACTATCCGGAATGGCTGGAACCGTATTTCGCGCGCGCCTTCGGCGAGTCGCGGGCGGAGGAGGGCGCGGCGCTGTCCTCGCGCGCGCCGCTCGATCTCCGCGTCAATACGCTCAAGGCCGACCGCGACAAGGCCGCCGCGATGCTCGCCGACCTCAAGGCGGAGCCGACGCGCTGGTCGCCTTGGGGCTTGCGCATGCATTTTCCGCCGACGCCAAGAGCCCGGCGATCCATGCCGAGCCGGCGTTCCTGAAGGGCATGGTCGAACTGCAGGATGAAGGCTCGCAATTGGCCGCGCTGTTTTCCGGCGCCAAGCCGGGCGAGCAGGTGGTCGATCTCTGCGCCGGCGCCGGCGGCAAGACGTTGGCGCTTGGCAGCGATGATGGAGAACAAGGGGCAGATTTTCGCCACCGACGACGACAAACGGCGGCTGGCGCCGATCCACGACCGTCTCAAGCGTTCGGGCGCGCGCAACGTCCAGGTGCGCACGCCGAAATCGGTCGGCGGCGAAATCGCCGACCTCGCTGGCCGCTGCGACTTGGTGTTGATCGACGCGCCCTGCACCGGCACCGGCGCGTGGCGGCGGAACCCGGACGCCAAATGGCGCATGCGGCCAGGCGCACTTGAGCAACGGCAAAAGGAACAGGCGGAGATCCTCGATCGCGCTGTCGCGTTGCTCAAATCCGGCGGCCGCATCGCCTACGTCACCTGCTCGGTGCTGGATGAGGAAAACGGCGCGCAGGTGCGCGCATTCCTCACGCGCCATCCGGAATTTTCCGTGCAGCCGCCGGCGAGGTGGCGAATGTGCTGGGCGAGAGCGCTTTATTGTTCACCAAAGCGGCGCGGTTGTCGGCGGAGGGTATCTTGATGACGCCGCGCACGACCGGGACCGACGGGTTTTTTGTCAGCGTGCTGCGGCGCACATTGACGCCTGGACTGCCCGTTAACGCTTGCGATTACCGGAATTCCCCGATTGCGCCGCATTCCCGGCCAAATTTCTCCGCGAAAGTTTCGTGACTGACACGCTCGATTCTCCCGCAAGCGAGGTTTCCACGACATGTTGGTGGCGAGGCGCGATCCTTTTCATCCCGGCGCGCACGATGCCCCCTTTTCGCACGACGTCCCGGCACGGTACTCCGCGGCTGACGCGCACGGTGAGCATGTTGCAGGTCGTCGGCTCGCTGTTGGCGATCCCGGTCGGCCTCGCCAGCGCCTATTCGATCTACCGCGCCAATTTCTCGGTCGAGACCACCTGCCAGAGCCTGCGCGCCGATATCATCTCGATGATCGACAAGCGCGTCGACGCCAGCACCCGGCGCATCCTGGCGCGGCACGACGTCGAGAAGTTCGAGCAGACCTGCGGCTCGATCGATCCCGACGCGACCGCGGCATTCAAATCATTGCTGGCCATCGAAAAGCCTGCCGTGGTGGCTGCGCCTGCAGCGCCTGCAGCGCCGGCGCCCGTCGCCGCGCCGGCTGCGCGCATTGCCGAAGCGCCGGCGAAAGAGGCGGTCCGCAAGGCCGATCCGCATCCGCAGACGGCCGCGAAAATGCCGGCCACCGCCTGGCCCGGCGCCGAACGCCGCGAACCCGGCGTGTCGGATACGCAATGGCTCGATGCCGTGCGCCAGGCTTTGCTGACCAAGGAAGCCCACCGGACGACGCCTGACGCGGTCGAAGCGCCGATCGCGCCGCGGCTGCGGCTGATCCCGCAAGACGCGGCAGCGCCGGTTCAAACGCCTGCGGCGGTGCCCGCAGTGCCGCCGCTTGCGCCAGCTTTGCCGCCCCCGGCCCAGGTCGCGGCGCCCGCGGCTGTCGTCGCGGCACCGGCCGCGCCGCGAACTGACGCCGGGTCATCCGGTGCCGCCGGCGGCGATTCCCGATCCGGCCGAGGCGGCTGCGGCGCAAGCGAACGAACCGCATTCGCGCGTCCGCCGCTGGATTGCGAAAATCCCGCTGATGGGCAACGTGATCGATAACGGCCTGCAGTAAGCGGCCCTGTTCAGCCCGGCCGCCAGCGCGACACGGTCTCGAGATCAGTCTCGACCTGCCAGCGCCCGCTTTTGCCCGGCGCTTTGTACCGCCCCGGCGAGCAGCGCCAGAAATTCTTGCCGCGGCACGTCGGGAAAACCCATGTTCTCCCACAACGGCCCGATCAGCTTGCCGTCGTTGAAGCGGTAACCCCAGTTCGCGAGATGCCAGTTGAGCACGGTCATGCCGACGCGAGAGGCATTTGACTCGTGCGTGAACTGCAATTCCGCCGTGAAGCTGCCGCCAATCGCCATACCGTAGCCCCCGGCGACCAGCTCGCCCGCCTTGTTCCAGACCTCGAACGAATGTGCGTAGCCGGCGTCGTAGGCTCCGGCGTAGGCCCGCATGATGCGCGGCGTGATCCAGGTGAGGCGCCGGCGGCCCTCCCGGCGTCCGGCGCAGGCGGCGATCACCGCGTCGAAATCGCGGTCGAAGGTGACGCTGTAGCGGTCTTGCCGCATCAGCCGCGCCAGGTTGTTCGAGATGTGGAAATTCTTGAACAGCAGCAGCGAGCGCTGCGGCGGCGACCACCATTTCAGCGGCGCGATATGCGCGAGCGGATAAAGCCCGCGCCGATAGGCGGCGAGCAGCGTCGGCAGCGACAGATCGTGCACGATGCCGGCGAGGCCCGGCGGGTCGGCCAGCGCGCGCTCGGGATCGGGCAGGGCGTAGTCGGGGGCGAGCAGCTCATGGAAACAAAGCCGGGCGAGGTTGGGCAGGCCGGAAATGCGCGCCGGCATCAGCGACCAGGCGGTGCCCAGCGTCCAGCGCGAGGCCTTCTCGGCCAGGCTCTCGCGGAACAGCGCCGCCCGGCGATCGGCTGCAGGCCGCGTGGAAAGCGCCATATGGTCGGCGTGGTAGGCCAAACTTGGACCCCAAACGTGTGGAAATGGCGAATTTATTCGCTTTAATCTCTCACGGGCGGGCTAATGGAGGGTTATCTGAATGTGTCGAAATCTGGCGTAGTTAACCGGAGCCTGATGCCGCCTTGACCCAAACCGCGCTCAATCCCACAAAGCCGCTTCGAACGGAGCCGATTCCGGCAGCCGTTCGCGGCCAAGCCGCCCATGCATGACAAAATCCTGATCGTCGACTTCGGCTCGCAGGTCACCCAGCTGATCGCGCGGCGGGTGCGCGAGGAAAAGGTCTATTGCGAGATCGTGCCGTTCCAGAAGGCGGAAGCGGCCTTCCGCGAAATGAAGCCGAAGGCGGTGATCCTGTCGGGCGGGCCGGCCTCCGTCCTCGACAAGGACGCGCCGCTCGCGCCGAAGGCGATCTACGATGCCGGCGTGCCGCTGCTCGGCATCTGCTACGGCGAGCAGGCGATGGCTCAGCAGCTCGGCGGCAAGGTCGAGGGCGGCCACCATCGCGAATTCGGCCGTGCCGAGGTCGAGGTTATCGCCGACAGCCCGATCTTCGAAGGCGTCTGGACCAAGGGCGAAAAATATCCGGTATGGATGAGCCATGGCGACCGGGTGACGAAGCTGCCGGACGGTTTCAAGGTGCTCGGCATTTCGCCCAACGCGCCGATCGCCATCATCGGCGACGACGCGCGCAAGTTCTACGCCACGCAATTCCATCTCGAGGTGATGCACACGCCGCACGGCGCGGCGCTGTTGCGCAATTTCGTGCGCAAGGTCGCAGGGCTTTCCGGCGACTGGACCATGCGCGCCTTCAAGGACGAGGCGATCGAGAAGATCCGCCGCCAGGTCGGCAAGGGCCGCGTGATCTGCGGATTGTCGGGCGGCGTCGACAGCGCGGTCGCCGCGGTGCTCATTCACGAAGCGATCGGCGAGCAGCTCACTTGCGTGTTCGTCGACCACGGTCTGCTGCGCCTTGCCGAGGCCGAGAAGGTGGTGACGCTGTTCCGCGACAGCTACAACATTCCGCTGGTGCACGTCGACGACAGCGAGGTGTTCCTCAAGGCGCTCGCCGGCGTCGAAGACCCCGAGCAGAAACGCAAGACCATCGGCAAATTGTTCATCGACGTGTTCGAGGCCGAGGCGAAGAAGATCGGCGGCGCCGATTTCCTGGCGCAAGGCACGCTCTACCCGGACGTGATCGAGAGCGTGTCGTTCACCGGCGGCCCCTCGGTCACCATCAAGTCGCACCACAATGTCGGCGGTCTGCCGGCGCGCATGAACATGAAGTTGGTCGAACCCTTACGCGAACTGTTCAAGGACGAGGTGAGGGCGCTCGGCCGCGAGCTCGGCCTGCCGGAGGCTTTCGTCGGCCGCCATCCGTTCCCCGGGCCGGGGCTTGCCATCCGCGTGCCCGGCGCGATCACGCGCGAGAAGCTCGACATCCTCAGGCTCGCCGACGAGATCTACATCGAGGAAATCCGCCGCGCCGGCCTGTACGACAATATCTGGCAGGCCTTTGCCGTGCTGCTGCCGGTGAAGACGGTCGGCGTCATGGGCGACGGCCGCACCTACGATTACGTGGTGGGCTTACGCGCGGTGACCTCGACCGACGGCATGACGGCCGATTTCTATCCCTTCGACATGAAATTCATCGGCGCGGTGGCGACGCGCATCATCAACGAGGTGAAGGGCGTCAACCGCGTGGTGTATGACGTGACGAGCAAGCCGCCGGGGACGATTGAGTGGGAGTAGTCCGTCCGTCCGTCCGGACTAAAGGCAGCGGTGATGCCATCTCTGATTAAGACGAAGATCATCATTGGTGGCCCCAGGTTCTGGCAAGATACTGGAAGAATGATGCTGGCGTCGTGCATCAACTCCTTCCAAGTGGTCGTGTGGTCCCGCAGACCAACACAAAAAAATTCAGTCACATAAAAAACGGCCATCTCATCAAACTCCGTGCGACCGTGCCGACGGTTTGGGATGAATCATTTGAAAAGAAATTCGGTGATATCGATAGTAGTGTCCCGTCTATTGTCCGATGGTTGGAGTCATTGCCTTTTGAGCCACGCGAAAACGTGGTAAACCGCCGCGAGCGCTTTGTGTCCGCCACTCAAAGTTGGGGTGATCTTAATCGTCTACTAGAACTTATGATGTCGCTGGTCGTTCGCGGGCCGCGTCTACGCCATTCTGTTCAAGGGTACGACCGAGTACTTTCGGAAGCGAATGGGAATGAACGACCAGCCGGCGAGCAAGTCTCTCATTAACATGAACCCCCGAGATGCTTTGGAGCGATTCATGTCGACTGCGCGTGATCGCGGAAAGTTTGCCGTGCTCCCGCGAAATCTGACGAGTTCATTTTCGGCGACGGGTTCTTACATTCATATTCTTCGACGGCCAATGCGCCAATGACAGGCGAAATACTTGTGCCACTCATGCCGGACATCGCAGTTTTCTGGACAATTCCCCCCCCCCGTCTATAAGCCGCTCCCCAATCTTTGCACTCTGTGTCTAGGCAAGGATGAGGTGGGGGTTATTAATCACACGGTCCTCGTGCACAGCTGCGACTTCGTATTTTATCGATCTCGGAAGCCGGACATTATCGATGAGTTCGTGCGGCAGGAGCATCTTGTGTATGAGTGGCCTGGTCATCCCACAGTTCGAGCATTGCGCGAAGACCTTGCAAATCTGTGACTCGATTGCGCTTCATCGACAAAATCTTGCTGGCTGAGTGAGAACAACAATGCCCACCACCATCTACGGCATCAAGAACTGCGACACCATGAAGAAGGCGCGCGCCTGGCTCGACAAGCATAAAGTCGAGTACGCCTTCCATGACTACAAGACCGCCGGCGTCGAGCGCGCCAAGCTCGAAGGCTGGGCGAAGAAGGCGGGCTGGGAGACGCTGCTCAACCGCGCCGGCACGACGTTCAAAAAATTGCCCGACAAGGATAAAGACGGCGTCACCGAGAAGAAGGCGATCGCGCTGATGCTGGCGCAGCCGTCGATGATCAAGCGGCCGGTGCTGGAATTGGGCGGTGGCAAATTGCTGGTCGGGTTCAAGCCGGAGGAGTACGCTGCGTCTGTGAAGTGATGCAGAGATGAAAATCTATAAAAAACGCGACTTCCCCGTCTCCGAAATCCGCCGCTTTCTCGAGCCCGGGCCGGTGGTGCTGGTCTCGTCCGCCTGGAAGGGCGAGCGCAACATCATGACCATGGGCTGGCACATGGTGATGGAATTCGTGCCGTCGCTGGTCGGTTGCCTGATCTCCAGCGCCAACCACAGTTATGAACTGGTCAGCCAAGCCAAAGAATGCGTGGTCAACATCCCGACCGTCGAACTTGCGCCCATCGTTGCCAAGATCGGCAACTGCTCGGGCGCCGACGTCGACAAGTTCGCCAAGTTCAAGCTTACTGCCGTCGACGCCGAACAGGTGAGGGCGCCGCTGATCGCCGAATGCTACGCCAACCTTGAATGCAAGTTGGTCGACGGCCGGCTGCGCGATAAATATAACGTCTTCATCTTCGAGGTGGTCAAGGCGCACGCGGCGCCGACGCCGAAGTACCCCAAGACCATCCATTACCGCGGCGACGGCATGTTCATGGTGGCCGGCCGTTCGCTCAATCTGCGGCGGCTATTCCGGCCGGGTATGCTCTAGCCGCCCCTTGATTAGGCCCGTTTTCCCTGCCACATGCCCGGCATGAATAAGCCTTTGGCCGCTGCCGATTCGATCCCGCTTACGCCGCTCGCGGCGGAAGTCGAGCGCCGGCGCACCTTTGCCATCATCTCGCACCCGGACGCCGGCAAGACCACGCTGACCGAGAAGCTTTTGCTGTTCGGTGGCGCCATCAATCTCGCCGGCCAGGTCAAGGCCAAGCGCGACCGTCGCTCCACCCGCTCGGACTGGATGGCGATCGAGCGCGAGCGCGGCATTTCGGTGGTCACCTCGGTGATGACCTTCGATTACGACGGCCGCATGTTCAACCTGCTCGACACGCCGGGCCACGAGGACTTCTCCGAGGACACCTACCGCACGCTGACCGCCGTCGACTCGGCGGTGATGGTGATCGACGCCGCCAAGGGCATCGAGGCGCGCACGCGCAAGCTGTTCGAAGTCTGCCGGCTGCGCGATATTCCTATCATTACCTTCATCAACAAGATGGACCGTGAGAGCCGCGATCCGTTCGAATTGCTCGATGAGATCGAGAAGACGCTGGCGCTCGACACCGCGCCGATGACTTGGCCGATCGGGCGCGGCCGCGATTTCGCCGGCACCTATGACATCGCGACCGGCGAGATGCGGCTTCTGAGCGATGACGGAAAGACGGCGCCGCCGCAGCCGCTCGATCTCGCTGCGCTTTCGGCGAAGAACCCGATGCTCGACGCCAAGGCCGTCGGCGACGAGCTGGCGCTGGTGAAGGATGCCTGCCGCCGCTTCGATTTCGAGTCCTTCCGCGAGGGTCATCTCACGCCGGTGTTCTTCGGCTCGGCCTTGAAGAACTTCGGCGTCAAGGACCTGCTCGACGCGCTCGCCAGCTTCGCGCCGCCGCCGCGCGCGCAGGTGTCGGACAAGCGCACCATCGACGCGCATGAAAATTCCATGACTGCCTTCGTGTTCAAGATCCAGGCCAACATGGATCCCAACCACCGCGACCGTATCGCCTTCGCCCGGCTGTGCTCCGGCAAGCTGCGCCGCGGCATGAAGGCCAAGCTGGTGCGCACCGACAAGCCGATCACGCTGTCGGCGCCGCAGTTCTTTTTCGCGCAGGACCGCGCGCTCGCCGACGAGGCCTATGCCGGCGACGTGGTCGGCATCCCCAACCACGGCGTGCTGCGCATCGGCGACACGCTGACCGAGGGCGAGGAGATCGCTTTTCTCGGCGTGCCGAATTTCGCGCCGGAAATCCTGCGCCGGGTGAAGCTCGGCGACCCCATGAAGGCGAAGAAATTGAAGGAGGCGCTGCAGCAGATGGCCGAGGAAGGCGTCGTCCAGGTGTTCCGCCCGCTCGACGGCGCGCCGGCGATGGTCGGCGTAGTCGGCCCGTTGCAGCTCGACGTCCTGAAAGTTCGGCTCGCCGACGAGTACGGCCTCGACATCGGCTTCGAGCAGCCGGAATTCCAGCTCGCGCGCTGGATTTCCTGCGCCGACGCCAAAAAGCTCGACGATTTCGTGCAGGCCAATTATTCGAGCGTCGCCGAGGATCTCGACGGCGACCGCGTGTTCATGGCGCGCAACCAGTTCATCCTCGACTACACGGCCGAGCGCGCCCCCGGCGTCGTATTCAGCGACATCAAGGACGTGAAGAAGCAGGCGGCTTAATTCACCTTCGCGTTCGCCGTCTTGATCACCGGCGCCCAGCGCGCGATTTCGCCGTTCATGCGGGCGCGGAATTCATCCGGTGAAGAACTGATCGGCTCCATTAATTGTGCGGCGAGCTTATCGCGCACCGCCGGCTGCTTGAGAATGTCAGCCACGTCTTTGTTGATCTTGTCGATGATCGACTTGGGCGTGGCGCCCGGTGCGATCAGGCCGTTCCAGGCGTCGGCCTCGACGTCGATGCCGCTCTCCTTCAGCGTCGGCACGTCGGGCAAATAGGGCGAGCGCTGGGCCGTGGACACCGCTAGGATTTTCACCTTGCCGGCCTTGGCCTGCGGCAGCACCGAGATCGCCGGCAGGCAGGCCATCTGCGCGTCATTGCGGATCACCGCGGTGATCGCCTGCGGCGAACTTGGATAAGGCACATGAACGAGCTTGGTGCCTGACTTGATGGCGACCGCTTCCATGGCCAGATGCGACAGCGAGCCATTGCCGATCGAAGCGAAATTGTATTTACCCGGGTTGGCCTTGAGCAGCGCTACCAGTTCGGCGACGGTGTTCACCGTGAGGTCGGGATTGACCGCGAGCGCGCTCGGCTGGGTAACGAGTAGGGTGATCGGCGCGATGTCCTTGCGCGGGTCGTAGGGCAAATTCGAAAATAGCAGCGTGTTGATGGCGAGCGGCCCGCCGATGCTGATGCCGATGGTGGTGCCGTCGGGCGCGGCCTTGGCCACCGCGTCGGTGCCGATATTGCCGCTGGCGCCCGGTTTGTTCTCAACCACGAAGGCGCTCTGCGGGTATTTCCGCGAAAGCCCGTCGGCGACGATGCGGGCCACGATGTCGGGCGTCGAGCCGGGTCCAAATGGGACGAGAATTCGCACCGTCTTGGCCGGCCATTCCTGCGCCTGGCCGGGGAGGGTAGCGGCACAAAGCAAAGCGACCGAAACGGCAGCCCGCCTGAACAGCGCGCAGCTCAGAGCCGCCATCATTGACCGTATTCGATTGCCGGACACAGGTTGCATTGGCGGTCGCGATCCTTTACTGCGGCGACTGTAACGGTCATGCGTAACTGGGGTAAAGTGCGCCATGGGCTTAGGCATCTTCATCCTTGGGCTGGTGGTATTTTTCGCCACCCACATCTTCGTGACGTTCCGCGGCGCGCGCGCTGACGCGATCACGAAGCTTGGCTTGAACGGCTACCGTGCGGTGTTCGCGGTGGTGTCGATCGCCGGCTTGGCACTCATCGTCTGGGGCTTCGGCCGATATCATGCGCAGGCGCCGCAGATTTGGTCGCCGCCCGCGTTCATGCGGCACATCACCGTCGGTCTGATGCTGTTCGCGGCGATCTTCTTCACCGCCGCCTTCATCCCCAGCCACATCAAGGCCAAGCTCAAGCACCCGATGCTGGCGGGCATCAAGACCTGGGCGCTGGCGCATCTGTTGTCGAACGGCGACCTCGGTTCGATCCTGCTGTTCGGATCGTTCCTAGTCTGGGGCGTCTATGCCCGCATTGCCGCCAAGCGTCGCGGCGATGTCGGCGCCGCGCTGGCGCCCGCCGGCTGGGTCAATGACATCCTGGTCGTCGCGATCGGCATCGTCATCTATCTCGCGCTCGGCTATGCCTTCCATCCGATGGTCATCGGCGTGCCGGTGTTTGGGAGATAAACTTCAGTGTCGGTGCAAGACGAAATCAGGCGGATCACCGCTCCGGATATTTTCGCCCGCAAGGGCGGCGACCCGATCGCGTGCCTGACGTCCTATCACGCGCACACCGCCCGCCTGGTCGACAAATATTGCGACGTGATCCTGGTCGGCGACTCGCTCGGCATGGTGATGCATGGGCTGGAAACCACCGTGCCGGTGACACTCGAGATGATGATCCTGCAGGGCCACGCCGTGATGCGCGGCAGTAAGCGTGCGCTGGTCGTGGTCGATATGCCGTTTGCCTCCTATGAGGCTTCCAAGGAGCAGGCCTTCATGAGCGCCGCTCGCGTGCTGAAGGAAACCGGCTGCGGCGCCATCAAGGTCGAGGGCGGCAAGCGCATGGCCGAGACCATCGCCTTCCTGGTCGAGCGCGGCGTGCCGGTGATGGGCCATGTCGGCCTGACCCCGCAGTCGATCAACACGATCGGCTCCTTCCGCGCGCAGGGGCGCGAGGAGGCAGACTGGGCGCGCATCGAGGAGGACACCGTCGCGGTGGCCGAGGCCGGCGCCTTCTCGGTGGTGATCGAGGCGGTGGCCGAGCCGCTCGCGCGCAAGCTGACAGGGGCGGTGCGCATTCCAACCATCGGCATCGGCGCGAGCGCCGCTTGCGACGGGCAGATCCTGGTCCTGGAGGACATGCTCGGCCTGTCGCCGCGGGTGCCGAAATTCGTCAAGCGCTATGGCGATCTCGGTCCTGGCATCGAAAAGGCCGTGGCCGACTATGCCGCGGACGTGCGTACGCGCGCTTTTCCGGGCCCCGAGCATGTCTATGCGATGAAGGGTAAGAAGGCTTAGGGCGACCGGCGCTAAAGCCCTGAATTTTAACGATTGTCAGCCGTAAGCTTTGCCTTGGACCCGCCACATCGCTAGGTTACGTCGCAATCCGCCCGCGGATGGGCGTAAATGGGGCTGGGAGCGGGTTTTTGGCCGATATTTTTCACGAAGTTGATGAGGAAGTCCGGCGCGAACGGCTGCAGAAGCTGTGGGAGCGCTACAGCGTCTATATCATCGGGGTCGCCGTCCTGATCGTTGCGGCGATCGGCGCCTGGCAGGCCTATCAATGGTGGGACGCCAAGAAAGCCGCCGCCGCCGGCGCCGCCTTCGAATCCGCGCTGAGCCTGAGCGACGAGGGCAAGCACGCCGAAGCCGACGCCGCCTTCGCCAAGATCGCGGTCGATGCGCCGTCCGGTTATCGCTTGCTGGCGCGCTTCCGCGCCGCGGCCGAGCTCGCGCAGACCAAGTCGGCAGACGCGGTGAAAGCCTATGACGACCTCGCCACCGACGGCTCGATCGGCGCGACCTTGCAAGATCTCGCCGCCGTGCGCGCGGGCATGCTGATGGTGGATACCGCCCCGCTTGCCGACATGAAGCGCCGCCTCGACCCGGTCGCCGAGCCGGGCCACGCCTTCCGCCATACCGCGCGCGAGTTGCTCGCGATGTCGGCCTGGCGCAATAACGATTTCACCGCCGCGCGCCGCTATATCGACATGATCGCGGGCGATGGCGAAACGCCGCCCGGTACCCGCGCACGCGCCGACGTGCTTTCGGCGCTGATCGCGGCCGGCGGCAGCAAGAGCTGAGGGTTCTTCCATGCGTCGCAAGTATCGCACCGCGTTGATGGCCGGACTGGTTGCGCTCGCCCCGGTGCTCGCCGGCTGTGGAAGCCTTGACAACTTCGACATGGACAGTCTCGACTTTCTTCATCTCAACGAGAAAAAGAAGTTGCCGGGCGTACGCAAAGAAGTGTTTCCCGGCGGTGTGCCGGGCGTCACGCAGGGCATCCCGCCCGAATATCTGAAGGGCAATCAGCAGCAGGCGGACACCGCGCTCACGCCGGATGCCACGGCCGTGCCGCCGCCCGCGGGCGCGACCCCGCCGGCGCCGCC
Source organism: uncultured Alphaproteobacteria bacterium (assembly GCA_963733315.1). Lineage (GTDB taxonomy): Bacteria > Pseudomonadota > Alphaproteobacteria > Rhizobiales > Xanthobacteraceae > Pseudolabrys. The sequence goes on along the minus strand of CAVTCV010000012.1, from coordinate 215,135 downwards.
GGCTAAGACCGCCGCGATCGAAGCGGAGCCGGCGCCCAAACCAAAGCCGAAGCACAAGCCGAAACCGCGCACGGCGGCGCCGCAGCCGAAGCAGGTCACGGTCCAGCCGGTGACGCAGGACCAAGGCCAAGGCCAACAACCGGTGCAGCCGTGGCCGGGTACGGCGCAGCAGCCCGCGGGCGGGCAAGGCAACGATCCTTGGCTGTCGGCGCCGCCGCCGCCCAGCACCATATCGCGCTGATCTTTTCTACCCGCGCCAGGCAGCGGCGTAGGGGATAGAAATAAGCCATGAGCTTCACCGTCGCCATCGTCGGCCGTCCCAATGTCGGCAAATCGACCCTTTTCAACCGGCTGGTCGGACGGCGCGTCGCGCTGGTCGACGACCGGCCGGGCGTGACGCGCGACCGCCGCGAAGGCGAGGGCCGGCTCGGCGATCTCGATTTCACCGTCATCGATACCGCCGGTCTCGAAGAGTCGGCGCCCGAGAGCCTCACCGGCCGCATGCGCGCGCAGACCGAGACCGCGATCGGGCAGGCCGATGCGATCTTCTTCATGATCGATGCGCGCAGCGGTCCGACCGGGGTCGACCGCGTGTTCGCCGAACTGGTGCGCAAGTCGGGCAAGCCGGCCGTGCTGATCGCCAACAAGATGGAAGGCACCGCCGGTGAATCGGGCAGGCTGGACGCCTATGCGCTCGGTCTCGGCGATCCGGTCGCTATTTCCGCCGAGCACAACGAAGGCTTAGTGGACCTCTATGACGCGTTGCGCGCGGCCTTGCCGGAACGCACCGCGGCGCAGATCGAAGCGGCGGCCGAGCCGTCCGGGCCACATCCGATCCGCGTCGCCATTGTCGGCCGCCCGAACGCCGGCAAATCGACGCTGGTCAACCGGCTGATCGGCGAGGAGCGCCTGCTCACCGCGCCGGAGGCCGGCACCACGCGCGACGCCATCGCGGTCGATCTCGAATGGCGTGGGCAGAAATTCCGCCTGCATGACACCGCCGGTCTGCGCCGCCGTTCGCGCGTCGACGAGAAGCTGGAGAAGCTGTCGATCGCCGATGCGCTCAACGCGGTGCGCTTTGCCGAGGTGGTGGTCGTGCTGCTCGACGTCGAGAACGCGTTCGAGGAGCAGGACCAGCGCATCGCCGATCTGGTCGAGCAGGAGGGCCGCGCCATCGTCATCGCGGTCAACAAATGGGATTTGAAGGAACAGACCGCCGGTGCCATCGGCAAACTGCGCGAGCAGGCCGGCGAGAAGCTCACCCAGATCAAGGGCGTGCCATTGGTGGCGGTGTCGGCCTTGACCGGTGAGGGCCTCGACCGGCTGATGCAGGCGATCGTCGATGCCCATGCGGTGTGGAACAAGCGTGTTCCGACAGCCGCGCTCAATCGCTGGTTCGAGCATACCGTCGAATCGCATCCGCCGCCGGCGGTGTCGGGACGGCGGCTGCGTCTCAATTACATCACCCAGGCGAAAAGCCGTCCGCCGAGCTTCGTGCTGTTCTGCACGCGCGCCGACGCGCTGCCCGATGCCTACAAGCGCTATCTGTTGAATTCGTTGCGCGAGACGTTTGAACTGCCGGGCACGCCGATTCGACTGACGCTGCGCGAGAAGGCGAACCCGTTCAAGGGCAGGGCGAAGCGCAAGCATTAGGATCGTGCACGTTCGCTCGATCAACTAGGCGAATGGAAGTCGATAAATTTTCCGGCGCGGAAATCGTAGATCTTTCCGCTTTCAGCGCAGCCGGGCAGGCACAGCGGCACGATCGCCGGTGCGACCTGCTCGGGCGTCGGCAGCGTCTCCGGATCGAGGCCGGGGAAGGCGGTCGACATCATGCGCGTGCGGGTCTGGCCCGGGCTGAACAAGTTGGCACGCACATTCGTGCCCGCACATTCGGCGGCATAAGTGCGAACCAGAGCGTCCAGCGCCGCTTTCGACAAGGCATAGAGACTGAAATAAGGGCGCGCCAGGTACGCAACGGCCGACGTCATGAACACCGCGCGTCCGGCATCCGACCGCTTGAGCAGAGGGTCGAGGGTGCGGATGAGCTGCCAGTTGGCCGTCACGTTGACGGCGATGACGTTGTCCCAATCTTTGGGCTCGATATGGCCCACCGGGGACGGCGTCGTGAGCACGCCGGCATTGCCGATCAGGACGTCGAGGCGGCCGTAGCGCTCGTTGAGCGCCAGCGCGAGGCGCGCGATGCCGTCCATGTCCTTCATATCGAGCGGCACCAGCGTGGCGCTGCCGCCGATCGCCTTGATCTTGTCGTCGAGCTCTTCCAGACCGCCGGTCGTGCGCGCCGCCGCCACCACATGCGCGCCGGCCTTGGCCAGTTCGAGCGCGAGCGCGGCGCCAATGCCGCGCGAAGCGCCGGTGACAAGCGCGATACGGTCAGAGAGGGGGCCGGACATGCTTTACGTCAGCTCTGTGGAGTTTCCGGGAGCTTGATGCCGAGTTCCGCGGCGGTACGCAACACTAACGATGGCAAATAGGGCTTTTGCAGGAATTTGCTGCGCGGCAGCGGCGTCAGCCAATTCGGGTAGCCGCTGGCATAGATCACCGGCACGTCGGCGTAGCGTGCGCGGACTTCCTCCGCGAGCTGCCAGCCGTCCATGCCGGGGAGGCGAATGTCGGTGAACAAAAGATCGAGCGGCTCGCCCGGCGCGAGCAGCGCCAGCCCGGCCTCGGCGCTCTCCGCCTCCAGCACCTCGAAGCCGGCGAGCTTGAGCTCATAGGTGATCAAGTCACGCACGAGGAATTCGTCGTCTACGACCAGGACCCGCGGCGGCATGAAGCGTTAACCCGCCTGGCCGAGCGGTGCGACATTGAGCGGCATGGACGCCTCGGCCTCGGCCACCGGCGCCCGGCGCGCGACGGCGCGCGGCAGATAGATACGCACGCTGGTGCCCTGTCCGGGCGCCGCCGTGATGTCGACATGGCCGTTCGACTGCTTGACGAAGCCGTAGACCTGGCTCAGCCCCAAGCCGGAACCGGCGCCCGGCGCTTTGGTCGTATAGAACGGCTCGAAGGCGCGGCTGAGCACGTCCGCGCTCATGCCGATGCCATCGTCGCTGACGGTCAGCAGCACGAATTCGCCCCGTATCGAGTGGCTGTCCGTGGTCATGGGGTCATTGCAGCTACGGCTTTCGATCGTCAGCCGCCCACCGTCCGGCATGGCGTCGCGCGCGTTGACCACGAGGTTGAGCAGCGCGTTCTCGAGCTGGTTGGGATCGACCTCGACTGGCCACAGTCCGCGGTCGAATTGGAAATCGATCGTAACCCGTTCGCCGACCGCGCGGCGGATCAGGTCCTCCATGCCCTCGACCAGCGTGTTGACGTCGAGCCGGTGCGGCGCGAGCGGCTGGCGGCGGCCGAATGCCAGCAGCTTGTGCGTGAGCGCAGCCCCGCGCGTGGCGCCGTCCATGGCGCCCTTGATCGCGCGATAAACCGTCGGATCGTCGCGGAAGCGGGTCTCCAGGCGTTCCAGATTGCCGATCACGACGGTCAGCAGATTGTTGAAGTCGTGAGCGACGCCGCCGGTGAGCTGGCCGATCGCCTCCATCTTCTGCGCCTGCCGCAGCATGTCCTCGGTCTTCAATCGCTCGGCTTTTTCGGCGTGCAGCGCGGCGAGCGCGGCGTTGCGCTCGCCGATTTCGCGGGTGAGTTCCTCGTTCATTTGGCGCAAGGTTTCGCTCGAAGGGATTGCCAGCGCTTTCGGCAGCAGCGGCCACAGACCGACCGCCGTGACGATCGAGACCAGCGCGCAGGCCACTTTGACCATGGCTTCCGCGCCGTAGTCCGGAATCCACAAGGTCCAGATCGAGAAGAAATGCGTGGTGCCGCAGGCGAGGATGAACAGCGCGAAGGCCCAGAACACCCAGCCGAACTGGATGTCGTTGCGATGGGAGACAAAATAGGCGAGCGCGATCGGGATAGAGTAATAGGAAATGCCGATGACCGCGTCGGCGCCAACGTGGGTCCAGATCAGTTCCGGCCGCCACAACAGGCAAATTCCGTGCGGCGATAGGCTGTCGGTGGACAAAAGGTCACGGAAATACCGGAACATGGCCGGCCCCCTGTTTTCCGGAGCGCCGCCCGAAAAATGATTCGGCGCGGGCGGTAGCAGGATAGCCAGCAGCCGACACGATGTAAAAGTTTCACCGTGCGGCGAGAGGTATTTTCGCGGTTTGCAGTAGGCCTAAAGGCCGTCAGATCGCTTCCGCCAGCAGCGACAATTGGCGCGGGCTCGCCTCCTGCGCGCCGAGGTCGGTGAGCGCTGTCGGGTAGTCGCCGGTGAAGCAGTGATCGGTGAATTGCGGCCGCGCCGCGTCGCGGCCGGGCAGGCCCATGGCGCGGTAGATGCCGTCGACCGACAGGAAGGCCAGCGAATCGGCGCCGATGAATTGCCGCATGCCTTCCAGGTCGTGGGTGGCGGCGAGCAGTTTGTCGCGCTCGGGCGTGTCGATGCCGTAATAGTCAGGGTGGGTGATCGGCGGCGAGGCGATGCGGAAATGCACCTCCTTGGCGCCGGCATCGCGCATCATCTGCACGATCTTGCGCGAGGTGGTGCCGCGCACGATGGAATCGTCGACCAGCACGATGCGCTTGCCTTGCACCACCGCGCGGTTGGCGGAATGCTTGAGCCGCACGCCCTGATCGCGGATCGATTGCGTCGGCTGGATGAAGGTGCGGCCGACATAGTGGTTGCGGATGATGCCGAGCTCGTAGGGGATGCCGGATTCCTGCGCAAAACCGATGGCGGCCGGCACGCCGGAATCCGGCACCGGCACGATCACATCCGCCACGGCGGGCGACTCGCGCGCCAGCTCGTTGCCCATAGCTTTGCGCACATTGTAGACGTGGCGGCCGCCGACGATGGAATCCGGCCGCGAAAAATAGATGTATTCGAAGATGCACGGCCGCGCCGCCATGACCGGGAACGGCTTGTGCGACTGCGCGCCGTCCTCGTCGAACACCACGACCTCGCCGTTCTCCACGTCGCGCACATATTTGGCGCCGATAATGTCGAGCGCGCAGGTTTCCGACGCCAGGATTGGGCAGCCGTCGAGCATGCCGATCACCAGCGGGCGGATGCCGAGCGGATCGCGCGCACCCACCAGCTTCTTGTTGGTGAGGCCGACAAAAGCATAGGCGCCTTCGAGCTGGCGCAACCCTTCGACGAACCGGTCGACGAAACGGTTGCGGCGCGCGCGCGCGACCAGATGCAGGATCACCTCGGTATCGGTGGTCGACTGCATCATGGCGCCTTCGTGCACCAGTTGCTTGCGCAGCGCGATCCCGTTGGTGAGGTTGCCATTATGGCCGATGGCAAAGCCGCCGCCTTCGAGCTCCGCGAATAGCGGCTGCACGTTGCGCAGGATCGTTTCGCCGGTGGTCGAATAGCGCACATGCCCGATTGCCGAATTGCCGGGTAGGCGGTCGATCACGTCGCGGCGGGCGAAGGCGTCGCTGACCAGGCCAAGGCGGCGTTCCGAATGGAAGCGCTTGCCGTCGAACGACACGATGCCGGCGGCTTCCTGGCCGCGATGCTGGAGCGCGTGCAGGCCGAGCGCGGTGATGGCGGCGGCGTCGGGATGGTTGAAGATGCCGAATACGCCGCACTCCTCGCGTAGCCGGTCGGCATCCGGGTCGAATTCGGTGTCTGCCGTCGGCGCGAGGTCTTGCGGCTGCTGCTGCATCGCTATTGTGTTCCGGTCCGTGGGGCTTGCGGTTTCTGGTCGGCGTCCGGCGGCTCCTGCTCTTCCGGCTTCTGCCGCTTCAACCGCTTCAAGATGGTGCTTTCGGGGTCGTCCGGCAACATGGACATCAGCCATTGTCCCGTACTTTGCAACACGACCTTCGACTTGGCGCCGCGCACCCATTCCGGCTGGCTGCGGTCGGGCACCAGCCAGGCGAAGAACAGGAAGGCGACCACGACGATGATCAGCCCGCGGCCGAGCCCGAACAGGAAGCCGAGCGTGCGGTCGAGCGCGCCGACGCGGCTGTCGAGCACCATGTCGGAAATGCGCACGGTGATGATCGAGACGATGAGCAAGGTCAGCAGAAACACCGCGCCGACACTGGCGCCGGCCGCCACCATGTCGCTCGATATGTATTGCTTGGCGAACGGCAACACGCGCGAATAGGAATAGAGCGTGACCAGCGCGGCGACACCCCAGGCGCCGATCGACAGGATCTCGCGCATGAAGCCGCGGATCATGGCGAGCAGGCCGGAGATCAACATGACCGCCAGGAGGATGATGTCGAGCAGGGTGATCGGCATCGGGGCTCAAGCACTCCGCGGGTAAGGACGAGGCTCGTCACGCCCGTGGCGCGGCGAATCCGGGAGTGCCATAGCGTGTCCCGAACAGTGCGGCAATGTCGGCCTTAAGTGCTTAATTTTAGGCCCGTTTCTGCTCGCGCTCGCGTCGGCTTGAGAAAGCTGCGCGGGGCGGTTTCGACGTCCCGTGTATAGCGGGGCATCACCCTGCCGTCACCCGCCTTGTCCACGGCTTTTCCCGGCTGCGGGGCAGGTGCCGCGGGCGGCAATATCGGCGACCAAACTGGCCAGGCTGGCCACATCGGTGACCTTGAGGCCGGGCTCTCCGGCCTCCGTGCGGGCGGCCTCCGGAACGATGGCGCGGGTAAAGCCGAGCTTGGCGGCTTCCTTCAGCCGCGCCGGACCTTGTGCCACCGGGCGGATCGCGCCGGAGAGCGACACCTCGCCAAAATAGACCGCGTCGGCGGGCAGAGGGGCATTGGCAAGCGAGGAGACCAGCGCGGCGGCGGCAGCGAGATCGGCCGCCGGCTCCTGGATGCGCAAGCCGCCGGCGACGTTGAGGTAGACGTCGTGGCCGCCGAGCTTCACCCCGCAATGCGCTTCCAGTACCGCCAGCACCATCGACAGCCGACTCGGATCCCAGCCGACGACCGCGCGCCGCGGCGTGCCGAGCGAGGTCGGCGCCACCAGCGCCTGGATTTCGACCAGCAGCGGCCGGGTCCCCTCGATGCCGGCGAACACCGCGGTGCCTGGCGAGCCGAGATCGCGCGTCGACAGGAACAGTTCGGACGGATTGGCGACCTCGCGCAGCCCCGCGCCGGTCATCTCGAACACGCCGATCTCATCGGTCGGACCGAAGCGGTTCTTTACCGCGCGCAGGATACGGAACTGGTGCGAGCCTTCACCCTCGAAAGAGAGCACGGCATCGACCATGTGCTCGACCACGCGCGGACCGGCGATCTGGCCGTCCTTGGTGACATGGCCGACCAGGATGATCGCGGCGCCCGAGCGCTTGGCGTAGCGGATCAGCGCCTGCGCGCTGCCGCGCACCTGCGTGACGGTGCCGGGCGCGGACTCGACCAGTTCGGTCCACATGGTCTGGATCGAATCGATCACGATCAGCCGCGGCGTCTTGCCCTCGGACATGGTGGCGATGATGTCCTCTACAGAGGTTTCGGCTGCGAGTTCGACCGCGGCTTCCCGCAGGCCGAGCCGCTCGGCGCGCAGCCGTACTTGGGCGACCGCTTCCTCGCCGGAGATATAGACCGCGCGCTCACCGGCACGCGCGAGCGCAGCGGCGGCCTGGATCAGCAATGTCGATTTGCCGATACCGGGGTCGCCCGCCATCAGCAGCACCGAGCCGCGCACAAAACCGCCGCCGGTGACACGATCGAGTTCGGCAAGGCCGGAGGGCAGGCGCGGCGCCTCATGCGCCACGCCAGTCAGCGGCTCGAGCGCGAACAGGCGGCCTTTACTTGGCTTACGGCCCGGTCCCGCCGGGCGCTCGGCGCCTTCTTCGGCGAGCGTATTCCACTCGCCACAGGCCTCGCATTTGCCCTGCCAGCGGCTGAAGGCGGCGCCGCAGTTCTGGCAGACAAAGCTGAGATTGCGCTTGGACATGGGAATCGCCGCCCGAACAATGATTTGCAGCCTAAAACGAGCATGAGAACATTACAAGAACATTCGTTACGAAATCCCTTCTGTATTGAGCTTGGTAGGGAGGCAAAACGCTCATAGCGGCGAGTGCATGAGGGATTTTCACCGGTCGTGCGGAGCGGCCCGCGGCCTCTCGATGCTCACACTCGGGAGACAGGCGGTGAAATCATCATACCCGGCAAACTCCGTTTTGGGCGCGAATGAGCGGCCGTTGTTCACCGTGACGGGTCCCGCCGGCCCGTTGACCGACGTCGCGCGAATGCAGACGCAGCTGCCGTCCTCGCGGTCCTCAAAACAATCGAGTGCAAGCCTGCCCATCAGGCAAAGATAGCGGTCCGTTAGGCCAAATGATGTGCGGGACAACGTAAATTCGTCCGCCGGCGGAATAAAAAAAATGATTGGCGAAGTATGCGCCTACGTCCGGTAAACGCGGTGATAGCGTCGGCCAAGACTGGTGAGCACCTCGTACCCGATGGTGTCGGCAGCAGCAGCGACCGTATCGACGGTCAGTTCGCCGCCGATCAAAGTGACGAGATCGCCGCGCCGCGCGGCGCTGTCGGGCAGTTCGGTGACATCGATCGCCAAGAGATCCATGGAGACGCGGCCCGCGAGCGGGCAGCGCTTGCCGGCGACGATGGCACTGCCGCCCGGCGACTCGTCGGAAGCGCTGGCCGCGCGCAGATAGCCATCGGCATAGCCGACCGCGACCACCGCGATGCGCGTCGCACGCTTAGCGGTCCAGGCTGCGTCGTAGCCGACAGTCTCGCCGCGCGGCACGGTGCGCACCTGCACGATATGCGCCTGCAGTTCGATGACCGGCTGCATTGGATTGCTCTGCCCGGGGGTCGGATTGACGCCATAGAGCGCGACGCCCGGGCGCACCACATCGCAATGGGCGATCGAGCCGAGGAAGATGCCGGACGAATTGGCGAGCGAGGCGGGGATGCCGCGGTAGAGGATGCGCACCTGGCGGAACGCGTCGATCTGGCGCGCATTGAGCGGATTGTCCGACTCTTGGGCGCCGACCAGATGGCTCATCAACAGCGTGATGCCGTGGTTCTCGGAGCGGATGCGCGGCGCCAACGCCGCGGCATCGGTGGCCGAGATGCCGAGCCGGTTCATGCCGGTGTCGACATGCAAAGCGGCGCCGCCGCGCCATTGATGGGTGGCGCAGAAAGCGTCCCACTCCGCGAGCTCGATCATGCTGCCGATCACCGGCCGCACCTTTATGTCGGCGTAGGCGGCGGCGGTATTGGCCAGCAATCCGTTGAGCACATAAATCGCCGGCTCCGGCGCGACCGCCCGCACGCGGCGCGCTTCGCCGAGATCGGCGACGAAGAACGTGCGGCAGCCGGCTTTGGCGAGGGCGACGGCAACCTGTTCGATGCCGCAGCCATAGCCATCCGCCTTGATCACGGCGGCGCATTCCGCCGGCATCGCGCGCCGCCCGAGCGCCCGCCAATTGGATGCGATGGCCGTCAGATCAATGGTCAGGATGCCGCCCGCCTGCGCCGCCGGCGGGCCTGCGGTGACGAGCCTGTCCTCGCGCGCGTGGCTCGGCGCGCTGCTGTCCTGGTGCGTAACGGGTTCTACCTCGGCCATGCGCTTGGGTTTAGCCGCCCCGACGCGGGCCGTCCATGCGGCGATCGTCCGGCCTAACCAATGCGATCCGGCAGGTGGTCGGTCTTGGCGAGGCTGGAGAATTTCGTGATGGAGCCTTCGAACTGCAATTCGACGGTGCCGGTCGGCCCATGACGCTGTTTGCCGATGATGACTTCGGCCCGGCCGTGCACCTTTTCGCCTTCCGCCAGCCATTCCGCGAATTTTTCGCGGTTGGTTTCCAGCGGCTTGCGCATCTGGTGATAATATTCATCGCGGAACACGAACAGCACTACGTCGGCGTCCTGCTCGATCGAGCCGGACTTCACGCAAGTCCGAGAGTTGCGGGCGCTTGTCGTCGCGGCTTTCCACCTGGCGCGAGAGCTGCGACAGCGCCAGGATCGGCACGTTGAGCTCTTTCGCCAGCGCCTTGAGCTTGGTGGTGATCTCGGTGATTTCCTGCACCCGGTTTTCCGCCGAGCGGCGGGTCGAGCCTTGCAGCAGTTGCAGATAGTCGATGATCAGGAGATCGAGACCGCGCTGGCGCTTGAGCCGCCGCGCGCGGGCGGCGAGCTGCGCCACCGACAGGCCGCCGGTTTCGTCGACATAGAACGGCAGATTTTGCAATTCGATCGAATGGTCCTTGATGCGCTCGAACTCGGCCTCGCTGATGCCGCCGCGCCGGATCTGGTTCGACGGGATGCCGGTCTGCTCGGCGATGATACGGGTGGCGAGCTGCTCGGCCGACATTTCCAGCGAGAAGAAGCCGACAATGCCGCCGTTGGCCGTGACAGTGTGCCCATCGGCCCGCACTTCGCCGTGCCAGGCGCGTGCGACGTTGTAGCCGATATTGGTGGCGAGCGCGCTTTTGCCCATGCCGGGACGGCCGGCGAGGATGATCAGGTCGGACGGCTGCAGGCCGCCCATCATGCGGTCGAGATCGTCGAGCCCGGTGGCGACGCCGGACAGCTTGCCGTCGCGCTGGAAGGCGTGCGCCGCCATGTCGATGGCGGTCGTCAGCGACTGGGCGAAGCGCTGGAAGCCGCCGTCGTAGCGTCCGGTCTCGGCCAATTCGTACAGGCGGCGCTCGGCGTCCTCGATCTGGTTGCGCGGGGAAAAGTCGACCGGCGCGTCGAAGGCGACGTTGACCATGTCCTCGCCGACGATGATCAGTGCCCGGCGGATCGACAGGTCGTAGATGGTGTGGCCATAATCCTCGGCATTGATGATGGTGGTCGCCTCGGCGGCGAGCCGGGCGAGGTACTGGCTCACGGTCATGCCGCCGATATCGGTATCGGCGCCGATGAAGGTCTTCAGCGTGACCGGCGTCGCCACCTTGCCGGCGCGGATCAGATCGCGCGCAAGCTGATAGATTTTCTGGTGAATCGGCTCGAAGAAGTGCTCGGGATTGAGGAAATCGGAGACCCGGTAGAAGGCCTCGTTGTTGACCAGGATCGCGCCCAATAGCGCCTGCTCCGCCTCGATATTGTGCGGGGCGGAACGAAAATTCTGGGCAGGTTCTTCAACCTGCTTGCGAAGAGCCGAATCGAGCGGTGCCATGGATGTCAGTGCTTACCCGGAAATTGTGGCATAGCACGGACTTTTGGAATGGCACGGGCATCGCACGCGGTTGCCCCGCAATTCACAAGCTTAAATCAGCGGTGAACAAGATTGGTTTTTTCTTTGACGGTTCGCGCTACTCGCCGGCGAGCCGCAGCGGCGGGTGACGTTCGCCTTCGGCGTCGCGCAGCCGGCGTTCTTCGCGGGCGATGTAATCCCGCGTCATCGGGGTCACGCCTTGCCGTTTGGTGAGCTGGATCTGCATCACCATCAAATTCTGCTCGCGGAAGGACATTTCCGACGCGGCCAGATAGAATTCCCACATCCGCACGAAACGCCCGTCGTAGATCCGTTCGACCTCCTCGCGGTGGGCGAGGAAACGTTCGCGCCAGTGCTTGAGCGTCTCGGCGTAATGCAGGCGCAGGATCTCGATGTCGGTGACTAGCAGCCCGGAATTCTCGATGTGGGGGATCACTTCCGATACCGACGGGATGTAGCCGCCCGGGAAAATATATTTGGCGATCCAGGGATTGGTCACGTTCGGCCCTTCCGACCGGCCGATCGAGTGCAGCACCATCACGCCGTCGTCGGCGAGCAACCGCGCGCTCTGGCGGAAGAATGCGTCGTAGTGATTGACGCCGACATGCTCGAACATGCCGACCGACACGATGCGGTCGAACGGCCCCTCGACGTCGCGATAGTCCTGCAGCTCGAATCGCGCCCGGTCGGCCAAGCCCTTTTCCGCGGCGCGCTCATTGGCGATGGCATGTTGCTCCTGCGACAATGTGATGCCGGTGACGTCGGCGCCCGCAACCTCGGCAAGGTAGAGGCCGAGCCCGCCCCAGCCGCAGCCGATGTCGAGCACGCGCAAATCGCGGTCGTCGCGCAGCAGCAGCTTGGCGGCGAGGTGGCGCTTCTTGGCCAGCTGGGCGTCGTCGAGCGACTGTTCGGGGCTCTCGAAATAGCCGCAGCTGTATTGCCGGTCGGCGTCGAGGAACAGCGAATAGAGCCGGCCGTCGAGATCGTAGTGATGCGCAACATTGTTGCGCGCGCGGCGGCGCGGATTGAACTGCTGCAGGCGGCGGTACAGGTAGCGCAGCAGCCATTGCGGCCGCGCCCAGTAGGGCACGTCCGAATTCTGGCCGAGCATGAGGGCAAGCACGTCGGCGATCGAGCCTTGCTCGACCACGAATGTGCCGTTCATGTAGGACTTCGCCGAACTTGAGCTCGGGATCGAGCAGGATGCCCAATTCGGCCATGCGCGAGGCAAAACGAACCGCTACCGGGGCGCCGGTCCCATCACCGAACGTCAAGACCGTGCCGCGCGAGGTGGTAACTTTGAATGTGCCCCGCCGGACAAACGTCTTCAGCAGAAACTGAAGCAACCGGTCCATCGGCCGCCTCCGCACGCTAACATTGCCACACGGCTGTGGCCTGCCAACACTCGGTACCGCGCCGGAACATCTAACGCTTAACGGAGGTATTCAATCAAAGTTCCCATGGCCCAGCAATGCCACAAATCAAATGCATGCATTTAATAATGAAGCCCGGTCACAACGGTGTCGGAATAGGCTATCAACACGCCGGCCGGCGGCCTGGCAGGGCTGGGCATGACCATACAAGCTATTGAAAGGTCTAGGATAATGACGGGATTGGGTCGCGGCATCGGGCCGGCGATGGTGGCTTTGGCGCTCGCTTTCGCAGCGCCGGCGGGGGCGCAGGAAAATCTCGACTCAGGGCAAGACCGGCGCGCAGCTCTATGCCGCGGATTGCGCCATCTGTCATAAAAGCCCGCAGGCGCTGAATAAATCCGCCGGGATGTTCGGCCTGTCCAGTTTCCTGCGCGAGCATTACACGGCGAGCAAGGAATCCGCTGCCTCCATTGCGGCTTATATCCAGTCGGTCGGCAGCACGCCGGCGCCGAGCAAGCGGACCGGCGCCGCCAAGCGCGCGGCTAAGGGCGAGGACAAGGGCAAACTCGACGACGAGAAGAAGAGCAAGGCGAAGTCCGGCGACGCCAAGGTCGAGGAGAAAGGCAAGGCCGACGAAGAAAAAAAGACCAAGCCGAAAACCGGCGAGGCGAAATCGGACAAGTCGGGCAAATCCGAGAAAACGCATAAGCCGGACGAGGCCAAGCGCTCGGAGCCGAAGGGCGAGAGCAAGCCCGAGCAGAAGACCGAGAAAAAAACCGAGAAGAAATCGTCCGAGACCAAGTCCAATACCAAGTCCGACTCCAAGTCAGGCGAGCCGAAGCCCAAGGACGCCAAAGTCAAAGACGCCAAAGGCAAGGACGCCAAAGACGATGATGCCGAGGCTGCCCCGCCCAAGCAGGCCAAAGACAAAAAGAAGCCGGGCTCGGCCGCGGAGGCCAAGCCCGACAAAAAAGAAAGTCCGACTGATCTGACGCCTAACTAACGCGGCGGTAGGCCGAATTCACTCCGAACTTTCGGTCTTCTCAGTGTTCTTCTTCTTCTTGCCTTTCGCCGGGGCGGCGGGTTTGTCTGTCCGCGCCAGCCTCGGCTTCCGCCTCGTCGCCTTCGCGCAAGGCCTTGGCCGCTTCCGGCTCGAAGAAGGCTTCCGCCGCCTCGAGCGCGGCCGCCGCATTTTCCTCGGCCTGCTCGCGCTGTACGGTGACGTCCTCGCCGCGCGCGACCCGCTCGGCCTCGCCGGCGCTGCGCGCGACGATGACGGTGATATTGGTCTCGACCTCGGGATGCAGCGCGAGCGGCACCGTGTACATGCCGATGGTCTTGATCGGCGCGTTGAGCGCGACCTGCGAACGGTTCACCTCGGCGCCGTCCGCGTTGAGCAAGCTGGCGATGTCGCGCGGCGACACCGAGCCGAACAGCTTGCCGGACTCGCTCGCCTGGCGGATCACCACGATGGTCTTGCCGTCGAGCGTGGCGGCGACTTTCTCGGCGCCGCCCTTTCGTTCGAGGTTGCTCGCCTGCAACTCGCGCCTTCATCTCTTCGAAGCGCGTCTTGTTGTCGGCGGTCGCGCGCAAGCGCCTTGCCGCGCGGCAGCAGGAAATTGCGGGCAAAGCCGTCCTTCACGCGCACGACGTCGCCCATTTGGCCGAGCTTGCCGATGCGCTCGAGCAGGATCACTTCCATTGTCGTCACTCCTTGATTTGATCGTGGTTAAACCGGATTTGAATCGTTCGATCTCTCGTCGTCAGGTGATTGCCGGAGGCCCGCGCGTCGCGGCGATGCGCGCGCGCAAATCGATGACCGCCTCGATCAGCCCGAGCAGGCAAAGCGCCAGCACCGGCCAGCCCAGCACGAGCACCGCGATGTAGACGCCGGCGAGCAGGAAGATGCGGCTTGCCATGCCACGGGTGATTGCGTGCAGCACCGCAAAGCCGAGCACGCCGTAGGCCATCAGCAGGCTTGCCGACACGACGCCGGCGACGATGCCGATCAGGCTGCCGACAAAACTCAGCACCATGGCGGCCGCGAGCGCGGCGATCAGCGGGCGCGGGAAGGTCATGGCGGCGAGCGGCGGCCATGGCCGATTGAGCCGGCCGGAAAACTTCACCACCGCGGCGGCGAGCCACAGGTTGACGACATTGGTGATGGTCCCGACCACCGCCGCCGACGGCGGAATGGCGGAGACCAGGAAATCGATCAGCCGGTCGGCGTTGGCGCACGCCGGGCACTGAGCGGGGCATCCGCCGGCGCGTCGGTTTCGACGCGCAGGACGTGCGCGAGGTTTGGCGCAGGCCGGCGCGGAAACTCTCGCTGTCGAGCGCCGAAATTGGGGATGGCGACGACCACCACCAGCGCGCCGAGCAGGGCCGCCCATACCACCAGCCGGCCGGGCGGATACCATTCGAGCGCGGCCGCGCCGTTGCCGGCCGGACGCGCCAGCATCGCGAGATAACCGAGCCACCAGGCCGGCAGCCCGACGACCGCAATGAAGGAGAACGAAAAATACCGGGCCGAACGCGATGCCGAGCGCGAGCGCGGCCGCGATCGCCGCGATCAACGCCGCCCAATGGCTCCAGCCAAGCCCGGCGATCAGGATCGGCAGCGGCGCCAGATAGAACAGCGGGATCGACAGCAACGCGCCCGAGGTCACCGAGGCGAACAGCAAAGCCGCCGCGGCGCCGGCACCGATACCGATCAATCCGAACTGCATCATCACGAGCTGTCCCGCTCCGTTTCGAGCGGTTAGAGACGGAACCATTCCGCCCCAACCATCGGCTCACGGGTGTCCCCGCAAGCCTCGTTCGTATCTTGTGCTGATCCGTTACATCACGTACGGCAGCAGACCGAGGAAGCGCGAGCGTTTGATCGCCTGCGCCAGTTCGCGCTGCTTCTTGGCCGACACCGCGGTGATGCGGCTCGGCACGATCTTGCCGCGCTCCGAGACGTAGCGCTGCAACAGCTTGACGTCCTTGTAGTCGATCTTCGGCGCGTTGGCGCCGGAGAACGGGCAGGTCTTGCGCCGGCGGAAGAACGGACGGCGGGCGCCGCCCACCGCCCCTTGGGATGATCCGAAAGCCATGGTCTATTCCTCCACCGCCGCAACCGCACATCGGCGTCGTCGTCGTCGCGCCGCGGCCGGCGCTCGCCGCGCCCACGGTCGCCGCGATCGCCGCGGTCACCGCGCTCGCGATCGTCGCGGTCGGACTTGCGCATCATGGCGGAGGGGCCGTCCTCGTGCGCCTCGACGCGGATGGTGAGATAGCGCAGGATGTCTTCGCTGAGCCGCTCCTGGCGCTCGACTTCGTTGAGGGCGGCCGGCGGCGCATCGACGTTGAGTAGCGTCATGTGCGCCTTGCGGTTCTTGCGGATGCGGTAGTTGAGGGACTTCATCCCCCAATATTCGGTCTTGGTGATCTTGCCGCCGGCTTCGGCTGATGACGCCGGAAAGCTTCGCGGTCAATTCCTCGACCTGCTGCGCGGAGAGATCCTGGCGTGCGAGATAGACGTGTTCGTAGAGGGGCATGAAATGCCTTTCCTTGTTTCACCCATGTCCTCGACCCTGGCGCCTAGCCCCTCGAGCCCTTCGGGAAAGGCTCGAATGCTCTGAAGGCGGAAACACGGGACGACGGGCCAACCGGCCCTACCGCTCACCACGCGGCCGTCCGTTCAGTTCCCAACCAGGATCGACGGAGCGGGCGGGTTATAGGCGGATTGGGCCGAAAAAGGCAAGGAAAAGTGGCCGGCCCGAGCCGGCTTTCAGGCCGCCTTTGGCGCCTGTCGCCGGGTATGGCGGCCTGCAGCCGGTCGGCGAGCTTGACCGCGAGATCGACGCCTTCGCGTATCTGGCAGGCCGCTTCCGGGCTGGAGGTTTCGTTCCCGCGCATGCGCTTAAGCACCGTCCAGCAGCCGTTGCCAGACTGCCGGCCATCAGTTGCTGGCGGAATACGGCATCGCTGCGGGCGCGCGCGAGGTCCTATTCGGTGACAAATTGCGGCATGAAAACGGCCTGTCTGGCAACAATGACAATCCAATTATGACAACCAAGCGCGAGGAGTCTTTGCGCTCGGTTACCGCGCCCTGGCCTGACTTGACAGGACCCGTCTTGCGGTGTCTTTCGGCCCAATTCCGGCAAAAAAAGAGGCAGTGAGGGGGCATGTCGGTCGCTTTTGTGTTTCCAGGCCAGGGCAGCCAGACGGTCGGCATGGGCAAGGCGCTGGCGGCGAATTTCGCGCCGGCCCGGCAGGTGTTCGACGAGGTCGATGCGGCGCTCGGCGCCAAGCTCTCGGCCACCATCTTCGAGGGCCCGGCCGAGACGCTGACGCTCACCGAAAACGCGCAGCCGGCGCTGATGGCGGTCTCGCTCGCCGCCATGCGGGTGCTGGAAGCCGAAGCCGGCCTCGATCTCAAGCGCGACGCGCAATTCGTCGCCGGTCATTCGCTCGGCGAATATTCGGCGCTCGCCGCGGCGGGCGCGTTCACCATCGCCGACACCGCGCGGCTGTTGCGCACGCGCGGGCAGGCAATGCAGAAGGCGGTGCCGGTCGGCGTCGGCGCCATGGCGGCGCTGCTCGGGCTCGAATACGACGCGGCGGTGGCGGTTGCCGCGGAAGCGGCGCAGGGCCAGGTCTGCCAGGCCGCCAACGACAATGGCGCGGGGCAGGTGGTGGTGTCGGGCGACAAGGCGGCGGTCGAGCGCGCCGTCGAAATCGCCAAGAGCAAGGGCGCCAAACGCGCCATGCTGCTGCCAGTCTCCGCCCCCTTCCATTGCGCCTTGATGCAGCCCGCCGCCGATGTGATGGCGCAGGCGCTGGCGCAGGTGAGCGTCAAGCCGCCGGTGGTGCCGGTGGTGGCGAATGTGCTGGCGAAACCGATCAGCGAGCCGGCCGAAATCGTGCGGCTCTGGTCGCGCAGGTGACCGGCACGGTGCGCTGGCGCGAGTTGCGTCGCCGCCATGGCGGCGGCCGGCGTGAACACGTTTTACGAAGTTGGCGCTGGCAAGGTGCTGAGTGGCCTGATCAAGCGCATCGCCGACGGCGCGAGCGCGACCGCGATCGGCAGCCCGGAGGATATCGCCGCTTTCAAGGCGGCTCGCGCCTGATGGCGCAAACGAGTTAGGAGTTCCCGATGTTCGATCTTACCGGCAAAACCGCGCTGGTCACCGGCGCAACCGGCGCCATCGGCGGCGCCATCGCCCGCGCGCTGCACGGCCAGGGCGCCACCGTCGCGCTCTCCGGCACGCGGCGCGAGGTGCTCGACGCGCTCGCCGGCGAATTGAAGGAGCGCGTGCATGTGCTGCCCTGCGATCTCGCCGACAAGGAGGCGGTCGAGGCGCTGGTGCCAGGCGCCGAAGAGAAGATGGGCAAGCTCGACATCCTGGTCGCCAATGCCGGGGTCAACCGCGACAATCTGTTCGTGCAGTTGCGCGACGAGGATTGGGACCAGGTGATTGCGGTGAACCTGACCGCGACCTTCCGGCTCACCCGCGCGGCGGTGAAAAGCATGATGCGCCGGCGCTGGGGCCGCGTCATCGGCATCTCCTCGATTGTCGGCTACACCGGCAATCCGGGGCAGGGCAATTACACCGCCTCGAAGGCCGGCATGGTCGGCATGATGAAATCGGTCGCCGCCGAATACGCCAAGCGCAACGTCACCGCCAATTGCATCGCGCCCGGCATCATCGCCAGCGCCATGATCGACAGGCTCAACGACAAGCAACGCGAGGCGATCATCGCCCGGGTTCCCGCCGGCCGGCTCGGAACGCCGGCCGATATGGCGGCGGCGGCGGTGTATCTGGCGTCCGAAGAGGCCGCCTATGTCACCGGCCAGACCATCCACGTCAACGGCGGTATGGCCATGATTTAACGCATGATCCGGAAAATGGGCTCCGTAGACGAGATCTGCGGAGAAACACGATCGAGGAGTTACGGCTTGCCGTCGGCACGTATATAAGAGGCGGAAATGCTTGGCTTTTCCGGGTGCACCGGGCTACGGTGACCCGCGCTAGTCAACGCATTTGAAGTATGGTAACCGAAATTCGGCCCGGCTGGGGCGGCCGATGGCGGACGTCATGACAGATGGTCTGCGATCGAAGCTCGTCACACCACCGTCAACCACGACGAGGCCATTCCGCGATGGTTGCGATCGGGTCCCGGCCGCAGCCCAATCTGAAAAGCACGAGGTTGGAACGATGAGTGATATTGGCGAGCGGGTTAAAAAGATCGTCGTGGAGCACCTCGGGGTCGAACCCGACAAGGTGACCGAGCAAGCGAGTTTCATCGACGATCTTGGCGCCGATAGTCTGGACACCGTCGAGCTCGTGATGGCTTTCGAAGAGGAATTCGGCTGCGAAATTCCCGACGATGCCGCCGAAACGATTCTGACCGTTGGCGATGCCGTCAAGTTCCTCGAGAAGAACGCTAAAAGCTGAGCGAAAGCCGCTCCGGCTGCTCGATAGCTCCATTAGTCACAGAAGTGTGGGCTATGGCCGGTAATGCGGCGCATAGGAGCGTGCGATTTGATTCGGAGCCTGGCATGAGACGTGTCGTCGTCACCGGGATGGGGATGGTTACGCCGCTCGGCTGCGGCGTGGAGACGACATGGCAGCGCCTGATCAAGGGCGAGAGCGGCGCCAAGATCATCGACAAGTTCGACGGTCTCCGACATCTCCTGCAAGATCGCCGGCGTCATTCCGCGCGGCGACGGCTCGAACGGCACCTTCAATGCCGACCAGTGGATGGAGCCGAAGGAGCAGCGCAAGGTCGACGATTTCATCGTCTTCGCCATGTGCGCGGCCAAGCAGGCGCTCGATGATGCCGGCTGGCAGCCGGAAAGCTATGAAGATCAGACCACGACCGGCGTGCTGATCGGCTCCGGCATCGGCGGCATCGAAGGCATTGCCGATGTCGCGGTCACTTTAAAGGAAAAGGGGCCGCGCCGGGTGACGCCGTTTTTCATTCCTGGCCGCATCATCAATCTCGCCTCGGGCTATGTTTCGATCGAACATCGGCCTGAAAGGCCCGAACCACGCGGTGGTCACCGCCTGCTCGACCGGCGCGCACGCGCATCGGCGATGCCGCGCGCATGATCGCGCTCGGCGATGCCGAGGTGATGGTGGCCGGCGGCGCCGAATCTCCGGTCAACCGCATTTCGCTCGCCGGATTTGCGGCGCTGCGCGCGCTGTCGACGGATTTCAACGACCAGCCCACGCGCGCCTCGCGTCCCTACGACAAGGACCGCGACGGTTTCGTGATGGGCGAGGGCGCCGGCGCCGTGGTGCTCGAAGCGCTCGACCACGCCAAGGCGCGCGGCGCCAAGATCTATGCCGAACTGATCGGCTACGGACTTTCCGGCGATGCCTATCACATCACCGCGCCCGCGCCGGACGGCGACGGCGCCTTCCGCTGCATGAGCATGGCGCTCAAGCGCGCGGGCATTTCCGCCGGCGACATCGATTACATCAACGCGCACGGCACCTCGACGCCGCTCGGCGACGAGATCGAGCTCGGCGCGGTGCAGCGCCTGGTCGGCAATGCCGCCGGCCGCATGTCGATGTCCTCGACCAAATCCTGCATCGGCCATCTGCTCGGCGCCGCCGGCGCGGTGGAGGCGATCTTCTCCATCCTGGCGATCCGCGACGGGGTCGCGCCGCCGACCATCAATCTCGACAACCCGTCGGTCGAGACGCCGATCGATCTGGTGCCGCATCAGGCGCGCAAGCGCGAGATCAACACCGCGCTGTCGAATTCGTTCGGCTTCGGCGGCACCAATGCCTCGCTGATCTTCACGCCGCTATGCCAACTAGAAGCGCTGTGCCGCGTCCCCAGCTTTCGCCATAATTCTTTCTAACGTGCGAAAGCTGCTAATGTTTTCCAATTGCAGCCGCGGCCGAATCGCCGAACCGGAGTGTGTCGAAGGTGAGCTTGCGGGTGCCGATAGCGGGAGCGGAGCGCGTGAGTTCCAGATCCAGCCGCCATGGGTCGGCGAGGGCCGCCGGTCCGCGAGCCGGCCGGGCCCGCGTGCCGGTACCGCCGCCGCCGGCAAGCGGCCAAGCCGCCGCGCAGCCGCGCGCCGCGCTCGAGCCGGAACGCGTGCCGCCGCCCAACGCGCCGCTCGCAGCGGGTGCGCCATCCGCTGGTCATCGCCGGCAATGCCGTCTTCACGCTGCTGGTGCTGATCTCGGTCGCGGTCGGCGGCGCGCTCTATTTCGGCAGCAGCGCTTCGAAGCGCCCGGGCCGCTCGCCGACGACAAGGTGGTCGATATTCCGCGCGGGCTCGGCATCCGCGACATCTCCGCTCTGCTTGCAGCGCGAGGGCGTCATCGATCAGCCCTGGGTGTTCATCGGCGGCGTGCTGGTGCTCAAGGCGCGCGGCGAGCTCAAGACGGCGAATACCAGTTCACCAAGCACGCGAGCCTTGCCGACGTGGTCAACACCATCATCGAGGGCAAGGTGGTGCAGCATGCGTTGACCATCCCCGAAGGGCTGACCTCCGAGCAGATCGTCGCCAAGCTTCTGGAGAACGATGCGCTCGCCGGCCAGATCAAGGAAATCCCGCGCGAAGGCACGCTGCTGCCGGAGACCTACAAGTTCACCCGCGGCATGACGCGCGAGCAGATCATCCAGCGCATGCAGCAGGCGCACAAGCGGCTGCTGCAGGAAGTCTGGGAACACCGGATGCCGGATCTTCCGCTCAAGACGCCGGAACAACTGGTCATCCTCGCCTCGATCGTGGAGAAGGAAACCGGCAAGCCGGACGAGCGCTCGCGCGTCGCCTCGGTGTTCGTCAACCGGCTGAAGAACAAGATGAGAGCTGCAGTCCGACCCGACCATCATTTACGGGCTGACCGGCGGCAAGGGCTCGCTCGGCCGCCCGATCCTGAAGAGCGAGATCGAGCAGCCCACGCCGTACAATACCTACGTGATCGATGGCCTGCCGCCGGGCCCGATCGCCAATCCGGGCCGCGCCTCGCTCGAAGCCGCCGCCAATCCGGCGCGCACCAAGGACCTCTATTTCGTCGCCGACGGCACCGGCGGCCACGTGTTCTCGGAGACCTACGAGCAGCACCAGAAGAACGTGGCCCGGCTGCGCGCGCTCGAGAAAACACCGCACCGATCCGGCGCCGGCCGCCGAGTCCCTTGCGCGTTACCGCAAATGCGGGAAGCGAGACCGCCGGCCTTGTGACCGGCAAGCCTCGCCGCTAAGGTCGCCGCCACTTTCACTCTCAACAACACGAGATCGAACCCCGATGGCCTTGTCGAGCATGACCGGCTTCGCTCGCGGCCAAGGCGTTGCCGGCTCCTATGCCTGGGGCTGGGAAATCAAATCGGTCAACGCCAAGGGCCTCGATCTGCGGCTGCGGCTGCCGCCGGGCTGGGACGCGATCGAGGTGCCGGCGCGCGCGCGCGGCGCCGAAAAGCTCTCGCGCGGCACCGTCTATGCCAATCTCACCGTCGAGCGCAAAGGCGTGGCGCCCACCGTCAAGGTCAACGAGCCGGTGCTCAATGCCGTGCTGGCGACGCTGCAAGGTCTTGAGCGGCAAGGTCGACGCCGCGCCGCCGCACGCTCGACGGCATCCTCGCGCTCAAAGGCGTGATCGAGGTCACCGAGGAGGACGAGAGCGAGGAGGAGCGCCGCGCCGCCGAGGCCGCAATCCTTGACGGCTTCGACAAGGCGCTCGCCGATCTGGTCGCCATGCGGCGCGAGGAGGGCGCGACGCTCGGCCGCCTGCTGTCGGCGCGGCTCGACGAGATCGCCGCGCTGGCAGCGCGCGCGGAAGCGCGCGCCCGGCCGCAAGCCGGAAGCGATCAAGGCGCGGCTTGCCGAACAGGTGGCGACGCTGCTGTCCGCCTCGCAGCGCTTCGACAGCGACCGCCTCTATCAGGAAGCGATCATGCTCGCCACCAAGGCCGATATCCGCGAGGAACTCGACCGGCTCGCCTCGCATGTGGCGCAGGCGCAGAAGCTGCATCGCCGACGGCGGGCCGGTCGGCCGGCGGCTCGATTTCCTGGCGCAGGAACTCAACCGCGAATTGAATACGCTCACCGCCAAGGCCAACGACGCCGATCTCACCAATATCGGCCTGGAATTGAAAAGCGTGGTCGAGCAGTTCCGCGAGCAGGTGCAGAACCTGGAATGACATGGCGAAGCGCAGGCGACAGTAATCGCCCGCCGGGGCATCATGCTGGTGCTGTCGTCGCCCTCGGGCGCGGGCAAGACGACGCTGTCGCGCAATCTGCTGAGCAGGAAGAGGACGTGCCTGCTGTCGGTCTCGGTCACCACGCGCACGCGGCGGCCGAGCGAAATCGAAGGCCGTGCATTACCATTTCGTCGACCAAGCGGCACTTCGAAGCCATGCGCGACGGCGGCGAACTGCTGGAATGGGCCGAGGTGCACGGCAATTATTACGGCACGCCGCGCGAGCCGGTGGAAAAGGCGCTTGCCGCCGGGCGCGATGTGCTGTTCGACATCGACTGGCAGGGCACGCGCCAGCTGCTCGAGAAGATGCGCGACGACGTGGTCACCGTGTTCGTGCTGCCGCCGTCGGCGGAAGAGCTCAAATCGCGGCTGGAGCGCCGGGCGGAAGACAGCGGCGCCATCATTGCGCAGCGGCTGCGCAACGCCATCGAAGAAATTTCGCACTGGCGCGAATACGATTACATCCTGGTCAACCGCGATCTGGACAAGAGCTTCATGCGCGTGCGGGCGATCCTGACCGCCGAGCGGCTCAAGCGCGTGAAGATGCTCGATCTGGAAAGCTTCGCCGACCGGCTGCTGGCGGACCTGAAGAAGCTCGGCGCCTAGCCGTCGCGCGCCCGTTGACTTCGCGACGTCGCAAGCAACAAACTGCCGCGTCGGAAGGGGGCGCGTCTTTTCGACAGGACGTCATCAATGCCCGACAACGGCCTTGTGGCTTTGCAAAGCCGCGGCTCCGTGCGCGAAACGCTTGACCGCCTTCTGAAGGCGCTCGCCGCGCGACAGCTCACCGTTTTTGCCCGCATCGATCACGCCGCAGGCGCCGCCTCGGTCGGTTTGCCGTTGCGTCCGACCGAAGTGGTGATTTTCGGCAATCCCAAGGGCGGCACGGCTTTGATGCAGGATCATGAGTCGGCCGGAATCGACCTTCCGCTCAAGGCGCTGGTCTTCGAAGATGCTGGCGGCAAGGTCTGGCTCACCTACAATGATCCGGCCTGGATCGCCCAGCGCCACGGCCTCGGCAGCCTAAGCGCGCCGGCGGTGAACGCGATGATCGCGCTGCTGAACGCCATTGCGAAGGAGGCGGTGGCCTAGTCGGGAACCGGGCTTCGAGGGCTTAAGCCGTCAGAACCACGCGACCGACGATCTTGCCGGCGCGCAGATCGTCGAGCGTAGCCGAGGCCCGGTCGAGCGGCCGCTCGGCGATCGGCGGCGGCGCGATGTTTTTCGCGCGCACCAGGTCGATCAATTCGCGCGCTTCGGCAAGCGTGCCGGTCTGTGTGCCCTCGATGGTCATCGCCTTGAGCGGGAACATGGCGACCGCGGTCGAATAACCGCCGCCGATCAGGCCGGTGACCACCACTTTGCCGCCTTTGGCCAGCACGCCGGTGGCGAAATTCAGTGACTTGTCGGAGCCGGCGAAATCGACCGCTGCATAGATGCCGCCGCTCGCCTTCAGCAGCGCCTTGCGCGCGTTCGGGTCGGAAGGATCGAAGGCTTCCTTGGCGCCAGCGGCGAGCGCAGCCTCGCGCTTCTTGGCGTCGATGTCGGCGACGTAGGGCGCGGTGCCGTACATGGCGCGCGCCAGCGCCAGTCCCATCAAGCCGACGCCGCCCAGGCCGACCAAGAGCAGCGGTGCGCGCGCGGCACGGTCGGCGAGGCGCTTGAGCGCGGCATAGGCGGTGAGTCCCGAGCACATCAGCGCGCCGGCATAAGACGGCGATAGTGGCGCGGTGTCGATCAGATAGCGCGGATGCGGGATCAGCACATGCGTGGCATAGCCGCCGTCGACGGCGATGCCGAGATGACGCGGGCTCGCGCAGATGTTCTCGTCGCCCGCCTTGCAGGCGGCGCATTGGCCGCAGCCGATCCAGGGATAGACCGCGCCCTTTGTGCCGGGCGCGATGCCGGCGTCCGGTCCCGCGCTCTCGACCTCGCCGGCGATCTCGTGGCCGAGCGTGAACGGCAGCGTGCGCCCCGCGCGCACGTCGAGCTGCTTGCCGTCGCCGAGCAGGAAATAGCCGTCCTGCATGTGCAGGTCGGAATGGCAGACGCCGCAGCGCGAAATGCGCACCAGCACTTCCGTCCCTTGCGGCTTCGGCGCGTCCACCACGGTTTCGCATAACGGAGCGCCGTAGGCGGTCAGGGATTGGCGGTGCATTTGCATCGATATTCTCGGGCGTCATCATCCGCGAAAGCGGATGATCCAGTCATTGCAGGCGTCGCGACAATTCTCAAGCGCCGGGATTACTGGATGCCCGCCTTCGCAGGCATGACAGCATCACTTCAGCGCCCGCGCCAGTGCCACGAAGCCGTCGACGGAAATTTCCTCCGCGCGCGCGGTCGGCGCGATACCGGCCTCGGCGAGCAGCGCGAGCGCATCGACGCCAAGCGATTTGAGGCTTTGGCGCAGCATCTTCCGGCGCTGGCCGAACGCCGCCTCGGTCACGCGCTGCAGCGCCGTCGCGTCGCAGGCGAGCGGCGCTGCGCGCGGGATCAGCCGCACGACCGATGACGTCACCTTGGGCGGCGGCACGAAAGCCGATGGCGCCACGTCGAACAGGATCTTGGTCTCGCAGCGCCAGTTCGCCAGCACCGACAGCCGCCCATAGGTCTTGCTGCCCGGCGCGGCGACGATGCGTTCGGCCACCTCGCGTTGGAACATCAGCACCAGCATGTCGTACCAGGGCGGCCAGGGCCCGGTCAGCCAGCCGATCAACAGCGCGGTCGCGATATTGTAGGGCAGGTTGGCGATGACCCGCGCGCGCTCAAGCCCGAGGGCACCGCGGGCATCGAATTCCAGCGCGTCGCCCGGCACGATGTTGAGGCGGCCCGGATAGCGCGCCGCGATCTCCTCGAGCGCCGCGATCGCGCGGTCGTCGCGCTCGATGGCGATGACGCGGCGCGCGCCTTCGGCGAGCAGCGCGCGCGTCAACCCGCCCGGACCAGGACCGACTTCGACCACGGTCGCGCCGTCGAGCGGGCCGCCGGCGCGCGCGATGCGCGCGGTCAGATTGAGGTCGAGCAAGAAATTCTGGCCGAGCGATTTCTTGGCGGACAGCCCGTGCCGGCGAATGACGTCGCGCAGCGGCGGCAGGTCGTCGATCTGAGCCATGAATTATTTGGCCGGAACCAAAGCCGGGGCATTCGCGGACAGCCGCGCGGCGAGCGCAATTGCCGCCACCAGGCTCGACGGATCGGCTTTGCCGGTGCCGGCGATATCGAAGGCGGTGCCGTGATCGGGCGAGGTGCGCACGAAGGGTAGCCCGAGCGTCACGTTCACCGCATTGTCGAAAGCGAGCGTCTTGATCGGGATCAGCGCCTGGTCGTGATACATGCATAGCGCGACGTCGTAGGTCGCACGCGCCCGCGCGTGAAACAGCGTATCGGCCGGCAGCGGCCCGATGGCGTCGATGCCCTCCGCACGCAACTGTCTGACTGCCGGCGCGACGATGAGGTGATCCTCCTCGCCGAGCGCGCCTTCCTCGCCGGCATGCGGGTTGAGCCCGGCGACCGCAAGGCGCGGGCGCGCGATCCCGAAACGGGCGGCGAGGTCGCGGGCGACGATGCGGCCAGTTTCGACGATGAGCGCGCTGGTGAGCGTCGAGACCACCTCGCGCAGCGGCAAGTGGATGGTCACCGGCACCACGGCGAGGTCGGGCGACCACAGCATCATCACCGGATGCGCGACCTGGCCGGTCGCCTCGGCGGCGAGCCTGGCGAGGAATTCGGTGTGGCCCGGCTCGGCAAAGCCCGAACGGTAAAGCACGTTCTTGGCGACCGGATTGGTGACCAGCGCGGCGGCGCGGCCGGCAAGCACGTCGGCGACGGCGCGGCGGATCGAGGCGATCGCCGCCGGCGCGCTGCCGGCGTCGGGCTTGCCGGGCGCGGCGGTGACGGGAAGGTTGAGCGGGACAACGGGCAAGGCGCGCGCGAAGGCGGCAACGGCCTCGGCGGGCGCGATCGCGGCAAGCGGCACGTCGAGCCCGAGCAGGCGCGCGCGGCGGGCGAGAAAATCCACATCGCCGATCACATAGAAGGCCGGCAGGTCGAGTTCGACCCGGCGGCGCCAGATCGCGAGCGTGAGATCGGGGCCGATGCCCGCCGGCTCGCCGAGCGTCAACGCAAGAGGGAGGCGGCCGCGCGCGCTCATTTGTATTCGATCATCGCCTGTTTGCGGATCTCGTCGAGGAATTTCTTGGCCTCGGCATCATAACGCTTGGTGAAGAGCTGCTGGCGCACCTCGCGCTTGAGCGGAGAATCGGCCTTGCTTTCCTTCTTGTCGCACAGCGCGAACATCTGCAGGCCCTGTCCGGTCGGCTCCGGGGGGGTCAGGTGGCCGAGCGGGATGGTGGCGAGCAGGTCGCGCAGTTGCGGCGCGAGGTCGCCCGAGTTGCGCGTGACCGGCTCGCGTACCGCGACGTCGCGTAGCGCGCGGGCAAACTGCAGTCCTTCTTGGCACGACACGAAACGGCTGCGCAGGCTTTCCGCGTCGCGCCGTTTGGCTTCCAGCACGACCGCGCTCGAGCCCGGCGGGATCAGAAACATGACCGGGTAGACCGTGTAGATATAACCGGTCACGTCGGTGTCGCTTTCGTTGCGCGAGCGCAACGCAAGGGCAACGTCGGACTCGCCAACCTGCAGCGAAGCGCTGAACTTGCCGCGCACCAGTTGGCTCCAGGTCAGCTCGGCGCGCATGCGCGCCTTGATGGTGGTCGGGGAAATGCCGGAGCGCTCGATCATCTGCGAGAACTGCTGCGTCGTAATATGCTGGGCCTTGGCCATATTGCTGTAGGCTTCTTCGACCTCGGCATCGCTGACCTCGAAGCCGTAGCTTTTGGCCTTGGCGATCTTGAGACGGTCGTCGATTAGCTCCTGGATGACCTCCTGGCGCGACGGCGTCTTGTGCGTCGAGGTCGCCATTAGCTTGCTGCGCTGCTCGATGTCGTAGGCGGTGATCGGCGAGCCATTGGCGACAACCACGACTTGCGCGACGGCGGCGGCCGGCGCGACGATGGCTGCCGCGAGCACGGCGCCGGCAATCCAGGTGCGGAAAGAAGCGGGTTTCAAGCTAATCCTCGGCATCGCGATATCCATTGCAGCGGGCATAGCCGGCGGTCCGACGCATCATCCGCGGTTGCTATCAGTGCGAGTTCGCGTTTGCGCCAACGTTCTGGCTCACCGATGTATCGCCGAGCGTACGCAGGCTCAACTGCACCATGATCGTATGGTTGAGCTGCGGCGAACCGGTCCCGTAGCTGTAGTTAGTCATATAATTCAGGCCCAAAATTAGGCAATCATTGACGTAGGCGAGGCCGATCGAGTTCTGGGCGAATTTATCGGATTCGATGTCGTAGAGCGCGGAACCGCGCACCACCCAGTTGGCGTCGATCTTGAGCGAGCCGGAGCCGAGAATGCCCTGGCGGCGGTTGAGGAAGCCGATATCGGGCTGGGCGGCATAGTCGCCGTAGAGCAGGCTGACCGACCAGCGGTCGAAATTGGCGGCGGCTTCGAGTTCGGTCCGCTTGACGGCGAAGGTGTCGTTGTCGAGGCGGAAGCGCGAGCTGAACTTATAGGTCGCGTTGGGCTGGAACGAGGCGCGCGCCACATAGTCGGAGCGGGTTGTGTCCAGGCCGCTGTCGAGGCCGGTATTGGAAATGCCGCCCTGCGCGAAGGAATTATCCCACAGGCTGTAGGACTGGCCGAACAGCGCGCTGAACGCGCCACCCTGGTTGAATTGCGCGGTGTAAGTGAGCCCGTAATTGGCGCGCCCGCCGCCTTCGACGCGGTCATAGCCGGAGAATTTGTCGACCTTGAACAGGTTGGTGTCGTCGAAGATCAGGCTTTGCGCGTCCTCGTTCGGCCATTTGCCGATCTGCGGCTCGTTCGGCCGCGCGATCACCTGGGCGATCGGCTCGAACGTTTGCGTGCCCCAGGACTGCACGTTGATGAACGGATAGCGGTATTCGATGCCGACCGTCGGCATCGCGCGCATCAAGTTGCTGTCGCCGGTGGCGATGTAGTTGGACACGCCGGCCTCGTTGTCGATCTGCATGGACGCCGCGTCGGCGCGCAGCGACATGAACGGCGTGAACTGCTGGCCGAACGAATCGGTGATGGTCTTGCGCCAGTGGGCTTGTGCCGTGACGCGGCTGTAGGTGCCGGGAATACCGCGCAAGAGGCAGTTCGCGGAGGTCGCGAACATCGGGTCGGCGGTGTTCGAACAGGTGCCGGCGCCCTGAGCGGTCTGGTTGATGGCGTCGAATTCGGCCTGGCTACGCGTCAGGCTGGTGAAGTTGACGTTGTAGCCGAGCTCGCCGCCCATGATCGGATGATTGAAGGTGTAGTCGTAATCGAGCACCGGGTGGATGACCGGGATCTGGTTCTGCACGTCGGCGGTGGAGAAGCCGTAGTAATAGATCGAGCGGATGTCGAAATAGCTGCGGTCGCCCTTGCCGGCGAGAAAGATTTGCGAAAGGCCGGAATTGCCGGCAGCGCCGAGCGCGTCGGTGTAGTGGTAGCTCGACAGACGCGGATTGTAGTCCGAGAAGAACGTCTTGTCGGTCAGCACGACGCCGTCCCAGCCCCACACCCACTTATCGTTGATGGCAAACTTGCCCTCGCTTTCCAGGCTGCCGCGGAAATTGCGGTCGCCGGGCGCAGTGATGCCCGGCGTTGCGAAGTAAGCGCGGTCGAGCTGGTAGATGCCTGCAGCACGGATCGAGTAGGCGCCGTTGAGCAGGCGCTGACGATACTCGCCCTGCAGGAGGGCGCCCTGCTTGGTGGTGATCATCGGCGAAAAGGTGGCGTCATAGTCGGGCGCCAGCGCCCAGTAGTAGGGCACTTCGATCGCCTGCCCGTAGATCGTGCTCGACGTGATGATCGGCGTCAGCACGCCGGTCTTGCGCTTGACCGTCGGATCAGGCGCCGAGAAATAGGGCAGCCAGGCCAGCGGGCGGCCGAAGAATTCGAGGCGCGCGTCCTCGAAGTAGAGCATCTTCTCGCCCTGATCGTGGATGATGCGCGCGGCTTTGACCTGCCACAGCGGCGGCTTGCGCGGATCGTCCTTGCACGGCGCGCAGGCGGTGTAGACGCCGCTATGGAAGACGGTGGTGTTTCCTTTCGAGCGCTCGGCGCGGGCGGCCGCCATGCGGGTCTGATCGGGCGAATCGAGCCGCAATGAATCGACGAAGCCGTCGCGGTAGTCGTCCGACAGGTCCATGATCGTGCCGTAGGTGATCCTGCCGTCGGCGTCGGTCAATCGGACATTGCCTTCGGCGTGCAGACGCTTGTTGTTCTGGTCGTAGATCACCTTGTCGGCTTCGATCGTCGAATTGCGGTAGTAGATCTGCACGTTGCCGACCGCGGAGACGCGGTGATTGGCGTAGTCGTAGTCGATCTCGTCCGCCTTCACGAGCATCTGCTGCGTGTTGGCGTTTTCGCGCGCAATGGCGACGGCGGATTTCGGCTTGGGCGGCGGGCTCGGCGGGAAGCTGAATATCTGCTGGGCGAAAGCGGGCGCGCAGGTGAGCGCGCTGCCACAAGCCAGCACGGCAAGGACGGCAATCACTCTTGCGATGCCACGGCAAATCGGCCGGGGCACTGGTGGACGAGCGCAAACCGGCCCCGCCATCACCCGTCCTCCTGGTACAACAAAGCAATAAACCCCGTCACGCCCCCGGCAAGCACGGGCAGCCAAGCCGCTGCCACAGGGTGCATCAGCTCGGCCTTCGTCATATCTTCAGTCACTTTCGATAAGACATAAAGCAGAAAGCCCGCTGCGACGCCACTTAAAATCATCTTTTGCACCCCGCCGAAGCGGAAGAAGCGTAGACTGACTGAGGCGGCAAGAAATACCATGGCCGCCAGCAAAAAAGGCTGCGCTATAAGCTTCTGGAATTGATATTTATACCCTGCGGCGACAAGACCAGCGTGATCTGCGATCGTGATATACGCAGGAAGATCCCAAAAAGGCACGGTTTCTGGCGTGGCAAAACTTTCCCGCGCCTGCTCAGGCGTCAGGCTGGTCTTAAGCTCGAAGACCGCATGCGTGGCCGGCAGGGTTCCCGGGATGTTGACTCGGGCATCCGTGAGCCGCCACACCCCCGGTTCCAGCGTGGCCGAGCGCGCATCGATACGCTGCTTGAAATGGCCCGCATTGTCGAACACGAAGATCGTTACGCCGCTCAGGTTGACGCCCTGGTCGCGGCTCGCCTTGGCGTTAATGATGGCCTGGCCTTCGTTGCTGCGCTGGCTGGTCCAGAACGGTCCGCCGCCGTGCAACTCGGTCGACTTGTCGCCGAACAGCATCGCTTCGTAGCGCTTCGACTGCTCCTGCATGATCGCGGAGAGCGGATTGTAGGCGGTGGTGGCGATGACGCCGAGCAGGAAGGCCACGATCACCGCCGGCGAGATGAATTGCCAGGCCGAGACGCCGGCCGATCGGGCGACCACCAGTTCAAGCCGCCGCGACAGGTTGAGATAACAGACCATCGCGCCGATCAGCACGCAGAACGGCAGGATCCGTTCGGTAATTTGCGGCACGCGGTAGAACGACGTCTTCGCCACCAGGACCGCCGAAACGTTTGGGATGTCGGTGGCGCGGCGCATGGTCTCGATGTAGTCGACCAGCGCGACGAGCGCGAAGATGCCGCCGAACACCAGCAGCACCGCGGCCAGAAACCGCAGGCCGAAGTAGCGTCCAAGCGTTGCGCCGATTATCCGCATGACGAACTCATTGCGTCGCGACGCGCCGCATCACGCGTTCGGTGAGCGCGGCCAGCCAATTGTTGACGAAGGCAGGCAGCTCCAGAATCAGCCCACTCCGGATCACGAACAAGCCGGCGCCGAATGCGGCGGCGAGCGCCACGTATTGCAGCCACAGCATCCACGGCATGGTGGCCCCGAATATGGTGGAGACGAAGCCGATCAGGCGAAGCAGCGCTACGCCGCTGACGGCGCCGAGCATGGATATCGCGCGGCTTTGCCGGTTGGTGCGCGGCGCGCCGAGATAAGCGAAAGCGATCACCACGAAGGCGAGCGGATAGATCGGCGCGATTAGCCGGTCATGCATCTCCGCGCGGAACTGGTCCGGCTCCTCGCGGTAGAGCTTGTCGTTCGGGTCGGGGAACACAAGCTGCCAGAGATAGCGCTCGCGGATCGAATATTTGATGGCCGCTTGCCCGGCGATCATCGTCGAGAGGTCGAAGGCGTAGCGGTCGAACACCACCATGGTCGGGTCGCGCTCCTTGGCCTCGAAGCGCTGCACCATGCCGTTCTGCAGGACCAGATAGGTCCCGTTGGCGTTGTTGATCACTTCGCCGACGTCGGCGATGACCGTGACGCGCTGCGCCGGATCGCGCTGGTCATCGATGAAGATGCCGTACATCTGCCCGTTGCTACGCCGCTCGCGGATGCGCATGGTGACGCCGTTGGCGATCGAGGCGAAGCGGCCCGGCTGTACCAGATTGCTCACCACGTCGGCATGCACCTCGGTGAGCCAATCGCGCAGCATGCGCAGGCCCTTCGGCGCGAAATAGGCGCTGATCGCGGTGACCATGATCGCCACCACGACCGCCACCGCCAGGAAGGCGCGGAACAGAACCCATGGCGACATGCCGGCAGCGTTCATCACGATGATTTCGCTGTCGGTCGACATCTTGTTGAGCACGTGCGCGACCGCGATCAACAAGCGCGATCGGCGCGATCACCAGGATCAGCAGCGGAATGATCATGCCGGTGATGCCGACGAAGATCAGGATCGATTGACCCTGGGCGGTCATCAGGTCGATGTCGTGCAGACGCCTGGGTGACCCAGATCACAGCGGTCAGGCTGACCAAAATGACCAGGAACGCACCGAACGTGGTGCGGAAGATATAGCGACCGATCGACCCCATCCGACGCGGCGTCCCCAATTTCCGGCAAGCTCCACCGGCCGCCCGGTACCCCTACCGGACGCCCAGCAAAATCAGCCTATCCCCGCCCTCTCACGTTTACCTTGATCCATCTACAAAGTGGCCGTGCAAAGGCAAAGCCTTTGAACATGCACAACAAAAAGTAAAAACCGCCGGTCCAGTCTGGCGGCCTGCGGGAGCTGTTTTTGCAGGCCAATCCGCCGTTACCCCCGGTTTTGCTCCTACGCCGCGCCGGCTGCGGCGAAAAGCTTGGAAATCGGCCGATTTGGGGCTTTGCAGAGGCTGGTACGGCAGGCCATATGGGATTTGCGACCGCCCCGCCACCAAGGTTCCCAGAATCGAGGAAACGAGCCGATGTCCGATGCCCTCAAGCTGGGGTTTGCCCCCTTCGCCGCCCCGGCCAAATCGGCCCGTCGGGCGTTCTCATCGTGTTCTGCGACGACGGTCTCAAATTCGGACCCGCCACCACCAAGGCAATTGCGGCGGCGGCAGGCCTGGTGACGCGCGCCGCCAAAGCCGAACGCTTCACCGGCAAGAGCGGCTCGGCGCTCGAACTGATCGTGCCGGAGGGCTTGAAGGTCGCCCGTCTGGTGGTGATCGGCGCCGGCAAGACCACAGGGCTCGCGCAGAAAGACATGCTCAAGCTCGGCGGGCTCGCCATGGGCAAGCTGCCGTCCGCGGCGAGCGAAGGCGTGGTGTTCGCCGAATTGCCGGGCGGCGCGCTGAAGGCCGAGCAGGCCGCCGACCTCGCGCTCGGCGCAATGCTGCGCGCCTATGCGTTCGACCGCTACAAGACCAAGCGCAAAGAGGACGAGAAGCCGCCGGACAAGCGCAGCATGACGATCGCGGTCGGCGACGTCGCCGCCGTGCGCAAGGCCTATGCGACGCGCGAGGCGATCGCCGGTGGCGTGCTGATGGCGCGCGACCTGGTCAACGAGCCGGCCAACGTGCTCTATCCGGAAGAATTCGCCCGCCGCGCCGGCGCGCTGAAGAAAACCGGCGTCGCGGTCGAAGTGCTCGACTCAAGGCGATGAAGAAGCTCGGCATGAACGCGCTGCTCGGCGTCGGCCAGGGCTCGGCGCGCGACAGCCGCGTCGTGGTGATGCGCTGGAACGGCGGCAAGGCCGGCGAGGCGCCGGTCGCCTTCATCGGCAAGGGCGTCTGCTTCGACACCGGCGGCATCTCGATCAAGCCGGCGGCCGGCATGGAGGACATGAAGGGCGACATGGCGGGCGCCGCCTGCGTGGTCGGGCTGATGCAGGCGCTCGCCGCGCGCAAGGCGCGCGTCAACGCGGTCGGCGTCATCGGCCTCGTCGAGAACATGCCGGACGGCAACGCGCAGCGGCCGGGCGACATCGTCACCTCGATGTCGGGCCAGACCATCGAGATCATCAACACCGACGCCGAAGGCCGCCTCGTGCTGGCCGACGCCATCTGGTACACGGCCAAGCGTTTCAAGCCGAAATTCATGGTCGACCTGGCGACGCTGACCGGCGCCATCATCGTCGCGCTCGGCCAGGAATATGCCGGTATGTTCTCCAACGACGACAAGCTCGCCGAGCGGCTGACCAAGGCGGGCGAGACGACCGGCGAGACAGGTCTGGCGCATGCCGCTCGCGCCCGAATACGACAAGATGATCGATTCCAAATTCGCCGACGTGAAGAACACCGGCGGCCGCGCTGGGGCGGCGCCATCACCGCCGCGCAGTTCATCCAGCGCTTCGTCGCCGACAAGACGCCGTGGGCGCATCTCGACATCGCCGGCACCGGCTTCGATAGTCGCGCAGACCGACATCAACAAGAGCTGGGGCTCCGGCTGGGGCGTGCGGCTGCTCGATCGGCTGGTGGCGGACTATTACGAGCGCTAGCGGCGAGCATTAAGGCGTACGCGCCATGACCGAAATGTTATTCTACCACCTGCAAGGCCAGAAACTCGAAGGCGTGCTGCCGTCGCTGCTGGAGAAATCGCTCGAGCGCGGCTGGACGGTGATCGTGCAGGGCGCTTCCGAAGAGCGCATCGAGGCGCTCGACGCGCATCTGTGGACCTACCGCGACGACGGCTTCCTGCCGCACGGCACCTGGCGCGAGCCGGATGCCGCCGCGCAGCCGGTGCTGCTCACCGTCAACGACGGCAATCCCAACGCCGCCACCGTGCGCTTCCTGATCGATGGCGCGCCGATGCCGGCCGACGCCGAGGCCTACCAGCGCATCGTGCTGGTGTTCGACGGCGAGGACGAAGACGCGGTCGCCGCCGCGCGCGCGCGCTGGAGCGACGCCAAGGCCAAGGGCTTCGACGGCGACCTATTGGCAGCCGGACGAGCAGGGGCGCTGGGTGAAAAAGGCTTGATGCTGGCTGGACTTCGGGCCACGGAACTAGGCCAATGGCCCATCGGCCAGTGCCCGACCGGCCAATGGCTGGGTTAACCCCTTGGCCAAGCTAAGCTTGTCGATGCCATCGTGATGACGCAAAATAGCTTTTAAGGGACAAGCGGATAGATCGTCCGGGGAGATTGTTTTGCGTGCCGCGCCGCCAGTATCGCGCTCGTTCTCTGTGCCGTCGCGCTCGGCGCGGCCGGCTGCAAGAACTCGCTGCAGTTGTTCCAGGACAACAACGAAGGCGGCTGGTTCTCCAAGCCGGTGGATGTGTTCTCCGAGCCGAGCTGGGCGAAAGCGACCTCCGACAACCAGAATGTTCAGCTCAATCCGCGCGGTCCGGTCGACCCGAAGACCTGGTCGGCGCCGATGGCCGCTGCGGCGAGCCTGCCACCGCGGCAGCGCCGCCGGCGCCGCGCCGGCCGCCCCGCCAGCGCCGCCGGCCGACCGGCCGGTCGGCACCGTGGCCGGTGACCTCGCCAGCGCGCCGATGCCGGCAGCGGCCCCGGTCGCGGCCAATCCGAATGGCGCCGCGCTCGGCGAGCAGCGCCAGCGGATCGCTCACCATGGGCGGCGTCGCGCTCGGCATGACCGAATGCGACGTGGTGCGGCGCGCCGGCGTGCCCGGCAACGTCAATATCAGCGCCGGCGAGAAAGGCGAACGCCGGTCGTGCTCACCTATCTGAGCGGCACCTGGCCCGGCATCTACACCTTCGACGCCGGCCGCCTGAAGTCGTCGACCGCGCGCCGGTGCCGGAGACCCCGGTCAAGCCGCCGGCGAAAAAGAAGAAGGCCAAGGCGACCAAGCCGAAAACCGCGACCCGCGAGATCGAGCGCGCCTACGTGCAGTAGCGCGGCCGGGTCAGGCCGTTTCCAGCGCCGCGCTGGCGGCGAGCCATTCCTCTTCCGCCTTGGCAATCGCCGCCACCACCTGCGCGCGGGTCTTGGACAGTTCGGCCGCGCGCGCCGGATCGCGCGCGAACAGCGCGCCGTCGGCGAGCGTGGTGTCGAGCTTGTGCAGCTGGCGCGTGAGCTGCGCGATCAAGACCTCGGCTTGCGAGATTCGTTTGCGCAAGGGCGCGGTCTGCGCGCGTTTGTCGGCGGCGGCGCGGCGCAACTCGCCCGGATCGGAGCGCGGCGAGGATTTCGAGCCGACCGTTATACCTTGGCCTTCGCCGGCGAGCACCACGCGCCGGTAATCGTCGAGATCGCCGTCGAACGGCGCGACCTTGCCGCCTTGCACCAGCCAGAGCCGGTCGGCGCAGGCTTCCAGCAGATAGCGGTCGTGCGACACCAGGATCACCGCGCCGGGATAAGTCGTTGATCGCCTCGATCAGCGCGCGCGCGGCTGTCGATGTCGAGATGGTTGGTCGGCTCGTCGAGAATGATGAGTTGCGGCGTCGTCGAAGGTCGCGAGGCCGAGCAGCAGCCGCGACTTCTCGCCGCCGGACAGCGTCTTGACCGCGTGATTGGCGGCCAGCCCGGAAAAGCCGATGGCGCCGACGCGCGCGCGCACTTTGGCTTCCGGCGCGTCCGGCATCAGCTGGCGAACGTGATCGTAGGGGCTGGCGTCGGGGTCGAGCTCGTCGAGCTGGTGCTGGGCGAAATAGCCGACCTTGAGCGTCGCCGCGCGGGTGACGGTGCCCTGCATGGGCGCGAGCCGGCCGGCCAGCAGCTTGACCAGCGTCGACTTGCCGTTGCCGTTGGCGCCGAGCAAGCGCGATGCGGTCGTCGTTGTCGATGCGCAGCGACAGGTCCGGACAGCACCGACGCGCCCGTCGTAGCCGACCGCGACATCGTCGGTCGCGATGATCGGCGGCGACAGCAGCTTATCCGGCGCCGGGATATGGATCGGCCGCACTTCCTCGGTCACCAGCGAGGCGATCGGCTCCATCTTGGCCAGCATCTTCAGGCGCGATTGCGCCTGCCGCGCCTTGGTGGCCTTGGCGCGGAAGCGGTCGACGAAAGCCTGCATGTGCTTGCGCTGGGCTTCCTGCTTCTTGACCATTTTCTGGTCGAGCAGCATGCCGCTCGCGGCGCAGCCGCTCGAAGTCCGAATAGCCGCCGCGATAGAGCGTGAGCTGCTTGTTTTCCAGCGACAGGATCTGATCGACCGCGTTGTCCAGCAGATCGCGGTCGTGGCTGATGATGATCATGGTGCTCGGATAGCTCGCCAGATGATCCTGCAGCCACAGCGTGCCTTCGAGGTCGAGGTAGTTGGTCGGCTCGTCGAGCAGCAGCAGATCGGGCTCGGCGAACAGCGTGGCGGCGAGCGCGACGCGCATGCGCCAGCCGCCGGAGAATTCCGAGCAGGGCCTTGCCTGATCGGCGGTCGAAAAGCCGAGGCCCGACAGGATCGCGGCGGCGCGCGCCGGCGCCGCATGGGCGCCGATATCGACCAGCCGGGTCTGGATCTCGGCGATGCGATGCGGATCGTGCGCGGTTTCGGCTTCCGCCAGCAGTCGCGTGCGCTCGGTGTGCGGCCTTGAGCACGACCTCGAGCAGGCTTTCCGGCCCGTTCGGCGCTTCCTGCGCCAGCCGGCCGAGGCGCCAGCGCGGCGGGAACTCGATCGTGCCTTGCTCGGCGCCCACGTCGCCGGTGATGACGTTGAACAGCGTCGACTTGCCGGTGCCGTTGCGGCCGACCAAGCCCGACGCGGGCGCCGGGCGTGATCCGGGCCGAGGCGTTTTCAAGCAGCGCGCGGCCGGCGATGCGGACGGTGAGATCGTCGATGACAAGCATGGCGCCGCCTTGTGGCCGAGCCGGCGCGCCGATGCAACAGTCGCTTAGCCGAGCGCGTCGGCGACGGCCTTGCCGCAGGCGACGGTATCCGCCGGGCCTTTCAGGTCGCGCGTGCGCAACTTCGGCTCCGCCAGCACCTTCTCGATCGCGGTCACGATCGCTTTGGCGGCCTCCGGCTCGCCGAGGTGCTCCAGCATCATCGCGCCCGACCAGATCTGGCCGATCGGATTGGCGATGCCCTGGCCATAGATGTCGGGCGCGGAGCCGTGCACCGGTTCGAACACCGAGGGAAATTTCCGCTCGGGATTTATGTTGCCGGACGGCGCGATGCCGATGGTGCCGGTACAGGCGGGTCCGAGGTCGGACAGGATATCGCCGAACAGGTTGGAGGCGACCACGACGTTGAACCAATCGGGATTCATTACAAAACGCGCGGTCAGGATGTCGATGTGGAACTGATTCCATTTCACATCCGGGTAGGCCTTGGCCATTTCCTTCACGCGCTCGTCCCAGTACGGCATGGTGATGGCGATGCCATTCGACTTGGTGGCGGAGGTGAGGTGCTTCTTCGGCGTCGAGCGGGCGAGCTCGAAGGCGAATTTCAAGACGCGGTCGACGCCGATTCGGCTCATCACCGTTTCCTGCACCACCACCTCGCGCTCGGTGCCGGGAAACATGCGTCCGCCGATGGCGGAATACTCACCCTCTGTGTTCTCGCGCACCACCCAGAAATCGATATCGCCGGGCTTGCGGTTAGCAAGCGGGCAGGGCACGCCGGGCATCAGCCGCACCGGGCGCAGGTTGATGTACTGGTCGAATTCGCGGCGGAACAGGATCAGCGAGCCCCACAGCGAGACGTGGTCGGGCACGCGGTCGGGCATGCCGACGGCGCCGAAATAGATGGCGTCGTGCTTGCCGATCTGCTCCTTCCAGTCCTCCGGCATCATGCGGCCGTGCTTTTTGTAATAGTCGCAAGATGCGAAATCGAAATCGTCGAGACACAGCTCGAAACCGAATTTTTTCGCCGCCGCCTCCAAGACGCGCACGCCCTCGGGCATGACTTCCTTGCCGATGCCGTCGCCGGGAACCACCGCGATGCGATGAACGCGATTGGTCTTCATAAGTCAATCCTTGTCACTGAACACCGAAGCCCGTCGCTTAGCACGCTCAGCCGGCCTTGTGCATCCCGACGCCGGTCTCGCGCTGGTAGATGATCAGATCGAAGCTCGGCGTCGCGTCGTTGCCGATGATCGAGGACAGCAAGGCGTGCGCCTGGCCGCGGTGGTGGGTCTGGTGGTTGAAGAAATGGTCGAGCGCCGGCGCCAGCGGCTGCTCGATCTCGACCGGCCGCACCACGGTGCGGTAGCGCAGCGTGCCGAGAAGATCTGCCTCGCTCAGGCGCGCGATGTAGCGGCTGATGAGCGTGTCCTGGCTG
Source organism: uncultured Alphaproteobacteria bacterium (assembly GCA_963733315.1). Taxonomy (GTDB): domain Bacteria; phylum Pseudomonadota; class Alphaproteobacteria; order Rhizobiales; family Xanthobacteraceae; genus Pseudolabrys. The sequence continues at coordinate 175,948 of CAVTCV010000012.1, read as the reverse complement.
CGCCGCGCGGTGCGCAAAGCCTCGAAGTCGTCATAGAGGATGGCGTCGAGGCTTGGCGGCACTTCGCCGACGCCGGTAAAGCGCCGCATCCAGATACGGTCGCCGACCAGCAGATGATTGAAGGTGCCATGGAGTGACTTGAAGAAGGCGCCGCGATCGGCGCGGTAATCGGCGTCCGACACGGTGGCGGCTGCGGCATAGAGCCGCTCGTTGCACCAGGCGTTATAGCCGGCGAACATCTGATAACGCGACTTCATGGATCGCTCCTGTGACGCGCCAAATCATAGCGAAACGGCGGCAAAACGCGCGATCTTGCCGCGTGGTGCGCCCCCCGGTATAAGCCGCGCAAAATCGCTTCTCCAATCAATGCCAGTCAACGCTCCGATCAATCTCAGTGAAGGATGACCCGATGGCGCTCGAGCGCACTTTTTCCATCATCAAACCCGATGCCACCGCGCGCAACCTGACCGGCGCCATCAACGCCATGATCGAGGCCGCCGGTCTGCGCATCGTCGCGCAGAAGCGGCTGCGCATCTCGCTGCCGCAGGCGCGGCAGTTCTATGCGGTGCACAAGGAGCGGCCGTTCTTCGCTGAGTTGGTAGATTTCATGGTGTCGGGTCCGGTGGTGGTGCAGGTGCTGGAAGGCGACAACGCCATCGCGCGCTATCGCGAATTGATGGGCGCGACCGATCCGGCCAAGGCCGCCGCCGGCACCATCCGCAAGGTCCATGCCAAGTCGATCGGCGAGAATTCGGTGCACGGCTCCGATGCGCCGGAGACCGCCGCGCGCGAGATCGCGCAGTTTTTCTCCGAGAACGAGATCGTCGGCTAGGGAGATGACGTGAACTGGGCTTCGCTCGGATCGGAGTTCAGTTCGCCGCAGTTCTGGCTGGCCGTCCTACAGATCATCTGGATCAATATCCTGCTGTCGGGTGACAACGCCGTGGTTATCGCCATGGCCTGCAGCGGGCTGCCGTATCGGCAGCGGATGTGGGGCATGATTCTCGGCGCCGGCCTCGCCGTCGTCTTGCGCATCATCTTCACCGGCGTGGTCGCTTCGCTGCTGCTGCTGCCTTATCTCAAACTCGTCGGCGGCGTGGCGCTGCTCTACATCGCTGCCAAGCTTCTGGTGCCGGACCCGCCCGACGACGAGCGAATCGAAGGCGGCGGAATATCTTTGGCGCGCGGTGCGTATCGTCGCCGTCGCCGACATCATCATGAGCCTCGACAATGTGATCGCTATCGCGGCGGCGGCGCATGGCGACATGGCGCTGCTGGTGCTGAGTCTTGCCATCAGCATCCCGCTGATCGTCGCCGGCGCCGCGCTGATCGCGGCATTGCTCGACCGGTTCCCGATCTTGATCTGGGCCGGCGCGGCGCTGCTCGGCTGGATTGCCGGCGAGGTGATCGCCACCGATCCGGTGATGCGGAACTATCTGATCCACGGCTACGGTGTTCCGGCCGCGCACACGATGGAATACGCGGCGGCGGCGGCTGGCGTCGCGGTGGCGCTGATCGTCGGCGGGCTGTGGCGGCAAGCCAAGAGCGAAAGCGACGTCTAGCCGCGCGCTTCGCGGTGGGCCCAATCGCGGCTATAGTGCCGAGGCGATGAATCAGGCGGTCAAACTCGGCAACGCCAAACGGGTCGGCTTCTCCGCCTGTCCGCACGATTGCCCGTCGACCTGCGCGCTCGATGTCGAACTGATCGACGAGCGCACCATCGGCCGCGTGCACGGTGCCAAGGAGAACGACTACACGGCGGGCGTCATCTGCGCCAAGGTCGCGCGCTATGCCGAGCGCGAGCACCACAAGGGCCGGCTGCGGCATCCCTTGCAGCGCGTCGGCGGCAAAGGCGAGGGCAAGTTCCGGCCGATCTCCTGGGACGACGCGCTCGATCTCGTTGCGGAAAAATTCCAAACAGCCGAGCAGCGTTCCGGTGCCGAAAGCGTCTGGCCCTATCATTACGCCGGCACCATGGGGCTGGTGATGCGCGACGGTATCGAGCGGCTGCGCCACGCCAAGAAATATTCCGGTTTCCACTCCTCGATCTGCGTCAACCCGGCCTATGCCGGCTTTGCCGCCGGCACCGGCACCGTCGCGGGGGTCGATCCGCGCGAAATGGCGAAATCCGATCTGGTGGTGATCTGGGGCACCAATGCGGTGAGCACCCAGGTCAACGTGATGACGCACGCCACGCGCGCCCGCAAGGAACGCGGCGCCAAGATCGCGGCGGTCGACATCTACATGAACGGCACCATGCAGCAGGCCGATCTGCCGGTGCTGGTGAAGCCGGGCACCGACGGCGCGCTCGCCTGCGCGGTGATGCATTGCTTGTTCCGCGATGGCTGCGCGGATTGGGATTATCTCGAAAAGTACACCGACGCGCCGCGGGAACTCGAAGCGCACGTGCGCTCGCGCGATCCTAAATGGGCGTCAGAGATTACCGGCACGCCGGTCGGCACAATCGAGGAATTCGCCAGACTGATCGGCGAGCGCAAACGCGCCTTCTTCCGCCTCGGCTACGGCTTCTCGCGCTCGCGCAACGGCGCCGCCAACATGCACGCGGCAAGCTGCATCCCCGCGGTGACCGGCGCTTGGCAGCTCGAAGGCGGCGGCGCCTTTCATATCAACGCCGACATCTACAAGCTCGACAAGACCATCATCGAAGGGCTCGATGTCTGGGACCGCTCAGTGCGCATGCTCGACCAGTCGCGCATCGGCGCGATCCTCACCGGCGACGCCGAGGCGTTGCAGAACGGGCCGCCGGTGACAGCGATGCTGATCCAGAACACCAACCCCGTGTCAGTTGCGCCTGACCAAAACAAGGTGAAGGCCGGCTTTGCGCGCGAGGATCTGTTCGTCTGCGTGCACGAGCAGTTCATGACCGAAACCGCGCAGATGGCCGACGTGGTGCTCCCGGCGACCACCTTCCTCGAGCACGACGACATCTATCGCGGCGGCGGCCACCAGTATCTGATCCTGGGTCCGAAGCTGGTCGAGCCGCCGGGCGAATGCCGCAACAATCACGAGGTGCTGTGCGGGCTTGCCAAGCGGCTGGGCGTCGCGCATCGCGGTTTCGACATGAGCCCGCGCGAACTGATCGACCAGATGCTGCAAGTCTCAAAGCGCGGCACGCTTGATGAGCTCGAGGCCAACCGCTGGCTCGACTGCCAGCCGCCGTTCCGCCAGTCGCATTTCCTCGACGGCTTTAGATGGCCGGACGGCAAGTTCCGCTTCAGGCCCGACTGGGACAACGTGCCGTTCCGCAGCCCCTACAAGAGCGGGCCGGTTGCCGCCATGCCGGTGCTGCCCGACTACTGGACCTCGATCGAAGTGGCCGACGCCGAGCATCCGTTCCGCCTGGCGACGTCGCCGGCGCGCGGCTTTCTCAACTCGACCTTCAACGAGACGCCGACCTCGCTCACGCAGGAGAAGCGGCCGACCGTGTTCGTCCATCCCGACGACGCGGCTGGGCAGGGGATCGGCGACGGCGATTATGTGACGCTCGGCAACACGCGCGGCCAAGTGCGCCTGCACGCCAAGCTGTTCGCCGGCGTGCGGCGCGGCGTGCTGATTGCGGAATCAATCTGGCCGAATTCGGCTTATGAAGACGGCTGCGGCATCAATTCGCTGACCGGCGCCGATTCGATTGCGCCCTATGGCGGCGCCGCCTTCCACGACAACAAGGTGTGGATCAAGCGGCGCGCGCCGTAGCGAACGTCAGCTTTTGCCTGCCAGCACTTTGTCGACGCTCAAACGGCCGCCGCCGCTGACGAACAGCACGAGAGCGCCGCCGGCAATGGCGAGATCCTTGCTGAGGAAGATGTATTGCAGGCCCTGCGCAGCCTGCGGAAACTGCCAATAAAGGTGTGCAGTCACAAAGGCGATCACAACAAAGATAAACGCGAGCAGCGCGCCGTAGCGTGTTGCGATGCCGAGCACCAGTGAAGCGATTATGAGCCACTCGACCACATGCGCCAAAACGCTCATGAACTCCGGCATGATAAAGTTGATGGACTTGAGGTAGGCCGGCGCTGGTCCGCCGGTCGTTACCGTCATTAAAAAGACGGCTGCGAACAGCAGGCGTCCGACAAGCAGCAGCACGTCGGACATTCCGCTGGCAATGCCGTCGGTGCAGGACAGCAGCGGATGCGATGATCGATCAGTCATAGACGTTTTCTCCCCTAGCTAGATTTGCTCGCTGCTTTTAGTCTGACAATTTTGCCGGACGCCTGGCAAGCCTGCGCGCCGATCTCACTGCACGCGAGCCCGGCGAGGCAAGCTATTTGTGTGGGCAGCCGCCCCCGCGTTCAAAGCTCCTTGCCGATCACGCGGTCGAGCGAGTAGGGGCCGCCGCCGCGCAGGGCGATCGCGAAAAAGACGATGCCGAAAAGGATGGCGAGCTCCATACGCGCGAAGCCGCGAGGCAACTGTACGACCAGCGTGATCAAAAGCATTTCAATCGCGAGTGCGGCAGCAAAGAAGCGCGTGAACAGGCCGAGCGCGATGCAGGCCGCGCCGACAATTTCCAGAACCATCGCGGCATAGGCAAAGGCGATTCCCGGAACGAATCCCATCTTGGCCATGCCCGGTGCGACGGCCGCGGCGCCGCTCACCAGTTTCGGCCAGCCGTGGGTCATGACGCACGCGGCAAAGACGATGCGGATCATCGGGTACCAAAGATCGGAAACGGCGGCGTAAAAACCGGCCAATCCCGGAAACAGAAGCTTTGGTTCGCTGCCTGTCCGTGCATTCATTGTTTTCACCCCGGCAAAATTCTGGCCACCCTGATTGGTAGCCTCGCGAGAATAAACCCCGCGCGCAGGAGCAATATTCACGTTGATGTGTGGGGAATATTCAAGGCGAGGGAACGAGGGATGCGGCGTCGGGAACCGGCACGCCGTCGACCAGGCAGCGACCATTCACCACTTGTACGCGCGCTTCGGCCAATAGTTTGAGGGCCAACGGATAGATGCGGTGTTCCTGTTTGAGTACGCGCGCCGCCAGCGCCGCCTCGTCGTCATCTTTTCGCACTGCAACAGCAGCCTGAACAATGATCGGGCCCGCGTCGAGCTCCGCTGTGACGAAATGCACGCTGGCGCCGTGGACCTTCGCGCTCGATTCGAGCGCACGCCTGTGCGTGTCCAGGCCTTTGAATGCCGGCAGCAGCGAGGGGTGGATGTTGAGCATGCGCTGCGGCCATTGCGCGATGAAACCGGGCGTGAGCAGGCGCATGAAGCCGGCGAGACAGACGATATCGATGCGGTGCTTGGTGAGCACCGATTGCATCGCGGCATCGAACGCGGCGCGGTCCTTGCCGAACGCGGCGTGATCGACCACCTCGGTGGCGATGCCGGCCGAGCGCGCGACGCTAAGCCCGGCGGCGTCGGCTTTGTTCGACAGCACCAGCGCGATCTCGGCGGGGTAATTCTTGTCCTTCGCCGCCTCGATCAGCGCCGCCATATTGGAGCCGCGGCCGGAGATCAGAACGGCGACGCGCTTACGGCTCATGACTCACCCGAGATCGAGTTTGCCGTCGTAGACGACACGCGCGTCGCCTGCGGCGCGTACCACGCTGCCGATGGCGATCGCCGTCTCACCCGCTTGCGTGAAGGCTTGCGTCACCGCGGCGGCGTCTTTCGCCGCGGCGATCACGATCATACCGATGCCGCAATTGAAGGTGCGCAGCATTTCGTTCTGCGCGATGCCGCCTTCCTCGGCGAGCCACTTGAACACCGGCATAACCTTGACCTTGCCGAGTTCGATACGTGCGCCGAGGCCCTTCGGCAGCACGCGCGGGATGTTGTCAGGAAAGCCGCCGCCGGTGATGTGCGCGAGGCCCTTCACGGCTTGGGTGGCGCGGATCGCGGCGAGGCACGATCTCACGTAGATGCGGGTCGGCGTCAGGATCGCTTCGCCGAGCGAACACGCGGCGTCGAACGGCGCCGGCGCGCTCCATAGGAGGCCGCTCTTGGCGACGACCTTGCGCACCAGCGAGTAGCCGTTGGAATGCACACCGGAGGAGGCGAGACCGATGACGACGTCACCCTCCACGATATCGGGCCGCGGCAGCAGCGCACCGCGTTCGACCGCGCCGACGGCGAAACCGGCGAGATCGTAGTCGTCGTCTTGATAAAGCCCCGGCATCTCGGCGGTCTCGCCGCCGATCAGCGCGCAGCCGGCCTCGCGGCAGCCGACCGCGATGCCGGCGACCACGGCGGCGCCGACCTCCGGCTCGAGCCGGCCGGTCGCGTAGTAGTCGAGGAAGAACAGCGGCTCGGCGCCTTGCACCACCAGGTCGTTGACGCTCATGGCGACGAGGTCGATGCCGATCGTGTCGTGGCGGCCGGTCTCGATGGCGATCTTGACCTTGGTGCCGACGCCATCGTTGGCCGCGACCAAGACCGGATCCTTGAAGCCCAACGGCTTCAAGTCGAATAGGCCGCCGAAGCCGCCGATTTCCGCGTCCGCCCCGGGGCGCGCGGTTGAGCGCACCAGCGGCTTGATCAGTTCCACCATCCGGTTGCCCGCGTCGATATCGACGCCGGCCTGCGCGTACGTGAGGCCGCGCCTCTTTTCTGTCATGATGGCCCTCAAGCGCATGATCCCGAAAAACCTGTTCCCGTCTCGATCAGGAATGGGGACCGGTTTTCGGAAAAGATCATGCGCAGGCAACACTCTAGCGCCGGGGTCCTACGTGGAAATCCCAAGTCGCGCAATGGTCCGGGCGCCGTTATACTCTGCCGAAATCGACGGCGCGGCACGGGGGACCGGCCGGCGCTCAAATCCACAGCCGGGATCGCCTTGAGTATTCCAAATCTCATTACGCTGGCGCGTATTCTGCTTGTGCCGATCGTGGTCTGGGCCATCGCGACGCCGGGAACCATGTGGATCGCCTTTCTGCTGTTCCTGGCGGCCGGGGTCAGCGACGCGGTCGACGGCTTCCTCGCCAAGCGCTTCGCCATGACCACCGTGCTCGGCGCCTATCTCGATCCGCTCGCCGACAAGGCGCTGATCGTGTCGATCTATCTGACGCTCGGCATCAACAACTTGATCCCGCGCTGGCTGGTCATTCTGGTGGTGTCGCGGGATATCCTGATCGTCGGCGGCATCATGCTCGCCTGGGTGGTCGGCAGCCCGCTCAAGATCAAGCCGCTGCTAGTCTCCAAGCTCAACACGGTGGCGCAGATCCTTTTCGCCAGCGTGGTGCTTGGCTCGCTCGGCTTCAATTACGATTGGCCGATGCTGACGCTGATCCTGATGGGGCTGGTCGCCATTTTGACGTTGCTGTCGGTGGCCGCCTATGTCGCCGAATGGATTCGCCACATGAACACGACGGCGGCCGGACCGTGAGCGCCCGCGCCAAGCCGCTACCGCATCCCGAGCCGCCGAAAGGCGGCGGCATGACGTTCGAGCGGCAAGTGGTGTTCTGGCTGGCGGTGTTCGGCGTACTGGTGCTGATGCTGTGGCTGCTGAGCGAGATTCTGCTGCCCTTTATCGCCGGCGCGGCGATCGCCTATCTGCTCACGCCGGTCACCGACCGGATGGAAAACCTGGGCGTCAACCGTCTGGCCGCCGCGCTGTTGATCATCTCCGTCGTGGTGATGGCGATCGTCCTGATCATCCTGCTGGTGGCGCCGATTTTGGGTGGCCAGTTGTCGTCCTTCATCGACAACATTCCCGGTTACGTGACCCGGCTGCAATCGCTGCTCAGCGACCCGAGCCGGCCGTGGGTCCAGAAAATTCTCGGCGCCGGCTTCAATGCCGACAAATCGATCGGCGATCTGGTGACGCAAGGCGTGGGCTGGCTGACCGCCTTCCTACGCTCGCTCTGGTCTGGCGGCCGCGCGCTGGTCTCGCTGTTCTCGCTGGTGGTGGTGACGCCGGTGGTGGCGTTCTATCTGATCTACGACTGGCATCGCATGATCCGCACTGCGGACAGCTGGATTCCGCTCAATCAGCGCGACACCGTGCGTCATCTTGCGCGCGAAGTCGACGCGGCCATTTCCGGCTTCGTGCGCGGGCAGACCGCGGTCTGCCTGATCCTTGGCTCGTTCTACGCGGTCGCCCTGACCCTGAGCGGGCTAAATTTCGGCCTGCTCATCGGGTTGATCTCCGGCGTCATCACCTTCATTCCCTATGTCGGCTCGATGACCGGCCTGATCCTGGCGCTCGGTGTCGCGGTGGCGCAGTTCTGGCCGGACTACAGTTCGATCCTCACGGTGCTCGGCATTTTCCTGGTCGGCCAATTCCTCGAAGGCAATCTGCTGGCCCCCAAGCTCGTCGGCGAGAGCGTCGGCTTGCACCCGGTGTGGCTGATCTTCGCGTTGCTCGCCTTCGGCTATCTGTTCGGCTTCGTCGGCCTGCTGGTGGCGGTGCCGCTCGCCGCCACTATCGGCGTGCTGGTGCGCTTTGCCTTGCAGCGCTATCGCGAAAGCGCGCTCTATACCGGGGAGCCGCTGGCGTGAGCGTAGCCAGCCCGCGCCAGCTCGTGCTCGCGCTCGATCATGCGACAAGCTTCGCGCGCGAGGATTTCCTCGCCGGCCCGTCGAACGCCGCGGCGTTGGCGCTGATCGAGCGCTGGCCGGATTGGCCCAATCACATCGTCGCGCTAGTCGGGCCGGAGGGCTCGGGCAAAAGCCATCTCGCGGCGATCTGGGCGGAAACAACGGGCGCGCGCGTGCTGGCGGCGAAACTGCTCGCGCATGGCGATCTGCCGGGGGCGCTCGCCACCGGCGCGCTGGTGCTGGAGGATCTTACCTTCGCCGGGCTCGACGAGCGCGCGCTGTTCCATCTGATCAATCTCGCGCGGGAGGAGGGCGCTTTTGTCCTGATCACCTCGCGTTCGCCGCTGGCGAGCTTTCCGGTGGCGATCCGCGACCTCGCCTCGCGCCTGCGCGCGGTGCCGAGCGTGACGCTGACCGCGCCCGACGATGCGCTCTTGCGCTCGCTGATCGCCAAGCTTGGTGCCGACCGCCAGCTCACGCTCGACGATGCGCTGGTGACCTTTCTCGTCAACCGCATCGAACGCTCCTTCGCCGGCGCGCGCGCCGCGGTCGCGCGGCTCGACGAGGAGTCCATGCGCCAGCACCGCCCGGTGACGCGGGCGCTGGCGGCCGAGCTCTTTCGAGAGCTTTAATCTCATTTCGGTTTCGCCCTTGACCGGGCGGCCGCCCTGGCGCGAACTGTCATCCGCCGGCCATTATTTTCGGTTAGGAAATCCGCCTTTCAGGCCTTCATTACTATGGCAGACCGCGCACAAGCTATTGCACCGGTTGAGGAAATCGCTCCGGTTCAGGCCCCGGACGACCGCTCGGCGGCCTCCGCGACCGGTTTACGGTCGCAACCGCAGCGTTTTATCAACCGCGAATTGTCCTGGCTGCACTTCAACCGCCGCGTCCTGGAAGAGGCCGGCAACGAGAGCCATCCGCTGCTCGAGCGGGTGCGCTTCCTGTCCATTTCGGCCAACAACCTCGACGAATTCTTCATGGTGCGCGTCGCCGGCCTCAAGGGCCAGGTGCGCCAAGGGATCACCACGCAAAGCCCCGACGGGCTCACACCAGGCGAGCAGCTTGCGCGCGTGCGCGAGGCGGTGTCGCAACTCGCCAGCGATCAGCAGACGCGCTGGCTGGAATTGCGCCCGGCCTTGGCGGAGGCTGAAGTCGTCCTCGTGGGTGGGTCGGAGCTCAAGAAGTCGGAGCGCGTGTGGCTGGAGGAGCGCTTCCTCACCCACGTGTTTCCGCTATTGACGCCGCTCGCCATCGACCCGGCGCATCCGTTCCCGTTCATTCCCAATCTCGCCTTCTCGATCGCGCTGCAACTCGCGCGCGCGAAAGACGGCAAGCCGATGAGCGCGCTGATCCGCATGCCGCAGAAGATCGATCGCTTCATCCGGCTGCCGAGCGGCAGCGACCAGGGCATCCGGGTGATCACGCTGGAGGAAGCGACCGCGCTGTTCATCGGCCGGCTGTTCCCCGGCTATACCGTGAAAGGCCAGGGCGCCTTCCGCCTGATCCGCGATTCGGAAGTGGAAATCGAAGAAGAGGCGGAAGATCTGGTGCGGCTCTACGAGACCGCGCTCAAGCAGCGGCGGCGCGGCTCGGTGATCCGGCTCGAGTTTGAGAGCACCATGCCCGCGGAGCTGCGCAAATTCGTACAGCGGGCGCTGGCGGTGGCCGACGACGAAGTGTTCCTGGTCGACGGCGTGCTCGCGCTCAACGATCTATCGCAACTCACGCGGCTCGACCGGCCCGATCTCGAATTCGTGCCGTACAATCCGCGCTATCCCGAGCGCATCCGCGACCACGGCGGCGACTGTTTCGCCGCCATCCGGCAGAAAGACCTGATCGTCCATCACCCTTACGAGTCGTTCGACGTGGTCGTCCAGTTCCTGCAGCAGGCCGCGCGCGATCCCGACGTGGTCGCCATCAAGCAGACGCTTTACCGCACCTCCGCGGAATCGCCGATCGTCAAGACGCTGGTGGAAGCGGCCGAGGCCGGCAAATCGGTCACCGCACTGGTCGAATTGAAGGCGCGCTTCGACGAGGAAGCCAACATCCGCTGGGCGCGCGACCTCGAGCGCGCCGGCGCGCAGGTGGTCTACGGCTTCATCGAACTGAAGACGCACGCCAAGCTGTCACTGGTGGTGCGGCGCGAGGGCGGGGCGCTGGCGACCTACATCCACGCCGGCACCGGCAATTACCACCCGGTCACCGCGCGCATTTACACCGACCTGTCGTTCTTCACCGCCGACGTCGGTGATCGGGCGCGACGTCGCGCGCATCTTCAACTACATCACCGGCTATGCCGAGCCGGCCGAGTTGGAGGAGATGGCGGTGTCGCCGATCAATCTGCGCAGCCGCATCCTCGGTCACATCGCGCAGGAGACCGCCAACGCCCGCGCCGGCAAGCCGGCCGGTATCTGGATGAAGATGAATTCGCTGGTCGATCCCGAGATCATCGACGCGCTCTACGACGCCTCGAGCGCCGGCGTCGAGGTCGAACCTCGTGGTGCGCGGCATCTGCTGCCTGCGGCCGGGCGTGCCGGGCCTGTCCGACAATATCCGCGTCAAATCCATCGTCGGCCGCTTCCTGGAACACGGCCGCATCTATTGCTTCGGCGCCGGCCACAGCCTGCCGCATGCCAAAGCGGCGGTATATATTTCCTCGGCCGACATGATGCCGCGCAATCTCGACCGCCGGGTCGAGGCGCTGTGCCCGATCCTCAATCCAACTGTGCATGAGCAGATTTTGGACCAGATTATGATCGCGAATCTGAAGGATAATGAGCAAAGTTGGACGGTCTTGCCGGACGGCAGTTCCACGCGCATAAAGGCCGCGCCGGGCGAGGAACCGTTCAACGCTCACAAGTATTTCATGACTAATCCGAGCCTGTCGGGCCGTGGCAAATCGCTCAAAGAATCCTCACCGCGTAGCCTTATACGCCGCCTCGTCGAAGGGGCGCGTAAGCGTTCGCCCGCCATTTCGCACTCGCACGCAATCGCCAATTCCGCCAAGGGCCGGCTCGACCATGGGCCGCCGGTCGCGGTCATCGATATCGGCTCGAACTCGGTGCGCCTCGTCATCTACGAAGGGCTCACCTGCGCGCCGACGCCGATCTTCAACGAGAAAGTGCTCGCCGGACTCGGCCGCCAGGTGCAGACCACCGGCCTGCTCGCGCCCGCCGCGATCGACACCGCGCTGGAGACGCTCAAGCGCTTCCGCGCGCTGTGCGATACCTTGCATGTGCGCAAGATCTGGGCGATCGCCACCGCCGCGTGCCGCGACGCGAGGAACGGCCGCGCCTTCATCGAGGAGGCGACGCGCATCATGCGCACGCCGATCGCCATTCTATCGGGCAAGCGCGAGGCCGCACCTCACCGCGCTCGGCATCGTCTCCGGCATCCACAAGCCGGACGGCATCGTCGGCGACCTCGGCGGCGGCTCGCTCGAACTGGTCGACGTGCACGGCTCGCGCGTACGCGGCGGCGTGACGCTGCCGCTCGGCGGACTGGCTTTGCAGGACATCGCCGGACGCTCGCTCAAGAAGGCGGAAAAAATCGTCGAGGACGCGTTCGACGATCTCGACATGCTGCACGACGGCGAGGGCCGCACCTTCTACGCGGTCGGCGGCACCTGGCGCGCGCTGGCGCGGCTGCACATGTGGCAGACCGGCTATCCGTTCCATGTGATGCACAACTATCGCATCAGCGCGCGCGAGGCGCTGGAATTCTCGCGGCTGGTGCACCGGGTCGACACCGAGACGCTGTCCAAGATCGAAGTCGTCAACGCCGCCCGCCGGCCGCTGCTCGCCTATGCCGCGCTGGTGATGGAAAACTTGGTGCGCACGATCAAGCCGAAGCAGGTGATCATCTCGGTGCTCGGCGTGCGCGAAGGGCTTGCTCTATTCGCTGCTCGAGCCGCAGGAACGCGCGCGGGATCCGCTGATCTCGGCGGCCGCCGACCTCAACGTGCTGCGCTCGCGCTCGCCGCATCATGGCGAGGAACTGATCGATTGGACCGACCGCTTCATGGCGTCGTCCGGCCTCGACGAGACCGCCGACGAGAAACGGCTGCGCCATGCCGCCTGCCTCTTGGCCGATATCGGCTGGCGCGCGCATCCGGACTATCGCGGCGAGCAGTCGATGAACATCATCGCGCACGGCGCCTTCGTCGCGGTCGACCATCCGAGCCGCGCCTATCTGGCGCTGTCTGTCTATTTCCGTCATGCCGGCCTGAGCGAGGAAGACCTGTCGCCGCGCCTGCGCGAACTCGCCACCACGCGCATGCTCGATCGCGCGCGCGTGCTCGGCGCCGCCATGCGCGTCGCCTACATCATCACCGCGGGGCAGGGCGGCGTGCTGCCGAAAACGCCGATGCGGGTGCGGCGCGGCAGACTGGTGCTGAGCCTACCCGGCAAGTATGCGCCGCTCGGCAGCGACCGCCTGTTCGGGCGCTTGCGCCAGCTCGCGCGTCTGGTCGGACGCGAGCCGGTGATCGAGACCTAAACGCACGCCTCGCAGCCGGCGGCGAGCCATTCTGCCCGAGCCGGCAGGCGGTCCCCACAAAATCTGGCAGTCTTACGGCCGGAACAGCAAGTGATGTTCGGCGTTTCCGACCCGGACGGTCTGCGCTTTATGTCAAACCATATTACTGATATTGCTTATCGAGATGCTAAAGGGGCGACGCACGCATGCTGGCAGTCGCAAGAGCTTTGATCCCTGAGGTATCGCCATGAAGATGAGCAAGTTTGGCTATTTTTCCGAGTTTCTGCTTTTTCCGCCGCTTGTCCTCGTTGCGATTTTGCTGGCCTTTCGCGGTCCGATACCGTCGCGGCCTGCAATTTGGGCGATCGTTTATGCTGGCGGGCTGATCGGCTGGACGTTGATCGAGTATCTGCTGCATCGCGTGCTCTTTCACCACGCGCCCATTCTCTCGGAGATCCACGCGCGCCACCATCAATCGCCGCAGGACTTGATCGGCACGCCCGCCTGGGCAAGTGCGTTGATTGGGTTGATCGCGATTGCAAGCCCGGCTTGGGCGACGCTTGGGTTTGGTCTGGGAACGGCGGCGACAGCAGGCCTCGCCACGGGGTACCTATGGTACGTCTTTGTCCATTACGCGACCCACCATTGGCGGCTGCGCCGAGGCTCGTATCTTTACCGCGCGCGCTTGCGCCATGCACGCCACCACCATCTATCCCAAGGCGGCAACTTCGGCGTCACGACCGGCGTGTGGGATCAGATCTTCGGCACGGCGCTCGACCCATCTGCAGCGAAGTTCGACGATGCAAAATTAGCCGCGCATCAAAATGATCTCTGAAATAGCGGCCTATTTCTTCTCCGCCGTCACCTCGCTGCGAGCTAAGAGTGCGGGACCGCCCTCCGGGAGCCAATTCCCGACGGCAATGCGCCGCGCAATGCTACTCAAATGAAACGCCGAGTTTTTTGCCTTCCGTCCAGATCACTTTGCAGTGCCGAGTTCCGGCTTCGCCGTCGATCGCCAATTGGAAAACACGCGGCACGCCGAAGCTGCTGATGACGCTGAGACCGGCGCCGCGCGGCGTCAGGTCGTTGACGCTGCAGACGATCTCGGTTCCCGCCGCGCCAAACTTGATCAGCGCACGTTTCGATGTCGAAATGCGGATATCTTGTCTGCGCTCGAACATCGTTTACGCGTGCCCACGTTGGAGCTGCGGTTGGACGGGGCCGATGACGCTGTCGATCGAGGCCGGCGCCACCGGGAGCATGTAGGTCCGCGTGCGGTTGCACGGCGAGCAGAGATAAATGTTCCGCTGCATGTTGCGTACGACGGGATGGGGCGCGATCGCGACATGCACCATGAGCGCCCGACACTGCGGACAATTTGCTGCGGCGACGACTGCGTCCGAATGCGCCATGGCTTGAATAAGTCGACGAATGCCCGATTGGACTACGGTATCGCGCTACTTATTACGGCGGAGATTTTAAAAAATAATTTCTGTCTCATTTCAATTTAGTTGCAAATTTATCTGATTTCACAGGTCCTTAGCGGACGTGAGGGACGCCTAGATTTAATCCACCGTCACACGCGGCCCTTGTTGATAGCGAGCGCCAGCTGGCCGTGCTTCAAGTCGAGCGCCTTGTCGCCGAACAGTTCGCGCCGCCAGCCTTTCATCGCCGGCACATCGGCTTCGTCGAGGAGGACCTGTCGCCGGGCCTGTCGCCGAAGACACCGCTACAGGCTAAACGCCGCAACCTCACGTTGACGCTGTGCGGCATCTACGCGAAGCTTACGAGCGATCGGTTGGCCTCACACCTGCGGCGGCTCGTGGGGCGCGAAGCGGCGATTGAGGTGCGGGGGCAAGTAGCACAGGCGATTTCTCACAAGGCATATTCGTATGGCTACCGAAAACTACGAGGCCGTTGTTATTGGTGGCGGCCCGGCCAGATCAGCAGCCGCTTACACACTCGCTGCCGCCGGCAAAAAAAAGTTTGCCTGATCGATAAAGCGGAATTCCCTCGCGACAAGCTGTGCGGTGGCGGGCTGACGTTGCGCAGCAAAATCATGTTCGAACGGATTTTCCGGCGGCCGTGGAAGGCTGAACTATTCATTTCTTCCCGCGATGTCGCATTTTTCTCAAAGGGGCGATTTCTTGCTTCACTTAAGATTTCGTCAAATCTCTTCTTCACGACGCGGCTGAGTTTCGCTGACTACCTTCTCGGCCTGGCGCGAGACGCGGGAGCAACGCTGAAGCTTGGGGATGCTGTCCGCAAAGTCGATCTCGATCGGCAATCGATCGCGCTTCAGTCGGACGAGGACGTGGCATTCAGGTTTTTGATCGGCGCCGACGGCGTCAATAGCATCGTCGCAAAGACTTTATTTGGGAAATCGTTCGATCCCGCGACCGTCGGTTTTACGCTGGAAGCGGAAGTGCCGCGAGACAGGCTCCCGCAACACGGTAATATCGTCGAAATCGATTTCAGCGCGGCGCGTTGGGGTTACGGCTGGGTCTTTCCGAAGCGGGATTCGGTGACAATCGGCATTGGCGGCATCCATCGCCTTAACCCGAACCTTCGACATCGTCTTGACGAGTATTTTCGACGCAAGGGGTTGGATGCAAGCGAATTCAAGGTGAAAGGGCAGTACATCCCAGGTGGCGACTACCGGGTCATACCTGGACGATCGAACGTGCTTTTATGCGGTGATGCTGCGGGCGCCGTCGATCCGGTATCCGGCGAAGGAATCGCTTTCGCGCTGCAAACTGGCGGCGCCGCGGGCAGGACTGTGGCGGCGGCGCTTGCACGCCCTGCCGATCGCAATGCCTTGGAGGTTTACCGCGAGGATTACAGCAATGTCGTCGCCTTGCTTCGACGGGGGAAGTTTTGGCGTCGCTTCATTTATCCGAGATTGGTGGAGCATCTTTTTGCCTGGGCTTTCAGGATCGAGCCCGCTCGAAAGAGGATACTTGGACAAGGCTGAAGCCGGCAGGCCAGGGGCGCTTGCGCGGCGATGAGCGGAACTAGCTCTTCTCCACCGTCACCACGCGGCCTTTGTCGACGGCGAGCGCTAGCTTGCCGTGCTTGAGCGCCAGCGCCTTGTCGCCGAACAATTCGCGCCGCCAGCCTTTGAGCGCCGGCACGTCGGCTTCGTCGTCGGCGGCGATCCGGTCCAACTCGTCGACCGTGGCGATGACCTTGGCGGCGACGCCGTGGCTCTCGGCGGTCATGCGCAGCAACACCTTCAACAGTTCGACCGTGGCGGCGCCGTTCGGCGCCGGGCGGAAGCGTTCGAGCCGCGGCAGCGTCTTGGGATCGCGCTCGAGCCCGCGTATGACCGCCTCGACGATTTCAACGCCCCAGCGCGAACGCTCGAATCCTTTGGGCAGCGAGCGCAGCTGCCCGAGCCGCTCGACCGTGGCCGGCGCCTGCACCGCGATATCGCCGACCGTGTCGTCCTTGAGCACGCGCGAGCGCGGCACGTCGCGCGTCTGCGCCTCGCGCTCGCGCCAGGCCGCAATCTCCATCAGAACGCCAAGCTCCTTCGGCTTGCGCACGCGGGTCTTGAGCCGCTCCCAGGCCCGCTCTGGATCGGCACGGTAGGTGTCGGGCGAAGTGAGCACGCCCATCTCCGCTTCGACCCAACTGGTGCGCTCGCGTTTGGCCAGATCGGCGGCGAGCTTGAGATAGACCGCGCGCAGATGCGTCACGTCGGACAGCGCGTAGGAGACCTGCGCATCGGAGAGCGGCCGCCGCGTCCAGTCGGTGAAGCGATGCGACTTGTCGAGCTGATCGCCGGTGATGCGTTGCACCAACTGGTCGTAAGAGATCGAGTCGCCGTAGCCGAGCACCATGGCGGCGACCTGGCTGTCGAAGATCGGGTGCGGGATTTTCTTTGCCATGTTCCAGACGATTTCGATGTCCTGCCGGGCGGCATGGAACACCTTGACCACGGCCTCGTCGGTCATCAGCGCGAACAGGGGAGCAAGGTCGATGCCGGGGGCCAGCGCATCGATCACCACGGCCTCGTCGGGCGAGGCAAGCTGCGCCACGCAAAGCAGCGGGTAGTAGGTGGTTTCGCGCAGGAACTCGGTATCGACGGTCACGTAAGGGTGCCGCGCCATGCGCGCGCAAACCTCGGCTAGTTCTCCGGTAGTGGTGATCAAATCCATGGTTGCGGGCAACCTAACCCGATCCGGCACGGTCATGGCAACCCGTCTCACTTTCCGCGTATGCGCGGCATGTGGATGAATTCCCAAGGCGAGGGCAGCGGCCCCACCGGCACCTCGATCAAGGTGGGCTCGCGGGCGGCGAACGCGGCCTTGATCGCCGCGGCCAGTTCCTGCGGGTTGCGCGCGCGCCGGCCGGCGGCGCCGAAGCTTTCCGCGTATTTGACGAAATCCGGATTGGCGAGATCGGACGCGATCACTCGGTTGCCGAACTGCTCTTGCTGGATGCGCCGCACATTGCCGAAGGCGCCGTCGGCGAACACCACCGCCACCAGGGGGATGCGGTGGCGCATCGCGGTGGCGAACTCGTTGCCGGTGTAGAGGAAGCCGCCGTCGCCGCTGATCGAGAGCACCGGCACATCCGGCCGCGCGTGCTGCGCGCCGAGCGCGGTGGCATAGCCCCAGCCGAGATTGTCCTGATAGCCGGGCGACAGGAACGTGCGCGGCTTGTAGGCCGGGTAGGCGAGGCGGGCGGCAAAGCCGATCTGCGTCACGTCGTCTACATAGATGCCGTCCTCGGGCAAGGCGGCGCGGATGACGTCGACATAGGCGAGCTGCGGGCCGAGCTTTTGCAGGCGCTGCTTCCACTTCGCCTGGCGCTCCACGAGCTCGTCGCGGCGCGAGGCGCGGCGTGCATTGGTTTTCGCGAGTCGCATCGATCAACCGGCGCAGGATCGGCGCCGCATCGCCGATCAGCGCGACCTTGGGCTTGTGCTGGCGCGTGGGCTCGTCGCGGTCATCATCGACGCGCACGATCTGCAAATCTTTGTCGACGCCCCACTGCGCCATGGGGTTGAGCAGCCGCGTGCCGACCGCGAGCACCGCATCGGCCTCGCCCCACAGGTCGCGGCCGAGCGGCAGCGTAACGCTGAACGGGCTGCGGCCGTCGAGCACGCCACGGCCGCGGCGGTAGGCGAGCACGGGCGCCTGCAGCATGTCGCAAAGCAGCGTCACCTCGGGCGAGGCATCCTGCGCGCCGCCGCCGACCATGATCAGCACGCGCCTGGCCTTGCCGAGCACCTTGGCCGCGGCTTTCACCTTGTCGTCGTCGATGCGGGGGCCGCGCTCCGGCAACGGTGCCACCGGTGTCACCGGTGCCCGCTTGCCCCAGACGTCGATGGCGCATTCGAGCGCGGCGGGTCCGCGCCGGCCTTGCCGCATGGAGGCGATCGCCTTGGCGACCTTCGTCGGGGCTTCCTCCGGTCCGTGAATATGCGCGGAGTGATCGACCAGGCGGGCGATAATGCCGGCCTGGTCGCGAATCTCGTGCAACTGGCCGAGCCCGCGGCCGATCGCGGCATGTGGAATCTGCCCGATGATCGCCAGCACCGGCGCATTCATACCGTAGGCGGTGAGCAGCGCGGCGCCGGAATTGAGCAGGCCCGGCCCCGGCACGACCGCGTAGGCCTGCGGCTTGCCGGTCGCGAGCGCCGCGCCCAAGGCCATATAGGCCGCGCCCTGCTCGTGCCGGGTGTGAACGACGCGCAAGGCGTCGCCGGCGCGGTGAAAGGCGTCGAACAGATGGTCGTTGTGCACGCCGGGCAGCGCATAGACGGTATCAAGCCCATGCGCGATCAGCGCGGCCGTCGTGGCCTCGCCGGTCGACATCTCGACGGCGGCCGGCTTGGTTTTCTTGGTGCGTTGCGCTTTGACGGGCATGGCGACACCGGATACGCGACCGCGCCGAACTGTGCAAATGTCGGCCGGCTTTGGCGGGCCGCTTTGCCTTGACAAAGACCACCCCCCATGCGCTTTTCGCGCGCCTTAGCCCCTCAAATGAATCGCCTGCCGGACCACCTGATGCATCGTTATCGCACCCACACCTGCGGCGCCCTGCGCGAGGGCGACATCGGCAATGCGGTTCGCCTGTCCGGCTGGTGCCACCGCATCCGCGACCATGGCGGGGTTCTGTTCATCGACCTGCGCGACCACTATGGGCTGACCCAAGTGGTGGCCGATCCCGACAGCAAAGCGTTCAAGCTCGCCGAGACCTTGCGCGCGGAATGGGTGGTGCGCATCGACGGCAAGGTGCGCCGGCGCCCGGAAGGCACCGAAAATCCCGAGCTGCCGACCGGGCAGGTCGAAGTCTATATCGACGAGATCGAGGTGCTCGGGCCCGCCGCCGAATTGCCGATGCCGGTGTTCGGCGACCAGCAATATCCGGAGGAGACGCGGCTTAAATACCGCTTCCTCGATTTGCGGCGCGAGAAGCTGCACGCCAACATCATGCTGCGCGGCCGCGTCATCGAACTCTTTGCGCCGACGCATGAAAGAGGGCGGCTTCTTCGAGTTCCAGACGCCGATCCTCACCGCCTCGTCGCCGGAAGGCGCGCGCGATTATCTCGTGCCCTCGCGCATCCATCCGGGAAAATTCTACGCGCTGCCGCAGGCGCCGCAGCAGTTCAAACAGCTCATCATGGTGGCGGGCTTCGACCGCTATTTCCAGATCGCGCCCTGCTTCCGCGACGAAGACGCGCGCGCCGACCGCTCGCCCGGCGAGTTCTACCAGCTCGATCTGGAGATGAGCTTCGTCACGCAACAGGACGTGTTCGACGCGGTCGAACCGGTGATCCGCGGCGTGTTCGAGGAGTTCGGCAACGGCAAGCACGTGACGCCGAATTTCCCGCTCATTCCCTTCGCGGCGGCGCAGCGCGCCTTCGGCACCGACAAGCCCGACCTGCGCAACCCGCTGGTGATGGCAAACGTCACCGATATTTTCCGCGACTCCGGCTTCAAGATTTTCGCCAACAGCATCAAGAACGATCCGAATTTCGAGGTCTGGGCCATTCCGGCGCCGACTGGCGGCAACCGCGCCTTTTGCGACCGCATGAATTCCTGGGCGCAGGGCGAGGGCCAGCCGGGGCTGGGCTACATCTTCTGGCGCGAGGGCGAGGAGGATGGCGCCGGGCCGATCGCGAAAAATCTCGGGCCCGAGCGCACCAAGCAGATCGCCGAGCAGCTGAAGCTCGGCGTCGGCGACGCGTGCTTTTCGTCGCCGGCGTGCCGAAGCAATTCGTAAATTCGCCGGCCGAGGCGCGCAACAAAATCGGCAACGAGCTCGGCCTCGTCGCCAAGGATCGCTTCGAATTCTGCTGGATCGTTGATTTTCCGATGTTCGAGTGGAACGAGGAAGAGAAGAAAATCGACTTCTCGCACAACCCATTTTCGATGCCGAACCTGCCGGTCGACGACTTCCTCGCGCTTGATCCCGACTGACCACAAGTCGATCCTGGAGATCCTGGCGATCCAGTACGATATCGTCTGCAATGGCGTCGAGCTCTCGTCTGGCGCCATCCGCAATCATCGCCCGGACGTCATGAAGAAGGCCTTCGCCATCGCCGGCTATCCGGAGGAGGCGCTGGAGCAGAAGTTCGGCGGCATGCTGCACGCGCTCTCGCTCGGCGCGCCGCCCCACGGCGGCATCGCGCCTGGCATCGACCGCATCGTCATGCTACTCGCCGGCGAGGAGAACCTGCGCGAGGTGGTACTGTTCCCGATGAACCAGCGCGCCGAGGACCTGATGATGGGCGCGCCGTCGGAGGTGACGCCGAAGCAGCTCAAGGAGCTGCATATCCGCCTGGATTTGCCGAAGAAGTAGTCTTGTCCGGGGCGCAGCGCAGCACGAAGTGATGCGCTGCTGACCCGGGACCCAGCTTTCTTTTTTTAGATAAACAACCGGGGTCCCGGATCAGCGGTGCACTGCTGCGCTTTGCTGCGCGCTGCACAGCGTCCGGGACACGATGCCATCACTTCTCCGGCAGCGGAATGAACTCGATCTCGTCGCCCGGGACCTTGCCGAAATGGCCGGCGGCCCATTCGGCCTTGGCCTGCTCGATGCGTTCCTTGCGCGAGGAGACGAAATTCCACCAGATGTGGCGCGGCCCGTCCATCGGCGCGCCGCCGACAATGACGAAATGCGCATCGGTTGCGGCTTTGATGGTGATGCGGTCGCCCGGCTTGAACACCAAGAGCCGCCCGGGCTCGAACGTATCGCCGGCGATGTCGACGGTGCCGTCGACAACGTAGAGAGCTCGCTCTTCGTGGTCGGCGTCGAGCGGCAGCGTGGCGCCGGCGCGCAGCGCGATATTGGCGAAGATCGTTTCGTGCACCGTCGGCACCGGCGACGTCTTGCCGTAAAGCGAGCCGACGATCACGCACACGAAGGCGGCATCGTCGTTGATCATCGGGAATTCATCGATGTCGTGATGCGCGAAGCCCGCATCCATCTCCTCTTTCGCCGCCGGCAGCGCGACCCACATCTGCAAGCCATGGATCGGCCCGCCGGCGGCGCGCTTCGCGACGCCGGTGCGCTCGGAATGCACAATGCCGTGCCCGGCGGTCATCCAGTTGACCTCGCCGGGCCGGATCGCGACCGCGGTGCCGAGGCTGTCGCGATGCACGATCTCGCCGTCGAACAGATAAGTGACGGTGGCGAGCCCGATATGCGGATGCGGCCGCACATCGAGCCCATTGCCGGCGCGGAATTCGGCGGGCCCGAAATGGTCGAAGAAGATGAACGGTCCGACCATGCGCGAACGCGCCGAGGGCAGCGCGCGCCGCACCGAGAAGCCGTCGCCGAGATCGACCGTGCGCGGCACCACGACATGCGCGATGGCGTCACAGGCGTAGACGTCGCCGGCCTGTGGATCCTTGCCCGGGAAGAAGCTCATGCTCAACTCCTTTACGCGGCGTATTTTACGCGAGCGTCACGAATTGCTGGCCCTTCACTGTCTCGCGCAGGCCGTCAAAGGCCTCGTTGACCTTGCCCCAGTTCGGCGTTTTCTTCATGGCGGCAAGCCAGCGCTGCACGTTCGGATAGGGCGCAAAATCGACGCCGATGATCTCGCCGAGTGTGACGATGCCGGCGCCGAAATAATCGGCGATGGTGATGCTGTCGCCGACAAGATAGGTCTTGTTCGAGCCGATCCAGTAATCGTTGAGCAGTTGCAGCCAGCGCTTGGCGTTGGCCTTGCCGAATTCGAGTGTTGCTGCCTGCGCCTCGTCGCTGCGCCGCTTGAGATGCGGGAACAGCTGCGGATAGCAGAGATTGTAGCCCCATTCGCGGTAGAAATTGGTGTTGATCCAATCCATCACCTCGTTGACCTTGGCGCGCTGCTTCAGGTCCTTCGGATAGGCCGGCGAGCCGATCTTGTCGGCGAGATATTTCAGGATCGCCGAGCTTTCAGTGAGCTTGAGATCGCCGTCCTCGAGCATCGGCACCAGGCAATTCGGATTGATGGCCGAGTAGGGCGGCTGCAGATGCGCGCCGGTCATTAGGTCGATAAATTCCTCGTCCATGGCGATGCCGTTGTCGGCCGCGAACAGCCGCACCGGCCGGCAGGTCATGGAAACCGGATGCATGTAAAGTTTCACTGTCGTCCTCCCCCGTATGGTTTCGTTTGATCGCTATGGCCTATCTGCCGATGGCAAGTTGCGTTGGGAAAGCATGGTAACGGAATAAGTGCCAGGTGATCCACGGCCGTGCCGTCAACACTTTGTTAACCATACGCGGCCGCATGTATCCCATTCATGCGCTTTATGAACTCGCGCACTCATAGGTTTAAGTCCGCCTTTACGGGGCCATGTCTCATTTATCCGGACACCAGAATGGGGTTGGTTGCCCGGGCGCCAGGATGGGTCTGATTGTGCGCACTTTCACGCGCAAAAATCTCATTGCGATCGTCGTCGGCGTGGTGCTTGCCGGCGCGCCCTTGCTTGCGTTCGATTTCTGGCTCGGCGGCCTGATCGACCGCCAGGGCCAGGATGAGGTCGTGACCTCCGCCAAGCGCGCCATCGCGCTTGCCGAATTCGCGCGTCACACAGGTGATCGGCACGCTCGATGGTTTGGCGGCGCGCGGCGTCGACAGTTGCGGGTCGGGCGATATCGAGGCCATGCGGCAGGCCTCCTTCGACACCACGCCGGTCAAGGAAATCGGCATTGTCGGCCCGGACGGGCGGACCCTGTGCACCGACCTGGGTCTGCCGCTAGGTCAGCGCGAGACGGTCGCCTCCGAGCCGCTCAACGGCGCCAATTGGTATTCGCTCGACATCATCCAGCTCGAGAATGGCCAGTCCATGGTACGGCTGCGCCGCAAGGTGGACTCTGGCCCGAACGAGATCGCGGCGCTGGTGCCGGCGCTGTTGTTCCTGCCGCAGGTCTCCACGCACGGCAATCCGTTCAGCGCCTACGCGCACATCGTCACTGCCGGCGGCACGACAATCGGCACCATTGGCGTACGCCCCGCCGCCGGCGACTCCGCCTTCGCGGCCGACAGCAAATCGGAAAAATTCGGATTTAACGCCGAAGTCACCATGCCGCGCAGTCACGTGGTCGCCGGCCACGCCGAGCTGCGTTGGCTCGGCCTGTTCACGACTGGCGCGGCGGTGATGATCTTGGGCGTGTTCTCGATGATGATGCCGCGGCGCATGCCGGGCAATCCGGTGGCCGACATCGAAAGCGCGCTGCGCGCCGGCGAATTCGTGCCCTATTACCAGCCGATCGTCGATATCCGCTCCGGTCAGTTGCGCGGCGCCGAGGTGCTGGTGCGCTGGAAGAAGCCCGACGGCTCGCTGGTGCTGCCTGGCTCGTTCATTCCGCTCGCCGAGTCGAGCGGCCTGATCCGCGACATGACGCGCGACCTGATGCGGCGGGTCTGCGTCGAAGCGGGCGCCGCCATCGGCCGCCGTCCCGGAATGAAGATTTCGTTCAATCTGGCGGGTCAGCTTTTCAGCGACGAGTCGATCGTCAACGACGTGCGCAAGATCTTTTCCGGCTCGCCGATCAAGCTCTCGCAGGTGGTGCTGGAAGTGACCGAGCGCGACCCGATCGAGAATTTCACCGCGACACGGCAGACTATCGCGGCGTTCCAGGGCCTCGGCATGCGCATCGCCATCGACGACGTCGGCACCGGCCACAGCGGGCTGTCCTACATGCTCAAGCTCGGCGTCGACATCATCAAGATCGACAAGATGTTCGTCGACGCCATCGGCACCGACCGCAACTCCACCACCATCGTCGAGACGCTGGTCGATCTCGCCCACAACATGCGCATGGACGTGGTGGCCGAGGGCGTGGAGAATTTCGAGCAGGTGGTCTATCTGCGCGAGCTCGGCATCCGCTCGGCGCAAGGCTATGTGTTTGCGCCGCCGCTGCCCGGCAAGGCCTTCCTGCAACTGGTGGAAGCGATCGATCCGCTGCCGGATGCCGTGGCCGAACCGAAACTGGCCGAGCCACAAGTCAGCGCCGCTTGAGCGGGGCGCTGCGTCTGATCGAATATGAAAAGGGGCGGCCGATTGGGCCGCCCAGTCTAAACGCCACGCGGGAGGAACCTCGTAAACGGGTCGGCGACCAAACGCCGGCCCGCGTGACTAAAATTGCGCCATGACTTCGTCATGGGCAGACCGATTCGTCAATCTGGAATTTATCGCTTTTATGACGGTAACCGCAGAATGTGACCGGCGCGTAACATGGCCGGTTTGGGCTATTCCCCGGCCAGTTCCTGCTCGATCGCCGCGATCAGGCGCGGATCGTTGGGGTCGGTTGCCGAGGTGAAGGCCGCCTTCAACCGGCCATCGCGGCCAATGAGATATTTATGGAAATTCCAGCGCGGCGCCTCGAGCGGGCGCTCCTGTGCCGCCCATTTGTAGAACGGGTGGGCGTCGGCGCCTTTGACGGCGACCTTTTCGGTGAGCGGGAAAGTGATGTGGTAGTCGCCCTGCGCGGTTTGCAGGATCTCGCTCTTGCCGCCCGGTTCCTGGCCGCCGAAGTCGTTCGACGGCACGCCCAGGACGATCAGCCCCTTGGCCCGATAACGCATCCAGAGCGCCTGCAAGCCGGTGTATTGCGGGGTGTAGCCGCACAGCGAGGCGGTGTTGACGACCAGGATTGGGTGGCCGGCATAGGACGCGAGCAATATGTCGTTACCGTTCAGGCCCTTGAAGGCGAAGGCGTAGGCGGTAACGCGGCTCATGGTGGTGGCGCGTGCAAGGCGAGGGGCCAAGGCCGCGAACGCGGCCCCGAGCAGCCAGTGTCGGCGATCAATCATGGCGCGCAGTATATCCGCCGGCCGCAGCGGCGTGCGCGCAAAATTACGTGAACGGAACGCGAGACTAGGCGGCTTCGGCCACCTCGGCGAAGTGCACGGTGGTCTCGAAGGCGTAGCCGCAGACTTCGCACTGCCAGAGATGGCGCACGCGGCGTTCGTCGATCAATTCCGACCATTCCGGCATGAACAGCGCTTCGCCGCATTGCCCGCACGCGATCCGCGGGCGTGAGTGTGTGCGTTGAGCCGTGTCGCGCGAGTGAAAATTCATCGGGCCTCCTCCGGGTTTTTTTATGTCCGTTCTCCTCCCCGCTGGTTTCTTCTTGTTGCGGTAATAATGACGCCAGCCATGCGCGGGAGTGAAGCAGCAAGGCTGACGTAACAGGATCAGAGTCGGATGAAATTTTTGCGACGGACGAAGACAGATTAAGTCGAAGTCGTGGCAGTAGCGTCACGCTGCGCATGGCTGGTGCGCGACAAAATTGGCGGTATTTACGGATTAGTGATGTGAAAGAACACGGCGGTTTGGTTATACCGCGGGCAAATTCCTTAACGCCGGAAACCATCGTGTTACACGTCGATCGAACGAACGCATCGCAATCCGCCGCGCGCCATTCTGTGTCGGGCATCGCGCGCTACGAGCCTTACATTCTGTCCATCCTGCGCATTATCGTCGCGCTCCTTTTCATGGAACACGGATTGTCGCGGCTGTTCGGCTTTCCTTCGCCGTTGCCGACGCCGGCGCTGTTCAGCCTGTATTGGTTCGCCGGCGCGATTGAATTGGCCGGCGGCGCGCTGCTGGCGGTCGGTCTGTTTACCCGCATCGCCGCCTTCGTGGTGTCGGGCGAGATGGCCTTCGCCTATTTCATGAGCCACGCGTCGCACGGGTTCTTCCCGATCCTCAACCGCGGCGATGCGGCAATCCTCTATTGCTTTATGTTTCTGTATCTCGCCGTCGCCGGCCCCGGGCCATGGAGCCTGGACACACTGTGGAGCCGCAAGCGCGGCTAGCGCGTGGCGAGCTTGCGGCTAAGGCCTTCGTAGCCCCAACGCATCACTTTGCCGTGGTTCCAGGCGAAGACCGGCCGCAACAGCGGTGCGGCAAGCCGCATCCAGGGCTTGGTCACATTGACGATCCAGTCATAACGAACATGCGTGCGCGCGCCTTGGGGCGTGAGCGTCCAGCGGCCGATGCCGGCGAGCTCGCCTTCGGCGCGGCCTTCGATCAGCGTCATCGGTTCGACCCGCGTCACCCGCATGGAAAAGGTAAGCATATACGGCAGGGCGGTGCGCCAGGCGATACGACGCACGGCGCCAACGCCAGTTGCGTCGCCCGGTGCCAGCCGCTCGACGCGCGCGACGGCGCGCCACCAGGCCGGCCATTCCTCTGGCGCCATCAGCGCCCGCCACACCGGCTCGACGGCTGCGTCGAAAGTCCAGTCGGAGATTAGGTGGAATTGCGTGGCGGCCATATGATTCCCCGCTTCGATTCGGTAGCAATTTATCCAAACTTGATGCGCGCGGGGCTTTGAACCGATGTCCGGCCCTGTGATATTTTGCCGGCAATGACGGCTTTAAGCCGCCCGGACAGATCTGGATGAGGAACCTCGGCAGTCCCTATCCGCGCCACTTTTTGCTGGCCACGGCGCTTGCCACGCGGCATCAGCGACAGGTGGCCGGCGTGATCGCTGCCATCACCGCATTGACGGCGGCCGTCATCATCCCGTTCGTGCGCACCCACCTCCCGGCGATGCCGTCGTTCATCCCGAGCTATGAGGCGGGGCTGTTTTTCATCGACCTGATCACTGCGCTGATCCTGTTCGACCAGTTCGTGCGTCTGCGCTCCGCCGCGGTCTTGGTTCTGGCCGCCGGCTATTTGTTCGACGCCTTCATGATCGTGCCGCACGCGCTGAGCTTTCCCGGCGCTTTCGCCACGACCGGCCTGCTCGGCGCCAAGCCGCAGACAACCGCCTGGCTCTACGTGTTCTGGCACGGCGGGTTTCCGTTCTTTGTGATGGGCTATGCGCTGCTGCGCCGGCGCGCGGATATGCCACTGCCGCACACGCGCGCCGCGATCGCGGCGGCCGTTGCCGGCGTCGCCGCGCTGGCGATCGCGCTGACCGCGCTGGCGACGCTCGGCCACGACACGCTGCCGGTCGTCATGCAGGGTCCCGATTATTCCTTGCTGGTGCGCAAAGGCATCAGCCCGGCGGTCTGGGGGCTCACGCTGCTCGCGCTGGTCATGCTCTGGCAGAAACAGCCGCGTGTGGTCGACCTCTGGCTGATGGTGGTGATGTGGGTGTGGCTGTTCGACATCGCGCTCTCCGCCGTCATCGGCTCGGCGCGCTTCGATCTCGGCTTCTACGCCGGGCGGATTTTCGGACTGATCGCCGCGAGTTTCCTGCTGATCACGCTGCTCATCGAGATGGCGCAACTCTACGCCGGCGCGCTCGGCGCGGCGGCGAGCGCCGAAGAGCGCTTTGCCGAATTGCTGCGCCAGCGCGGGCGCGGCGGCAATCCGCTCGGCCGTGAGCGGCCGGAAATATTCATCATCCGGCAGAACGTCGCGCATTATCGCGCCCGGTTGGAAAAGAGCGACCTCGACGAGGAGCAGCGGCGTTCGATCCTGAAGCTGCTGGCGGATGAAGAGGCCAAGCTCGCGCCGCGCACCGAATAGGGGCCGCGATGAGCGAGAAGACCCTCGTCAAACCGCGCACCAAGACCAAGACGGTCACCCAGCGGCCGCCGCTGTGGAAGGTGATCCTGCTCAACGACGACTTCACTCCGCGCGAATTCGT
Organism: uncultured Alphaproteobacteria bacterium; assembly: GCA_963733315.1. Taxonomy (GTDB): domain Bacteria; phylum Pseudomonadota; class Alphaproteobacteria; order Rhizobiales; family Xanthobacteraceae; genus Pseudolabrys. The sequence goes on along the minus strand of CAVTCV010000012.1, from coordinate 147,902 downwards.
CGTCGAGGTGCTCAAGGCCGTATTCCGTATGAATGAAAGCCAGGCCTATCGCGTGATGATGACGGCGCACCAGAAAGGCGCCTGCGTGATCGCGGTCTATACCCGGGACGTGGCGGAGACCAAGGCCAAGGAAGCGACCGACATGGGCAAGGCCAAGGGCTATCCCTTGTATTTCACGACGGAGAAGGAAGAGTAATCTCTGTTATCACCGGGACAAGCCCGGTGATGACAAGGGTAACCAAAGGCCATGTCCCAAAAAGTCCTCATCACCGCCGGCGCGGCCGGCATCGGCCGCGAGTTTGCGCGCGCCTTTGCCACCAACGGCGCCAAGGTTTTCGTCTGCGACATCGACGAGGCGGAGCTAGGCGCCATCGCCAAGGATATCCCCGGCCTGATCGCGCAGCGCTGCGACATGGCCTCGCGCGCCGAGATCGCGCGCATGGTGCCGGACGCCGTCGCCGCGTTGGGCGGCCTCGACGTCTTGATCAACAATGCCGGCATCGCGGGCTTAACTTTGCCGGTCGAGCAATACCCGCCGGACGACTGGGACAAGGTGGTTGCGGTCAACCTCACTGCCATGTTCGACACAACGCGGCTCGCCATCCCGCATCTCAAGCAGTCGCCGGCCGGCGTCATCGTCAATATGTCGTCGATCGCCGGCCGCTTCGGCTTCAAGAACCGCAGCCCTTACTCGGCGACCAAATGGGCCGTCATCGGCTTCACCAAGACGCTGGCGATGGAGCTCGGCGAGTGGGGCATCCGCGCCAACGCCATCGCGCCCGGCGCGGTCGAGGGCGACCGCATCGTGCGCGTGTTCCGCGGCCGGGCGCAGATTTCCGGCCGCTCGTTCGAGGAGATCAAGGCCGAGGCGATGGCGGCGCAGTCGATTCAGGCGATGGTCGATCCCGCGGACATCGCGCAGCTCGCGGTGTTCCTCGCCTCCGACGCGGCGAAGGCGATCTCCGGCCAGGTGATCCCGATCGACAACGACCGCCAGCACGCCTGACGCGGCTTGTTCATTCGACTTTTCAGAAAACTATCGCGGCTAAAGCAGGCAATTTTATACAGTCGGAACTCCATACTACCCCCTTGGTCTTGCAAGGGGGGACCCATGCGAGAATGGTTTTGGCCGGCGGCGCCGGTGGCGGCGATTTTGTATTTCACGCTCTACCCAGACCAGTTCGCGGCATTTGTCGACTGGGCGGGGCGATTGATCCATTAGGGCGGGAGGCGAAAGCTTCCGGCCCGGATCGCTACTGCCCGCACGTCCACATGTAGCCGATCGGCGTCAGCACATAGCAGGGGCCGAAGCCGCCGCCGTTCCAGCGCCCGTGATAGAAGCGCGGCCAGGCTGGCCCGTAATAATGCGGGTGGCTGCGCCAATAGGCTTCCGCGCGCTCGCGTTCGATCACCTCGGGCGGCCGGTAGCCGGGCAGGAAGCCGTAGCCGTGCCAGTGCTTGGTGATGTGCTTCTTCTTGTGCGCGGGCGCGGCCGAAGCGACGGTGACGAGCGCGAGCGTGAGGGCGATGACGAGCGCACGGGAGATGAGGCGGGACATGCAAGGCCTGCTGACGCGAAATAAGCACCGCCATAGGCGGCGACGTTCGTGGTGAAACTGAGACGGCCTCTAATCCCGGATCTTATCGTCGTGTTTGATCCAAATCATTGCGGCGGTTCGCGAATTGGTCTTGAAAGAATGCACGCTGTCGGCCCCGCAACAAAAGGGGAGAATCTCATGATCAGCCGTGCCCATCACAGTTTCGCCGATCCCGTATCGCGCGGTTATGGCCGCGTCGGCGGTTACGCGCTCGTCGTCATTCTTTTGGCTTTGTTGCTCGTCGCTCTGATGAGCAATCCGGTGCTGCCGCAATAGCGGCCGGCCTGAATCGAAAACCTTGGAAGCGTCTAACTCGTCCGACCAGGCGGGGGCGGGCACGGCTGCTTTTCGACTGTCTCGACGTGGCCGCAGGCCGGGCACTGATAGGTGACGAGCTCGGGCAAGGCGCCGACGCGGGGCACTTTGCTGACCGGTATTGGACCTTCGCCGAGGCAAGCACAGTCCTCCGGCAGATTCTGGAACTTTACCGCCATACCCGCAAGGTGACGGCGCGCAGCGCCCGCAACAACTCCGGAATGTTCCTTAGGCGATCAAGCCATTGATAAGGCTGCCGATATTGCGATCATTACGGCGATACCACAACGCCGATGACCGCCCGCGCTTAAGCGGGTTGAAACGGTTTCGGGCGTAGTAGGGATCAAGCCGCCCGGGAAGCCGTGCGGCGATCCAACAGGTGCCTCATGGACAACGGTGCAAGCAGAGTGTCGCCTTGCGAAGGCTACGTCGTCGAAATCGACGGCCAGTTCAATTCCGAATACGGCAGCATCACCGCGGCGCTCAGCGCCGGCCTCACGCTCAAGCACAAGAACGGCGGGCACGACGTGCGCGTGTGCGACGTGCAGGAGCTGGTGCCGGAGACCGAAGCGCCGTCAGACTTCCACTGGTGGATGACGCTCGACGATCAGGCGGGCTGGGCGTCGGAACACGTTCCGACCGTGTCGTGAAGGGGCGATGCGTTTAGGCGGGTGTGGGGCGTGCGCCTTAGCCCGCCCTATGCTTGCTGACCATCAAATTCGCCCCTTAAATTCCTGCGCCAGCGCAGCCGCGAATTTCTGCGACATCTTCAAGAAGCCGCTCGGGATGGGATGCAACTCTTTCGCCCATTCCGCTGGCGCAAGAATTCCTTGCGTGTCCACCAGATGGAAGTTGTTTTTCGGGTCACCGGCGAGACGCACCAGCATGTCGCGGAATGCCGCGAGCGCGTCGTGCACAATCGGGGTCCCTTGCGCGACCGACCAGTTGCAGAAATCGAGCGAGGGCTTGAGCCACGGACCGGCGCACGCCGGATGGGCGCCGTTCGGGATCGGGAAGTCGTAGCAGTGTCCGAACACCGGCACCCCGGCGGCGATGCAATCGCGCAGCGCGAACAGGTCGAGATAGCACGCCTCGACCGCGGCCAGCGCCTTGGTGAAGCGATCGGTGTTGAGCCCGGTCGATTTGCCGTCGTTGAAGTCGAGGAAGATGCAGAACTGCTCGCCCGCGACGTCGTTACCCCCGGCGGAGAACAGGATCGCGTCCGGCTTGCCGTCGGGCCAGTTGTCCGTATCGCTGAGCGCCTCGATCATGCGCTGCTGTTTGGTAAGCGACATCTCGCTGACCGCCGTCTCGCCGTAGTGCGCCTGGTTCAGCTCCGCTCGCCCATCGCATTTTTTATGTTCGTTCTAAAACTCCTATCAGCATGCTTGTCGTAAACCCAAATCTGGCCGCGAAAGGAAAATCGCTCCAGCACGAATTGCGGAACCGAATGCTGTACTTGGGCTTTATACTGACTAGCCATATTATGCCTGCGGGTTTCGGAAAGTCCCTCCTTTAAATTTTCAGAGCTGCAGTCTTAGCTGCAGCTCAATGTTGACCCGCGCACGCCGCACTTCATGCACGGGGCCTTGCGCGGTCCGCGCGCATTTATTGTAAGCCTTGCTTGCGTAGCCATTGCCGCCTTCTCACTTCCTCTTCTTCGCCTTTACCGCCTTCGCCTTCCCCTTGGGCGCCGGCGGCGGCGCTTCCGCCGCAGCCTTGCGGTCGGCCTCTTCCTTGGCCAGCCGCAGCGCCTTCAGCCGCTCGGTCTTGGCGCGCATGGCATCGGCGACGGCCTTGTATTCGGCGGTCGCCACCTGGCCCTCGCGCTGCTGCAGCTCCTTCTTGTGGAACGCGGCTTGCGCGCGTTCCATGTCTTTCGGGGTTTTCGAGGCGCTCACGAGCAACCCGTCGTGCTGCCGCAGGTGTCGCACTTCATGCAGGTGCCGTTGCGCACCAGCGTGAAGTTGCCGCATTCGCCGCAGGCCTCGCCCTCGTAGCCTTTGGCCCGGGCTTCGGCGCGTTTCTCGGAGGCCGCGTGCTTGGCGTGATCGCGCGCGTCGTGCGGATCGATGCGCAGGTCGAGCTGCTGGGCCGGCGACAGCTTGGCTTCCGGCTCGGCTTTGAGCGCGGTGGCGGCGCCGGAGAAGGCGGTCACGTTCGAGCCGCCCGCCGGCGACACAGCCTGCGTGCCGCCGCTGACCACCGACAGCCGATCGGTGCGCGAGCGGGTCAGCCCGCGCGAGACGAAGTTGGTGGCGGGCTTGCCTTCCGCTTCGCCCTTGCCGAGCGCGTCGAAGCCGCCGGCCTCGCTCGGGTCGACATGGGCGAGATCGAAGCGCTCGAGATAGGAGACCGCCAGTTCGCGGAACACGTAGTCGAGGATCGAAGTCGCGTATTTGATCGAGTCGTTGCCCTGCACCGGGCCTTGCGGCTCGAAGCGGGTGAAGGTGAAGGCGTCGACGTATTCCTCGAGCGGCACGCCATATTGCAGGCCGAGCGAGATGGCGATAGCGAAATTATTCAGCAGGCTGCGCAAAGCCGCGCCTTCCTTGTGCATGTCGACGAAGATCTCGCCGAGCCGCCCGTCGTCGTATTCGCCGGTGCGCAGATACACTTTGTGGCCGCCGACCACGGCTTTCTGCGTGTAGCCCTTGCGCCGCGCGGGCAGCCGCTCGCGCTCGCGCAAGACCGTGATGCGCTCGACGATCTTCTCCACCACTTTTTCGGCCAAGCCCGTGGCGCGCGCCGCGGCCGGACGCTCGATGAAGGCTTCCACCGCGTCCTCCTCGTCGTCCTCGTCGGCGATCAATTGCGAATTGAGCGGCTGCGAGAGCTTGGAGCCGTCGCGGTAGAGCGCGTTGGCTTTGAGCGCCAGCTTCCAGGACAGGAGATAGGCCGATTTGCAGTCCTCGACGGTGGCGTCGTTCGGCATGTTGATGGTCTTGGAGATCGCGCCCGAGATGAAGGGCTGCGCCGCCGCCATCATGCGGATGTGGCTTTCGACCGAGAGGTAGCGCTTGCCGATCTTGCCGCACGGATTGGCACAGTCGAACACCGGGTAGTGCGCGGGTTTCAGATGCGGCGCGCCTTCTACCGTCATGGCGCCGCAGACGTGGATATTGGCGGCCTCGATCTCGCGCTTGGAGAAGCCGAGCGCGGCGAGCAGGTCGAAGGTCGGAAGCGCCAAGGTCCTCGGCCGAGATGCCAAGCGTGTCGCGGCAGAACTCCTCGCCCAACGTCCATTTGTTGAAGGCGAATTTGATGTCGAAGGCGGTCGGCAGTGCCTTGTCGATCTTGGCGATGGCTTCTTCGGTGAAGCCCTTGGCCTTCAGCGTGGTGTGGTTGATCGCCGGTGCCTGCGCCAGCGAGCCGTGGCCGACCGCATAGACCTCGACCTCGGCGATCTCGGCTTCGGAATAGCCGAGCGTGCGCAGCGCTTCCGGCACCGCGCGGTTGATGATCTTCCAGTAGCCGCCGCCGGCGAGCTTCTTGAACTTCACCAGCGCGAAGTCGGGCTCGATGCCGGTGGTGTCGCAGTCCATGACGAGGCCGATGGTGCCGGTCGGCGCGATCACGGTCGCCTGCGCGTTGCGGTAGCCGTGCTTTTCGCCGAGCGCCAGCGCGCTTGTCCCAGGCCGCTTTCGCATGCGCGACCAGCGTCTGATCCGGGCAGGCCTGATGGTCGAGCGGCACGGGCGGCTGCGACACCTTCTCGTAGCCGGTGCGCTCGTTATAGGCGGCGCGGCGGTGATTGCGGATCACCCGCAGCATGTGCTCGCGGTTCTTCTTGTAGCCGGGGAAGGGCCCGAGCTTTTCCGCCATTTCCGCGGAGGTGGCGTAGGACATGCCGGTCATGATGGCGGTCAACGCGCCGCCGATGGCGCGGCCGGCATCCAAGTCATAGGGAATGCCGGAGGTCATCAACAGGCCGCCGATATTGGCGTAGCCCAAGCCCAGCGTGCGGAACTCGTAGGACAGTTCGGCGATCTGCTTCGACGGGAACTGCGCCATCATCACCGAGATTTCCAAGCACTACCGTCCACAGCCGCACCGCGTGCTCGTAAGCCTCGACGTTGAACTTGCCGGTCTTCTCGTCGCGGAAGGTCAGGAGGTTCATCGACGCCAGATTGCAGGCGGTGTCGTCGAGGAACATGTATTCCGAGCACGGATTGCTGGCGCGGATTTCGCCCGAGGCCGGGCAGGTGTGCCAGTCGTTGACCGTGGTGTGGTATTGCAGGCCCGGATCGGCCGAGGCCCAGGCGGCGTAGCCGATCTTCTCCCACAGCATGCGCGCGTCGAGCGTCTTGGCGATCTTGCCGTTCTTGCGGAAGGTCAAGTCCCACTTGGCGTCGGATTCGACGGCTTTGAGGAAGCCGTCGGTGACGCGCACCGAATTGTTCGAGTTCTGCCCGGAGACGGTGAGATAGGCTTCCGAATCCCAATCGGTGTCGTAGATCGGGAACTGGATGTCGGTGTAGCCCTGCTTGGCGAACTGGATTACCCGCTTGATGAAGTTGTCGGGCACGTAAGACCGGCGCGCGAGCTTGATCTCGCGCTTCAAGCGCGGGGTTTTTCTCCGGCGAGAAGCAGTCGTCGCCCGAGCCCTCGCAGTTGACGCAGGCTTTCAACACCGCCTTGAGGTGCTTCTGGTTGATCTTGGAGCCGGTGACGAGCGCCGCGACCTTCTGCTCTTCCTTCACCTTCCAGTCGATATAGGTCTCGATGTCGGGGTGATCGACGTCGACGATCACCATCTTGGCGGCGCGCCGCGTGGTGCCGCCCGACTTGATGGCGCCCGCGGCGCGGTCGCCGATCTTGAGGAAGCTCATCAGCCCGGAGGAGCGGCCGCCGCCCGACAGCTTTTCGCCTTCGCCGCGCAGCGCGGAGAAGTTGGTGCCGGTGCCGGAGCCGTATTTGAACAGGCGCGCCTCGCGCACCCACAGGTCCATAATGCCGCCGTCGTTGACCAGGTCATCGCGGATGCCCTGGATGAAGCAGGCGTGCGGCTGCGGATGCTCGTAGGAGCTCTTCGAGCGGGTCAGCTTGCCGGTGAATGGGTCGACATAGAAATGACCCTGGCCGGGGCCGTCGATGCCGTAGGCCCAGTGCAGGCCGGTGTTGAACCATTGCGGCGAATTGGGCGCGCAGATCTGCGCTGCCAGCATGTAGCGCAGCTCGTCGAAGAAGGCCTGAGCGTCGGTCTCGTCGTCGAAATAGCCGCCCTTCCAGCCCCAATAGGTCCAGGTGCCGGCCAAGCGATCGAACACTTGCTTGGACGAGTGCTCGCCGATGGTGCGTTCTTTCTCGGGCAGCGCGGCAATCGCCTCGTCGTCGGCGACCGAGCGCCACAGGAAGGAGGGAACGGAATTCTCTTCGACCTTCTTCAGCCGCGCGGGCACGCCGGCCTTGCGGAAATATTTCTGCGCCAGGACATCCGAGGCAACTTGCGACCAAAATTCGGGGACTTCGACATTGTCGAGCTTGAACACGACCGAGCCATCCGGGTTGCGGATCTCGCTGGCGGCTGAGCCGGAACTCGATGTTGGCGTAAGCCGATTGTCCATCCTTGGTGTAGCGCCGTTCGATCCGCATTTTTTCTCTCTGCCCCTTCAATGCCGGGCGGCTGGCGACCGCCCCATTATCCCTGACGGACCTGTCCTTGTCCGTCTGTTTTGCTCGACACGCTGTTTGACAACCCGCTACTCATATGTGGGCCGGCTCGCTGTTATCGGCACCGGCTGATCCCCGCTTTTTGACCCTTGAGCGCGCAGAAAACCGCTCTCCCGGAACACCATTTCTGGCGCGGGCTCTGGCGCTGGGCGTCATTTTGGAAGCTCGCGGGAACCGAAAACTCTACTCACGCAACACCCTAAAGCTAGGGGGACTCATCGCACGCGTCAACAACAGATAGTCATCAAATCTGAATCAAACACTAAATCTTGTGGTAAATCGGTGAACTGCGGGGACAAGGCCTCGCTGAACACCGGCAGTATCGAGCGATTCCAGCGCCCCCAAAAGCATTTTTATTGCCGCTGGCGGGTAGGTTTAAATGCCTCGCCCGATGACGGAAAAATGACGCAAAATCGCGGCTTGCCGGTTTTCCCTTACCAATAGCGGGGTTCTACGCCGCCGGGGATAAGCGCGGGAAAAATCGCTCGAACGGCGCCGGGGAGTCGCTGATTCTCAAAACCAAGTCAGTGTCTTAGCGCCACCGACGCGGCGCTGGCGGAGGGTGGCGACGTTACCCAAGCCTGTGAATGCAACTTTCGCGGCGCAACTGCCCAAGTGGGTAGCCGGCGGCGCATTTCAAAGCTTGGCCCGGCTTGCGGCAGTGGCTTACGATCCACCGCGCCAACTTTTGGGGGAACCACAATGATGAAATACTTATCGATCGTCGTTGCGCTCGGCTTTATTGCTATTTCCGCGCCTGCTTCCGCGGCGGGGTCTTGCAACGAATAGTGCATGCAAAATCGCCGCGGCAAAGGCAACATGAACACGAACCATTGCATGCAGGTTTGCGTGCCGGCCTGCCAGAAGAAGCATCCAAAAGGCTGATAGCTGCCGTTTTGGCCGATAGATCGGCCGCACAAAATGACGTCTGCGGTTCGGGCGCCGTAAAACAAAAAGGCGGACTCGCAAAGGAGCCCGCCTTTTTTACCGGCACTGTCATCCTGAATTTCAGCAGTGGCCAAGCGAAACGGTCCGACTCGGGCCACAACTGATGAATTCCTAGGCAGGATAGGCACCCCCGCGGGCAAAACGCAACATGCAGTGCAACATTGCCGGCGCTAGCCTCCGCTGGCGGCATTGCGCGCCATTTTGCGCTTTTCGGCGGCGCTCTTGCCGGTCGGAACGTCGGACACGGCGACTTCCGAGCGCTGGCGCGGCAGTGCTTCCGGGTGGTGCTTCTGCAGGAAATCGACCAGCTTTTCGCGTACCTCGCAGCGCAGGTCGAAAGCCTGGCCGGCGGAGCGCGCACTCATCAGGCAGCGCAGTTCGATGGTCGCTTCCTTGGCGTCGGTCACCTGCAGGCTCACCATCTTGCCGTCCCAGTTCTTCGAGGCTTTGACGATCTCGTTGAGCTTGTCGCGAATGATGCCGACCGGCGCGCGGTAATCGACGTAGAGGAAGGCGCTGCCGATCAGCGCCGAGTTCTCGCGCGTCCAGTTCTGGAACGGCTTCTCGATGAAATAGCTGAGCGGCACGATCATGCGCCGCCAGTCCCACAGCCGCACCACGACATAAGTGGACGTGATCTCCTCGATGGTGCCCCATTCGTTTTCGACGACCACGGCGTCGTCGATGCGGATCGGTTGCGTCATCGCCAGCTGCACGCCGGCGAACAAATTAGTCAGCACCGGCCGCGCCGCGAGGCCGGCGATGATGCCGGCGACGCCGGCGCAGGCGAACAGGCTTACGCCGTATTGCCGCACCGGCTCGAACGTCATCAGCGCGGCGCCGATTGTGACCAGCACCACCAGGCCCTCGGCGGTGCGCAACAGCACGCGCACCTGCGTCACGTGCTTGCGCGCGAGCAGATTGTCTTCGACGTCGAGGCGGAATTGCCGCAGGTAAAGGTCGGCGGAAATATTGAGGGTCGTGATCGCCGCCCAGCCGATCAGCCCGATGACCCCAATCAGCATTATCCGCGCCGCCCAATTGGCGCTGTCGGGGTCGATCGGCGCCACCGGAATGGCGATGAAGATGGCGAGAATCAACAGCGCGAGCTGGGTAACGCCGCGCATCCGGCTGAAGATCGAGAAGGCGAACGGGTATTGCTGCGCCAGCAGCCGGCGGATCAGCTTGCGCACGATCCGATGCAGCGAAAAGGCGATCGTCAGCCGCCAGCGCCACAATGATGGCGGCGACCGCCGGGTCGGGCAGCCAATCGAGCAGGCCTTTGATGGCAGTCAAAGCGTTTCGGACGAAATCCATGCGGACTAAATAGCCTTCACGCCGGCGCAATGGGCATAACAGTCTAGCAAAACTGCACCCTGGACAGCAGGGCGGCGAGGTGGCAGAACGCCGCTTATTCTTCAACGCCTTTCAATGCGCGGCTGCGATGAAAAGTTTCCTGCTCAAACTGTTCACCTGGTGGAATTCGCAGACCTTCGGTACCCAGTTCTGGACCTGGATGTACGGAGAGAAGGTCGGCGAGGACGAATTGGGCAATCGGTATTACCGCACGAAGGGTGGTAAGATCGATCGCGGCCTCGGATTTGAGCGGCGCTGGGTGATCTTCAACGGCTATTCGGAAGCCTCGAGCATACCGGTGTCCTGGCACGGCTGGATCCACCACACGGTCGATACCCCGCCGACGCAGGAGACTTACAAGCCGCGCGAGTGGGAAAAGCCGCACCGGCCCAATCTGACCGGCACCGCCGGCGCCTATCGGCCGCCCGGCTCGACGCTCGCCGCCAACCGCCGCCCGAAGGCGACCGGCGATTACAAGGCCTGGACGCCGTAAGCCGGGCTTAACGGGGCACCGCCCTTTCGCTGCCGTATTCGCCGTGTTAACCGGGCGTTTCCGTAGGCGACGGCGAATCCGCGCCGCTCCCCCAACGGAATTATCCGGTTTGATGGCGCGAACCTCGCTCACCGCTTGCTCGCTTGTCCTGGCGGCGTTGCTGGCAACGCCGGCCGTCGCGCAATCGATATTCAACGATTTCCCGCCGCGGCCGCCGGCCGACGTGCCAAACGCGCCGCCGTCGCCGCCGGTCCCCAATCAGCCGCCGGGCGGTTTCCAGCGCGGCAATCCGCAAAGCCCGCCCGGCACCTTCCGCGCCGATCAGCCGCCGCCACAGCCGCTGCCGGCGCCGATGAGCCTGCCCCCGGCGAACCGCCCAGGCGGCGGCATCATCCAGACGCAGCCGCTGGCGCCGCTGCCGGGCACCGCGCCGGAACCGAAGGAAGCGGTCGCGCCGCCCGCTCAGGCGCCGCAAGGTGCTCCGGGTCAGGTGCCGACGCTGCCCGGGCTGCCGCCCGGCGTGCGGCAGCCGCGCGCCGCGCCGCCGCCGCAACAGGGCAATGCCGCGCCGCAGCCGGGCGACGAAATCGTGGTCGAGCCGCCACCGCAGCGCATCACCAATCCGACCGCCGTGTTCTCCGGCCTCGACAAGATCACCGGCCGCATCATCTCCTTCGACGTTGCCATCAACGAGACGGTGCAGTTCGGCGCGCTGCAGGTGACGCCGCGCGTGTGCTATTCGCGCCCGCCGACCGAAACGCCGAACACCGACGCCTTCGTCGAAGTCGACGAAGTGACGCTGCAGGGCGAGATCAAGCGCATCTTCACCGGCTGGATGTTCGCCGCGAGCCCCGGCCTGCACGCGGTCGAGCATCCGATCTACGATGTGTGGCTGACCGAGTGCAAAGGCGGGAAAAATCCGAACGTCGCGGAAGTCCCGCCCGATCAGCCGCCTCCGCCCAAGCCGCCGGTGCGCGCGCCGCAACCGAGACGCCCTGCGCCGCCGCGCACGCAGCAGCCGGGATTTATCCGCTAGCGCAGTTGCGCCAGCGCTTCCTCGCCGCTCACCGGGCGATCGATGGGGAGGGCGGCGAAATCCGCTTCGCCCATGAGCGCTTCTTCCAGGAGCCGGTGATAGCGCCGCTTCTGTACCTCGACCGCGCCGAAGGTCTTCAGGTGATCAGTGACGTATTGGGTGTCGAGCAGCCGGTAGCCGCCGGCGATGAGGCGCGCGATCAGATGCACCAACGCGATCTTGGAGGCATCACGCGCGCGGTGGAACATGCTCTCGCCGAAAAAGGCGCGGCCGAGCGAAACCCCGTAGAGCCCGCCGACCAGCTTTTCGTTGTCGTAGACTTCGACGGTATGGCAATGACCGTGGTCGAACAAATTACGGTAGATCTTGCGGATGCGGGCGTTGATCCAGGTGCGCGCGCGGTCGGGTTTTGCTGCGGCGCAGCCGTCGATCACCGCATCGAAATCGCGGTTCACCCAAACCGTGAAGGGCGTCGTGCGCACGGTGCGCTTAAGCCGCGCCGGCAAATGAAAACCCTCGAGCGGGATGATGCCGCGCATGTCCGGCTCGATCCAATAGAGCGCCGGATCGTCCGCGTTTTCCGCCATCGGGAAGATGCCGCAGGCATAGGCCTTGAGCAAAACCTCCGGCGTGATGTCGATCAGCGTGTTTTCACGATTGGCCATGCAGCACGGTGTTCGCTAGTGAACGGATATTCTAACCGCCGGCGGGCCGGCTTGGGAGGGGGACAGTTTTATTTAACCCGGCGCTCACCATGACCCGACCAAATTGGCGAAAGATTGAACACAAATCACGGCCGCGCGTTGGGCCTTTGCAAGAGTGGGGCGATCGGGAAACTGGAACTTGTAGGGAATGGCGACATGCCGGCGCGGCGGACCTGTGTGCTCGTGGTGGAAGACGAGGTCTTGATCAGCAATCTCGTTTCTGAAGTCCTGGCAGAGAGCGGCTTTTCCGTTCACGCGGTCGAAGCCGGCGAGGAGGCCTTGCGCTACGTCGAATCGGGCGCCGACGTGGACGTGCTGTTCACCGACATCAATCTGCTCGGTCCGATGGACGGCGCCATGCTGGCGCGCGAAGTGCGCGCGAAACGGCCCGAACTGCCGGTCGTCTATTGTTCCGGCCGCTATTCGCCGTCGGCGCTGGCGCCGCCGGTGTCGCGCTCGGTGTTCTTGAGGAAGCCCTATAGTCCCGAAGACTTGTGCCGCCTGCTGGAACGATTGACGGCGAGCACGCGGCACTGACACTTGGCGAATATCCCGGCGGGCAAATTCATCACTCCGTGCGCACCGCCGCACGCCGACAGAGATCACCGCAATGCCCCGTCATCGGCCCGCTCGATCGGGGGCCGCGTCACCTTCAATGATCAATGGCCGTAGAACCAAGCGGCCAACAGCACGAGGCCCGCCGCCACGATCAGCAGTGTCAATATTCCCGCAACGCTGCCCGTTATGTAGTCGTGTTGTTCGCTAGGGGCTGTCATCGGTCATCTCCTTGGGCATTTTCTACCCGCGAAGACCGACACCACAGAACAGGGGCTGGATCGTCCCCTGCAAGGGTCCAGCATCCGCAGATTTCGTTGGTGTCTATTTACCCGAACGGTAAAAAGACGCATTGCTTTAAGTCAATACGAAGGCCGATTCATCCATAAACCAGGGTGATACGCGGATAAGCGGCGGCTATTCGCGGCCGCCAGCTAGCTCTCCATCCCGCCGCGGGCGAGGAACTGCTCGAGCCAGTGGATGTGGTAATTGCCGTCGATGATGTCGGGCTCGGCGAGCAGCGCGCGGAACAGCGGCAGCGTCGTTTCGATGCCGTCCACTACCACCTCGTCGAGCGCGCGCTTGAGCCGCATCAACGCTTCGGTGCGGGTTTTGCCGTGCACGATCAGCTTGCCGACCAGCGAGTCGTAATAAGGCGGGATGGCGTAGCCCTGGTAAACCGCTGAATCGATGCGCACGCCGAGGCCGCCGGGCGCATGGTAATGCAGGATCTTGCCGGGCGAGGCGCGGAACGACACCGGGTTCTCGGCATTGATGCGGCACTCGATGGCATGGCCGCGGAATTCGATGTCGCGCTGCGTGAGCGTGAAGTCGTTGCCGGCGGCGGCGCGGATCTGCTCGAAGACCAGGTCGATGTCGGTGATCATCTCGGTCACCGGATGCTCGACCTGGATGCGCGTGTTCATCTCGATGAAATAGAACTTGCCGTCCTCGTAGAGGAATTCGACGGTGCCGACGCCGAGATAGCGGATCTCGCGCATCGCCTTGGCGACCGTTTCGCCGATGGCGTCGCGCGCCTGCGTGTTGAGCGCGGGCGAGGGGCTTTCCTCCAGCACTTTCTGATGCCGGCGCTGCAGCGAGCATTCGCGTTCGCCGAGATGGATCGCCTTGCCGTTGCCGTCGCCGAGCACCTGGATTTCGATGTGGCGCGGCTTCTCCAGATATTTTTCAAGGTAGACCGCGTCGTCGCCAAACGCGGCCTTCGCTTCGGCGCGCGCGCTGGCAAGGGCGGTGGGCAGTTCGGCGGGCAGGCGCACCACCTTCATGCCGCGCCCGCCGCCGCCCGAGGCCGCCTTGATCAGGGCCGGATAGCCGATATCGGCGGCGATGCGGGCCGCTTCGGCATCGGTCTCGACGCCGCCCTCCGAGCCCGGCACCACCGGAATGCCGAGCTTCTTGGCGGTGCGCTTGGCCTCGATCTTGTCGCCCATCAGGCGGATGTGCTCGGGCTTGGGACCGATGAAATGCACGTTATGCTCGGCCAGGATTTCGGCAAAGCGCGCGTTCTCCGACAGGAAGCCGTAGCCGGGATGCACGGCGTCGGCGCCGGTGATCTCGCAGGCCGACAGGATCGCCGGCACGTTGAGGTAACTGTCCTTGGCCGGCGGCGGGCCGATGCACACGCTTTCGTCGGCGAAGCGTACATGCATGGCTTCGGCATCGGCGGTGGAATGCACCGCCACGGTCGGTATGCCGAGTTCCTTGCAGGCGCGGATCACCCGCATGGCGATCTCGCCGCGATTGGCGATGAGAATTTTATCGAACATCGCAGGTGTCATGCCCCGCGCAGGCGGGGCATCCAGTAATCCGTGTGGGTTCGATGGTGTGCATTCGGATCGTCAGGGGTTACTGGGTCCCCGCTTTCGCGGGGACGACAGAATGAGTGCTACTCAATAATGACCAACGGCTCGCCGAATTCGACCGGCTGGCCGTCCTCGAACAGGATCTGGATCACGGTGCCGGCGCGCGGGGCCGGAATTTGGTTCATCGTCTTCATCGCTTCCACGACGAGGAGCGTGTCGCCGGCCTTCACGTGGCTGCCGACCTCGATGAATGGCTTGGCGCCAGGCTCCGGCGCGACATAGGCGGTGCCGACCATCGGCGAGGTGACCACGCCCGGATGCTTCGACGCATCGGCCGGCGCTGCGATTGGCTGCGCAATCGGCACAGCCGCCGCCGGCGCCGCGTGCGGAGGGGCGGGCGCTGCCAGATTGCGCGCGACCCGCACGCGCTGGCCGTCCTGCTCGATCTCGATTTCGGTCAAGCCGGTTTCATCCAGGAGCTTGGTCAGCTCTTGGATCAATTCGCGGTCGACGATTGGAGCTTTCGGCGTTTTTGCCATCAACGCATTCCGTTTTATTTTTTTGCCTTGGCGCCGGCCATGCCGGCGAGCCCGGTGACGGCCAGCGCATAGCCGTCGACGCCGAAACCGCAGATCACCGCTTTTGCCGCCTTGGAGACGTAAGAATTCTGCCGGAACTCTTCACGCTGCGTGGATATTGGTGACGTGGATTTCCACGATCGGCATTTTCAGCGTCAGCAGCGCGTCGAGAATGGCGATCGATGTAGTGGTGTAGCCGGCCGGATTGATGATCAGGCCGATGGCTTTCTTTGCCTGCGCCTCCTGGATCCAGTTGACCAGTTCGCCCTCGATGTTCGACTGGCGGAACACGACGTCGAGGCCGAACCGCTTGGCAGTGGCGCGGCACAGTTTCTCGACGTCGGCGAGCGTGGTACGGCCGTATTTCTCCGGCTCGCGGGTGCCGAGCAGGTTCATATTCGGTCCGTTGAGGACGTAGATCGTCTTGGCCATGGGATCCCGGTGGCTGGCGCGCATCGGCGTGAGCGATACGCATAAAACTTCGGCACCTTATAGGTGGCCGGAAGGGCCAGGGGAAGCCCGGACAAGGCCTGGTTTCGGGGGCAGTTTTTCCACCGACTGGGTTTCGCGCGCGGCCCAGTCGATCACCTCCTTGATCGCCGTCAGCTTCCTGCGGCCGGCCGCTTGGCTTTGGTGTAGAGGTCGATCTGGCGATCGGCGCTGGTGCCTTCGGCGATGATCCGATGCAGGCGGCGGATGTCGGCCGCGCAGCCGAGCGCGTCGATGTCCTCGGCGATGAAATCGAACACTTGGTCGAGCCATTGCTGGAGCGTGAGCGGCGAGCGGGAAAACGGATCGACGAAGGTCGCGGCGATACCGTAGCGCTGCGCATGCCACTTGTTCTCCACCGTGATCGCGCGCCCGACGCGATCGAAGCCGGCATTGAGTGCGCGGTCGCGGTCGAGTGCGCGCACCAGGCAGCGGAACAGCGCGGCGATGGCGACGGTATCGTCGAGGCGCGTGCAACTGTCGGCGACGCGCAATTCGACGGTCGGGTTGCCGAGCGAGGGCCGCAGCGCCCACCAGATGTAGCTCGCGTCCGGGATGATCTTGGCCCAGGTCGAGGGCGGCGACGAACTCGTTATAGTCGTCGTTGGTGCGGAACAGCTCGGGCAGGCCGGTGCGCGGCAACTCGTCATAGGCGGCCAGCCGGTAGCCGACGAGGCCGGTGAGGTGACCCTGCCAGAACGGCGAGGAGGTCGAGAGCGCGAGCAGCAGCGGCAGATAAGGCGTCAGCCGCATGATCAGATTGATGCGGGTGTTGAGGTCCGGCACCTCCACGTGCACGTGCATGCCGCACAGCATGTTGCGGTAGCCGATCATCTGCAGATCGTCCATGATCGCGCCGTAGCGCGCCTTCGGCGTGACAATTTGCTCGGGCCAGAACGCCAGCGGAAACGTGCCCATGGCGGCGAGGCCGAGCTTGTGCTCGGCCGCCGCTTGCGCAAGCGTGCGGCGATAATGCGAGAGATGCGCGCGCACCTCGTGCATGGCGGCGCAAGGCGGCGTCGCCACCTCGATCTGCGATTGCAGCATTTCGGTCATGACGCGGTCGCCGAGGTCTTTGCGCGCGCGGCTGAGGAATTTTTTGTCGACGCGGCGCACGGCCCGGCGCGTCTTGGCGTCGAACACGAAATACTCTTCTTCCATGCCGACCGAATACATGCGCGCGATAACCCGTTCGAGAGAAACCGGTTCCACGCCGCATTGCACCATAAAAAAGGCCGCTGGACGAGCCAGCGGCCAATGTACCATTTCTAGGCGACGCGACTGGATACCGCGCCGCGATCAGCAGGTCGGCTTGCCGCAGCGCGCGGTGTTGACCTTGGCTTGCAGGCCGGGAAGGCCGATCGCGCCGACCACCACGTCGGAGCCGATCACGTAGCTCGGCGTGCCGTTGAGGCCAAGCGCCTCCGCGAGCTTGAAATCCTCGTCGAGCGTCGCCTTCACCTCGGGGCTTTTCATGTCCTTCTGCAGTTGCGGCATGTTCATGCCGATATCCTTGGCGACCGCGAGTGCGTGCGCCTCGTCGGCCGCGCCGCGGCCGCCGAGGAGCTTGGTGTGGAATTCGAGGTATTTCTTGCCGGTCTTGTCTTGCATGCGCACGGCGACGGCGACGCGCGCGGCCTCCAGCGAGCCCGGGCCCAGCACCGGGAATTCCTTGAGCACGACCTTGAGCTTGGGATCGTCCTTCATGAGCGTGAGCATGTCGTCCATGGCGCGCTTGCAGTAGCCGCAATTGTAGTCGAAGAACTCGACGAAGGTGACGTTGCCGTTTGGATTGCCGAGCGTGACCTGGTTGGGCGAGGAGAACAGCTTCTCCGCGTGCTCCTTGACCGCGATCTTGTGCTTCTCGGCTTCCGCCGCGGTCTGCCGCTTCTCGAGTTCGGCCATCGCATCCTGAATCACCTCCGGATGGGCGATCAGATAGTCATGCACGACGCGTTCGATGTCGGACTTCTGCGTAGGCGTGAAATTCTGCGCGCGCGCAATTTGCGGCGCGGCGATAGCCAGCAACGCGGCACAAGCGGCGGCGATGAAGCGCAGGCTCGATGTCATCGGTTTTATCCTTGCTGTGGTCATCTTTTGGGGGCGGCCGGGGCCTTGACGCTGACGATATCGTCGGCGCGCACCCAGGCGGGCGAGCCGACGGGCAAACGGGTCTTGGCGCGCGAGGCGAGCTGGCGCGCAGTCACGATGTCGCCGCGGGTGAAGGCGGCCTGCGCGGCGGCGAGGTCGGCCTGCGCGAGGTCGCCCTTGCGGCCATAGGCCATGGCGAGCTGGGCATAGGCATCCGTCGCCTCCGGCTCGCGCGCGAGCGCGGTGCGCAGCAGCGGGACCGCCTCTTCGGCGCTCTTGACGTTGTTGGTGGCGATCAGCGCCTGGCCGAGCATGATGTCGATCAGCGGCGCGCCATGCGCGAGCGCCACCGCGCGGCGCAGCGGTGCGATGGCTTCGGCCGGGCGGCCGCCTTCCAACAGCGCCTGGCCCTTGAGCTCGTAGAAATACGGATTGTTCGGCTGCGACTGGATCAGGCTGTCGATCTGCGCGATCGCCTCGCGGCCATTGCCGTAACGGTAGGTCGAGATGGCGCGGGCATAACGCGCCGGCAGGCTGTGATCGCCGAGCGGATAGCGGCGATAGACGGTGTCGGGCCGATCCAGGAAGCCGGACAATTTGGCGCGCATCATGTCGTGGCGCAGCTGCAGTTCGGGCGAATCTTTGCGCTCGAAATAGGGGCTCGCCTTGGCCAGCGCTTCGAGCGCGGCGACGCGCTCGGGCGGCATTGGGTGGCTCTGCAGATATGGATCGACATAGCGCGAATTGAACAGCGACTCATCGGACAGTCGCTTGAACAGATCCAGCATGCCCTTTGCCGACTGGCCCGTGGCGGCGAGGAATTTCACGCCGGCATGGTCGGCCTGGTCTTCCTGGGTGCGCACATAGGCGAGCAGCGAGCGTTGGATCGCCGATTGCGGCGCCATGATCGCGGCGGCGCCGATATTGCCGCTGCTGCCGCCGGAGCGCGCGCCGGCGACTGCCGCGCCAACGCCCGCGAGCATGGCGACAATCGAGGCGGTCTGCGCCCGAGCAAGCTCCTCGCGCAGGCTTCATCATGTGGCCGCCGGCAAGTGCCCGGTCTCGTGCGCGAGCACGCCGATGACTTCGTTCGGCGTGCGCGCGTCGAACAGCGCGCCCGCGTTGATGAAGATGTGGCGGCCATCCATGACGAAGGCATTGAAGGTGCGGTCGTTGAGGATGACCACGCGGACGTTCTGCTGAGCGAGGCCGGCCGTCTTCAGGATCGGCGTGGCGTAGTCGCGCAGCAAATTCTCGATCTCGGTGTCGCGGATGACCGGCACCCCGGTGGTCGCCCGCTCCTGCGCCCGCGCCGGTCGGAAGGTTGGGCCGCCGCCGGCGGCGGCGACCGCGATGGCGGTCGCCAAAGCGAGCGCGCGCCCTGCTGGCGCCATGCGCCATGCCCTGATAGGTGTCCTGTTCTCGATCATGCCGGTCTTACGTACTACGGGATCGCGTGAACCTAGTGACGCGCCCGGGAGCGGTCAACGCGACTTGCGATCACGCCTGAGTCATGAAAAACGCAAGGATCGCAAAGCTTGCCGCCAATTAGGGCAACAGCGGGGCGGGGCGCGCCGGACGGGCCGAATAGCGATGCTTGACGTGGCAAAACGCCTGCTAACGCCCTCCAAACGCAGCAATGTGCCGCCGTTCATCGTCATGGATGTGATGGCAGCGGCGGCGGCGCTGGAGGCCAAGGGCGCCAAAATCCTGCACATGGAGGTCGGCCAACCGGCGGCGCCCGCGCCGGCGACGGCGCGGCAAGCGGCGCAAGCCGCGCTCGCCCACGGCCGTATCGGCTATACCGAGACGCTCGGCATCCCCAGCCTGCGTGCGCGAATCGCCCGCCATTATGGCGACGCCTATGGCCTTGCGCTCGACCCGGCGCGCGTGGTGGTCACCACCGGCTCCTCCGGCGGTTTTGTGCTGGCGTTCCTGGCGCTGTTCGAGCCGGGCGACCGGGTGGCGCTGGCCAATCCCGGCTATCCGCCGTACCGGCACATCCTCTCCGCGCTCGGCTGCGAGCCGGTGCTGATCGAGACTTCGGCCAAGACGCGCTGGGCGCTGTCCGCCAAGGCGCTGATCGCCGAGCACCGGAAGGCGCCGCTCGCCGGGTTGGTGGTGGCGAGCCCGGCCAATCCGACCGGTACCATGATGGATGCCGACGCGCTCACGCATCTCATCGCGGCCGCGCAAGCCGAAAGCATCCGCGTCATCTCCGACGAGATCTATCACGGGCTCGACTATGCCTTCGCCGCGGAGACGGCAGCGAAGCTGTCGGAGCGCGCGCTAGTGATCAATTCGTTCTCCAAATATTTCTGCATGACCGGCTGGCGCGTGGGCTGGATGGTGGTGCCCGACAGTCTCGTGCGCGCGGTCGAGCGGCTGCAAGGCAATCTGGCGATTTCGGTGCCGACGCTGGCGCAGGTCGCGGCGGAAGCGGCGTTCGACGGCCGTGCCGAAATGGAAGCGGTCAAGCACGGCTACGAAGAAAATCGCCGCATCTTGACCGAAGGCCTGCCGAAAGCCGGCCTCGACAAATTCCTGCCGGTCGACGGCGCTTTCTATCTCTACGCGGATATTTCGAAATTTTCCGGCGATAGCCTGGATTTCGCCAAGCGTATGCTCAACGAGGCGCACGTAGCGGCGACTCCCGGCATCGATTTCGATCCAGTGAACGGGCACAATTATTTGCGCTTCTGCTACGCCGGCTCGGCCGCCGACATGGGCGAGGCGGTGGAGCGGATCGGGACGTGGCTGGCGCGTTGAATGCGTGCGAACGCTTTCGCGGGGAAGTGACATGGCCTCACAGCAAGCGTCGGAGCCGCGTTCAAGTTGGGGCGAAGTCTTTCGCGTCTTCCTGCGGCTTGGCCTGACCTCGTTCGGCGGGCCGATCGCGCATCTCGGCTATTACCGGACGGAATTCGTCGAGCGCCGCAAATGGCTTGATGAGAAGACCTACGCCGACCTCGTCGCGCTGTCGCAGTTCCTGCCTGGTCCTGCCAGCACAAAGGTCGGCATTGCCGTCGGATTTTTTCGCGCCGGCTATGCGGGCGCGTTGATCGCCTGGGCGGGCTTCACTTTGCCCTCGGCGATCGCACTGGTGCTATTCGCCTATGGCGTGGGGAGGTTCGGCGGTGCGCTCGGCAGCGGCTGGCTGCACGGCCTGAAAGTTGTCGCGGTGGCGGTGGTGGCACAGGCCGTGCTCGGCATGATGCGATCGCTGGCGCCTGACCGCGACCGCGCGACGGTCGCTGTCATTGCGGCGGTAATCGTTCTGGCTTTCCCAACCGCATGGGGTCAGATCGGGGCGATCATTCTCGGCTTTGCCGCGGGCGTCACCGTTCTTCATGTCAACGCTCCGGCCGATCACGTGGCGCTGCCGTTGAAGGTAAGCCGGACGACCGGCGCCGTGCTGCTCGCGGTGTTCTTTGCGATCTTGTTCGGACTACCAGTGCTGATCGCTGCCGTGCCGAACCATAGTCTCGAGTTGTTCGAGGCATTTTATCGCGCCGGCTCGCTGGTGTTCGGCGGCGGCCATGTGGTGCTGCCGCTGCTGCAGGCCTCGGTGGTGCCGCCCGGCTGGGTGAGCAATGATGCCTTTCTTGCCGGCTATGGTGCCGCGCAGGCGGTGCCCGGCCCGCTGTTCACCTTTGCCGCCTATCTCGGCGCGGTCATGGGGCCGCAGCCGAACGGCTGGCTCGGCGCGACGCTGTGTCTGGTCGCAATGTTCCTGCCGGCTTTCTTTCTGACGCTCGGCGCACTGCCATTCTGGGACGAGCTGCGCCGCCGGCCGGCGGCGCAATCGGCGCTGCGCGGCGTCAATGCCGCCGTGGTCGGACTGCTGCTTGCCGCGCTTTACAATCCGGTTTGGACGGCTGGGATCACCGGCCCTTATGACTTCGCCTTGGCCGTCGCCGCCTTCCTGCTGTTGTTCATGTGGCAGGTGCCGCCCTGGCTGGTGGTGGTCTTGAGCGCGATCGGCGGCGCGGCGATCGCGAAAATCTAGGACGCGTTAGAACTCGACATGCAATTCCACTCGCCAATTGGCCGGCGAAAGCGCCGCGCTGGCAAAGCGGCGTGGCTGCGGATAAATCTCAGGCCTTGCTGAGCGCCGCATGCAAAGCGCCGGCCGCTTGCGCCAGCTGATCGCGATGCATGACGTCATCCTTCGGAATGCGGGCAACGCTCGCGGCCAGCTCACGCAGAATATCCGCGAACAAACCGAAATGGATATGCATGTGAACGGTCTTGTGCACGTCGTCGGCGCCCGGCCGTTCGAAAACCAGCGCAATACCGGTCGGATCGAGATGCGCCTCAAAGCGCGATGTGCGTTCGAACGTGCCGATGTAAAGCTTGTCGGGGTATTCGAGCGCGATCTCGACTTTGTCTGTGATCGGCTTGGTCATGGGGCACCTCCGTCAACCAACGCTAATACCGGGAGGCAAGGCCCACTTTGAGCTATGTCATTCTGAGGTAGCCGCCCGCTAGAACTCCACGTCCAGCTCCACCACTTCGTCCGGCTCGGCTTTGGCCGCCTCGATCCATTCCTGCATCTGCGGCATCGCCATCACCGCCTTGCAATAGCCCGCGCAATCGGATTCGAGCTTCACGTCATACGTGAGGAAGCGCGTCACCACCGGCGCGAACATGGCGTCGGCCATGGACGGCCGGTCGCCGAACAGGAACATGCCGCCGTGGCTGTCGAGGCACTCGCGCCAGATGAAGATGATGCGGTCGATGTCGGCCTGCGCGCCGGCCCAGACCTTGAAGCCGGGATGATGCGCCTTCAGATTCATCGGCAGCGCCGAGCGCATGTTGGAGAAGCCGGAATGCATCTCGCCGCAGATCGAGCGGCAGTGCGCGCGCGCGGCGCGATCTTTCGGCAGCAGGCCGGCCTCAGGCAAAATTTCGTTGAGATATTCGCCGATTGCCAGCGTGTCCCAGACCTTGATGCCGTCATGCGTGAGGCAGGGCACCAGGAACGAGGGCGACAGCAGGAGCAATTCGGCGCGCGTCGATGGATCGTCGCTGCCGACGGGCTGCTCGTCGAAATCGAGCCCGGCCATCTTGCATAGCAGCCAGCCGCGCAGCGACCAGGAGCCGTAATTCTTGCTGGCGATGGTGAGATTAGCCTCGGCCATTGGGCGCAATCATCCCTGTCTTCCACGGCCCGGCACTCGGTAGCTTAGACGAAAGTTCTGCCTGTTCAATACCTTCCCGTATCGCAAAAAGGCATGGCTGAATGCTTGTCCCCAGGCGGTCCGGCGGAGATTTATATCTCGCACTGCAACATGAAATGCACTAGCTTTTAGCTGCGGTCTGCCGGGGCCGCCGGGGAGTGGATGCTTTATCAGGCGTATCAGGCGCATTCGGACATCATGGTCCCGGTGCGCGCCTTGGCCGGCATGGCGTCGCGCACCTTGGGCCAAAGGCTCAACGGCTCGGTGCGGCCGTCGGCGCTCAGCAATCTGACCGCCGCCTATGAGCTGATTGCGCGCGCCGGACTGACGCATGCCCGCCCGCCTTACGGCATCGACAGCGTCACCGTCGGCAATCGCGAGGTGGCGGTCACCGAGGAAGCCGCCGACGTGACGCCGTTCGGCACGCTGCTGCGTTTCAAGAAGGACATCGACCAGGCGCAGCCGCGCGTGCTGCTGATCGCGCCTCTGTCCGGCCATTTCGCCACGCTGTTGCGCGCGACCGTGCGCACCATGCTGCCCGAGCACGACGTCTACATCACCGATTGGCACAATGCGCGCGACGTTGCGACCGAACATGGCCGCTTCGGCTTCGACGACTATATCGGCCACCTGATCCGCTTCCTCGAGAAGATGGGGCCGGGCGCGCACATGGTGGCGGTGTGCCAGCCATGCGTCGCCGCGCTGGTGGCTGCGGCGGTGATGGCGCAGGGCGACAATCCGGCGCAGCCGCGGTCGATGACGCTGATGGCCGGGCCGATCGACACCCGCGTCAACCCGACCAAGGTCAACGACCTCGCCAAGTCCAAGCCGATCGAGTGGTTCGAGAAGACGCTGATCGCGACGGTGCCCCACCGTTACGGCGGCGGCGGGCGCAAGGTCTACCCCGGCTTCGTGCAACTCGCCGCCTTCATGAGCATGAATATCGAGCGTCACGTGAAGGCGCATCAGGAGCTGTACGAGAATCTGGCGAAGGGCGAGGAGGCGAAGGCGGCGCAGACCAAGGCGTTCTACGATGAATATTTCGCCGTGCTCGATCTGCACCGCGGAATTTTACCTGGAGACGGTGCGGCTAGTGTTCCAGGAGCACGCGCTGCCGCTCGACGCGCTCACCTACCAGAACCAGAAAGTCGAGCCGCATGCGATCCGGCGCACGATGCTGTTCACGGTGGAAGGCGAAAAAGACGACATCTGCGCGGTCGGGCAGACGTTGGCCGCGCACGACATGTGCACGTCGCTGCGGCCCTATCGCAAGCGCCACCACATGCAGGCCGGCGTCGGTCATTACGGCGTGTTCTCAGGGAGGACCTGGCAGAACCAGATCTACCCGATGGTGAAGAACGTCATTTTGCAGAGCGATTGAGCGCCGTCTGTCAGTGCCGCACAACGTTGAAGCTTTGCGACGCGAGTTTGCGGCTACCTTGTCGTCCGTTAAGAAGCCAATTTGAGCTCGGGATCGGTTGCAAGCGCGCGCCGTAGCGCGGCCAGGATCAGGCGCAAAAGAATCCTCAGCCAGGCGAGGACGAGGCGGAAGTTGTGGCCGACGGCGGTGAGGATGGCGTTGGCGGCATCGCCGGCGGTTCCCTTGAGATAGCAGCGGCCGAGATGGCCTTCGGCCTTCATGTGGCCGATCACGGGCTCGATGGCGGAGCGGCGTCGCAGCTCGCGCTTGATGGCGCCGAACACGCCGCGCTTCTGACCGGAGATGAAGACGCGGTGTGGGTTTGGCGCGTCGTGGCCGCGGTATCCTTTGTCGACATAGGCCCGCTCGATCTCGCGGCCGGTGAGCCTCTCGGTGTCCTCGATCGCGGCCCGCAGCGTGTGGCCGTCGTACGGATTGCCCGGCAGCGCCTTGGCGTGCAGCACGAACTGGCCGCCCGGGGCGCGGGCGTTGGTGGTGACGATCGAAGCCTTGACGCCGAACTCATAGGGCGCGCTGGCCTTGCCCTTGCCGATGCATTCGACCTCGGGGGCGTGGAAGGAATAGAGCTTCCAGCCGCGCTGGCGCTGCTGCTGCGAGCGGATCTGGCTGGCGCGCGCGAGCGGCCATTGCGAATGCCGCCTCGAAGGCCGGCTGGCCGGCGATCTTGCGGCGGATGTCGCGGATGATGCGGCCGAGCCGCGTGCGCAGGATGCGCAACTGCCGACGGTGGCGGTTGAACTGCTTGGCGTGGGCGTAGCGCCCCGCCATCATCGCCGCCTGCTTGGCGATGCGCAGATAGGATTGCCGCAGCCGCACGCCGTGCCGCCGGGCCAGGCGGTTGAGCCCCTTGATCGCCGCGTGCAGCAGCTTGGCGTCGGTCGGGAAGGTGATGTTCTTGGGCTGCACCGTGGTGTCGACCGTGACCCGCGCCAGGTCCTTCGTGCGCAGCGCGCCGCTCTGGTGCGCCACCCGCAGGCTCTCGGCCAGCAGCAGCTCCAGCTTGTCGCCCAGCCGCTTGCGCCAGTGGCTGAGGTCCGAGCGCTCGTGCGGGAACGCATGCTGGAAGAACTCTTCCCCGGTGAAGTACTGGAAATACGGATCATGGACCCAGCGCTCGCACACGCCTTCGTCGGACAGCCCGTAAATGTGCTTGAGCAGCAGAAGCCCGATCACGAAGCGGGTCTCGATCCCGGGCCGCCCCTTGTCGCTGTAGAGCGGCGCAATCTCGCTGTCGATCCACGCCCAGTCGATCTTGCCGGCGAGCTGCACCAGCTCGTGCTTCATGTTGATGATCTGCTCGAGCCTGGCCCGGAACAGATCGCCTGATCCCGTCGTCTCGTGTTGCTTCGGCCGCATCGTGCCCTCCGATGCAGCCAAGAAATCATGGTTCGCGCAGAAAAGGAAATCCAAAAATGAAATTGCAAGGTTCCGGCGCCTCAGGCCGCGAAATCCTGCAATCTCAAATCGGCCAAAACTGCAAAAATAGACTCATATTCAATCGGTTAGCTGCTTGTTCACATACGACTACCTTGCCAAAATACCTCAAACCGCCAAGCGCCGGTTACCAATTCCCATGGGTGATCGAAGGTGTAACCTTTGTATCTCGTTTGTCCGTCTGTCGCTTCAGTGAAATACTCGTCTCTGACGATCCTGTTTCCCGTATCGGGATTGTGAAGTCCGGGAGTAACGGTGATCATTTTCAATTTGTAGACGGTGCCGCTATTTCCGGTAATTCTATAGCGGAAGCCAAAGTGCGTACCGATACGCGCGGGAACGGTGGTGGTTGCGTCTTGCAACTCGATGTTATTCACCACTGAAACGCTGCCTGCCGCCGTTCCGGGAGCCGCCTCTTTCTTCGTTACTTCGAGGCGGTAGATCCCAAATTCGACGATGTCGATCCGCTGTACCGTCTGTGCGGCGGCAAACGTCGACATCGCCGCAAGCAGCAGAAACGATGCGATAACTCGCATTTTGTTCCCCCGCATTCGTCCCGGTGAATTGAATTATCGGTCCGGCGCCACCGGCTGACAAGCGCACCACATGCAGGCCGGCGTCGGCCATTACGGCCTGTTCAAGCAGGACGGGCCGCGGCTAGACGTAGAGGGCGTAATATACTGCCGCCGCCACCCCCAAGAGCGACAGCACCAGCAGCATGACAGCGGGACGGCGCGCGGCGCGCCGCCGAAACCGATCGCATAGGCCGCCTTGGCGACGTTGTTCGATGAAGCCGCGATCAGCACCGCGGCGCACAGGCTCGCGAGCGACATGCCGGCGATGCCGCCTTGCGCGATGTTGAGCACGAAGGGATCGATATCGGTCAGGCCCACCACCGCCGACAGCGCGAGAATGCCGCTTTCGCCGAACGCGCCCTTGACCCAGGCCGAGATGATCGAGATCACTACGATGAGCGCGGCGAAGATCAGCGCCGCCGGGATCTGCAGCGGGTTGCTTCGGCGGCACGGCGAGATTGCTCTTGGCGTTGCGCGCGCCGCGGCCGGCGCCATTCGTAGAACGCCAGGCCGGCGCCGATCGCGCTCAGCGCCGCCAGCGCCGGCGCCAGCGTCAGCGCGAGATGCGCGTCGAACATGGCGACCACGACGCCGAGCCGGATGTACATGATCGCGGTCGCCGCGACGATGCCGGCCGAGATATCCGCCGGCGCGTGCTTGGTCTCGCGCAGCCGCTTGGCCAGCACGACGGTGGTGGCGGTCGAGGAATAGGCGCCGCCGAGGATCGGCCGGCAGCAGCGCGGCGTGTTTGATCGGCGCGTAGCGCTGCAGCAGATAACTCAGATAGGACAGCGTGCAGACCGTCACCACCGCCAGCCACACGCCGTAGGGCGTCAGCGGCGTCAGGCTCGTGACCTGCTCATGCGGCACCAGCGGCAGAATGATGCCGACCAGGATCAGGAACATGCCGGCGGTGATCAATTCTTCGCGCGGCACGACGTGGATGAGTCGGTGCAGTTTTTCGCGCGCGCCGAGCAGCAGCACGGCGGTGACGGTGAGCGCGACCGCCACCCAAGGCGGCTCGATCAAGGCGATCGCGCCGATCACATAGGCGAGCAGGTTCGACGCTGGCACCATGAAGGTCGGCGCGTCGCGGTCGCCGGCGGGTTGCGCAAATAGGCGTGCAGCCAGACCGCGAGCCCGATCAGCCCGGCGATAAAGGCGGCCGCGTGCGCTGGCTCGATCAGATAGAGCGTCGCCCCGCACATCGCCAGCATCGGGAAAGTGCGGATGCCGCCCGGGCTCGACCGCTCCTCGGTCTTGTAGACCTCCTCGAAGGCGAGCCCCATGAACACGGCGAGCCCGACCGCGAGCGCGAGCCGTCCGGCGAGTTCGAGCGGAGGCAATGCCTGCATGGCGCGTCGCGCCCGCCTAGGGCAGCCCTTGGGCAGCTTCTGGGTTTCCGGGAGCATCGTGTCCCAGGGCCAGGCGCTGTCGGTGAAAAAATCCATCGCCGGCTTATAGCGGGACGGGTCGTCGAGGCTCGCGGCCAGCAGGCCGATAGCCTCGGGCATGCGTTCGAGCTTGACGGTCACTGGGCTGCCGCAGTTCGCGCAAAAGCCGCGTTCGACCGCGCGGCCGGCGTCGCCGATCGTCTTGTAGTAGCGCGGCTCGCCCTGCATTCGCACGGCGGCCCTTGGAAAGACCACATAGGCGCCATAGGCGGTGCCGACGGCGCGCTGGCAGTCGCGGCAGTGGCAATTGACCATGACGATCGGATCGGCCTCGGTCTCGTAGCGGATGGCGCCGCAGGCGCAACCGCCTGAAAATTTGTCTGCCATGGCTTGCCCTCCCTTGCTGTGTCGGCCCCTTCCGACGCGCCGCATCTTCCAATTTTCGCCGCGCCATCCTACATTGAGGACCGCATCAACACATCCCCTGAGCCTCCTATGCTCGATTTTGCTTCGTCTTCCGATGTCGCGGACATCGGCGGGACGGGGGCCGCGCCTTCGTCCGACGCCGACTTCCTCGACGCCTATTCCAATGCCGTGATCACCGTGGCCGACAAAGTCGGCCCGGCGGTGGTGCGCGTGGAAACCCGCGGCGGCCAAAGGCCGCCCCGGCGGGGTCGGTTCCGGCGTGGTGATTGCGCCGGACGGCCTGGTTCTCACCAACAGCCACGTGGTGCAGGGCGCCAAGGAGGTGCGGCTCGCCGACGCCGAAGGCCGCCTCATGGAGGCGCGCACGCTGGGCGAGGATCCCGACACCGATCTCGCGCTGCTGCGCGCCGGTTCAGCGCGCGACCTGCCGAGCGCGGCGCTCGGCGATTCCAAGGCGCTCAGGCGCGGCCAGTTGGTGATCGCCATCGGCAATCCGCTCGGCTTCGAGTCGACCGTCACCGCCGGCGTCATCTCGGCGCTCGGCCGCTCGCTGCGCGCGCGCTCGGGCCGGCTGATCGAGGACGTGATCCAGACCGACGCCGCGCTCAATCCCGGCAATTCCGGCGGCCCGCTGGTGTCCTCGCGCGGCGAGGTGATCGGCATCAACACCGCCGTGATCATGGGCGCGCAGGGCATCTGCTTTGCGGTCGCCTCCAACACGGCGCAATTCGTGCTCAGCGAATTGATCCAGCACGGCCGCGTGCGGCGCGGCTATATCGGCGTGTCGGGACAGACCGCGGCGGTGCCGCGCCGGCACGCGCGCAACGCCGGCATCGACAACGCCGCCGGCGCCATGATCACCGCGCTCGAGCCGAACGGCCCGGCCGCGCTCGCCGGCCTGATGACGCTCGACACCATCGTGCGGGCGGACGGCGAGCCGGTCACCGGCGTCGACGACCTGATCCGCCTGCTCAATGCCGAGCGCATCGGCAAGCGCGTCGCCATCGATGTGCTGCGGCGCGGAAGCCTTGCGCACCTTCGAGGTGACGCCGCTGGAGCGGCCGGCGGCGCGCGC
This sequence comes from uncultured Alphaproteobacteria bacterium, assembly GCA_963733315.1. Taxonomy (GTDB): domain Bacteria; phylum Pseudomonadota; class Alphaproteobacteria; order Rhizobiales; family Xanthobacteraceae; genus Pseudolabrys. The sequence continues at coordinate 118,715 of CAVTCV010000012.1, read as the reverse complement.
CGCTTGACGCGCGCCGCGCTATTTGCCCAGCCGCTTCAGCTCGACCCCGGTGATGAGATAGTAGACGGTGTGGATGTTGCACGCCGCGCGCGCGCGCGTGAATTGCGCGTCGCCGCCGCGTGATCCTTTTTGCCGAGCGCCTGCTCGCCGGCAAAGAAAGCCAGACCGCATTCGCGCGAGTGACCCATCGAGCCGTGGCTCGACTCCGGCAGTCAATTCATCGATCTTGGCCTGGCCGAGGAAATACGCGACCAGCGTGCCGGGCCATTGCTTGACATTGATCTTGCCGGCATTGCGCGCGAGCTCCTCGGCGTCGTTTTCGCCGGCGCGCGCGCGCGCGATGTGCAGCCAGGCCGACCTGGTAGGGCATCCACAGCACGTCGCCGCTGCGCGTCGGCGCGCCCAGCTCCAGCGCCTTGGCGAAATCGGCGGCGGCGGCGGCAATAGCGCGCCGGCGGTGAATTGCGCATAGCCGCGCTCGCTATAGATATCCAAGGCGTCGATGCCGGCGTCCTTGTCTTTTGCCGACAAGCTCGAGCGCGGCGGTGAAATCGGCGACCGCGCCGTCGTAGTCGCCCTTGGCGATTTGGCTGTTGGCGCGTTGCACCAGGATAAGCGGCGAGTTCTTCAGCTTGAGCGCGGCGCCGAAATCGGCGATCGCGGAATCGTACTGGCCGTTGAGGTCGTAGGCCTGGCCGCGCGCGGTGAAGAGGGCGGGCATCGTCCGCCTTGATTTGCAGCGCGGCGGTGAAATCGGCGATCGCTTTTTCGCGCAGGCTGCGCGCCTGGTCGAGCCGCTCGAACGCGTCGGCGATCAGGCTCGCGGAGGTGTATTCGCCGCCACGGCTCCTTGTGGGCGGCGAGTTGATCGGCGGGCGAAAATCGCTTGCCGCGAGCGCCTGGGTGAACAGCCGGAGGGCTTCCTCGACCTGGCCCTTTTGCGCCGCCGCATTCGGCCGCCTTGAGATCGTCGGCGCCGCTGGCCTGCGCGGTTGCGGCAAAAAACGCCAGGCACGCTGCCGCCAATAATGCTCTGATCATGACTACTCCAGTACTCCGTTGCCCCGGATTGCCCGGGGACCGCGCGGGGTGTCACAAGCGGGCAGGGCGAAGTCAAGGCCGGTCTGGCGTGCGCAGCGAGCCGGGCGTGCCAGCGGCGTTGCGGTCGCCGGGCGGTGCCCGCAAGACATCGCGCGGGGGACACGGCATGCCACTTTGTTATCGCAGATTAACATCGGGTCTCATGGTTACTTAGTGAATGCTTGGCAAGATTTTATCCGGTGTCCCGATAACCGTCCGTAATCTTCCGGGCTTTAATGTCCGGCACTCTGGTCAAGCGTTATGGATTTCCGCGTGTGCCGAAATCAGTCACTCATTTTTTGTTCGGGACCATCACCAGGCTCGACGATCTCGACGCGCAGGCGCGCGGCCGCGTCCGCGCCGCGCAAATCTCCGCCGTCGTTCAGCTTGTGCCATTGACCATGACGGTCAATGTCGTGAACGCTGCGGTGATCACTTACATATTCTGGAACACCGGCGCCAACACGTTCTTGACGATTTGGAGCGGCTTGATCGGCGGGATCGCGATCGCCGGCTTTCTGTCATGGCATCGCACGCGGCGAAAAGCGCCGAAAACCGCTTCCGAACGCGGCATCAAGCGGACGCTTCTGCACGCCGCATTTTTCGGCGCTGTGTGGGGCGCGGCGCCGCTGGCGCTCTTCCCCGATTCCGACACCATGCATCAATTGTTCCTTGCGGCGACGATGGCGGGGATGATTTCCGGTGGCGCGTTCAGTTTATCGACGGTGCCGAAAGCGGGGCTCGCTTATACTTGGGTGATCGTGGTTGCATCGGCGGCCTCGCTGTTTGTCGCCGCGTACAACGTGTTCATCTACACCGCGATCATGCTGACCATTTACGCGGTGTTCATGTCGCGCAATCTGGTCGAACACGGAAACCTGTTTATCGCTCGCCTGCGCGACCAATTGAAACTCGAAGCGCAGCGCGAGCTGATTGGCCTCTTGCTCAACGATTTCCAGGAACACGCGAGCGACTGGCTGTGGGAGACCGATGCCAGCGACGCGCTGATCCGCGTTTCCGACCGCCTTGCCGAAGCCGCCGGCAGACCGCAAGAGCAGCTTGAGGGCGTGCGCTTCGCCAGTCTGATCGGCGGCGAGCGCGAATATCGCTCGCCCGAGCTTGCGGATATTCTCAAACGTGTCGCGATGCGCGCCGCGTTTCGCGACATCACCTTGCCGATCGAAATCGCTGGACAACCGCGCTATTGGCTGCTCTCGGCCAAGCCGATCTTCGACAATGCGGGCGAGTTCGTCGGTTATCACGGCGTCGGCGCCGACGTGACAGAGAAACGACTGGCGGACGAGCGCATTCTGCATCTCGCGCGCTTCGACACGTTGACCGGACTGCCGAACCGCACCTCGTTTCAGGAAGACGCCGAACGCGCGCTCGTCGAGGCGCAGCGGAATGGCCGGCCGATGGCGCTGTTATGTCTCGATCTCGATCAGTTCAAGTCGATCAACGACACGCTCGGCCATCCGGTCGGCGACGCGCTGCTCAAGCTCGTCGGCAAGCGGATTCGCTCGTGCGTGCGCGACCGCGATCTCGTGGCGCGGCTTGGCGGCGACGAATTCGCGATCCTGCAGGCGATCGACGATCCGCCGACCGGCTCGATGATGACGGCGCGACTGATCCTGGATGCCTTCAAGGAGCCATTCAAGCTTGAGCACGGCGAGTTGGTGGTCGAAACCAGTATCGGCATCGCCGTAGCGCCGGGCGATGGCTCGACCGCCGACTCCCTGATGAAAAAGGCGGACCTCGCCCTCTACGCCGGCAAGGCCGAAGGCGGCGGCAGGTACCGCTTTTTCGAACCGGAGATGGAAGCCTGGGCGCACCGCCGCCGGGCGCTCGAGGTCGGCTTGCGCTCGGCGCTGGAGAACAACGAGATCCAGGTGATGTTCCAGCCTCAGGTCGATCTGCGCCGGGGCGTTGTCGTCGGCTGCGAGGCGCTGGTGCGCTGGAAATCGGCCGAATGGGGCATGGTTTCGCCGGCCGAATTCATTCCGGTCGCGGAAGCCACCGGCCTGATCGATGCGATCGGCGAGTTCGTGCTGCGTGAAGCAACCAAGACCGCGACCCAATGGCCAAACGATGCGGTGGTCGCCGTCAATCTGTCGCCGGTCCAGTTCAAGAATCAAAAACTGCTGGCGACCGTGGTTTCGGCTTTGGCCGAAAGCGGACTGCCGCCGCGCCGCCTCGAACTGGAAGTGACCGAATCGCTTTTCATCGACGGCAGCGAACACGCCTACGGCATGCTGAAAAACCTGCGCACACTCGGCATTCGCACATCGCTCGACGATTTCGGCACCGGCTATTCCTCGCTCAGCTATTTGCGGCGTTTCCCGTTCGACAAGATCAAGATCGACAAGTCATTCATCGACGACGTGGCGGCGCGCAAGGAAAGTCTGGCGATCATCCGCGCGATCGTCGCACTTGCCGAGGCGCTCGGCATGACGACCACGGCGGAGGGCGTCGAGTCGCTCGATCAGGTGGCGAAACTGCGCGAAGCGGGCTGCACGCAGATTCAAGGTTACGTGATCTCGCGGCCGCGCCGGGCGGTCGAAATCGCCGGCATGTTCGCGCGCCGGCTGGACGGCTACGGCGATGATGGGATCGTTCGCAAGATCGAGCCGGCGATCGCACTCGCCGGCTGACGGCGCTCTCAACCCTTACTTTTGAGCGACTTGTAGAGATCGAACGCCTCGGCCGGCTTGACGTTCTTGTGCACCACGGCGTTGACCGCCGCGATCATCGCCTTCGGCGCATCCGACTGGAAGATGTTGCGGCCCATGTCGACGCCGGCGGCGCCCTGCTGCACGGCGTTGTAGGCCATCGTCAAAGCGTCTAGCTCCGGCAGCTTCTTGCCGCCGGCCATGACGATCGGAACGGGGCAGGAGGCGGTGACCGTCTCGAAATCCTTCTCGACGTAATAGGTCTTGACGTATTGCGCGCCGAGCTCGGCGATGATGCGGCAGGTGAGACGGAAATACTGCGCGTCGCGCACCATGTTCTTGCCGACCGCGGTGACGCCCATCACCGGCATGCCGGCGCGCAGGCCAGCGTCGACGAGCCGCGTCATGTTGTGGATCGAGCGCGTCTCATGCTCGCCGCCGATGAACACCTGGATGCCGACGCCGGCGGCGTTGAGACGGATGGCGTCGTCCATATCCATGGAGATCTGCTCGTCGGACAATTCCTCGCGCAGGATCGACGGGCCGCCGCTCGCGCGCAGCACCATCGGCTTGGCGCAGTCGGCGGGGATCACGCTGCGCAGGATGCCGCGCGTGCAGAACAGCGCATCGCATTGCGGCAACAGCGGCACGATCGACAGGTCGATACGCTCGAGGCCGGACGTCGGCCCCTGGAAATAGCCGTGGTCGACGGCGAGCATCACCGTGCGCCCCGAGGCCGGATTGAACACGCGGGCGAGGCGGTTCTTCATGCCCCAGTCGTATTGATGCGCGCCTTTCAGGGAAAAGCCCGGCGCCGCCTGCGGCTTGTCGGCCTGATAGCGTTCGCCCGCTTTGTCGGCTTCCGGCATGTTGTGTCCCGGCCAATCGCGTTACTGCTTTAGCGGCGGCGGGGGGGGCGGGTTGGCCGCCGGTTGCGTTGCAGGCGCGGTCACGGCAGCCGGTGGCGTCTTGGGCTTCTTGGGCGCCGGCTTCTTGGTCACTTTGCGCCCGGGCGGCTCGAAATTGCCTTGGGCCATGCATTTTTTAATGAACGCATTGCGCTTGGCGCCTTCCAGCTTCTGGTCGTCGGCGCCGAATTTACAGGTCTCCATCTTCTGCGCCTTGGTGAGCGCGGAAGCCGGGCTCTCCAGCAGGAGGAGGGGCAGCAGGCCGACGATGGCGATGATGCGCAGCATGGTCACAGCTCCTTTGCAGTCTCGATGCGGCGGCACGATAGCATTTTATCGCAGCGCTGCCGCAATATTTCCGCCATCGACGGTGGTCACGTCGGCGGTGGTTTTAAGCGCCAGCGCCTGGGCGAGGAAGGCCTGCGCCACGTCCTGCGCGGTGACCTCGCGGCCGAGGAGATTGCCGCTCATGTAGTCCTTCTCGCTCACGCCGCGCGCCTTGGCGCGTTGCTTGATGAAATCACCGGTGAGAATGCCGGAGCGGATGCGGTCGGCGTTCACCGCGTTGGCGCGGATGCCGGCCGCGCCATAGTCGAGGGCATATTGCCGCACCAGGAACAGTGTCGCCGCCTTGGGCAGCCCATAGGGTCCGAAATCGGCGCCCGGGTTCACCGCCTGTTTCGATACGTTGAACAAGAGACAGCCGCCGGTGCCCTGCGCCAGCATGATCTTGACCGCGGCTTGCGCCACTTTCTGGTGGGCGAAGAAATTCAGTTCGAAGCTCTTGCGTAAGGTTGATTCGTCGATCTCACCGATCCGGCCTTGCCAGGCGGCGCCGGCATTCGAGATGGCGATATCGACGCCGCCGAAGGAAGCGACAACTTGATCGAAGGCGCGCCGCACCGAGGCGGTGTCGGTCACGTCGCATTCGAGCGCGATCGCGCCGTCGCCGATCGCCTTGGCCTTTTCGCGGGCCGCCTTTTCGTCGATGTCGAGCAGTGCCACTGCGGCGCCGGCCGCTGCGAAGGCCGAAGCGGTGGCCGCGCCGATCGCGCCACCCGCGCCCGTGACCACCGCGACCTGACCGGCGAGCGGCAAAACTTTACGCGCGCCGAGCTTGGCGAGTTCCGGCGGCCAATATTCGCAGTCGAACATTTCGGCTTGCGAGATCGAGGTGAAGCGCCCGAGCGCTTCGGCGCCGGCAATGCCCTCGGCCGCGGCTTGCGCGATGTCGGCGGCGATCGCCGCCTCCTTGGCGCTCGCGCCCAGGCCGAACAGGCCGAGGCCCGGCACCAGCACCACGCGCGGCGCGGGATCGTGCATGACCGCGCCATTCGCGCGCTTGCGGTTGCGGGCGAAATAGCCGGCGTAAGCGTCGATGAATTTGTGCGCGGCTTTGCGCGCGGCATTTGCGAAGGCGCCGAGCTTGCCGGCCTGGGTCGCGGCCAAGATCAGCGGCCAGGGCTTCACGCGGATCACATGGTCGGGCGTGATCACGCCGGCGCGGGCGTAGCGCGCGAGCTCCTTGCCATTGACGTAATTGAGGATCGCGTCGCTTGTGCGGAAATCGAGGATCGGACGCTGATGCGCGCCTTCGCCGCAAACATCGCGCAAGGTGCAGGCGCCGCGCAAGATGGGCGCGACATCAAGCGCGGACGCCATCGGCTTCGGCAGCTTGGCGCCGGCGAAGACCTTGCGGCCTTTCTTCAGCCGGTTCTCCGCGCGCGCGACGAAGCCAATCATCCGCTCGTAAGCCTCGCGCGCGTCATCGCCGAAGGTGAAGATGCCGTGCTTGTCGAGGATCAACCCTTCGACCTTTGGATTCTTGTCGAACACCTCAGCGGCTTTTTTCGCGAGGCCGAAGCCCGGCATGCGATAGGGCACGAAGCCAAGCCTTCTGCCGAACACCTCCGCGCACAACTTTTTCGCATTCGGCTGGTCGATCAGGCTGAGCAGCGCGGTCGCGTGCGTGTGGTCGACGAATTTCGCCGGCATGAAGGCATGCAGCAGCATCTCGACCGACGGCGAGGGCGCTTGCGGATCGATGAGATATGCGCGCTGTGCCTTCGCCATCTCGGCGTCGGACAGGGCTTTGCGCGCGCGCAAGGCGCGCAACGGTTCGAGCCGCACCGCCGGAAATCCCGCGGGCTCGATCGCGCCCATGTCGTAGCCCGAGCCTTTGACGCGCAGCACCGCGACTTTGTTGCCGCTGAGATCGCGCGCCACCGTCTTCAGCGATGAATTGCCGCCGCCGTGCAGCACGAGCTTGGGATCGCGGCCGAGCAGCCGCGTCGAATAGAGTAGCAAGGCCAGCTCGGCATCGACGCCGGCCTTGGCGTAACGATCGACCGCGGCCCTGGCGTCGCGCTCGTTCCAGGCGGATTTCATTGCGCCCCACGTATGACCGAAAACCCTCGCCGAATTTTCGGGATCATACGCTAGCTTTTATCGCCAAGCAGCCGTTTGGCCCACCAGCCACGCTTGGGTTGGCCGCTCTCCTCGCTCGCCGTGGAGGAGACGACCGGGGTCGGCGGCGGGGTGGGTGGCGTCGGCGGCGGCGGTGCAGCGCCCGCAATCGCGATCGGCGCCGGTTCGCGGATGGTCGAGCGACGGCGCGGCGGCCCCGGCTCGGCTTGCGCCGGTGCGGCAGCTTGCGGCGGCTCAGCAGGCGGCGGTGCGATTGGCTGCGGCTCGGGTGGCGAAACCGTCGGCTGGCTGTACGGCCGCTCAATGATGGGCCGTTCCATGGCCGGCGACCCGGCAGCCCCTTCGAATGGCGGCGCGATGGCGGAAGCGTCTTCGTCGCTTACCGGCGGGAAATCCGTGCCGGCGTGCATTTCCGGTTCGCGGCCGCCGCCATTGCCCTGGAACGGCATTTCGCCCTCGCGGCCTTGCCGGTTGCGGCGTCCGCCGCGCCGGCCGCGCCGGCGCCGGCGGCGCGGTTCGCCGGTTTCGCTGCTCGGCGCGCCGCTTTGCTGCGGCGGCTCTTCGTCGACGCCGATTTCCTCCGGCGAGCCGCCGTCGTGATCCTCGTGCGCGATGGCATGTTCGGGCACGGTCTCGCGGGCAAACGGCGGCGCGCCTTCGCGCGGCTCGCCGCCGCGGCCACGGCCGCGACCACGCCGGCGCCGCCGGCGGCCGTCGCGCTCACCGTGCTCGCCACGCGGGGCTTCGGCGGACGGCTCGCCCTGCATGAGATCCGCGGCTTCTTCGTCCTCGGATTCCTCCCCGCCGGCCCGCGCTTCGCCTTCGGCTTCCAATTCCGCCTCGGCTTCCGCCTCCGCGTCGAACCGGTCTTCCTCGGTCTCGATCATGGAGGTGACTTGCGGCTGCGCCGCCGCTGCCAGCGCCTTGGCGGCTTCCACCGTATGGACCTGCTCGCCGCGGTCGACCGTGTAAGGCACCTGCGCGTTTACCGTCGGGTCGGCGGAAATCGTGATGGTGATGCGGAAGCGCTCTTCCAGGTCGCGCAGATGCGCGCGCTTGTGGTTGAGCACATAGAGCGCGACTTCGGGCGGCGTGCGCACGATGAGATTATGCGTCGCGCCCTTAATCAAGGTTTCCTCCATGCGCGCGCAGGCATTGCAGCGACGACCGAGGAGACCGAACGCACGTGGCCGGAACCGCCGCAGACCGGGCATTTCTCCGTCGAAGCTCTCCAGCACCGAGGTGCGGATGCGCTGGCGCGACATTTCGAGCAGGCCGAAATGCGAGATGCGGCCGACCTGGATGCGGGCGCGGTCGTGCTTGAGCGCGTCCTTGAGCGCCGCTCGACGGTGCGGTTGTTGCGGCCTTCGTCCATGTCGATGAAGTCGATGACGATGAGGCCGGCGAGATCGCGCAGGCGCAGCTGGCGCGCGATTTCCTCCGCCGCCTCGCCGTTGGTCTTGAGCGCGGTGTCCTCGATGTGGTGCTCGCGTGTCGCGCGCCCCGAGTTGACGTCGATGGCGACCAGCGCTTCCGCCTGGTTGATCACGATATAGCCGCCCGAGCGCAACTGCACGGTGGGCGAGAACATGGCGTCGAGTTGGCTCTCGATGCCGTAGCGCGTGAACAGCGGCTGATTGTCCTTGTAGAGCTTCACGTGCTTGGCGTGGCTCGGCATCAGCATGCGCATGAACTCGCGCGCTTCCTTGTAGCCTTCCTCGCCGGAGACGACGATCTCGTCGATGTCCTTGGTGTAGAGGTCGCGGATCGATCGCTTGGTGAGCGAGCCTTCCTCGTAGACGAGCTTGGGCGCCATCGATTTTAGCGTCAGATCGCGCACCGTCTCCCACAGCCGCAGCAGATATTCGAAATCGCGTTTGACCTCGGTCTTGGTGCGGCTCGCGCCGGCGGTGCGCAGGATCACGCCCATGCCCTGCGGCACTTCCAGTTCCTGGGCGATTTCCTTGAGCCGGCTGCGGTCCTCGCCGGAGGTGATCTTGCGTGAGATGCCGCCGCCGCGCGCCGTGTTCGGCATCAGCACCGAATAGCGACCGGCGAGCGAGAGATAGGTGGTGAGCGCCGCGCCCTTGGTGCCGCGCTCTTCCTTGACCACCTGCACCAGCATGACCTGGCGGCGCTTGATCACCTCTTAAATCTTGTACTGGCGGCGGAAGCGCGGCAGGCGCTCCTGCACTTCCTCCATGGCGTCGGCGCCGCCGACCGATTCCACCGTTTCATCATCGTGGTGATCGTCGCCATTGCCGTTCTCGCCAGGTCCGGCAGTACGCTTCGGTCGCTGGCCGGCGCGAACTCGCCGGCGGTTTCGTCCGCCACGGCGAGATGATCGCCGGTCTCGGCATGATCCTCGCCGCCCTCTGGCATCGGCGCGGACTCGGCCGATGTTTCGCTGGCGGGAGGTTCGGCGGCCGGCGCGGTATCGGGCTCGATATCGCCCAACGGACTTTCGTAAGCCTCGCGCGCTTCGTCCTGAGCCTCTGCTTGCGCTTCGAGATCGGCCGGGCGCCGGCGCTGACGCCGGTAACTCGGTCTCTGGCGGCTGCTCGGGCGGCAGGCCGCCCAAAGCGGCTTCGCCCGGCGACGCTTCCACGTGCGGCTGCTCCTCGCCGGCGAAGCGGCTCGCTCTGCACCACGTCGCGGCCGCGCGAACGGTCAGCGCCGCGGTGTGCGGTTGCGCCCGCCGCGCCGGTTGGCGCGGTGGTCGGCGTCGGCATCGGCGGCGCGCTGGTCGCGCTCTTCCTGCGCCAGCAGAGCCTGCCGGTCGGCGACCGGGATTTGATAGTAGTCGGGATGGATTTCCGAGAACGCCAGGAAGCCGTGGCGGTTGCCGCCGTAATCGACGAAGGCCGCCTGCAGCGACGGTTCGACGCGCGTGACCTTGGCGAGGTAGATGTTGCCGCGAAGCTGCTTGCGGTTAGCGGACTCGAAGTCGAATTCCTCGACGCGATTGCCGCGGAGCACCACGACTCGGGTCTCCTCGGGATGGGTCGCGTCGATGAGCATTTTGTCGGCCATTGGAAAATCTCGCTGAGGCGGACCGGCCCGTGGTCTCGCGCGCTGTTGACGGCGCAAGATGGCGCAGGGGGCGGTCGGCCAATTGGACGTGGAAGGAGTGGAAGGAAAGGGGCGCGTTTTCACGCGAAAGCTCGGCGGGGCCCATAGCAAGCCGCGCAGTCACGATTGGCTCGCGAAAGCGGGGGACCTCGAATTGCCTTTGCTGCGACAGTGGCAGCATGAAACTTACGACCCGTAGCGCTGCGGCGGCGCCGGGGCGCTGCCGAGGTTTCTCGTCGCTGGCGGCCTCAATGCGAACGGCCTTCGTGGCCGCACGCTGATCCGGATGTCCTTCACAAGGGTTTCGGCTCGCTTCGCCGTCCGTTCGCCCGACTTCCTCGAGGGGACGATCCTGGATCGGCGGGCCGGGGGCCCGAACGCGGCACAGCCGGAACTTTAACCGTCAGCAGACCCTACATACGGTCCAAAACACATGAAGGCAAGGGAGCTTGTGCAGGCGGGCCACACCGCGGCGCAGAACGGCGCGTTTGCTAAAGTTCCGTTAACCGAAGCACCGCCTAATCGAGTAAAACGGGGCGGAAAGGGTCCGGAATCGTGACGGTCCGCGCGATTTGCTATCGCTTTGGCTGCGAGCCTTATCGCCGGCTCGGCCGCTGTCGCGGCTGAGCCGAGCATGACGGCGCACCAGCTCGCGCCGGTCGCGGGAGCGACGGCATTTCCGGTTGCCACCGACGGTGCGGCTGGGCGGCGACGACAAGCAGACGCGGCTGGTCGTCGATCTGTCACGCAGAAGATCGATGTGGCGACCTTTACGCTCGCCGATCCCTACCGGGTGGTGATCGACCTGCCGCAGGTCACCTTCAAGCTGCCGGCGCAGGCCGGCGAGCACGGCCGCGCCCTGGTGAAGGCCTTCCGTTACGGCCTGATCATGCAGGGCGGCTCGCGCATCGTGCTCGACACCAAGGGGCCGGTGCGGGTCGACAAGGCTTTCACCCTTGCCGCCGTCGACGACCAGCCGGCGCGGCTGGTGATCGATCTTGTCGCCACCGATCGCGACAGCTTCATGCGCAATATCACCATGCAGGACCGCAGCCCGCGCACCGCCGCCAAGACCAGCTTCAGCCCCGCGCCGGAGGCGACCGGCGATGCCCGGCCGCTGATCGTGGTCGATCCCGGCCATGGCGGTATCGATTCGCGGCACCAAATCGGGCAACGGGCAGGACGAGAAAGACGTCGTGCTCGCCTTCGGCCAGATGCTGCGCGACAAACTGGAGAAGACCGGCAAGTACCGTGTGGCGATGACGCGCAGCGACGATACCTTCATCCCGCTCGACGAGCGCGTGCGCTTCGCCCGCGCCCGCAAGGCATCGCTGTTCATCTCGATCCACGCCAATTCGATCCCGCGCAGCGAAGGGCAAGCGGAGGGGGCGTCGGTTTACACGCTGTCCGCCAAAGCCTCCGATGCGGAGGCCGCCCGCCTTGCCGAAGTCGAAAACAAGTCCGACGTGATCGCCGGCGTCGACTTGACCTCCGAGCCCAACGATGTCGCCAATATCCTGATCGATCTCGCCCAGCGCGAGACCAAGGCGTTTTCGTTGCAGTTCGCCCACGATCTGGTCGGCGAATTCAAGACCTCGACGCGGCTGCACCTGCATCCGATGAAATCGGCGGGCTTCATCGTGCTCAAAGCGCCCGACGTGCCCTCGGTGCTGGTCGAGCTCGGCTATATGTCGACCAAGGACGACCTAGTGCATCTGATGTCGGCGGAGTGGCGCTCGCGCACGACGGATTCCGTGGTGCATGCGGTGGATGCGTTTTTCGCGTCGCGTCTGGCCGGCGCCGGGGCGAGGGGCAATTGACATGGTGTCCCGGCCTCAGTTTCAACATAAAACCGCGTCACCAGAATGCCTGCGCCGCAGCCTTGGCCGGAAGGCCCGGGGACGGTGGCAGGCCCATGATCATCCTGACGGTTTTACGGGCCGCGTTGCCGGCCGCCGGCACGGAGGCTGCTGCCGGATGCCAGGCGGGACGGTTCATTCATGAAGGTCATCCTTCGCTTTCTCGGCTTCCTGTTCGCGGCGGGCACCATCTTGTTCGTGGTGGGCGTAGCCGCGACCGCCGGCCTGCTCTGGCACTATTCGAAGGACCTGCCGGACTATTCGCAATTGCAGGATTACGAGCCGCCGGTGATGACGCGCGTGCACGCCGCCGACGGCTCGCTGGTCGCCGAATATGCCCGCGAGCGGCGGCTGTACATCCCGATCCAGGCGGTGCCGAAACTGGTGATCAACGCCTTCCTCGCCGCCGAGGATAAGAACTTCTACGAGCATGGCGGGCTCGATTTCACCGGCATCGCGCGCGCGCGCGGTGAGCTACGTGCAGAATTTCGGCTCCGGCCGCCACCCGCAAGGCGCCTCGACCATCACCCAACAAGTCGCCAAGAACTTCCTGTTATCGAACGAGGTTTCGTTTTCGCGCAAGATCAAGGAGGCGCTGCTGGCGCTGAAGATCGAGCGCACCTATTCGAAGGACAAGATCCTCGAGCTTTACTTGAACGAGATCTATCTCGGCCTCGGCGCCTACGGCATCGCCTCCGCCTCGCTCACGTATTTCGACAAGGGCGTCAACGAACTCACCGTGCAGGAAGCCGCCTATCTCGCGGCGCTGCCGAAGGCGCCGAACAACTATCACCCGTTCCGGGCGCGCGAGCGCGCGCTCGAGCGGCGCAATTGGGTGATCGACCAGATGGCGCAGGACGGCTTCATCACCGTCGCGCAGGCGGAAACCGCCAAGAAAACGCCGCTCGGCGTGACGCAAAAGCCGACCGCCGCGCGCACCTTCGCCGCGGAATATTTCACCGAGGAAGTGCGGCGCGAACTGTACGACCGCTACGGCGAAAAGAAGCTCTACGAAGGCGGCCTGTCGGTGCGCACCACGCTCGACACCAAATATCAGGTGCTGGCGCGCAAGGTGTTGACCGAGGGCCTGGTGCGTTTCGATGAGACGCAAGGCTGGCGTGGGCCGGTCACCAAGATCGACATTTCCGGCGACTGGGGCGTCAAGCTCGCCGACGTCAAGGCGCTTGCCGACGTCGCGCCGTGGCGGCTCGCGGTGGTGCTGGAGACCAGCGATCAGTCGGCCCGCATCGGGCTGCAGCCGGGGCGTGAGCCGGGCGGCTACGTCAGCAAGGAACGCGACGTCGGCATCGTGCCGCTCGACGGCGTGAAGTGGGCGAAGACCGGCGGCAAGGTCGCGAACAAAGTCAGCCAGGTGCTTAACCCCGGCGACGTGATCTACGTCGAGCCGGCCAAGGTCGCCGGGCAATACCGGCTGCAGCAGATTCCGGAAGTCTCCGGCGCCATGGTGGTCGAGGATCCCTGGACCGGGCGCGTGCTCGCCATGGTCGGCGGCTTCTCCTACGACCAGAGCCAGTTCAACCGCGCCACGCAGGCGCTACGCCAGCCCGGCTCCTCGTTCAAGCCGATCGTCTACGCGGCCGCGCTCGACAACGGCTACACGCCGTCCTCGCTGGTGCTCGATGCGCCGATCGAGATCGATCAGGGCCCGGGCCTCGGCGTGTGGAAGCCGGAAAACTACGAAAACGATTTCTACGGGCCGTCGACGCTGCGCTTCGGCATCGAGCACTCGCGTAACGTGATGACCGTGCGGCTGGCGCAGGACGTTGGCATGCCGCTGATCGCCGAATACGCCAAGCGGTTCGGCGTCTATGACAATTTGCCGCCGTATCTGTCGTTCGCGCTCGGCGCCGGCGAGACCACGCTGCTGCGCATGGTCACCGCCTACGGCATGTTCGACAACGGCGGGCGGCGCATCAAGCCGACCTTGATCGACCGCATCCAGGACCGCTACGGCCACACCGTCTACCGCCATGACGAGCGCGAATGCATCGGCTGCGACGCCAAGAAATGGGAGAACCAGCCGGAGCCGTCGCTGATCGACCGGCGCGAGCAGGTGCTCGATCCGATGACCGCCTATCAGATCACCTCCATCATGGAAGGCGTGGTCCTTCGCGGCACGGCGGCGGGCGCCGGCTTCCAGAAGGAAGTGGGCAAGCCGGTCGCCGGCAAGACCGGCACCACCAATGACGAGAAGGACGCCTGGTTCATCGGCTACACGCCCGACATCGTGGTCGGCGTCTACATGGGCTACGACAAACCGCGCCATCTCGCGCGTGGCGCGACTGGCGGCCACCTTTCGGCGCCGATCGTGAAGGATTTCATGAAGGTCGCGCTCGCCGACAAGCCGGCGGTGCCGTTCCGCGTGCCGCCCGGCATCAAGCTCATCCGCGTCGATCTCAAGACCGGCCAGCGCGCCGGACCGGGCAGCGAGAAGGTGATCCTGGAGGCCTTCAAGCCCGGCACCGCGCCGCCCGACAACTATTCGGTGGTCGGTTACGGCAACGATCAGCCGCAACAAGAACAAGCGCCGGGGCGCGGCCCGCCCGGCTTCTTCCGGGTTAGCCCCGACGCCGATCGCGCGGTGCGCTCGGGAACGGGCGGGCTGTATTGAGCCGCCGCGGCCGGCGTTGAGAGTTGCGCCGGCGCGCTTGCGACGTTAAATGCCCCTAACAATGAATCGGAACGCCGCTCCGGCGGCACTGGACCAACCATGCGCGCGGAAACTCAGAACCTCGTCGAAGAGATCAAGCAGTCGCTGACGCTGCTGAGGAGGCATCTTTGACGTCGACACCGCGACGCGTCGCCTCGCCGAGCTGAACAAAGAAGCCGAAGACCCCAATCTCTGGAGCGATCCGGCGCGCGGCCAGCGCGTGATGCGCGAGCGCGACGCGCTCGAGGATCGCCTCAACGCGCTCGGCCGCATGGAACAGGAGCTCGACGATCAGCTCATGCTGATCGAGCTCGGCGAATCGGAAAAAGACAATAAGACGATCGGCGAGGCGGAGGCCGCGCTCAAGCGCCTGAAGGCGGAGTTGGCACGGCGCGAGCT
Organism: uncultured Alphaproteobacteria bacterium; assembly: GCA_963733315.1. Classification (GTDB taxonomy): domain Bacteria; phylum Pseudomonadota; class Alphaproteobacteria; order Rhizobiales; family Xanthobacteraceae; genus Pseudolabrys. The sequence continues at coordinate 103,630 of CAVTCV010000012.1, read as the reverse complement.
GGAGGCGCTGCTTTCCGGCGAGGCCGACGCCAATGACTGCTACCTCGAAGTCCACGCCGGCGCCGGCGGCACCGAGAGCCAGGATTGGGCCGGCATGTTGATGCGCATGTATGTGCGCTGGGCGGAAGCGCACGGCTACAAGGTCGAATGGATCGAGGAGAGCGAAGGCGAGGGCGCCGGCATCAAATCGGCGACCGTGATGATCAAGGGCCTCAACGCCTATGGTTGGCTCAAGAGCGAAAACGGCGTGCACCGGCTGGTGCGCATCTCGCCGTTCGACGCCAACGCGCGCCGCCATACTTCGTTTGCCAGCGTCGTGGTTTTCCCGGTGGTGGACGACCGCATCAAGATCGAGATCAACGAGAACGACGTGCGCACCGACGTCATGCGCTCGGGCGGCGCCGGCGGCCAGCACGTCAACAAGACCGAGTCGGCCGTGCGGCTCACCCATATCCCGACCAACATTGTGGTGAAGTGCCAGCAGGACCGCTCGCAGCATCGCAACCGCGCCATGGCCTGGGACATGTTGCGCGCCAAGCTGTTCGAAGCCGAGATGAAGAAGCGCGAGGACAAGGCGGTCGCCGATCAGGCGGCCAAGACCGACATCGGCTGGGGCCACCAGATCCGCTCTTACGTCCTGCAGCCCTATCAGATGGTAAAGGACCTGCGCACCGGTGTGTCGACATCCAACACCGGCGCGGTGCTCGACGGCGATCTCGACGAATTCATGCAGGCCGCATTGGCGCAGAAGGCCTTCGGCGGCGGGCCCGAGCAGGTCGAGGACGTGGAGTAGGGCAAAGCGCTACAGGCTGCCGAGCCGCACGCCCGCGCGCAGGAACTTCTGCGGATCGACCGCTTCGCCGTTGATGCGCGTCTCGTAATGCAGATGCGGGCCGGTCGAGCGCCCGGTCGAGCCGATCCTGCCGATCACCTCGCCGATGTGCACCTGCTGGCCGACCTTCACGTCGATCTGCGAGAGATGGCCGTAGCGGGTGGCGAGCCCATTGCCGTGGTTGATCTCCACCATGTTGCCGTAGCCGCCTTCGCGGCCGGCAATGCTCACGCGGCCGGCAGCCGTGGCATGCACCGGCTCGCCGATGTCGCCGCGCAGATCGATGCCGGTATGAACGGCGGGCCGGCCGTTGAACGGGTCCATGCGCATGCCGAACGGCGAGCTCATGTCGACCTCGCCGATGACCGGCTTGCGCACCGGCACCGCGATCAACGTGTGGGAGTATTGGTTGATCTCGGCGCGCGCGACATTGATGCGGTAGAGCTGGCGGTCGAAGGCGCTGGCGCCGGTGCGCGGAGCCTTCAACGGCACGAATGACCCACCGACGCCGGCCGGCGCCTTGGCGGGATTGACGCCGAGATCGCTGAGCACGCTGCGCATGCGGCGCGCTTTTGAATCCATGCGTTCTTCCATGTCGGTCAGTACGGCGGTCTGGCGGTGCTCGACCTTGTCGAGCGCGCTGGACACGCGTCCGAGAATACCGTCGAGCCCACTGCCGACGCCGCGGCTGGCGACGCGCGTCAGGCCAACCGGCAATTCGCGCGATTCCAGCCGCGCCTCGCGGTCGGGCGGGGCGGTGAAGATCACCGTGTCGTTGATTGGCGAAGCCTTCAGCGGACGTTCGGGCGGCGCTTGTGGCGGCAGCGCGTTATGCGCAGGCCGGATCGAGCCGGTGATACCGGCATCGCCGCCGAGCGCGTTGGTGCGCTGCTCCAGCGTTGCCTGGCGGCGCAGCAGCGCACTTAACTTTTGTTCGAACTGCTCCTGATCGAGCAGTTGCCGGCTGGTGATGCGATCGACCTGCGCGCGCAATTCGGCGATGCGGTCCTCGTAGGCGAATTGCATCTCGGCCTGCCGGCCGATCAGGCGGGTGAGCACGTCCTCGTGGAAAGCGAAATAGCTTCCGGTGGCGATCGACCAGATCGCCATGATCACCAGCGTGCCGACGACGATCCAGAACGCGACCGGTCCGATGCGGATCTGGCGCCCGCCATGCACCAGCGTGTAGTCGCCGTGGGCGCGCTGCAGGTGGCGGGAGACGGCGGCGGCCGATTGCGTGCGGCGGCCGGCGGGATGGGCGTTCGGATAATAGGATTGGGACGAATGCGACATCGACGCTCCGCGCCGATTTGCCCGTGTGCGGAACCGGCGGACCAGCCCGCCGATATCAATCGCTTATGGTTAAAAAAGTGGAAATTCGTGCCGATTGCCGCGGTTCCGGCGCGCGGCAATGGCTAAATCACAGAGCTTTTGCGGCTTCCAGTACCTCTTCGGCGTGGCCCGGCACGCGCACTTTCAGCCAGACGCGCGCGATCCGGCCTTTCCCGTTGATCAGAAAGGTCTTGCGGATGACGCCCATGAATTTGCGCCCATACATCGATTTCTCGCCCCAAGCGCCATAAGCTTCCAGCATCGCCTTGGCCTCGTCGGAGGCGAGCGCGATTTTGAGCTTGTGCTTGGACTTGAATTTGTCCTGCGCCTGAACCGGATCGGCCGAGACGCCGAGAATTTCGGTGCCGGCTTTGGCGAAGGCGGCGCGCAGGCCCGAGAACGCGATGGCTTCCTTGGTACAGCCCGGGGTGTCGGCCTTGGGATAGAAATAAAGGACGAGGTTGCGGCCCTTGAAATCCGCCAGCGCCACCGTCGAGCCGCCATCGCGCTGCAGGCGAAAGGCCGGCGCCTTCGCACCCGCGACAAGATCGCGTCCCATATGCCTTCCTTTCGTCGTTTTCCAACGGTCAATGGTGGCAATGCCAGTTGCGTCGGAGGGGCGCAAGCGGTTCCGCGGCCGAAGCGCCGCGCTGGACGAATGGCTGGATGGCGGCAATATTCGCCCTTGCGCCGGACGAGGGGCGCCCCATAGCGCATGACACCGAACGACCACGATCATAGGCGTTCAGCCCACCATGCCGCGGGCGCGGGCCATCGGCCGCATCACCATCGCGATCATGCGGTGCATCACGCGCCGTGGTATTCGCTGCGCCGGCAATGGACCGCATTGCGCCGCGGCGCGGGCAAGGCGTTGCGGCTGCCATGGGTGCGTCGCGTCTTATGGGGCACGACGGCCGCCATCGCGGTGACCGGTGTCGCTGTTGCAGGTTTGTGGTGGCGGCTCAACAGCGGGCCGATCGAACTCGACGTGGCCACGCCCTGGCTGAAAGCGGCGATCGAAAAGAACTTCGGCGGTAAACAGACCGTTTCCGTCGGCGGCACGCAGATCGAGCGCGACGAGAACGGCCGCACGTCGCTGCGCCTGCGCGACATCGTCGTGCGCGACGCCGACGGCATTATGGTCGCGTCCGCGCCGAAAGCCGAAGTGGGTCTTTCCGGCGTCGGCCTGTTGACCGGCAATGTGCGGGCGGAAAGCCTTAATCTGGTCGGCGCCGAAATGTCGGTGCGGATCGAGACCGACGGCGAAATCACGGTGTTTGCTGGTGCCAACAAGCGGCCGATCGCCACCGCCTCGACGAAATTGCCGGTGCCGCCGCATGACCAGCCGCCGGGCGCCCCGCCGCCGGGACCGGTGCGCGCGGGTACGCAAGACGTCGCAGGGATTCTGAGCTGGATCGACGGTCTCGGCGCGACCGGTCTCGACGGACACGATCTGCGCGAGCTCGGCCTCAAGAACGGCAATCTGATCGTCGACGATCAGCGCAACGGCAAACGCTGGACCTTCAGCAAAATTAATATCAGCCTAACCCGGCCGGATCAGGGCGGCGTGGTCTTCCGCCTGTCGTCGGACGAGCCGACGCGGCCTTGGGTGTTCAGTGCGGCGATGCGGCCGCTCGGCGACGGCGTGCGCGCGGTCGGCATCGAAGCGCGCCATGTCTCGACCAAGGACATCCTGCTCGCGCTGCGCCTCAACGAAGGCGATTTCGACGTCGACTTGCCGCTGTCGGCGAGCGTGCGGGCGGAGCTCTCAACCGACGGCACGCTACACCGGCTGCAGGGCCAGGTGCTCGCGGAAGCCGGCACCATTGCCGATCACGGGCCCGACAATCTCAACATGAAAATCGATCGTGCCGACGTCCGCTTCAACTGGGATGCGCAGCAACGGGCCTTGATTGTGCCGTTCCAGATCCAGTCGGGCGGCAATCAGTTCACCCTGCGCGCCGCGTTGGAAGCGCCTGCCGAGCAGAACGGCGTTTGGCTATTCAGCATGGCGCGCGGCGATCCGGTAATCGACCCGATCATCCTGTCGTCGGCGGGCAAATCCGACGACGAGGCGGTCGCCCTCAACCGCGTGGCCGTGCGCGCGCGCATCGACACGGTGCGCCGCCGCGTCGACGTCGATCAAGGCGACTTCAGCCGTGTCGATACCCGGGCCTCGCACAATGTCGCGCTGGCTATCACCGGGAGCTTCGATTATGGCGCCCCGACGCCGCACTTGGCGTTCGGCGTCGCGGCCACACGCATGCCGTTTGCCGTGATGATGCGCCTATGGCCGGTATTCACCGCCGTGCCTGTGCGTGAGTGGGTCGAAGGCCACATGTCCAGCGGCATCGTCGAGCGGGTAGTGATCGCCGGCAATGCGCCGCTGCCCGACTTCAAGGCCGGCGGTCCGCCGATGTCGGACGAAGGCCTGTCCGTCGATATCGAGACCAGCGGCACCACGCTACGCCCGATCGCGGCCTTGCCGGCAATCCGCGACGCCGATCTGACGGTCCGCATCACCGGCGGCAGCGCCAATATCAGCCTTGGCCGCGGCACCGTGGAGGTGACGCCGGGGCGCAAGCTCAATATCGCCAGCGGCGTTTTCGAAATCCCGGACACCCATCTCAAGCCCTCGCCCACGCATACCCGTTTCCGCATCGACGGCGCGGTGCCGGCGGCGGCGGCGTTGCTGGCGAGCGACGCGTTGCGTGACGGCGCCGGGCTCACGCTCGATCCCAACACCAGCCGCGGCAACGTCACCGCGCAGGTGGCGCTCGACATGCCGATCGGCAAGAACGCGCCCGACAATGCGACGGCCTATCTCATCACCGCGGACCTGACCAATTTCGCCGCCGACAATCTGATGATGGGACAAAAGGTCGAAGCCTCCTCGCTGCGGGTGACCGCGTCGAACGCCGGCTACCAGATCACCGGCGACGTCAAGATCAACGGCACGTTGGCCGCCGTCGATCTGAGCAAAAAGAAAGGCGCCCTCGAGTCCGATTTGCGATTGCAGGCGACCCTCGACGAAGCCGCCCGCCGCCGGCTCGGCATGGATTTAGGCAGCGCGGTCACCGGCGCGATCCCGGTCAAGCTTACCGCGCACCTCGCCGACACTGGCAAGGATGCGCCGATGAGCGTCGAAGCCGATCTCACGTCGGCGAAGATCGACAATTTGCTGCCGGGCTGGGTCAAGCTTGCCGGCAAGCCGGCGCGCGCCACCTACACGCTGCTCAAGACCGGCCAATCAATGCGCATCGACGACCTCACCATCGCGGGGTCCGGCGCCAACGTGAAAGGCTCGGTCGAGATCGACGGTTCAGGCGATATCGTGGCGGCAAATTTTCCGACGTTCAGCCTGTCGGAGGGCGACAAGGCTTCGCTCAAGGCCGACCGCGCCGGCGACGGCGTGCTGCGGGTGACGATGCGTGGCGACGTCTTCGACGGAACCAATTTCGTGAAGTCGTCGCTCGCCGGCGGAGCAGCGGACAAGTCCAAGCAGAAACAGACCGATCTCGATCTCGATATCAAGCTCGGCACCGTGGTCGGCCACAACGGCGAGACGCTGCGCGGGCTCGATCTCAAACTGGGGCGCCGGGCCGGTCACATCCGCAATTTCACCATGAATGCCAAGATCGGCCGCGACGCGCCGCTCAACGGCGATCTGCGCATGCGCAGCCGCGACAATCATCAAGTGATCTATTTCGAAACCGACGATGCCGGCGCGCTATTCCGTTTCACCGACATGTATCCGCGCATGTTCGGCGGACAAATGTGGGTGGCGATGGATCCGCCGACGCCGGAGCACTCGCCGCAGATCGGCAATCTCTACATCCGCAATTTTGTCGTGCGCGGCGAGCCGGGGCTCGATCGCGTGGTCTCCGGCGCGCCCGGGCAGTTGTCCAGCGGCGTGCAGTTTTCCGAATTGCATTGCGAATTCACCCGCGTGCCCGGGCGCATGGCGGTGCGCGACGGCGTGGTGCGCGGGCCGGCGGTGGGGGTGACCATCGAAGGGCAGGTCGACTACGTCAAAGACGACGTGCATCTGCGCGGCACGTTCGTTCCGTTCTACGGCCTCAACAACATGTTCGGGCAGATCCCGATCGTCGGGCTGTTCCTCGGCGCCGGCAGCAACGAAGGCCTGGTCGGCATCACCTACGAGGCGTCCGGCCCGCCGGGCGCGCCGCGCATCACGGTCAATCCGGTGACCGCAATCGCGCCCGGGCTGCTGCGTAAATTCATTCCGTCACCGGACACCATGGATCGCAATTTCATCCCGCCGTCGCCGTGATCCGCCTCATCCTGAGGAGCCCGCGAAGCGGGCGTCTCGAAGGATGGGGCGGCCCCATGGTTCGAGACGCGTCGCTTTACGACGCTCCTCACCATGAGGCCGAGAGACGTTCACACCGGCTTCAGCAATACGTGCTGCTTCTTGCCGAGCGACAGCTTAATGATGCCGTCGGGTGTCATGTCCTTCTCGGTGATGGTGTGCTTATCGCTGGTGATGCGCACGTCGTTCACCGCAACCGCGTTGTTGGCGATGGCGCGGCGCACTTCGCCGTTCGACGTGGCAAGCCCGGCGGTCACAAAGGCGCTGAGCACGCCAAGCCCCGCCGCAACATCCTTGCGTGGGATGGATACGGTGGGCAGCGCGAGCGAGGTCGCGCCTTCCTCGAAGGTCTTGCGTGCGGTGCCGGCGGCCTCGTCGGCCGCGCCGCGGCCATGCACAAGCGCGGTCGCTTCGGTGGCGAGCACCTTCTTGGCCTCATTGATGTCGGAGCCCTTGCGCGCGCCGAGCTTGGCGATCTCATCGAGCGGCAGGATCGTGAACAGCTTGAGGAAGCGCACCACGTCGCCGTCCTCGGTGTTGCGCCAGTATTGCCAGTAGTCGTAGGGGCTCATCAGATCGGCGTTGAGCCAGACCGCGCCGGCCGCCGTCTTGCCCATCTTGGCGCCGGACGACGTCGTGATCAGCGGCGAGGTGAGCGCGAACAATTGTGCGTTCAACATGCGGCGGCCGAGATCGATGCCGTTGACGATGTTGCCCCACTGATCGGAGCCACCCATCTGCAAGATGCAGCCGGTGCGCTTGTTGAGCTCGACGAAATCGTAAGCCTGCAGCACCATGTAATTGAATTCGAGGAACGAAAGCTCCTGCTGGCGGTCGAGCCGCAGCTTTACTGAGTCGAACGACAGCATGCGGTTGACCGAGAAATGCCGGCCGACGTCGCGCAGGAAATCGATGTAGTTGAGCTTGTTGAGCCAGTCGGCATTGTTGGCCATGACGGCATTGCCGCCGGCGCCATCGAACTTGAGGAATTTGGAAAAGATCGCGCGGATACCCTTGAGGTTCTGCTCGATCATCTCGTCGGTGAGGATGCGCCGGCTTTCGTCCTTGCCGCTGGGGTCGCCGACGCGGGTGGTGCCGCCGCCCATCAGTGCGATCGGCCGGTGCCCGGTCTGCTGCATCCAGTACAGCATCATGATCGGCAGCAGCGAGCCGACATGCAGCGAGGCCGCCGTGCAATCGAAACCGATATAGCCGGTGATGGCGCCGGCGAGCGCGCGGGCGTCGAGCGCGTCGGGCTCCGAGACCTGATGGATGAAGCCGCGCTCTGCCAGAATATTAAGAAAATCGGACTTATAGGCACTCATTGCGTGGGCTCGCGATGCGGCTTGTCGCCTGCATGGGGCGGTGGTGTAACAGGTCCGGCGTCGGGGTCAAACGAAGGAGCAATCGTTGGGGGCCGTGCGGGCGATCGGGCTGATGAGCGGGACCTCGCTCGACGGCGTCGATGTGGCGCTGATCGAGACCGACGGCGAGCGCATCGCGGCTTTCGGGCCGACCGGCTACCGGCCCTATTCCGACGGCGAGCAGGCCTTGCTCCGGCAGGCGTTGGCGGAGGGAGCGGCACTGACCGACCGCACCGCGCGGCCCGGTGTGTTAGCGCGGGCCGATGCCTTCGTGACCGACGTGCATGCCGAAACGGTGGAAGATTTCCTGTCGGTCGAAGGGATCGACAGGTCCAGCATCGCCGCCGTCGGTTTTCATGGCCAGACTGTCCTGCATAAACCGGCCGCGCGGCTGACGGTGCAGCTGGGCGACGGGGCGGCGCTGGCGCGCCGGCTGGACATGACCGTGGTTCATGATTTCCGCGCCGCCGATGTCGCCGCCGGCGGCCAGGGCGCACCGCTGGTGCCGGTATTCCATCAGGCGCTGGCGCGCGATTTGAAACGGCCGCATCCGATTGCCGTGCTCAACGTGGGCGGCGTCGCCAACGTCACCTATGTCGACGGCGGCGATCCGATCGCCTGCGATACCGGACCGGGAAATGCGCTGATCGACGATTTCATGCGCGCCCGCACCGGCGCGCCGCTCGACCGCGACGGCGACCAGGCGGCCAAGGGCCGCGTCAACGAGGCCTTCGTCGCGCGCGTTCTGGAGAATGCTTTTTTCGGGCTGCCTTGTCCGAAATCGCTCGACCGCAATGCCTTCGCCTTCGCCAATATCGGCCTGCCGGATTTTTCCGTCGCTGACGGCGCGGCGACCTTGTCGGCGCTCACCGCGGCGTCCGTCGCGCGCGTCCTGCCGCATCTGCCTGCGGCGCCGCGCGCCTGGATCGTGGCAGGCGGGGGCGCCCGCAATCCGACACTGTTGAGAATGCTCGCCGAACGCCTGCGGCCGGCGACGGTGGAGACCGCCGATGCGATCGGCTGGTCGTCACAGGCGATCGAGGCGCAGGCTTTCGCCTATCTGGCGATGCGCACGCTCAACGGCCTGCCGCTCACGTTCCCGGCCACAACCGGCGTCAGCGAGCCTTTGCGGGGCGGCATCGTCGCGCGTCCGCGCAGTTGACCCGGTGGCCGATCTAGCGCAGTTTCCCGGCCCTGCTATAACCTTTCGCCATGCCGCAGAGCGCGGTTAACTATCGAGAATCTCACTCAGAATTCATGCGGACCAAGGATATCGCTGAAGCGCTTGCCGGCCGGCTCGACGGTGATGGCACAATCGACGTTGACCGCATCGTGCACCCCGCGCAGGCCGAGCGGCCGTCCGACCTCGCGCTTGCGGTCAGTGCGAACGCAATGATCGCGCTTGCCGGCACCAAAGCGCAGGCCGTCGTAGTCTCGGCCGAGCATCCGATCCCATCCGGTTCGTTCCGCGCTGTGATCACCGCAGGTGACGCGCGGATGGCGCTGGCCAGACTGACGGCCCTGTTCGACCCCGGGCCTTCGCATAACCCGGGCGTTCACCCGACCGCAATTGTCGCCGTCGATGCGGTGCTGGGCGAGGGGGTCAGCATCGGCCCGTATGCGATGGTGGGCGCGCGCAGCCGCATCGGCGCGGACACTGTCGTCATGCCGCACGTTACGATCGGCGCCGATGTGATGATCGGTGTAAAAGGCCTGATTCATGCCGGCGTGCGCATTACCGACCGCTGCGTGATCGGCGACCGGGTGATCGTGCATTCGAACGCCGTGATCGGCTCCGACGGCTTCAGTTTTGCGCCCGATCTGATGTCGGCGGCCACTTTTACGGCTGGCGTCAAGCTGTCGCGGGTGCATTCGCTCGGCAATGTGGAGATCGGCGACGATGCGGAGATCGGCGCCTGCAGCACCATCGACCGCGCCACGCTCGAATTCGACCCGCATTGGCAGCGGCACGAAAATCGACAACCACGTCCATATAGGACACAATGTCAGCATAGGCGAAAGCTGCCTTGTGTGCGGCAAGGTCGGCATCTCCGGCAGCGTGACGATTGGCAACCGGGTGCGGATCGGCGGCGGCGTCGGCATCGGCGATCATTTGGCCGTCGGCGATGAAGCCATTATTGGCGCCGGTTCCGCGGTTGTGACGAATATTGACGCCCGGACTTTTGTATCCGGCTATCCAGCGGTGGAACACTCGCGGGCGATGGAACGATATATTTATGCCAGTCGGCTGAAACGCATGTATGAAAAGATGGACAAGATGGCGTCGCGACTGGACGCCTTAGAGCAGACGAAGAAGGAACAAGGTGGTGGGGCATGAGCGACGTAACCAACGATGTGATCGCAATCATTGCCAAGAAAAAGCGGGTGGATAAGCCAACCGTCGAGCTGACCGACCGCTTGGAGGATTTGGGCCTCGAGTCGCTCGACGCGGTCGAAATGATTTTCGACCTCGAAGAGAAATTCGACATCGAGATTCCATACAACGCCAATACCAACAACCCGCGCACCGAATTCGAAACCGTGGGCGATGTGATTAGGTCGATTTAGAAATTGGTCGACAAGAAGTCGTGAATGCTGTGAACCGCGTTGTCGTCACTGGCCTCGGCGCCATCACGCCGCTCGGGCACACGGTGCCCGTCTATTGGGAGAAGCTGAAACAGGGCGTCAGCGGGCTCGGCCCGATCACGAACGCCGAAGGCCGCGAGGAACTGAATCAGAAGATTGCCGCCGAGGTGAAAGATTTCGATCCGCTGAAGTACTTTCAGGATCGCGAGCTTTCCACGCTCGATCGTTTTTCCCAGTTGGCGCTGGTCGCGGCCCGTGAGGCTATCGCGCAATCCGGCGCCGTCTTCGATATGCCGCTGTCGCTGCGGACGTCCACGATTATCGGCACTGGCGTGGGCGGTCAGACGACGCTTGATGAAGCCTTCCGCCGTCTCTATGTCGAAAAGAAGCTGCGGCTCTTTCCGCTCTCGATCCCGAAGATGATGGCGAATGCGCCGGCGAGCCAGATTTCCATGCATCACGGTTTGCGCGGCCCCGCCTTCGTGGTGGCGAGTGCCTGCGCATCGGCGACGCATGCGATCGGACTTTCGTTTCAAATGGTACGGTCGGGCATGGTCGATTGCGCTGTCACCGGCGGCACCGATGCCTGTGTGACTTTCGGCACGGTGCGCGGCTGGGAGGCAATGCGGGTCATGGCGCCTGATGCCTGCCGCCCATTTTCGAAGGACCGTAAAGGTTTGATCCTCGGCGAAGGTGCGGCAGTGTTGGTGCTAGAGCCGCTCGATCGCGCACGCGCCCGTGGCGCGCAGATCCTCGGCGAGATCGTCGGCTTCGGCATGACCGCCGATGCGGCCGATCTGACTGCGCCGGATATTGGCGGTATGACGCGGGCGATGGATCAAGCGCTCGAAGACGCCAAGCTAGCGCCGCGGGACATTCAATACGTCAACGCGCATGGCACCGGCACTGCGGCGAATGACACCACCGAGACGCAGGCGCTGCACAAAGTCTTTGGCGAGCACGCCCGCAAGCTAGCCGTGTCGTCGACAAAATCGATGATCGGCCACGCGCTAGGCGCGGCTGGCGCGCTTGAAATGGTCGCAACCTTGCTGGCGGTTCGTGAGGGGATCGCACCGCCGACCATCGGCTACCTCGGCCCCGATCCGACCTGCGATCTCGATTATGTGCCGAACGAAGCGCGCGCGATGACAATCGACGCCGCCATATCGAACTCGTTTGCCTTCGGCGGGCTCAATGCCGTGCTGGCGGTGAAGCGTTTTTCGTAAACGTCTATTAGGCGAGGCGCCGGGCATGTTCGACCTTAAAGGGCGCGTTGCATTTATCACCGGTGGGAACGGGGGCATCGGTCTCGGCATGGCCAAAGGCCTCGCCTGCGCCGGCGCGTTCATTGTCATCGCCGGTCGCAACGAGGAGAAAGCCCAAGGCGCGCTGGCGGAACTTGCCGCGCTCGGCGCGAGGGCCGATTTCGTCAAGCTTGACGCATTACAAGAACCATCATGCAAGCAGGCCGTTGACGATGCGGCAAAGCGGCTCGGCGGTCTCGACATCCTCGTCAACAATGCCGGCACGAGCGTTCGCAAACAACCGCAAGAGCTAAGCGCGCAGGACTGGCATTGCGTCATGGATACCAACCTGACCGCGGCGTTCCTGTGTTCGCAGGCGGCCTACCCGCACATGGTGCAGAGGGGCGGCGGCAAGATCATCAATATCGGATCGATGATGTCGATCTTCGCGATGTCGTATGCGGCGCCGTATGCCGCGAGCAAAGGCGGCATTGTGCAGATGGCGCGGGCACTCGCCGTCGCCTGGGCCAAAGACAACATTCAGGTCAACACGATTTTGCCCGGCTGGGTCGATACCGATCTGACGCGGTTGGCGCGAGAGCAGGTCCCCGGCTTGAACGAGAAAGTGCTGGCGCGCACGCCCGCGCAGCGCTGGGGCAAGCCCGACGATTTCGCCGGCATCGCGGTGTTCCTGGCAAGCTCCGCATCGAACTTCGTCACCGGTGCGGCAATCCCGGTCGACGGCGGCTATTCCGTGCAGTCGTAGAGGCGGTCGCTGTCCGCCCTTACGGATGGCGAAGGCGGCCCTAAGCCGCTGTCGGCTTGCGGTCGGTCTTCAGTCGCTTGTCGAGATAGGCGCAGATATTGGTGAGCAGCGGCTCGACCTTGCCGTCGAAGAAGTGATTGGCGCCGGGGATCACCTTCTGTTCGATGACGATGCCCTTCTGCGTCTTCAGCTTGTCGACCAAGGTGGTGACGTCCTTCGGCGGCACCACCGCGTCCTTGTCGCCATGGATGATCAGGCCGGAGGACGGGCAGGGCGCTAGGAACGAGAAGTCGTAGAGGTTGGCCGGCGGCACGATCGAGATGAAGCCTTCGATCTCCGGCCGCCGCATCAGCAATTGCATGCCGATCCACGCGCCGAACGAGAAGCCGGCGATCCAGCAGCTCTTGGCTTCCGGGTTGATTGTCTGCGCCCAATCGAGCGCGGCCGCAGCATCCGACAATTCGCCGGTGCCGTGGTCGAATGAGCCCTGGCTGCGGCCGACGCCGCGGAAATTGAAGCGCAGCGCCGAGAAGCCGCGGTGCACGAAGGCGTAGTAGAGCTGGTAGATGATCGGGTGGTTCATCGTGCCGCCGAATTGCGGGTGCGGATGCAGCACGATCGCGATCGGCGCGTTCTTCTGCCGCGCCGGGTGGTACCGGCCCTCGATCCGTCCGGCCGGACCGGTGAAGATGACTTCAGGCATTGCTGTGACCTCGAAGAAGACGGGCCGCGGATGGTCGCGGCATTGGATTTGTGTCCGACGCCCGATCGAAGCTCGATCAGGCACTAGTTTAGAATCATTCTAAATATATGAATTCCGCTGTTCACGGCCGCGGCACAGGCTATAAGTTGCCGCGTGATTGGCGGCTTCTACCACGATCCCCAGGGCAAAAAGCAAGCATTTTGAGGGTGGTCTGGGCCGTAGCGGTAATTGGATACTGACAGACCCCATGAGCGAGCGGGCCTATTTCGACTGGAATGCCACCGCGCCGCTGCGGGCGGAGGCGCGCGCCGCCATGGCCGCCGCGCTCGAGCTGACCGGCAATGCCTCGTCGGTGCATGCCGAGGGGCGGGCCGCCCGCCAAGCTGATCGAAGAGGCGCGGGAACAGGTCGGCGCGGCTGGTCGGCGCCGAGGCCAGAACGTCACCTTCACCAGCGGCGGAACCGAAGCCAACATGCTGGCGCTGACGCCGGCAATCGAGGGGGCGGGCGTAAGTCATTGCGCGACCGGCTTTTTGTCTCGGCGATCGAGCACCCTTCGGTGCGCAGCGGCGGCCGCTTTGCGACCGAGGCGGTCGAGGAATTGCCGGTCACCGCCGACGGCGTGGTCGATCTTCATGCTCTGAGAAGCGCCCTTGCTCGGGCCGAGCAGCCGCTTGTTTCGGTGATGCTCGCCAATAACGAGACCGGCGTGATCCAGCCGATCCGCGCAGATTGCCGAGATCGTGCACGCGGCGAACGGCGTGCTGCACGTCGACGCGGTGCAGGGCCCCGGCCGCATCGATTGCGACATCAACGCACTCGGCGCCGATCTCATGACCCTGTCGGCGCACAAGCTCGGCGGCCCGCAGGGCGTCGGCGCGCTGATTCGCCGCGGCGACATCCATATCGCCGAGCCGCTGATCAAGGGCGGCGGCCAGGAACGCGGCATGCGCGCGGGAACCGAGAACGTGGCGGCCATCGCCGGTTTCGGCGCCGCGGCTGCGGTTGCCGCACGTCAGGCGGACGCTGCGCGCATGGCCGGCTTGCGCGACCGGCTGGAAGCCGGGCTCAAAGCGGCATCGCCGGAGGCGGTGATTTTCGGCGAAAGCGCGCCGCGGCTGCCCAATACGACGCTGTTCGCGGTTCCCGGCATGAAGGCGGAAACCGCCATAATCGCCTTCGATCTCAACGGTATAGCGGTCTCCTCGGGGTCCGCCTGCTCGTCCGGCAAGGTGCAGGCCTCGCATGTGCTGGCGGCGATGGGCGTGGACCAGCGCTGGCGCAGGGCGCCGTGCGGTCAGCCTTGGGCTGGTCGACCAGCGAGCGCGACGTCGAGAAATCTGCTCGCTGCTTGGACTAAAGTCAGTTCGTCCTTACTTAAGAAGCATGAGAATTCACGCTTGAACTCGGGCCTGGCCGCCTGAGTCGCCAGCACAAGGGATGATCGCAACGCGCTAGCGAACCGACCATAACCGACAAATCCAACCCGCGGTCCTTGAAACCGTAGCGGAGGAAAGAATGCCGGCCGTACAAGAGACCGTCGAGCAGGTCCGCCGCATCGACGTTGACCAATACAAATATGGGTTCGTCACCGATATCGAATCCGAGAAGGCCCCCAAGGGCCTGTCCGAAGACACCGTCCGCTTCATCTCGGCCAAGAAGAACGAGCCGGAGTGGATGCTGGACTGGCGGCTCGACGCCTATCGCGCTGGCTGACCATGCGCGAGCCGACCTGGGCGCGCGTCGACTATCCGAAGATCGACTATCAGAACATCTATTATTACTCGGCGCCGAAGAAGAACGCGCTCGCCTCGCTCGACGAGGTCGATCCGGAGATCCTGCGGACCTACGAGAAGCTCGGCATTCCGCTGCGGGAGCAGGAGATCCTCGCCGGCGTGCGAAGCAGGGCGAGCCGAGCAAGCTCGACGACGATGCGACCGGCGGCGATTTCCGTCCCGGCCGCGTCGCGGTCGATGCGGTGTTCGATTCGGTCTCGGTCGCCACCACCTTCAAGGAGGAGCTGAAGAAGGCCGGCGTGATCTTCATGCCGATCTCGGAGGCGGTGCGCGAGCATCCCGAGCTGGTGAAGAAATATCTCGGCTCGGTCGTGCCGGTGACCGACAACTTCTTCGCCACGCTCAACTCGGCGGTGTTCTCCGACGGCTCGTTCGTCTACGTGCCGCCGGGCGTGCGCTGCCCGATGGAGCTGTCGACCTATTTCCGCATCAACGAGCAGAACACCGGCCAGTTCGAGCGCACGCTGATCATCGCCGACAAGGGCGCCTATGTCAGCTATCTCGAAGGCTGCACCGCGCCGATGCGCGACGAGAACCAGCTGCACGCCGCCGTGGTCGAACTGGTCGCGCTCGACGACGCCGAGATCAAATATTCGACGGTGCAGAACTGGTATCCGGGCGACGCCGAGGGCAAGGGCGGCATCTTCAATTTCGTCACCAAGCGCGGCGACTGCCGCGGCGACGCGCTCGAAGATTTCCTGGACCCAGGTCGAGACCGGCTCGGCCATCACCTGGAAATATCCGAGCTGCATCCTGCGCGGCGACAATTCGCGCGGCGAGTTCTATTCGATCGCCATCTCCAACGGCCGCCAGCAGGTCGACTCCGGCACCAAGATGCTGCATCTCGGCAAGAACACGACGAGCCGGATCATCTCCAAGGGCATCGCCGCCGGCCAATCGAACAACACCTATCGCGGGCTGGTCACCGCCCATCGCAAGGCGACCGGCGCGCGCAACTTCACCAACTGCGACTCGCTGCTGATCGGCGACCAGTGCGGCGCGCACACCGTGCCCTATATCGAGGCGAAGAATTCCTCGGCCGTGTTCGAGCACGAGGCGACCACCTCGAAGATCTCCGAGGACATGCTGTTCTACTGCCAGCAGCGCGGCATGTCGGCGGAGGAGGCGACCGCGCTCGTCGTCAACGGCTTCGTCAAGGACGTGCTGCAGCAGCTGCCGATGGAATTCGCGGTCGAGGCGCAGAAGCTGATCTCGATCTCGCTCGAAGGCAGCGTCGGATAAGAGGCCTGCAATGATTATCCGCATCTGGCATGGCTGGAGGACGCGCGAGAACGCCGACGCCTACGAGGCCTTGCTCAAGCGCGAGGTATTCGAGGGGATCGCGGCGAAATCGATCGCCGGATATCGGAAGATCGAGCTTATTCGCCGTCCGGCCGGCAACGAGGTCGAATTCGTCACCATCATGCGCTTCGCTTCGCTCGATGACGTGAAGGTCTTTGTCGGCGAGGACTACGAGCAGGCTTACGTGCCGGTGGAGGCGCGCAGGATCCTCAAGCGTTTCGACGAACGTTCGCAGCATTATGAGTTGTGGACGAACGCCTGATCATCAACATCGCACGATGTGCCGCTCGTCGAGCGCGGCAACGGCAAGTCGTTTGTGGTGAAGTGGGGCCGCGTTGGGCCGGCGTTCGGGGCTCAACGCGCTCGGGCTGCGCGCGTCCATGTCGTGCCGCCCGGCAAGAAGGCATTTCCAGTTTCACCGCCATCACGTGATGGACGAACTGTTCTACGTGCTGTCCGGCGAGGGCGAATACCGCTGGGGCGACGAGACGCTGCCGGTCAAGACCGGCGATCTGGTCGCCGCGCCGGCCGGCAGCAAGGCGCATCAGCTCATCAATACCGGCAGTGCCGATCTGCGCTATCTCGGCATTTCCAGCACGGCCGCGACCGAAGTCGTCGATTATCCGGACTCCGGCAAAATCGGCGTCATGGCTGGCGTGAAGAATGGCGATTTCCGCACCGCGAGCTACGCGGGAATGGGACGCATGGACAAGGCCGACTATTACGACGGCGAAGAAAAGTAGGATAAGACAATGTCGCTTTTGGAAATCAAAAATCTGCATGTCGAGGTCGAGGACAAGAAAATCCTCAACGGCCTGACGCTGACCGTCGAGAAGGGCCAGGTCGCCGCCATCATGGGCCCGAACGGCTCGGGCAAGTCGACGCTCGCCTATGTGCTGGCCGGCAAGGACAACTACGATGTCACCGAGGGCGAGGTGCTGCTCGACGGCGAGAGCATCCTCGGCATGGCGCCGGACGAGCGCGCCGCCAAGGGCATGTTCCTCGCCTTCCAGTATCCGGTGGAAGTGCCGGGCGTCGCCACCATGACGTTCCTGCGCACCGCGCTCAACGCGCAGCGCAAGACGCGCGGCGAGCCGGAATTCTCCACGCCCGAATTCATCAAGCGGGTGCGCGAGACCGCGCAAGCATCTCGGCATCGACCAGGAGATGCTGCGCCGCGCGGTCAATGTCGGCTTCTCCGGCGGCGAAAAGAAGCGCAACGAGATCCTGCAGATGGCGGTGCTGGAGCCGCGGCTTGCGGTGCTCGACGAGACCGATTCCGGCCTCGACATCGACGCGCTCAAGATCGTCGCCGACGGCGTCAACCGGCTGCGCTCGCCCGAGCGCTCGATGATCGTCATCACGCATTACCAGCGGCTGCTCGAATTACATCGTGCCCGACGTGGTGCACGTGCTGGCCAAGGGCCGCGTCGTGAAGTCGGGCGGCAAGGAACTGGCGCTCGAGCTCGAAGCGAAGGGCTACGCGCAATTCGCGGACGAGGCGGCGTGATGAACGCGGAACGTGCGCGCCATCAAGACCGCGGCCGAGCAGGCGCTGAGCGTGCCTTGCGGCGGCGCGCGGCAAGCTGCCCGGCAAGGGCGCGGTCGCCAAGCTGCGCGAGGCCGCGTTCGAGCGCTTCGACGCGCGCGGGCCTGCCGCACCGGCGCGTCGAGGAGTGGAAATACACCGACCTGCGCGCGCTGATGCGCGACGCCAAGCCGCTGCGCCGGCGCCCGACGCGGCGCGCAAGCCGAACGGCGAGATCGCGCGCGATGCTCTGGCCGGCGTCGAGGCGCGACCGCATCGTCTTCGTCGACGGCGCCTTCGTGCCGGAGCTGTACGATCTCGACGCCGGAGTCCGGCAGTCATCGCGCTCGCCGAACTGTGCAAGTTCGTCGCGGCGATCCGCGTCTACCGGCTGCGGCAAGGCGCCCGGCGACCGACGACGTCGGCTCGCGCTCAATACCGCCTTCATGAGCGACGGCGTGGTGATGCGCGTCAGCGCCGGCGCGGCAGTCGACGCAAGCCGATCCATCTCGGCATGTGTTCGCCGGCGACGACGGCCGGCGCGATGTTCATCCGTCGCTGGTGGTGATCGGGAGCGGGCGCGCAGGTGACGCTGATCGAAGGCGTTCGCCGGACCCGAGCGGCGTCGACTATCAGGTCAATGTCGCGCTCGAGCTGGTGGTCGGCGACGGCGCGCGCGTCGATCACGTCAAGGTCGGCTGCGACGGCGGCGCGGCGCTGCATGTCTCGACGCTGCGGCGTCACGCTCGGCGCCAAGGCGACTTACAGCGATTTCGCCTTCACGCCGGCGGCGCGGTGGTGCGCAACCAGATCTTCGTGCGCTTTGCCGGCGAGGGCAGCGAAGGCGCGCATCGGCGGCGCCAGCCTGCTCAAGGGCCGCCAGCATGTCGACACCACGCTGGTGATCGATCCATGCGGCCGGCCACTGCGACGAGCCGCGAGCTGTTCAAATCGGTGCTCGACGGCGAAAGCCGCGGCGTGTTCCAGGGCAAGATCGTCGTCGAGCCGCACGCGCAGAAGACCGACGGCAAGATGATGACGCACGCGCTGCTGCTGTCGGACGAGGCCGAGGCCGACAACAAGCCGGAGCTGGAGATCTTCGCCGACGACGTGGTCTGCGGCCACGGCGCCACCGCCGGCGCGCTCGATCGAGGCTCAAGTTCTATCTGATGGCGCGCGGCATTCCGGACAAGGAAGCCGAGGCGCTGCTGATCCAGGCCTTCGTCGGCGAGGCGATCGAGGGATCGCGCACGAGGGCATGCGCGACGCGCTGATGTTCGCCGCGCTCAACTGGCTGGGGAGCCGGTCATGACCATGCATCCGGCGGTGAGCAACGGCTCCTACGACGTCGCCGCATCCGCGCCGATTTCCCGGCGCTGGCGATGCAGGTCTATGGCAAGCCGCTGGTCTATCTCGACAACGCCGCCTCGGCGCAGAAGCCGCAGGCCGTGCTCGACCGCATCCAGCAGGCCTATACCGAGCAATACGCCAACGTGCATCGCGGCCTGCATTATCTCGCCAACGCGGCGACCGAGGCCTACGAGGGCGCGCGCGAGAAGGTGCGGGCCTTCCTCAATGCCGGGCGCGCGGAGGAGATCGTCTTCACCCGCAACGCCACCGAGGCGATCAATCTCGTCGCCTATACGTTCGGGCGCGAGCGCATCAAGGCAGGCGACGAGATCGTGCTCTCGATCATGGAGCACCATTCCAACATCGTGCCCTGGCATTTCCTGCGCGAGCGCCAGGGCGCGGTGATCAAATGGGCGCCGGTCGACGACGACGGCAATTTCCTGATCGACGAATTCGAGAAGCTGCTCGGCCCGCGCACCAAGATGGTCGCGATCACGCAGATGTCGAACGTGCTCGGCACCGCGGTGCCGGTCAAAGAGGTGGTCCGGCTCGCGCATGCGCGCGGCATTCCGGTGCTGGTCGACGGCGCGCAGGGCGCGGTGCATCTCGACGTCGACGTGCGCGATCTCGATTGCGATTTCTATGTCATCACCGGCCACAAGCTCTACGGGCCGACCGGCATCGGCGTGCTCTACGGCAAATACGAGCACGCTCGCCGCCATGCCGCCGTTCAACGGCGGCGGCGAGATGATCCGCGACGTGTTCGAGGACCGCATCACCTATGGCGAGCCGCCGCACCGCTTCGAGGCCGGCACGCCGGCGATCGTGCAGGCGATCGGGCTCGGCGCCGCGCATCGACTACGTCAATTCGATCGGCAAGCCGCGCATCCGCGCGCATGAGACGCGCGCTGGTCAAATACGCGCACGAGCGGCTGCGGCGCGATCAATTCGCTGCGCATCATCGGCAACGCGCCGGACAAGGGCGCGATCGTCTCCTTCGAGATCAAGGGCGCGCATCCGCACGATGTCGCCACCATCATCGACCGCTCCGGCGTCGCGGTGCGCGCCGGCACCCATTGCGTGATGCCGCTGCTCGCCCGCTTCGGCGTCACCGCCACCTGCCGCGCCTCGTTTGCGCTGTACAACACCAAGGACGAGGTGGACGTGCTTGGCCGCCTCGCTGATCAAGGCGCAGGACTTCTTCGCATGACCGACGACACGCCCGATGCACCGACCACATGCCGCCGCGCCGCGGAAAGCCGCCGGAGAACGCCGCCGTCACCGGCTCCTCGGCGCTGCCGCAGGACGAGCTCAGCCGGCTGACCGACGACATCGTCGCCGGCTTGAAGACCGTCTACGACCCGGAAATCCCGGCCGACATCTACGAGCTCGGCCTGATCTACAAGATCGACATCGCC
Source organism: uncultured Alphaproteobacteria bacterium (assembly GCA_963733315.1). Classification (GTDB taxonomy): domain Bacteria; phylum Pseudomonadota; class Alphaproteobacteria; order Rhizobiales; family Xanthobacteraceae; genus Pseudolabrys. The sequence goes on along the minus strand of CAVTCV010000012.1, from coordinate 83,076 downwards.
GACGACCGCGCGGTCAAGATCGACATGACGCTGACCTCGCCGAACTGCCCGTCGGCGCAGGAACTGCCGATCATGGTCGAGAACGCGGTGTCGAGCGTGCCGGGCGTCAGGGCCGCCAAGGTCGACGTGGTGTGGGATCCGCCCTGGGACCCGAGCCGGATGTCGGACGAGGCGCGGCTCGTGCTCAATATGTGGTGAGCGTTTGCGTCGACGAGACTGACAGATTGAAGCGAGGACTGCCATGGCCACGCCACGACCCCGACCCCAGGTGATGCGGCTGACCGACGCCGCCGCGCTGCGCATCAAGGACTGATGGCGCAGGCCGACAAGCCGGTCGCCGGCGTGCGCGTCGGCGTCAAGAACGGCGGCTGCGCCGGCATGGAATACACGATGGAATATGCCGACGCGGTGCAAGCCGACCGACGAGGTGGTCGAGGACAAGGGCGTCAAGATCCTGATCGACCCGAAGGCGGTGCTGTTCCTGCTCGGCACCGAGATGGACTACAAGATCGACAAGCTGTCGGCGCAGTTCGTGTTCAACAATCCGAACCAGACCGGCGCCTGCGGCTGCGGCGAGATCGGTGCAGCTCGACGCCGGCGAAGGACGCGGCGGAGTAGCATCGACCGGCTGCATCACGCCTTTAGGCGACCTGCGCGGCGGTGCCGCCGGCGGTGACTTCCGGGTCGGTCTCGCAGATCACCCGGTTGCGGCCGTGCCGCTTGGCCGCATAGAGGCAGGCGTCGGCGCGCTCGATCAGCGTCTGCGCGGTGTCGCCCTTGTGCAACGTCGCGACGCCGATCGAGATCGGTGACGCGGCCGAGGTGCTCGCCGGTCGAGCGCTTCATCAGTTCCTTGGTCATCACCGCGCGGCGGATGTGGTCGGCGACCGTGATCGCCGAGCGCAGCACCGTGTTCGGGCAGCACGACCGCGAATTCCTCGCCGCCGTAGCGGGCCGCGATGTCCTGGCCCTTGACGTTCTGCTTCACCGACATCGCCACCAGGCGGAGCACCTGGTCGCCGGTCAGATGGCCGAAGGTGTCGTTGAAGTTCTTGAAATGGTCGATGTCGGTCAGCATCAGCGACAGCGGCTCGTTCTTGGCGCGCGCCTCGGCGATGGCCTTCGCCAGCGTGCTGTCGAAGTATTTGCGGTTGGCGAGCGAGGTGAGCGGATCGGTCAGGCTCTCGGTGCGCACCGCCTCGAGGTTTTCCTGGAGCTGGTTGATCTCCTGCTTCGATGCGTTGAGCCGCTCCTCCAGCTTGTGGTTGGTGTCTTCCATCTCCTTGGCGGTCTGCACCAGGCTTTCGACGATCGTGCGCAGGCCCTCGCGGTCCTTCGACTGGCCGAGCTTTTCGGTCATGTCGGCGAGGCTTTCGGTGTAGCTTGCTGGCGGTGCCGGCGGCGGCGTCGATCATCGCCATCACCTGCTCGATCTCGCCCATGACCTGGGTGCCGACCGTGTCGATCCGTCGGTCAGCCGGGTCGGCGAGAGATAGGTCGCGTAGATCTGCTCGAGGTCGGCCTCGGTGAGCATGCCGCTGCGCTTGAGCGTCTCGTTGATCATCTGGTTGAGCGAGGGATGATAGCCGGTCGCGTAGGCGTACCAGATCTCGTAATTGCGCGGCGAGGCGGCCTGGCGCAACGCCTTGATCTGGCCGAGCGCGATTTCCGCGAACGCCATCGTGCGTTCGTGTTCGTCGGCGTGCTCAGCCATCGCCAACCCCCGATGCGGGCCTTCTGCCCGCAAATCAACATGCGCGCGGCCGCATGGCCGCGTCGCCCCGTTGGGACGGTAGGTCGAGGGAGATGAATCGGCGGTAAATTGTAACCGGTTGCGCCAGAATATTTGCGACCTGCGGCGGCAGTCTCAGGTCCGAAAATAGGCTTTTCAAGCCTTCAGCGACACCGGGCGCAGCAGGAAAGCGGGCAGGTGGCTGCCGTCGAAATCCTCGGCCGGCTTCGCGCGGGGGCTGCGGCGCTGGCGGCGTGCGGCTTAGCGGCGCGGGTGGGCTTGCTGTTTCGGCGCGGGGCTGCGGCTGGCGCTCGCGGCTGTGGCCGCGCTGGGCCCGCCGCGATGGCTGCGTTCGCCCTCGTGCGGCCGGCTCTCGCGCGGCTTCGGCCGGTGCCGCCGGCTCGCCCATCCAGGGGATGGTCTGCCCGATCAGCCTCTCGATCGCGGCGACCGACTTGCCGTCGACCGGCGCGACGATGGTGATCGCGGTGCCGCTCAAGCCGGCGCGGCCGGTGCGGCCGATGCGGTGGACGTAATCGTCGGGGTGATGCGGCACGTCGAAATTGAAGACGTGGCTGACCGCCGGGATGTCGAGGCCGCGCGCGGCGACGTCGGAGGCGACCAGCAGCGTGACCTCGCCGTTGCGGAACGCTCCAGCGCGGCGGTGCGCGCCGACTGGTCCAGGTCGCCGTGCAGCGCCGCGGCGTTGAATCCGTGCTGCACCAGCGAGCGGTGCAGTTGCGCGACCTCGCGCTTGCGGTTGCAGAACACGATGGCGTTCTTGACCTTCGGCCGCGCGGATCAGGCGGCGCAGCGTCTCGCGCTTGTCGGCCGGATCGCGGCCGGTCGCGACCAGCAGCTGGGTGATGGTGGTGGCGGCGGTGGCGGGCCGGGAGACTTCGACGCGCACCGGATTGTGCAGGAACTGTCGGTGATGCGCTGGATTTCCGGCGGCATGGTGGCGGAGAAGAACAGGGTCTGCCGCGTGAACGGCACCAGCTTGCAGATGCGCTCGATGTCGGGGATGAAGCCCATGTCGAGCATGCGGTCGGCTTCGTCGATCACCAGCAGCTCGACGCCGGAGAGCAGCAGCCGGCCGCGCTCGGAATGATCGAGCAGGCGGCCGGGCGTGGCGATCAGCACGTCGACGCCGCGGATCAGCTTGGCGTCCTGGTCGTCGAACGAGACGCCGCCGATGATCAGCGCGACGTTGAGCTTGTGGTTCTTGCCGTATTTTTCGAATGCTCGGCGACCTGGGCGGCGAGTTCGCGCGTCGGCTCGAGGATCAGCGTGCGCGGCATGCGCGCGCGGGCGCGGCCCTGTTCCAGCATCGTCAACATCGGCAGCACGAAGGCGGCGGTCTTGCCGGTGCCGGTCTGGGCGATGCCGAGCACGTCGCGGCGCTGCGAGCACGTGCGGGATGGCTTGGTCTTGAATGGGGGTGGGGGACGTGTAGCCGGCCGATTCGATGGCGGCGAGAACTTTGTCGGATAAGCCGAGATGGGAAAAAGCCATATAACCTCTAACTAGGGACCGCCCGGCGCCCGCGCCGGAATTGAAAAACGGGTTTCGATGCGCGGGAATGGACGGTCGAATCTTGTTCGAACCGTTTCAACAGAACATAGGCGCGCAGGCGCGAAAGTCAATGCTACGGCGGTGCAATAAGTCGCGTTAACCCTTAATCTTTTGCCTATTGGAGCGTCACAATGATGCAATCTTTGCCGCTGGTTCTGATGCCCGGGCTCACGTGCACGGCGCGGCTTTACGGCCCGCAAATCGCCGCGCTCTGGCCGTTCGGGCCGGTGACGGTGGCGGATCACCGGCGCGACGCCGACATGGCGGCGATCGCCGCCCGTATCCTCAAAGACGCGCCGCCGCGCTTCGCGCTCGCCGGTCTGTCGATGGGCGGCTACATCGCTTTCGCCATGCTGCGGCAGGCACCGGAACGGATCGTCAAACTCGCGCTGCTCGACACCTCGGCGCGCGCCGACACAGCGGAGCAGACCGAAGGGCGCAAGACGCAGATCGCCATGGCGCAGTCGGGCCGCTACGGCGAGATTCCCGATCTGGCGATCCCGCGCTACTTGAATCGCGAAGCACCAGCGCGACGAGCGTCTCACGGCAATCGTGCGGCAAATGATCATGGAGACCGGGCCGGAGGCCTTCGTGCGCCAGCAGAATGCGATCATGTCGCGGCCGGACTCGCGGCCGCTGCTCGCCTCGATCCGCTGTCCGACCGTGGTCATGGTCGGCGACGGCGACGCCGCGACGCCGCCGGAGCTCAACCAGGAAATTGCCGCCGGCATTCCCGGCGCCAAGCTCGCGATCGTACCCGATAGCGGTCATCTGACCACCCTCGAGCAGCCCGATGCGGTGAACGCGGCGCTTTCCGAATGGTTGGCGTCGTGAGGGCGAACCGGATGCACGATTGCGCGTTGTAATGGAGCCATGGGCATGACTGAGACCCGCGATACTGCCGGGGTCATCGCGCCGCCGCCGCTGCTAGCGCTGGCGGCGGTCGTGCTCGGCCTCGCGCTCGATTGGCTGATCCCGGCTTATGTGCTGACGGTGCTGCTGACCTGGCTGGAGCGCATCGTGATCGCCGTCATTCTTTTTGCCGCTGGGGCCGGGCTGGCAATCCCCGCGTTGCGCGGCTTCCGTGCGGCCGGCACCCATGTCGAGCCGTGGAAGCCGGCGAGCGCGCTGGTGACCGACGGCATATTCGGTTGGCTGCGCAATCCGATGTATGTCGGTCTGACGCTGTTTCTCGTTGCGATATCGCTGGCGCTCGCGTCCGACTGGATGCTGGTGATGACGATCGGCTTCGTGGCGGTCATTCATTTCGGCGTGGTCAAGCGCGAGGAGCGCTATCTCGAAGCGAAGTTCGGCGAGGCCTACCGGCACTACAAGGCACATGTGCCGCGCTACGGCTTGCCATTCTAGCCGGCGATGCGAATTTATCCCCGGCTTTCCGGGCTTCATCCCTTTGCCAGCGCGAAAGCTAGCGCCTATAGGGAGCTTGAAATTCGTCCGTCGGGAGATAATGCATGCGCACACAGGTCGGCATTATCGGAGCAGGGCCGGCCGGGCTGATGCTGGCGCGGCTGCTGCATCTTGCCGGCATCGACTTCGATCATCATCGAAAACCGCAGCCGCAATTACATCGAGAACCGCATCCGCGCCGGATTGATCGAGCATTGGGCCGCCAATCTGTTGACCGAGGTCGGCGTCGGCGAGCGGATGAAAGCCGAAGGTATTTTGCACTGGGGCATCAATCTCGGCATCAACGGCGACTTGCGCCGCATCGATTTCAAGGCGCTGGTGGATAAGCGCGTCACCATCTACGGCCAGCAGGAAGTGGTGAAGGATCTGGTGGCACGCAGGCTTACCGACAGCGGACCGCTGCTGTTCGAGATCGACGGGGTGAGCGTGCACGATATGACCACGCCGCGGCCGAAGATCCGCTTCACCCATGCCGGCAGGGCGCAGGAGATCGACTGCGACTTCGTCGCCGGTTGCGACGGTTTCCACGGCATCTGCCGGCCGAGCATCCCCGACGGCGTGCTCACCGTATTCGAGCGCGACTATCCGTTCGGCTGGCTCGGCATCCTGTCGGAGTCAGCCCCGCCCGATCACGAACTGATCTATTCCTACACCGACCGAGGTTTCGCGCTCTACACCATGCGGTCGATGTCGTTGTCGCGGCTTTATCTGCAGTGCGACCACGACGAGGACATCCACGGCTGGCCGGACGCCCGCATCTGGAGCGAATTGCACAAGCGACTGGGCGGCTCGCGCAAGCTCGCCGAAGGCAAGATCGTGCAAAAGGGCATTACGCCGATGCGCAGCTTCGTGGTCGAGCCGATGCAGCACGGCCGCCTGTTTCTTGCCGGCGACAGCGCACATATCGTGCCGCCGACTGGCGCCAAGGGCATGAACCTCGCGTTCGCCGACGTGGTGATGCTGTCACGCGCGCTGGTCGCGTTCTATAAGAGTCAGCGCAACGACGGCCTGGAGAACTATTCGGCAAGCTGCCTGCGCCGGGTCTGGTATGCGCAGCGCTTTTCCTGGTGGATGACGCAGATCCTGCACCGCTTCCCGAATAAATCGGCCTTCGACCGCCGCCGGCAGCTCTCCGACCTCGATTACATCACGCGCTCGGAAGTGGCGTCGAAAATGCTGGCCGAGCAATATGTCGGGTTGCCGCTCGCGTATAGTCTTGTAGAATTGTGCCCAGCGGCCGGATGAGCAGCGCGATCATCAGGCCGGCGAGCGCGGAAATGAGCGCCAGTATCAGGAAGAAATGGTCCTTGCCCATGCCGGACCAGAACGTCCCGAGGTAGCCGGCGAGAAAGCCGCCGACGAAACTGGTGGCGAGCCACACGCCCATCATCATCGACAGCAGCGAAGCCGGCGCGACTTTGGTGACCAGCGATAGGCTGGTCGGCGACAGATAAAGCTCGCCGACGGTGAGCACGACGAAATAGCCGAACAGCCAGAGCCAGCTTGCTGGCGCGCCGGCGGATACGCGCGCGGCGACGACCAGGATCAGATAGGCGGCGGCGGCGAGGAAGCAGCCGATTGCGAGCTTGGCGACGGTCGACGGCTCGCGCGCGCCCTGGCGGCGCCACAACGAAACGATGAACGGCGTGAAGGCGAAGATCATGAACGGGTTGAGCGCCTGGAACCAGGTCACCGGAATGTCCCAGCCGAACAGGCGGCGGTCGGTGTATTCGCTCGCCCACAGCACGATGGTGTTGCCCTGCTGCTCGTAGATGCCCCAGAACAGGCTCACCGGCGCGAACAGAAACAACAAAGCGACGATCGATCGCCAGGCGGCGGCGTCGAGTGGCTGCTGCGCGGGCGTCCGTTTGGCAAAGGCATCGGCCGGTAAAGCTTGGCGTGGCGCAAAGATAGATAATGAGGCCGGCGGTCATCCCGACGCCGGCGGCGGCAAAGCCGTAATGCCAGCCGAGTTCCTCGCCGAGCGTGCCGCAGACGAGCGGCGCTAGGAACGCGCCGAGATTGATCCCGACATAGAAGATCGAGAAGGCGCGGTCGCGCCTGCGGTCGCCGGGCGGATAAAGCGCGCCGACCTGGGTCGAGATGTTCGGCTTGAAGGCGCCGTTGCCGAGAATGAGGACGGCGAGCGCGAACAAAAACAGATGCTCGAAGGCCATCATGAAATGGCCGATCGCCATCAGCGTCGCGCCGAAGATGACGGTGCGGCGCTGGCCGAGCACGCGGTCGGCCAGCAAGCCGCCGAGGATCGGCGTCAGATAAACGAGGCCGGTGTAGAAGCCGTAGATCTGCGAGGCGAATGGCTGCGGCGCCAGAGGGCCGAAGACGGCTTCCAGGGCGTGCCTGAATGGGCCAAGGCCCACGACCGCGCCGGCGTGCTGCGGCTCGAACAGATATTTGATCATATACAGCACGAGCAGCGCGCGCATGCCGTAATAGGAGAAGCGTTCCCACATCTCGGTCGCGAACAGAAAGGCGAGGGCGCGCGGATGGCCGAACAGGTCGGACCGCGTTGGTCGAGTGCCGGCGGTGGGAAGGGGCGCTGCGGTCATCAGGCTCGGCGGGGTCGTTCACAGATCAACGATAGCACGCCACGCGAATGACGTTTGCGAAGGCCCGGGCCCGGTGTACGCTATGGTCGACACGTTCCGATAGAGAACGGCGGGGAGGAATACGATGAAGATTCGCAGCTGCTTGGCTTGCCTGTCGATGGCGCTGCTTTTGGCCGCCGGCGGGCAGGCGCGCGCGCAAAACGATTATCCCAATCGTGTCATCCGCTTCATCGTCGGCTTTGCCGCCGGGGGCGGCAACGATATCTTCGCGCGGCTGGTGGTGCAGAAGTTCCAGGAGAACACCGGCTACACCGCGATCGTCGAGAACCGGCCCGGCGCCGGCGGGCGGATTTCTTCGGATTACGTGGCGCATCAGCCGGCCGACGGCTACACGGTGCTGGTCGGCGCCACCGGGCAAATGTCGATCGCCGCGGCGATCTATCCCAATCTCGGTTACCACCCGACCAAGAGCTTCATTCCGCTCAACATGATCGCGTCGTTCCCGCTGGTGCTGGTGGTGCCGGCCAATCATCCGGCGAAAAACGTGAAAGAACTGGTGGCCTGGGCCAAGGCGCATGCCGACAAGTCGAACTACGGAACCTCGTCGCCGGCCTTCACCATTGCCAGCGAGACGCTGAAGCTGAAAACCGGCATGCCCGGCGTGGCGATCCCATTCAAAGGCACCAATGAATCGAATTTGTGCGTGGTCAGCGGACAGTGCCTGTTCACCATTTCCGACGGGCCGCCGGCGATCCCGCTGGTGAAAGGCGGCAAGACGCGCGCGCTGGCGGTGACCGGCTCCGAGCGCTCGCCGGAACTTCCTGATGTTCCGAGCATGGCGGAAGCCGGCTATCCGGAGGTCGACACGCATTTGTGGAGCGGGTTCTTCGTGCCGGCCGGCACGCCGGCGTCGATCGTCGCCAAGCTTACGGCCGAACTCGGCCGCGCGCTCGCCGACGGCCACGTGCAGGACGGCCTGAAGAAGATGGCGGTCAACCCGGGCGGGCCGACCGGGGACGCGTTCAAGCAGCGCATCGATGCCGACATCAAGAGTTTCGGCGTCGTGGTGAGGGCGGCGCATCTGACGTTCAAGTAACAAACACGCCACACTGTCTGCGAATTGACACGCGCCGATTGCCGCCGCGCGTTGCGCTGCTATGGTTGTGCGGCGCTTTTCGAGTCGGTGGAGCGGCGACGTGATGCGGTTGATAGCGGTTTTGGTGCTTGCGGCCTTAACCGCAATGTCTGCCGCCGTGCGCGCCGCGCCGGCCGACAGATTGTTCCAGGACTTCGGCCTGTTCGGAACCTGGGCGTCGGATTGCAAAGCGCCGGCTTCGCCGGACAATCCGCATGTCAGTATCATAACACCGAGCCCAGGCCTGGTGCTGGAAGACCACGATCTCGGGCCAAATTACGCGGTCAATCGCTACAGCATGCTGTCGGCCGAGCGGCTTTCGGCGGATGAACTCTCGGTGGAGACGATCTTCCAGCCCGGCACCAATGTTGAGGAACGTCAGAAGCTGGTATTTCTCGTTCGCGACAACACGCGGCGGACGATGTTCAATCAGCCAGACGGCGGACAGGTGCGCGTGAAGGACGGCATCGTCATCTCACGCGGCACGAAGACGCCGGTGCTGAACAAATGTGAGTAGGTGGGGACGTTAGACGTCCAGCAACGCCTCGCTGGCGAACTCCGCGTTCTCCTGGATGAACTCGAAGCGCGCTTCGGCTTTGTTGCCCATCAGCCGCTCGATCGCCTTCTCGGTCGGCTTGCGCTCGGCGTCCGCCAGCATCACACGCAGCAGCGTACGCTTGCCCGGGTCCATGGTGGTCTCTTTCAGCTGCGCCGCCATCATCTCGCCAAGGCCCTTGAAGCGGGAAACCTCCACTTTGGCATTGGCGTGGAATTCCTTCTTGAGCAATTGCTCCTTGTGCTTGTCATCACGCGCATAGACGATCTTGCCGCCGTGCTGCAGGCGGTAGAGCGGCGGCACCGCGAGATAAAGCCGACCATCGTCGATCAGCTTCGGCATCTGCCGGTAGAAGAAGGTGATCAGCAACGAGGCGATGTGGGCGCCGTCGACGTCGGCGTCGGTCATGATGATGACCTTCTCGTAGCGCAGGTCTTTCTCGTGATAGTGCGCGCCGGTGCCGCAGCCGAGCGCCTGGATGAGATCGGCAAGCTGCGCGTTCTGCGCCAGCTTGTCCTTGCCGGCGCTGGCGACGTTGAGAATTTTTCCGCGCAGCGGCAGCACGGCCTGCGAACGGCGGTCACGCGCCTGCTTGGCGGAGCCGCCCGCCGAGTCGCCCTCGACGATGAAAATCTCCGAGCCTTCCGAGGCCGAGCTCGAGCAGTCGGCGAGCTTGCCGGGTAGGCGCAGCTTCCTCACCGCGGTCTTGCGCGCGATGTCCTTTTCCTGGCGGCGTCGCAGCCGTTCCTCGGCGCGCTCGACCACGAAATCGAGGAGCTTGTTGGCCTGTAGCGGGTTGCCCGACAGCCAGTGGTCGAACGGGTCCTTGATCGCCTGCTCGACGATTTTCTGCGCGCCGGCGGTGGCGAGGCGGTCCTTGGTCTGGCCCTGGAATTCCGGCTCGCGGACGAACACCGACAGCATGCAGCCGGCACCCGTCATGACGTCGTCGCTGGTCACGTCCTTGGCGCGCTTTTCCTGGCCGGCGCGGGCGGCGTGATCCTTCAGGCCGCGCAAGAGCGCGGTGCGCAGGCCGGATTCGTGCGTGCCGCCGTCCGGCGTCGGGATGGTGTTGCAGTAGGACTGCAGAAAGCCGTCGGCGTCGGCGGTCCAGGCGACCGCCCATTCGACCGCGCCATGACGGCCGGTCTTGCCGGCCGAGCCGGTGAAGATGTCGGGATGCACCAGCGTCGCGCCCGAAAGGCTCGCGGCGAGATAATCCTTCAAGCCTTCGGCGAAATGGAACGTCGCCTTTTCCGGCACGTCCTCGACGCCCTTGAGCAATTCCTTGGCACAGCGCCAGCGGATCTCGACGCCGCCATAGAGATAGGCTTTCGAGCGCGCCATCTTGAACACGCGCTCGGCCTGGAACGCGGCTTTGGGCCCGAAAATATCCGGATCTGGCTTGAAGCGGATCTTGGTGCCGCGCCGGTTGGGCGCGCGGCCGGCTTTTTCCAGCTTGCCCTTCGGCTTGCCGCGCTCGAAGGCCATCCGGTAGAGCTGCTGCTCGCGCGCGACTTCGACTTCCATGCGCTCGGACAAAGCGTTGGCGACCGAGACGCCAACGCCATGCAGGCCGCCCGAGGTCTCGTAGACCTTGGAGTCGAATTTGCCGCCGGCGTGCAGCGTGCACATGATCACTTCCAGCGCCGACTTGTTCTTGAATTTTGGATGCGGGTCGACCGGGATGCCGCGGCCGTTGTCGGTCACGCTGACGAAGCCATTCGCCTCCATCTCGACTTCGATCCAGTCGGCGTGGCCGGCGAGCGCCTCGTCCATCGAGTTGTCAATCACCTCGGCGAACAGGTGATGCAGCGCCTTCTCGTCGGTGCCGCCGATATACATGCCGGGGCGGCGGCGCACCGGCTCAAGCCCCTCCAGCACCTCGATGTGCTTGGCGGTGTAGCCCGACTCCGCGCTGCGCCCGCGCGTTGGCTTGCCGCGGCCCGCGGCTTTGGCGTCCGGCGCGCGCAGAGCCGATCGGGCCGCCGGGGGCGGGCTTTCGAACAAATCGGGTTGTTTCGGCGGTTTTTTCTTGGTCGCAGGTTTAGCCATGGATGCTTTCACATAGAAGTCGAGCGAATCAGTTGCTAGTTACTATGCCATGCGAGGGTGGCGGCTGAGAGCGCCCTTGGCCAATGGCGGCTGGGGTACGGCGAGATTTAATGGCAGCTTTCCAGCCGGATTAGGGCGACCAACAGCCGATTTTGCCCGGGGGGCCGACACCGACGTCTGACAGGGCACGGCAAGGTCAGACCGGGCGGTCCGACGCAACGAAAGACCTCATGCCGCATTAAACATGGGTCTGCACGGGGGTGGACGGGTACGGAGTTCAGATGGACGTTCGCAATTCGGATGCGCGGGAGCGCGCCACTGATCCAGAGGGGCCGCGGTCGGTCACCAGCGCCGCAGGCTTCTGGCGCGTGGCTGCGCAAGTGGCGACGGTCGGCATTTTTCTGCTTCTGTTTGGCGCCTTTCTCGACCTCGCCCGGCTATTGCTGTTGCCGGTCACGGCTGCTTTCGTAATCGGCACAATGCTGGGGCCGATCGCGGAGCGAGGGGCCGCGCATCGCATCCCGCAATGGGTTACCGCCATATTTCTTGTCGTGCTGCTCGTCGTTGCGATGAACGCGCTGGTCCTCATTCTCGCCGCCCCGGTGAGCGACTGGGTGAGCAAGGGACCGGAGATCGCCGCCCGGCTCAAGGAGAAATTGTCGCTGATCGATTATCCTCTGCGGTGGCTGCGCGGACTTCGCGATACGCTCAATCCGGGGGGCGATCACAGCGCGCCCCTCGACCTTGGCGTGTCGAACCTCATCCAGCCGGCGCTCAGCTTGCTGACGCCGGCGATCAGTTTCGTGACGCCGGCGATCAGCCAATCGTTGATCTTCGTCGGAACGCTGTTCTTCTTCCTGTCCTCGCGGACGCAGATGCGTCGCGCCACGGCGATCCTGTTCGCCGGGCGCGAGTCGCGGCTGCGGACCCTGCGAATATTGAACGAGGTGGAGAGCAATCTTACGGCTTATTTTGCCACCGTCGCCGCCATCTATTTTGTTGAAGGGCTCTGCGTCGGTCTCGCGTCATATTTCGTCGGCTTGTCCAATCCGGCCGCATGGGGGACGCTTGCCTTTGTGCTGTGCTTCATTCCCTATATCGGTCCCGGCATCGTGGTCTTGGTGCTGTTTGGCGCCGGTCTCATTCAATTTCCGACCGCGACCCAGGCGCTGCTCGCGCCGGCGATCTTCATTGCGCTCGCGACGATTGAGAGCAATTTTATCACGCCGACGATTATCGGTCACAGGCTGACCCTGAGCCCGCTTGCGGTGTTCCTGTCGTTGGTCTTCTGGGCATGGATGTGGGGGCCGGTCGGCGCATTCCTGGCAACGCCGCTGTTGATCGTCGGGCTCGTTGCCACACATCACTTGTTTCCGGGCGACGATCTCAGTTTGCCGGGCTAGCGCTTCATCGCAAACGGCCTGCTGGCGCCGAACGGGCCGCCGGGCTAGATACGACACGCGCTTTCTCACGCCGATCTCTCCCGCATGGGTTTTGATTTTTACGTCCAATCGGTCATCGCCTTCGTGCGCGACAACGCGGCCTGGGCGCCGCCGATCGTGTTCGCGCTGGCGTTCGGCGAATTGCTTGCCTTCATCTCGCTGCTGATTCCGGCTTGGGGCGCGCTGGTGGCGATCGGCGCGCTGCTCGGCTCGAGCGGGATCAATTTCTGGCCGGTGTGGGTTGCGGGCAGCCTGGGCGCAGCCTGCGGCGATTGGCTGTCCTATTGGGTCGGCCTCAAGCTCGAATATTCAGTGCAGCACATCTGGCCGCTGTCGCGCTATCCTGAGCTCATCCCGCGCGGCGAGCGCTTCATGAAGAAGTGGGGTATTCCCGGCATTTTCATCGGCCGCTTCTTCGGGCCGCTGCGCGCGGTGGTGCCGCTGATCGCCGGAATATTCGAGATGCCATTCTGGCGCTTCCAACTGGCGAATTTTTCCTCGGCCTTCATGTGGGCTGCGGTGCTGCTGACCCTGGGCGACGGGATTTCGCTCGGACTCGCGTGGCTGCGCAGCCTGTGGTGAACGAGAAAAAATCCGCTGCGCGAGCGACTCGGTTGGCCCGAGTGACCGCCAATTGAGGCCGCCTAGTTGGGCTGTATCCGGACTACAATTGGAATTACCAGTTTTGGCGGTATCGATCACAGGGAAGAATGCACGGCTCGACTGGTGGTAATGTACAGAAATCCAAAGGACGCAAGCGTCTTCGACAAATACTGTTTTGAAAAGCACGTCCCGATCGCAAAAAAGATTCCGGGTCTGAGAAAATACGAGGTCAGCCAATGCCGGTGCCAAGCGTCGGCCTCGGCGTTACGCCGTGTATTCTATTGGCATAGGCGCGGCCGATGCGTTAGCATTCGCGCTACCTGATGAGTGGCGCGCCGTCGAGAGGCGAGACGGCCATCGACGAATGGGCGAGCATAAAGGCGCCGCCTGCACCCCAACTCAAATCTGTCACGCTTGATCCCAAGACGACGGCGCTGCTGGTCATTGATATCATCAAGCAGACCTGCAACATGCAAAGGCGCCCGCGCTGCGTCGTCATGATTCCCAAGGTCCAGAAGCTCTTGACCGAGGCCCGCGCCAAAGGCGTATATGTGATCTACGCTCTGTTCCCCAGCACGTGACCGGCGACCTTTCCCGATCCGAAAATCAGCGACTACGTTCCCGAGCTTGCGCCGAAAGGGAACGAGCCCGTTGTGACCGCGTTCGTGGACAAGTTCATGCTCGGCGATAAGGACACCGGCCTGCAAAAGATGCTGAAGGACAAGGGGATCACAACCCTCGTTCCGGTTGGTGTCGCGTCGCATAACGGCGTTCTGTTCACGTCAGTCATGGCCGCTTTGCGTGGCTTTAACGTGGTCGTGCGGGTGGATGAAATGGCCGGCAATAACGCCTATGAGGATCAGGCTACGGATTACATCTTGACCAGTTCAATCGTTTACAAGGTCACGCTGACTAGCGTCGACATGCTCAAGTTCTAGTGCGGGATTGAATGTGTTGAATAGGAGGGCCGCCACGCTGGCGGCCTTCTTTTTTGCAGCGGCGCTTTGCACTATCCTGATGGCATGACCGAAACCGCCTTCGAAACCGCACTGTCCGCCCGCACGTCGGAAATGCTCGATGCCTGCACGAAGTGCGGCAAGTGCGTGGAGATTTGCCCGGTGACCGGACCGGCCGGTGTCGGCGACACGGCCCCAAAGACGGTGATTGCCGGGGTGCTCGATATCGTGCGCTTCGGCGAGGGTCCGCAGGCCGCGCAGGCCTGGGCCAAAGGCTGCGCGCTCACCGGCGACTGCATCGCGGCCTGTCCGGAGGGCGTCAATCCGCGCTTCCTGCTGGCGATGGCGCGCGTCGCCATGGTGCGGCGGGGAAACGAGCCGCGCGAACGGCGCAAGAAAGGCGTCGAGAATTTCCGGCTGGTCGCCGAGGGGGCCAATGTGCTCTCGCGGATGCAGCTCGACGACGCCGATCTCGCGCGGCTCGGCCAGCGTGTGGGCGAGCAGTTGCACAGCGGTTCGACGGCCAAGCCGGGCGAGCGTCCGGATTTCGTGTTCTACACCGGCTGCAACGTGCTCAAGACGCCGCATATCGCGCTCACCGCGCTCGACATCATGGACGCGCTCGGCGTCACCTACAACGTGATGGGCGGCCCCAGCCACTGCTGCGGCATCGTCCAGGCGCGCACTGGCGATATTGAAGTGTCGGGCCGCGTCGCCACCAATTCGCTCGACAAATTGGCGGAAGGAAAAGCCGGCGTCATCTCGTGGTGCGCAAGCTGTCACGTGCAATTCACGGAGACGACGCTGCCGACGATCGAGAAAGTGCGCGGCGCGCGGCCGTTCGAGATGACGCCGTTCATGCTGTTCCTGCAGACGCGCTTCGACGATTTGCGGCCGCTCCTCAAGCACGCGCTGCCGATGAAGGTCGCGCTGCACAAGCATCCGGGCATCAAGGGGGTGGTCGAAGCCGGCACCGAGCTGTTGCGCTTGGTGCCGGGCGTGGAGGTGGTCGAGCTGCATCAGCCGGCCGTCGGCTTGATGAGCAATTTCCTCAATGCCTTGCCTGACTATAAACGCGGCCTGCATCTAGCCGAGCTGAAGGCGGCGGAAGCCGCCGGCGTCGACGCGCTGGTGGCGATCTATCATCCCGATCACCGCGACCTGTGTGCGCATGAGCGCGATTGGCCCTTCAAGATCGTCAATATTCTCGACATCGTCGGCGCCAGCATGGGCCTGCATCACGACGACCACTTCAAGCGGCTGAAGATCATGCAAGACGCCGACGCGATCGTGGCTGACTGCAAGGATATGCTCGCGGCGCGCAGTATCGACCCGGCATTGGCGCGTGAGGTGGTGGTCAAAGCGATGCTGGCGGATCAGCCGTTGCCTTTGCGCCGTCCGGTTGACGGACGCGGGCAGGAGCCCTATATCGCGCGCCCAAGATGACAAATATGACGACGTTTGTGACAGCAGTTGCCCTTCGCCGCCGCCGTATCGCCACGGCACGGGTGCGCTATCGCGTTTAGTCGTCCCCCGTGCCGCCGGACCATGGCCTGCGGCACTTATCCTCCGATACCGTTCGTGCTGTTGGCCTCGCTCCGGTAGTCCTTTAAAACTCCGGATGAGGATTGATCATGGTCACCAAGGCAAGAATCGGCGTCCTCGGCGCCTCCGGCTATACTGGCTCCGAACTGGTGCGGATGCTGTTGCGGCATCCGCGCGCGGAGATCGTCCTGCTCACCGCCGAGCGCAGCGCCGGCAAGGCGATGCGCGATGTGTTCCCGCAGTTCTCGCCGTTCGAATTGCCGACGCTGGTCGCTATCGAAGGCATCGATTGGGCCAAGACGGGTCTCGATCTCGTCTTCTGCGCGCTGCCGCATGCCACGACGCAGAAGGTGATCAAGGAGCTGTTGGCCAGGGCGCCGGCCACCAAGGTGGTGGACCTGTCGGCCGACTTCAGGCTGGCCGACCCAGCGGCCTATGCCAAATGGTACGGCCACGAGCACCACGCACCGGAGCTGCAGAAGGAAGCGGTCTACGGCCTGACCGAGATCCACCGGCGCGACATCAAGCAGGCGCGGCTGGTGGCCAATCCGGGCTGCTACACCAGTTGCGCGCAGCTGCCGCTGATCCCCCTGATCAAGGCCAAGGCGATCGACCTCGACGAGATCGTGGTCGACGCCAAGTCGGGCATGACCGGGGCGGGGCGGGCGGCCAAGGAAGCGATGCTGTTCTCGGAAGTGTCGGAAGGTTTCCACGCCTACGGGGTGGGGCATCACCGGCACATGGCCGAACTCGACCAGGAATTCTCACTCGCCGCCGAGCGGGAGGTGATCGTCACCTTCACCCCGCATCTGGTGCCGATGAACCGGGGCATTTTGTCGACGGTCTATGTGCGGGGCCGGCGCAGCCGGACGCCGGAAAATCTTCATGCAGTACTTTTAAAGTTCTACGCGAAGGAGCCTTTCGTCCATGTGCTGCCGTTCGGCGAGACGCCGCAGACCCGGCACGTGCGCGGCTCGAACATGACGTTCATCGGCGTCGCCAAGGACCGCATTCCCGGCCGCGCCATCGTCATTTCGGCGCTCGACAATCTGGTCAAGGGCGCCGCCGGCCAGGCGATCCAGAACATGAACCTGGTGCTCGGCTATCCCGAGACCATGGGGCTGGAGCAGGTGGCGCTGTTTCCGTGATTCGGCTGCTACAATGGCGGCGCCATTGCCGGAGGCCCCATGTTCGAAGTCAGCAACCAGCCGCCGCCGCTCGAGCCCTATAATCTGTTCGCCAGCGACATCGTGCTGCGCGAGGCGGTCAAGCGCGAAGGCGCCGGCTGGGGCGAGGCCCGCCTCAACGCGCTCGGCGCGACGCTCGGCAAGCCGGAGACCATCCAGCTCGGCGTAGACGCCAACAAATATCTGCCGAGTCTGCGCAGCTTCGACCGCTACGGCCACCGCATCGATGAAGTCGACTTCCATCCGGCCTGGCACGAGCTGCTGACGATCGCGCTCGGCGCCGGCCTGCATTCCGGCCCCTGGGCCGATCCGAAACCCGGCGCGCATGTAGCGCGCGCCGCAGGCTGCTACCTGCTCAACCAGATCGAGAGCGGCGTCTATTGCCCGCTCGCCATGACCTACGGCTCGGTGCCGCCCTTGCGGCACGCGCCCACGATCGCCGAGCAATGGCTGCCGAAAGTTCTCGCCCCGCGCTACGACCCGCGCTTCATCCCGATCGGCGAAAAGACCGGGGCGCTGATCGGTATGGGCCTGACCGAGAACCAGGGCGGCTCGGACTTGCGTACGAATACCACGCGCGCCGAACCGGCCGGCGGCGGTTTCCACCTGCGCGGTCATAAATGGTTTTTGTCGGTGCCGATGTGCGACGCCTTTCTCGTCCTCGCGCAATCGCCCAAGGGACTGAGCTGCTTCTTCATGCCGCGCTGGACGCCCGACGGCGAGCGCAACGCGCTGCGCATCAACCGGCTCAAGGACAAGCTCGGCAACAAGTCGAACGCCTCGAGCGAGGTGGAATTCGACGGCGCCTATGCCGAGCTGGTCGGCGAGGAGGGGCGCGGCATCCCGATCATGATCGAGATGGCGGGCTATACGCGGCTCGACTGCTGCGTCGGCTCGTCTTCCTTGATGCGCCAAGCGGTGGCGCAGGCGGTTCATCACGCGCGCCATCGCACGGCGTTCCAGAAGAAACTGGTCGACCAACCGCTGATGACCAACGTGCTCGCGGACTTGGCGCTCGAATGCGAAGCGGCGACCGTCCTCTCCATGCGCCTTGCGTGCGCCTACGACGAGAGCGACGAGGCGGCGCAGGCGATCCGGCGCGTCGTCACGCCGGCCGGGAAATTCTGGATCTGCAAGCGCGCACCCTTCGTCACGCTGGAAGCGATGGAAGTGCTGGGCGGCTCCGGCTACATCGAGGAAAGCATCATGCCGCGGCTCTACCGCGAGGCGCCGGTCAATTCGATCTGGGAGGGGTCCGGTAACGTGATGTGCCTTGATGTGCTGCGCGCCATCGGGCGCACGCCGGATATCGCCGATGTGCTGCGCACTGAACTCGACGGCGGCGACGCGCGGCTCAAGGCTTTCGCCAAGCGGCTGCTCGACCGGCTGGCCGCGCCCGAGCGCAACGACGAGGCGCAAGCGCGCGCACTGGTGCGCGATCTTGTGCTGAGCTTACAGGCGGCGCTGCTGATCAAGCATGCGCCGTCTGCCGTGTCGGACGCGTTCTGCGCCTCGCGGCTCGCCGGCGAAGGCGGCGCCTTCGGCACGCTGCCGCGCGGGATCGATCTGCGGGCGATCGTCGAGCGGGCGGCGCCCCAGAATTAAAGTTTCCCGAACACCGCCGCGGCCAGCACGACCTGCGCCGCGAAGCCCACGGCAAAGGCCAGCGTGCGCAGCACCGGAATACCGAGCGTATAAACGATAACATGGGCGAGCCGCGCCCAGAAATAAACCGCGCAGGCGAGCGCCGTGCTCTGCGTTGAATGATGCTGGAGGTCGAGGATCAACACCAACGGCGTGAAGATCACCAGGTTCTCGACCGCGTTGGTGTGGGCGAAATAAAGTCGCTGCGCCCAAGGCGACTGCGGCGTGTCGTTGCTCGAGGGATTGGCCATCGCGCCCATCAGCCCGCGCACCACGATGCGGTTGAGAATATAGGGAATCCACAAGACCCCGGTCAGGATGACCGTCAACGTCAGCCACATCAGTTCCCTGGACATCGCCATCCCCCGTCTTTGCTTTGCCGGCAGCGGCAAGATTAATCGAAGCCGCCGCCGCTGTCGCGTCCCGGCGGCATCAATACCGTGTCATCAGGCCAGCAGCGACTTGGCGATCACGTAGAGGCCGACGGCGATGACCACGCCGGAAAATGTCAGCGTGAGCACGTGCTTCGACCGGCCGGCGAGATGATGGGCGAGTTTGATGCCGACCAGGCCGCCGAGCGCGCCGCCGGCGATGAACAGCGCCGCCAAGGTCCAGTCGACCAGGCCGGACCAGGCATAGCTCACCGCCGTGGTCAGGCCGAACGCGGTCACTGACACCAGCGATGAGCCGATCGCATTGATGAGCGGCATGGCGGTCGCGCCCATCAGCCCCGGCACGATCAGGAAGCCGCCGCCGATGCCGAAAAATCCGGACAGCGCGCCTACCGCAAAGCCGATGCCGACGAGCAGTGGCAGGAGTTTCGGCATGCTTTCGCGCGTCAGCATCACGTCGGGATTGCCGCCCAACTTGCGCGACCGCAGCATCGCCAGCCCGACCACCACCATCAACACGCCGAACAGCATCAACAGGCGGCTGCCGTCGACCATCTTGCCGAGCTGCGCGCCGCCGGCAGCGCCGGCGATGCCGGACAGCGCGAACACCAGCGCGCAACGCCATTTCACGGTGCCGGCACGGGTGTGGCCGAATAGATTGGCGGCGGCGCTGGCGGCGACCGCGAGGGCGCTGGTGCCGATGGCGACATGCGGCGAGCGGACGCCGACCACATAGACCAGCAACGGCACCGCCATGATCGAGCCGCCGCCGCCGATCAGACCGAGGGTGAAGCCGACCAGGCTGCCGGAGCCGATTGCGAGCAGGGCGTGCAGCATGGCCGGTTCTTTTTTCTCAGCGAAGCTGGAAGATGGCGGCGAGGCAGCCGAGCAATCCACCCGGCTGACGCGGAGCGGCGTGGCGCGCGGACTTGCCCGCGCTGGTCGCTAGGCCGGCGCGCTTCCACGCTTCGATGCCGCCGCCGAGCAGGTAGACCTCGCACTGGCCGGAGGCGGCGGCGAGCCGCTTGGCATTCATCTTGGTGCGCGCGCCGGACTTGCAGTGATAGATCAGCACGGTGTCTCCTTCGCGCACCGGATGTTTGGCGTCTATCTGCGACAAAGCGTGATGGCGGGCGCCGGGAATGTTCTCGCCGGCGTGCTCGTTGGCTTCGCGGATGTCGATGAGCACCGCACCGTCGCGCACAAGCACGGCAGCTTGCTCGGGCGAAATCGTCTTCATTTTTCTTGCTTCCTTGTTTGCGAGGGGTGGCGAGGGGTCAGGGGCAATAGATGCCCTTGAGCAATGTCAGCATGCGTTTCGCGTTGGGATTGGCGATGCGGTAGTACACGGTCTGCGCCTGGCGCCGCGTCGCGAGCAGGCCTTCCGCGCGCATCTTGGCGAGATGCTGCGACAGCGCCGACTGGCTGATGCCGACCGCCGCGACGAGGTCGTTGACCGACATTTCTTTGACCTGCACCAGCCGGCACAGGATCAGCAGCCGGTTTTCATTGGCGAGCAGCTTCAGGAGTTGCGCCGCCTCGTTCGCTTTCTCCTCAAGGTCGGCGATGCCGGCGTTGCGTCCGAGGGCTTGCCGGGGCATGGGTAGGGGCTCTCCGTGAATTAGACGGCGGACTACTAATACACAAAGCAAGGGAGGCGCGCGCGGGCGAATTGTCAGGTCCAGCTTTTCACTTTGACGTAAGAGCCCGGCGCGTTTTCGATGGCCATGAACTTGCCGCCGCCGATGGCGCGCGCCGGCACCGTCTCGGCGCCCTGCGCCTTGATCCAGTCCAGCCAATCCGGCCACCATGAGCCCGGATGCTCGGTGGCCTTGGCCAGCCACTTGTCGACATCGGCGCCGCGCGGCGCTTGTCCCGTCCAATACTGATATTTGGGCTTGGCCGGCGGATTGACCACGCCGGCGATATGGCCGGAGCCGGCGAGCACGTATTTCACCGGCCCACCGAAGAATTTCGAGCCGAATAGCACCGATTTTGCCGGCGCGATGTGGTCCTCGCGCGTCGCCAGATTATAGATCGGCACCGTCACTTTCTTGAGATCGAGCGTCTCGCCGGCGATCTTCATATTGCCTTTGGCCAGCGTGTTATCGAGATAGCAATTACGCAGATAGAACGAGTGATTGGCCGCCGGCATGCGCGTGGCGTCGGAATTCCAATAGAGGATGTCGAACGGGAAGGGCTTCTTACCGCGCATGTAGTTGTTGATCACGTAAGGCCAGATCAGGTCGTTGGAGCGCAGCATGTTGAAGGCGGTCGCCATGCGGTCGGCCTCCAGATAGCCTTGCTCGCGCATGTGCGCTTCCAATTGCTCGACGCGCTCCTTGTCGACAAAGACCTTCAGGTCGCCGGCATAGGTGAAATCGACCTGCGCGGTGAACAGCGTGGCGGAGACGACGCGCTTGTCTTCTTTCGCCGCGAGATAGGCGAGCGTGATCGCCAGCAGCGTGCCGCCGACGCAGTAGCCGATGGTGTGGACCTGCTTCTCGCCGGTCGCTTCCCCGACGGCGTCGAGCGCGGCCAGCACGCCCTCGCGCATGTATTCCTCGAAACTTTTCTTGGCGAGTCTCGCATCCGGATTGACCCAGGAGACCACGAACACGGTCAGCCCGTTGTCGACGCACCATTTGATGAAGGATTTATCCGGCGTGAGATCGAGGATGTAGAACTTGTTGATCCAGGGCGGCACGATCAGCAGCGGCACCTTCAGCACGTCCGGCGTGGTCGCCTCGTATTGAATGAGTTGGATTAACTCATTCTGGAAAATCACCTTGCCGGGGGTAAGCGCGAGATTGCGGCCGACCTCGAACGCGCCGGGGTCCGATTGGCTGATCTTGAGGTGGCCGTGCCCCGCCTTGATGTCCTCGGTGAGCATGTGCATGCCGCGCACGAGGTTTTCCGCCCTGGAATTCGAGTGTCTCGCGTAACAGCTCCGGATTGGTGAAGACGAAATTCGACGGCGAAATCGCATTGGCGATCTGCTTAATGTAGAATGCCGCTTTCTGCCGCGTGCGCTCGTCGACTTCGGCGTCGCGGACCAGCTTCTCGGCCCATTGCACGCTCAGCAGATAAAGCTGCTTGAGGAAATCGAAGAACTGATTCTGCGACCATTCTGGATCGGCGAAACGCTTGTCCTTCGGATCGGGCGCGACCGCAGGCGCGGCCTCTTCACCGGCCATCCGTTTGGCCGCCACCGCCCACAGGTCGAGGAAGGCGCGGCCGAGGCTGGTCTGCAGTTGCAGGGCGCGCTCGGGATCGGACAGCCAATATTCGAGAATCAAGCCGACTGTCTTGACCACGTCGGCGATGTCTTCGGCCGCCTCGCTTTTGATCTTGCCTTCTTCGCGCGGCTTCATATAGGCGGCGAGCGCCTTGCCGCCTTCTTCGACCAGACGGGCGATGTTGTGCGCGAGGGCCTCGATCTCGACCGAGCCGATCTTCGGCTGGTCCTTGGCTATGTCATTGACCGGTTCTTTGACCGGCGCGGTGCTGCGCTTTTTCATCGATTTCAAGCCGATCCCCGCCGTCAGAATTGGCCCGGACCATGCTCTCCCGCAAGGTCCGTCTGCGGATATGGCTTAGCTGCCTTTACGCGCCGACCCGATGACAGCGCGCCGATCATGCTCCGGCCATAATAGAACGGTACGCAATTTATGGTATAATTCATTGAGTCTGCATCGATTTCCCGGCTTAAAGGGCGGATGTTGCAACGCATGGTGCGAGTCTTTGGGCGATCGGCTCTGGCAGCCTTGGGGCTGGCGGTAGCGCTTTGCGGCTGCATGCCAGGGTCCATCATCGACAAGCTGCCGGGCGATATAGGGGAGCCGGCCGATGCTCCGGCGCGGCCGGTCACGCCCTATGCCTTTCCGGCCGTGCATGACATGCCGCCGCCGCGCCCGACCGCGACCATGAGCGAGGAACAGCAGATAAAGCTGGAAAAAGACCTAGCGACGGTGCGCGATAAGCAGGAAACGCGGGAGAAATCCGCCGCAGCGCCGGCGCCACCCCCGAAAAAGAAGCCGGTACCTGACAAGACCGACAAAGACGCCGACGCCCAGGATGGCGCAAAGACCAACCCGTGATAAAAGCCTGCCGGGGTTACGCCGGCCGGGCTGGATAGGGCAGCCGACCTAAAGGTTTGAGACAATGGAAGACTTTTACCGCATCCGCCGCTTGCCGCCTTACGTGTTCGAAGAGGTGAACCGGGCCAAGGCGCGCGCCCGCAATGCGGGGGCGGACATTATCGATCTCGGCATGGGCAATCCCGATCTGCCCGCGCCCGCCCATGTCATCGAGAAGATGAAAGAGACGCTGGGGCGCCCGCGCACCGACCGCTATTCGGCCTCGCGCGGCATCCCCGGCCTGCGCCGCGCGCAAGCCGCCTATTACGAGCGCCGCTTCGGGGTGAAGCTCAATCCCGATACGCAGGTGGTCAGCACGCTCGGTTCCAAGGAGGGCTTCGCCAATGTCGCGCAGGCGATCACCGCGCCGGGCGACGTCGTGCTGGTACCCAATCCGAGCTATCCGATCCACGCTTTCGGTTTCCTGATGGCGGGCGGCGCGATCCGCTCGGTGCCGTCGGAGCCGACGCCGAATTTCTTCCACACGCTGGAACGCGCGATCGTGCACTCGATCCCGAAGCCGACCGCGGTGGTGGTGTGCTATCCGGCCAATCCGACGGCCTGGGTGGCGAGCCTCGATTTCTACAAGGACCTTGTCGCCTTCGCGAAGAAGCACAGCATCCTGATTTTGTCGGACCTCGCTTATGCGGAAGTGTATTTCGACGACAATCCACCGCCGTCGGTGCTGCAAGTGCACGGCGCGATGGATGTCACCGTCGAATTCACCTCGATGTCGAAGACGTTCTCGATGCCGGGCTGGCGTATCGGTTTTGCGGTCGGCAACGAGCGTGTGATCGCTGCGCTCGGCCGTGTGAAATCCTATCTCGACTACGGCGCCTTCACGCCGGTCCAGGTGGCGGCGACCGCAGCCCTCAACGGGCCCGACGACTGCATCAAGGAAATGCGCGAAACTTATAAGCGCCGCCGCGACGTACTGGTGGAAAGCTTTGGCCGCGCCGGTTTCCATGTGCCGGCGCCGCGAGCTTCGATGTTCGCCTGGGCGCCGATCCCGGAGCCGTTCAAAACCCTCGGCAGCGTGGAGTTTGCCACGCTGCTGGTGGAAAAGGCCGATCTCGCCGTATCGCCCGGCATCGGTTTCGGCGAATACGGCGAGGGCTTTGTGCGCATTGCGCTGGTGGAGAACGAGCAACGCATCCGCCAGGCCGCGCGCAACGTCCGTCGCTTCCTCGAAACCGGGCCGGAAAAGCTGCACAACGTCGTTCCGCTCGCCACGCGCCGCTAGCTCCCATGACCGCAGCCCTGAAAGTAGGCGTCGCCGGTTTGGGCACGGTCGGCGTCGCGTTGATCGCCCAGGTCGCGCGCCAACGGGAAGCGCTCGCCGCGCGTTGCGGCCGCGCCATCGAAATCGTCGCGGTCTGTGCGCGCTCGCGGGCTAAGGACCGCGGCATCGATCTGAAAAAACTGAAATGGTTCGCCGATCCGGTGGCGCTCGCGCGTGCGCCGGACATCGACGTGTTCGTCGAGCTGATCGGCGGCGCCGGCGATCCCGCCAAGAGCGCGGTCGAGGCGGCGCTCGCTTCCGGCAAATCGGTGGTGACCGCCAACAAGGCGCTGCTCGCCAAACACGGCGTCAAGCTCGCCGGGCTGGCGGAGAAGCATCACGCCGCGCTGAATTTCGAAGCCGCGGTTGGCGGCGCCATTCCGATCGTGAAGACGTTGCGCGAAGGTCTCGCCGGCAATTCGTTTGAGCGCATCTATGGCATCCTCAACGGCACCTGCAATTACATCCTCACCCGGATGGAGCAGGACAAGCTGCCCTTCGCCGAATGCCTCAAGGACGCGCAGCGTCTCGGCTACGCCGAGGCCGATCCGAGCTTCGATATCGAAGGGCACGATACCGCGCAGAAGCTCGCCATCCTGGCGAGTCTCGCCTTCGGCACCAAGGTCGACCAGAGCGCGATCTATGTGGAAGGCATTTCCTCGATCACGCCGGCCGATCTTTCCGCCGCCGACGAGCTCGGCTATCGCGTGAAGTTGCTTGGCGTGGCGGTGAAGACGCCGAAGGGCATCGAGCAGCGCGTGCATCCGACCATGGTGCGCAAGGACTCGGCGATCGCGCAGGTGATGGGCGTGACCAATGCAGTCACCGTGGATGTCGAGGGCATCAATCCGTTGACCTTGGTCGGCCCGGGCGCCGGCGGGGCGGCGACCGCGTCCGCGGTGCTGGCCGACATTGGCGATATCGCCCGCGGCGTGCGCACCGCGCCGTTCGGCCGGCCGATCGATCGGCTCACAAGCGTACGCAAGGCGCCGATGCAGCGGCACGAGGGCGGCTACTACATCAGGCTGCTCGCGCGCGACAAGCCGGGAACCGCGGCCACCATCGCCAAGCGCCTCGCCGAGCAGGAGATTTCCTTGGAATCCATTGTGCAGCGCCACCAGGCGCATGCGGATACCGACGCCAAGGCCGGTTCCGTGCCCGTTATCCTCATTACCTATGCAACAACTGAGGATGCCGTGCGCAAAGCCCTTGCGGCGGTGGGGCGCGATAGGGTGATCTCCGGAACGCCGCAGGTGATCCGGATTGAGAAGAATTGACGGTAGGCCGGCCAGCCGGGTTTGTTTTTAGGGGAGTTTACGAGATGGCGTCTTCGACCGAGAGTTCCGAGCAGGTCCTGGACCGCATCCTGTCGATCGAGATCGTACGCGTGACCGAGCGCGCGGCGGTTTCGGCGGCCCGCTTGCGCGGGCACGGCAACGAGAAGGATGCCGATCAGGCCGCGGTCGACGCCATGCGGCGCGAGCTCGGCAAGCTTTCCATCGACGGCACGGTGGTGATCGGAGAGGGCGAGCGCGACGAGGCGCCGATGCTGTTCATCGGCGAGAACGTCGGCACCGGCAAAGGGCCGAAGGTCGACATCGCGGTCGATCCGCTCGAGGGCACTACGCTGTGCGCCAAGAACATGCCGGGCGCGATCGCCACCATGGCGATGGCGGAAAGCGGCACCCTGCTCAACGCGCCCGACGTCTATATGGAAAAAGTCGCCATCGGCCCCGGCTATCCGAAGGATCTGGTCGAGCTCGATCTGCCGCCCGGCGAAATGATCATGCGGCTGGCCAAGGCCAAGGGCGTTAAGCCCGCGGAGATCACCGCGCTCATCCTCGACCGCACCCGTCATGCCGACATGATCGAAGCGGTGCGCAAGACCGGCGCGGCGGTGTCGCTGATCACCGACGGCGACGTCGCCGGCGTGATCCATACCGCGCAGCCGGACGCCACCGGAATCGACATCTATATGGGCATCGGCGGCGCGCCGGAGGGCGTGCTGGCGGCGGCGGCGCTCGCCTGCATCGGCGGGCAGATGCAGTGTCGCCTGGTGCTCGACACCGAAGAGAAACGCAGCCGTGCGGCCAAGATGGGCATCAAGGACCCGCGCAAGAAATACGGCATCAAGGATATGGTGAAGGGCGACTGCGTCTTCGCGGCGACCGGCGTCACCGACGGCAATATGCTGCGCGGCGTCAAGTTCCGTCATAACATGATGGAAACCGAGACGGTGGTGATGCGCTCGGTCACCGGTACCGTGCGCTGGGTGCGCGCCGAGCATCGGCAGTTCAAGAAGTTCCATCTGGACTAGCGCGTTGGTTGCGGGCGTTTCGCGCCCGCGTTCCTATATATGGCCGGGCAACGGAGGTTCGCATGAAGCGCCTTTTCGCACTGGCGATCGTTTGCACTTGGCTCGCGCTTCCGGCAGCTCGCGCCGAGGATGCGCCGTCGCCCGAAGCGCTGCGCGCGGCGCAGGAACTGTCCGCGATGGTGAGCGGCGACACGATCGGGCAGATGAGCGCGGCGATGACGGCGCAGATCTGGCCGAACATCGAGGCGAGCCATGCGGCGAAGATCGATGCCGCGACGTTGGCCGAATTGCGGACCGAATTCGAGCATTCGATCGCCGCTTTCGCCGGCGAAACGATGAAGTCCGCGCCGGCGGTCTACGCACGGAATTTCTCCGCGCAGGACCTGCGCGAGATCGTCGCCTTCTACCGCACGCCGACCAGCGCCAAGGCCCTGCATACGATGCCGAAGGTCATGGGCGAGGTGATGGCGGAGATGGGGCCGCGCGTGCAGGCATTTCAGCAGGATCTCAATACCAAGATGGTCGCCATCCTGGAAAAGCACGGCTACAAGAACTGACGCCGGCGGTCGACGACCATGGCGGCCTTGCCCGCAACAGTATTGAGCCCATCCGAACGCTTCTTTCTTGGCGTGGAGAAATCCGCGACTGGCCGGTCGTGGCGCGACCGGCTGGATGGGCGCGGGCAGTCTCGCTCGCTCGCCATCACGCAGCGCGCCGGCGTGCCGGAACTGCTGGCGCGCGTGCTCGCCGGCCGCGGCGTCGAAGCGGACGCGGTTGCCGCCTATCTCGATCCCAGCATCCGCACGCTGATGCCCGACCCGCATGTGCTCACCGACATGGAGGCCGCGAGTGCGCGCGTCACGCATGCGGTTATCCACGGCGAAAGCGTTGCGATTTTCGGCGATTACGACGTGGACGGGGCGACTGCCGCCGCGCTGCTCGCCCGATACTTGCGCGCCTGCGGGCTCGATCCGATCGTGCATATCCCCGACCGGATTTTCGAAGGTTATGGGCCGAACGTGGACGCGATACGCGGCTTTGCCGAGCGTGGCGCGAAACTGCTCGTCACCGTCGATTGCGGGACGACCAGCCATATAACGCTCGTCGAAGCCAAGAAGCTCGGTCTCGACGTTGTGGTCCTCGACCATCATCAGGCCGACGAGGAACTGCCGCCGGCCGTGGCCATCGTCAATCCGAACCGTGCCGACGATCTCTCCGGGCTCGGGCATCTCGCCGCCGTCGGTCTGGTGTTCATCACGCTGGTCGCGCTCACG
The DNA here is from genome assembly GCA_963733315.1 of uncultured Alphaproteobacteria bacterium. Lineage (GTDB taxonomy): Bacteria > Pseudomonadota > Alphaproteobacteria > Rhizobiales > Xanthobacteraceae > Pseudolabrys. Next base: position 55,244 of record CAVTCV010000012.1, on the reverse strand, counting down.
CGTGAATTACGCCAGCGCAATTTCTGGACCGGCATGCGGCCGGAGCCCGACCTCTTGTCGCTGCTGCATCTGGTTGCGCTCGGTACCGTCGCCGACGTGGTGCCGCTCATCGGCCTCAACCGCGCCTTCGTCGCCAAGGGCATGATCGCGCTGCGCCGCCGCGATCAGATCGGGCTGACCGCGCTGATGGACGCGGCGCGGCTGTCGGGGCCGCCGGAGCCGTGGCATCTCGGCTTTCTGCTCGGACCACGCATCAATGCCGGCGGCCGCATCGGCCGCGCCGACCTCGGCGTTCGGTTGCTGCTGGAGGAAGACCCGAGCGAAGCCGCGCGCATCGCCGGCGAACTCGACCGCTTGAACCGCGAGCGTCAGCAGATCGAGATCGCGACGGTCGCGCAAGCCGAGGCCGAAGCCATGGCCGCGCTCGGGCTGGAGGACAAAGGCGCCGTCGTCGTCACCGCGCAGGAGGGTTGGCATCCCGGCGTGGTCGGGCTAGTGGCGGCGCGGCTGAAGGAACGCTACGGCCGGCCGGCCTTCGCGATCGCGCTCGAACCGGGCGGCACCGGCACCGGATCGGGGCGCTCGATCGCCGGTGTCGATCTCGGGCAGGCGGTGCGGCGCGCGGTGCGCGACGGGCTCCTGCTCAAGGGCGGCGGCCACGCCATGGCGGCCGGCGTCACGCTGAAGAAGGACGCGCTCGCCGCCTTCCGCGCCTTCCTCGAGGACGCTCTGGCCGCGCCGGTCGAGGTGGCGCGGCGCGAGCGCGCGCTGTTGATCGACGGCGCGGTGAGTGCGGGTGCCGTCAATCTGGCGCTGGCCGATCTCTTGTCGCGCGCGGGCCCTTACGGCGCCGGCAATCCGGAGCCGCTGCTGGCGCTGCCGGCGCACACGCTCGTTTACGCCGATCAAGTTGGCGAGAGCCACATTCGCGCCCGCTTCAAATCCGGCGACGGCAAGATCGTCAACGCCATCGCCTTCCGCGCCGCCGGCCAGCCGCTCGGCCGCGCGCTCGTCGACAATCGCGGCGGCGCGATGCATGCGGCGGGCAGCCTCGCCATCGATCGCTGGCAAGGCGAGGAGCGGGTACAGATGCGGCTGGTCGATGTGGCAGTCCAGTAGGGGATTCGGCGCGCATTGCCATGCGCAACACCGTGTAGCAATTGACAGCGTTTGAATCCCGGCCGATAGCATCCGTGAACCACCCACGGCTGTACTGGATTGCGGTACCGCGCAACATCGATAAATCCATCGCACCGGCGCGCGCTGTGCCCACTGCCAACCGCGACCTGACGAGGAAACCCCATGCGCACCACCAATCGCCGCCGCTTCCTGACGCTTGCCTCCGCCGTGCTGGCCGCGCCCGCGCTGTCGCGCCGCGCTTTTGCCGACGTTTGGCCGAAGGACAAGATCATCCGCGCGGTGGTGCCGTTTTCCGCTGGCAGCACGATCGACATCATCGGCCGCGTCGTGCTCGATCCGCTGGCGCGGCAGCTCGGCCAGACGATCATCGTGGAAAACCGCGGCGGCGCCGGCGGCACCATCGGCTCAGCCGCCGTCGCCAAGGCGGATCCGGACGGCTACACGCTCTTGGTCCACGCCGCCGCGCATTCCGCCGCGCCCGCCGCCTATCCGCACATCGCCTACGATCCGTCCAAGGATTTCGCTGCCGTCGCCATGTTCGGCGTGGTGCCGAACGTGCTGATGGTGTCGCCGGCAAGCGGCATCAAGACCGCCAAGGAATTGGCCGAGCGCGCCAAGGACGGCCACATGACCTTTTCGTCGGCCGGCGTCGGCAGCGCCACGCACTGGGCGGCCGAGCGTTTCATTCTCGCCGCCGGTTTCAAAGCGACGCATGTTCCGTTCCGCGGCGGGCCGGAGGCGCTCACCGAAGTGATGACCGGGCGCGTCGACTTCTGCTGCATCGGCATCTCGTCCTCGATGTCACTGATCAAGGACGGCCGGCTGCTGCCGCTCGCGGTGAGCACGACCAAGCGCTCGCCGGCGCTGCCAAACGTGCCGACCACGATCGAAGCGGGCTTCCCGGATTCCGACTACACGTTCTGGAACGGCATGCTGGCGCCGGCGAAGACGCCGCGCCCGATCGTCGAGCGCCTGCACGCCGAGGTGCAGAAGGCGCTGGCGTTGCCCGACGTGCAGGCCAAGCTCGCGCCGCAAGGCGTCGAGCCGCTGCCGCTGTCGCCCACCGAATTCGACGCCATGATCGCCAAGGAGATCATCTCCAACGTCAAGCTCGCCAAGGCGGCCGGGTTGAAGTTCAACTGATCGAGAGTAAGCTTGCAGCAAGGCTCGCGCCGGGTCGTGAGAGGAGACAATGATAAAACGCTTCGCATTTCTCGCCGCTTGCATGCTTGCTTGCGCCATTGCCGCACCGGCGGCACGCGCGGAATGGCCGGATCACCCGATCCGCTTCATCGTCGGCTTCGGACCAGGCGGCGCCAACGACCTGATCGCCCGGTTTGCGGCTGAGGGCGTCGGCAAGCAGCTTCACCAGACCGTGGTGGTGGAAAACCGGCCGGGCGCCGGCGCGGTGATCGGCACGGCCTACGTCGCCCACTCCGCGCCCGACGGCTACACGTTTCTGGTCGGCGCGGCGAGCACCATCACCAACAGCCTGCTGCTGAAGGACCTTCCGTATAAAGACGAAGACCTGGTGCCGGTCGGCATGATCGCGGTCGCGCCCTCGACCATCATCGTCAATCCGAGCGTGCCGGCGAGCAACATGAAGGAATTCATCGCCTGGGCCAAAGCGCAGAACGGCAAGGCGACCTGGTCGACCGCGGGCAACGGCAGCACGCCGGAATTCGTCGCCGAAATGATCAAGGAGGCGACCGGCGTTTCCTTCACCATCGTGCCGTATCGCAGCGGCGGCGACAGCGTGAATGCCGTACTCGGCAACAATGTCTCGGCGACCTCGGAAGCGAGCATCGTCGTGGTCCCGAAGATCAAGGCCGGATTGCTGAAAGCGATCGCGACGACTTACACCAAGCGTATCAGCATCTATCCGTCCATCCCGACCACGGCGGAGCAGGGCTATCCGACCGTGCAGATCGGCCACTGGGCGGGCCTCTATGCGCCGAGCGGCACGCCGGAGGCCGGTCATCGAGCGCATGAATGCGGCGCTGCAGGCGGCGCTCAAGACCGACGAGGTGAAAGACAAGCTCATCAAGACCGGCATCGAGCCGGCCGGCGGCTCGGTCGCCGATTTCGTCGCCTTCACCAAGACCGAGCGCCAGCGCCTGAGCGATCTCGCGGCCAAGATCAAGGTCGACCAAGGAGAAGTGAGATCGCGTCAGCCGTCCGCCAAGGCCGCGGCGATCTCGTCGGCGCGCGCAAGCTTTTCGGCGCCGAGCACGAGGTTGACGATCGCGTCGGCCTTGGCCGTCGCTGACGGTGTGCGTCGCGAGCTTCTTGAATTTCCGCACGATGTCGGCTTCGCGAGGCGAAGCTTTTCTCGCTGCCGCGCGGCGCCTCGACGGTCTGCTCGAGCTTGGCGCCGTTTTTCAGATGCACCTCGACGCGCACCATATGGCGGTAGTTCGGCGCCGCGCGCCGTGATCGCCGGATCGTGCAGCACGCTGACCTTTTTCGACAGCGCGATGCGCCGCTCGTCGTCCACCACCGTCCTCGGTGAACTGGTCGACGAACACGTCGCCTTCGAGCAGCAGCGTCGCGACGCAGAACGGCAGGTTCAATTGCGCCGAGGTGAGGCCCTGCGGCACATAGGGCCAGCCGACGTGCTCGACCGTCACCTGCGAGCCGTGCACGACGATCGTCGTCGACATCGTCCGGCGCCGAACGGCGTCTTCGCCTGCATCATGCGGATGGCGTCGAGCGTGGTGTGGTTGCTGCCGACGCAGGAATAGAATTTCAGCGAGATGCGCATCGTCTCCCACTGCCGGCCGAGCCCCCACGACAGCTCGTCGAGATTGAAGCGGTCGTTCGAGCGCGAGAACGTGGTGCAGAAGCCGCCATAGGGCGCTTCGAACACGTCGACGATGCCGGTGAAGCCGGCTTCCGCCAGCAGCGCGCCGTAAAGCCCGCTTTGCGACGAGCGCCCGGCATGCATGCGCTTGACCATCGCGCCGTATTGCGCGGCCATCAGCCCGGCCGCCTGCGTGCCGGCGATGCCGAGCGCGTGCACGGTCTGCTCGGCGGAGAGCCGCAGCGCGCGCGCCGCGCCCGCCGCCGCGGAAAACACGCCGACCGTCGCGCCCGAGTGCCAGCCTTGCGCGATATGCTGCGGGCCCATGCATTTGCCGACGCGCGGGCCGATCTCGTAGCCGGCGACCGCGGCGGCGAGGAAATCGTGGCCGCTCATGCCCGGGCGCAGTTCGGTGACGGCGATCAGCGGCGGCAAGCATGACCGCGCCGACGTGCAGCACGCCCTGGCGGTGCACGTCGTCGAGCTCGAAGCTCTGGATCAGCGTGCCGTTGACCAGCGCGGCATGCGGCGCCGACAGACGCTCCGGCGTGCCCCAGACGCGGCAGGCTTTGGTCGTGTCGACCTTGCCGAGCGTCGCCCGCAGGATGCGGCTCCATTCGAGATCGGCGCCGTAGAGCGCGCAGCCGAGCGAATCCAGCATCAGCAGCTTGATGCGCGCGATGACTTCGGCCGGAATATCCTCGTAGCGGAGCTGCGGAGACGAATTGCGCGATGGCGCGGGTATACGGGTTGTTGCTCGGACCTGACATGGGGGACTTCCTGACGACTGACCGATCAGGTCACGAGTATTTCTTTTCGAGCGCGTCGAAGTGCGGCTTTTCCACCAGGCGCTGGCGCTCCTCGAAGCTGGCGAGCTCATTCGACACGCCGGCGAGCGAGCCGCGCTCTTTGAGATGGCCGAGCACCTTCTGCATGCCGGCGATCGAGGCCTGCAGCGCGGCGTTGGCGTAGAGGACCATGGAGTATCCCATGCTCGCCAAGCTCATCGAGGCCGAATCATCGGCGTGAGGCCGCCGGCGACGATGTTGATCAATTGCGGGACGGCGAGGCGCTTGGGGATGTCGGCAATCTGCTCTTTGCTGCGCGGCGCTTCGACGAAGGTCATGTCGGCGCCGGCTTCGATATAGGCGGCGGCGCGCTCCATGGCGTCGTCGAAGCCGTTGACGGCGATCGCGTCGGTGCGCGCCATGATGACCAGATCGGGATCGGTGCGCGCGTCGACCGCGGCGTGGATTTTCTGCACCATCTCCGCGCGCGCGATCACGCTCTTGCCGGAAAAATGTCCGCACTTCTTCGGGAAATCCTGGTCCTCGAGCTGGATCGCGTTGGCGCCGCTGCGCTCGAGCATCTTGATGGTGCGCGCGACATTGAGCGCATTGCCGAAGCCGGTGTCGGCATCGACGATCAGGGGCAGGGCCACCGCCTCACGTATGGCGCTGACGTGGGCGGCGAGTTCGGTCACCGAGATCAGGCCGATGTCCGGCATGCCGAGAAACGTATTGGTGACGCCGGCGCCGGTGACGTAGATGGCCTGAAAGCCGAGATCCTCGATCACGCGGGCGGCGAGCGCATTGGCCGCGCCGGGCAGGAGCACGGCTTTGCGCTGGCGCAGAAGATCGCGCAGGCGTTGGTTGCAGCTGTCTTTCATTCGCGGTTCGTCCTTGCGAGGCGGCGGCGGTGTTTTGGGCGTTTTTCACCGGCTGCGCAACTGGGCGGGACGGCGGGCATTACGCCAAGGCGGCGGCCGCGGCTTGTGCGTCCGGCACCACGTCGTGGTCGTAAAGTTTTTTGCGAAACTCGGCGTGGGCGGTGATTTCGGCATCGCGCACGCCGAGGTCGGAGTAGGCCGAGTCGTAGCGCAAGCCGTTCTCGCGCGCGCCGCGCTGCACCTCCGCCACCCGCTCGCGGCGCAGCCGCTCATAGGCAAGCAGCGCCGCGGGCGCGGTCGCCCGGTCGGCGCGCGCCAGGATGGTCGCGAGCGCCATGCCGTCCTCGATCGACTGGTTGGCGCCCTGGCCGAGATGCGGCAGCATCGGATGCGCGGCATCGCCGAGCAGCGTCAGCCGTCCCTTGGTCCAGGTCGGCAGCGGCTCGCGGTCGTAGAGCGCCCAGCGGAATGTCTTTTCGCACCTGCTCGAGCAGCCGCTCGATGCGCGGATCCCAGCCGGCGAATTCGCTGCGCAGCACGTCGGGGTCGCCCGGCGCCGACCATGATTCCTTCATCTCCTCGTCCGCCGGCACGAAGCCGACGTAGTTGATCAGCGTGCCGGCGCGCACCGGAAAGGTGAGGAAGTGCTTGCCCTTGCCGAGCCACATCAGCCAGCGGTCGGCCGGCCAATCGGCGATGCGCTCGTGCGGCACCACGCCGCGGTAGGCGACCGAGCCGTGGAACACCGGGCGCGAGGGCGGAAAGACGTAAGGGCGCAGCTCGGAATGGATGCCGTCGGCGGCGATGACCACGTCGGCTTCGGCGGTGGCGCCGTTGGCGAACGAGACGCGGGCGATGTCACCGGTCTGCTCGAAGCCGGTGCCGCGGTGGCCGGTGTGCACCGTGCCGGCGGGCAGAGCGGCGGCGAGGAAATCAACGAAGTCGGCGCGGTGCATGCCGAAGGTGGCGTTCCAGCCCGACGAATTCGGTCACCTGCACCGGCGCGATCGGCGCGCCGTCGTGGCGGAAATAATGCGAGCCGGTGCCGACCCGGGCGCCCCATTTCTCCACCGCGGGGCCGAGGCCCACCCGCTGCAGATGGCGCACGCTGTTCGGCGTCAGGAACACGCCGGCGCCGACCTCGCCGAGCGCGGGGGCCTGCTCGTAGACGGATACGTCGAGGCCTGCGCGATCAGCGCGTTGGCGGCGAACAAGCCGCCGATGCCGCCGCCGACGATTGCCACTTTGGGTCGCGCTACCGCCATCATCAACCTTTTCGCTCTGCGCCGGCCGAATGCCGGCGGGGTGCGTGTTGTATCCTCGTCGAAACTGCCGCAATCTTGTCGGCACGAAAGGCGCGGATCAAGCGCCGCCGAACGATCAGGGAGGATGTCCATGCGCGATGCGTTCGCGAGAGGCTGCGTTGTTGCCGGCCGGATTGCCATCGGGCTGGCGCTCGGCCTCACTCGTGTTGGCGTGGCCAGGCACAAGCCGCCAGCTATCCGGATCATCCGGTCAAGATCGTCGTGCCGTTCCCGGCCGGCGGAACCGCCGACGCCATCCCGCGCATTCTCGCCGATTGGCTGTCGCGCAAATGGGGCCAGCCGGTGGTCATCGAAAATCACGCCGGCGCGGGCGGCAATATCGGCGCCGAACTCGTCTACAAGTCGGCCCCGGACGGCTACACGCTGCTGTCGGCGCCGCCGCCGCCGCTGGTGATCAATCAGAACCTCTACCCCAATCTCGGCTTCGACCCGCTCAAGTTCGAGCCGATCGTGGTGATGGCGCAGGTGCCCAACGCGCTGCTGGTCAATCCGGACAAGCTCAAGGCGGCGACTTTGTCCGAACTGATCGACTACCTGAAGCAGCATCCGGACAAGGTGACCGCCGCCACGCAAGGCAACGGCACCACCTCGCATCTGACCACCGAGCTGTTCAACCTGAAGGCCAAGGTGAAGGTGCGCGACGTTCCCTATCGCGGCTCGGCGCCGGCGCTGCAGGACCTGCTCGCCGGCAATGTCGACATGATGTTCGACAATCTCGGCGTCTCGCTCGCGCTGGTGAAGGCCGGCAAGCTCAAGCTGCTGGCCGTGGCGTCGGCGCAGCGGATGCCCTCGCTGCCGGAGGTGCCGACATTGGCGGAAACACTGCCCGGCTTCGAATCGGTCGCCTGGTACGGGATTGTGGCGCCGCCGCAGACGCCCAAGGCCATCGTCGACAAGGTCAACGCCGACGTGAACGAGGTGCTGCGCGAGCCGGAGGTGCGCGACCGGCTGAAGAAACTGTCGGCAGAGATCTTCGGCGGATCGGTCGACAAGACGGCGAAATACATGCGCGAGGAGGTCGACCGCTGGGACAACGTGATCAAGGCGGCGCACATCACGTTGCGCTGAGCGTCAGCGCAGTTCAAAAGTGGCAAAGACGCCGTAGTGATCGGAGGCAAGCGCATTGCGGTCGTTGAAGACGACGGCGCAGTCCTGCGCGGCCAGCGCGCCGCCGGAAAAGATGTAGTCGATGCGCTGGTCTCGCTCCGCCGTGTGATGGACGTACGGGTTCTGCCGGACCCACGTCAAACCGGCTTCGCTCGGATGGCACGCGGCGAATACATCGGTAAATCTACCAGCGACCGCGCATAGTGCCGGTGAATCCGGGTCGTCATTGAAATCGCCGCAGAGGATGGTCGCGTCACGCGCGCCGTGGCGTTCGAGCGCGGGCAGTAGGACATCCACTTGAGTCTTGCGCTCGGCGAGCCATTCCACGCGCCAGCACAAATGCGTGTTGGCGACCAGCACCGGCCGGCCGCCGATACGCACGTCGGTCAGGAGTGCCTGTCGCGGCTCGTCTTCCGGCACGTCCGGCAGTGCGACGCTGGACGAGCGCTCGATGGGAAAGCGTGACAGAATTGAGAGCTGATGATTGTCCACGGCGTGCACGAGGCCGCATGCCTCAGCGGCAAAAGTAGATTGCCGCTGCCGCGTGCGCGGATCGTCGGCGACTTCCTGCAAACAGACGATGTCCGGGCGCAGCGTCTTGAGGCCAGCCGCCAGCGCGGCCATGCGCGGCTCGAGTGGCGCGCTGACGTTCCAAAGGTTGAGGGTCAACACCGTAAACCGCATGGTTGTCGTCCGGAATTCGCGTACGATCCATTTGATGCTTCGCCATGCTTGTCAAGCCGCGGGCGGGATGGAACAATTCACGAGCGCCGCCGCAAGCAATCAGAACAATGCCGGCGCGAGGGGAGGATGCCGACTATGCGGTTTTTCAAACACGTCGCCATTGTGTTGAGCGCGTTTGCCGCGCTGGGTGCGGGATCGGCTGACGCGCAGCCTTATCCTGTGCGCGACATCACCTTCGTTGTCGCCTTCGCGCCGGGCGGCGTCGCCGACACATTGGCGCGTCTTGTCGGCAAGGGCTTGAGCGAGCGGCTGGGGCGGACGGTCGTGGTCGAAAACCGCGGCGGCGCGGGCGGCAATATCGCCGCCGCGTCGGTCGCGCGCGCGGCGCCCGACGGCTATACGCTGCTGGTCACCACCACGGCGGTGGCGATCAACGAGACGTTGCGTCCGAACAAGGGATTCGTGGCGAGCGACCTGAAACCGGTCGCCATCATGGCGTCGTCGCCGGAAGCCTTCGTCACCGGCCCGAACAACGCGGCCGCCAACCTCGCCGACTTCCTCAAGGCGGCGAAGGGCAAGAGCATCACCTTCGCCTCGGCCGGCGTCGGCAGCGGTTCGCACATCGCGGCCGAATATTTTTTCAAGGAGATCGCCAAGATCAACGCCGTGCACGTGCCGTTCCAGGGCGGCGCGCCAGCGATCGCCGCCACCATCGGCAATCAGGTCGATGTGATGGCCACCACATTGGGTGGCGGCGCGGCCGCGCAGGTTGCGCATGGCAAGCTCAAAGGTCTGGGCGTCGCTAGCTTGAAGCGCGCGGCGGTGACGCCGAACGTGCCGACTTATGCGGAAGCCGGCTATCCGTTCGAGGCATCGTCGTGGGTTGGCGTGTTCGCGCCGGCCGGTACCAGCCCGGAGATCACGGCGAAGCTCAACGCGACGATCGAGCAGGTGATGCAGGACCCCGCCTTACGGAGAAACTCACCTCGATCGGCTTCGATCCGATCGAGGGATCGCGGGAGCAGGCAGATACCTACTTCAAGGGCGAGGTAGCGAAGTGGGGCAAAATGGTCAAAACGCTCAAGCTGTCGATCAAGTAGAAGGCACATCGGCGCAGTTATTCGCGCGCTCCGGTATCGGAAGATGGAGTGCGGGAACACGCGCGTTCAATTTGAGACAAACGTTCTAACTGAAGTGCGTTGGCATTGAGCTTGATTGACTTTTATCAAGCACGGCAGAAATGCAAAAACGTTTCGTCAGCAGGCGCTTAGCTTAACCATTCTCTTAACCTGAATTCGATTACCGTTAGACAACATCAAGCGTTGCAACGCGGCGGCCTTGCGTGGACTTGCGCCTGTTGCAATCACAAAATCCAAGGTTGTCATGAAGACGATCATCGCACCGACAAAAACCGAACGCTTTTTCGACGAAGACGACATCATCGTTTCGAAGACCGACGTCAAAGGGCGCATCACTTACGCCAATCAATCTTTTTGTCACATGGCCGGCTACACCGAGGCCGAACTGCTCGGGCAGCCGCACAGCATCATTCGCCATCCCGACATGCCGCGTGCCGTGTTCAAGTTGTTATGGGACACCGTCTTGGATCGCCGCGAGATCTTCGCCTACGTCAAGAACATGTCGAGGAACGGAGATTTTTACTGGGTGTTCGCGCATGTGACGCCGTCCTACGACGCCAAAGGCAACGTGATCGGCTTTCATTCGAGCCGCCGCGTGCCCGACCGCAACGTGCTGACGAAAACGATCATCCCGCTCTATTCCGAAATATTGCGTGAGGAGAATCGGCATCAAAACGGGCAGAAAGAGCTCGCGGCCGGTTTCGATTTCGTCGTCAATTTCCTGAAGTCGAGGAACACGAGCTATGATGCGCTCATCTTTTCGCTTTGAGGCTTCCTCCAGGGTCATGACGGCCGTCATCGTCATGCTGGCCGCGTCGCTCTGTGCGGCGGCAGCGCGATTGTTCGGCTACGGTTATGTCGAAGACGCCGCGATCGGTTTGTCGGCGATCGGGGCGGTCGTATTGCTTGTCGTCCTGGCGAAAGGCGAGCGCAAGGCGACGACGACGAGCGAAAGCACCGAAGCCAAGGTCATCAATAAGATTACGGCAGTCTGCGACGAGATCTGCAAAGGAAATTTCGAGGCGCGCATCGGCGACGTCACGGAGGGCGGTGCGTTGGCCGATGCCCAGCACCGAGTGAACGACATGATCGACCGCTGCGACGCATTCGTTCGCGAAGCGACGGCCAGTCTCGAAGCGGTCTGCCGCAATGTCTATTACCGGCGCATCCTGTACGGCGGACTGCAAGGCTCGTTCCGCGTTGCCGCGGAGATCATCAACAATTCAGTGAAGACGCAAGAGAAGGCGGTCGAGCAAGCGCGTATCGATGCCGCCGCGGAACAGACAAGCCTCATCAATTCGCTGGCGGAGGGCCTCAAGAACCTGGCGGAAGGCGACCTGACGTTCCGACTGGGCGATTTTCCGGAGGCCTACCGGCAGATTCGCGATGACTTCAACGGCGCCATGACGCGATTGCAAGAGACGATCAAGGCGATTCTGACGGCGACTCGCGAAGTCACGAATGCGACAGCGGAAATCTCCGCCAGTACGACCGACTTGTCGCAGCGTACCGAAGAGCAGGCGGCCTGCCTGGAAGAAACTTCCGCCTCGATGGAACAGATCGCATCGACAGTGAAACTGAACGCCGAGCACGCCCAGCATGCAAACCAATCGGCCAACAGCATGCGCGATGCCGCCGCTCGCGGTGGCCAGGTGGTCAGTAAGGCGGTCGACGCCATGGCGCTGATCGAGACATCGTCACGCAAGATTTCCGACATCATCGGTGTGATCGACGAGATCGCGCGGCAGACCAATCTCTTGGCGCTCAACGCTGCGGTGGAGGCGGCGCGCGCCGGCGAATCCGGGCGCGGCTTCGCGGTGGTGGCCACGGAAGTGCGCAGCCTGGCGCAGCGCTCCGCGCAGGCGGCCAAGGACATCAAGGATCTGATCAGCAGTTCGAACGGGCAAGTGAAAGAGGGCGTCGATCGGGTCAACGATGCCGGAATCGCACTGCACGAGGTCGTCGAGTCCATCAAGGGGGTGGCGGAAGTCATCGCCGATATCGCCAGTGCCAGCGCCGAGCAGTCGACTGGGATCGAGCAGATCAACATTGCGCTCAACCAAATGGACGAGGTGACGCAGCAGAACTCGGCTCTGGTCGAGGAGAATGCCGCGACCGCCAAGACGCTGGAGCAGCAGGCCGGCGTCGATGGACGAGCGCATCGCCATTTTCAAGGTTGGCGCGGCCGCGGCCAACGCCGCGGCAAGGGAGTCGCACCAGCAAGCGCGCCCCGTGGTCGGCATGCCGGCGCGCGGGAATGCGACGCCGAAACGGCAAGCGCCGGCGCCGGCGAAGCCGGTCGCCGCCAAGCGCGGGCGGGGGGCTGCGGCGACCGCCCTTAAAAGCGACCCGGACTGGAAAGAGTTCTAGGGTAGAGGCGCCGCTGGCGGCGCCTCAGATCAGCGCTTGCGCACCTTGCGGCAGAAGACGTCGTAAATCGCGCCGATGATGGTGCGGGCATCATCGCTGGCGAGACTGTAATAGATGACCTTGCCGTCGCGCCGCGTGGACACCAGGCCGTCCGCGCGCAGCCGCGCGAGCTGCTGCGACACCGTCGGCTGACGCAGATTGAGCTCGGTCTCCAACTCGCTCACCGATTTCTCGCCCTGGGCAAGAATGCACAGGATGATCAAGCGGCTTTCGTGCGCCAGCGCCTTGAGGAATCCGCTGGCGCGCTTGGCGTTGTCGACCATGCGGTCAAGGTCGGGCGGATGGCCGCGGGCTTCCAGTCGTTGCAATTCCATTCGTGCACCAATGTTGGCGTGAGCCGCCGCGTGACTACAGACGATCAGTCGGCGGCGCGCAATGTCTTTCCGATGAGCTGCGCGTGTTCGTCGCTTACCGCTTCGGCGCGTCTAACTTTTTCATTAACACGCCGAGCAGGTCCCAGAAGAAATCGTCGCCCGGGTAGCCGCGAATGCGCCCGATTTCGCGGCCCCGGTCGACCAGCACGAAGACCGGCGTCAGCCGTTCCGTCTCGATGAACGCCAGGTCGCGCGGCACCGGCTGCACAGTATCGACGCGACGCAGCGGCGCGCGCAAGCCTTCATCGGTCTTGCCATAGATCGGCGCGATCTCGCGGTCAAAGGCTTCGCACCAGGCGCAGCCGGCGCGCTCGAACATCACCAGTTCGGCGGCGCGCGTGGAAGAAATGCTCAACGCAACAGAAATAACGCCGAACAGCACCATGCGAGAAAAAAATTCTTGGATACGAAGGCCGCGCGCGAACTTCATTCTCTTGTCGAATAACCCTGCTCCGAACCGTCCGGAAATATATCACAAATACAGAATATGTCGATGCGGTCGCAGGTTATCCGTAGCGGAACGCCAGCAGATTATCGAATGAGCGTAACTCGATTAGCACGCGATGCAGCAGGTCGCCGTCGCGGGCGGCGATGGCTTTCGGGATCAGTGTGAGGCTGGCTTTGGCGCCGTCGACCAGGCGGCGAAATTCGCCCGCCTTGCGCACTGCGTCGTCCGCCATCCCGTCGCAGCGATCGAGCAGGGCGCCGTAAGCCGCGGCCTTGCCGGCGACGTCGTCACGGATTTTAGCTTTCGTCCAGTCGAGCGCGCGGTCGTTATAGACCATCAGCGCGTCCATGGCGGTATTGGCGTCGCGGATGCAATCGGCCAGCACCACGACGCCGGCGCTTTTGCGCAGGTCGTAGAGATCGCCGCGGATCGCTTCGAGCGCTTGCCGGGCGACATCGGGCCGGCCCATCTTGAGCATCATGTCGGCGGCGATCATGCGGGTGGCGATGTCGGTCATGCGCGACCACGTATTGCGGATTGTTGTCGAAGACATGCGGCCGCTTGCCGGCAAAGCCCTGCTGCAGCGAGGCCCAGGCATCGCGAAATCGATCGAGTTCGATCGAGGCGAGGTCGACATTGCCGGTGCGCAGGTAGCCGATGGCGACCCGGTTATGGCTTTCGGCCCGTTCGACGCGGTTGTTGAATTCGGCGAGGTCATCGGCCATGGCGGGCCACCCGCCCGCCACGAGGGCGAGGATGAGGATTGCGGTGCGTGCAACGCTGGCCAGCATGGTGCTTCGACGAACTGTGGTGGCAGGATATGGTAGGAGAATATAACTCTGACCGCGCGGGGCGGCGAGGGCGGCTTCGACGCGTGGTTTATGGCGAATGATCATGGCACTGACCCGGCGAAATCTGTTGCTTGGCGCGGCCTCGCTCGGCGTTCTGGGCGCTGGCGGCGCGCGCGGCACCCCGGTCCTGACCGACGACGGGCTCTACAAGGAACCCTGGTTCCTGGAAAGCTTTCTCGAACTCGCCGACGATCTCGAGGGCGCGCACAAGGAAGGTAAGCGCTTCGCGATCATGTGGGAGCTCAAGGGCTGCCCCTATTGCAAGGAGACGCATTTCGTCAATTTCGCGCGGCCCGATATCGCCGGCTACGTGAAGGCGAATTTCGAAGTGCTGCAACTCAACATCATCGGCTCGCGCAATGTGACCGATTTCGACGGAGTCGAATTGTCGGAAAAGGAGCTGGCCGCGAAATATGGCGTGCGCTTCACGCCGACCTTCCAGTTCTTCCCCGAGCGCGCCGCGCCGCTCAAGGCGCTGGAACCGGCTAAGCGCGAGGTGGCGCGGCTGCCGGGTTACATGCGGCCCGAGGATTTCCTCGCTATGTTCCGCTACGTCCGGGAAAAAGCCTATGAGAGCAAGAGCTTCCGCGACTACGTCAAATCGCTGCCGAGTTGACCTAGCGGCGGGCGGGTCCGTGAAATGATATTCTTTTTTGTGAATATGATTTGAAACGGGCGTGAGGCGCCGCTATGGTCGCGGCCGGGCGGGGCCTCGTTTGTCTGCCCCAAAACGAGAAGCAGGGAGGATTGACCGATGCGACAGCTATCCCGTCGCGCCACGCTCATGCTCGGTGCCGGCGGCGCGGCGCTCACCGTTTTCGGCTGGAGCGGCCGTGCGCAGGCCGGAGCCAAGGAAGCGGCGGACCAGATCGCCAAATTCACCGGCGGCAAGACGGCCGCGCAGGGCAAGATCTCGATCGAACTGCCCGAGATCGCCGAGAACGGCAACACCGTACCGTTGTCGGTCACGGTCGACGCGCCGATGACGGCCGACAACTACGTGAGCGAGGTGATGGTGGTCGCCGAAGGCAATCCCAACCCGGGCGTCGCCACGTTCCACTTCTCGCCGATGTCGGGCAAGGCGGAAGCCGCGACGCGTATCCGGCTCGCCACCACGCAGAACATCGTCGTGGTCGCCAAGACCAGCAAAGGCGAGTTCTACACCGGCCAGAAGCTGGTGAAAGTCACCATCGGCGGCTGCGGCGGCTGACAAAAAAGAAATTCAGGAGGACATCATGGCGGACAAGCCGCGGCTGAAGCTTCCCAAGGAAGCCAAGAAAGGCGAACTCATCGAGATCAAGACGCTGATGCCGCACATCATGGAGTTGGGTCAGCGCAAGGATAAGGACGGCAAGGTGATCCCGCGTAAGATCATCAACAAGTTCACCTGCGAGTTCAACGGCAAGCCGGTATTCAGCGCGAACCTCGAACCGGCGATCGCGGCGAACCCCTATATGCAGTTCTACGCCAAGGTCGAGGAGAGCGGCACGTTCAAGTTCTCCTGGACCGACGACGACGGCACCGTCACCACCGCGGAAGAGAAAATTACCGTGGGCTGACGACCGTTCCGCTTCGACGCGGGACGGCATAACGACAACAATTCGTTTGGGGAGGAAAGCAATGACCCGTGGAGGGATTTTGGCGAGCGCCGCCGCCGCAGTGATCGCGGCCGGCGTGTTTGGCCTGACGGCCGACGCTCATGCGCAGGCAAAAGGCAAGCAAGCACCGCTCGAACTCAAGGGCGAAGCATCGGTGCGGCCGTGGAAGCGCTATCCCGGCTGGCCCGCGCGCGACGAATCGAAATGGAGCACGCTGGCGAAGGTTTCGTCGCCGGCGGCGCCGAAAGAGCCGCGCAAGCTGGCCGGTCCGATCACCGGCGACGCCGCCAAGGGCGCCAAGCTGGTGGCCGACCGTAACCGCGGCGGCTCGTGCCTTGCCTGCCACATCATGGGGCAGGCCGGTAATGCCGATCAACCGGGCAATGTCGGCCCCGATTTGTCGGAGATCGGCAATGCGGGTCTCTCCGACGAGCAGCTGTTCAACTTCATCTACGACGCGCGCGTCTATAACGCCGAAACGGTGATGCCGCCTTGGGGCAGCCACGGCGTCTTCACCGACGCCGAAATCAACGACATGGTCGCCTTTCTCAAGACGTTGAAGAAGCCGGCGGTATTCAAGATCGAAGTCGACAACCCCGAGAGGCGTGGCACGCCGGTTGAGAAGCGCGCCAACCTCGACGCCATGGAAAACCCCGGCATGTGGGCTCTGGATAAGGCCGCAGACCTGTGGAAGGCGCGCGGACCTGCGGGCTTTTCCTGCGGCACCTGCCACAATGATCCAAAGACGGCGTTCAAGACTTGGGCGGCGTCGATGCCGAAATGGGAGCCGCGCCTGAACAAGGTGCTGGGCGTCGAGGAGTTCGTCTATCGCCACGCCAAGGCGACGACCGGCGCGAGTTATCTGATGGAGACCGAGCAGAACCGCGATCTCTCCATCTATCTGCACAATCTCGCCAATGGCGCTCCGATCAATGTCGACACGACCAGCCCGGAAGCCAAGGCGGCGATCGCGCGCGGGACGGAACTTGCCAACCGCAAGCTCGGCGAACTGAACTTCGCCTGCACTGACTGTCACGGCAAATCGGCCAATCATTGGATCCGCGGGCAATGGCTGGGCGCGCCGAAAGGCCAGTACGACCATTTCCCGACCTGGCGCACCAGCCTGTTGGCGATCTGGGACATCCGCCAGCGCTTCCAGTGGTGTCAGGTCAATATACGCGCCGACGAACTGCCGCCCGACGCCAAGGAATACGGCGATCTGGAAATCTATCTGGCCTCGCTCAACAACGGGCTGAAGCTGAGCGTGCCGGGGATCAGGCACTAGCAACCTGTCGTTTCGGGGCGCGTGCGGAGCACGCGAGCCCGGGGCGATCGACATCGTGCCATGCGGCACTGGATTCCGGTCTCGCACGCGCGCGGCCCGGAAGGACGGGATAATATTCATGATCACACGCCGCGAAATGCTCCAAGTCGGCGCCGCCACCGCGGCCCTCATGGCCGGGGGCGGCAGCTTCACCCGCGCGCTGGCCCAGCAGCGTGTCACCGAGGCGGAACTGCTCAAGTTCGACGCGCTCGGCAATGTCACGCTGCTGCATGTGGCCGATATCCACGGCCAGCTGGTGCCGGTTTATTTCCGCGAGCCGTCGATCAATCTTGGCGTCGGCGAGGCGAGGGGCCAGCCGCCGCATCTGACCGGCAAGGATTTCCTCAAGCGGTTCGGCATCGCGGAGAAATCCGCCGCCGCTTATGCCTTGACCTCGGAGGATTTTGCGGCGCTGGCGAAGAGTTACGGTCGCATCGGCGGGCTCGATCGGCTGGCCACCGTGGTCAAGCGCGTGCGGGCCGAGCGCGGCGACAAGGTGCTGTTCCTCGACGGCGGCGACACCTGGCAAGGCTCGATGGGCGCTAATATGAGCAAGGGCCAGGACATGGTCGACTGCATGGCGCTCTTGAAGCCCGACGCCATGACCGGCCATTGGGAATTCACCTATGGCGAGGCGCGCGTCAACGAGTTGGTCAAGTCGCTCGGCTTCCCGTTCCTGGCGCTCAACGTGCGCGACACCGAGTGGAACGAGCCGGTGTTCGAGCCGATGAAGATGTTCGAGAAGGGCGGCGTGAAGATCGCCGTGCTCGGCCAGGCCTTTCCCTATACGCCGGTCGCCAATCCGCGCTGGATGATGCCGAAATGGTCGTTTGGCATCCGCGAGGAGGACGTGCGCGCCAATGTCGAGAAAGCGCGCAAGGGCGGCGCGCAACTCGTGGTGCTGCTGTCGCACAACGGTTTCGACGTCGACCGCAAACTCGCCGCGCGCGTGCCCGGTATCGACGTCATCCTCACCAGCCATACGCACGACGCTATCCCCGAGGCGATCAAGGTCGGCAACACGCTGCTGATTGCCTCGGGCAGCCACGGCAAATTCATTTCGCGGCTCGATCTCGACGTGCAGAACGGCGCCGTGAAAAGCTTCCGCTATAAGCTTATTCCGCTGTTTGCCGACGCGATCGCGCCGGATGCCGAAATGACATCTACCATTACAAAGGCGCGCGCGCCCTATGCCAAGGATCTGGCGCGTGTGGCCGGTCAGGCGGATTCGCTGCTGTACCGGCGCGGCAATTTCAACGGCACCTTCGACGACATGATCTGCGCGGCGCTTTTGAAGGAGCGCGACGCCGAGATCGCGCTGTCGCCCGGCTTCCGCTGGGGCACCAGCGTGCTGCCGGGGCAGCCGATCACGGTGGAGGACATCCACAACGCCACCGCCATCACCTATCCGCAGGTCTATCGCATGAGCATGAACGGCCAGCGGCTCAAGGATGTGCTGGAGGACGTGGCCGACAATCTGTTCAACCCCGATCCCTATTATCAGCAGGGCGGCGACATGGTGCGCTGCGGTGGGCTGGGCTACGCCATCGACGTGTCGAAGCCGATCGGGAGCCGCATCTCGGCGATGACGCACCTGAAATCGGGTCAGCCGATCGAGCCGAACAAGGATTACACCGTCGCCGGCTGGGCTAGCGTCAACGAAGGCACGCAAGGGCCGCCCGTCTGGGAACTCGTCGAGCGTTATGTGGCGGCGGAAAAATCCGTGCGAATTGCGCCGAACAGCAGCGTGAAAATTTCCGGGGTCTGAACAGAATTGGCTATTACATTCATGAATTAGAATGTGATAGAAGGCCCTCGGAAAGGCATCCGCCGGGAGCTGCCGATGACAGAGCCGACCGATACGACCACCCGCCGCCGATTTTTAACGGGCGCTGCTGGTCTGGTGGCCGCAGGCGCGGGCGCGCGTGCCGCGCTCGCCGACAACGCCAAGAACCTGCCGCCCAATGTGCCGGACTGGACGCGCAGTCTCGGGGCGGGCGTCGGCGCAAAGCCCTACGGCGTGCCGTCGAAATACGAGAAGGACGTCATCCGCCGCACGGTGCCCTGGCTCACCGCAACGCCGAAATCCTCGGTCGCCTTCACGCCGCTGCACGAGCTCGACGGCATCATCACGCCGAACGGGCTGTGCTTCGAGCGCCACCACGGCGGCCTCGCGGAGATCGATCCGCACGACTACCGGCTGATGCTGCACGGTCTTGTCGATAAGCCGCTGATCTTCACGCTGGAGGACATCAAGCGGCTGCCGCGCGTCAACAAAATCTATTTCCTCGAATGCGCCGCCAATTCCGGCATGGAATGGCGCGGCGCCCAACTCAACGGCTGCCAGTACACACACGGCATGGTGCATTGCGTGCAGTACACCGGCGTGCCGCTCAAATTGCTGTTGGAGCAGGCGGGACTTAAGCCGAACGCCAAATGGATCCTGGCCGAGGGCGGCGACGCCGCTGCGATGGACCGTTCGATCCCGTTGGAGAAGGCGCTCGACGATTGCCTCGTCGCCTATCGCATGAACGGCGAGATGTTGCGACCCGAGCAGGGCTATCCGGTGCGCCTTGTGGTGCCGGGCTGGCAGGGCAATGTCTGGGTGAAGTGGCTTCGCCGCATCAAGGTCGGCGATCAGCCCTGGTACACGCGCGAGGAGACGTCGAAATACACCGACCTTCTGGCCGATGGGCGCGCGCGCAAGTTCACCTATGTGATGGACGCCAAATCGGTGATCACCTCGCCGTCGCCGCAGGCGCCGGTGATGGGCAAGGGCTTCACGGTGATCTCGGGCCTTGCCTGGTCCGGCCGCGGCAAGGTTAGCCAGGTCGACGTCTCGCTCGACGGCGGCCGCAACTGGCGCACCGCGCGTATCGACGGGCCGGTGTTCGATAAGGCGCTCGTGCGTTTTTACGCCGAGATCGAGTGGAACGGCGAGCCGCTGCTGTTGCAGTCGCGCGCCATGGACGAGACCGGCTATGTGCAGCCGACCAAGGACGCTTTGCGCAAGATCCGCGGCGTCAATTCGATCTACCACAACAACGGCATTCAGACCTGGTCGGTCAAAGCCAACGGGGAGGTCGAGAATGTCGAAGTTGGTTAGTCTCGCCGCCGCGCTGCTGCTTCTGCTTGCCGCTCCGGCGCTGGCGCAAAACAAAGCGCGGAATTACAGCATTGGCCATGTCGCAACGCCCGCTGAAATTGCCGGCTGGAATATCGACGTGCGTCCCGACGGCGAAGGTGCGCCTCCCGGCCACGGCTCGGTGAAGGAAGGCGAGAAGGTCTACATGGACAAGTGCGCCGCCTGCCACGGCGAGTTCGGCGAAAGCGCCGGGCGTTGGCCGCAGCTTGCGCAAGGCAAGGGCACGCTCGCCTCCAACGATCCGGTAAAAACCGTCGGCTCGTATTTTCCGTATCTATCGAGCGTGTTCGACTATGTGCGGCGCGCGATGCCGTTCGGCGACGCGGAATCGCTCAGCAACGACGAGCTCTATGCAGTCACTGCCTATGTGCTCAACCTGAACGACATTGTCGACGACAAATTCGTGTTGTCGAAGGAGACCTGGGCGCAGGTCAAAATGCCCAACGCCAACGGCTTCTATGACGACGACCGCGAGAAGACCGAGAAGGCGTTCTGGAACCGCAGTCCGTGCATGGAGAACTGCCGGGGGCCGGTGCAGATCACCGGCCACGCGCAGGCGGTCGACGTGACGCCGGATGACAAGCGCAAAAAGGGCGGGGTGGAGTAAAGTTTTCTGGGCTTGGCGTTTCGCGGCAACGCGGAATGACAAGAAGAATGATTTCGCCTATGACGTTTCCCGGAATTCATTGCCCCGGGACCCGTCATGGCCAAACTTAATCTTTCCGTTGCGGTCGGCCCTTACGACCGCACGCGCGCGCTGATCGACGGCAGCGTGCAGATCGACGGCGTCACGCCGACCTGCATGGCGCTGTCGCCGGAGGAGATCTTCTTCCGCGCCTTCCGTCACACCGAATTTGACATCTGCGAACTGTCGCTGTCGAGCTTCACGGTGAAGACAGCGCAGGGCGATTGCCCCTATGTCGGCGTGCCGGCCTTCGTGTCGCGCGCCTTCCGCCACACCTCGATCTATGTGCGCACCGATCGCATCAAAAAGCCGGAAGATTTGAAGGGCAAGCGCATCGGCCTGCCGGAATATCAACTGACCGCCAACGTGTGGGCGCGCGCCATCCTGCAAGACGATTACGGCGTGAAGCCGATTGACATCCATTGGGTGCGCGGCGGCATCGAGGAGGCCGCGCGGCCGGAGAAAATCAGCATCAAGCTGCCGGCCGGCGTGACGCTCGAGGATGCGCCGGACGGAAAGTCGATCTCCACGCTGCTCAAGGAAGGCGCGATCGACGGTTTCATGGCGCCGCGGCCGCCGTCGCTGCCGAAGAATACGCCGAATGTCGGCTGGCTGTTTTCCGATCCTGTCGCAGCCGCCAAGGACTACTTCAAGCACACCGGTATTTTCCCGATCATGCATATGGTCGGCGTGCGGCGCACGCTCGCCGAGCAGCATCCGTGGCTGCCCGGCGCCGTGTTCAAAGCGTTCGAGCAGGCCAAGGCCGCCGCGCTCGTGCAGTTGAGCGACACCTCGGCGACCAAGGTCACGCTGCCGTTCGTCGAGGAACGCCTCGCCGAAGCGCGCGCGCTGATGGGCGAGGACTTCTGGTCCTACGGACTTGCCGCCAACCGCAAGACGCTGGAGACTTTCCTGCGCCATCATCATTCGCAAGGGCTGTCGCCGCGCTTGATGAAGTCGGAGGATTTGTTCCATCCGGGCACGCATGAGGCCTTCAAGCTCTAGTTCCAGCCGGGAGGGTGACGATGAAGCTCCGAACGGGATTGATCGCACTATCCGCCGCCATGGTGACCAGCATGTCAGTATCCGCCGCCGAAATTTACGTCATGAGCGGGGGCGCGCCGAAGGAGGTCTTCGCGCGGCTTACGCCGAAATTCGAACAGCAGACCGGCAATAAGGTGAAGTTCACCTACGCGGTGATCACCGCAATCCGCGAGAAGCTGGCGGCTGGCGAGACGGCGGACGTCCTGGTGCTGCCGGTGCCGGTGCTCGACGGGCTCGCCAAAGACGGCAAGGTGCGCGCCGACGCGCGCGCGATGTTTGGGACCCTGGGCGTGAGTGTGGTGGTGAAGGAGGGGGCCGCCAAACCCGACATTTCCACCAAGGAAAAATTCAAGGCGGCGATGCTGGCCGCCAAATCTGTGGTGCATGCGACGCCCGGCAAGACGCCGAGCGGCACCCATATGGGCAAGGTCATGGAGCAACTCGGCATCGCCGACGCCATGGCCAACAAAGTGATCCACAAGCCGGCGCTCGACGGCGGCGTGCAGTTGGTTGCCTCGGGCGTGGCGGAGATCGGCATCTATCCGGCGAGCGAAGTCGCCGGCATCAAAGGCATCAGCTTCGTCGGTCCGTTGCCGGCGGGGATCGACCTCACGATCGTCTATGGCGCGGCGGCGATGACCGACAGTGCGGCCCCGGATGCGGCGGCGGCCTTCGTGAAATTCATGGCGGCGCCGGAAAACCGCGGCGTCTGGAAAGAAGCCGGCTTCGAGCCGCCGCATTAACGGGAATGACCGTCACCATCACCAGCATTGCCGGCGGCGCCCCCAAGCCGGTGTTCGACAGATTGGGGCCGGTGTTCGAGCAACGCACCGGCCATCGGTTGAATGCCCTCTACGACACCATGAGCGGCATTGCCGGCCGGGTGGCGGTGCACGAGGCGCTCGACGTGCTGGTGATGCCGGTGCCGCTGATCGAGGCCTATGTGCGGGACGGCACGGTCCTACCGGCCGGCCGCGCGGCGCTCGCCAATATCGGGCTTGCCGTCGGCGTCAAGGCGGGCGGCAAAATCCCCGATGTCTCGACGCCCGAGACGCTTCGCGCCGCGCTGCTGGCGGTGCGGACTGTCGTGCACGCGCCGCCCAGCGCCACGCCAAGCGGCGCACAGAGCGACAAAATCATCAAGGAGCTCGGGCTCGAACAGGCGTTGGCGGGCCGCGTCGTGCACAAGGCCGGGCTTGCGGGTGGCGTCGCCATGGTCGCCAGCGGCGAGGTGGAGCTCGGCATCTTCCCCAAAAGCGAGATCGTCAACGGCGTTGGCGTCGTCTCGGCGGGCTCGCCGCCGAAGGATCTTGATTTGCAGGCCGTCTATGCCGCAGGCGTTACAGCGAAGAGCAAGGCGCCCGGGCTGGCGGCGGAGTTCATCAAGTTCCTGACCGAGCCGGAGAGCCGCAAGGTGTGGCTCGCCTGCGGCTTCGATCCGCTCGCGGAGTGACCGGTCAGGTTCGCTTGATGCTATCGAGGCCGCCGAGCCGGCCGACCAGCGCATTGGCGCCGATCGCCAGCACGAACAATACGATCAGCATGGCGTACATGCGCGGCATGTCGAAAATGCCGTAAGCTTGAATGATCAAAAAGCCAATGCCGACATTCGACAGCTTGGTTTCGGCGAGCAGCGTGCCGATCAGCGCCACGCCGAGGCCGAGGCGGATGCCGTTGATGATCGGATGGCGCATGGCGGGTAGATAGATTTTCATCACCATCTGCCAGGGATTGGCGCGGAAACTGTTGCCGACGCGGATCAGCACCTTGTCGATGCTGCGCATGCCGGCGGCGACGGACAGTGCCACCGGAAAGAAGCAAGACAGCGTGCCGAGGGCGACTTTGGATTCGGGGCCGACGCCGAACCACATGATCATCACCGGGAAGAAGATGATCTTGGGCGTGGGCCCGAGATAATAGATGTAGGACTCGAACGCCTTTGACAGAAATGGATTGGCGCCGAGCACAATGCCGGCCGCGAGGCCTGAGAGCCCGCCGATGGCGAGCGCGGCGCCGATCTCGGCCGCGGTGATGCCGAGATTGAAATAATAATGGGGGCTGGTGAGCAGCCCGAACAGCGCGCGGGCGATCGCCAACAGCGAAGGCACCACGTCGCGGTAGAGCCAGCCGGAATGGGAAAGGAATTCCCAGAGCGCCAGAGCGCTGAGGATAATCGCCGCGCGCAGCAGCGTGACCGGGCTCACAAGCGGGCGAGATTCGCCTCGGCGTCTTAGTTGACCGGTCTCAGCCATCGCTCGATCTTTTCCAAAGCCATGAAGAACACGACGCTGACCAGAATGACGAAGCAGATCGCCGCGTAGGTGCCGGCGAGGTCGTAGCGTTCGGCCAGATCCTCGATGAGCTGGCCAAGTCCGCCGTAATTGATCAGGAACTCGACGCCGACAATATTGATCAGCGCGAAGATCAGCCCGAGCCGCAAGCCGACGAAGATGGTCGGCAGCGCGGCGGGAAACAGGATCTTCCAGAACTGCTGCGCCGGAGTGAGATTGAAGCTGCGGCCGACATTGACCAGCACCTTGCGGGTGCCGGAAATGCCCTCGATCGTTTTCAGGATCACCGGCGGCAGCGCGGCGATGAAGCCGATCATGATGATGGTCCAGGCGTTCCGGCCGAAGATCACCATGAACAGCGGATACATCAGAACCACCGGCGCGGAAGCCATGGCCGCGACCCAGGTCTCGCACGCCTGCTGCAGCAGCTTGAAGCGGTGCATCAGTACGCCGCCGGCGATGCCGAACACGGTGAGCATGACGCCGGCGGTCAAGCACTCGGCGGCGGTGACCAGGAAGCGGCTGAAGACGTGCTCCTGCGTGATCACGCGGTAGAAGCTGCCGATGATTTCGGAGGGCGGCGGCACGATGAAGCGGTTGACCGCGCCGGCCTGAATGAGAATCTCGGCGACCAGCAGGAACGCCACAAGCGCGCCAACGCCGACGATCCTGGCGCTGAAATTGCCGACGCTTGAAAGTTTTGCGGGCTTGCCGGTGGTCATGACGCGCCGCCTTCGTGCAGCGCGTGCGATTCCTCGTCCTGCATGCCGCGGCTCGCCTCTTCGCGCAGGTCGTTCCAGATCTGCGCGACGTAATGGCCGAAGGCGTCGCTGGAGACGATCTCCGAGGTGCGCGGGCGCGGCAGGTCGATATTGACGATCCGCTTCGTCTTGCCCGGCCGGTAGGTCATCACCAGAATGCGGTCGGACATCTGCACCGCTTCGGTGATGTTGTGGGTGATCAGCAGCGTCGTTTGCTTGAGCTGCTGCTGGATCTGCAGCACCTTGTCGCCGAGCAAGAGCCGCGTCTGTTCGTCGAGCGCGGCGAAGGGCTCGTCCATCAAAAGGATCATCGGCTCGGAAGCGAGCGTACGGGCAAGCGACACGCGCTGGCGCATGCCGCCGGAAAGCTCGCCCGGATAGCGGTTCTCGAAACCGTCGAGCCCGACCATCTTGATGAAATGGCGCGCGCGTTCCGCGCGCTGGGCGCGGCCCATGCCGATGAGCTCGAGCGGGAAGGCGACATTGTCGGTCACCGTGCGCCAGGGAAATGTAAATTCCTCCTGGAACACCATGCCGATCGATTGGTGCGGGCCGGAAATGGTTTCGCCGCCGACGCTGACCACGCCTTGGTGATGGCTGAGCAGCCCGCCGATCACGTTGAACAGACTTGATTTGCCGCAGCCGGAGGGACCGATCACCGACAGGAATTCGCCGGGCCGCACCTTGAACGACACATTGTCGACCGCGGTGATCGGGCCTTCCTGCGTTTCGTAACGCACGACGATGCTGTCCACCACCAGGATGGCCTCGTCAGCGGTGGGAGCGCCAGCCGGCATCGTCAGTCGCTTTTGCGTGTCATCGCCGCGGTCACGGCGGCGGTGTAGCCGGGTTCGACCCATACATCGACGACCGCGACGTGGCCGGCATCGACCGCGGCAATGGCTTTGGCGAAAGTGGGGCCGAGATCGCCGGCTGCTTTCACCGGCCCGAAGCCTTGCGCGCCTTGCGCGTGGCCGATCGCCGCAATGTCGATGTCGGGCTCGGAAATGCGCTGGCCGACCCAGCGGTTCTCGACCGGGCGGTTGCGCATGCGGGCGACGCGTTCCTGATGCAGTTCGTCGTTGAAGAAGGAGCGGTTGTTGGCGACCACGATCAGCAGCGGGATCTTGTAATGCGCTGCTGTCCACAGCGCCGTGCAGCCCATCATGTAGTCGCCGTCGCCGCAGACCGCGACCGGCAGCCGGCCGGTGCCCTTGAGCGCGAGCGCGACGCCGACCGAAATACCCGGCCCGCCGCCGACGCCGCCGCCGCCGTCGGAACCGAGATAGTCGAGCGGATGGTGGAACGGCCAACTCGCCCCGTTCCATGACAGCGGCAGATGCGTGAGCGAGGTGGGCCGCTCGCCGACCGCACGGCGTAACGCATCGGCGAGATGATCGACGGTGAGTTTGCCTTCGGCGAGCTTGGGGAATTGGTGCGTGCTTGCCGGGACGGCGCGCGGACCGCCGGGGCCGAGCGCTTCCAATAGCGCCGGCACCGCGGCGTCGGGTTCGCAGGCGATCAGCACATCGACCGGCGGCAGGCCCTGGTAGTCCATGCTCCAGCCGTTGTGCAGGCGGTGATCGACCGAGACCTGGACGACCTGGGCGGCGATATTGCCGCCGGCGCCTTTGAAGCTGCCGGCGATATCCACCCAATCGAGGCTCAGGATGACGTCGGCGGAGCGAATGAATTCGGCGGTCTCCGGGGTCGGGATGATGCCGCCAGGGCTGCCGGCATGCAGTGGGTGATCGGTCGGAAAGGCGGCGCAGACTTTAAGATCGCTGACGACGCGGGCGTTCAGCCGTTCGGCCAGCGCGACGCGGCGATTCCAGGCCTCGGGGTCGCGCGAGACACGGCCGGCGAGGATGACCGGATGCTTGGCGGCGCGCAGCAAGTCGGCGGCTTTCGCAATCGAGTTCAGGCGAAGGCGCGCTCACGACCTCCGGCATGTAGCGCTTGGTGTCGATCGGCGGCACCGGCTCGCTCAGCTTCGATTCCTGCATTTCGGCGTCGAGATTGATGTAAGTCGGGCCGCGCGGTGCGGTGTTGGCGATCCAGCCGGCGCGCAGCACCGCTTCGCGCGCGGCGACGGGCGAGGCCGGCTGGTCGTCCCATTTGGTGTAGCCGCGCACCAATGCACCCTGGTCGCGCGCAGTGTGGATCCAGTCGATCCACGGCCGCCGCTTGACGGCGTCGACCGGGCCGGTGGCGCCGAGCACGACCATCGGCATACGGTCGCACCAGGCGTTGAAGAAACCCATGGTCGCGTGCATCAGCCCGACATTGGAGTGCACCGCCGCGGCCATCGCCTTGCCGGTGACCTTGGCATAGCCGTGTGCGATCGCGATCGCCGACTCTTCGTGCAGGCAGAGCAGCATCTGCGGCCGCTCATTGCCGAGATAGTTCACCAGGCTGTCGTGCAGGCCGCGATAGCTGGCGCCCGGATTGAGCGCGATATAGGGGATATCGAGCGCGCGCAGCGCATCGGCGACCACGTCGCTGCCGAAGCCGGGGGCGTTGACGCCGGTCGGCACCGGACGGTCGACCGCCGCGATCGTGGCATCGGTTGCGGGCTGTCTCTTGGCGTTATCGCGGGGGGAATTCGACAAGGGCTTGATCCTGTGCTCAGCCGCACCATCGCGGGGTCGCCGCATTTGAACCGGATCACGAGCCCTGACGCAACCGGGCGAGCACCTTGAGGCCGGCGTAGCCGTCGGCTGGCTCCATGCCGACCTTGCGCTGGAAGGCGAGGATGGCCTTGACCGTGTCCGAGCCGGTGCGGCCGTCGATGCCGTCGGTTTTAAAGCCGTGCTCGTTGAGGCGGCGCTGGATTTCCTTGACCTCCGCCAGCGTCGGCACCCGCTCGCCACCGGGGAACTGCTGAGCGAAGGGCGGGCCGCCGCGGATCAGGTCGCCGAGATGGCAAAGCGCCAGCGTGTAGCTGGTCGAGGGATTGTAGGCGTGGACGGCGTAGAAATTCTGCCCGACCAGGAAGGCCGGGCCGCCGCGCACCGGCACCCAAAGCTTCGCGCGGTCGCCCGGGCGCGCGAAGGCCGTGCCATCGGCGCGGGTCATGCCGAGCGCCTGCCATTGCTCGTAGTTGCGCCAGCCGCCCGGTTCGCGGCCGCCGGCCTTCACCTCGCAGCCCCAGGCTTCGCCGCGCCGGTAGTGGCCGCGCTCGACCAGAAAGCGCGCTGTGCCGGCGAACGAGTCGTCGGGCCGTCCGAACGGCGTGATGCGGCCGTCGCGGTCGTAGTCGACGCCCATGTGCAGCCAGACCTCCGGCATCCATTGGGTATGACCCATGGCGCCGGCCCAGGAGCCGATCATCTCCGAGGGCTGCGCAAAGCCGCGATCGACGATGGCGAGGGCGTTGAGCAGTTCGGCTTCCCAGTAGGCGCGCCGGTGGGGCTCGCCCCAGGCGAGCGCCGCAAGCGCCGGGATCACCGGCCGCATGTATTTCGGATTGACGATGACGTCGCCGAAGGACGACTCCATGCCCCACAGGCCGAGCATGATGGTGCGGTCGACGCCGTAGTCTTTTTCGATGCGCGCCAGCAGGCCGGCGTATTCCTTGGCGCGCTCCTTGCCGGTAATGACGCGCCAGTCCGAGCAGCGGCGGTTGATGTATTGCCAAACCTGTTCGGTGAATTCCGGCTGCGCGCGGTACTCGGCGAGCACTCTGGTATCCGGCGTGACCGCGTTCATCACGCGGTCATAGGTCGCTTCCGATATGCCGCGGCGGAGCGCGCGGGCGCGAAAGGCGGCGACCCAATGGGCAAAGGCCGACGGCTGCGCGGCGAGGGAAGCGCGGCTCGGCGCGAAGCTTGCTGCTGCGCCGAGCGCGAGCGACAGGCAGTTACGCCGGGTGATGAACGCGATCGGTTGGGGCTCGCTCGAGGAGATTCGCGGCATGGTGGCATTCTATGCGCCGCGGCGCTTGGTCCATAGTCCATTACGAAATAGGACGCGGGAATCCCCCGTCAGTTCCTTGCCTCGTGCCGTCGCCGGTGCCGGACATGACGGAAATGGCGGTGCCGTTGTCGCTTGACGCGCTCGACGGAGGCCTCGCGCACCTTGGGCGGCGGTTCCGCCGCAGCCACAGGCGCCGCTGCTGCGGCTTCGGCCGGCGGCGTCGGATGCAGGATCACCGGCAGCTTGACCGGAACCGGCGGCGCCGGCTGGCCAGGTTCGATCTCGGTACCGCGGCCGCCAATCAGCCGCTCATAGGCGGCGACCAGCGTCATGTAGGGATTGACCCAGACCCAACCGATCGTCGTGAACACCTGGATGTTGAAATGAATGTGGTAGGAGGTGCCGCTCTCAAAGTCGCCCCAGGTCGCAACCTTGCCGATGATCTCGCCTTCGCTCACCTGCCGCCCGTTGAGCAGGCCGTCATTGTCCATCATTTTCGGATTCATGTGCAGGTAGCGGAAGCGGACATGCTCGTCTGCGGTATTGACCACGATGTAGGCGCCGAGATTGCCGGGCATACGGCGGATGTCCCGTCCTCTACGGCGGCGACGTAATCCTGGTAGGGCAGGCAGCGGTCGGCCTCGGCATTGTTGAGCGTGCATTTTGATGGACGGATGTCCTCGCCCTGGTGGCCATAACCGCCCGGGCATTGGCCGACCAGAAAATCGCGCTGTTCGCAGAAATTGTCGCGCCACGGATAAGTGAAGTTCTCCGCCGCCGATTCATTGAACACTAGCGGCAGGCCGTTGACTCTGCATTCATAAGACGCGCCCTTGCGGCCCATGCGTCCGTTCATCCCCGTGCGGTAGCAGTCGCCCCACGGCATGAACGATTGCGATTTGACGTAAGCAGGAGCGAAGGCGATCGGAAAGCGCATGCGGGCGTAGACATGGTAGTCCGCGCGACCGGGCATTTTCCGCCAGCCGGTGTTGTCGATCAGATCGCCGGGCGCGTAATAGGTGAAATCCGATTTAGCCGCTGGCCGGCTGAGGTCGATGATCGGCTCGCGCGGTTTTACCGGTGTGCCGCCGGCGGTGCGCAATTGGCGCAAGAAGGCGAGCGCGATGGGATCGGCTTCCCGGCACGCCAAGTGCCTCGACGACGGGTGCATGTCGTAGCACTGGATCGAAACCACGTAAGGCACGCCGAAGCGCTCGAAGGCGTAGCGTAGATGCGCTTCGCTCAAGATGCGCCGGATGCCGGGGAACGTTTCGAGCAGGTCCTTTGGCGCAGGATCTTCTTTTTCGATGTGGTTGGGTCCATCGAGCGCATAGACGAAAGCCGCGCCGGTGATCTCGACGATGATCGGCTTGCTGAAATGGGTGTCGAATCCGCTGGCGACAAAAGTGGCGTCGTAGCCGGCCGGCCCCGGCAAGAAGAATTTGGTCGGGTGGAATCGGCCGAAGTACTTGTCCGAACCGACCGCGTCCGCATTTCCCGTCCGCGACGTCCTTGCGCAAGGCGTCGACGTCGAACGGCAGCAGCACCGGAACCGAGCTCTTGTCGATGCCGGCAAAGCGCTTGCCGGTGACCGCGTTGAGGCGGGTGAACGTCTCGGCCGCCGGCTCCGCGGCGTGGCCGGTCAGACTCGCCGCCGCCGCGTCCCAATGGACGTTGCTCAGGGTGATGACCGGGCTTTCCATCTCGCCGGCGGAAACCGGTCCGCTGACGAGCAACGCCAGGATCGCTACAACGGCACGTTTCAACAAGCGTCCCTCATCCGGCCCCCGCCCGGCAGTAAGGTCGGTTGGCCGAAGTTAACGGCATCGTTCGGCGGCATACAAGGGTCGGGCGCTGGTATAAGGTGCTGCGGCCCAAATCGGGCGGGAAAGGCCAGGAGACACGCGCGACATGACCGTTAACGAAGCCAGCCGGATCGCGGCGAACGGCGACCGTGAGCCGGAAATCATCGAGAGCGGCGGCACGGCACGGCTGCATCTGACGCTCGCCACCACCGACTACGACCATGTGCGCGACCTGATGAACGGCGTGGTGCGCGCCGAGGGCATCGTGCTCACTGGCTTCGTGCTGCCGGTTGAGGAAATCTTCTTCCGCTTCATCAAGAACCGCGAATGGGACGTGTCGGAAATGTCGTTCGGCAAGTTTATCGGCTATGCCTCGCAAGGCAATTCGCCGTTCATCGGCATTCCGGTGTTTCCCTCGCGCGTGTTCCGTCACTCGGCGTTTTACGTGCGCGCCGACCGTGGCATCAAGATCGCCCAAGGATCTCGAAGGCAAAACCGTCGGCATTCCGGAATGGGCGCAGACCGCGGGCATTTATGCGCGCGGTTTTTTGAGCGAGACGGCGGGTGTCGATCTGACCAAGATCAAATGGGTGCAGGCCGGCATGAACGAGGCCGGCCGCGAGGAGAAGGTCGAGTTCACGCTGCCCAAGGGCATTCAATATTCGCAGCGGCGCGATTCAAGCCTGAGCGCCATGCTGCTGTCGGGCGAGCTCGATGCCGCGATCTCGGCGCGCGTGCCGAGTGCGTTCATGACCGAGGGTCATAAAATTGTGCGGCTCTATCCGGACTATCGCGGCGAGGAGATGCGCTACTACGACGCGACCGGCATCTTCCCGATCATGCACGTGATCGCCATGCGTCGGGCGGTGTTCGAGCGTTATCCGTGGGTGGCGATGAACCTGTTCAAGGCTTTCGAACAGGCCAAAGAGCGCAGCCTCGAGCGGATGTCAGACCTGACGGCGTCGCGCATCCCGGTGCCGTGGTCGGCTGCGATTGCCGGCGAATGGGGCAAGAACTTCGGCGCCGATCCGTTCCCCTACGGGCTCGAAGCCAACCGCAAGACGCTCGACGCGTTCTGCCGCTTCTCGCACGAGCAGGGCGTCACCGCGCATCGGCTGACGCCGGACGATCTGTTCCCGAAGGAAGTGCGATCGAGCGTACGCGTCTAATCCTTCGCGCGCTCGACGTAGGAGCCGTCGGCGGTCATTACCACCACGCGGGTGCCGGGCACGATGTGGGTCGGCACCATGGTGCGCACGCCGTTTGACAGGATCGCCGGCTTGAATGAGCCGGACGCGGTCTGGCCCTTCATGGCCGGTTCTGTCTCGGTGATTTCCAACGTCACCTTCTGCGGAATCTCGAGCGAGATGGCGATCCCTTCGTGGATGGCAAGCTGGACTTTCATGCCCTCCTGCAGATAAGCGGCCATGTCGCCGACGATATCGGCTTGCAAGGTGACTTGGTCGTAAGTCTGGTCGTTCATGAAATGGAAGCCGTCGCCGTCCTGGTAGAGGTAGGAATATTCCACTTCCTCGACATGGGCGCGCTCGACCCCGTCGGTGGTCTTGTAGCGCATCTGGGTCTTCACGCCGTCGGAAATCCGGCGCATATCGACCTGCGTGGTGGGGGTGCCCTTGCCGGGGTGAAAACTTTCCGCGTTGAGCACGACATAGAGTTTGCCGTCGATATCGACGATATTGCCTTTGCGGAGTTGGCTAGCGATGACCTTCACGATAACGATCCTTGAGCTTGAGGGCGGCGCGGAACCGCGGATTCGGGCCGCACCATACCCATCCTGAGGCGAGATGCCAGTCTTTCCGGTAGGGCCGTAAAACGGGGTCAATGTGAGCCAAAATCCGGGTTTTTGGCGGCCGGATATCCATGCCGACCGGCGGCCGCTGCTGCTGGCGCGCAACCGCGTCGCCGCGGCCCTGCGCGCTTGGTTCGCCGCGCGGGACTTCGTCGAGGTGGAGACGGCAGCGTTGC
The DNA here is from genome assembly GCA_963733315.1 of uncultured Alphaproteobacteria bacterium. Lineage (GTDB taxonomy): Bacteria > Pseudomonadota > Alphaproteobacteria > Rhizobiales > Xanthobacteraceae > Pseudolabrys. Next base: position 22,717 of record CAVTCV010000012.1, on the reverse strand, counting down.
AGGTCTCGCCCGGCAACGAGACCCATCTGCATGCCTTCTCGACCGAGTTGATCGGACCGGGCGGCGAACGGCGGCCGCTCTATTTGCGGACCTCGCCGGAATTCGCCTGCAAGAAGCTGCTGGCGGCGGGCGAGCCGCGCATTTTCGATTTTGCCCGCGTGTTTCGTAATTGCGAGCGCGGTGCATTGCATCACCCGGAATTCACGCTGCTGGAATGGTACCGGGCGAATGAGCCCTATGAGGCATTGATGGACGATTGTGCAGCGCTGCTCACTGAGGCGGCGCGCGCGGCCGGCGCGCGTGAGTTCTCGTTCCGCGGCAAGACCATCGATCCTTATGCTGCGACCGAGCGCGTGACGGTAGCAGAGGCTTTCGCGCGCTATGCGGGGGTCGATCTGCTGGCGACGGTTGCCGGCGGGCAGGGCGACGCCAAAGCACTCGCTGCCGCGGCCGTCACGGCCGGGGTTGACGACGGCGGCCGACGATACCTGGGGCGACATCTTCAGCCGCATCCTGGCCGAGCGGGTCGAGCCGCGGCTCGGCATCGGCCGGGCCACCATATTATACGAGTACCCGTTGCCGTTGGCCGCGCTCGCGCGCACCAAACCCGGCAGCGACAAAGTGGCCGAGCGCTTTGAGCTTTACGCCTGCGGGGTCGAGCTTGCCAATGCATTCGGCGAACTGACCGATGTCGCCGAGCAGCGCGCGCGTTTCGAGGTGGCGATGGACGAGAAGCAGCGCATCCATGGCGAGCGTTATCCGGTCGACGAGGATTTCCTCGCGGCGCTCGCGACGATGCCGCAGGCGTCGGGCATCGCGCTCGGCTTCGACCGGCTGGTGATGCTGGCCACGGCTGCGCAGCGCATCGACCAGGTGATCTGGACGCCGGTGGCTGAGGGTTGAATTGACGAGGATGACTATGACGACACTTCGGACTCCCACGCAATTGTGCGACCACGGCTTCGTGCCCGACGAGAAGCGCTCCGGCTTGGATGCGGTTGCCGAACGCTACGCTGTCGCGCTGCCGCCCGCTTTGGCCGATCTGATCGATCCGAACGATCCGAACGATCCGATCGCGCGCCAGTTCGTTCCGGACGCGGCGGAACTCGACATGCAGCCGCAAGAGCTGAGCGATCCGATCGGCGACGACGCGCATTCGCCGGTCGAGGGCATCGTGCATCGTTATCCCGACCGTGTGCTGCTCAAGCTCACGCCGGTCTGCGCGGTTTATTGCCGGTTCTGCTTCCGGCGCGAGATGGTCGGGCCGGAGAAGGGCAAGGTCTTGTCGGCCGAAGCGCTGAGCATTGCGCTCGACTATATCAGCAGCCGGCCGGAGATCTGGGAAGTGATCCTGACCGGCGGCGATCCGCTGGTGCTCTCGGCGCGCCGCCTGCGCGCGGTGATGCAGCAACTTGCCGAGATCGAACACGTCAAGGTGTTGCGCATCCATACCCGCGTTCCGGTCGCCGAGCCGGCGCGGGTGACGGCGGACCTGGTGCGGGCGATCAAGGTCAAGGGCAAGCCGACTTACATGGCGCTGCACATCAATCACGCGCGCGAATTGACGCCTGCAGCGCGCGCGGCCTGCGCCCGCATGGCCGATGCCGGTATTCCGCTCCTCGCGCAATCGGTTCTGCTCAAGGGCGTGAACGACACGCCGGCAGCCTTGGCAGAGCTGATGCGCGCCTTGGTCGAATGCCGGATCAAGCCGTATTACCTGCACCACGGCGATCTCGCGCCCGGCACCGCGCATCTACGCAGCGACATCGCGACCGGACAGAACCTCATGCGCGCATTGCGCGGGCGTCTGTCCGGACTATGCCAGCCGGCCTATGTGCTCGATATCCCCGGCGGCTACGGCAAGTCGCCGATCGGCCCGAACTATCTCACGCAGACCGGTTCAAACGGCAGCGCGCAGCTTGTGGTCGAGGATTTCAACGGCGAGCACCATCGCTATCCGCCGGTTTCGCTTGCGCAGCGTTGAACGCAGGCGCGCTAGTGCCGGATCGCCAGCAAATCAAACAGGGCCGCCGCCACCACAATGCAGGCGAAGCCGATGAACACCACTGCGATCACGGCATTCAAAACGAAATGCGCGTCACGCCGCAGCGCTGCTACTACATTCTTGCTTTTCATCATGGCCTGACGCTCCAGGAGGAGCTTGTCGCTCGGCAGCTAACTTAGCTATCGAGACTTATCCGGCCCATAATTTTTGCGTTAAATATCGCGCGTGACACAACATATCCCCGCATGGCAGCCATGACGCGCTTCGCGAACGAGCGCAAACGGCGGTGGACGGACGGCTTCACTGCGCAAACGATATGTGCGATTTGATCCCTCGCGTGGCTACTGCCACAAAGAAACCTCTGATACCGATCTAGCTGATTGAAAACCGTTTTTTTCAAGACTGGAATAGCTGCCATCTGGGTCCTTTTTTATTTCCGTTCGTTCGTTATTAGCGCTCACGCGGTACAAGACAGTATCAAGCGACTGCCCCGTTTCGTTCAGTCTCCACTCCACAGCAATTCCGTCTCGTTTAGCCATAGTGGGCATCACGGTCGCCACTTCGAGGGCATCGAACATCCCAGCAGGCACATAAATTATGTGGGTTCGCATTGTAGTCTCGTTGGGTTTTAGCACGGTGTCTGAAAAAAGACTGCCAACGGCCACAACGGTAGCTTCAGATCTTGAGTATTTTTGAATAAACAGTCCTTGATGCGAATTTAGCGCGGCCTCTGCGTCTTTGACGGGTAGCGCGCTATCCGATGCGCTTTGAGCGTAACCCCAGGCCATCCACACCCTCGGTAGTAAATACACTTCGCGAGTACTCGGGTTTGTCGCGGAGACCCGCATCTCTATGGCGACGAGTTCGCTCTTTGTGCTGGTCGTCTGTACGCTGCCTGGTCCGATCTTCTTAAGCTGGAGATTTACGGAAATGTTCACTGGCGCGGACTTTGGGACCACAATCTCTTTGTAAACAAAAGTGTAGGCACCCCACGCCGCGGCAACGAGGATACCGGCCGTCTGTACCCAAGTATTGATTACTTGTCCGAGGCTTCGTTCCGAAGGGTCCGCCATTGGATTGCTCCAATCTTGGTCTGGCTGTGGTCTGCCAACGGTGCGGCAACTCTCGCCATAAGTCCTTCTTCCCTGCATTGCTTTATATCAATTTACGTAAGCCGATTTTCTTCTGCGGACGAAGAGCTGCTTGAAGGGAAGTCGGAAGAGAGCACTGCCAACATTTGCATTAGGGCCGCGGCAAAGAGTTGACGCGCCGTTCAAAGAAGCGTCGCTGTCGCCGACAGCTAGATGGTCGATAGCGCCTTGTTTCAAGTACACAAGGCGAGTACACAAAAGTTTCTTGGGCTCGAAAAAACTTTCGATAATTCAATGGCTCAGAGTTTCAAACGCAAATCCTGCCACCCTGACCATCGGCCAACAACCCCCCCGTCACTCGAGAGCGCCCTATTTGGACGGTGCTTAGCCGGGTGGATGCACCGATAGCGGACCGTTCGCTGCAATTGGACCGAACGTCAGGACCAAGGTGTCCGTACCGCTTGCAACGCATCCGAACTCGGACAATTTGAATTATTTGTTCAACGTAACTTAAAAGCATTTGTCGCAAATAGGGTGCATCCGTCCAGGAGGGACAGATGCGAGGTCTAATATTGCCTATTGCAGCCGTCGGCGTGATATTTTTCTTGCACGCTAACGAGCCTACCGAAAATCAGATGCGGACCGCATTTGGGCGCAGCTTGGCCGCCGAGGTAGCGGACACTATGGCGTTCATTGGCGAGAGCGGAGGTCGTGAAGCGGTCGAACGTGTGCGCACGGCTGGAAACGACCGCTTTGAAATACGTCATTTCCAGAAAATTGATTGCCGACCAATGGCAGCGAAATCTGGTTTTGACTGTGCATTTACTGCAAGCATCATCTTAGCGAACGGTCCAATGGAGCGCTCACTGAAGGGACGCTTCTATAACACGCCCGAGGGACTAAAATTCGCACTCGACGAAAACCCGGACGTTGAATTTCCAAGGCTGGCCGAGAGTGCACAAGGTCGGTACACAGAAACGAAAGTCGCGGTCGAAAATGCACGCAATTTGAATGGCGAATAGTCCAAACGACAAATCCTGCCAGTTCGATTAGAGCGATGTTCGGCCGTTGGTTATCCTTCGTAGTATTATTACCCGAGCGACGATCCGGGCGCGAAGCTCAGGAATTGGTTATTTGATCATCCATATCGCGGATTTCGCGACGGCGGTCAGGGTATTTGTCGGAATTTACGCCCTATTATCTTGTCAACCACACAATCAATTTGGATTATCCTGCGTACGAGCGTGACCGTCGTCGTACATCAGGCGCCATCACAGCGGCGACACAACATTCGGGAGGCCGTCCATGCGGGACTGGCAACTCATGTTGTTTCCGGTAGGAATTGTTGTTTATTTTTTAGTCTACCCTGATCAGCTCAGCGCGTTCATCGCCTGGGTTGAAGGATTAGTTCGCTAGCTAATCGACTTGAATGGCGCGCTAGGGTCTGGACTTACAATTTGATCCAGTAGAGCACAGCGACGAGATTGGTAGCGGCCAGGAAGTTGCGGGCGAGCTTGTCGTAGCGGGTGACGATACGCCGCCAATCCTTGATGCGGCAGAAGAAGTTTTCGATCTTGTGCCTCCGCCGGTAGAAGCGCTTGGGACAATAGGCTTTCTTTGTAGCGGTGCAGCGGTTCGGGATAACCGGCAACGCGCCTTCATCCCTGATCTGCTGGCGCACTTTTTCGCTGTCGTAGGCCTTGTCTGCAGTGACGGCCAGCGGCGCCCAGGGCGTGGTTAGGATTTCTTCGACGACTTGGCTGTCATGCACCTGTCCGCCGGTCACAATGAAACTCAGGGGCCGACCTTTGCTGTGGACAATCGCGTGGATTTTCGTGGTTCGACCACCCCGGCTGATGCCGATCGCCTGATTTTTCTCCCCCTCTTTTCCTCCGCTCGCCGCGCGGTGAGCTTTTACGACGGTGCTGTCGATCAAATACAGAGTAAGCCTCCGGTGAGGACCGCGGTTGCGGCGCTCAATGAAGCCCGCAGCATTTCTTGTATTTCTTACCTGAGCCGCACGGACAGGGATCATTGCGGCCAACTTTGTTCGCCGACGTGAATGATGGACGCAGGATTGGGTCGTTGCCCTGCATCGGTCGATAATTGGCAAGGCGCCAGTCATTGAGAGCGACGACCCAGCGTGCGATGTCGTCGGGGGCCGTAGCGCTCAATGTGTCGTGGTCCATCCTCGGCATTTTTGGGTCGCCACAGACGATATCGACGAGCGTCTGCATTCCGCGCATCGCAGTCGTCGTGTTGACGTCGGTGTTGAGGAGCTTTTGCCAACTTGCCGGGCGTAGGTTGACAGCCTTTTCGAAGCCTTCGATCCAAAGCTCCCAAAGGATATCGCCGTTGCGTTTGTCGACAGCGAACAGCGGACTGTAGCGGTCAGGATGCTCCATCAGCGTACGTGCGACATCATTGTAATGCTCCATAAGGAGGCCGAGTACCCGGTTGACATGATCGAGATTGTCGAAGGCGGGCGGCGGATCGTCCCCGTCGTAACCCCAGACGATCGGAAGCCATTCGCCCGGCTTGATAAGCTCGGGACAGACCAGCAGACCGGCGATGAAGCCATCAAGCTCCTCAATCAGCATCGTCTCCTCGCCAAGGGCGAGCAGTTCCTTGTCAAGCTGCTTGAGGTGGCGCGGCAGACCGGACATCGATGCTCCAATTCCACGGCAACAGCTGGTCGAGCCTGTTGGCGGGGTGGTCGGCAATGCGTCCGAGCACATTAGCGAGCCAAGCCTGCGGATCAATATCATTGAGCTTCGCGGTCATGATCAGCGTTGCCATGGCTGCCGCTCGATCGGCGCCGCGTTCGGAGCCGGCGAAGAGCCATGACTTCCGGCCGAGCGCAAATCCGCGCAGCGCTCGTTCCGCCGCATTGTTCGTAAGACAGATTCGGCCGTCGCCGAGGAATCGTGCGAACTTGTCCCAACGCTTGAGCATATAGTCGGTCGGCTTGGCGACCGAGGACGAGTTCGACAGGCGCGAGCGCTGTTCGCGCAGCCATGCCTCCAGGGCGGCCACAAGCGGCGCACTCAGTTCTCGGCGCACTCGCAGTCGCTCTTCGGCACACAGTCCATTGATGCCGCGCTCGATGTCGAGCAGGGCGTCGATGCGCCTGACTGCCTCCAGCGCGATCGGCGAGATCGCCGCTGCATTCTTGCCGCGCCGGGTATTGGCCGCGATGTCGGCGAGCTCGAAGAACTGCCGCCTGGCGTGAGCCCAACACAGGGCAGGAACGATCGGTCCCGGCGCGCGCGAGGCATCGTAGAGTTCGTTGTAACCGCTATAGGCGTCGGCCTGCAGGATGCCGGTGAAGCCGGCAAGGTGCCGCGCCGGATGCTCGTGCCGGCGGTCGCGCGAAGCGTAATAGAGCGCCGCCGGCGGGGCCCGGCCGTCAAACGGCCGGTCATCGCGTACGTATGTCCAGATGTGCCCCGTGATCGTCTTCGCCTTGGCCAGGATCGGCACCGTGGTGTCGTCGCCGTGCAGCCGCTCGGCCGCCAGGACATGGGCCTCGATCAGCCCGTGCAAGGGCGCAAGAACGGCCGTACAGGCGCCGACCTGGTCGGCCAGCGTCGATACGCTAAGATCGATGCCTTCCCGCCGGTAGCGCTCGCTCTGCCGGTTCAGCGGCTGGTGCTGAGCAAACTTCTCGAACAGGATCATGGCCAGAAGGTTCGGCCCGGCAAAGCCGCGCGGCGTCACATGGAACGGCGCCGGCGGTTGGGTGATGGTCTCGCATTCCCGGCAGGAGAACTTCTCACGCACCGTCTGGATCACCTTCCACTGGCGAGGAATGACCTCCAGCGTCTCGGTGATGTCCTCGCCCAGCTTAGACAGCTTCATCGAGCCGCAGCAGGGGCAGCTCTCCGGCGCCGGGATTACGACGCGCTCGCGCGGCAGATGCTCGGGGAACGGCTTGCGGCCCGGTCGTTTGCGCTCAAATGATCTGACCGTCTGCGTCCTGGCCGCCGCCTTCGCAGCTGCCAGCTCGTCCTCGGTTGCGAAGGCTTCCAGCTCTTCAAGCTGAAGCTCCATCTGCTCCAGCAGCCGGGTCTTATGCTCCGAGCGGCGGCCATACAGCGCCCGTCGCAACTTCTCGATCTCCAGCTTGTAGTAGCTGATCAGCGCTTCGGTGCTCGACAGGTCCGCCTGGGCATTGGCCGCTTCGGCCTTGGCGTGCGCTGCTTCGGCTTGGGCACTTGCCGCAACTGCTTCCGCATCAAGGCGTGCGCCACGCTCGGCAAGGATCAGCGCATGCGCGGCAGCAAGATCAGCGGGAAGCGATTCACGGGTGGTCACAGCAGCGATGGAATCACATCCATTGCCGTTGGCAAGCCAAAAGAGTTATCCGACCGATGTTGGCCGCCACGTCTCCCGTGGCTGCCGCCAATCAATGCCGGACAATAAGTACCCGAGCTGTGCCGGCGAAATGGCCACTACACCATCGGCCGGGCTCGGCCACAGAAAACGGCCCCGCTCCAGCCGCTTCGTGAATAGGCAGGCGCCCTGGCCGTCATGCCAGATCACCTTAAGCAGATTGCCGCGACGTCCGCGGAAGCAGAACAGATGGCCGCTCAACGGGTCGCGATGCAGAATCTCCTGCACCTGCAAGGCCAGAGACGGGAAGCCCTTCCGCATATCGGTAAAGCCGGTCGCAAGCCACACCCGCACGCCCGTCGGCAACGGGATCATCGCGGGCTTCCGCCCGACAACGCGGCGACGGCGGCCGTCAACATCGTCGCGTTGACTGTGCCCGTAATCCGCATCCGAGCCCCGCTGGCAAACTCGATCTCGATCGCCCCGGTACCGGCCGACAAAGCCGGTGGCGGTGCCACCGGCTCGGACTCCGGCACAACCAAGGCCGGTACGAAGCCAATTTGCTGTTCAGCCGGACCCGTCTGCCTGGTTCGAAATGCCCGCCGCCATTGCAGCAGCTGTGAGCGCGAAATGCCGTGGCGCCGCGCCGTCGCCGAGACCTGACGTGGCGCTTGCAAGCTCTCAAGCACGATCTTGAGCTTCTCATCCTCGGTCCAGCGACGCCGCCGACCCGTATCCACGACCTCGAGCCGCTCGACCTGCGCACTGTGCGTATCCCTGTCCATACGCGCAGTTCTCAACACGCCCCTCAATCTGACAAGGCGGCCTACGACGGAGGCTTACCGTGTTCGGCGCCATCAAGCGCGAGCTACGACGTCGCTCCGCCATTGAGCCCGTGATCGGTCATGTGAAAGCCGCGAGCCATCTCGGACTTTGCTATCTCAAGGGGACCGCTGCGACGCCGCCAACGCCATCCTCACCGCCGTCGGCCACAACCTCCGCCTCGTCTTCGCCTAGCTGAGGATTTTTTTTACGCCTAATCCTAGTCGCGTCTTGGCGCCGCCTCGCAATCCGGCCCGCCCTCAAATTGGCTGCTTAGCGGACGACTTCGTAGTCATATCTTCACTCGTCAGCGTCGTCGCGAATGCGGGAATTGCAGGTGTCGACGCGAATGTTCCGCCGAAGAAGCGCATGAAGTCCTGCAAGAAAATAAATCCGGTGAGTCATATTTTGAATTTTGACCGTCACATTCATTGGGAGCCCGCCTGGTCGGCCAACGTAACCGGAACCATTCAGCTCGTAAGATATCGTCACGTTCCCGGGTTGAAGACGCGGGAATATAACCTTCATTCGATCGAAAATGCCGGTGCCATTGACATTCGTAAAAGCCGAGCCGTCAAAGCCGAATGTGTTTGGTGTGCACGCTGTTGACGTACAATCAACTTTCACGGTCGAAGCAGGGCAATTACCGTTGCCTGCTCCAGTTGTAAAATCGAAACAGAATTGCCCCATTTTTGCTAATTGATTTTGGCTATAAAGCAATTTGTCTTCAGTGATTTTCGGAGCAACCGGATTTGAAACTACGGCTGCGCGCGCGCCAACATAGGTTGCTTTATCGGCCAATGCCCATTCATAGAGCATATAGGTGACGTCGACCGTTCCCAATGTCACCAATATGAACACTGGGAATACCACCGTGTATTCAACAAGCGCTGAGCCTGCTATGTCGCGCCGAATTTTACCCACCAATAGATTGCTCCTCATGCTGGGTAAACAACGTAAGTGTACCAACGCCCGACAAAACTGCAGCAAGCATCAAAGTGTTGTAAGGAACCGTTGCCGAAACGACGATGACGGACGGCGTCGAGCAATCTACACTAACATTGTTCTTGGTTCCGCCATCCGTCTGCCAGCCTGTTATCAGCGGGGAATCTCCAGCGACATAACGTACCTTCCCATAAACTGCCAAATTTTTTGCATTCGCAATCGCCCAGTTGCTGCAGGCCACGCTTGGCGGCAAACTCCCCAAATAGCGTGCTGCATCTCGTACCGATTTTCCCATGGTGGCATGCGCGGAAAAAGCCATCCCAAAATCCACGCCGCCAACCATGAGAGAAATTATTATCGGTATGGTAATAGTCGCTTCCACCAAAGCGCTTCCAGATGAACAGCGCGCAAGTCGGGATAAGAACTCCACCAACGAGATCATCTGACGAGCCGTACTATGCTATGGAGCCCACTGCCATTCTCGTCCGTATGATGCGTCGTTACAAACTCAGTGTAAATATTCCCACTAGTTGATCCACTGGATGAAGTCGCTTCAGTTAAAAAGAAGTCAGCATATGAGTTAATCCGAATTTTATTTACCGAATTTCCTTTCACTCCCCAATAGAGACAATCGACCACAGCGATGGGTACAACCCGCCGACTGGCGGCGAATTCTGGGGGTACTTCTGTACTTGCGAGGGCGCATTGAGGTCCATGTGGTTCCACTGTGTCCGTCAACCACGTCTTGGCGTTTCCGGTCCCGGCGACCTCTAATTGATAGATTTGATATCGGGTATTAACCCCTGTCGGTAATATGCCTGGATGATGATTTGACCAGTACGCTTGTAGATCCGTCAACGCAGGACCGCCTCCGATCTGGCTGCCTCCACTGCTTCCCACGCTACTAAAAGTTTGATCTCGTGGCAGTGGGCAGCTTATTGTGTGATCAGTAGCGCAATTAGAATACGGTGTTGGTGTATCATTAACGAGGTTGCCGTCGCAAAAGTTCGTACCGTTTCTGGGGACATATCCGTCGATCTTAATAGGGGCCGGCGTTTGATCTAATCCTGTGACGTCGCCATTCGGTTGCTGATCAAAGCGAACATTGATCCCGATTTGTGTGGCGTTTGTTTTTTGCCCCTGCGCTGGCCTTGTGCCCGCGGTGCTGCAAAGGTCTGCAGTCTGTTGGGCTAGAAGCTTCTCGACTGCCAGATCCGAGTTATCTTGATTTGCATCCTGAAGAAGATTGAAGACTCCGGGGCTGTAGCGGGTATTCCCAGTCGTGCCAAATACGAACATCGTCCCAGGAGCCGGATTGAAATTCGAAGTATCGCCAGTGGAGTCCGTCAGAGGCTCATAAGGATTGCACAGCATCATTGACATAGGTACGCACATTGCAGTCCCCGATTCGGCTACTGCCGTGGCATTAGTAGAGTTATTTGAAATAGCTCCTACGACAACCAGGAATGTTGGAGCGACTTGCCAGGCACCTGTGGTGACTTTGATATAATTGGCGTCTTTGTCGGTCTGGGCGGGATTATCCGCGTCTAAATCTGATAATGTCTTATAAAATTGTACGCCACTTGTTAAGGCCAGAATTTTCGGCCCGGATACATTCCACCAACGCACATTGTTATTTAGGTTCCTCGCCGCAGCATCGGCGCGCTGCATTGCACCACTGGTACCATCCAACTTTGCCGCGCCAGCCAGGGCAGCAGCGTCGGCCAAATCCTGCAGATCGTTATTGACCATGAAAAGGCGACCGCCATCGAGCGCTAATCCGATCATTCCCATGATCACGATGATGGTTAGGGTGGATTGAATTATGATGCTGCCGCGCTTGTCCCTGCGGAGTCTGACAATAAGAGGATGAAGTCCAAAAGATTTTCTCATAATCTCTAGATCTCTAGGCTCTATGCTCCACCCACTCTACTTTCAATATTTTCGATCGAGAAGCGTGGGTGCTGTAGCGAGGAATCGCCACCATACCGGCTTCCGAGCATCCCCAGGCGATGCTATCATCGCCTGCGTGTCCATTGGTCGTCTAGGGGATCTCAAATAACCACAGGGAGGCAAGCCATGACACGATTCAAGATCGCGGCCGCGCTCGGGCTCATGATCGGACTTCTCGCGGCGGCACCGGCCAGCGCATGGGAGCGCGGCAATGTGGACGTGCTGGCCGTTCTGCCGGAGTCCTCCTGGCGTGCAGAGCAGCGTCGAAGGCCTCACGGTCGGACCCGACGGCAACATTTACGTACCGACGTTCGGCTTCAACACCACAGGGCGCGCTCACAGGCGAACGCCGTGCTCTTCGTGATCAGCCCGAACGGCAAACTCGTCAGGCAGGTTACCATCGCGAACTCGAGTCCACACATGCTCGGGCTCGCGTTCAATCCGGTCACCACGCCTGTGGGTCCTCGACTTCGGGGCCGGAAATGTCTCCAAGTCGACCCGGTAACCGGCGCATCCAAGGTGTTGATGCGGCCCGATCGCCAGTTCCGGCCTCAACGCGCTGACCTTCGACGAGTCCGGAAACGGCTATGTGTCGGATTCCTTCAACGGCGTGATCTGGAAAATCCGGCCCCGGCGGCGGCACTCCAACGCAGTGGAGCAGCGGTCCGCTGCTCGGGCCGGGAACGGGTCTTACGCCGCCGTTCGGCGCCAATGGCGTCGAGTTCAACAATGACCGGCACGATCCTGTTCGTCGCCAACACCGCGTATCATCAGATCATCCAGATCCCGGTCAATCCCGACGGCAGCGCCGGAGCGGCGTCGATCTTTATCACCGGCATCAACGCCCCGGATGGGATCATGGTTGACCGCGACGATAACTTTGGATTTGCGCCAATCAGGAAGACGAGATCGTCGTCATTGACAAGACCGGGAAAGTGATCGCCAAGCTCGGCGATTTCTAGCGGCATCGACCGCAAAGGCTTCCCGCAGCGGTCTTTTGTTCCCGGCGAGCCTGGCCTTCAGCAACGACCGCTCGACCCTCTACGTGTCGAATCTGACGCTGTACTTACCGTATGCGGGCGCCCAGGCGGCGATCGACTCGGCCTGGACGCTCCAGGTCAAGGGCTCCACCGTGTCCAAGCTTCAAGCCAAGATCCCGCCGCTTGGCGATAACGACGGGCAATAGCTGTTACGGCCATCGACAAAATGACAGGGGGCCGCCTTCCGGCGGCCCTTTGTTATTTGATCAATACCGACCGAGAACGCCGCGGGCGCGGGGCCGCGGCTCAATGAGACCAAGCTCATTGAGTTATTTGTACACCGTCGATCGGTGTGGCTGACCTAAACAGGTTGAAGGCAGCCCGCCATGAAAACGCTAATGAGGGCGGCCGCAATAGAGGGGGCAAAGGGTAGCCATTTGTTCCCGTTTGCCACCCGAGCTTCAACTAACTTGAGTTTTACAGCAATGATATGGATGCAGATAAAAAGAAGAAGAAATAGCGCGAACGGCAGCGCGCAAAAAGGGGCCGACCCGAAGGAAGGCCACAGTTAGTAGCTTTAGATCCCCGCCGCCCATCATTTTCCTTGAATAATAGTAAAGCATAATCAGAAACAGTAGCGCGGCAAATCCGAAATTCCAGTGTAAGGACGTCCAGCGCCCGGAAAGAAACGCATGTAGGAAAAACAGCCCCGTTAGAACTAAAATTAACTCGTTACGGATCTTGAAATGCTTGAGATCAGTTAAACCGACGTAAAATAAGACTGCTGCGGTCAAAATCAGAACTGCTTGCGATGCGACCGCCGTGGTGGTCACGGATTATCGGGAACGCATTGCGGATTTAGAGTTCGTATTAAAAAATGTGAGGAGATATTGGTAATGCGATATCAAAAATGAAATAAGGGATGCTCCGACCAAAAAGAGCGGCAAATAAATGTTTGGGCTATTTGTAACGGCAAAGCTAGCGATAGATGCAGTTAACGGGTGTATTTGGTTACTCGCTAAACAGTAAAATACGAAACCCGCGTAAATGAAACTCAGATGACTGGCGAGGGCCAGTGGGAACGATCGTTTGTTAAGAAGGCCGTAGGTTGCAACTGCAAAAAGCGGTAGTGCAATGAGGAAAAATTGCGAGTAAGGCAAATCCAGTGGCGCCGGCAGCGTGAAAGCGCTCTCCTGGAAAACTTGAAAAATATTCAAATTAACATACCACAGCGTTTCAGAAGTTGGGATCCGAGCCAGCGCGAACGCAGCTGCTTCAGCAGCGCCCACAATGACGAGTACGGCCACCGGTCCTAAAAATTGCAGCCTTGCAAGACGAGACATGCCAGCAAGACTAACAACATAGTCATTTACACTTCGTTAAAATGGCCGCGTGGTGAAACCGGCAGTCCCGACCAACCGATTGGAACAGCTCAGGAATCGAGAACATTTCCTCAGTTAAAGCGAAATTTGAAGAGATACCAAAGTGCCTTAATGCCGTCCCGCCAATTGATCTTCTTCCCTTCAACGTAGGTGCGGCCAAAATATGAAATCCCAAGCTCGTAAATCCGCGTATTTTGGCGGCGCGCGATATTTGCGCTGATTTCGATCTCAACCCCGAAATCGTTTGCTGACAACCGCAATGATTTTGCAACCTCATGCGTCATCATCTTATAACACGCTTCGATATCGGTGAGGGTTTGATTGTAAAGAATATTGAACAGTAACGAAATTAATCGGTTTGCCATGTAATGATGGAAATATAGTGAGCGGTGCGGTCGTCCATAGAAGCGCGAACCATAGACCACATCGGCAACCCTTCGCACGACGATCAGATCGTACATCGCCACCCAGTCCTGGGGATCATATTCGAGATCAGCATCCTGAAAGACGATAACATCTCCGGTCGCGCCGGCCAGTCCCGTCTGCAGCCCGCCTCCCTTGCCCTTATTGCGCTCGTGGTACAATGCATGAATGGTGATCTGGGCTGATCTCGCATCGGAAGACAGCTCCAGATTGCCATCTTTATCGAGCGTCATCCCGGAGCCAGACCATTTTCCCTTCGGAAAATTGGACAATAGCCATTCGCGCGTGCCATCCGTGGAGCAGTCATCCACGATAATGATTTCCTTGCTTACACCGGGCAACGTGCGCGCGACGACCTCCAGTATTTTTCCCAGTGTGTGACGCTCATTGTAGGCGGGAATGATGACGGTTAGTTCCATAAGGCGATTTTCCTAGGTGATTGACCAAAATATTTGATCCTTTACCTTAGCCTATCGAGCAATTTCATCTTAGGCGTCTATATCAATCGTTTGCGGGTAGTTTGATCTCGTGGTGAGCTGTTTTGAATTGTGGGCTGACAGTACGCTGAAGACAAGTCTTCACATCCATCTACGGAAGCGATGATACGTTCTGCTAGCTCACGGAGCGTAATTCCTGGCGGATAGCGAATGTTGATTGGTCTACAGAGGTCCTCGCTTGCGACATCAAGCTGAGAGTGCTGTCTGCCAGATCCAATGTCACCACCAACGGCACAGTCAACGGCCGCAATTGGTAGCGTTAAACCAGAGGGAGATCGAAGAAGCCTCGCGTCGATAAGGCGGCCTGCGAACGGCCACTTTACGCGTGCCAGACCAAGTACACGGAAATGGCCGCAAGCTTCTTGAGAATGAATTGACCGAGGAGTCATTCGGCAACGTGACCGAAGAAAAGTATCAGTATGACGATCAGGGTCCTAGGCCGATGCCCGCGGGAATCAATGACCGCCCGAAAATATTCCGTTCGCCATGTCGAAGCGGCAAAGCCCTGCATCAATGCCGTGCTGCACTGCCCATGCGCGCGCGTTCCGCTCATAGTTGACATCGCTAGGGTCGAAAAAATCCCATCCGGGGGGAAAATTGCCCGAATAGCCGTTAATGGTTGGGATACCGACCCTCTGCGCGACCAACATGGCGTCAATCTGAACAATGCTGGGGGGCTGTCCCGGTTCGCTGGCAATGTAGAAGCTTCGGCATTCGGTCGGAGCAGCGCCCACATTGCCGAAATGCGCACGCTCAAATGCGCGCGACACCATGGAGCCCCGAGTAAGATTGATCTGCTCTACCACGCCCAGAGCCATGAGCGCGACTACCGCCGCGCGTGTAGATTTCACTTTCAAGTCTGCCCCGCTGTATCGGGACGATATCTGCGATAGGCGACCAATCGCAAGCGCCACAGAAATAACGGCAAAAAAATTCGCAACGACCATACCGCGATAGCCTGCTCGAATAGCGCCCGCCCCCGGCACAAGTTTGAACAAAACCAGGAAAACTGACTGCTCATGGATTTTGATTGTGACGAGGAAAAGCGTGACATACACGGCCGCTCCAGCAATAATAACCGCGCGCGCCAACTGGTTGCGGTTGCCGCTATTCCAATAGCGCGCTCGCAGTCCGATCAGCAGCGACAATATGACGAGAAACTGAAGCCCGGGGGTTAGCGCAAAACTCTGCTCGCCGCCTCCTAAAGTTCGCCAGTGGGAGCCGAGGCCGATCTTTTCGAGCAAATCCGCCCAGACGAAATTTGCACCAACGTTCGAAATGTCAGTGAATGTCGGCGCATATAATAAATATTCACCAAAATCGCGCGAGCCCGCAACTTTAAATACTGGGATATAGATCAACATGAATGGAATTAAGCCGACGACTAACCCGTCCACAAAGGCGAGCCCGAGCATTCCTGTTCGGATTGGACCTGCTGCAAACCATACGCGCACCGCGTTCCACGATACGAAAATGAAAATCGGCGCGAAAATCAGAAGACCTAATCCAAAAAACCACGCCACGTAGAACCCTGTTGGGAATAGGAGGCCATACAACAGACCTGCAACGCCGCCCGCCATCAGTGAGTGATTTTTGTGCTTATGGAATCTCTGTGATCGCATAAATCGCTAAATACGCCACCACAGGGACATAGTAGATCGCGAAATGCTGAAGATGGTTGGCATTGACGTAGAGATTATTCGCGAAGGTAAATAGAAACGACGAAAACACCGAAGTTACGACGGAAGCGTGTCCAAACCGTCGCAACAATGCATAGAGGAATCCGTAACCGGCGACCGACAACGTCATGAGCGTCAGCAGCAACGCCAAATATGGATCAGCGCCGAGTCCGCGCAATGGCGCGTAGATGATCTGGTTAAGCAGGAACGCGTCGCTGTAGCTGAGCGTATTGGTGACATCGTAGAAAAACGGCGGCGACAAAAGGTTACTGCGCCCGATCATTGCCTGAAAGATGTGCTCGTGGATGAATATGACAAATCGCGTATCCCCGCGATCTCCGAACAGAAGATCAAATCCGGAAAGAATCTGCGCGCGAAAAAAGATCACGAAACCGAGTGCAAATCCGCCAACCGTAATTGCAAACGTCGGCGCGCGCGAAACCCCCTCTGGATGCTTGGCAGGCCAATGTGTGAGCATGTGCGGTTCGGCCATTACTACAACACAAGGAGGTACCATCGGCTACCAGGCGATCTCAAGGCAGCGATCCGAAGTTTTATGCGAGAAATACGTTAGATAAAGGTGGTGGTAGGCGAGGGTGCCGCACACCCGAAGAATGCCAAGCGACAGGGCGGCGTCGAGCGGTCAGATGAAGTTAAAATACCGAACTAATCCGAGGAAAGCGTCCTATCAAATATATTCGATTGTCGATGCTAAATCCTTCCTCTGGACACCTTCGAAATTCGATCAGCGCATAGGGTCATGCGCAAGCGTGTCGGTCTCGATTTTCTTGACTACGCGCCATCGGTAACCGCTAGCAACCCAGACAATACCACCGATTGCCCCGACCGCCAAGTTTACGACACCAAGAAGAATGGAAACGATCAAACCGTCGCTCTCTGCTAGTCCGGCATAAGAAAAGGCAAGGACCATTGTACTTTCGCGAACGCCCCATCCGGCGATCGAAACCGGTAGCGTCGCAATCAGCATCACCGGTAGGACTATTAATAAGACGTGGACGAAATCGATCGCGGCGTGAGCGGCCATGGCCGCACCCCAAGCGACCATCGCCGTCATTAGATGTATTACAAACGAAAGCGCCGCGACGCGTGCGCCGGTGACGGAGCGGCACAGTCGCCAAGCGATGCGCGAAACGGTAGCGAGATGGCGGGTAAGCCACCATCGTTCCATCACCCGCAGATGCTTAAGTCCGAGCGCGAGAAAAACCAATGCACCTACCAGAGCGCCGAAACCGATCAACGTCAAAGCCGCGCGTGCGATCGGATCGTGGATTATATTGAACGTCCACGGCAAGCAAGTGACAACCAAGACCGCCAAGATCGATAGGCCAACCACGCGGTCGATTAGCACCGAATAGATCGCCGTTGGCCATCCGGTTCCGCCGCGAGCCAGCAGCCAAATACGGACGGAGTCGCCGCCAACCGTCGCCGGCAAGACTTGATTGAAAAACTGCCCGATGAGGCTGTAACTCAACGCTGTTGCCAGTTGCAGCTTGGCACCGCAGACCTCGATAATTTCCCGCCATCGCAATGCAAGGGGGGGTATTTGGCCGCACAGCATGAACAGGGCGAAGATCATCCATCGGAGATCGAGTTCGCCAAGCCGCTGTCCGATGCTGCCGAGATCGACCCGCCGCAACGAAAAGTAAAATAGAACAGCGGAAATTGCCGCCTTGGCCAAGAATGACATCAGTCGTCGCATCGATGCGTAATCGCTCATCAAACCGACATTCGCCAACAGACGAAGTCTGGAACAGCGCAGACTACTGCGCATGCCGACGGCAGGCGGCATCCCGTGTATGGCACGAAGACGCGACGCCATCCACACCAAGGGAAGCAGGTGTGTGTTGAAAATACATTCCGTATTGCAAGCATCGGGGCTATTCCTCCCCGCGTGCGAACTTCGACAAGGCGCGCCTCTTCGGTGCCGGCATTTCGTCGACGCCACAAGCGGGCTTTAATTAAGCCGCACGCATCGCCTTTTGGCGCGCAGAGCTCTTTACATCAACTCTGCAGTTTTCCCGGATGATCACGGGTCGGCTTCACGTTCAGTTGTTGCGTTCATTACCAAGCAAGGGTTAATTTTCTACCTACCCTCTGGATAACGCTTTTTCAGTTCGATGGCGCGAGCGGCTTCTTGGCAGGCGAACGCTGCGACCCCAAGCGCCACTGCGAAATATTTGCATTGATATCGGGATCAAAAAGCTGGCGACATGAGGCGGAATTATTCAACTAAATTAGTGTGCGGAAGACTGAAAATCCGCTGTTGGTGTTGTGTGGCCCGATATGGTTCCACCCTCATGGCCACGTTAGTATAATTCGCTTGGCACTGCAAAATGGGCAGCCCATTGATTTGGATGCCCACGTTCGTTTTCAATTCCTGGGCAAATATGCGAAAGATTCCTGACGCTGCAAATGGCTCATTAGTTGTCGCGATTGCATCAGGGTGGCTTAGGTGGGCGGGGTCGCCGCCGCCAGAGCTTGATTCGAATTGAGATTGTCCGGCATGCCGTCCTTTTTGTGCCCTAAAGTTTGGCTATCCGCAATCGATCGAAACGGTAATCGCTGTTGACATGGTCCGTCCGTGCCAAACGTTGTCCCCGAGCGGTGGGCGCCGTTTCCGAGCGCATTCCCTTCGCCTGGAGGCTTTATGATTCGATACAGCGTGAAGCTTTTGCCTGCTGTAAGCGTCGTTAGGCGACTAGGCATGGGGTTTGGCCCGGGAGGCCCAACGAGGTAGAGGTAGTCGTAATCGTGCATCCAATCGCGCACATGTGTGGGGATGTCGGAGGTACTGGCACCGTTCGCGACGGCCGCGAGAACCGAAAATGCTACTGGCCAGTAATCTTTCGTGCGCCTGAGAGCTAGACGTTTGAGTTCCGGGCAGACTTGCAGCGGCTGCTGGCCAGGGATGGTGAAGAGCGTCGGAACGAATGCATTCGAGTAATGAGCCGCCAAAGCTGTGGCGGTCATGATCGGCATTTTGGTCTTGTCAAATCGGTCGTTTTCAAAGTTGGCGTGGCCAACAAGCACAAATGCGCCGCGCTCAATTTGCTTAAACGACTCTTGCAGAACAGCGTATTCGGGACGATAGGTGAGCCACAGACCTGCGATATGCCCTGCATTGACAAGTGCGATGAGGCTCAAGACGAGCGCTGGAACAAAACGAAAAAACTGACTCTTCGGTCGAAACGTCAGAAACGCCGGCAGGATTAATAGCGCGCCAATCGCGATTCTGAGATTAGGAAGGTCGCCACCGAATAAACGGAACGGCAGAAAAAGGATCAAGATCAGGAATCCAACCGCGATCCATTTGCCTTGCGGCATAATCGAGAGGCATCGTTCCTTGAACATGAAGTAGGTCATAGCAACGATAGCTAAAATATCGGCCGCGGACAGATAAGCGCTGTATCCATTCATGCCATGGAGTATCGATATAAGTTTCGCAAAAGCGTTCCATTCGTTCGCCCCTGCGCTGAATTCGCTCGCCCCTTTGTCAATATTGGCCGTGCATGCGAAGAAATAGCCGAGAATAACCGCGCCTGGAGCGGCCAAAATAGCCAGGGTTCGGGCGCTCTTATTCCAATCGGCATTTGGCTGAAATGCGCGCCACAGTTCAAAAAACGCCAAGGTTACACCGTACAAGCCAAAAGCAACCAGGTGACAAACAAACAGGCTGCAACAGAACAATGCATGAGCGGCAAAGCGCGTGCCGAGCTCTTTATTTTCAAGTGCAAACCATGACGCCAGGCCCCACAACGCCAAACCGACGCCAAACTCAAAATTAAGGAACCCCCAAGCGAACGGCAAGCAATAGAGAACTGCCGCGCCAGCAAAGCCGGCAAACTCATGGCGCCGCTTAATTGCCATTTCGAGCGCAACGGCTCCGCTAACCACAAGAATTTGGCTGAGGATCAAGAACGCTTTGGTCGCAGACGCGACGCCCATGAACCGAGCAAAAATCGGAACTACTATGTCCATCACGAGGTTAGGGTAGATGAAGGGCAAATAAAAATAGTAATAGGGGTTTTGATTAGGCGTGCCGATTGAAGCCAGAAGATACATCCGTGCGAGATGGCCCGGGTAATCGTTCATCGCAGGAAGTTCGACAAGGAACACAGGCAGGATGGCGAGCGCGGTTATCAACCCGACCAGCCAAAGGCTTGTGGCCTGACTGAACAGCGTCTGTTTCGTTCCTTGCAATTCCACTGTGTATACTGACCATTCGCTTTTGGAATGATTCGCTAACCACCACTGGGCGTCGAATTTCACATCCTGGATGATCTTTGGCAACTGATTGTAGCCGCCGAGGCGGCTATTCTGCGCGGTGTCAAGCAGCTTGAACGTCATTGCATGCAAGCGCAGTCTTGTTCGAGAGGCATTCCCGTGGATCGGATCGTCCCGTGCTGATTGCTACCGTCACTATCTCCCCGTGCAGACGATGGCGGGTGAGCTAATGGGCGCCTCCAGAGTGCGCGGCTTTGATGAGGGTGTTTACTACGTAATGAAATCTCGAACGGCCAATGCGGCGAATTGTCTATGATACATGCACTTCGGTTCCTGGCGCGATTGAAGCCACCGCGCCACGCGTTTTGAGCCGGGCGCAAGTGGTGGTGATTCAATGATGAAGTTCTTCGCGAATCGCGACATCAATCGCCTCGCCGCCCACCTTGCGTTGGTGTCGCTCGCGTGGAGCCTAGCCGGCATCTTCTTCATGGTGTTCCTACTTCGCGCCGGCCTACCGCCGGCGCAAATCTTTGTCCTTGCGGCCGCGATCCTTGGCTTACGTTTTGCGCTTCGCCCGCTGGTAGTGATCGTCGCATCGACGATTGGATTGCGGCGCACATTCATATTCGGGACGCTTTTGTCGGCCATCCAATTCCCGGCCATTGCCCTTGTGCACGGCGTCCGGCCTGCACTGTTGTTGTTTTGCGGCCTCTCGTCTCTCAGCCAAGTCTTCTATTGGACCTGCTATCATGTCTTCTTCGCCTCACTCGGCGATATCGAGCACCGGGGCAAGCAGATTGGCGCCCGACAGGCATTCAGCGCAGTCGCCGGCGTGATAGGCCCAGCTGCCGGCGGAATAATGCTGACAAACTTCGGACCCTGGATTGCTTTCGGCGCAGCAGCCGCGATCCAAGTTGCCGCCGTCTATCCACTCCTTCACGTCGAGGAGCCAAAAATCACACAGCCGTCACCGCGCGGTGCCTTCGCAGCGGCAAGACTGGGGATTCTACTCTTTTTCGCCGACGGCTGGATTCAAAACGGGTCGGCGACCGCATGGAGCATTGTCATGTTCCAAGCGCTAGCCGAGCGTTTTGACAATTTCGGCGGTGTGCTCGCGGTAGCCGCGCTGGGAGGAGCGCTAGGCGGCATGGTTCTGGGCCGTTTCATAGACATGGGCCATGCCAGACGCAGCGTGTGGCTCAATGCCGTCATCTTGGCGGTGGGCCTCATCCTCAAAGCGATCTGCGGCAGCAATCCGATTGCCGTCGTCGGCATCGCCATCGGAACCACGCTATTTAGTGGACTGTACTTTCCTTATTGGATGACCGCGGTCTACAACGCGGGCAAGATTGCCCCGTGTACGTTTCGCTTCCAGTTCGCCTCCGAAGGCGGATGGGACGTGGGCGGTGTCCTCGCCTGCCTCGTCGCTGCAGCGGTATGCGCCGCCAATCTGCCAATCGAGGCGGTGATCGCGCTTGCGCTTCCGATGGTCGCCGTGCAGGCACTGTTGGTCGATGCGAGCTACATTGCGCATGATCATGCGGGCGGCGTCAGATCCGTCCACACATCGCTGCCGCCTCACAAAATACTTCGCCGAGATGGACAGCCGTAGCGTCGTTTCAGAAAATAATACGCGTTAACTGTCTAGTTGTCGGACACAATTACGAAGGATGAACCGACGCCGTCCATCCGCCGTGGCTCAGATTGTGGTTCGGTCGTGATAAGCTCCACCAAAATCGCTCGTCTGGAAACGTCCCGGTTCGAGAGCATCGACGCTCTCCCACAAAGAACTTTTGTTACCGTGGCAACGCAGCTCGCGATGGTGAATCCGACAGCGCGGCACGGCGAACTCGTCGCTTACCTTAAGACTGGGGGCGTGCTATTTTGGTGAGCGGGCCGCGCAATGTCCCGGAGCCAAATGGTGACGCAGCTACGTTGCCCTGGCGCGTGTATTTCGATAAACATTATTGCGTGGCTCGAGAGGCGTACTCCGGATGCACCACGCAAATTTAAGCCCATCCGCTCAATTCGCTTTGATTGGTCTCCTTGCCGTCGCTTGTTCAGCTCTTGTGACGCGCGCGACGATCTTCTTTCATCGCGAAAAAGCGGGGATCCGCTCAATCTATCCGGCCACCTGGAGTGCGGCGCAATGCCGAACCCTGGAATATTTTCGTCTGCTGGTTGGCATCGTACTAATCCCGCTGTGGGGCACCTTTCTTTTTATCGCCCCATCGATGCGAACAGACTGGTCGTTTGAACATTTGGACGTGATCTTTCTTATTTTGCTGCTGTGGATAAGTGATGCTTGGGTGCTGCTTCTTGTCCCACGAAATTGGAACAATTTCGGCGAGTTTACACGG
>CAVTCV010000011.1:0-76328 GCA_963733315.1 uncultured Alphaproteobacteria bacterium | reverse complement strand
GGTCTCGGTGACGTGCTGCACCGCCGCGATCTCGCGCGACAGCCGGTCGAGCGCGGCTTCGTAGAGCTGCCGCTCGGAGTAGGACTGCTCGGGCTGGGTGTCCGAGCGGAACAGGTCGCGCACCACCTCGGCGATCGCGACGATGTCGCCGGAATTGATCTTGGCTTCGTATTCCTGGGCGCGGCGCGACCACATGGTGCGCTTGATGCGGGCGCGGCCCTTGAGCGTCTCCAGCGCGCGCTTGACCAGCGGCGGCTTCGGCGAGCTTGCGCATGCCGACCGCCACGATCTTGGCGGTCGGCACCCGCAACGTCATCTTGTCCTTGACGAAGTTGATGACGAACAGCTCGAGCTTGGCGCCCGCGACTTCCTGCTCCTCGATGGCCAGGATCTGCCCGACGCCGTGGGCCGGATAGACGATGAACTCGTTGGTCTTGAAGCCTTGTCGTTGGGTCGTCTTCTTGTTGCTGGTCATTCCGGGCATTACTCCTTCTCCGGCCCCTTGCGGCGGCCGGCAGTTTGGCCACGGGAGCCGCGCGGCGGGCGGTGCCGCGGGAGGCCTCGAGGTCCGCCGGCGCTCGGCAGAGTTTTTCGGTCCGCCGGCTTATGCCGGCGGACCTTTCTTGGACTTTTGACGCGTTTTTCCTGCCACTGCTTACGCGTGGATTTCACGCCCCTATCCGGTTCCTTGGGACAGCCGCGAAAAATAAGGCTCCCCACAGGGGGAGCGCTCGGTAGCGGCGTTCTCATTCATCGATTTAGTCATATATAGCACATTTTTCGCCAAAATCAAAGCCTTATGGCGCGCAAAAGGGCAATTCTAGCCGCTCGCTGCCTGCAATATTCGGCATATCGGTTAACGCCCGCAGCCGAGCTCCGGCGTTCCAGAGTCCGACTATCGGCGTCCAAATTGCCGCTAATCGCCGGTTCCCGGCTCGGGCGAGAAGAACTTCTTGAACTTGTCCGGCATGCCTCCCATTCCTTGGCGTCGGCCGGCGGGTCCTTCTTGACCGTGATATTCGGCCAGATCTTGGCGTATTCGGCGTTGAGTTCCAGCCACTTCTCCAGGCCGGGCTCGGTGTCCGGCTTGATCGCCTCGACCGGGCATTCCGGCTCGCAGACGCCGCAATCGATGCATTCGTCCGGATGGATGACCAGCATGTTTTCGCCTTCGTAGAAGCAGTCCACCGGACACACCTCCACGCAGTCCATGTACTTGCACTTGATGCAGTTTTCGTTGACGACGTAGGTCATTCACGGCTCCGGACGACGACTCAGCAGCGCTGCCTATCGTAACGTTAGATAGGCCGCAAGCCAGCCTTGCCACGACCAGGGACTTGCGTTCAGCGGCCAATTTCGCGGGCGACACCTTAGGCGGACGACATGCCGGCCTCAGCGTGCGAAGCCTTGGCCCCGGAACTCGTTGTCAATTCACGGTAAAGCGCGCGGGCGGCGGGCGCGGCCCCGCGCCGCTCGCAAAAGCCCGTCGACCTTGAGCACCCGCACCGCGCGGTCGAGCGCCACCGTCACCACGTCGCCGACGCGCACCGGCTGGCTCGGCGCGGTCACGCGCCGCCGTTGAGCCGCACAAGCCCGCTTGCGGCCAAGCGCGGCGGCGTCGCTGCGGGTGCGCACCATGCGCGCGTGCCAGAGCCATTTGTCGATGCGCTGGCGGTCCAAGGCGCGCGGTTCGGCGAAGGTCCATTCGGCTCTTTCGCGTGCTCTGCTCGAGCTGCTGCTTGAGCGCGGCGAGCTTGGCGAACGGCGAATTGGGATCCGGCTGCTTGTCGCGGCGATCGGATGCGGCCGCCATGCGGGCTTGGCGTAATACTGCTCGCGCTCGGCGCGCTCGACGCGGTCGCCCTTGTCGCGGCGCGGCCGCTCGGCCGCGCGTCGGGCCGTGCTTTGACGCTCGACGCGTTGGCCCTGGCGCTCCATGCGCTGCTGGCGCTCGTGGCGGTCCTGGCGCTGCTGGCGGTCGCTCGCTCGCGACCCGTCGCGCGGCCGCTCGCTGCCGTCGTGTGGGCGATCGTGCCTGCCCGGGCGACCATGTCGGCGCGGCCGCTCCTGCGTCTCGCCCTCAGGGGCGGCGGCAGCTGCTCGGCCGGAGCCGGCGTCTCCGCCCCGGCGTCGCTGCCGGGCTGTTGAGCCTGCGCGTAGCCGGCGCTGTTTGCTGCCGTCGCGGCATGGCGACGGCGGACGCCGCTCGTCCGCCGGCCGGCCGGCCGCCAGACCTCGATGAAACCGGCATCCTCCGCGGCAGGCGGCGCCTTCGCCTCCTGCTCGGCACGATCCGGCTCGTCGCGTCAGTCTCTCCGCGCGCCGGGGTCTTCGTCCGCGCGGCTCGAAATCCGGACAGCGTCGCCGACCGGGGCGTCACCGGCGGATCCTCGCCACGGCTGTCGGCGGCGACGTCACCGGCGCGCGGGCGCACGGATCGCTCGCCACGGGAGCGGTCGGACTTCGTCCGCATCCGGCGGCGCACTTGCGTTCTGCCGCCGCGTCCTGCTGCGGCACGACCGGCGCGACCGCCATCGCCACCGGTTGCGGCGTCGCTCCGCCGGCAGCGGCGCCAGGTCGGTGCGTCGGCAGAGTTCGGCCGCCGCGACGGCGGATTCAGTCATCGCTCGATGCCGGCGTGTCCAGCGCGGCATCGACCGGCGCGCCCTGATCAGCGGCAGCGGCGTCCGCTTGCCGGCGCGGCCGGCACCGCCGCTTCGGACGGCGTCGGCTCGGCCGGCTTCGGCCGCTTCTCCATGCGATAGCCGAGCGAGCGCAGGATCGAGGCGAAGTCCTCGCCCGAGGCGCCGGTCAGCGAGGTCATCGCGCCGGTCACGGTGAAGCCGCGGCCGTCGAACGCGCCGGCCGGCTTCGGCGCCGGGCGAGCCTTCGCGCCAGGCCAGCGCCGGGCGGATCAGATCGGCGAGCCGCTCCAGAATGTCGACGCGCACCGCGCGCTCGCCGCACACGCGATAGCCGACGGTGCGGTAGAGCGGCTTCGGCGTCTCCTTGTCGACCGGGAATCGAGGTGCGGCCGCTGGCGGCGAGATGCTGCAACTCGTCGAGGCCCTTGGCGTCCGGGCCCTCGTGCTTGAGCGCCCAGAGCTGCGTCGCCAGCGCGCGCGGCGCCGGCTTGAGCAGCGCCGGCAGATAGATGTGATAGGCGCCGAAGCGCACGCCGTATTTGCGCAAGGTGGCGCGCGCCGGCTGGTCGAGGCCCTTGACCTCCTCGGCCACCTTCTGGCGCTCCAGCACGCCGAGCGCTTCGACCAGCTGGAAGGCGATGCCGCGCGCCATGCCGGTGATGTCGTCGGCGGCGGTCGAGCGAGAACAGCGGCGCCAGCAGCTTCTCGATATGGGTCTTGAGCCAGAGATCGAGCCGCGTCTGCACCAGCTCGCGCGCCGGCCCGGTCAGATGCTCGTCGGCGATGATGCGCACGCGCGGCCGCAGCACGTCGTCGCCGGCGATCGAGCTTGCCGACCAGCGTCGCCGATCCAGCGCAGCGCGCCGTCGGTGGCCAGCACGATCTGGTCGTTCGAGCGCCTGCGACAGCTTGGTGGCGCGCGCCTCGATCTCGCCGGCCAGCGCCTTCTGCGCGGCGGCGTTGAGCGCCTTGGCTTCGGAGCCGCGCGGCGGACGCATCGGGCGCGAACATGAAGCCGTCGAGCCGGCCGATCGCGTGGCCCTCGACCGTCGACTTCGCCGGTCTTTCTGATTTCGGTTTCCAGCATCGTGTTCTCTCGCAGCCGCCGCATCAACACGCTGGTGCGGCGGTCGACGAAGCGCTCGGCCAGGCGCTCGTGCAGCGCATCGGACAGCTTGTCCTCGACCGCGCGGGTGACGCCCTGCCAATGCTCCGGATCGGCAAGCCAGTCCGGGCGGTTGGCGACGAAGGTCCAGGTCCTGACATGCGCGATCCGGTTGGAGAGCGTGTCGATGTCGCCGTCGGTCCGGTCGGCCTGCGCGACCTGCTGAGCGAACCAATCGATCGGGATTTTACCCTCTCGCATCAGAAAACCATAGAGGGTCACCACCAGTTCGGCATGGGTGGCCGGCGCGATCTTGCGATAGTCGGGAACCTGGCAGACATCCCACAACCGCTCGATCGCCGCGCGCGTTGCGCGCCAGCGCGCGCACGTCCTCGTCGCGCGCGGCGTGTTCCAGCACGAGAATGTCTTCGGCGGTCGGCGCGCGCGTCAGCCCCGGCTCGCGTCGGCGCCGTCGCCAGCGAGGCCTGCAAGCGCGCCGATCGAGGAGAAATCGAGATCGGTGTTGCGCCATTGCAGCATGCGGATCGGCTCGAAGGTGTGGCTTTCCAGCGCCTGCACCAGTTCCGGCTCGAACGGATCGCAGCGCCCGGTGGTGCCGAAGGTGCCGTCGCGCGTGGCGCGGCCGGCGCGGCCGGCGATCTGCGCCGAGCTCGGCCGGATTGAGCTTGCGGAACTGATAGCCGTCGAACTTGCGGTCGGACGGCGAAGGCGACGTGATCGACGTCGAGATTGAGCCCCATGCCGATGGCGTCGGTGGCGACCAGATAATCGACGTCGCCGGACTGATAGAGCGCGACCTGCGCGTTGCGGGTGCGCGGGCGAGAGCGCGCCCAGCACCACCGCGGCGCCGCCGCGCTGGCGGCGGATCAGTTCGGCGATGGCGTAAACTTCCTCGGCCGAGAACGCGACGATGGCCGAGCGGCGCGGCAGCCGGGTGAGCTTCTTCTCGCCGGCATAAGTGAGCATCGACAGCCGCGGCCGGCTGACGATATTCGCGCCGGGCAGCAGCTTCTCCACCATCGGCCGCACGGTGGCGGCGCCGAGCACCAGCGTCTCCTCGCGGCGCGCGACGTTGAGCATGCGGTCGGTGAAGACGTGGCCGCGCTCGAGATCGGCGCCGAGCTGGACCTCGTCGATGGCGAGGAAGGCCACGTCGAGGTCGCGCGGCATGGCCTCGACGGTCGAGACCCAGAAGCGCGGATTCGGCGGCTTGATCTTCTCCTCGCCGGTGATCAGCGCGACCGCGTCGGCGCCGACCCGGTCGACCACCTTGTTGTAGACCTCGCGCGCCAGCAGCCGCAGCGGCAGCCCGATCATGCCGGAGGAATGCGCCAGCATGCGCTCGATGGCGAGATGGGTCTTGCCGGTATTGGTCGGGCCCGAGCACGGCGGTGACGCCGGCGCCGCGGGCACGCGATGCTCGGTTGGGCTGCGGGGAAAACGAGATGGCCATTACGCGTCCAGACTGGCGGCAGGGCTACCGTTCGGTCACGGCCGCTGCGCACAAGGGCTTCCTGTATCACAATGCGACGACAGACAAGCGCCGCGGTTAAGCTTTAGAACGAGTCTGGAACGAAACGCGCCCGAATCGCTGACTCGGGGGTTGTATGGCTTCGTTCACGGCGACATCTGGCAAGCGCTGCCCTCATGGCCACAAGATCGGGTAGCCAAGGCCGATTCAAGCGCGCTGTTAGCGCCCGCTAAACGTTAACGCGCGGCGAGATCGACGTCAGTCAAGCCGAGCCTCGACATCGAGGTCGAAGCGCGCCTGCTGGCGCGCATCAGGATGACGGTCACTGCGTCTTCACGCCATTGGCGGAGGCCCGGGTCGGGATCGGCGCCGAGACGAACTGGGTGGCCTCGAGCACGACCTGGCCGATCGGCGTCGGCCCTTGCGCGCGGAACGGCACCAGCACGCGCGTGCCGGCGATCGGCGCCAGCCAGACCTCCATGTCGCGCAGCTTGGCGATGTAGCGGATCGCCGCGCGCGACGGGATGTAGCCGGCGATCGGCGTGAAATAGACCGCGCAGACCACCACCGGGCCGGCATAGCCCTTGTCCGCCTTGACCTGGTCCATGCGCTTGAAGGCGAACTGCAGGTCGTAGCGCATGCGGCCGTCGAACATCGCCAGCGATGCGCTGGCAGGCTTCCGGCGACAGCGGATCGCCGTTGCCCGGCACGCGCATCAGCGAGGCGGTCATCGGATCGAGGATGCCGTGCTGGTGCGCCTCGGTGATCGGCACGCGCTCGGGGTCGGTGTCCAGCGGCGGATCGAGCCTGGAGTCCTTGACGTCGCCGTTGTCGACCGTGAGGCGGATCTCGTCGGTCTTCTTGCTGGTGATGATGGTGGAGGCGTAGATCGAGGACAGCGGCTGGCCGGCTTGCAGCGTGCCGTGCGCGGCGCTGGTGCCCTGGCCGCCGGTGAAGACGCGCACCAGGCCGGTGGTGGCGCCGCTCGCCGCCGCCATGTAATGGGTGTCGGTGATGTCGATCACCCAGCTGCCCTTGCCGATCGGGATGCCGGCGAGCGTCACCGAGTAGCGCGCGTCCAGCTTGCCCTGCGCGCGCACGGCGGCCGGCGCGGCGGCGGCCAGCGCGGCGGCAAGCAGCAGCACGAGGCGGAAATGGCGGCGCAATGCCAGCACGAACGTTCACCCTCTTTCGCACCGGGCGACGCTTCGCTCGGTGCCGGCCGACGCCGAGCATATAGCCGGCGGTTGTGACCGGCATGCAAGGGCGCGCCGGTCCGCGCGCCTATTGCCCCACAGGAAAGCGTCGGATCGCCGGCGTTCGACGCCATCTAGGTCGGCGCCGAATAAGTCGAATGTTTGATCGCCGGCGGCCGCGCGACAGGCGCATAGCCGGGCAAAAACGGTTAAAAACCGGCTCAATGGCTCGGCTTGACGCTCGCCCCCGCTCTCTATACGTCCGGCCGACTTCCACGATGAACGACCGGACCGGCGCTGCGCTGCGCCGGCGCATTTTCGAGGGATGAGCCATGTCATGGCGTTGCGATCTGACCGGCAAGAAGGCCGCTGGTCGGCCACAAAGTGAGCCACTCCAACATCAAGACCAAGCGGCGGTTCCTGCCGAACCTGCGCAACGTCACGCTGATCTCCGACGCGCTCGGCCGCACGGTGCGGGTGCGGGTTTCGGCCAATGCGCTCAAGACCGTCGACCACCGCGGCGGGCTCGACGCCTTCCTGCTCAAGGCCAAGGACGACGAGCTGGCGCCGAAGATGCTCGAGCTCAAGCGCGCAGATCGCAGAAGAAGCAAGCCGCCGCGAGCTGAGCGAACTCCGGTCGACTGACATTTTCCGTCGTCGCCGCGCATGTCGCGGCCATGCTCGGATCACGTGGCGAAATGCGCGCATCGCGGGATGACCGGCGACATTCTCGCTCTGCCGGCTTACTCCCCCACCAGCGCGAATTGCAGCAGCAGATTGCGCTGCAGGACGGAGAAATTGTCGTCCGACACCAGCGTCAGGATGGTTTCGCCGTCGGCGTTGCGATGCACCGCGATGCCTTCCATGTTGTCGATCTGGTAGCCGAGATCGGCCACGATCAGCGGCTTGCCGTCGACCAGCGCGCCCGGCTTGATGCTGGCGAGCGGGATGCGGCGGATGCGCATGGCGACGCCGCGCGCCAGCGAAAAGCGGCGCTCCAGCAGCAGCAGATCCGCCGGCGGCAGGATGGCGCAGTCGCTGACGTCGAAATCGTCGCTGCGCTTGACGCGAGAAGCGCGCGACCTGGTCGCCGCCGAGCAGATAGGAGCGATGATTGCCTTGCGCGTCGAGGCTGCGCTCGGTGATCGCGATCAGCGTGCCGGCGAGCGGCGAGCCCTTCGGCGGCACCGCCAGGCATTCCAGGCTCTTGTTGTAGGTGAAGGTCTTGAAATCGGCCGGCACCGCGATCGGCTCGCCGCGCGCCGCAGGCCGTCGCGGCGATAGTCGAAGCGCACGATCTTCTCGACCCGCTCGATGCCGACATAGAGCGTGCCGTCGTCGCTCGGCGAGCGATTCGGCGTCGTACCAGCCGCGCGCGGCGAGCGGCTTGCCGTCGGGCCCGAGCATCGGCGCCATCTCGGCGTCGGCGATGCCGGCGGGCCGGCCGTCGCGATAGACGATGCGGCCGCGCAGCCAGGAGCCGTTGTCGGTGAGCGCGAGGAAATGGCTGCCGTCGGGCTCGACGCGCAGCGCGGAAATGCCGCCGAACGGCTCGATATGTCGAGGTGAGCGCGAGGCCGCCGCGGAATTCCAGCGCGCCGAAGCGCGTCCGCGACGGATCGCGGTTGTCGAAGGACGTCGATCGGCGTCGGCCTGCGACGGCGATGCGCGTCGGCGCCGGGCTGGTAGCGCAGCGCCTGCGGCCAGCGCAGAGCGAGCCGGCGGCGATCAGCAGCGCGGCGCCAACAGCGATGCCGGCGACGAGCCAGCGGCGGCGCAGCCATGCGGCGATCACGCCACGCGTCTCCGCGCGCGGCGGCGCGCGGCCGCTCGGCGGCGGCGTTCTCCTCGAACAGCTCGGCGAGCTTCTCGGTCATGGCGCCGCCGAGCTCCTCGGCGTCGACGATGGTGACGGCGCGGCGGTAGTAGCGCGTCACGTCGTGGCCGATGCCGATGGCGATCAGTTCGACCGGCGAGCGGGTCTCGATCTCCTCGATCACCCAGCGCAGATGGCGTTCGAGATAATTGCCGGGATTGACCGACAGCGTGGAATCGTCGACCGGCGCGCCGTCGGAGATCATCATCAGGATCTTGCGCTGCTCGGTGCGCGCCAGCAGGCGCTTATGCGCCCAGTCGAGCGCCTCGCCGTCGATGTTCTCCTTGAGCAGGCCCTCGCGCATCATCAGGCCGAGATTCTTGCGCGCGCGCCGCCACGGCGCGTCGGCCGACTTGTAGATGATGTGGCGCAGATCGTTGAGCCGGCCGGGATTGGCCGGCTTGCCGGCGGTGAGCCAGTGCTCGCGCGACTGCCCGCCCTTCCAGGCGCGCGTGGTGAAGCCGAGGATCTCGACCTTGACGCCGCAGCGCTCCAGCGTGCGCGCCAGGATGTCGGCGCAGGTGGCGGCGACCGTGATCGGGCGGCCGCGCATCGAGCCGGAATTGTCGAGCAGCAGCGTCACCACGGTGTCGCGGAACTTGATGTCCTTCTCGGGCTTGAACGAGAGCGGATGCAGCGGATCGATGATGATGCGCGACAGCCGCGCCGGATCGAGCAGGCCTTCCTCGAGGTCGAATTCCCAGGAGCGGTTCTGCTGCGCCATCAGCCGGCGCTGCAGCCGGTTGGCGAGGCGCGCGACCACGCCCTGCAGATTCGACGAGCTGCTTGTCGAGATAGCCGCGCAGGCGGTCGAGCTCCTCCGGCTCGCACAGTTCCTCGGCCGCGACGGTCTCGTCGAACTTGATGGTGAAGGCGCGGTAGTCCGGGCCGCGCGGCTCGTTGGCGCCGAATGGCGCGGCCGCTGCGGCTCGCCCGGGGTCTCGGCGTCGCCCATCTCGGTGTCGTCGGCCATGTCGGCGGTCGGCGCATCGACCGCCTCGGCGGCGGCGTCGGGCATGTCCTCGGCGGACGCCTGCGTGTCCTCCGTGCTCATGCGCTGCATCTCGTCGCAGTCGGCGGCCTCGCCGTCCTCGCCGGACTCCTCCTTGCGGCGATCCTCCTCGCCCTCCTCGTCTTCGTCCTCGGAATCGCGGCTGCGGTCCTCGCCCATCTCGAGCGCGTCGAGCAGGTCGTGCACGGCGTCGCCGAACTGGCGCTGGTCCTCGACCACGCCTTCCAGCCGGTCGAGATCGCGCCCGGCGCGGTCCTCGATCAACGGCCGCCAGAGATCGACCAGCTTCTTGGCGCGCCGGCGGCGGCGCCAGGCCGGTCAGCCGCTCGCGCACCATCAGCGCCAGCGCCTCCTCGATCGGCGCGTCGGCGCGCTCGGTGATCTCGTCGAACTTGCCGCGGTGGAAGCGCTCGTCGAGCATGGCGGCGAGATTCTTGGCGACGCCGTCCATGCGCCGCGCGCCGATCGCCTCGACGCGCGCCTGCTCGACCGCCTCGAACACCGCGCGCGCCTGCTGGCCGCCCGGCTGCAGGCGGCGATGCACCGCCGGATCGTGGCAGGCGAGCGCAAGCGCAATCGCATCGGCATGGCCGCGCACGATCGCGGCCTCGCCCTTGCTGAGCTTGCGCGGCGGCTCCGGCAGCCGCGCCTTGCCGCCCATCAGGCCGGGGCGCTCGGCGGCGAAGGTGACCTCCAGCTCGGGCTTGCGCGCGATCGCGCGCAGGCAGCCGGTGACCGCGCGCTTGAACGGCTCGGTCGGCGATTCCTTCGACGACGGTCTTGGGCTTGATGTTCGAGGCCATGGTTTTTCTCCCTCGCCCCGCTTGCGGGAGAGGCGAACCTCAGCTCAGCGCCACGTTCACCGAGACTCTCCGGCAGCTCCTCGCCGAAGCAGCGCTGATAGAACTCGGCCACGATCGGCCGCTCCAGCTCGTCGCACTTGTTGAGGAAGGTGAGCCGGAAGGCGAAGCCGATATCGTTGAAGATCTCGGCATTCTCCGCCCAGGTGATCACCGTGCGCGGGCTCATCACGGTCGAGAGGTCGCCGTTCATGAAGGCGTTGCGCGTCAGGTCGGCGACGCGCACCATCTTGTTGACGATGTCGCGGCCCTGCTCGTTGCGATAGTGCTTGGCCTTGGCCAGCACGATCTCGACCTCGTTGTCGTGCGGCAGATAGTTCAGCGTGGTGACGATCGACCAGCGGTCCATCTGCGCCCTGGTTGATCTGCTGGGTGCCGTGATAGAGGCCGGAGGTGTCGCCGAGGCCGATCGTGTTGGCGGTGGCGAACAGGCGGAACGCCGGATGCGGCTGGATCACCTGGTTCTGGTCGAGCAGCGTCAGGCGGCCGGAGGACTTCCAGCACGCGCTGGATCACGAACATCACGTCCGGGCGGCCGGCGTCGTATTCGTCGAAGCAGAGCGCGACGTTGTGCTGGTAGCGCCCAGGGCAGGATGCCGTCGCGGAATTCGGTGACCTGCTGGCCGTCCTTGATGACGATGGCGTCCTTGCCGATCAGGTCGATGCGGCTGATGTGGCTGTCGAGATTGACGCGCACGCACGGCCAGTTGAGCCGCGCCGCCACCTGCTCGATATGGGTCGACTTGCCGGTGCCGTGATAGCCGGTGACGATGACGCGGCGGTTGTGGGCGAAGCCGGCGAGGATCGCGAGCGTGGTCGGCCGGTCGAACCGGTAATCCGGATCGATGTCCGGCACGTGCTCGTCGGGCTTGGAATAGGCCGGCACTTCCATGTCGCTGTCGATGCCGAAAACCTGCCGGACCGACACCTTCATGTCGGGCAAGTCTCCGGCGACTTCTTGAGTTGCGGCAGTCAATTGATCCTCCGTGGCTTCGCGATCCCCGAAGCCTGTATACGCCCCGACTCGTCCGGTCCGGCTGATAGGCGGCAACTTAGCAGACCAAAGGCCCGCAAAAAACCCGCCGCTGGCGAATAGCACCATCAATAATATCAATGAGATAGGTACGACCGGGCCTGAGCGGAAGGCGGGGCTGGGTTGCGTGGCGGGCCAGCGGTTCAGGCCGCGGCCTCATAAAACCCGCTGTGCGCCATGTCCGCTATTCGCCCGACAGCAGACATTCGCCGGCGGATAGGCATGTCCGCTAAGTGCCAAAAGCGGACATCCCAATATCTAGGCCACAGCCACGATTACGTGTGCCTGAATTTTGGCAGCAACCTCGCCGCTGCCATGTCTGTCCGCAATCGCGGATTCGGCGTAGTCGGTTGCAGCTTCCAGTTTTCCCGCGTCTCTGGCCTCTATTTCGTTGCGAAGAAGAGTTCCCTGACAATAAGCAACGGCAGGAAGGCGCGGCGAGGATGCACGGCTTTGTTCGGCTCTCGTCTCGATCACCACACGGGAGAAGCCTGCGTCCTCCAACTCGCTACGGATCAGTGCCGTATCGTGGTAGCCGTGCGGCGTGCGTGCCAGAAAGCGCGGCGGATCGTTCGGAAACATCTTTGCAAGAGCATTCGTCACATCATCCGCAAATACGTTCTCCTCGATGCGATCCCATACGTTGAATAAAAAATGTCCTCCGGACTTCAAGACTCGCTTTGCTTCGCGGTAGCCAGATGAGCGGTCAGGAAAGAACATCGCGCCGAACTGGCAACAAACAAGATCGAAGGCCGCATTTTCAAACGGCAGCGCCAGAGCATCCGCTTGGCGCCATTTGATCCGAGTGTCGGGAGGTTGTCGCGATGCGGCGTAGTCGACCATCGGCTGGTTGAGGTCGGTTACGATATAGCTTGCGCCCGGGGACAGTCTTGGCGCCAATGCGCGTGTGACAACCCCACTGCCCGCGGCGGTTTCCAAAACGGCGCTTGGCGACAAGGACGCTGCTCGTTGTGCAATATCCGCGGCGTACTGCTCGAAAATCAACGGCACCATATAGCGGTCGTAGTTTTCCGGAATCGAGCCGGCGAACACCTTGTCAGTTTCCAACATTGCGATCACCCGCCGCCCGTTTGATGGCTCGCGCGGCTAGCATATATCGTTTTAGCGATGTCCGCTTTGGGTCATTAGCGACCGACGCATTCAGGGCCAGTTCCGGCCAATATCCGCTGTTACTCCAATAGCGGACAAATGCGGGCGCAGTTGGCATGTCCGCCTTTGCCAAAAGCCGCCATCGCACCGCTGGTTTGAAATGGCAAAAGGCCGCCAACCAAGGCGGCCTCGCTCTTGCTTGTTTTGCCAAATGAGTTTGCCGGAATCCTTGCGCCGATCAGGCTGGCAGACGCGAGCGGCTTGCCCTTCTCCACGACATAGGTGATCGCGACTTGATCTTCTTGTCGCCAGGCTTGCCGCCAGCATGCGGCGTCCCGGCCACTATTTGGATAGCCATCGCCCGCTTTCAACATGCGGGTCGGTTGGCCTTGGATGGGAAGCTCGAAGCCGCCTTCAAGACATAGCTCGATTCGATTCCCGGGTGGGTATGCCGCCCCACCGACACTCCCGGCATCTACCTTCGCTTCCGTATTTATCGTCACATAGCCCGGCATCGGGCCGTCCATTTGCGACAGAATTTTTCGCGTAACGCCCGGCGTCCCCGCCGGCGGTGTGCCCTGCGCCGATACCTCGGTCGCAATAAATCCCGTCACCGCGCAGATCGCGCAGGACGCAAAACCAGCAAAATCTCGTCGTGTCAGCATGGTCACCTCCCTGCCATGTCCGGATCGCGAGCGTCCGGACTTCTGGCACGTAAATAGTAGGCCGCCCGTAGTGGGGCGGACAAGGTGGCTTGCGACGATTGTTCTGCTCGGGCGGGGAAGCGGACTCTTCCCTGGCGGCATCCCGACGCAGTGGCGGCCTTTATTGCTCATTTGAATTAACCGATCCGCTCTCTTAATGAGCTCCGTAGACAATGTCGGGACAAATTCTCGAGCGGCGGCGAGGTTGATTATCGGATCGTCGCGCGTAACCCCTATAACCGCCAGACCGCCTGGATTGCCGCCTCGCAGGATTCCGTCGACATATTGCGGCGCGCGCTGCGCCGGCTCGGCAATGCTCGTTCCGTAGGCGATTAAACCGTTGATCGAGGTCAATGGCCCTTGATCGCGGTCAATGATACGAATCTCAAAGGTAATGTCGGGATACCTGCCTCATTCGGGAACCAGAACCACCCCGTCTGCGGTTAAAGTAGGAGATAGCCTTCTTCGCCCGTAACAGAATTGAACGAGGAACTTGCCCTTGCAGCGCACATTTGGCCGCTTATCGCTGTTTTCGCCCGCCGCCCTCCTCGGCTGCTGTCTCATCGCCCTGGTCTCGGCGTTCTTCATCCCGCTGCTGCCCACAGCGGCGGCCACGGGACCCTTTGCCGATTTTACCGGCAACTGGACCGGAACGGCACCCTGCGGACCGGCGGCGACGCCGCCGAACGTATCCGATGCGTCGCAAGCTACCGGCCGCGCGGCAGCACCCAGCATGAAATCGATCTGCAACTGCGCTGCGCCAGCGACAGCTATAATTTCGATCTCGGCGGCCAGTTCACGGCCGACGAGCAAAACCAGATCACCGGACGTGGACCGAGCGCAGCCGCAATGTCGGCGGCACGGCCACCGGTACTGCGACGGCGACCGCCTGGACATTCACGTCGAAAGTTCTGGCTTCTCCGCCGATCTGGTCATTGGTGACCCGCAGCCGGCGGCAAGCAGTGACGATCGATTCGCAAGCCGGCGGACAGATCGTGAAGGCGTCGATTTCACTCAGCCGGAACTGACCGGCCCGCCGCGCGCGCGGGCTTTAGAGCTTCACTGGATCGGCATCATGGAGACCCGCGCGCGTTATTTCCTGATCGGCGTCCTTCACGCTGGGCTGTCTCTTGGCCGGCTTCGGCTTTGTCTACTGGATCAAGACGCTCGCCGGTTTCGGCGAGCGGGCGGCCTATGAGGTCCGCTTCGAGCAGCCGGTATCGGGGCTGACCCCAGGGGCGAACGTCCTGTTCAACGGCATCCGCGCCGGCACCGTGACCCGCATCGATCTCGATCCCAACGATCCGAAGCGGGTCACCGTCGCGATCTCCGTCGATCCGCAGACGCCCATCCGCGCCGACACCGAGGCGGACATCAGCTACCTGGGATTTACCGGCGCCCCGGCGATCGCGCTGAAAGGCGGCTCGCCGCAGGCGCCGCGGCTGACATCTGAAAACGGACATCCGGCGGCTCCTGATCGCGGCGCCCGATGCCGGCCGCAGCCTGACCAAGTCGGCGCAGCAAACGCTGCACCGTCTCGACGACATCCTGAAGCAGAATGCCGAGCCGCTGCACACGGCCATTACGGGCATCTCGGCCTTCGCCGACATGCTCGGGCGCAATTCCAAGCGCGTCGAAGGCCTGATCGGCGGATTGGAGAACCTCGCCGGCACCGGCGCGAAACAGGGCCCGGCGATCTACGACCTCGCGGCGGCGACTGCCTTTCCGCCATCGAGAAGACCATCAAGGCGCAACTCGTCGTGCCCGACCCCAGCGCCATTATTCTGTTCGACACGCAGAAGATCCTGATCCGCAGCGGCGCCGGCACCTATCGAACGTCGACAATGCGCAGTGGGCCGACAACCTGCCGAAGCTGATGCAGGCGAGGATCGTGCAGAGCTTCGAGAACGCGCACCAGCTCGGCGCCGTGAGCCGGCCGACCGAACAACTCACGGCGGAATACCGGCTGGAACTGGCGATCCGCAGCTTCCAGATCACGCTGGAACCGTCACCGAAGGCGGCGATCGAAGTCACGGCGCGGCTCGTCAGCGACAAGGGCGTGGTCGCCGGCGCGCGCCTGTTCACGGCAAGCTCCCGGCCAAGAGCACCGAGGCGGCGGACGCGGTCGCCGCGCTCAACCAGGCCTTTTCCGAAGTGGCCAAAGAGATCGTGGTCTGGACGGCCGGGGCGATTTAGCGGCCGTGCCCCTGGTTCAGCCGAAGCCGGCCGATTTCAGGTAGTTGTACGCTTGGATGACCTCGACCAGCCGATCCTCGGTCCAGCGATCGCCGCCATTGGCGTCGGGATGAAACTGTTTCACCAGTTCCTTGAAGCGCATCTTCACCTGATGCGGGGTGGCGCCGATGTCGAGCCCGAGCCTATCGAGCGCCTTGCGCTCGGCATTGCGGATCGGCCGGGCGGTATCCGCGCGCGCGTGCTGCTCGCCGCGCAGGCCTTCGCCGAACAGGCTGAACGGATCGCCGCCGCTGCCGAAGGCGCGAAAATCCGCCCGCGCTTTGGCCTTGCCGGTTCCCATCTTCCAGGTCGGGCGATGGCCGGTAATGGCGTCCTTTTGATAGGCCATCACCGCGGCGTCGTTCATGCCCTTGAAGAAATTGTACGACTGATTGTATTGCCGCACGTGCTCGAGGCAGAAGCGCCAGTAGTCCTTCTCATTCTCCGCCCCTTGGGCGCGCGGTGACTGGCCTTCTCCTTGCAGCCGCCCATTGGCAAGCCGGCCCGCCGGTTTTCGGCCGGCGGTCTTTGCCCGGTTTGACGCGGACGCTATCAAAAAGAGGCGAGTCGAATTTCATGACCGATCACTATGCGCTTTCGCGCATGCTACCTTCAAGACTTGACTTTGCTGCGATGCCCTTTAATTGCCGCGAAGCAGGCATTGACCCGCACCCTGCCCTCTCCTAATGCGGGCAGCATGCGAACCGCCGATCTCATCACAAAGAAGTTGACCGAGGCTTTCACGCCGCAAAGCCTCAAGGTGGTGGACGAATCGCACCAGCATGAAGGCCATGCCGGGCACCGGCCGGGCGGGCAAACCCATTTCAGGGTCTATATCGTGTCGGATGCGTTCAAAGGTAAGACCCGGATCGAACGCCATCGCATGATTAACGGAATTCTTTCGGATGACTCGCCGGCGGCGTGCATGCGCTCGCCATCCATGCCACCGCGCCGGGCGAGGGCGGCGTCTAGCCCGCCTTCGCCGCCGGCTTGCGCGGCAACGGCTGGATGCGCAGCGCGGTGATGCGGTTGCGCTCGCGGCGCAGCACCCGGAAACGGAAGCCGTGGAAGGTGAAGGCCTGGCCCACTTCCGGATTGACCGCGCCTCGTGGATGACGAGGCCGGCGACGGTGGTCGCCTCCTCGATCGGGCAGATTCCAGTCCATGACCCGGTTGAGATCGCGGATCGGCACCGAGCCGTCCGCATTGACCGAGCCGTCGGGTTGGGGGCGCACGCCCGGCACTGCGATGTCGTGCTCATCGGTGATGTCGCCGACGATCTCCTCCAGGATGTCCTCGAGCGTGACCAGGCCCTCGACCTCGCCATATTCGTCCACCACCAGCGCGAAATGCGTCTTGCGGCGGCGGAACGCCTTGAGCTGCTCCGAAACGGGGCGGTTTCGGGCACGAACCAGGGCGGCGCCATCAGCGCGGCGATGTCCACCTTGGAAGCGTCGCCATCGACCGCGTGCAGCGCGCGGAGCAGGTCCTTGACGTGCAGGACGCCGATGATGTTTTCCGGTTGCCGCGCCAGAGCGGCAGGCGCGTGACCGGCGAGGCGATCACGGCTTGACCACGTCCTCGGGCGGATCGTCGGCGTCAAGCGTGATCATGTTGGTGCGGTGGACCATCACGTCGGAGACCACCAGCTCGCGCAGATCGAGGACGCCGCCGAACATGTCGCGGTCGAGCTTTTCCACCCCGCCTTCGCGGTGGAGCAGATCGACCGCGCCGCGCATTTCCTCGCGCGCCGACAGCACTCCTGATCCTCGCCGACCGTCATGCCGACGAGCTTGAGCATCCAGCGCACCAGCGCTTCGATCGCCATCAGCACCGGGCCGAACAAGCTGACGAACCAATGCATCGGCCGGGCGACAGAGAGCGCAATGCGGTCGGGCGCGTTGAATGCGGCGGTCTTCGGCAGCACTTCGGAGAACACGACGACGACCACCGTCATGACCACCGTGGCGTAGACCACGCCGGCGTTGCCGAACCAGGCGAGCAGCACGCCGGTGGCCAGCGCCGAGGCGGCGATGTTGACGGCGTTGTTGCCGAACAGCAGCGCGCCGAGCAGCCGCTCGCGTGCTCGCCAGCAGGCGGTTGACGATGCCGCGCGGCGGTTGCCCTGCTTTTCCAGCCGCGCCATGCTGGCGCGCGAGGACGCGGTGAGCGCGGTCTCGCTGCCGGCGAAGAAGGCCGACAGCAGCAGGCAGACCAGCACGATAAGGAGAGAGAGCCAGTCGTTGCGGTCATCGCTCGGCTATTTATCTGGTGAGGAAAGCGCGCACCTCGGCCGCATCGACATCATTCTCGATGAAGGCCTGGCCGATGCCGCGCACCAGAATGAAGGTGAGCTTGCCGCGCTTCACTTTCTTGTCCTGCGCGATCAGGTCCATCAGCGCGTCGCGCCCGGCACGCCGCCGGGGACGTCCTTCATATGGGTCGGCAGGCCGACCGCCGCAAGATGCGCGCGCGCGCGCGCGGCGTCGGCTGCGCAGATCAGCCCTTGCGGGCGGAGAAGTCGAACGCCAGCGACCATGCCGATCGCCACCGCCTCGCCGTGCAGCAGCCGGCCGGAGAAGCCGGCAGCCGGCTTCCAGCGCGTGGCCGAAGGTGTGGCCGAGATTGAGCAGCGCGCGCTCGCCGGTCTCGCGCTCGTCGCGCGCGACGATGCCGGCCTTGGCGCGGCAGCAGACGGCGATGGCGTGCTCGCGCGCCGCCGGGTTGCCGCCGGCGAACACGTCCTGCCAGTTCGCTTCCAGCCAGGAGAAGAATGCGGCGTCGCCGAGCAGGCCGTATTTGGCGACCTCGGCATAGCCGGCGCGGAATTCGCGCTGCGGCAGCGTGTCGAGCAGCGCGGTGTCGGCGATCGACCAGGATCGGCTGATGGAAGGCGCCGATCAGGTTCTTGCCGTGCGCGAATTGATGCCGGTCTTGCCGCCGACCGAGGAATCGACCTGCGCGAGCAGCGTCGTCGGCACCTGCACGAAATCGAGGCCGCGGCGCGACGCAGGCCGCGGCAAAGCCGGCAAGATCGCCGATCACGCCGCCGCCGAGCGCGACCACCAGATCGCCGCGCTCGATGCGCGCCGCGACGATCGCCTCGCACACGCTCTCGAACGTGGCGTAGCTCTTGGAGCCCTCGCCCGCCGCCACCACGATCGCCGAGCTTTCGATGCCGGCCGATTTCAGCGCGGCCTCGGCGGCGGCGAGATGGTGCTTGGCGACGGTCTCGTCGGTGACGATCGCGGTTGGCGCCCGGCCGCAGCGCCTTGACGCGCTCGCCGAGCGAGGCGAGCAGCCCGCGGCCGATGACGATGTCGTAGGCGCGCGTCGCCCAGCGCGACCGGCACCACGATCGGCTCGGCAGCCGTCCTGGCGCAGCGGCGCGGTCATGGCTTGCCCTCCGCGCGCCGCGATGCCGAGCGGCTTCGGCAGCGCGGCGATGATCTCGTCGACGATGGTGTCGTGCGGCTCGTCGCGCGACTGCACCACGATGTCGGACTGCGCATAAATCGGTTCGCGCAGCGGCAGCAGGTCCTTGATCTTCTCGGCCAGCGGGCGGTCGCCGCGCCGCTTGGTGCGCTGCAGCAGCACGTCGAGATCGGCCTTCAGCCACACCGAGATGCCCTTGTTGCGGATCAGCTCGCGGGTGTGCTGGTCCATGATGGCGCCGCCGCCGGTCGCCAGCACCTGCGGGCCGCTGTCGAGCAGGCGGGCGATCACGCGCGCCTCGCCGGCGCGGAAATAGGGCTCGCCGTGCTTGGCGAAAATCTCCGGGATGGTCATGCCGGCGGCGCTCTCGATCTCGGCGTCGGCATCGACGAAGGGAATCGCCGAGCCGGCGCGGCGAGCCGGCGGCCGACCGACGACTTGCCGGCGCCCATCATGCCGACCAGCACGACGGAACGGCGCCCGAGCGCGCGCACGATGCGCGCTTCCGGGCCGTTTTCCGCCGCTTTTTGAATGGCGCCGTTAGCCATGCTAGAGTTCCAAATCGACGCCACGGTTCCATATACCAGAATCGCGACAACCGCGATGGCGGGCTCTTGTCACCGGTTAAGGAACGTGGTCGTAACTCGCTGCAAATAGTCGCCCTGTCGCGGCGCGGCCGCTTGCCGGATTTCGACCATGCCGAGCCTGTTCAGATTTCTGGTCTTCGTCGGCCTGATCGGCGGGCTCGCCTATGGCGCGGTGTTCTCGCTCGCCAATTTCGTCAATACAAGCCGCGCGAGATCATCGTGACGGTTCCGCCCGACCAATTCGTCAAGCAGCACTAGCGCGCGACCGCGCAAGGCGATGGCCCGCCGGCGAAGCATCCGACGAAGCGCTGATCGAGCTGTTCCTCGACATGCTGGCGGCCGAACGCGGCGCCGGCGCAAACACGCTGCCGCCTATCGCAACGATCTCGCGGATCTGACCGCGCATCTCGCGGCGCCGGCCGCGGCATTGCCAGCGCCGACACCGACGATCTGCGCGGCTTTCTCGGCGCCTCGCCGAGCGCGGCTTCAAGGCCGTCCTCGCTGGCGCGGCGGCTGTCGGCGGTGCGCCAGCTCTATCGTTTCCTCTACGCGGAAGGAAAACGCAGCGACGATCCGGCCGCGGTGCTGGAAGGGCCCAAGCGCGGCCGCAGCGCTGCCGAAAGTTCTCTCGATCGCCGAGGTCGACGGGCTGCTGGCGCAGGCGCGCCAGGACATGGAAGACGCCGAGCAGCCGCCGGCCGCAGCGCCTGCGCGCGGCGCGGCTCAATGTGCCTGCTCGAAGTCGTCTACGCCACCGGCCTGCGCGTCTCCGAGCTGGTGGCGCTGCCGGCCTCCGCCGCGCGGCGCGACCAGCGCATGCTGGTGGTGCGCGGCAAGGGCGGCAAGGAGCGGCTGGTGCCGCTCAACCAGGCGGCCAAGCGCGCCATGGCGGAGTATCTGGAGCTGCGCGCCGAGGCCGAACGCGAGGCGCAATCGAAATGGCTGTTCCCCTCCTTCGGCGAACAGGGCCACCTCACCCGCCAGCATTTCGCCCGCGAATTGAAGGCGCTCGGCGCAGCCTGCGGCATCGCGCCGGCGCGGCTTTAGCCCGCACGTGCTGCGCCATGCCTTCGCCAGCCACCTGCTGCACAACGGCGCCGACCTGCGCGTGGTGCAGACCCTGCTCGGCCACGCCGATATCTCGACCACGCAGATCTACACCCATGTGCTGGAAGAGCGGCTGAAGGCGCTGGTGCGCGACCTGCATCCGCTGGCGGACGGCTAGCCGGAAACGCCGGTAAAACCCATATTAACCCGATTGCTTGACTTAGAGGCCTCGCCTGCGTCACTTCCCCGATCAAATGCTTAGCCGGAACCATGCGCAGCTATCTCGACTTCGAAAAGCCGGTGGCCGAACTGGAGGCCAAGGTCGAGGAACTGCGCGCCATGGGCGAGACCGGCAGCGCCGTCGCCATCGGCGACGAGATCGGCCGGCTCGAGGTCAAGGCGGCGCTGGCGCTCAAGGAGCTCTACGCCGACCTGACGCCCTGGCAGAAGACGCAGGTGGCGCGCCATCCGCAGCGGCCGCATTGCCTCGACTATATCGCCGGCCTGATCGACCGATTTCGTGCCGCTCGCCGGCGACCGCAAATTCGGCGAGGACGCAGGCCATCGTCGGCGGCTTCGGCCGCTTCCGCGGCGAGAGCGTCTGCGTCATCGGCCACGAGAAGGGCTCCGACACCGAGAGCCGGCTCAAGCACAATTTCGGCATGGCGCGGCCGGAAGGCTATCGCAAGGCGGTGCGGCTGATGGAAATGGCCGACCGCTTCGGCATTCCGGTGATCTCGCTGGTCGACACCGCCGGCGCCTATCCCGGCATCGGCGCCGAAGAGCGCGGCCAGGCCGAGGCCATCGCGCGCTCGACCGACGCCTGCCTTGCGCTCGGCGTGCCCAATGTCGCGGTGATCCTGGGCGAAGGCGGCTCGGGCGGCGCCATCGCGATCGCCACCGCCAACCGCGTGCTGATGCTGGAGCACGCGATCTATTCAGCGTGATCTCGCCGGAAGGCGCCGCCTCCATCCTGTGGCGCGACACCGCCAAGGCGCAGGAAGCGGCGACCAACATGAAGATCACCGCCCAGGACATGGTGCGCTTCGGGGTGATCGACACCGTCGTGCCGGAGCCGACCGGCGGCGCCCATCGCGATCCGCAGGCCGCCATCGCCGCCACCGGCGAGGCGATCGCCAATGCGCTCGCCGAATTGCGGCCGCTCGACCGCGAGACGGTGCGCCGGCAGCGGCGCGAGAAGTTCCTGGCCATGGGCCGCACGCCCGCTTAAGCTGCCCGCGTCGGCG
This sequence comes from uncultured Alphaproteobacteria bacterium, assembly GCA_963733315.1. GTDB lineage: Bacteria > Pseudomonadota > Alphaproteobacteria > Rhizobiales > Xanthobacteraceae > Pseudolabrys. The sequence continues at coordinate 54,744 of CAVTCV010000011.1, read as the reverse complement.
CTGCGTTACGGCCGCCCCAGGAGCCTGAATCCGCATGGCTTTTTCGGCATTTACCTTCGGTTCACCATAGGCTTACCGGTAGCCACAGGCGGCCCTCGTTTGCCTTGCGGATGCCACATCTTATGGATAACGATTACTCAATGAGGGCCCGCCCCTTCGGGGAGTACCGCGTTTGAACCGACCCTTCGTACGCGCCCTGTTGGCGTCGGCGGCCGTTGCCGCCGCGATTGCGCTTGCCGGCTGCGATCCCGACGGCATTACCCCGACCGGCCGCTCGCCATGGCGCCGCTTTCCGAGAAGACGCTCGCCGACATCGAGGCGAAGCAACATGGACAAGGATTCGCCGATCCTGGTCCGCATCTTCAAGGAAGAGGCGGAGCTGGAGGTCTGGAAGAAGAACCGCGACGGCGAATTCGCGCTGCTGAAGACCTATCCGATCTGCCGCTGGTCGGGCGATCTCGGGCCGAAGATGAAGGAAGGCGACCGCCAGGCGCCGGAGGGCTTCTACACCATCACGCCCGGGCAGATGAATCCGAATTCCAATTACTACCTCGCCTTCAACACCGGCTATCCGAACGCCTATGACCGCGCCTGGGACCGCACCGGCTCCGAGCTGATGGTGCACGGCGACTGCTCGTCGCGCGGCTGCTACGCCATGACCGACGAGCAGATCCAGGAAATCTACGCGCTGGCGCGCGAGTCGTTCTTCGGCGGGCAGAAGGACTTCCAGTTCGAGGCCTTTCCGTTCCGCATGACCGCGCTGAACATGGCCAAGCACCGCAACAATCCGAACTTCGCGTTCTGGAAGATGATCAAGGAAGGCTACGACCATTTCGAAGCCACCCATCAGGAGCCGAAGGTCGCGGTCTGCGAGAAGCGCTACGTGTTCGACGCGGCGGCGCCCGAAAATGCTTCGCAGGCCGCTCGACGTTCAATGCGCGCGGCAAGTGCCCGGTCTACCAGCTCGACCCGACTATCGCCGACGCGGTGCTCGATCATCGGCGGCAAGAGCAGGTTCAAGATGGCCAACTATATCGCGCGCGACGTCGCCGACCGTGCCGTTCCGCATGTCGGCGACGGCGGCATGAACCCGGTGTTCGCGGCCAAGCTCGCCAGCCGCAGCATGATTACGACAATGACGGCCGCGTCTATCCAGGTCGCCGGCACTGTCGCAGGCGCCCGGCGCGTTGCCGCGCACGCCCAATCCGCCGGCCGTGACCGCCGAGCCGCGCGCAGCCGGCGCCGAGCCAGTGCCAGCCCGTGGTGATGGCGAGCGTGCCGATGCCGCAGCCGGCGCCGCAAGCCGAAGGAAGGCGAAGCGCCGCCGCGAGCAGCCGAATCGATCGCCGGACTGCTGGGCAATCTGTTCGGCGGCTCGCAGGCGCAAGCCCAGCCGGCCGAGCCGGCGCAGAGCCAGCCGGTCGCCTTGCGCGGCAGCAATACCGAAATGGCCGCCAAGCCGAAACGCGCCGCCCCGGTGCGCACCGCCTCGGCGCCGGCCGTGCCGCATGCCAAGCCGCAGGACGCCGCGCCCGCCGAGCCGAAGGCGGTGGCGAACATGCACCGGCTCCGGCGCCGGCCGGCAGCAAGCCCGCAAGGACGACAAGCCGCCCGCGCCGGAAATGCGCACCGCCTATTCGGCGCCGCCGCCCGCGAGCAACAACGGCCTGTTGCAGGGCGCGCAGCCGGTGGTTCCGGCCGGCTCGTTCGAGAGCCGCTGGACCGCGCTGCGCTGAGCCGCGCCGATTTGAGCGCCAGACGCCGGACGACGCATGGCCGCTTACGTCTACGTCCTCGGCACCCTCAGCAAAACCCGCCACCTGACCTATGTCGGCTGGACCAGCGACGTCGCGCGCCGGCTCGCGCAGCATAATTCCGGCAAGGGCGCGCGCACGACGCGCGGGCGCGCTGGGTGCTGCTGCATTCGGAGCGCTTCGCGAGCAAGCGCGCGGCGATGAGCCGCGAGTGGCACCTCAAGCGCGACCGCGCGTTCCGCAAAAAACTGGCGCAGACGCTGCAAGGCGGAACGCGCCCGATGAGCGTTTTCACAGAGCCGAAGATCGACTGCCACGTCCACGTGCTCGATCCGGTCAATTTTCCGTACGGCAAGGACATCGAATACAAGCCGTCCGGCCAGGAGATCGGCACGCCGGCGCAGCTCGCGCCAGGTCATGCAGACCTACGGCGTCACGCCACGCGCTGCTGGTGCAGCCGAATTCCGGCTACGGCAGCGACAATTCCTGCATGCTCGATACCATCGCGCGCGGCAACGGGCCGCTTCAAGGGCATCGCCATCATCGACTTCGACGCCGACCTTGCCGCGTTGCGCGACTTGCAAGCGCAGGGCATCGTCGGCGCGGCGTTCAACCCGACCTTCCACGGCATCGACTACTACAAGCAATCCGCCGGCTGATCGGCAGGCTCGCCGAGCTCGACATGTTCCTGCAGATCCAAAGCGAGCACGACCAGCTGTCGCTGTTCGTGCCCTGGATCGAAGCCATGCCGGTGCGCGTGCTGATCGACCACTGCGGACGCCCGACGCCGCGAAGCGGGCTTACAACCAGCCCGGCTTTCAGGCGCTGTTGCGGCTCGCGCGCACCAGCAGCGTGCAGCGTCAAGCTGTCCGGCTATTCGAAATTCTCGCGACGGCCCTATCCGTTCGACGACTGCTGGCCGTTCGTGCGCGCCATCGTCGATGCCTTCACGCTCGACCATTGTCTGTGGGCGTCGGACTGGCCGTTCCTGCGCGCGCCGCAGCGGCAGGATTACGGCCCGCTGGTCGAATTGCGCCGAATTGCTGTTTCCCGATCCGGCCGAGCGCCGCAAACTGTTTTGCGATACGCCGCGCCGTCTGTTCGGCTTTGGCGGTTAACTCAACAGCTCCTCTTCCAACGCCTTGATCTGCAGCGCCAGATAGCGCGAGAAAATCCGGCATTGCGCCAGGCTGCCGGCGGTGAACCACAGTCCCGGCTGCGCGGTGCGCCGCCACATATTGCGCAGTTCGCCGCCCTCGTCGAAGCCCCAGACCGGGCCGATTTTGTCGGCGATTGCGTCGCCGAGATAAGCGCGCACGGTGTCCTGCTGGTTCTTGTAGCCGGTCGCCAGCACCAGCAGATCGGCCGGCACGATGCGAGCCGTCGCGCAGCCGCGCGCCTTCGCGCGACGAATTTCTCGATGTCGGCGTATTGCAGCAGTTTGACTTGCGCCGGAAATGATCAGCTCGGAACAGCCGACGTTGAAATAATAGCCGCCGCCGCGGCGCAGATACATCATCTGGAAGCCGGTGTCGTCTTCGCCGAAGTGCAGCCGGAAGCCGCGCTTTTCGAGCGCGTCCAGCAGCGCCTTGTCGACCTCGCGGCCGCTTGCGCGGTCGACAGCTGATAGGAGCGCTGCAGCACCGGATAAGGAAACGAGGTCGCCAGCAGGTCGCAGTCCTCGAACGGAATGCCTTCGGAATAGATCGCGTAGACGCTCTGCGCCTCTTTCAGGCTGACGACGTAAGTCCGGCTGCGCTGGATGATGGTGACGTCGGCGCCGTGCGCGTGCAGTTCCTGCGCCACGTCATGGCCGCTGGTGCCGGTGCCCAGCACCAGCGCCTTGCGGCCCTTCCATTGCGCGGCGTTCTTGAAATCGCCGGAATGCACGACCGTGCCGGCGAATTCGTCGAGCCCGGGCAAGTCCGGCGTATAGGGAATGCTGCTCACGCCGGTGGCGAAGATGAGATGGCGCGGGTGCATGACGCGTTCGCTGCCGTCCGAGCGGCGCAGCGTGACGTTCCATTGCCGGCGCGCATCGTCATAGCTGCCGCCGACGAGCTCGGTCCCGGTCCAGAAATTCAGCTCCAGGGCGTCGACGTAAGCTTCGAACCAGTTCGCCAGCATGTCCTTCGGGATATAAACCGGCCAGGTCGGCGGGAACGGCATATAGGGCAGATGATTGACGTGCACTTCGTTGTGCAGCGTCAGCGAATGATAACGCTTGCGCCAATTGTCGCCGATGCGTTCATGCCGGTCGACGATCAGCGTGTCGATCCCGAGCTGATGCAGCCGCGCCGCGATCGAGAGCCCGGCCTGACCGCCGCCGACCACGAGGACCGCCGGGTCGCGATCGGCATAGGCGCGCTGACGGGCGAGACGGTCGGACCAATTTTCGGCGCCGAAGTCGCGCGTCGAGTTGGGTTCGCGCGCGGCGCTTGAATTCTTCTTCGTAGCCGCGGAGTTCGTGCAGATTCGTGTTCAACGTCCAGGCGCGCAGCCGGCCTTGGCCATCGTTGACGAGGCGGAGAATGCCGTTGGCCGGGCCAAATGCGGTCGCGAATTCGAAGATGGCCTCGATGCATTCGCTGCCGGCGCGGCTGACCCGGCGCGGCGGCGTGCGGCGCGGCGGAATGCGGAAATTCGCAGGCTTCGTGCGGGCCAGCGTCTGGCGCAGCGTCGCCTCGATCGCCGGCCGGCCGGCCATGGTCTGGATGTTCCAGGTAAAGGCCAGCACGTCGCGCCAGAGCCCGTCGGCCAGGAACAAGCCGGCCGCCGCCGCGGCATCCGCGCGACTGCAAGGCCGCTTCGAAGGCCGCGAGCCAGCCTTCGGCGTCGGCCTGCGGCGTATGACGTGGGCGATCCTCGACTATTGTCATCGCGAAACCCGTGAACTTAGGCTTTCCGTTGCTAGTTCGGGGGGCATCCTATTGCAACGCTGCCGTGCACACCATGTGTCGGCCGGAGGGCGCCCACGTTGCAAAAAAAACGCCGGCGCGAAGCCGGCGTATTTTTGCACCGTTCATGGCATCTTGCGATAGCGATACCGTCGCGACGATTAGCTGCGCTGGAGGGAAATGGTAGCGCCCTTGACGTTGGTGTTGGCTTCTCTGGAATTAATCACCACCGACTGCCGGTCGCCGCGCGTAATCATGGCCAAGCTGGCGGTAAAAGCTGCGCTGTCGGCCACGACGTCAATGTGATCGCCCTCCGCCGTGCCGGAAATTTTCCCGGCGACGTTCCTGCTCATTTCGTTCCAGCTGCCGCTGATGGCGTTCGAAGCCAAAGTCGCGCTGGCGTGCATGTCAAAATTATAACTATCGCTGGCGCAACGAATACTCAGTTGAAGATTATTTTTCTCCTCCAACACGTCGTATGAGGCCCGGCACTTTATTGGCGTCGCGCGCAGCCATTCGCGAGCTCGATTGTCCCGCTTCCCACCTCATTGACCCTCAAGATTGTCGAACGCGCTTGCGCCCTGGGTATTACCGCTTGTCGTTACCAACCAAAAAGCAAGAACAACACTTGCGGTTCGCACCGCGTTGCCCCCGGAGAGCGATCGCAAAGCCATGATAAAATCCAACTGTTTGAGCAAGTCATCGCAAAGGATGCGACACCAGACCTGTAACGCCCTTGCCGTCCATTCGTTCCGGCATGGAACATCGATCGGGCTGCAAGTTCCGCCGTGAGCGGTCTAGGCGTATTTGCCGTGGCAGTGCTTGAACTTCTTGCCGGAGCCGCAGGGGCACGGCTCGTTGCGGCCGACCTTGCCCCAGCTCGCGGGGTCCTTCGGATTGCGCTCGGCTTGCGCGCCATTGCCGCCTTGCCGCGCCGACCAGCATCGGCGCCAGCGGCGGGCAGCGCCATCTCGTCCTCGCCGGTGGCGGGATCGACCTTGTGCGCTTCCATATAGGGAAGCTGCTGGCTGCGGCTCTTCCGGCGGCTGCTGCACGATCTCCACGCGCATCAACTGCCCGGTGACCGCCTCGCGCAAGCGCGCCATCATCGCCTCGAACAGGCTGAAGGCCTCCGCCTTGTATTCGTTGAGCGGATCGCGCTGGCCGTAGCCGCGCAGGCCGATCACCTGGCGCAGATGTTCGAGCATGACCAGGTGCTCGCGCCAGAGATGGTCGACCGTCTGCAGCAGGATCGCTTTCTCCACGTAGCGCATGACGTCGGGGCCCCATTTGGCCACCTTGCCCGCCATGTGCTCGTCGGCGCGCCGCTCGATGCGCTCGCGCACTTCCTCGTCGGCGATGCCTTCTTCCTTGGCCCACTCCTTCACCGGCAGATCGAGCGTGAGCACCTCGCGCAGCGCCTGTGTCGAGGCCGGCGACGTCCCACTGCTCGGCATAGGCGTTGGCCGGAATGTGCTTGGCGACCAGATCTTCGATCACCGAATGGCGCATGTCGGCGACGGTCTCGTCCACCGCCTCGTCGCGCATCAGACTCGAGCCGCTGCTCGAAGATCACCTTGCGCTGGTCGTTCATCACGTTGTCGAACTTGAGCAGGTTCTTGCGGATGTCGAAGTTGCGCGCCTCGACCTTCTGCTGCGCCTTTTCCAGCGCCTTGTTGATCCAGGGATGGATGATCGCCTCGTCCTCCTTGAGGCCGAGCTTCTGCAGCATGCCGTCGAGCTTGTCGGAGCCGAAGATGCGCATCAGGTCGTCTTCCAGCGACAGGAAGAACTTGGAATGGCCGGGGTCGCCCTGGCGGCCGGAGCGGCCGCGCAGCTGGTTGTCGATGCGCCGGCTCTCGTGCCGCTCGGTGCCGAGCACGTAGAGGCCGCCGGCGGCGAGCGCCTTCTGCTTGAGGCGCGCCACCTGCTCGCGGATCTCGTCGGCGCGCGGGTCCTTCTCGCGCGCGCGCGCGATCCTGCGATGTCGGCGATCTCCTGGCGGATGCGCATGTCGGCATTGCCGCCGAGCTGGATGTCGGTGCCGCGGCCGGCCATGTTGGTGGCGATGGTGACCGCGCCCGGCACGCCGGCCTGGGCGACGATGATAGGCTTCCTGCTCGTGGTAGCGGGCGTTGAGGATGGCGAACACCTTGGTCTTGGTGGCGCCGTCGTCGCCGGAATAGAGCGCGGCGAAGGCGTTCGGATCGGTGAAGTCGTGCGCCTCCCAGCCGGCCTCGCGCAGCATGTCGGCGAGCTGCTCGGATTTCTCGATCGAGGTGGTGCCGACCAGCACCGGCTGGCCGCGCAGCTTGCAGTCCTCGATCAGCGCGATGATCGAGCGGTATTTCTCCTTGGCGGTGCGATAGACCTCGTCGTCGTCGTCGATGCGCACCAGCGGCATGTTGGTCGGCACTTCCAGCACGTCGAGCTTGTAGATGTCGAGGAACTCGTCGGCTTCGGTGAGCGCCGTGCCGGTCATGCCGGCGAGCTTCTCGTACATGCGGAAGTAGTTCTGGAAGGTGATCGAGGCGAGCGTCTGGTTCTCCGGCTGGATCGGCTGATGCTCCTTGGCCTCGAGCGCCTGGTGCAGCCCTTCCGAATAGCGCCGGCCCGGCATCATGCGGCCGGTGAACTCGTCGATGATGACCACCTCGCCGTTGCGCACGATGTAGTCCTTGTCGCGCTGGAACAGCTTGTGCGCGCGCAGCGCCTGGTTGACGTGGTGGACGACGGAGACGTTCTCGACGTCGTAGAGCGACTCGCCCTTGAGCTGGCCGGCGGCGCGCAGCCGCTGCTCGAGCTTCTCCATGCCGGCTTCGGTCAGCGTCACCGTGCGCTGCTTCTCGTCGACCTCGTAGTCGGCCTTGTCGAGCAGCGGGATGTAGCTGTCGATGGTGTTGTAGAATTCGGAGCGGTCGTCGAGCGGGCCGGAAATGATCAGCGGCGTGCGCGCCTCGTCGATCAGGATCGAGTCCACTTCGTCGACGATGGCGAAGATGTGCCCGCGCTGGACCATGTCCTCCATGCCGGTACTTCATGTTGTCGCGCAGATAGTCGAAGCCGAGCTCGTTGTTGGTGCCGTAGGTGACGTCGCAGTCGTAGGCCTTCTTGCGCTGCTCGTCGTCGAGCCCGTGCACGATCACGCCGACGGTGAGGCCGAGGAAATTGTAGATCTGCCCCATCCACTCGGCGTCGCGCTTGGCGAGGTAGTCGTTGACGGTGACCACGTGCACGCCGCGCCCGGAGACGGCGTTGAGATAGACCGCGAGCGTGGCGACCAGCGTCTTGCCTTCGCCGGTCTTCATCTCGGCGATCTTGCCTTCGTGCAGGATCATGCCGCCGATCAGCTGCACGTCGAAATGGCGCTGGCCGATGGTGCGCTTGGCCGCCTCGCGCACGGTGGCGAAGGCCGGCACCAGGATGTCGTCGAGCGAGGTGCCCTCGGCGACCTGCTTCTTGAATTCGTCGGTGCGCGCCTTGAGCGCCTCGTCGGAGAGCGCCGCCAGTTCCGGCTCCAGCGCGTTGATCGCGGCCACCCGCGGCTGATAGCTGCGAATCCGCCGCTCATTGGCGGAGCCGAACAGCTTGCGGGCAACGGCGCCGATCATCGGTGAGCTCCTAACTATGCTCTAGGGGCGCTTCTAGCACGCCGCAACGGCCGGATTTTGCTTCCGGCGCTCCGGAAATGCGGCACTTTTCGGGCAAATTCGACGCGAACGCGCCTGCAAAGCTTAACCAGCCGAGGTTAGCGGAGAGATAGGAGGGGGTCGGATTGTTGTCAATTGGCGGCTGCGGCGGGCCTTAACGGCGGCCGCTCACGCGGACGTTAAGCACTTTCTGCGGCAGCGGCCATTGCAAAGCCATGGTTGTTGGGTGACAAGTCCGCCGCCGTCCGCGATGGCTGCGGACCATTCCATTCCCAAGGACAGCGCCATGATGCATTTCCCTTCGCCGTTCCGGCCCGCCGGCCGGTTTCCTCGCCGCCACCCTGGCGCTGCTGCTCGTGGCCGCCAGCCCGGTCGCCGCGCAGGACAAGGACCCGCTCGTCGCCAAGGTCAACGGCACCGAAATCCACCAGAGCGACCTTGCCGTCGCCGAGGAGGAAGCCGGCCAGCTCCCGCCGATGTCGCCGGATGCCAAGAAGGACTACCTGGTGCAGTTCATCGCCGACATGATCCTGGTGTCGAAGGCGGCCGAGGCCAAGAAGATGGCCGACACCGACGCGATTCAAGCACAAGCTCGCCTTCGCCCGCAATAAGCTGCTGATGGAGGACATGCTGCAATCGGTCGGCAAGGCAGCGCTCACCGACGAGGCGATGCACAAGGTCTATGACGAAGCCGTCAAGCAGATGGGCGAGGAGCAAGAGGTGCACGCCCGCCACATCCTGATCCGCGCCGCGCCCGGCGACGAGAAAGCGAGCGCCGCGGCCAAGATGAAGATCGAGGCGATCATCGCGCGTCTGAAGAAAGGCGAGGATTTCGAGAAGGTCGCCAAGGACGTCACCGAGGACCCCTCCGGCAAGGCCAATGGCGGCGATCTCGGCTATTTCAGCAAGGAACAGATGGTGCCGGAATTCTCCGACGCCGCCTTCAAGCTGGACAAAGGCCAGATCTCCGAGCCGGTGAAGACCCAGTTCGGCTGGCACGTGATCAAGGTCGAGGACAAGCGGGTGAAGCCGGCTGCCGAAGTTCGAAGAGGTCAAGCCGCAGATCGAGCAATATGTGACGCGCAAGGCGCAAGCCGAGTTGGTCACCTAGCTGCGCGCCAGCGCCAAGATCGAGAAGATGTACAAGGTCGAGGAGCCCGCACCGCCGGTCGCGCCGACGGCGCCACCCGCGCCGGAAAAGAAGTAGTCTCGATCGCACTCATCAATAATTATCGTCATGGCCGGGCTTGTCCCGGCCATTTCGCTTAGGTAGGCACGTGCGTGCCCGATCACATCGAGTGACACGCCGATGAGCACCTCGATCTCCCCTCTCGCCCCCCAGCACGTGCCGGACATGCCGGCGATCGCCGGCGTCGAGCTCGCCACTGCGCAAGCCGGCATCCGCTATGCCGGGCGCACCGACGTGCTGCTGGCGCTGTTCGATGCCGGCACGACCACCGCCGGCGTCTTCACCAAGTCGAAATGCCCGTCGGCGCCGGTCGAATGGTGCCGCGCGCATTTGAAGGCGGGCAAATCTGCAAAGAACTTGGCGCGCGCGCTGGTGGTCAATTCCGGCAACGCCAATGCCTTCACCGGCAAAAGCGGGCGCGCGGCGACCAAGCTCACCGCCGACATCGCCGCCAAGGCGGCCGGCTGCAAGCCGGCGGAAATCTTCCTCGCCTCCACCGGGGTGATCGGCGAGCCGCTCGATGCCTCGAAATTCGCGCCGGTGATGGCGGGCCTCGCCGCGCACGCCAAGCCCGCCGATTTCCTCGCCGCGGCCAAGGCGATCATGACCACCGATACCTTTCCCAAAGTGGCAACCGCGACGGCGCGCATCGGCAAGACGACGGTGACCGTCAACGGCATCGCCAAGGGCGCCGGCATGATCGCGCCGGATATGGCGACCATGCTTGCCTTCGTGTTTACAGACGCAGCGATCGCTCGCGCCCGCGCTACAGGCGCTGCTCAAGGACGGCGTCGCCGACACCTTCAACGCGGTGACCATCGATGGCGACACCTCGACGTCGGATACGCTGATGATCTTCGCCACCGGCAAGGCCGGCAATCCGCGTATCGCGCGCGCGTCCGATCCCAGGCTCAAGGATTTCAAGCGCGCGCTGCAATCGGTGCTCGCCAATCTGTCCGAGCAGGTCGCGCGCGACGGCGAAGGCGCGCGCAAGCTGGTCGAGATCGTGGTCGAGGGGGCGGTGTCGAAGGCCTCGGCGCGGCGCATCGCCATGTCGATCGCCAATTCGCCGCTGGTGAAGACCGCGATCGCCGGCGAGGACGCCAACTGGGGCCGCGTGGTGATGGCCGTCGGCAAGGCCGGCGAACCGGCCGACCGCGACAAGCTGGCGATCTGGTTCAACGGCATCCGCGTCGCGCACAAGGGCGCGCGCGACCCGGCCTATGACGAGGCCGAGGTCAGCGCGGCGATGAAGAAGCCGGAAATCGGCTTGAAAGTGTCGATCGGGCTGGGCAAGGGGCGCGACCGCGTGCTCACTTGCGACCTGACCAAGGACTATGTTGCGATCAACGGCGATTACCGGTCTTAATGATTCGTTTACCGCCCGGGGCACGAGCATCGCCGGTCCGGTATCCCGGAATAACCCCTTAACCAAGCCTCTCTATCGTCGAGGAAGGGCTATGAGCGCCAAAATCGTTCTTGTCGCTGCCTGCGCCCTCATCGATGCCGACGGCCGCGTGCTCATCGCGCAGCGTCCCGCCGGGAAGCCGATGGCAGGCTTGTGGGAGTTTCCCGGCGGCAAGGTCGAGGAAGACGAAGCGCCGGAAGCGAGCTTGATCCGGGAGTTGAAGGAGGAACTGGGCATCGTCGTCAAAGAGGCCTGTCTCGCCCCGCTCACGTTCGCGAGCCATGCCTATCCCGACTTCCATCTCCTGATGCCGCTCTATGTCTGCCGGCGCTGGGAGGGGCAGGTCACCGCAACCGAAGGCCAGACCCTCGCCTGGGTGAAACCGAACCGGCTGCGGGATTACGAAATGCCTCCGGCGGACGTTCCGCTGATTTCGCACCTGATGGCACTGTTGTGATTGCTGGCCTATCAACGACTGAACAGGAAGCGTCCATGAGCAAGTCCCTGATGATGCGCAGCTGGCGGGAATTCGTTCGCGACGAGGCCGGCGCCACGGCTATCGAATACGCGCTGATCGCCTCCGGCATCGCCGGCGTTCTCATCGCCGTGGTGATGGCCATGGGCACGTCGCTGAACGCGATGTATACGAGCGTATCGAACGGCTTCAACTGACGCCGCGCCGCTCCTTATAAATTGCTTCGCAGGCCGCGCCGGCACGCCGCGCTGCTTTTTGCTATAATGGGAGGACGGCCCGCAAAGAGGCCGCTCAGGAGAGAGCGCCATGGCCAGTCTCTTCGCGCGTCAGCTCGCGACCTATGCCAGCTATCACAAGGACGAGCGCAACCGCGCCACGCATTTCATCGGCATCCCGGCCATCGTCTTCGCGATCCTGCTGCCGCTCGCGCTGGTGCGCGCCGGCGGCGTGTCTGCCGCCATGGCGGTCGCGCTATTGGCGCTGATCGGCTGGATCGCGCTCGACCGCGTCATCGGTCTGGCGATGGCCGTGGTGATGCTGCCGATGCTGATCGTGGCGGAATGGATCGCGCGCAGTTATACGAGCGGCACCGTTTGGATTCTCTTCGCCGCGTTCTTTGTCGGCGGCTGGGTGTTCCAATTGGTCGGCCACGCCTGGGAAGGCCGCCGCCCGGCGCTCGCCGACAATCTGTTCCAGGCTTTCATCGGCCCGATGTTCCTGATGGCCGAGGTGCTCATCGCGCTCGGTCTCAAGCAGGATTTGAAAGCGGCGATCGACGGCGCGCGCTAGCGGCCACGCATAAAATAGGCCGCATGTCCGCTTGCCCCCGAATGCCTGCATGCATTGCGACAAGCGGATTGTCCGCTTAGTGCAAAAGACATTGAGCGGCTGATCCAAAGCAGAAATTGCCTCGCCGTTTATGAGTGAACGCCTTAAGGGCCCGGCTTCTCGCCGGTCGGAATTTCCTTGGTGCCGAGCGCGTCGGCGAGCCGCCGTTGGGCCGAGCCGGGCCTCAGCGGTTTCTGCTGGCTTTCGTGCGGCACCCACCCCGACAGCCAGGCGATCTCGAAACTCGCGCGCACGCGGCCGTCGGCATCGGCGAAGCGTTGCGCGTAGATCTCCGTCAGCCGTTGCAGCGTCGCGCGCTTGAGCGGCGTGCGGCGGCGTTCGCTCAGCACGTTGGTCGCGCCCATGCGGCGCAGATCGCGCATCAAGGCGATCACCGATTCGTAGCGCACGGTGAGCCGGTCGGAATCAACCACCGGCAGAGCGAAACCGGCGCGCTGCAAGAGCGCGCCCAGCTCGCGCAGATCGGCGAAGGGCGCGACGCGCGGCGAGACGCCGCCTTCGATTTCGCTTTCGGCCTGCGCGAAGGCCTCGCGCAATTCGCTGAGGCTGTCGCCGCCGATCAGCGCCGCCAAGAACAGTCCATCCGGCTTGAGCCCGCGGCGGATCTGGATCAGCGTGCCGGGCAGGTCGTTGACGAATTGCAGCGCCAGCGCCGAGACGACCAGATCGAGCGAACCGGCGGCGAAGGGCAACGCCTCCTCGTCGGCAGCGACGCGCAACGGCGCGTCGTAGGGCGCGGCGGACACGAGGGCCGCGACCCTGCCGCTGCCGGTCAGCACGCGGCGCACCGCGTCGGTCGGCGTGCCGAGATCGACGGCGCGCTCGAACTGGCGTAGCACCACCGCCAGCCTCTCGCCCAGTTCGCCGGCCACCCGGTCGATCAGGAAGGTCTCCGGCCCGAGCGCACGGGCGCGCTGCTGCCGCGCGCGCAGCAGTTGGCGATCGAAAATTAGTGGACCGGGCATAAGCTTCGCCGTGATCGTTGCCCCCGCTTGCGAGGGAGGGACTGGGAGGGGACATACCTACACCGATTTATGACCGATTTCCCCCACCCCAACCCTCCCCCCGTTCGTGGGGAAGGAGTTCGCTATGCTCGCGGCTCGTATTGTGACCAAACCGGAGCAGCGATACCGTCCGCACTATGGACTCCGCCGGCGCGAAAATAAGAGAAATATCGCGGCTATCGCGCGCGGTCGCGCCCTTGCGCGCGGCGTTGCGCTATGACGACGTCGCGCGCAAGCTGGTGCATGCGTTCAAATACTTGGACCGGCTCGATCTCGCGCCGATGCCGGGGCAATGGATGGCGCGCGCGGGGCGCGAACTCTTGGCCGAGGCCGACGCGCTCGTTCCGGTGCCCTTGCATTGGCGGCGGCTGTGGGGGCGGCGCTTCAACCAGTTGGCGACGCTTGCCGGCGCGATTTTCCGCCTGTCGGGCGTACCGGTCCTGCATGACGCGCTCGCGCGCGTGCGCGCGACGCCGCAGCAGGTCGGGCTGTCGAAAAGCGCGCGGACCGACAATGTGCAGGGCGGCTTCCGCGTGCTGGCCGACAAGAAGGCCGAGGTTGCCGGCCGCCGGCTGGTCTTGATCGACGACGTGCTCACCTCGGGCGCGACCGTCGATACCTGCGCCCGCGCCCTGCTGCGCGCCGGCGCCGCCCATGTCGACGTCCTGGTGTTCGCCTGGGTTGTGGTGCCCATGCGCGCCACCATATAAACGGCGCCGGAGTGCCGCAGAACCCGCCAATGCCCCCGATTGAAATTTATACCACCCGTTATTGCCCCTATTGCCACGCGGCTAAGGCGCTGCTCAAACGCAAGGGCGCTGCTTTCACCGAGATCGACGTGAGCGGCAACCGCGAACTGCGCGAAAAGATGGTCGAACGCGCGAACGGCGGCTATACCGTGCCGCAGATTTTCATCGGCGAGATGCACGTCGGCGGCTGCGACGAACTGCATGAACTCGACGCCGCCGGCAAGCTCGATCCCCTGCTCGCGGGCGAAAAGGCATCGTGATGAACACATCCGCCTTCAAGGCCGCGATGATCCAGATGCGCTCGGGGCTCGCGCCGCCGCCAACATCGACGCCGCCGCGCGGATGATCGGCGAGGCGAAATCGGCCGGCGCCGAATACGTGCAAACGCCGGAGATGACCAATGTGCTGGCCGCCAACCGCGAACAGCTGTTCTCCGTCATCGTCGCGGAGGAGGCCGATACCTCGCTCGCCACCTTGCGCGAGTTGGCGCGCAAGCTCGGCATCTATGTTCATGTCGGCTCGCTGGCGATCAAGATCTCGCCGGACCGCGCCGCCAACCGCGCATTCCTGATCGATCCGAAGGGCGAGATCGCCGCGCGCTACGACAAAATCCACATGTTCGACGTCGATCTCGCCGGCGGCGAGAGCTATCGCGAGTTGCGCACCTACACGCCGGGCGAGCAGGCGGCGCTGTCGGATCTGCCGTGGGGGCGGCTCGGCGTGACAATTTGCTACGACCTGCGCTTTCCCGCGCTCTACCGCGCGCTGGCGGAAGCCGGCGCCACCATGCTGACCATCCCCTCCGCCTTCACCGTGCAGACCGGCGAAGCGCATTGGCACGTGTTGATGCGCGCCCGCGCCATCGAGAACGGCAGCTTCGTCTTCGCCGCCGCGCAGGGCGGCAAGCACGAGAGCGGACGCGAGACCTTCGGCCATTCGCTGATCGTCGACCCCTGGGGGCGCGTCCTGGCGGAAGGCGGCACGGAGCCGGGCGTGGTGATGGCGGTGATCGATATGGCCGAGGTGGCGAAGGCGCGCGCGCGCATCCCGTCGCTGCAGCACGGCCGGCGTTTCGAGATCGTCGAACCCCTGGCGGAGCCGACCCATCTGCATGTCGTCGGAGGCGGCGAATGATCCGCTACGCGCTCGTCTGCGACAAAGGCCACGCCTTCGAGAGCTGGTTTGCGGATTTGGCGGCCTACGACAAACAGGCCAAGCGCGGTCTGGTGACCTGCCCGCACTGCGGCTCGGCCAAGGTCGACAAGTCGATCATGGCGCCGCGGCTCGCCGGGAGCCGCAAGCGCGCGGCGCCGGTTGAGACGCCGGCCGAGACTACGGCGGCCGCGCCCGCGCCTGAGAAAGCGCCGGTTGCCATGCTGTCGCCGCAGGAGCAGGAATTCCGCGCCAAGCTCAAGGAGCTGCGCGGCCACCTGACCAAGAACGCCGACCATGTCGGCGCGAAGTTTCCCGAAGAGGCGCGCAAGATGCACTACGGCGAGATCGAGCACCGTTCGATCTACGGCGAGGCGACGCCCGAGGACGCCAAGGCGCTGGCCGAGGAAGGCATCGAATTCCAGCCGCTGCCGATTTTGCCGGATGAGCGCAACTGAGCTTGCATCGCGCCTGCTCGGTCGTCACTAAACTGAAATCGCCGCATCAGACCGGCGCCGGCGCGCCACACCGCTCGGCGGCCAGGAATTCTTCGACCGTCACAAGATTTCAAGAGCGTGCCGGCGTGCGCCGTCAGCAGGCTGAAGGTCGCATCATAGTCTTCGCCGAGCTTCATCCACTGCTCGACAACCTTATCCTTGTCGGCCGGCGCCGTGGCGTGCCCGGTGAAACACGGCAGCGAACGGTTGCCGTCGTTAAGACGGATCACGCCGCACCCAAAATCGGCATCGATCGTGCAAAAATCTAGGTCTTTGCGCGAAAGGACAAAATCCAAATACGCTTTATAGGTCACGCCACACCACGAGCCTTCGACGAAGGTGGGACCGGCGAGCGCGCCGTCGCGGGGATAGCAATCGTGCACGATAACCGTGCCGCCCGGATTGAAAAGATCGATGGCGACGCCAATGTCGCGGACGGATTCCGCATACTCGTGAAACGGATCGACGAGGACAACGTCGTACTTCAAGCCCCGGGCCTGAATTGCCCGCACGCATTCCGTTATGTCCAATTCCGAGGTCCGGAAATCGATCGGCAGCGCGTCGCTCAATCTGACCCAATACATCAACTTGGCCATGAGTTTTGCCGGATAGCGGTACATCAACCGGTGACACGTGTAGCGCGTGCGATCGACGTCGCCGTAAAGCAGGCCGCTCGTCGGCGTGCAGATTTCCAAATAACTCCGGTAACCGCGGATCAATGCCAATTCATTGATCAAATCCGCTTTCGTCCACTCCACTGTCGCCCATGCAACTGAACGGTTCAGCTTTTATTTTAGCATTGTCTCCGATTGGCATCTCCGACCTCAATACGCCCACACCAAGAGCGCGACGCCGGCCACCACCAGCACGATGCCGGCGAGTTCGCGCGCCGTGGTCGGCTGCTTGAAGATGAAGCGCGTCACCCCTTGCGCGAACAGCACCTCAACCAGCGCCAGCGTGCGCACGTTGGCGGCCGAGGTGATGGCGAAACCGAGGAACCAGAATTCCGAGGCAAACGCCCCCATGAAGCCGGCGAACAGCGACGGCTTCCAAGCGCGCGCGATCTCGCGCAGCACCTTCGGGTCGCGCAGTGCGAGATAAGCCGACAGCAGCACCGCCTGCATCACCAGCCCGGTCGCCAGTGTAAAGGTCGCCGGCAGCACGAAATCCGGATGATGCAGCGCCAGGATAGCGCCGCGATAGGCGATAGCCGAGAGCGCGAAGGCCGAGCCGGCGGCGATGCCGATCACCGTCGAGCGCACCGTGGCGAGGCGGCTGGCTCCGGGCTTGAGCGACATGACGACGACGCCGGCGGTGCCGATCAGGATAGCGACGGTGGCAAGCCAGGTGAGCTTGTCGCCGAGGAAGATCAGGCCGAACAGCGCGACCTGCACCGGCTCGGTCTTGATATAGGCGTAGGCGACCACGAAGGAGCGCTCGTTCATCGCCGCGAGCATCAGAGCGGTGGCGGCGATCTGCGTGAGTGCGCCAGCGACGATCCACGGCCAGTATTCGAGCGTCGGATGCGGCAATGCGCGGCCGGTCGCCGCGGCGCACGCCGGCGAGAAAGATCAGCGCGAAGGGAAAGCCGAACAGGAAGCGCACATGGGTGGCGCCGACCGTGCCAAGCGTCGCGGTCAGCTCGCGCTGCATGGCGTTGCGCGCGGTCTGCGCCGCCGCGGCGATCAGCGTGAAGACGGCCCAGAGCATGGCGAGTCTCTAACAAAGTCATGCCCGGCCTTGCGCCGGGCATGCACGACTTGTCTTTCTTACTAAGGCGTGGGTGGCACGCGCAACTCAGGCCTGCCTCAGTTGCGCAGAATATTTTCGAGTGCCGCATGTCAAGTATACCTGACATGCGGTGACAAGCCCGGCCATGACAGAGCCGCTATGCGGCCGGACGAATTTCCGCCGCCGCCGGGAACTCGGTGAAGGTGCCCTTCTCGTTGTCGATCAGCAGGAACAGATCGAAATAACGGATGGTGGGCGCGCTGCCGGTGCGCTTGATGATCGACTGCCGCCAGGCCTCGTCGTGCGCCTTCTGCGCGTCTTCCAGCGTCGGCCACAGATAGACGCCGCCGCCGGTCTTGCCGTTGAGCTCGAGCAGGAAATGCTTGCGCCAGAGCTGCTTGTTGGCTTGCCAATGCGGGATGACGTTGCGCGCCTCTTTCGCCACCTGCTCGCGGCTCCAGCCCTTCGACGAGTTGAATTCGACCAGTTCGAGGATCATGTTGACGTCTCCTTGGATCTCTCCGCCATCAGCATGTAATTCACATCCATGTCCGACGACAATTGCCAGCGGTCGGCCAATAGATTGTAGATCACGCCACGCTCGGCCGTCACCCGCAGGCCGCCTTTTTCGAGCGCTATCTCGAGCTCGTTCGGGGTGACGAATTTGTCCCATTGATGGGTGCCGCGCGGCAGCCAACGCAAGACGTATTCCGCGCCGACGATCGCCAAGGCGAAGCTCTTAAACGTGCGGTTGAGCGTGGCCGCGAACATCAGGCCGCCGGGCTTCACCATCGAGGCGCAGGTGGCGACGAAGGCGTTGACGTCGACGACATGCTCGACCACTTCCATCGCCAGCACGATATCGAATTTTTCGCCGGCGGCGGCGAGCTCCTCCGCCGTGGTGGCGCGGTAATCGGCGTCGACGCCGTTATCCTTGGCGTGTGCGCTGGCGATCGCGATGTTCTCCCTCGAGGGATCGGCGCCGACCATTTGCGCGCCGAGCCGCGCCAAGGGCTCCGACAGGATGCCGCCGCCGCAGCCGATGTCGAGTATGCGGATGCCCTTCAGGCAATCGAGCTTCTTGGCGTCGCGGCTAAAGTGCTCCGTGGCTTTGTCGCGGATGTAGGCGAGCCGCACCGGATTGAACTTGTGCAGCGACGCCATCGGCCCGCGCGTGTCCCACCACATCGCGGCGTGACGCGAGAACCGCTCGACTTCGTTTTCATCAACGGAAGAACTGCGTCGTTTCACTGCCATCGGATCAGCGTGCCGTCACGTGGTTACGGAAATCGAGCGGAGCGCCGATGTTGTGCAGCGGCTCGATGCCCTCGCCGGTGCCGCGAATGACGATGTCGCCGTAATTCAGCAAGCGGCCGAAAACCGACTGGTCGACATCGACGCTCTCGACCTTGTCCATGTTCATTTCGACCGTGTGCCGCTTGATGAAGCCGCATTTATATACGATGCGCCGGTCGGTGACGTCGATCTCGGTGGTCCAACGTTTGAACCAGGCCGAGACAAAAGCCACGCCGGCCGCCAGCCAGAATGCGATCGACCCAATCAGCCAGCTCATCCCGGTCGGCCCGCGCGTCACCAGCGTCAGCAGCGCCACTGCGACCAGCGACAAGATGATGGCCGGGCCGTAGATGACCCAGTGCAGCGTACCCGAATACAGCAGCTTTTCGCCCGGCTGCAGAATTCGCTCGATATAGCGCATCGCCAGCTCAGCCCTTCATGTTGCAGTCCCGGCACCCCGCCGGTATGTATACGCGCCTTTTGGGGCCGGCGCCTCCTGCTTCGCGCCGGCCGTTTGTTAACGCCTTTTGCGGCGTCCGGGAACGTCATGGCTCGCCTGGTGATGAAATTCGGTGGAACGTCGGTCGCCGATCTCGACCGCATCCGTAACGTGGCGCGCCACGTCAAGCGCGAGGTCGACGCCGGCCGTGACGTTGCCGTCGTGGTCTCCGCCATGGCGGGGGTGACCAACCAACTCGTGGCCTGGTGCCGAGACGCGGCCATGCTGCACGACGCGCGTGAATACGACGCGGTGGTGGCGACCGGCGAGCAGGTCACCGCCGGGCTGCTGGCCATCGTGCTGGAAGGCATGGGCGTCAACGCGCGCTCCTGGCAGGGCTGGCAATTGCCGATCCTGACCGACAACGCGCATGCCTCCGCGCGCATTCTCGACATCAACGGCGCCGAGCTGATCCGCCGCTTCAAGGATATGAGCCAGGTCGCGGTGATCGCCGGTTTCCAGGGCCTGCACAAGGAGACCGGCCGCATCACCACGCTCGGCCGCGGCGGCTCCGATACCTCCGCGGTGGCGATCGCCGCCGCCATCGGCGCCGAGCGCTGCGACATCTACACCGACGTCGACGGCGTCTACACCACCGATCCGCGCGTGGTGCCGAAGGCGCACCGCATGGACAAGATCGCCTACGAGGAAATGCTCGAGCTTGCCTCGCTCGGCGCCAAGGTCATGCAGGTGCGCTCGGTCGAACTCGGCATGGTGCACAACGTCCCCATCTTGGTCCGCTCCAGCTTCGAGAAGCCGGAAGACATCGATCCGAAGAAGCCGCCGTCCGGCACGCTCATTTGCGACGAGAGTGAAATCATGGAACAGCAAGTCGTCACCGGCATCGCCTTTTCCAAGGACGAAGCGCAGATCTCGATCCGCCGCGTGCAGGACAAGCCCGGCGTCGCCGCCGCGATCTTCGGCCCGCTCGCCGACGCCAACATCAACGTCGACATGATCGTGCAGAACGTCTCCGCCGACGGCGCCACCACCGACCTAACCTTCACCGTGCCCTCGGCCGACTACGAGCGGGCGCGGGTCACCCTCGACAAGGCCAAGGGTGCGATCGGCTTCGAGCGGCTGGACGGGGCGACCGACGTCGCCAAGGTGTCGGTGATCGGCATCGGCATGAGGAGCCACGCCGGCGTGGCGGCCAGCGCGTTCAAGGCGCTGTCGCAGCAGAAGATCAATATCCTCGCCATCACCACCTCGGAGATCAAATTCTCGGTGCTGATCAACGCCGCGCAGACCGACCTGGCGGTGCGTACCCTGCATACGCTGTACGGGCTGGATAAGGCCTGAGGCGACGCATCCTCGCTGCACCGCAGCGCATTTCCGACTGGTAAACCGCGGATAGCGGTTTGGCTTGCCCCTTGCATGGGCCATTGGCTATAGCCTGAGCAGAGTCGGCGCGGGTTCCCGGGGCCCGCCGTCGCTCATCGGACATGATCGGGCCGTAAACGGGGCCGCGGGCTCTAGCCGCGGCTGAAGGACCTTACAATGCGTGGCGCGCTAGGCGGTCCGCGCGTGCTGTTACGCCGGCTTCGCGAGGTAATGGCGGAGCCGGTCAGCGCGCAGGATCGCCTCGACAAAGTGGTGGTGCTGATCGCCGCCAACATGGTGGCGGAGGTGTGCTCTGTCTACGTCCTGCGCGTAGACGGAACGCTCGAGCTATACGCCACCGAAGGCTTGAAGCGCGAAGCCGTGCACGAGACCGTGCTGAAGGCCGACGAAGGCCTGGTCGGCCTGGTCGCCAGCGAAGCCAATCCCATCAACCTGTCCGACGCGCAGGCGCACCCGGCCTTCTCGTTCCGCCCGGAAACCGGCGAAGAAATCTACCACTCGTTCCTCGGCGTGCCGGTGCTGCGCGCCGGCAATACGCTCGGCGTGCTGGTGGTGCAGAACCGCGCGCGGCGCACCTACACGGAAGAGGAAGAAGAGGCGCTGCAGACCACGGCGATGGTGCTCGCCGAGATGATCGCCTCGGGCGAGCTGTCGTCGATCGCGCGGCCCGGCGCCGAGCCGGTCGCGCGTCACTCGCTCAACGTCACCGGCACCGCGCTCGCCGACGGCATCGCGCTCGGCCACGTGGTGCTGCACGAGCCGCGCGTGGTGATCACCAACGTCATCGCCGACGACGTGCCGAAGGAGCTCAAGCGGCTCGACGCGGCCATCGCCACCTTCCGCGCCGACCTCGACCGCATGCTCGAGCACGGCGACGTGGCCGATGGCGGCGAGCACCGCGAAGTGCTCGAGGCCTACCGCATGTTCGGGTACGACCAGGGTTGGCTGCACAAGATGCGCGAGGCGGTGATGACCGGCCTCACCGCCGAGGCCGCCGTCGAGCGCGTGCAGTCGGACACCCGCGCGCGCATGCTGCGCGCCTCCGATCCTTATCTGCGCGACCGGCTGCACGATCTCGACGATCTCGCCAACCGGCTGATGCGCGTGCTGATGGGCCAGGATCACGCGCCGTCGCGCGAGCAATTGCCGGAGAACGCCATCCTGGTCGCGCGCTCGATGGGCCCGGCGGCGCTGCTCGACTACGACCGCAAACGGCTGCGCGGGCTGGTGCTGGAGGAAGGCGGGCCCACCTCGCACGTCTCAATCGTGGCGCGCGCGCTCGGCATCCCGACCGTCGGCGAGATCGACAACGCCACCGGCCTGGTCGAGCCGGGCGACGCCATCATCGTCGACGGCACCAGCGGCCTGGTGCATTTGCGGCCGCCCTCCGACATCGAAATCGCCTATGGCGAGCGGGTGAAGCTGCGGGCGCGGCGGCAGGCGCAATACCGCGCGCTGCGCGACATGCCTTGCGTCACCAAGGATGGCCACAAATTCGCGCTGATGATCAATGCCGGCCTCATGATTGACATGCCTCATCTCGACGACACCGGCGCCGCCGGCATCGGCCTGTTCCGCACCGAATTGCAATTCATGGTCGCCGACACGCTGCCGCGCACCAACGAGCAGCTTGGGCTTTACCGCGCCGTGCTCGATGCCGCGGGAAAAAGGCCAGTGACCTTCCGCACCCTCGATATCGGCGGCGACAAGGTGCTGCCCTATCTGCGCAATATCGAGGAGGAGAACCCGGCGCTCGGCTGGCGCGCGATCCGGCTCGGCCTCGACCGGCCCGGTCTGTTGCGCAGCCAAGTGCGTGCCTTGCTACGCGCGGCCGGCGGTCGCGAATTGCGGCTGATGTTCCCAATGATCGCCATGGTCGAGGAGTTCGACAAGGCGAAGGCGCTGGTCGAGATCGAGCTGACGCATCTGCGCCGGCATGGCCACGCCCTGCCCGAGCGGGTGCAGATCGGCACCATGCTGGAAGTGCCTTCGCTTCTCTTCCAGCTCGATGAATTGCTCGCCCGCGTCGACTTCCTCTCGGTCGGCTCCAACGACTTGATGCAGTTCCTCTACGCCGCCGACCGCGGCAATGTCCGTGTGTCGCAGCGCTTCGACCCGTTGTCGGCGCCGGTGCTGCGCGCGCTCAAGGACATCGCCGACAAGGCGCGCCAACACGGCAAGCCGGTGGCGTTGTGCGGCGAGCTCGCCTCGCAGCCGATCGGCGCGCTGGCCTTGGCCATTCTCGGCTACCGGTCGCTGTCGCTGTCGCCCTCGGCGGTCGGTCCGGTCAAGGCATTGCTGCTCGATCTCGATTGCCGCAAGGGCGAGACGGCAATCCTGCCGTTCCTCGAACAGCCGGTCGGCAGCGTGTCGATCCGCCACAAGCTCGAAGGCTTCGCGGCGGCCGAGGGACTGCAGCTTTGATTACGCTGCCGCAGCACAAGCTCGACGCCCTGCTCGCCCGCCACGACCTGGTGGAACGCGAGCTCGCGACTAATTTGAGCCGCGACGACTACGTCAAGCTGTCGCGCGAATTCGCCGAGCTCGCGCCCGTCATCGAGACGATCAAGGCCTATCGCGCCATCACCGCCGAGATCGCCGACCTCGAGACGCTCGCGTCTGACGCGACCGATCCCGAGATGCGCAAGCTCGCCGACGCCGAGCGGCCGGCGCTGCTCGCACGTAAGGAAGCGCTCGAACGCCAGCTCCAGCTCGCGCTCATTCCCAAAGACGCGATGGACGACCACGACGCCATCCTGGAAATCCGCGCCGGCACCGGCGGCGACGAAGCCGCGTTGTTCGCCGGCGACCTGTTCCGCATGTACGAACGCTACGCCGCCAAACAGGGCTGGAAGACGGAAATCCTGTCGATCAGCGAAGGCAGCAAAGGCGGGTTCAAGGAGATCGTCGCCGAGGTCCACGGCCGCGGCGTCTTCGCCAAGCTCAAATTCGAATCTGGCGTGCACCGCGTGCAGCGCGTGCCCGACACCGAGGCTTCCGGCCGCATCCACACTTCGGCCGCCACCGTCGCGGTGCTGCCCGAGGTTGAGGATGTCGACATCGACATCAACGAAGGCGATCTCAAGATCGACACCATGCGCGCACAAGGCGCCGGCGGCCAGCACGTCAACAAGACCGAATTCGGCGATCCGCATCACCCATCTGCCGAGCGGCATCGTGGTGTTCGTGCAGGAGGAGCGCTCGCAGCACAAGAACAAGGCCAAGGCGATGACCATGCTGCGCGCCAAGCTCTACGACCAGCAGCGCAGCAAGCTCGACGCCGAACGCGCCGCCGAGCGGCGCGGGCAGATCGGCTCCGGCGACCGTTCGGAACGCATCCGCACGTATAATTTCCCGCAAGGCCGCGTCACCGACCACCGCATCAATCTCACGCTCTACAAGCTGCCGCAGGTGATGGAAGGCGAAGCCTTGCACGAAGTCATCGACGCGCTGATCACCGAGCATCAGGCCGAACTGCTGGCCGCCGAAGGCGCCGCGTGACCGACGGGCACGGACTAAATGCCGGCGTATCGGTCGCGGAAGCAACCCGTCTCTTAGGGCAAACATTCCGTCTGGCCGGCATCGAGGATCCGGAGATCGATGCCCGCGCCCTGCTCGGCCATGCACTGCAGCTCGAGCGCGCGCAATTAATCTCGCATTCGGAGCGCATTCTCGATGCGCATGAAGCCGCGACAATCTCGGCATTCGCCGCCCGCCGCCTCAAGCGCGAGCCGGTCTCGCGTATTATCGGACACAGAGAATTCTGGAACGTCATGTTGCAGTTGAGCCCGGACGTGCTGGACCCGAGGCCGGAAACCGAAACCGTGGTCGAAGCCGCGCTCGACGGGATCGCGGGCGACGCGCTACGGACGGAGCGGCTACGCATTCTCGACATCGGCACCGGCTCGGGCGCGCTGCTGCTGGCGCTGCTCAGCGAGTTGCCCAACGCGGTGGGCACCGGCACCGATATCAGCACCGCCGCGCTTGCCGTCGCGCGTGCGAACGCCGAGCGCAACGGTCTCGGCGGCCGCTGCACCTTCGTCGCCTGCGATATCGCCGCCGGCCTGCCGGGCCCGTTCGATCTCATCGTCTCCAACCCGCCCTACATCGCGCGCGGCGATATCGCATCGCTCGCGCCGGAGGTGCGCGACTACGACCCGGCGATCGCGCTCGACGGCGGCGACGATGGGCTTCATGGTTACCGCGCCATTGCCGCGCAGGCGCGCGGCCTGCTGGCGGCCGGCGGCAGGCTGATCGTGGAGTTGGGCGCGGGCCAGGAAGTGGCGGTCCGCGCGCTGTTTACCGAGGCCGGAATGACGGTCGCTCCGGCGCGCGACGACCTGGCCGGCATCCCGCGCGCGCTCGGCGCAACCATTGCAGCGTAAATGTGTTGTATTTCGATACTGCGAAAAGCGCAGACCACCGATGCGGGTGCAAAAAAATCGCTTGGAATATGGCGCGGAAACGACTAGGTTCCAGTAACGGAATCGACCCGTGAGGGTTGCGCAGCCTGGAACCCCGGAGCCCAGAGGCTTTGTGTGGCGGCGGCGCAAGACCGATGACGAAACGCCGTTTTAGAGATGACGGCAGACGAAATCGCCAGCTACGGGTTCGGACGCTTCACCGGTTGGGCGCATCAGATTTTTAAGCCTCGATGATGCGCGTAACGAGAGTTTGGCACCGCCGCGAAGATATCGTGGCTATGGGGTTGCTGCGGCTAAAGCGATACAGATCGCAAATGTTCGAGCATTCGCGCGAGGATCGGCGCCGGCCACGGCCGCGCGGGGTGCTGCGTGGACTTAAGGCTGGACGAACAGGTCCGGTGAACGAGTGGCGGCGCGCGCCGCGGTGAAAATTGAAAGGTTGGCGAAAAGGCAGATGATGAGAAACGGTCAGAAGCGCATGCGGGGACGCAACAACCAACACCGCAAAAGCCAGAATCCGCTGACTCGCGTCTATGAGTTCGAACGGGCCCGACGTGAAGATCCGCGGCACCGCCTCGCACATCGCGGAGAAATACATCCAGCTCGCACGCGATTCGCAGAGCTCGGGCGATCCGGTCGCGGCGGAGAATTATTATCAGCACGCCGAACACTATTTCCGCCTGATCGCCGCCGCGCAGGAACAGTTCCGCCAGCAGAACCCCTATTACAATCAGCAGCCGCAAGCGGGCCAGAGCGGAGCGCAAGGCGCCGCCGACGACAACTACGACGACGATGGCGACGACGGCCAGCCCTTCATGGGCCAGAACGAGCCGAGCTACGCGCCACAGCCGCCGGCGCCGCAGCCGCAGCCTTTTCTGCCGCGCGACGCGCAACCGTTCCCGCCGCGCGACCAGCAGCAGCCGCGCCCGCAACAGCAGCCGCAGCCTTACGCACAGCCTCCAGTGCCGGCCGCCGATCCGAACGCATTGCCGGCTTTCATCACCGGCGGCCAGCCGCAGCCGGCTGCCAATGCCGCTCCTGGTTACGGTCAGAACGGCCACGAGCAGGGCGACCGTCCGGATCGTTTCGGACATCGCCGGCGCCGGCGTCACCGCGGCGGCGGTTACCGCCCGGATCGTCCGGAGAATTTCGGCAACGCCAATCCGCAAGGCGCGGCGCCGATTCCCGGCGACGGCGGCGACGACCGTCAGCCGGAGTAGCCGCTTCGTGTCCCGGGCGCAGCGCAGCACGACGTGGTGCGCTGCAGAACCGGGACCTTGGCAATTTCAGAATTCGTAACGACGCCGGATTGCAACCTCATCTGCCCGGCGAGGGCGCCAGCGCCGGCTCCAGCGTCGGCACCAGTCGGCGCTTGACGCGGCGCGCGGGGATCGCGCGATAGACCTGCTTGGTCGCCTCCACCATGTGTACGCCGGCGAAGGGCGCCGACAGCGTCGCGCCGGTGCGCTCCCAGGCGACCGCAGAGCGCAGGAACCAGCCGCGCGCGATCGGCGGCACGTAGAGCGCCTCGCTCCAGCCGGTCGGCGTGAACCAGGTCTCGCGCAATAACTGATTTATCTGCGAGCGCGAATAGGGCCGGCCATGACCGAACGGAGTCGTGTCCATGCGCGCCCAAAGGCCGCGCCGGTTCGGCACCACCACCAACAGCCGGCCGCCCGACGCCAGCACGCGCCACGCTTCGCGCAGCAGCGCCGCCGGATCATTCGTCATTTCAAGCGCGTGCACCAGCAGTACGCGGTCGACCGCGTTGTCCGGCAACGGCAGCTCATTTTCATCGACCAGCGCGGTCAATGCCGGCCGCGTGGTCGGCCATTTCACCACGCCCTGCCCGGCCGGCATGAGGGCGAGGCAGCGTTCGGCCTCCTCGCGAAACAGACCGAGGTAAGGCGTGGCATAGCCGACGCCGAGCACGCGCAAGCCGCGCGCATCGCCCCATAGTCCACGAATTCCACGGCCGACGAAACGGCGGGCCACCACGCCCAGCCGCTGCCCGTAGAAATTGCGCAGGTCCACGACGTCAATCGACATACGATGAAAGTACCACGATCTGGCTGCCGCAGCGAAAGGCCGAAACCCTTAATTCACGCTTACGCGAGAATGCGCGACACGGAGATGCGTGGTTGTTCGAAGGCATGATACGGTTAATCCGGTCACACAAGGATCGCACCATGCGCGCAGAAACCCGCTTGTTTCTCTGCCTGAAGGACAATTACGGAGTGCTGCTGCATGACCCGGACAGCGGAGCCACCGCGTCGATCGACGCGCCCGAAGCGGCGCCGATCGAGGCCGCGCTCAAGGCGACCGGCTGGAAGCTCACCGACATCCTGGTTACCCACCATCACGGCGACCACACCGGCGGCATCGTCGCGCTGAAGGACAAATACAAATGCCGCGTCGTGGCGCCGGCGGCGGAAGCCGCTGAGATCCCGGCGGTCGATGAGACCGTGCGCGAGGGCGACAAGGTGATGGTCGGCACGTTGTCGGGCAACGTGATCGAGACGCCGGGCCACACCAATGGGCACATCGCCTACTGGTTTCACGCCGACAAGCTCGCTTTCGTCGGCGACACGCTGTTTTCCATCGGTTGCGGCCGCGTCATCGAGGGCACGCCGGGGATGATGTGGCGCTCGCTCACCAAGCTGCGCGACCTGCCCAACGACACCGAGATCTACTGCGGGCACGAATATACCGCCGCCAATATCCGCTTCGCGCGCACCATCGAGCCGGACAATGCGGTGCTGGCGGCGCGCGAGGCGCAGGTCAAGCAGCAGATCGCGCAAGGCGAGCCGACCATTCCGGTCACCATCGGCGACGAGAAACTGGCCAATCCGTTCCTGCGCGCCGACGTGCCCGAGGTCGCCGCTGGCATCGGCATGGCCGGCAAGCCGGCGGCACAGGTGTTCGCGGAGATCCGGGCGAGGAAGAATAAGTTTTGACGGCGCGCATGCACACCGCCGCCGACATCATCCACGCGCTCGAGCTCAAGCCGCATCCGGAAGGCGGCCATTACCGTGAGACCTTCCGCGATCCGCGCGTCATCGACGGCCGCGCCGCTTCCACCTCGATCTATTTCCTGCTGAGGCGCGGCGAGCGCTCGCACTGGCACCGCATCGACGCGGTCGAGATCTGGCACTACTACGCCGGCGCTCCGCTCAAGCTCGAAGTGGTCGACGGCACCAAGGAGGAGATCGTCCGGCTCGGCGCCGACATTCATGCCGGCGAGGTACCGCAGTTCACCGTGCCGGCGCGCGCCTGGCAGGCGGCCGAAATCTTCGGGCGACTGGACGCTGGTCGGCTGCACGGTCGCACCCGGCTTTTCATTCGACGGCTTCGAGTTGGCGCCAAAAAATTGGATGCCGCGCTAGCGTTCAGGCGAGATACTGGCCGCCGTTCGCCGTGAGCGTCGAGCCGGTAATCAGCCCGGCGCCGTCCGCGGCCAGGAACACCACGCAGCGCGCGATCTCCTCCGGCTCTCCGAGGCGGCCGATCGGAATCAGCGGCAGAATGCTCTTCTCCAGCACGTCTTTCGGCACCGCCTGCACCATCTCGGTGTTGACGTAGCCCGGGCAAATCGCATTCACGGTGATGCCGGCGCGCGCGCCTTCCTGCGCCAGCGCCTTGGTGAAGCCGATCTCGCCGGCCTTGGCGGCGGAATAATTGGCCTGCCCGGCCTGGCCCTTCTGCCCGTTGATCGACGAAATGTTGACGACGCGGCCGAATTTACGCTCGCGCATGCCTTCCCAGACCTGCCGCGTCATGTTGAACAGCGAGCCGAGATTGGTGGTGATGACTTGCGTCCACTGCTCGGGCTTCATGCGGTGGAACATGGCGTCGCGGGTGATGCCGGCATTGTTGACCAGCACCTCGACCGGACCGAGCTCGCTCTGCACTTGCTTCACGCCCTCGGCGCAAGCCTCGAAGGACGACACGTCCCACTTGAACACCGGAATGCCGGTCTCGGCCTTGAATTTCGCCGCGGCTTCGTCGTTGCCGCCGTAATTTGCCGCGACCTTGTAGCCGGCCGCCATCAACGCCTTCGAGATGGCCGCCCCGATCCCTCGAGTGCCGCCGGTGACCAACGCAACGCGTGACATTCGAATTCCTCCCAGGACCTCTTTTAATGGTTATGGTCGGATCGAGCCGGCCATAACAAGTCTCAAATGGTGTGCAGCGCACAATGTCCGTGCGTATTGCTCACGCTTCAGCCGCGCTCCACGCACATGGCGATGCCCATGCCGCCGCCGATGCAAAGC
Organism: uncultured Alphaproteobacteria bacterium; assembly: GCA_963733315.1. GTDB lineage: Bacteria > Pseudomonadota > Alphaproteobacteria > Rhizobiales > Xanthobacteraceae > Pseudolabrys. Next base: position 25,552 of record CAVTCV010000011.1, on the reverse strand, counting down.
GTGGCAAGACCCTTCTTGGCGTTGCGCTTCTGCATCTCGTAGAGCAGCGTCACCAGCACGCGCGTGCCGGAGGCGCCAATTGGATGGCCGATGGCGATGGCGCCGCCATTGACGTTGACCTTGGAGGTATCCCAGCCGAGGTCCTTGTTGACCGCGCAAGCTTGCGCGGCGAAGGCTTCGTTGGCCTCGATCAGGTCGAGATCCTCTTTCTTCCAGCCGGCCTTCTTGAGCGCCGCGCGCGAAGCAGGGATCGGGCCCGTGCCCATGATCGCAGGATCGACGCCGGCATGCGCCCACGACACGATGCGCGCGAGCGGCGTCTTGCCGAGCTTGGCGGCTTCCGAAGCCTTCATCAGCACCACCGCGGCGGCGCCGTCATTGATGCCGGAGGCGCTCGCCGCCGTCACCGTGCCTTCCTTGTCGAAGGCCGGGCGTAGCTTGGCGATCCCCTCCAGCGTCACGCCCTTCTTCGGATATTCGTCGGTGTCGACCACGATGTCGCCCTTGCGCGACTTGATGGTGACCGGCGCGATCTCGTCTTTGAACTTGCCGGCCGCCATCGCGGCCTCCGCCTTGTTCTGCGAAGCGACGGCGAATTCGTCCTGCATCTGGCGGGTGATCTGCCACTGCTTGGCGACGTTCTCGGCGGTGTTGCCCATGTGATAGCCGTTGAAGGCATCCCACAGCCCGTCCTTGATCATGGTGTCGATCATCTGGAAGTCGCCCATCTTGATGCCATTGCGCAGATGCTGGCAGTGCGGCGCCATGCTCATCAATTCCTGACCGCCGGCCACCACGATCTCGGCGTCGCCATTGGCGATCTGCTGCATGCCGAGCGCGACCGACCTCAAGCCCGAGCCGCATAGCTGGTTCACGCCCCAGGCGGGGCTCTCGACCGGGATGCCGGCCGCGATGGAGGCTTGCCGCGCCGGGTTCTGGCCCTGACCCGCGGTCAGGATCTGACCCATGATCACCTCGTTGACGCGGGCGCTTTCGACGCCTGCTCGGGCCAACGCCGCCTGGATCGCCGTTTTGCCGAGCTCATGCGCGGGCAGATTGGCGAACGCCCCATTAAACGCGCCAACCGCGGTGCGGGCGGCGCTGACAATGACGATATCGTCCTTCATCCGAAACTCCTTGTGGCAAGCGGTTAGGAGGCAAAGCGGCCATCTGGCGTTGCCGCATCCTTGGCCGGGCGGGAATCCCTGTCAACAACGGGCACGCGCAAGATATCAGCCAGAATTGGCGGTTTCTTGACCTTTCTCAAGGCCTGCCGCACTGCCCACCATTCCTGCCGCGATGCCACAAAAACGGTGGCCGGCACAAGCATAAACCGGCTATGCTTAAGGTCTGGGCAGGGGCAGTGCGACAACCATGACAGACGAAAAAGAACCAATCACAATCAAAAAATACGCCAACCGGCGGCTATATAATACCGGTACCAGCGCCTACGTGACGCTCGAAGACCTCGCCACCATGGTGAAGGATGGCGAGAATTTCGTGGTCTTCGACGCCAAGTCCGGCGAGGACATCACGCGCTCGGTGTTGGCGCAGATCATCTTCGAGCAGGAGAACAAGGAAGGCCAAAGCCTGTTGCCGATCGCCTTCCTCCGTCAGCTGATCCGCTTCTACGGCGACAGCATGCAGATGCTGGTGCCGCGCTTCCTCGAACAATCGATGACTTCGCTCACCAGTCAGCAGGGCAAATTCCGCGAGCAGATGGCGCAGGCTTTCGGCGGCGTCGGCTTCGGACCGCTCGAGGATCAGGTGCGGCGGAACATGGAGATGTTTGAGAAGACCTTCGCCATGTTCGCGCCCTTCGCGCGCGGCCAAGGCGGCAAGGCCGAGGAAAAGTCGCAAAGCTCGACCGGCGACATGGACGAGCTCAAGCGCCAGCTCGACGAATTGCAGAAGCGGATCGATAAGCTCGGAAGCAAGGAATAGCGGCGGAGAACTACGCGCTCGCCGCTTGATTCTTGAGCCACGGCCGCTCGTCGGTGGCGAGTCCGTTCAAGGCGCCTTGCAGATAATCGCAGTGCCATTCCGCCAGAAGCTGCGCGGCTTCCTCGTCCTGCACCCATTCGGCGACGGTCTTTAAGCCGAGCCGGCGCGACAGATCGATCAGCGTGTGCACGAAGGCGCGGTCGTCGCTCGACTTTACGATTTTCTGCACGAAAGCGCCGTCGATCTTGACGATATCGACGCCGAGCTTGCGCAAATTGCGGAACGAGGTGTAGCCGGCGCCGAAATCGTCGATAGCGATGCGGCAGCCGAGATCCTTGACGCGGGTGACGAAGCCGCGCGCGTCGTGCACGTCCTGGATCGCCGCGGTCTCGGTAATCTCGATGATCAGCCGCTCGGCCACGTCGGAATGGGCACGCAGCATGGCGCCGAGGCCCGCCCACCAGTCGGGATCGACGGCGGAGGCCGGCGAGACGTTGACGCTGGCGGTCAATCCGGGCGCGGCGGCCAATTCGTTCACCACCAGTTCGAGCACGCGGTAGTCCAGCATGCGCATCAGCCCGACGCGCTCGGCCACCGGGATGATCTCGTGCGCATGGGCGAGACGGCCGTCGGGACGGCGCACGCGCATCAGGCATTCGTAGAACGCGACCTCGCGGCCCTTGGCCGCGACCACCGGCTCGTAGGCGAGCGCGATCCGCCGCTCGTTGAGCGCGGCCACGATCTCGTCGGTCGCGCGCACGCTGTCGCGGCGCAGCGCGTCACGCTCGACGTTCGGCCGATAGGCGGCGAACGAGCCGTGCCGCTTGTGGCGCGCGGCATGCAGCGCGTCGAGCGCCCGGCTGAGGACTTCCGCAACGGTGCGGGCATGACGCGGCGCGGTCACGCCGCCGATGGTCACCGTCACCGCCACCGGACCGACGGCGGTCGACACCGTCTCGTCGCGCACGCCGGCGAGCAGCCGGTCGGCGGCGACCGACAATTCGTCCGTGCTGCAGGTGGTCAGGATGACGCCGAATTTGTTGCCTGAGAAGCGGCCGAGAAAATCCTTGCCGCGCAGGCGCGCGCGGATGCGCTTGACGACCTGCCCGATCACCTCCTCGGCCACGTCGAAGCCGTAGGATTCGTTGAGATGGGCGAGGTGGTCGATGGAGACCAGGAGGAAACCCAACGAGCCGCGGAAGCGCAACGCTTCCTCGAGCTGGGCGCCGAGCACCTCGGTCAGATGCGCCCGGTTCATCTCCCCGGTCAGCTCGTCGAATTTGGCCAGCCGGATGAGCGCCTGCTCGCGCGCGTGCCGCTCGGTGATCGCGCGGACGACGCCGAGCGCGCGCACCGGTGTGCCGTCGCCGCCGGCAAACCAACGGCCGGTATCCTCCAGCCAGATCTTTTCCCCGTTGCCGCGGCGGAAGGCGTATTGCACCTGATAAGCAACGCCGCCGCCGGTGTCGCCATGGCTGGCGCGGGTCATCGCGTCGAGCCGGCTTTGCCCGTCCTGCGCCTCGACGTATTGCGCGAAGCCGCGGCCGCTGGCGATGTCGGCGGGATTGGCGATGCCGAGCACGGCAAGCGGCATTACCGCTCCAGCTCAGGGCATCGGTATCGAGCCGCCATTCGTAAATGGCGTCGCCGACCGCGTTAAGAATCTTCGCTCGGCGTCGGGTTGCTCGATTCGGGTCACGCTCGCCCCTTTTTGGGAACGCCAAGTCGCGCCGGGCGTTGTCTGCGGAATGGAGTAGTGCCGAAGGTATGGGCAAAATTTAAAGAATTCGACAAAGAGCCAGGATTGACCGGTTTCAGCGCGTTTTTTGCCCACGGCACGGCGCTTGCGACGACAAAGGCGGATAACAAGCTTTTGTCCCGAAACGAGACAGTCCATGCGGCTCGGCGAAATCAGGAAAGTGACGACCCGGCCGGCGGCTTTCACGCCGCACGAGCCGCGCCGTCGCCCGCCGAACCGGCAGCGCCGAACCGCGCGCTCGTCGCGGTCACCCCGGTCGCCGAGACGCGCGAGCCGCTCACCGTTTACCGGCAGGCGGCATTCCTCGCCCAATTGCTGGCGATCAAGGACCAGCACCCGCAGACCCGCGAGCGCCGGCGCGCCGACCCGGAAGTCGCGATCGCCGCCTATCGGGCAACCGCCGCACTGACAACTAGCTAATACCCGAGCGCGCAGCCGTCCTTGCGCGGTTCCGAGCCGGCGATCAGCACGCCGCGATCCCAATCAATCTTGATGGCCTGCGCGCCGCCCCACGGGGTCGCGGCGTAGACCACGTCGTGGCCGCGCGCTTTCAGGCCCTCGATGGTCGCCGCGGGCGTGCCGTGTTCGACGACGGTCTGCTCGCCTTCGAAGAAGAAACGCGGCGCATCGATCGCCTGCTGCACATCCATGCCGAAGTCGAGCATGTTGTTGACGATCTGCACGTGACCCATCGGCTGATAGTCCGCGCCCATGACGCCGAAACTCATATCGCAGCGGCCGTTGCGCATGGCTAGCGCAGGGATGATGGTGTGCAGCGGCCGCTTATCCGGGCCGAACATATTGGGATGACCGGCTTCCATGGTGAAGCAGGCGCCGCGATTGGTCAGCAAGATGCCGGTTTTCTCGGTGCAGATGCCGGAGCCGAAATACGAGTAGAGCGTGTTGATGAACGACACCGCCATGCGATCGCGATCAACCACCGTAAGATAGATGGTGTTGCTGCCGGGCGTCGGCGCACTCGGCAGCTTGGCGCGTTTGTTGAGATCGATCTTGGCGGCAAGCTTTTTGGCGAAGCCCTTGTCGATGAGATCGGCGACCGCGATGCGCATATGCGCGGCGTCGGCGACATGCGTGTCGCGCACGGCAAAGGCGAGCCGCGCGGCTTCCAGCACAAGATGGAAGCGGTCAGGGCCGAGCGGATCGAACGCCTTGAGATCGAAATTCTCCAGGATGTTGAGCATCACCAGCGCGGTGAGTCCCTGCCCGTTCGGCGGCAGTTCGACGATATCGAGGCCGCGGTAGTTGCTTGAAATTGGCGTGACCGCGTCACCGTGATGCCGCGCGAAATCCTCAACCGTGAGGAACGAGCCGCGCGCCGCCAGCGTCGTCGCCATGTCGGCGGCGATTTCACCTTCGTAGAAGGCGCGCGCGCCTTTGGCGGCGACGGTCTTGAGCGTTTCTGCCAGCGCCGGAAAGCGGATGACGTCGCCCTCGCGCGGCGGCGCGCCGTTGAACAAATAATGCTTGGCGGCGCCCGGATCGGCTTTCAGCTTGCCGACGTAACGCTGCCAATCCCAGGCGACGCGCGCGGCGACAGGAAAACCGCCCTCGGCGTATTTGATTGCCGGCGCCAGCGCGCGATCGAGGCTGTAACGGCCATGCGTCTTGAGGATTGCCTCCCAGGCATCGAACGCCCCCGGCACGGTCACGCAATGGATGGAGTTGCCGATCTCGGCCAGGCCTTTGGCGCGCAGCGCCTCGTATGACGCCTTCACGCCGGAACGGCCGGAGCCATTGTAGCCCGAGAGCGGCTTTCCCGGCTGCGACACCAGCCAATAGCAATCGCCTCCGATGCCGGTCATGTGCGGCTCGACCACGCAGAGCGTCGCAACAGCGGCCACCGCGGCGTCGGCCGCAGTGCCGCCGGCGCGCAATATGTCGACGGCGGCCAAGGTGGCGAGCGGATGCGACGTCGCCGCCATGCCGTCGCAGGCGATCACGGGCGAGCGGCCGGGGAGCTGGAAATCGCGGCTCATGGTCTTTCCACTTGAGAGGTCAGGATGCGGAGTGTTCGGTGGGTTCGACAGCCTTGGGCGCCGGCGCGGCGGGTTCGGGCGTGGGCGCTGGCGCAACGACGGCGGGCACAGGTTCAACGTGTTCGACGGCCGGATCGCGCCGTCGGGAGCGCGAAGCCAACGTGAAGCCGCCGACGACGTCGAAGAAGCTCATTACCAGGATCAGGAAAAAGGCCGCGCTCGCCGCCTGCTTCACCAGCACGAATTCGGCGGCCATGCCGGCGAACAAAAGCAGCGCCAGGCCGTGATCGACGATGGAGCGCCGCCCGAGACGGACAACCTTCACCATCTCGACGAACAGCAGCAGGATCGCCAGCGTGACCAGCACGTCGCCGCCCGACATCGCCCAATCGGCGCCGGACTTCATGTGCACGGTCGCGAGCGTGCCGGTCCAGCTCACGCCGGGCATCAGGAACGCGACAATGTTATAGATCGCGAAGGGAACGAGAAGGAGAGGAAAGCCGATGAGGAACATGAGGCTTTCCCCGCGGCCGGCTTACGCCTCGGTCTTCACCTTCAGCACCTGGCGGCCCTTGTACATACCGGTCTTCAGGTCGATGTGGTGCGGACGGCGCAATTCGCCGGAATCCTTGTCCTCGACATAAGTCGGCTGCTTGAGCGCGTCGGCCGAACGGCGCATGCCGCGGCGCGACGGCGAGGTTTTTCTTTTCGGCACAGCCATGGGGTGCGAGCTCCTGAAATCCAAGGAAATGTCGGCATGAAGGCGGGCTTATAGAGGATGCTTTCCGCCAAGGCTAGGGGGCAATTTCCCTGTCATTCCGGGACGGCACGAAGCGCCGGACCCGGAATGACGAATTAATTGCCGCGCAGGCAATGGGCCTCGCCCTGCGCCCGCGCCGAGCGGCCGACATAGAGGCCGGCCAGCCGCCGCAAACCGGGCCCCGGGCCATGCGCGTTGCGGGTGACCGGGTTGGGCAGGACGGCGGCGAGCAGCGCCGCCTGATAGCGGGAAACGTCGCGCGCCGGTTTACCAAAGGCGTAGCGGCTGCCGGCCTCGGCGCCGAATTCGCCGTTCGGGCCCCATTCGGCGATATTGAGGTAAATTTCCAGGATCCGCCGCTTCGACAGCACCAGGTCGATCCACAGCGCCAGCGGGAACTCGAGCGCCTTGCGCAGCCAACTGCGGCCCGGCCACAGGAACAGATTCTTCGCCACCTGCTGGGTGATGGTGGAACCGCCGCGCGCTTCGGAAAGATCGTCGGCGTCGTTAATGGCTTCGCGAATCTCCGTAAGATCGACGCCGTGGTGGCTGCAAAAGCGCCCGTCCTCGGCGACGATCACCGCGAGCGATAGCGCCGGCGAGATGCGCGACAAAGGCACATAGTCGCGCTGCACGCGCTGGCCGGTCGCCATGCGCCACAGCATCACGGTGGAGACCGGCTTGCCGAAGGCATAGAGCGGCGCGACCAGATAGGGCAGCAGCACCAACGCCAACACCACGAAGACGATGGCGCACAGCGGCCACGGCAGCCGCGCGAGCGACAAGACGCCGAAGATGGCATAGCGTTTTCTGGACCCGGCCATGCCGCAAGATTAGCCCATCCCGGGCGTGCCTTGCCGAGGGTGCGCCTTATTGCCGGCGCGAGCAGTGGCGAAAGCCGGGACCCACTATTCGGGATCAGGCGCTGCGGTTAACGTGGCGGCATGGCCCAGAAGAAAGCACCGCCGCCGCTCAACCCGCCGCGACCCCTGCCGGTCCGCGTCGCCCGCCTGCACGCCCGGCTTTTCAGCTCCGCCGTCGTCGGCCTTACGGTCATCGCGTTGCTGCCAGGCGACTGGTGGCTGTCGACGCGCCTGCTCACCGGCTGGAACGTCGGCATCGCGCTTTATCTGGTGTTGATCCACAGCGTGATCTGGCGCTGCGACGTGACCCGGCTGCGCTGGCGCGCCAAGGAACAAGACGAAGGCGCCTACACTATCCTGCTCCTGTCGATGGCGGCGACGCTGGCGAGCCTCGTCGCCATCGTGTTCGAGCTTGGCGGCTCGAAGCAGACGGGCAATACCTACACGGTCATCCACGTGCTTCTGGCCATGGCGACAACACTGCTGTCGTGGGTGTTCATGCACACGATCTTTTCGCTGCACTACGCGCACGAATATTACGGCGAAGGCCGCGACAAGAAGCTCGGCGGCCTCCATTTCCCCGGCGAGAGTGAACCCGACTACCGGGATTTCCTTTATTTCTCGCTGGTCATCGGCATGACGTCGCAGGTCTCCGACGTTGCCATCACCAGCAGGTCCATTCGGCGCGTCGCGGCATTGCACGGCGTGCTGTCGTTCTTCTTCAATCTCACGATACTCGCGCTCACCGTGAATATGATCTCGAACTTGTTATGACCGCGATCGTGCAGACCGTGCTGTTCATGCTGGCGGTGCTGGCCGCGGTCGCCGTCGCCGCCAAGCGGCTGAACATCGCGCCCTCGATCCTGCTGGTGGTCGCCGGGATCGGCATGGCGCTCATTCCCGACCTGCCGAAAGTGACGCTGGCGCCGGAAGTCGTGCTGCTGGTGATCCTGCCGCCGCTGATCTATTCGGCCGGCGTTGCCATGAGCTGGCGCGATTTCAAATTCAACCTGCGGCCGATCGCGCTGCTCGCCTTCGGCTGCGTGGTGTTCACCACCTGCGCGGTGGCGGCGGCGGCGCATTATTTGCTGAATTTCGACTGGGCGGTCGGCTTCCTGCTCGGCGCCATTATTTCGCCGACCGACGTGGTGGCGCCGCTCGCGATCGCGCGTCAGCTCGGCATCCCGCGCCGCCTCGTGGTCGTGCTGGAGGGCGAGGGGCTCGCCAACGACGCCACCGCGCTGGTGCTCTACCGTTTCGCCGTCGCCGCGGTGAGCACCGGCACCTTCTCGCTGCCGGAAGCAACCGCCACCTTCGGCGCGATCGTGATCGGTGAAGTCATCTACGGGCTCGCGGTCGGCTGGCTCAGCCTGCGCCTGCGGCAATGGGCGCACGAACCGCGCGTCGAGATCACCTTGTCGCTGATGACGCCCTATCTCGCCTTCTGGGTGCCGGCGCATCTCGGCGGCTCCGGCGTGCTGGCGACGGTCGCCTGCGGGCTTTATGTGAGCTGGGTCGGTCCGCGGCTGATCCCGCCCGCCACGCGGCTGCAGGGCATCTTCTTCTGGGACCTGATCGTCTATCTGATCGAGGGTTTTGTGTTTCTCGTCACCGGCCTGCAGGCGCGCACGCTGCTCGACGACGCGAATGTCTTCTCCATCCGCGAGCTGCTGATCGCGACCGCGCTGACGACGCTCATTGCCATTGTCGCGCGCTTCATCTGGGTTTTTCCGGCGACCTATATTCCGCGTTGGCTGAGCGCGTCGCTCGCCAAGCGCGACCCCTCGCCGCCCTGGCGTGGCGTATTTTTCCTCGCCTTCACCGGCATCCGCGGCGTCGACTCGCTCGCGGTGGCGCTGGCGATCCCTTACGCAGTCGTGAGCGGTACGCCGTTTCCCCACCGCGACCTGATCCTGTTCGTCACCTTCGGCGTGATCATCGTGACGCTGATCGCCCAAGGCACGATGTTGCCGGCGGTGGTGCGCTGGCTCGGATTGAATCACCTCGCCCGCGAGGAACGCGTCAACGAGATCCAGGCCGAGCTGGCGGCGCGCCAGGCGGCGCTCGCGGAGGTGACCAAGCGGCTGGAGAAAGTGATCGACGAGCGCGAATTGCCGGACGAGGTGATCGAGTTGTTGCGCACGCGCAACGAGAGCCGCCAGCAAATCCTGCCCGAGAATTTGCAGGACGGCCTTGACCACATGCGGATTTCCGCGGCGGTGAAGAAAGAGCTGATCGACGCCGAGCGCGACTTCATCTACGAGCTCTTGCGCGACGGCAAGATCACCGACGAGGCGCGCCGCCGCATCGAATACGAGCTCGATCTGGAAGAGGCGAGCGTCGCCAACCGCGCGCAAGACGGCGGCGGGTGGTTTTGATTTTCAGTTGCGCAGGTGCGGCGGCAAACGGACCGTCGCCGGTCCGGTGAGCGGGCCTGTGTAGATTCTTTCACGCGGTGACGCCGGTTTTCGCGGGGCCGGCTTGGCGGTGAACAGCCGGAAAATGCCCCTGATCAAGCGCGTGACGATGAAGATGGCAAGCGCGATCGCTGACGCAAACAAGATGATGACGTGCGCCAGCCCCAAAAGGAAATAAACGGTACTCATTCCACTCGCGGTCTTTTTGTGAGGGCAGGTTCTCGGCGGGATAAGTTGTGCAGATAAGGCGAACCGCGGAGGGCGGTCAATAGGTGGTCGTCAAGGCTGGGCCGCGAAGCATTGTCACCGCCGCGCCCGGTTCACCAGCACCAGTCCGCCGGCGACCAGCGCCACCGCGGCGAGGAAGGCGCCGGTCAACGGCTCGCCCAGCACCAGATGGCCGGCGGCGACGCCGAACAGCGGCGCGAGGAAGGTGAAGGCGGACAGCCGGTTCGCCGAGTATCGCGCGACCAGGGCGAACCAGACCACGAAGGTGAAACTCACTACCCAGACGGTCTGATAGGCGAGTGCGCCGAGCGCCAGCGCCGAAGGCGCATGGGCAATGCGCTCGCCGGCGAGATAGGCCGCGGCCGCCATGATCGGCGCCGATACCACGAGCTGGTAGAGCATCACTTTTTCCGCCGACACGCGGGTCAGCGGGCTCGCCTTGATCAGCAGCGTCGTCGCCGACCAGAACACGGCGGCGCCGACCATCATCAGATCGCCGGTGAGCTGGCGCGGATCGAGCGCCGGCGTCGGCACGCCGAAGGCGATCAGCATGCCCGCAAAGGACAGCGCGAGCCCCAGCCATTGGGCCGCGCCGAAACGGTCGGCGGGCAACACGATTCGCCCGCCCAGAACCACGAAGAATGGCGCGAGATAGATGAACAGCGTCGCCCGCGTCGCGGTGGTGTAGAGCAGACCCTGATAGATCAGGATGAATTCGGCGGCGAACAGCACGCCGGCCGCGAGCCCGAACCACAGTGTGCCGTCGCGCATGAAGAGCGGGATGCCGCGCAGGCGGCACCAGCCGGCGATCAACAGCGCGGCGACCACCGAACGGATCGTCGTCTGCATCAGCGGCGGGATGTCATTGATCGCAAGCTTGGTGGCGACCTGGTTGAAGCCCCAGGACAGGCAGAGCATCACCACAATGGCTGTGGCCATCGCATCGAGCGGGCGGGTGACGCTGTTGGACGCGGGCGACGACTCCATGCGATGTCGCCGCTACGCCGCTTTGCAATGCGCGCAGATGCCGGAGATCTCGATCACCGGCGTTTTCGGCGTGAAGCCGGCGGCGCGCGAGGCAGTCTTGATGGTCTCGGCAACCGCGGCGCTCGCCGCCTCGCCGACCGTGCCGCATTTCTCACAGATCAAGAACACCACCGGATCGCCGCTGCCGTGATCCTGCACGCAGGCGATGAAGGCGTTGCGGCTTTCGATGCGATGCACCAGCCCCTGTTCGCGCAAAAAATCGAGCGCGCGGTAGATGGTGATCGGCGCCGGGCGCGTGCCGCGCAGCGCCAATCGGTCGATCAGCTCGTAGGCGCCGAGCGGCTGGTGGCTCGCCAGCAGCGCCTCCAAGCACGCGATGGCGGATCGGCGTCAGCCGCTCGGAGCGCGCGGCGCAGATCGCTTCCGCATGCGCGATCGCGTCGTTGGCGCAGCGCTCATGATCATGCCCCGGCGCCGGGAACACAGCGCGCAGCGGCGGCTTTTTACCCAATGAGCGGTTTGTCATTAAGTTAGTGTAACGCGATCGTGGCCGAGTCGCCTCTTGATATATATTGCACTGCAACAAAAATAAGGGCAGGGTTCGGGGCCTTATTTCCGAGCCTATTCAACAGGCCATTTGGCGGCCGCAAGCTCACGAGGACTGCCATGCTGAAAGGCAAAACCGCGCTGGTCACCGGCTCCACCTCCGGGATCGGCCTCGCCACCGCCCGCGCGCTCGCCGCCGACGGCGCCAACATCATGCTCAACGGCTTCGGCGAGGCGGCGGCCATCGAGAAGGAGCGCGCCGGCCTGGAAAAGGATTTCGGCATCAAGGCGCTCTATTCGCCGGCCGATATGAGCAAGCCGGCCGAGATCGCCGCCATGATCGCGACGACGGAGAAGAGCTTCGGCTCGCTCGACGTGCTGGTGAACAATGCCGGCATCCAGTTTGTCGCGAACATCGAGGATTTCCCGATCGAGAAATGGGACGCGATCATCGCCATCAATCTCTCGTCGTCGTTCCACACCATCCGCGCCGCGGTGCCCGGCATGAAGAAGCGCAAGTGGGGCCGCATCGTCAACATCGCCTCGGCGCACGGCCTGGTCGCCAGCGCACAGAAGGTCGCCTACGTCTCGGCCAAGCACGGCCTCGTCGGCATGACCAAGGTGGTGGCGATCGAGACCGCCAATTCCGGCATCACCTGCAACGCCATCTGCCCCGGCTGGGTGCTCACGCCGCTGGTGCAGAAGCAGATCGACGACCGCGCCAAGGCGTCGGGCAAGTCGGTGCGCGAGGAAGAGATCGCGCTGTTGTCGGAGAAGCAGCCGATGCACCAGTTCACCAAGCCGGAGAGCATCGGCGCGCTCACGGTGTTCCTGGCGAGCGACGCGGCGGCGTCGATCACCGGCTCGGCCTATTCGATCGACGGCGGCTGGGTCGCGCAGTGAGTATTTGCCTTCCGGGCGCGACAAGCGACGAACCCGATAGGACTGGCGCGCGCCGGGCCGCGCTCACGCGCATAGTGACAGTTACCAATGATCAAATCCCTCGTTCGCGCCATTCGCGGCGATCCGCCGCCGTCGCCGGCGCAAAAGCGCATCAATCTCGCGCTGCAGGGCGGCGGCGCCTACGGCGCCTTCAGCTGGGGCGTCATCGATCACATCCTCGAAGACGGGCGGCTGGAGATCGAAGGCATCACCGGCGCCTCGGCCGGCGCGGTCAACGCCGTGCTGCTCGCCGACGGGCTGGCGCGCGGCGGCCGCGACGAGGCGCGCAAGCGGCTCGCCGATTTCTGGCGTGCCGCGAGCATGAACAGCGGCCTGCCCGAAATGCAGCGCAAGGCGATGGACCGCCTGTTCTCGTTTTTGCCGCTGGAGAGTTCGCCGCTCGGCTTCTGGGTCAAGGCGGTGTCGCAATATCTGTCGCCCTACGATTTCAACCCGCTCAACATCAATCCGCTGAAGGACCTGATCGAGCGCTTCGTCGATTTCGAGGCCATCCGCAAGGCGCCGACGCCGCAGCTCTTCGTCAGCGCCACCAATGTGCACACCGGCCGGCTGCGCGTCTTTCCCGCACGACAAGATCACCGCCGAGGCCGTGCTCGCCTCCGCCTGCCTGCCGTTGTTGTTCCAGGCGGTGGAGATCGACGGCGTGCCCTATTGGGACGGCGGCTATCTCGGCAACCCGTCGATCTTCCCGCTGTTCGGCGCGACGCAGACCGAGGACGTGCTGCTGATCCAGATCAACCCGCTTTCCCGCAACACCACGCCGACCTCGAGCCGCGACATCGTCAGCCGGTTCAACGAAATCACGTTCAATTCGCCGCTGATGGGCGAATTGCGCGCCATCGAGTTCGTAGGCCGCCTGATCGACCAGGGCCGGCTGCCGCGCGGCATCGGGCCCGGCAAATACCGGCGCATCAACATGCACCGCATCGCGCTCGATGCCTTTGCCAAGCAGCCCGACGTCGGCAGCCGCTTCAACACCGACTACGATTTCTTCGAGATGCTGCGCACCAACGGCAAGCGCGCGGCGCGGCGCTTCCTCGACGCGCATTTCGCCGACATCGGCGTGCGCGGAACCGTCGACCTGCAGGCCGAGGTCAAGGCCGAGTGGGCGTGATAAACTTCCCCGAAATGATGAGCCCTCTTGCTGAGCGCCGAAATCGGCGAGACGCTGCTCGATATCGTGGTCGCCGACATCACCACGCTCGAGGTCGGCGCGATCGTCAACGCCGCCAACCGCTCGCTGCTGGGCGGCGGCGGCGTGGATGGCGCCATCCATCGCGCCGCCGGGCCGGAACTGCTCGCGGAATGCGAGACGCTCGGCGGCTGCGACACCGGCTCGGCCAAGATCACCAAGCGGCTACCGGCTGAAGGCCAAGCACGTCATCCATGCGGTCGGCCCGGTGTGGCACGGCGGCGGATCGAACGAGGAGGCACTGCTCGGCCGGCTGCTATCGCACGGCGCTCGATCTCGCCGCCGCGCACGCGCTTGTCGTCGATCGCCTATCCGGCGATCTCCACCGGCATCTATCGGTTTCCCGCCGATCTCGCCGCGCGCATCGCGGTCGGCACCGTGGCGTCGGAAATCGCCAGCGCGCCGCGCGGCATCGAGCGCGTGGTGTTCTGCTGCTTTTCGCGCCGACAGCGCCGAGCATCACAAGACGGCGTTTGCGGAGTTGGGGCTGGCGTAGCTGCGCTGGCCCGGGGACATCAAACCTTCGGCGCCACATCCAGCCGCGCCACCCAATCCTCCAACCCCGGCTTCGCCGCCGGATAGATTTTCAACACCTCCGGATCGTGGCCGGGCACGATGTGCTGGCGCGAGGAGGCGAGCTTCTGGATCGTCTTGTAGCCCTCGAGCGTGTCGCCGACCGAATAGGTGATCGGGAACACGCGGCCTTCGTCGATGTGCGAGTAGAGATGGATGCAGTCGGAGGCGACCACGACGATGCCGCGCTTGGTCTTCACCCGCACGCATTGCAGGCCCTTGGAGTGGCCGCCGATCTTGTGCACGGTGATGCCGGGCGCGAGCTCCTCGGCGCCGTCGTGGAATTCGCAGCGATAGGCGTAGACCTTGCCGCACCATCGCGTGCACGTCGTCCTCGCTGAACGGAATGCGCAGCATCTGGTGGCACATGCAGCGGCCGGTGGCGTAGGCCATCTCGGTGTCCTGCATGTGATAGCGCGCGTTGGGGAACAGATCGTAATTGCCGGCATGGTCCCAATGCATGTGGGTGACGATGACGTTGCGACGTCGTCCGGCTCGACGCCGAGCGCTTTGAGCCCCTCGCCGACCGGATGGATGATCTGGCGCGCGCGCTCCTTGGCCGCGGCCTCGTCGAAGCCGGTGTCGACGACGAAGGTGCCGTGCGGCCCCTTGATCACCCAGACGTAATAGGAGATCGAGGTCATCTCGTCGTGCGGATCGCCGAAGATGTAGTTCTCCGAGCGCATGCGCGCGTGGCTGGCGTAGCGGACGGCATAGACCTCGTGGATGTCGTCGCTCATGGCTTCTTCTCCCCGCCGATGGTGACGCCGGCGCGGCGCTCGATCATCTTGCACGATCGCGGTGAAATCGCTGTCGCCGCCGATATTCGGTGTTCGTCGCCTCCCACTGGTCGAGCACGGCGCTCATCACCGTCGTGCGGCGCGCCCAGCGCCTTGGCTTCCTCGTTGCACAGCCGCACGTCCTTGAGCATCAGCGCGGTGGCGAAGCCGTAGTTGAAGGTGCGCGGCAGGATCGATTGCGGAAACTTCTGGTCCGAGGCCGGTGTTGCGGCCGGAGCCGGCGTTGATGACGTCGATCATCACCGCCGGATCGAGGCCGGCCTTGACGCCCATCGCCACCGCTTCCGAGGTCGCCGCCATGGCGGTGGCGGAGAGGAAATTGTTGGCGAGCTTCATGGTCTGCGCCATGCCGGGCTTGTCGCCGATGACGAACACCTTGCCGAACACCGAGAGCGCGTCCTTGACCGCGTCGATGTCGGTCTTGCGGCCCCGACACCATGACCGCGAGCGTGCCCTTGTTAGCGCCGCCGACGCCGCCCGACACCGGGCAATCGATCTGCACGATGTTCTTCTTGGCGAGCGCCGCGCAAATCTCGGCGGCGACGCGCCGAGCCGGTGGTGGAGAGATCGACGAGGCGCTTGATGCGCTTGCCGTGGATGACGCCGCCCTCGCCGAGCGCGACCTTCTCGCGAGATCTGCAGCGACGGCAGGCTCGCCATCACGGTCTCGACCCGGTCGGCGACGTCGGCGGCGAGGACGGCGAGCTGCGCGCCCAGCGCCACCAGCGGCGCCACCGCGTCATTGCGCGTGTCGTAGACGACGAGCTTGTGCCCGGCCTCGATCAGCCGGCGCGCCATCGGCCCGCCCATGTTGCCCAGTCCGATAAAGCCGATGTCCATGGCGTTCCGTCCCTTGCAGTTTTTTGTGGCCGCGACTTTGCCCGACCATCGCGGCGGCGTCACCCGGCCGGCGCGCCACCCCGCGCATGCGCCTAAAGGCCTATTGAACTTATTATAAGCTAGCTTATTATAAGCACGCTTGAGAGAGTGAGAGCCATGCCAGCGCAGCCGGTCAAACGAGAAATCGCCTTTACAATCATGGATGTAGCCAGGCTGCTGAAAACCTATGCCGACCAGCGGGCGCGCCAATTCGGCATGTCGCGCGCGCAATGGGCGGTGCTGATCCGCATCGAGCGCAGCGAGGGCCTCAAGCAATCCGAACTCGCCGAAATGCTCGACCTGCAGCCGATCTCGCTCACCCGCCTGCTCGACCGGCTGGCCGACAACGGCCTGATCGAGCGCCGCGCCGATCCGAACGACCGCCGCGCCAACCGGCTGTACCTGACGCCGGCGGCGCAGCCGCTGCTCGAGCCGCCTGTCGGAACTCGGCGCCGACATGATGGAGACCGTGCTCGACGGCCTCGACGCCAAGTCGGTCGAACGCATGCTCAGCGAGCTCGTCACGCTGAAGGACAATCTGCGCCGCGCCATCAGCGCCAATCGCGCAACCGCAAGAAGCCGTCAACGGTTGATTCGTCATGAGTGAAAAGCCCCTCAAGATCGTTCCCGCGCCCGAAGCCAAGACGGCGCCGGCCGAAGCGCCCGGCGGCCGAAAAATCCGGCGCTGGCGGCGCGGCTCGGCGCGCAAGCGCCTGCGCATGATCCTGCTGGTCGGCGCTGCCGGCGCTCGCCGCGCTGGTCGGCCTCGGCCTTTATCTGTCGGGCGGCCGCTACATCTCCACCGACAACGCCTATGTCGGCGCGCAGAAGGTGCTGATCACGCCGGATATTTCCGACAAGATCATCCACGTCGCCGTGATCGAAGGCCAGCACGTCAAGCCCGGCGACGAGCTGTTCACGCTCGATCCCGTGCCCTTACCGGCTCGCGCTCGATACCGGCGCAGGCCAAGCTCGCGGCCGCGCGCAGCGACTACGACAAGCTGAAGACCGACGCTCAAATCGCTCACCACGCTGGTCGATCTCGCGCAAGAAGAACGTCGAGCTCAAGCAGCACGACGTCGACCGCAAGACTCGCGCTGGTGACAATCGCAGGCCGGCTCGCAGGCCGATGTCGATACCGCCGGCGCCGCGCTGGTGACCGCGCAATTGCAGGCGCAGTTCGCCACCCAGCAGCGCGACACCACGCTCAACCAGTTGCTCGGCAATCCCGACCTGCCGCTCGCCGAATTTCCCGAATATGCGCAAGCCAAGGCCGCGCTCGACAATGCGCAGCGCGATCTCGACCACACCATCGTGCGCGCGCCGATCTCCGGCACCGCCACGCAGGTCGACAACATCCAGGTCGGCCGCTTCGTCGCCGCCGGCACGCCGATCCTCAGCGTGATCGACGACCAGGCGCCCTGGGTCGACGCCAATCCGAAGGAAACCGACATCACCTATCTGCGCGTCGGCCAGAAGGCGACGCTCGACGTCGACAGCTTCCCCGACCACACCTTCAAGGGCACGGTGGTGGCGGTCAGCCCCGGCACCGGCGCGCAGTTCTCGATCCTGCCGCCGCAGAACGCCACCGGAAACTGGGTCAAGGTGGTGCAGCGCGTTCCCGTGCGCATCGCCTTCGACAAGGACGAGGACACGCACCTGCTGCGCTCCGGCATGAGCGTCGATGGTCGACATCGACACCGGCCACAGCCGGCTGCCGCGTTCCTGTCGGCGGCGCGAAAGAGCCGGCAAAATGACCGCGACGCATTTCGCGTCGATGTCGCCGAAGCTGCGGCGCATGCTGATCACGGTGTGCGCGATGACGGCGACCATCATGCAGGCGCTCGACACCACCATCGCCAACGTGGCGCTGCCCTACATGCAGGGCTCGCTGTCGGCCTCGCTCGACCAGATCAACTGGGTGCTGACCTCCTACATCGTCGCCGCCGCCATCATGACCGCGCCGATCGGCTGGATGGCCGACCGCTTCGGCCGCAAGAAGCTGTTCATCATCTGCGTCGCCGGCTTCACCGTCGCCTCGTTCCTCTGCGCGCTGGCGCAGAACATCGAGCAGATGGTGCTGTTCCGCCTGCTGCAGGGCATGGCCGGCGCGGCGCTGGTGCCGCTGTCGCAATCGGTGCTGCTCGACGCCTATACGCTGGAGGAGCGCGGCTCGGCGATGGCGATCTGGGGCATCGGCGTGATGCTCGGGCCGATCATGGGCCCGACGCTCGGCGCCTGGCTGACCGACAATTACTCCTGGCACTGGGTGTTCCTGATCAACCTGCCGATCGGCGTCCTCACCGTCATCGGCATGATGCTGTTCATGGAGGAGACGCAAGCGCCACGAGCATCTGCGCTTCGACTGGTTCGGCTTCATCGCGCTCGCCATCGGCATCGGCTCGCTGCAACTGCTGCTCGACCGCGGCGAGCAGGTCGGCTGGTTCGGCGCCAGCGAGATCTGGGTCGAGATGATCGTCTCGATCGTCGGCTTCTACTATTTCTTCGCCCATTCGCTGACCACGCCGGAGCCGTTCGTGCGCTTCGAGCTGTTCAAGGACCGCAATTTCGTCAGCGGCGTCGTGTTCATGGTGGTGATCGGCGTGGTGCTGTTCGGCACCATGGCGCTGGTCACGCCGTTCATGCAGAACCTGCTCGGCTATCCGATCCAGACCGCCGGCTTCCTGCTCGGCTCGCGCGGCGTCGGCACGCTGCTGACCATGATGGTGGCGCCGCGGCTGATGCGGCTGTTGGAGACGCGCTATCTGATCCTGATCGGCCTGCTGCTGACCGGCGGCACGCTCTACTACATGACCGGCTTTTCGCTCGACGTCACGCAGCGGACCATCGTGGTCACCAGCGTCGTGCAGGGCATCGGCCTCGGCCTGTTGTTCGTGCCGATCACCACCGCCGCGTTCCTGACGCTGCCCGGACATCTGCGCAACAGCGGCACCTCGATCCTGACGCTGGTGCGCAATATCGGCTCGTCGATCGGCATTTCCATGGTGATCGCCAACCTGACCGACAAGACCATCGAGATGCACGCGCGGCTCGCCGAAGGCGTGACGCCGTTCAACGACGCGCTGCAGATGCCGGATGTGGCGACGAACCTGAACGTCAACAGCGACCTCGGCCGCGCGCATGCTCGACGAGATCGTCACCCAGCAGGCGGCGATGATCGCCTATCTCAACGATTTCAAGCTGCTGATGATCCTGACGCTGGCGATGATCCCGCTGGTGCTGATCATCCGCGCCGCCGGACGCGCCGGCCGGCGCAAAGCCGCGGAAGCGGTGATCGATTAGGTTCCTCGCGCCGGCGCTGGCAGCTAACGGCCGAACTCCTTCCTGATCATCTCGCGTGTGCGCGCCGAGCGCGGGCACCGGGCCGTAGCTGCGCGGCTCCTCCGCGCGCTGCGCCGGCGGCGCCGGCAGGCTCGCCGGCCCGGTCGGCGTTTCGACCGTGATCGCGGCGCAGATGCGGATGCTTGGCGAGCAGCGCGAATCGTTGACCCGGGCGAAGGCGATGTCGGCCGCCGCAAGCTTCTGCATCAACGGCTCGACGTCGTAGCGGGCAAAGACCCCGGCGACCGTGCCGTCGGTTTCCGCGCGATTCTCGATGCGTTGCGGATTGGTGGCGAAGCGCGGATCGGTGCCGAGCGCGGCGTCGCCCAGCACCTTGTCGGCCAGCACGCGCCATTCGCGGTCGTTCTGGATCGAGATCAAGATGTCGGCGCCGTCGCGCGTCTTGAACACGCCGTAAGGCGCGATGGTCGGATGCGCGAGCCCGATGCGCTTGAACGGATTGCCGCCCTCCTGGTTGAGCAGCGGGATCGTCATCCATTCGGCCATGGCGTCGAACATCGAGACGGAAATCTCGGTGCCCTCGCCGGTGCGCGCGCGCTTGATGATCGCTTCCAGGATCGCCTCATAGGCGTTCAAGCCGGCGGCGATATCGACGACCGAGACGCCGACGCGCGCCGGCGCTTCCGGCCCGCCGGTGACCGAGGACAGGCCGGATTCGGCCTGCACCAGCAGGTCATAGGCCTTGCGCTGCGCGTAAGGCCCGCTCTCGCCATAGCCGGAGATCGAGCAGCAGATCAGCCGCGGGTAGTCCTTGCGCAGGCGCTTGATCGCGAAGCCGAGCTTGGCGAGCGCGCCGGGCTTGAGGTTCTGCACGAACACGTCGGCCTTGGCGAGCATGGCCTCCAAGCAGCGCCTTGTCGTCGGCCTTGCCGAGATCGAGCACGACCGACTGCTTGCCGCGGTTGAGCCAGACGAAATGCGCGCTCTCGCCGTGCACGATGTGATCGTAGTGGCGGGCGAAGTCGCCTTCCGGCCGCTCGACCTTGATCACGCGCGCACCGGCATCGGCCAGGTGACAGGTGCAATGCGGCGCCGCCACGGCCTGTTCGATGGAGACGACGAGCAGACCTTCTAAGGGGAGAGTCATTGATTTCGCGGGCTCGCAACACCTTCGGACGTCATCATCCGCGAAAGCGGATGATCCAGTAGCCACCGGCGCCGAGATTATCAACACATGCCGCGGCGTACTGGATGCCCGCTTTCGCGGGCATGACGGCTAGTACGACCTCGGCAATCCCAGCACGTGTTCGGCCAAGTAGGACAGGATCATGTTGGTGGAGATCGGCGCCACCTGATAGAGCCGCGTCTCGCGGAACTTGCGCTCGATGTCGTATTCCTCGGCGAAGCCGAAGCCGCCGTGCGTCTGCACGCACATGTCGGCGGCGAACCAGGAGGCGTCGGCGGCGAGCAGCTTCGCCATGTTCGCCTCCGGCCCGATGTCGTCGGCCGCCTCGTATTTGCGCGCCGCCTCGTGCACCATCAATTCGGCGGCGCGCATCTGCGCATAGGCGCGCGCGATGGGGAACTGCACGCCCTGGTTCTGCCCGATCGGCCGGCCGAACAGCACGCGCGCATGAGCGTAGTTGGTCGCCTTCTCGATGAACCACTTGGCGTCGCCGATGCATTCCGCCGCGATCAGGATGCGTTCGGCGTTCATGCCGGCCAGGATGTAGCGGAAGCCCTGGCCTTCCTCGCCGATCATGTTTTCCGCCGGAACGCGCAGGTCGTCGAAGAACACCTCCGTCGTCGCGTGGTTCATCATGGTGCGGATCGGATTGATGCGTCATGTTGGTCGATTGCGCCAGCCGCATGTCGACCAGGAACACCGACAGACCGTCGGTGCGCTGTCTTGGTCTGTTCCTTCGGCGTCGTGCGCGCCAACAGCAGCATCAGGTCGGAATGCTCGGCGCGCGAGGTCCAGATCTTCTGACCGTTGATGACGTAGTGATCGCCCTCGCGCCGCGCCGTGGTGCGCAAGGAAAGCGTGTCGGTGCCCGACGTCGGCTCGGTGACGCCGAAGGCTTGCAGACGCAATTCGCCGCTGGCGATCTTCGGCAGATAGGCCTGCTTCTGCTCGGCGTTGCCGTGCCGGAGGATCGTGCCCATGGTGTACATCTGCGCGTGGCAGGCCGCGCCGTTGCCGCCGGAGGCATGAACTTCTTCCAGGATCGCCGCGGCGGCACTGATGCCAAGCCCGCTGCCGCCGTACTCTTCAGGAATGAGCGCGGCGAGATAGCCGCCGTCGGTCAACGCGCGCACGAACTCGGTCGGATAGGCGCGCTCGCGGTCGAGTGCACGCCAATATTCGCCGGGAAACTTGGCGCATAGCGCGCGCACCGACTCGCGGATATCGGCGAATTCGTCGGTGTTGCTGCTGCGCTTGCTCATTACCCGGTCACCTCGGCGCAGCCATGGTCGATCGCGGTCACGTCGCGTTCCTTGACCCGCGCGCGGAAGCTTACCACGGCGCCGTCGCGCCAAAACTCGGTGCGGATGGTTTCGCCGGGATAGACCGGCGCCGAGAAGCGACCGGCCATCGCGGTCAGGCGGGCCGGATCATAGCCGCATACCGCCTTGAGCAGCGCGTGACCGGCGACACCGAAGGTAGCGAGCCCGTGCAGCACCGGACGCGGGAAGCCCGCGGCCTTAGCGAAATCCGGGTCGACATGCAGCGCGTTGACATCGCCCGAGAGCCGGTAGATCAGCGCCATTTCCGGCCGGGTCGGGAAATCCACCACGCCATCGGGCGCGCGCGCCGGCAGCGCATGCGGTGGCGGCGTCTCGCGCTTGGCTCCGCCGAAACCGCCGTCGCCGCGGCAGAACGTCGTCTGCGTCAAGGTGGCGAGCAGGCGGCCGCTCGCCTTGTCGCTGATCGCGCGTTCGGAATATATCAGCGCGCCCTTGCCGGCGCCCTTGTCCACCACGTCCAAGATGCGCGTGCGGCCGATCACCGTGCCCTGCGGCGCGACCGGCGCGTGCAGCTTGAGCCCTTGCTCGCCGTGCACCACCTTTTCCCAGGTGACGCCGATTTCCGGCAGCCGCAGCCAATAGGCGGCGTAGCCCTGCATGACGGCGAAGGTCGGCAGCACCTTGAGGTTCTTCTCGTAGACGAAGGCGAGCTCGTCGCGGTTTAGCGGGTCCTGCCCCAACCCGAGGCCGAGCGCGTAGACGATGCAGTCCTTCGGCCCGTACGTGTGCTCAACGTCGGGAATTTGCAGCGCCAGCAGTTTTTCGGCGTTGAGGGGCATGCCCGGAAGCTCTGTGTGGGACGACAGTTAGCGGCCCACACTTCTTCCGCAACCTCGACAATCATCTTCAACTTCGCCCATTGCTCGTCCTCGGCCAGCGTATTGCCCTCCTCGGTCGAGGCAAAACCGCATTGCGGCGAGAGACACAGCTGGTCGAGCGAAATGTATTTCGCCGCCTCGTCGATGCGGCGCTTGAGGTCATCCTTGGATTCTAAGCGGCCCGTCTTAGTAGTCACGAGGCCCAGCACGACCTGCCGGTCCTTCGGCACCAGACGCAGCGGCTCGAAGCCGCCGGCGCGATCGCTGTCGTATTCCATGAAATAGCCGTGCACCTTGATGCGGTTGAACAGGATATCCTGCTCGGCCTCGTAACCGCCCGAGCCCATGAAGGTCGATTTGTAGTTGCCGCGGCACAGATGCATGGTGATGGTCATGTCGGAGGGAATATCCGACATCGCAGTGTTGATCAGATCGCCGTAGAGTTCGCCGAGCCTATCTGGATCGTCACCGCGCGCCTTCATCTGCGCGCGATATTTCTCGTCGCACAGCATGGCGATGAAGACCTCGTCGAGCTGCAGATAACGGCAGCCTTGGTCGGCGAAGGCGCGCACGGCTTTCCGATAGGCCTGACCGAGATCGTCGAACATTTGATCGAGCTTCGGATAGACCCTGGCGTCGATCGGCGGCTTCGCCGGCCGGCCGTACAGCGCGGACGGCGCGGGAATGGTGATCTTGGGCGTACGCTTGGTGTGCGCGGCGACGAACTTGAAATGCTCGAGCATCGGGTGGCCGGAAAAGTCGATCTTGCCGGTGACCTTGACGCCCTCGTTGCGCGTGGTCACCGCGGCAAAGGCGACGCCTGAGTCCATCACATGCTTCTCGACGCCATCGAGGCCCCAGAGAAAATCGAGATGCCACCAGGAGCGGCGGAATTCGCCGTCGGTGATCGACTGCAGGCCGACCTCTTCCTGTTTCTTGATGACGCGCTCGATCTCGCGGTCTTCGACCGATTTGAGCACGGCGGCATCGATCTCGCCCTTGGCGCGCTGCTCGCGCGCCTGTTTCAGCGCCGCCGGGCGCAGCAGACTGCCGACGTGATCGGCGCGGAACGGCGGTTTGGTTCTTTGGCTCATCCCCAGACTTCCTCGGCTAATTCTACGATCATCTTCAGCTTCGCCCATTGCTCCTCTTCGGCCAGGATATTGCCCTCCTCGGTCGAGGCGAAGCCGCATTGCGGCGAGAGACAAAGCTGTTCGAGCGGCACGAATTTCGCCGCCTGGTCGATGCGGCGCTTGATGTCGTCTTTCGATTCCAGCCGTCCGCTCTTCGTCGTCACCAGGCCGAGCACCACCGTCTTGCCCTTCGGCACGAAGCGCAGCGGCTCGAAACCGCCGGCGCGGTCAGAGTCGTACTCCATGAAGTAGCCATGCACGTTGATGTCGTTGAACAGGGTCTCGGCCACTGGCTCGTAGCCACCGGAGGCGACGAAAGTCGACTGGAAATTGCCGCGGCACAGATGCATGCAAATCGTCATGTCGGGCGGAATGTCCGCAATCGCGGCATTGATCAGCCGCGCATAGGCCGCCGGCAACTGTTCAGGGTCCTCGCCGCGCTCGCTCACTTGTGCCCGCAGCTTTGGATCGCAAAGGTAAGCCAGATTGACTTCATCGAGTTGCAGATAGCGGCAGCCTCGATCGGCGAAGGCGCGCACCGCCTTTGCGTAAGTCCGGCCCAGATCGGCATAGAATTCTTCCATATCCGGATAGATCGCGCCGGGAATGGCGTCCCGGCCGTAACGGAAGTGAAGGCTGGAAGGCGACGGGATCGTCATCTTCGGCGTGACGCGCGCGTGCGCTTTGACGAACTGGAAATGCGCCAGCATCGGGTGCGTGGTGAATGACCCGAGCTTGCTGGTGACGCGCAGCATCATCGGCTTCGGGTTCGGGCCCCGGAACTTGATCTTGCGCTCGCCGAGATAGGCCTCGACGCCGTCGAGCGCGCCCAGGAAGTCGTAATTCCAGAAGGC
This sequence comes from uncultured Alphaproteobacteria bacterium, assembly GCA_963733315.1. GTDB lineage: Bacteria > Pseudomonadota > Alphaproteobacteria > Rhizobiales > Xanthobacteraceae > Pseudolabrys. The sequence goes on along the minus strand of CAVTCV010000011.1, from coordinate 1,007 downwards.
GCGGCGGAATTCGCCGTCAGTGACGGCTTTGAGGCCGATATCTTCCTGCCGGCGGATGATCTTCTCAATTTCGCGGTCTTCGACCGCCTTGAGCTGTTCCGCCGAGATCTCCCCGCTCTCACGTTGCGTGCGCGCCTCTTTCAGCGGCAAGGGGCGCAGCAGGCTGCCGACGTGATCGGCGCGGAAGGGGGGTGTGGTGCGTTGCATTTGTATCCGTTGTCATGCCCGCGAAGGCGGGCATCCAGTAAACGCCGGCCTCACGATTCGGAAATGCCGTGGTTACTGGGTCCCCGCCTTCGCGGGGACGACATCGACTACTTCCCCCATACCTCGTCGGCCAACTCGACGATCATGCGCAGCTTGGCCCACTGTTCGTCCTCGGCCAGCACGTTGCCCTCCTCGGTCGAAGCGAAGCCGCATTGCGGCGAGAGACAAAGCTGGTCGAGCGCGACGTATTTGGTCGCCTCCTCGATGCGACGCTTGATCTCGTCGCGCGGCTCCAGCCGCCCGGACTTCGAGGTGACCAGACCGAGCACGAGTTGCTTGTTGCTCTTGGGGAAGTGGCGCAGCGGCTCGAAGCCGCCGGCGCGGTCGCTGTCGTATTCGAGGAAATAGCCGTCGAAATTGGTGTTGCCGAGCAGATGCTCGGCGACGAATTCGTAGCCGCCCTGCGCGATCCAGGTGGAGCGGAAATTGCCGCGGCAGGAATGCATGGTGATCGCCATGTCGGCCGGTTTGCCTTCGAGCGCTTCATTGGTAACGCGCGCGTAAATCGCCGGCAGCGTATCGGGATCGTCGCCGCGCGCCTTCGATTGCTCGCGTTCCTTCGGATCACAGATCATCGCCCAGGCGGTGTCGTCGAGCTGCAGATAGCGGCAGCCGGCGTCATAGAAGGCGCGGATCGCCTTCTTCCAGGTGGCGGCGACGTCGGCGAAGAACGCGTCGTAGCCCGGATAGGCCTCTTTGCTCACCATCGCCCGCCCTTGGCGGAAGTGGAAGGTGCTGGG
>CAVTCV010000010.1:0-19330 GCA_963733315.1 uncultured Alphaproteobacteria bacterium | reverse complement strand
CGTCACCGCGGCCTCGAATTCCGCGCGCCGGTAAGCGCGGCGTTCGAGCGCGTCCTCGTCGCGGCCCCATTGCGACATCTGCCAGTCTTCATCGACATGTGCGGCGGCCCAGGCGGCCGCTGGATCAATTGCGCCCTGCTCGAGCGCCAGCGCCAGCAGCGCCGAGCCGGTCAGCGTGGTGATCGCCGATACCGCGCCCAATCGCCACGGGTCGGAGGCTATCGTCACGCGCAGCACGGCGATCGTCTCCGCCGGCTGTGCCACGTGCATGACGCCCAGCGCCAGCACAAAGCGGGCGCCCAGCGTCTCCCGCGCCCAGGCCAGAACCGGGTCCCAGGCACGCGTCTGCCGCTCGACCAGGCCTTCCGGGCGGTCGGCCCGGTAACACAGCAGATCGGAGCCGAGATACTTCGCCACTTCGTCGGCGACCGGCTGCATTGCATCAACCACCGCGTCGATCACCGCATTGGCGAGCCGGGTGAGCGGCATACGCGCCGGATCGACCACGTCGGTTTGCGCGTTCCATTCTTCGGCGATCTTTTCGGCCAGCCGCCGCGTCGGCGCCGCGAGCGCGCGCCGCGCCGGCGTCTTCACCGGCCTGCCGTCGAGCAACAGCGGGAACCCGTCCGGTCCGGCCTTGCCGACATGCGCCTTCGCATAGAATCGCTTGCGCAATGTAGGGCGCGCGCCGCGGCGCGCCGCCTCGCGCGGGTCGAGGGGCTGGTTCTCGAAGATCTCAGTGAAAATGTCGCGCATCAGAACTACGTGATTGTGCGCCGCAAAAAGGCCGGCAATCGGCCGGCCCCTCGAACGCCGTTGAGCCGGAAAATAGCCGGTTACAGGCCGAAAAACATTAACTCAAAGCGACGATTTTCCTCAGCCTCCCGCCATGTTGCCGCCCCTTTCGGGGAGCGAAAAATGCCTGAGAAAGCTTGCAGTTGATAGCTCCCAGCCATGACGGAAGGATAGGTAGCCTTAGGGGGTTGATACCAATATATTCCGCCCCCTAAATCGCGGCGGTCCCAACAAGGCCGCGTCGGGGGAAAGAGCAGCCGCCTGCGGCTGTCACGCGACACCGGCAAGCTTCTTGCACGCGTTGAAGGTGTGGTGCTTGTAGGTCAGGGGCGCGTTTCGAGGAGTGAATGAAGAATACCAACATTGCCGCGCCGGACTACTTCCACAAGGTCGTGGATTGCCAATGGGCTTGCCCGGCGCACACGCCGGTCCCTGAATACATCCGCATGATCGCGGCCGGGCGTTATTCCGACGCCTACATGGTCAACTGGTATTCGAACGTGTTTCCCGGCGATGCTCGGGCGCACCTGCGACCGCCCTTGCGAGCCGGCCTGCCGGCGCGTGCGCGTCGAGGACGAGCCGGTGGCGATCTGCCGCTTGAAGCGCGTCGCCGCCGATTACAAGGACGACATCCAGCGCGCGCCTGCCCAAGCCAGCGCAGAAGAAGAACGGCAAGCGCGTCGCGCTGGTCGGCGGCGGACCCGCCTCGCTCACCGTCGCGCGCGATCTCGCCCCGCTCGGCTACCACTGCGTCGTATTCGACGGCGATCCCAAGGCGGGCGGCATGATCCGCTCGCAAATTCCAAAATTCCGCCTGCCCGATGCCGTGATCGACGAGGAATGCGGCTACATCCTCGATCTCGGCGTCGAATTCCGCGGCGGCAAGCGCGTCGACTCGATGAAGGCGCTGCTGGCGAAGGCTGGGACGCGGTCTTCGTCGGCTCCGGCGCGCCGCGCGGTCGCGATCTCGACATTCCCGGCCGCCAAGAAGCGGCCAAGAATATCCATATCGGCATCGACTGGCTGTCCTCGGTGTCGTTCGGCCACACCACCAAGATCGGCAAGCGCGTGATCGTGCTCGGCGGCGGCAACACCGCCATGGATTGCTGCCGTTCCTCGCGCCGGCTTGGCGGCGAGGACGTGCAAGTGGTGGTGCGCTCGGGCTTCGAGGAAATGAAGGCGTCGCCTTGGGAAAAGGAAGACGCCATGCACGAGGGCATCCCGATCCACAATTACCTGGTGCCCAAGTTCTTCACCCACGAGAACGGCAAGCTCACCGGCATCACCTTCGAGAAGGTGAAGGCGCAATATGACGAGAAGGGCCGGCGCAAGCTGGTGCCCGCCGGCGAGCCCGAGCAGCATTTCCCCTGCGACGACGTGCTGGTGGCGGTCGGCCAGGAGAACGCCTTCCCCTGGATCGAGCGCGATGCCGGCATCGACTTCGACGAGCACGGCATGCCGAAGCTCGAAGCCGCGACCATGGCCTCGACCCACCCGAAGGTGTTCTTCGGCGGCGACGCGGCGTTCGGGCCGAAGAATATCATCTGGGCGGTGGCGCACGGCCACGAAGCCGCGGTGTCGATCGACAAGTTGCTCAACGGCGAGGACATTGCCGACCGCCCCGCTCCCGCGGTCTCGCTGATGAGCCAGAAGATGGGCATCCACGAGTGGTCCTACGATAATGAAATCGCACTCGACCAGCGTTACAAGGTGCCGCTGCGCGACAAGGTAGTCGCGCTCAAGGACATCAAGGCCGAGGTCGAGCTCGGCTTCGATCCGGAATTAGCGCTCGCCGAAGCCGGACGCTGCCTGAATTGCGACGTGCAGACGGTATTCTCCGCGCAGCTCTGCATCGAATGCGACGCCTGCGTCGACATCTGCCCGATGGATTGCATCACCTTCACGGTGAACCGCGAGGAAGCCGATCTGCGCAAGCACCTCAACGCGCCCTCGCATAATCTTTCCCAGGCGATCTACGTGCAGGATGGGCTCAAGACCGGCCGCATCATGGCGAAGGACGAAGACGTCTGCCTGCATTGCGGGCTATGCGCCGAACGCTGCCCGACCGGGGCCTGGGACATGCAGAAATTCTTGTTGGAAATGACTCACGCAGGGACTTCATGCCGACCGCCACGCCGATCAGCCGCGTAAACGATTTCGTCGTCCGCTTCGCCAACGTCAACGGCTCCGGATCGGCGAGCGCAAACGAGATGTTCGCCCGCGCCGTGCTGCGCATGGGCATTCCGGCGGCGCCGCGCAACATCTTCCCGTCCAACATTCAGGGCTTGCCGACCTGGTACGAGGTGCGCGTCACCGAGGCGGGGCATCTCGGCGCGCGCGGCGGCACCGATCTGATGGTGGCGATGAATCCGCAGACCTTCGAGCGCGACATCGCCGGCATCGAGCCGGGCGGCTACCTGCTCTACGATTCAACCAAGCCGCTGCCGGCTTCCAAATTCCGCGCCGACATCACCGTGATCGGCGTGCCGCTGACCGCGATCTGCAATCGCGAATACACCGATCCGCGCCAGCGCCAACTGTTCAAGAACATCATCTATATCGGCGTGCTCACCGCCCTCATCGACATGGACGTCAAGACGGTCGAGCAGCTCATCGGCGAGCAGTACAAGGGCAAGGAAAAGCTGATCGAGCCCAACATCAAGGCGCTGCATATCGGCCGCGACTATGCCACGCTCAACCTCGCCTGCCCGATCGGGCTGCGCCTGAGGAAGAGCGACAAGGTCGGCGACCGCATCTTCATTGAGGGCAATTCCGCGGCGGCGCTCGGCGCCGTCTACGGCGGCGCCACGGTGTGCGCCTGGTATCCGATCACGCCATCCTCCTCGCTCGCCGACGCCTTCACCCGCCACTGCGCCAAGTTCCGCATCGATTCGGAGACCAAGCAAGCAAAATACGCCATCGTCCAGGCCGAGGACGAACTCGCCTCGATCGGCATGGTGATCGGCGCCGGCTGGAACGGCGCGCGCGCCTTCACCGCGACCTCGGGCCCCGGCATTTCGCTGATGCAGGAGTTCATCGGCCTCGCCTACTTCGCCGAGATTCCCGCCGTGCTGTTCGACGTACAGCGCGCCGGTCCCTCGACCGGCATGCCGACGCGCACCCAGCAATGCGACATCATCTCCTGCGCCTACGCCTCGCACGGCGATACCAAACATGTGCTCTTGTTCCCCGAAGATCCGGCGGAAGCCTTCGACATGGGCGCGCAGGCCTTCGATCTTGCCGATCGCCTCCAGACACCCATTTTCGTCATGCTCGATCTCGACATCGGCATGAACCATCATTTGTCCAAGCCGCTCGCCTGGGACAACTCGCGCAAATACGACCGCGGCAAGGTGATGACCGCCGAGGAGCTGGAGGCCGGCAAGGAATTCGGCCGCTATCTCGACGTCGACGGCGACGGCATCCCCTACCGCACCTATCCCGGCACGCACCCGACCAAGGGCTCGTTCTTCACTCGCGGCACGTCGCGCGACCGCTACGCGCGCTATACGGAAGAAGGCGCGCCCTACGTCGACAATATGCAGCGGCTGATCCGCAAGTTCGACACCGCCAAGGACCTGGTGCCGCGCCCCTTGCAGGCGAACGCCACCAAGCCGACCAAATACGGCGTGATCTATTACGGCTCGACCGCGCCGGCGATGGACGAGGCGATCGCCATGATCGAGGCGCGCGGGCATTCGCTCGACCGCATGCGGGTGCGCGCCTTCCCGTTCCATTCGAGCGTCAACAGCTTTGTCGCCGACCACGATTTCACGTTCGTGGTCGAACAGAACCGTGACGCGCAATTGCGCTCGCTGATCGTCAACGAATGCGGCATCGATCCGGTGCGGCTGGTGCCGATTTTGCACTATGACGGCACGCCGATCACCGCGCGTTTCATCGCCAAGGCGATCGGCGATCATGTCGACAAGCTGAAGGTGACGCCGCTGAAGGTGAAGTCATGACCTATCTCGCCAAGCCCAAGTTCCATCATCCCGAGCTGCCAAAGAACGAACTCGGCTACACCCACCGCGACTACGAGGGCACGGTGTCGACGCTGTGCGCCGGCTGCGGCCACGACTCCATCACCGCCTCGATCATCCAGGCCTGCTTCGAATTGTCGATCGAGCCGCACCGGGTGGCGAAGATCTCCGGCATTGGCTGCTCGTCGAAGACGCCGACCTATTTCCTCGGCAATTCGCACGGCTTCAATTCGGTGCACGGCCGCATGCCGTCGGTGTTGACCGGCGCCAACCTCGCCAACCGCGACCTGATCTATCTCGGCGTCTCCGGCGACGGCGATTCGGCCTCAATCGGCCTCGGCCAGTTCGCGCATTGCCTGCGGCGCGGCGTCAACATGGTCTATATCGTCGAGAACAACGGCGTGTATGGCCTGACCAAAGGCCAGTTCTCCGCCACCGCCGACCGCGGCTCGAAGTCCAAGCGCGGTTTCATCAATACCGACAATTCCATCGATCTCGCGGCGCTCGCCTTGCAGCTCGGCGCGTCCTTCGTCGCCCGCTCCTTCTCCGGCGACAAGCAGCAGCTGGTGCCGGTGATCAAGGCGGCGATCGCGCACAAAGGCGCAGCCTTCATCGACGTGATCTCGCCGTGCGTCGCGTTCAACAATCACGCCGGCTCGACCAAGAGCTTCGATTTCGTGCGCGAGCACAACGAAGCGGTAAACAGGCTCGATTTCATGTCGAGCCGCATGCCGATCGAGGTGCAATACGAGCCCGGCACCGTCGAGGTGGTCGAGCAGCACGACGGCAGCAAGCTCGCTCTACGCAAGCTCGCCGCCGACTACGAACTGACCGACCGCTCGGCGGCGCTCGGCTTCCTGCAGCACCACGCCGCCAAGGGGCAGATCGTCACCGGCCTGCTCTATGTCGAGGCCGAACCGGAAGACCTGCACGCCCATCTGCGCACGGTCGACGGGCCGCTCAACGCGCTCGCCGAGAAAGAGCTTTGCCCCGGCCAGGCGGCGCTGGAGAAGTTCAACGCCTCGCTGCGTTAGGCAGCCCCTGCGCCGTCATTGCCGGGCTTGACCCGGCAATCCATGATGCAGTTCACCAATTTGAGCCTTACAGTAAGGCCTACGCTCGTTGACGCTCATCATGGATGCCTGGGTCAAGCCCGGGCATGACGCTGAAATGAACCTCCGCCGCCTCGGTCGCTCCGACATTCAGATCGCCCCGCTGGTGCTGGGCGGCAATGTGTTCGGCTGGAACGTCGACGAGCCGACCTCGTTCGCGCTGCTCGACGCCTTCATCGACGCCGGCTTCAACGCCGTCGACACCGCCGACAGCTATTCGCGCTGGATCAAGGGCCATCAGGGCGGCGAATCCGAGACCGTCATCGGCAACTGGCTTAAACGCAGCGGCAAGCGCGCGAAGGTCGTCATCGCCACCAAAGTCGGTTCCGACATGGGCGAAGGCAAGACCGTGCGCAAGGATTACGTCTTGCGCGCGGCGGAGGCGTGCCTCAAGCGGCTGCAGATCGATTGTATCGATCTGTTACAAACTCACTTCGACGACGAGGTGACGCCGCCGGAGGAGACCATGGCGGCCTACGCACAACTGATCGCGCAAGGCAAAGTGCGTGCGGTCGGCGCGTCGAACACGAGCCTTGCCCGCCTCAAGGCGTCGCTTGCCGCCAGCAAAAAGCTCAGCATCCCACGCTACGAGAGCCTGCAGCCGAATTACAATCTCTATGACCGCGTCGACTTCGAGGGCCAGTATGTGTCGCTTTGCCAAGCCGAGGGGCTCGGCGTCATCACCTATTACTCGCTCGCCGGCGGCTTCCTCACCGGCAAGTACCGTTCCGCCGAGGATGCGGCGAAGAATCGCGCGCGCGGCGGCAAGGTAAAGGGCTATTTCGACGCGCGCGGCTTGCGCATCCTCGCCGCGCTTGACGCGGTGGCCGCGCGCCACGGCGCGACGCCGGCGCAGGTGTCATTGGCCTGGCTGATTGCGCAATCGAGCGTGACCGCGCCGATCGCCAGTGCCACCAGCCTCGCGCAGCTCAACGAGATCATGCAGGCGCTGCAGCTGACGCTGACGGCGGAGGATCTGCAGGCGCTGAACGAGGCCAGCGTCTAGGCGGCCACACGCGCCTCGGCCTTACCGGCGCCGAGCTGGCCCACTTTGACCTGATTGCGGCCGGCGGCCTTGGCCGCATAGAGCAGCTTGTCGGCGAAGGCCATCAACGCCTCGGGTTCGCCCAACAAATCCTTGGCGGTGGCGGCGCCAATGCTGATGGTCAGCCGCGCGCCGGCCGGCGAGCGCGGGTGATAGATATCCGCCTGCCGCACCGATGCGGCGAGCTTGTCGGCGACCGCCAGCGCTCCAGCCATGCCGGTGTCTGGCAGCATGCAGAGAAACTCCTCGCCGCCGTAACGCGCGACCAGATCGCCGGGCCGGCCAATGCCGTCGACGAGCAATTGCGCCACCTGGCGCAGGCAATCGTCACCTTGCTGGTGGCCGAACTGGTCGTTGTAGGCCTTGAAATGGTCGACATCGATCATCAACAGCGACATCGGCATGCCGGCGCGGCGGCAGCGTCGCCACTCGCGCGCCAGCGCGTCGTCGAAGCGGCGGCGGTTGCCGATGCCGGTCAATGAGTTGGTCGACAGCAGCTTGCGTAGCAGCAGGCTTTGCGCGAACTGCATGCGCTGGCTGCGCTGCAAAGCATTGGCGGCGGTGAAGCCGAGCGCATTGGCGAGCAACAGCCACAGGATGCCGCGATACATTTCGGGGCCCGGCAGCACCGGATGCGCCAGCCACGCCCACCAGAACGGCGTGACAAACGAAAACAAGCCGGCGAACGCGACCGAGGCGGTGAAGCGGATCGGCAGATAGAGATAGATGACGAACACGATCGTCACCATCAGCGGCAGCCACATCGCCAGCAGGCCGGGCTGTAGCGTAAGCAGCAGCAGGCGGATGCAACAGCCGACGCTGCCGACCGCCAGCACGGCAATCTCCAGCGACTGCGGCGCCTTCAGCCGGCGGAAGATGGACATCGCGCAGAGTGGAATGAAGATGGAGACGAGCGGAGGATAGAGCGGCTCGGGCGCGCTGCCGTAGTACCAGTACTCGTAGAGACGGCCGAGGAATATCAAGGCGGAAGCCGCCGCCACCAGCGTCATCAGCAGCATCAGGCGCCGGCGATCGTCGGCAAAGCGCTGGACGCGGTAGTCGCGCTCGCATTGCGGGTCGACGAGGCGCGCACTCCAGCGCGTCACCGCGACCGGCTTAAGCTCCCCCGCCCCAAAAGCCGCGGGCAAAGCGCTGCTACGCGTATCCATCGACAACCCGTCACGGCCCCCGGAGTATGCCGGTATAGGGCCGAGGCGTTGACAAAACCCTAGCGAAATGAGGCAAGCCGGCGCTCAAGTTCGCGCAAAAGTCTCCCAATTTACGGCCGCTTGAGCCATTTTAGCGCTTCCAGCATCTCTTTTGGCGGTTCCAGCTTGATGGACAACGGCTTGCCAGTTTCCAGTATGCTCTTGAGGCTGGACAGGATCGCCGGCCACCCGGCGCGGCCGCCGGACAGGATCGCGGACGCTACTGGTTGATGCAGCTATTGATGTAGGTGCTGCGGTCGCCGGCGGCCTGGCCATAGACGCCGGCCTGATGGGCGCAGCGCGCGGCACGGTCCTGGAAAGTCTCCTGCCCGTGCGGACCGGCGGGCGCGGGGTTCGGCAGGTTGGGTAGCGCACGGCCGGTTTGCGGCACGTAGAGCGGCGGCGGCACACCGGCGGGCGGCGGCAGCGGCCGCGCCGGTGGCGGAATCACCACATGCTCGGTCGAGCCGCGCGGCGATTTGTATTTCGGCGGCAGCCACGGCTCCGGCCGCATGATGTTGTAGCGGTCATCATCGTCGGATTGCGCATGCGATGCAGCGGCCGTCACCATTATTGCCAATGCAAGCAATGCGACACGAAATGCCCGGCGCGACGCGGCATGTCGCCCGGCGCTCACAGCAGCACGCACCGCTTTATGTAGTCCTCGATCTGGTCCGCCGGCACGCCGATCGATTTTGCATATTGCAGGCAGCGTGTTGCGCGATCGGTGGTTTCGATGCGTGAGGCAACGTCGTGGCCACCCGGCGTGGTGATGACCACCGGCGGCGGTGGCGGCAACGGGTAGATGGCCCGCGGCGGCGGATTGCTATTTTGCGCGGCAGCTTGCCCTGCGGCAAGCGCTAGCGCGACCATGACAAGGACAAACCGCATCGGTTTTCACTCCTCCGGCGCATCGACGATCGGGTCGTAGCGCTTGGCGTCGAAGCCGAGCAGGTTCCAGGACTGCTCCATATGAGGCGGCAAGGGCGCACTCACGTCAATGGTTCCGCCGCGCGGATTCGGTACCACGATACGGCGCGCCAGCAAATGCAGCTTGTTCTGCATGCCGCCCGGCAGCCCCCAGTTCTCGATGTTGAAATATTTCGGATCGCCGACGATCGGGTTGCCGACATGGGCCATGTGCGCGCGCAGTTGATGGGTGCGCCCGGTCACCGGCTTGAGCGAGATCCAAGCCAATTTTTGCGCCGCCGTCTCCACCACCGCGTAATACGTAACGGCGTGCACGGCATCCTTGTCGCCGTGCTTGGCGATGCGCATGTACGAATCCTCTTCCACTTCCTGTTTGGCGAGGAAGGTCGAGATGCGGCCTTGCTGCGGCTTCGGCACGCCGGCGACCAGCGCCCAATAGATCTTGCGCGCGGCGCGCGTGCGGAAGGTCTTCGCCAGCGCCGTAGCCGCAAAGCGCGTCTTCGCCACCAAGAGACAGCCGGCGGTATCCTTGTCGAGCCGGTGCACCAGGCGCGGGCGCTGGGCGTCCGGGTGAGAGCCGCGCAGGGCGCCGAGCATGCCGTCGAGATGGTGCGTGGTGCCGGAGCCGCCCTGCACGGCGAGCCCCATCGGTTTGTTGAGCACCAGCACGTCATCGTCTTCGTAGAGCGTGATCGACTTGATGAAGGCGCGGTCCTTTTGCGCCTGCGGGGCGTCGTCGCGCGGTTGTGGCGCCTCAAGCTGCAGCGGCGGGATGCGCACCGCCTGACCGGCCTCGAGCCGCGCTTTCGGCTGCGTGCGCTTGCCATTCACGCGCACCTCGCCTTTGCGGATAATGCGCTGGATGTGACTGAACGACAGGCCGGGAAACCGCCCCTCGAAAAAACGGTCGACGCGCATGCCGTTTTCGTCCGGCGTCACCGCAACGGTCTGCACGCCGGCTGAAAAATGAGCCGGCTTGGGCGCGACCACTGCTAGCGGCGCGGCTCGAAAAGCGGCTCGATTCCTCGCGCGGCGGACGAGCCAGTAAGGCGCGGTCATTGCCGCCGCCGCGTTTCGGCGAATGTTTCAGGCGCAGGTCGGATTGGCGCGGATTGAAACGCTCCTTGGACCGCTCTTTGATCCGCTCATCGCGATCACGGCCGTGACCGCGGCCGCGCGGCCGCTGTGCCGCCCGCCGGGCTGGCGCGGGCCGTTTCGACCGTGCCTCACGAACCACCCCGCTCCCGGCGCAGCTTGGCCCAATAATCCAGCCGCTTCCTGATCTCGCGCTCGAAGCCGCGCTCGGGCGGAGTGTAGAATGTCTGCCGCTGCAGCGCGTCGGGGAAATAATTCTGCCCGGAGAATGCCTCTTCTGCGTCGTGGTCGTAGGCGTAGCCGCGGCCGTAGCCTTCCTCTTGCATGAGCTTGGTCGGCGCGTTGAGGATGTGCTTGGGCGGCAGCAGCGAGCCGGCCTGCTTGGCGGTGCGCATGGCGGCGCCGAAGGCGGCGTAGGACGCGTTCGATTTCGGCGCGGTCGCCATGTAGAGCACGGCTTCGGCGATGGCCAATTCGCCTTCCGGCGAGCCTAAGAAGTCGTAGGCGTCCTTGGCGGCATTGGCGATGACCAGCGCCTGCGGATCGGCGAGCCCGATGTCCTCCACCGCCATGCGCACGACGCGGCGTGCGATGTAAAGCGGCGGCTCGCCGGCATCGAGCATACGGCAGAGATAATAGAGCGCGGCATCGGGATCGGAGCCACGCACCGACTTGTGCAGCGCCGAGATGAGATTGTAGTGACCGTCCTGCGCCTTGTCATAGATCGGCGCGCGGCGCTGCACGATTTCCTGCAATTTGGCGGCGCCGAAGGTTTCGTCCTTGCGGGCGGCACGCCAGACTTCCTCGGCCAGCGTCAAAGCGGCGCGGCCGTCGCCGTCGGCCATGCCGATGAGTTGCGTGCGCGCCTCGCCGTCAAGCGGCAGCTTGCGCTCCTCGATTTGTTCGGCGCGGGCGAGCAGTTTTCCGATCGCTTCGGCGTCGAGCGATTTGAACACCAGCACCCGCGCGCGCGACAGCAGCGGCGCGTTCAATTCGAACGACGGGTTCTCCGTGGTGGCGCCGACCAGGATGATGGTGCCGTCCTCCATCACCGGCAGGAAGCTGTCCTGCTGCGCGCGGTTGAAGCGGTGGATCTCGTCGACGAACAGCAACGTGCCCTGCCCCAGTTCGCGGCGGCGGCGCGCCGCTTCGAACACTTTCTTGAGGTCGGCGACGCCGGTGAAGATGGCGGAAACCTGCTCGAAATGCAGGTCGGTCGCCTGCGCCAAGAGCCGCGCCACCGTGGTCTTGCCGGTGCCGGGCGGGCCCCAGAACACGAGGCTGCCGAGCGAGCGCGTCGCGAGCATGCGGGTGAGCGCGCCGTCCGGCCCGAGCAAATGGTCCTGCCCCACCATCTCGTCGAGCTTGGTCGGCCGCAGTCGGTCGGCCAGCGGGCGTGGCGCGTCCTTGTCGAGGCCGGCAGCGGCGAACAAGTTGGGCCCGCTTTGGCGCGCGGGGTCATGTTGATGACTTTCGTGCCCCGGATGCAGCGCAGCACGAAGCGCAGCGAAGTGGTGCGCTGCTGATCCGGGGCCGCTCCAAGCTCTGAATTCGTAACGGTCCCGGGTCTGCAGCGCGGCACCTTGCACCGCGCTGCGCTCGGGACACGAGACTGTGCACGCGCGGGGTCATCCGTTAAAGACAGCGGAAATCTGCTGCCCGCCGCGGCGGATGACGATCTGCCAGGAGTGGCTCGGCTGGTCGGTGGCGCGTTCGAGATCGCGCGTCTTGGCGATGGGCGCGCCGTTCACCGACACGATGATGTCGCCGCGGCGGAAGCCGAGATTGCTGGCATAGGAGCCGTTATCGACATCGACGACGACCACGCCCTCGTCGGCATTCTGCAATTGCAGTTCGTCGGCAAGTGCCGGCGAGAGATTGGCGACCTTGGCGCCGGAGAACGGCGAGCGCGAGCGGATGGTGATCTCGTCGCGCGGCGTCGAGGGCGCGGTGCGCAGCGCCACCTTGGCGCTCAGCTCGTGGCCGTCGCGCAAGAGGCCGAGCGTCGCGGTGCCGCCGAGCGGCTGGGTGGCGAAGCGATAGTCGAAGGCGTTGGGATCGTCGACCGCCTGATTGTCCACCGAGACGATGACGTCGCCGGCCTTGAGCCCAGCCTGCGCGGCAGGGCTGCCCGGCGTCACGTCGGCGACGAGCGCGCCAGCCGGCCGCTTGAGCTTCATGCTGTCGGCGATGTCGGCGGTGAGCTGCTGCAGCTTGGCGCCGAGCCACGGCCGCATCACCGCGCTGCCGCCGCTCTTGGCGGAGGCCACGACCACCCGCACCATATTGGCGGGGATGGCAAAGCCGATGCCTTGCGAGCCGCCCGAGCGGGAGAAGATCGCGGTGTTGATGCCGACCAGCCGGCCGGTGAGATCGACCAGCGCGCCGCCCGAATTGCCCGGGTTGATGGCGGCGTCGGTCTGGATGAAGAACTGGTAGTCGGTGATGCCGACCTGGGTACGCGCCAGCGCCGAGACGATGCCATGCGTCACCGTCTGCCCGACGCCGAACGGATCGCCGATGGCGAGCACGACGTCGCCCACTTCGAGCGCGTCGGAATTGGCGAACTCCAGCACCGGGAAGCGCTCGTGCGCGCCCTTGATGCGCAGCACGGCGAGATCGCTGCGCTTGTCCTTGAGCACGATCTCGGCCTCGAATTCGCGCTTATCGGCGAGCGCCACCTTGACCTCGTCGGCGCCCTCGATCACGTGCACGTTGGTGACGATGAGGCCGGAAGCGTCGACGATCACGCCGGAGCCGAGCGAGCGCTGGATCTGGCGGCCGCCATTGTCGCCCGGCACGCCGAAGAAACGGCGGAAGATCGGGTCGTCGAACAGCGGGTTGCGGTTCATGCACCACCTTGGCGGCGTAGACATTGACCACCGCCGGCGCCACCCGCTGCACCACCGGCGCAGTAGGACAGCCGCAGTTCGGCGGCAGTCGGCACCCGGCGTTCTTCTTGGCCGCGAGCTGTTTGGCCGGCACGGGCACGGCGAAGCCGGCCAAAGCGATGGCGGCAAACAAGACGGCAGTCGAAGGGTCGTTTCAGGCGCATGGTGGCGATTTCCGGCGAGACGCCGAGATATAGGCTCCCGCCGGGGCTAAATGAAGGCCACCTGCATCGTCATTGCCCGCGAAAGCGGGCAATCCAGTAAACACCAAACACCGGGGTTACTGGATGCCCCGCCTGCGGTGGACAGTGAAAGCTCCAATTACTCCTTGGCCGGCACCGTGCGCAGATAGGCGACGACGGCGTCGAGGTCGTCCGGCGTCAGCGTGGCGTAGTAGTGGAAGCCCATCGGCGGCTTGAGGTGGCTGCCGTCCTTGGACGACGCCCGTTGTAATCGCCCGCTTGATCTCGGCGTCGGTCCAGGAGCCGATGCCCTTGGTCTTGCTCGAGGTGATATTGCGCGACACCGACACGCCCCAGGGCCCGGGGAATTCGAAGCCGCCGGCGCCCAAGCGCGTGTCCCACTGACGCGCGCCCTTTTCCATCGGCGTATGGCATTCCATGCAATGCGCGATGGAGGCGAGGTAGAAACCCTTCTTCACTTTGTCGGTCATCATCGCTTCGGTGAAAGGCTTCTCGCCGCCGGGCAGCACGTGCTCGACCTGCGGCATCTTGTAGATCGGATCGGCGACCTTGTTGCTGATCGGCTTGATCGTGCGCAAATAGGCCACGACCGCGTCGAGATCGCGCTCGGTCATGATGTGATAGAAGCCGGTCGGCATGATCATGGCGACGTGCACGCCGTTCGGCATGAGGCCGGTGCGCATCAGCTTCTTGATGTCGGCGTCGCTCCACTTGCCGATGCCGGTTTCCTTGTCCTGCGTGATGTTGGGCGCCGTCACCTTGAACGGCGGCTCGTCCCAGGACAGTCCGCCGGAGAATAACTTGCCGGGGATGTCGCCCTGTCGGGCCTTTCGGCGAATGGCAGTTGCCGCAAGTGAGGATGCCGTTGACCAGATAGTCGCCGCGCTTGACCAGATCGGACTGGGCGTGGGCGACGCCGAGCGTGGCGACGAGCGCGGCAAGGATTGCCGTGACAAAGCGAATCATGAGTTCCCCCGAGTGGTGGTTTTGCGGGCGATTATACATAGCCCGCGCGCGGCGGCGAGCGTCGCTAAAATAAAAAAGGCGGCCGCTTGGGCCGCCCTTTCTTGAATTATGGTTTGAAGCTCGCGCGGCTTAAGCCGCCGCGGTTGCCTCTTCGGCGGCCTTCTTCTCCTGCACCGGGCCGGAATCCTTGCCCTTGGCCTCGAGGTCGCGGTCGACGAATTCGATCACCGCCTGCGCCGCACTGTCGCCGTAGCGGAAGCCGGCCTTGAGCACGCGGGTATAGCCGCCCTTGCGGTCCTTGTAGCGCGGGCCGATCACCTCGAACAATTTCTTGACCATGGCGACGTCGCGCATTTCCGAGATCGCCTGGCGGCGCGCGGCGAGGCCGCCCTTCTTGGCGAGCGTGACCAGCTTCTCGACGATCGGGCGCAAGTTCCTTGGCCTTCGGCAGCGTGGTGACGACCTGCTCGTGCTTGATCAGCGCGGCGGCCATGTTGGCGAACATGGCGGTGCGATGCGCAGAATGCCGGCCGAGCTTGCGGTGAACTTTTCCGTGACGCATCGCCTATCCCCTATCTACGAATTCTCATCGATCCCGGGTCTGCAGCGCACCACTTCGTGCTGCGCTGCGCCCGGGAAAAGTCTCAGTAATGATCCTCGAAGCGCTTGGCCAGCTCTTCGATGTTCTCCGGCGGCCAGCCCGGCACTTCCATGCCGAGATGCAGGCCCATCTGCGCCAGCACTTCCTTGATCTCGTTGAGCGACTTGCGGCCGAAGTTCGGCGTGCGCAGCATTTCGGCTTCGGTCTTCTGCACCAGATCGCCGATGTAGACGATGTTGTCGTTCTTGAGACAATTGGCGGAGCGCACCGACAGCTCGAGTTCGTCTACCTTCTTGAGGAAGGCCGGATTGAATGCGAGATCGGGAATGGTCTCGGCCGTGGTCTCCTTGCGCGGCTCCTCGAAATTCACGAACACGTTGAGCTGGTCCTGCAGGATGCGCGCCGCGTAAGCGAGCGAATCCTCGGGGCTGACCGCGCCGTTGGTCTCGATGGTCATGGTCAGCTTGTCGTAGTCGAGGATCTGGCCCTCGCGGGTGTTCTCGACCTTGTAGGAGACCTTGCGCACCGGCGAATAAAGGCTGTCGACCGGGATCAGACCGATCGGCGCATCCTCGGGACGGTTGCGCTCGGCCGGCACGTAGCCCTTGCCGGTATTGACGGTGAACTCCATGCGGATCTCGGCGCCCTCGTCGAGCGTGCACAGCACGAGGTCGGGATTGAGCACGACCACGTCGCCGACGGTCTGGATCTCGCCGGCGGTGACGGTGCCGGGGCCCTGCTTCTTGACCACCATGCGCTTGGGGCCTTCGCCCTGCATCTTGATGGCGATGTCCTTGATGTTGAGCACGATGTCGGTGACGTCCTCGCGCACGCCGGCAATCGAGGAGAATTCGTGCAACACGCCGTCGATATGCACCGACTGCACCGCCGCGCCCTGCAGCGAGGACAGCAGAATGCGGCGCAGCGCATTGCCTAGCGTCACGCCGAAGCCGCGTTCGAGCGGTTCGGCGACGACGGTGGCGACCCGCGCGGCGTCGTGGCCCGCGGTCACCTGCAGCTTGTTCGGCCTGATCAATTCCTGCCAATTTTTTTGGATCACGTCATTCACCTTTGAGCGGCGCGAGGCTTTCCCCGCGCATCCCACCCGCCGTGTGGGGAAATTTCGGCGGCGGCGGACGCTTGCAGCATCCGCCAGAAACGAAAATCAAACGCGGCGACGTTTACGCGGCCGGCAACCGTTGTGCGGGATCGTGGTCACGTCGCGGATCGAGGTGATGGTGAACCCCTGCGCCTGCAACGCGCGCAGCGCCAATTCGCGGCCCGAACCCGGACCCGACACCTCGACTTCGAGGGTGCGCATGCCGTGCTCCTGCGCCTTCTTGGCGGCGTCTTCGGCGGCGACCTGCGCGGCGTAGGGCGTCGATTTGCGCGAGCCCTTGAAGCCCATCGTTCCCGACGACGACCAGGCAATGGTGTTGCCCTGCGCGTCGGTGATGGTGATCATGGTATTGTTGAACGAGGCGGCGACATGCGCGACGCCCGACGCGATGTTCTTGCGTTCGCGCCGGCGGACGCGGGTGGCTTCCTTACCCATTCTCGATCCTTTCGCGGCCCGCCAGCCGAAAACGGCGCGGGCGATCCCCTGTTACTTGCCTTCGGCCTTCTTCTTGCCGGCGATGGTCTTGGCCGGACCCTTGCGGGTACGCGCATTGGTGTGGGTGCGCTGACCGCGCACCGGCAGGCCCTTGCGGTGACGCAGGCCTCGGTAACAACCGAGGTCCATCAGCCGCTTGATGTTCATCGCCACTTCGCGGCGCAGATCGCCCTCGACCATGTAATCGCGGTCGATCATTTCGCGAATCTGCAGCACTTCGGCGTCGGTCAACTGCGACACCCGCCGCTCCGGCGGCAGGTTAACCTTGGTCATGATTTCTTGGGCGATTTTCGGCCCGACGCCATGGATATACTGGAGCGCGATGACGACACGCTTGTTGGTGGGCAGGTTCACGCCCGCGATACGAGCCACGGATGGTCTCTCCTGTTATCGTCCGGCCGCGCCGAATGCGCCGAATCTTCGTGTCCCTTGAAGGGGATAGCCCAAAGCGTAACACGACGCCCGTCCCCGGATTTCTGGGGCCCGGCATCGCGTCAAACTTCTGAATACGCAGCTTATTAAGGGATTCATCGCGCCTTCGTCAACCTCCGTCGACTAGGCGTTTTACGCTGTCCCGCCTTGCCTTTGGCGCGCGCCGGACGGGCCCGGCTACCGGCCGCGCGGCGGCGCGCTGGCGCCTTGGCAGCGGCTTTCTTGCCCGGCCTGGCCTTGGCTCGGCCGGACTTGGCAGGCTTTTTCGCGGCCCTTTTCGCGCGCTTGGCCGCCTTTTTCGCCCGCTTGGCGGCTCTCACCAGCGGCTCATCCAGAATGCGATCGATCGCGACGGTGACCACATCGATCGGCTCCATGCCGTCCACGACTCGGTGCATGCCCTTGGAGGCATAATAATAGGCCAGCGGCGCGGTCTGCGCCCGGTAGGCCGCCAGGCGGCCCTTGAGTACCTCCGGATTATCGTCGGCGCGCAGCTTCTCGCCGCGCGCGGTCATCTCCGCCACCCGGGTCTCGATGCGCCTGAGCAGGATGCCTTCGTCGACCTTGAGCTCGATCACGGCGTCGAGCTTGAGGCCGCGCTCCGCCAGCAGCCGATCGAGCGCCTCGGCTTGCGGCACCGTGCGCGGGAAACCGTCGAGCACGAAACCGCGCTTGGCAGTCGGGCTGGTCGATGCGGTCGGCGATGATCGCCACCACCACCTCGTCGGGCACCAGTTCGCCGGCGTTCCATGATGGCTCTTGGCGCGCATGCCGACCGGCGTCCCGGCGGCAACCGCGGCGCGCAGCATGTCGCCGGTGGAAAGCTGGACGATGCCGTATTTCTGGACCAGCCGCTGCGCTTGCGTGCCCTTCCCCGCCCCCGGCGGGCCGAGCAGGATCAGTCTCATCGATTGCGCCCCCGCAATTTCGAACGTTTGATCAGGCCTTCATATTGGTGCGCCAGCAGATAGCCCTGGATCTGCGCGACCGTATCCATCGTCACGCTGACCACGATCAGCAGCGAAGTGCCGCCGAAATAGAACGGCACCGCCGCATAGGAGATCAGGATTTCCGGGATCAGGCAGACGATGGCGAGATAGAGCGCGCCGATCACCGTGATGCGCGAGAGCACGTAGTCGATATATTCCGCCGTGCGCTCGCCCGGCCTGATGCCGGGGATGAAGCCGCCGTGTTTCTTCAGATTATCCGCGGTCTCGGTCGGGTTGAACACGATCGCGGTGTAGAAGAACGCGAAAAAAACGATCAGCGCGATATACAACAGCAGGAACAGCGGCCGCCCATGGCCGAGCAGCGTGGTGATGGTGGTCAGCCAGCCCGGTCCCGAGCCGGCGTTGAAGTTGGCGACCGTGGTCGGCAACAGTAGCAGCGAGGACGCGAAGATCGGCGGAATCACGCCCGAGGTGTTGAGCTTGAGCGGCAGATGCGAGGACTGTCCCTCGAACATGCGGTTGCCCACCTGCCGCTTGGGATACTGGATCAGCAGCCGGCGCTGCGCGCGCTCCATGAACACGATGAAGGCGATGACCGCGACCGCCATCACGATGACGGCGAGGATCAGCCCGGTCGACAAGCGCGCCCTGGCGGCCGAGTTCGAGGGTGCCGGCGATCGCCGAGGGCAGTTGCGCGACGATGCCGGACAAGATGATCAGCGAGATGCCGTTGCCGATGCCGCGCGAGGTGATCTGCTCGCCGAGCCACATCAGGAACATGGTGCCGCCGGTGAGCGTGATCGTGGTGGAAATCAGGAAGAAGAAGCCAGGTTCGCTGACCACACTGCCGGTGCCTTGCAGGCCAATGCCGATGCCGTAGGACTGGAACGCGGCCAGCACCACGGTGAGATACCGGGTGTACTGGTTCATGATCTTGCGGCCGGCCTCGCCTTCCTTCTTGAGCGCTTCGAGCGTGGGCGAGACCGTCGTCATCAGCTGGATGATGATCGAAGCCGAGATGTAGGGCATGATGTTCAGGGCGAAGATCGCCATCCGGTGGATGCCGCCGCCGGAGAACATATTGAACATGCCGAGGATACCGCCGGCCTGGGTATTGAAAATCTGCTCCCAGGCGTTGGGATCGATGCCGGGCAGCGGAATATAGGTGCCCAGGCGATAGACCAGCAGCGCGCCGACCGTGAAATAGATGCGCTTCTTGAGTTCTTCGGCCTTGGCGAGGGCGCCGAAGTTGAGATTGGCTGCCAGTTGTTCCGCTGCAGAGACCATCAATCGCTCCTGCCGCCCACCCCAGTCGACGTCACCGCAGCCTTAGATAGGCATCACGCCGCGTTCTTGTAACCGGCTTATTCGGCCTTTTGCTCGCCTTCGGCGGCTTCCGCCTTGGGCTTCCCGCCCTTCGGCTTATCGCCACCCTTGGCCGCCTCGAGCGCCATGCGCTTGTTCTTGCCCCTCGGCTCGGCGTCCACTTCCTTGGCCGGCGCGA
>CAVTCV010000009.1:0-15749 GCA_963733315.1 uncultured Alphaproteobacteria bacterium | reverse complement strand
GATGATCACCCGCACGGTCCAAACCCCGGGTTGGCCCAAGTCCAGCGCATTCACCTCCCAGGTTCCGTCCGGCAAATGGGCCGCTGCGCGCGCGATCCTGGCGTCCGGCGGCCGGCGGATCGAGCGTGAATTCGACAGACTTGACTGGGTATTCCGAAAAATCATCCCGTAAGACGCGAATATGCGCGTTGGCCGAGCCGATCCGGCCCGGCTCGATCGTCACTTCGGCCATGGCCTCACTCGTATGGATGTGAACGAAGGCGGCATCGGGCGGCACATCCGCGTTGGTGCTGTGGGCATGGCCGCTCGGCGACAGGGTGCCGAGGGCGCCGACAAATAGCAGCACGCAAACTCCGAGGCCGGTTTCTGCCAGGCTGTTGCGTTGCAGCGCGCGTAGCGCGCTGGTCGCGGGCAATTGCGGCGTGAAGTGGAACCGGTTGGCGGCGGCGATCCCGACCATGGCGACGAACAGGCCGATCTTGAGCAGCACCAGCCGGCCATAGTCGGTCGTCACCAGGTCGCGCGGCCCGCCCAATAGATTCCAGCTATTGATGATGCCGCTGGCCAGCAGGGCGGCGACGCAGACGACCCCGAGCCATGAAAACCGCCGGGTTGCGCGCACCGCGAAGCTGCGCCAAGCGGGGTCGTCGGTAAGGCGGGCGCGTGCCAGCAGCATGGCGAGCGCCGGCAGGCCGCCCAGCCAGGCGCCGGCCGCGAGCAGATGCACGATATCGGACGCAAGGTGGATGTCGCCGGCAGTCCCGGGCGTCGCCCCGGCATGGCCGACGAAGGCGATAAGGCCGATCAGGCCGGCCGCTGCTGCCAATTGCAGCAGGCGCGTGGCCGGCCACGGAATGAGCATGGCGAGCAGGACGGCAAGAGCAAGCCGCACGGTGGATACCAAGCCGAAGCGGGTGTCGGTGAGCACCGTCCACACGCCGCCGTGCAGACAAACGGCGATGACCGGCGCGCCATAAATGTCGGCGGAGAGCCAAACCAGCCAGGCCGCTTCGGACAGGACCGCGACCGCGAGCGCCACCCAGACTGTGAGGTTGCACGGCGGCGCAGCGCCGAAAAATCCGCCGACGTCGCGCGCTGCGGCTGGTTCCGCCACCAAGACCATGAACGCGACGGTGCCGGCAGCGAGCACCGTCGCCGCGATATGGACGGCGCGGAACAGGATAAGCGGGTCGATCACTGAGCGCTGGTCCCTACGGGCCGACTTTGAACGTAAAGCTGCCCTGCGTGCGATGGGTGTCCACCGATAGAACACGCCAGCTCACCAGATAAGTCCCGGGCGGCAGCGTCTTCAGCGGCACGCGCAGTTCGGTGCCGTCGCTGCCGTCGACGCTGCGCCTTGCCGCTTTGCACCGCGGCGCCTTGCGCATTGCGCACCTCGGCGGTGGAAAAGGCCGGCTCCAGTTTCTCGGTGAACCACAGCAGCAATTCCTTCGGTGCGCTGGCGACCGTGCTGCCGACGCGCGGGCTGGCGTGGTCGAGGAAGGCGTGCGCCCGGGCAGCGGCGGGAAGCAGGATGGCGAGCGAGGACAAAGGCGATCTTGGACAGATTTTTCATGGCTTGTTGCCGAACGTCGGCCCCCCTGACGCGATGCCGTTGCCGAAAATCGGCCGGCCGATGGAATTGGGGAAGATGTCGTCGAGGAAGAAGTGGATCTGCGCGATGGCGCCGACATTGCTGCCGCTTTGGCGGTTGACCGGGATCATCGCCTCGACGCCGACCTGGAACTTGTCGCCGACCCAGATCACGCCGGGATTGATGGTGCCGGTGGTCACCGTGCCCGAACTCAACGTATTGCTCACCGGCGTCTGCAACGACGCCTCGACCAGCGGGATCAGGTGATTGACGAAATCCGGCAGGCCGATATCGGCCACCGCGGATTTCAGATACGGCAGGCTGTATTGCAGCGAGGCGCCCCAGACCAGGACGCGCGGATTGAACTCGGTGTCGACATCGCCGGTGTCGGGATCGACGGTGACCGTCGCGTTCGAACCCGGGATGGCGTAGCCGAGCTGGCCGGTCAATGCGAACGGCCGCGCCCAGTTCAGGCTCGCGGGCAGATCGCCGAAGCCTTTGCCGAAATAAAACGTCGGCGTGTAGGTGTTGAAGCGTTCGGCGCCGACATCCTGCGCGCCGCTTGCGCCCCATTCGATGTTGAGGCCGACCGAGGCGACGAATTCGTGCTCCACATTCTTGAACAGGCGGTACTTGAACGTGGTCTCGATGTTCTGGAAGCCGCTGGCGCCGACCATGTTCGGCCCGCCCGGCGCATAGAGATGCGTCCAGGTCGGCGAGAACGAGACGGCGAAGTCTTCGGTGATCAGCTTGGAATATTCGCCGGAGATATCGAGCTGCTTCACCGGGGGAACGTCGCCGGTCTTGGAGATGGCGACGGTCGGCAGCGACAGTTCGTCGGCGACGCCGGGATCGTCGATGGCGAGCGTCGCCGGAAACATGCGGTTGCCGACGATCTCGTGGCTGCGCGCGGGCTGCGTCACGAGCGCGGCCGCAGCCCCGCAAAGGGCCGCATACAAATAGCGGTTGGACATGAGGTCACTCCGATTTCGCTTGAGACATGGATGGGCGATGGCCGCCGATAAGCGGCCGCATGTCAGGCGAAGCGCGGGGGACCTCGGGCGAGATTGGGACGGAAGGCGACGCCGGCGGACGGCGCATGCGATGCCGGGCGCAGCACCTGCAAGAGGCGCGTCGGCAGGAGATGGCCGATCGAGCACGACGGCGGGCTCGGGCGGCGGGCGCGGCGCTGCACAGGTTGCAATGTTCGCAGGCGTGGCCGGGGATCAGATCGGGCTTGCCCGGCGCTTCGTCACCGGCGGCGACCGGGCCGGCGCTGTGGCAGATCACCGAGAACGGGTTGACGATCTCGCCGTTGGCGGCGATCGGCACCAGCCCGAGCAGAATGACGTGCAGGGCGACCGCGTAGATCGCCAACACAGTCACGCCTCTCCGCAATAGCAGGCGCATGAGGAATAAACCTCGTTCCCACGGCAGTGGTTGTCGCCAGCCTAACATTGATTAGAACCGGCGAAACGGAAATTTATTCCTTATGAGCCGCAAGTATATCGAATTCACGGAATATGAATGAGCAGCCGAGGTTCCTGCCGAAACGTAGTCGTAAGGAGGCAATCCGTTTCAGCAACTCCCGGTGTTTGGGGTTATGGCTGCGGAGGGTCCATTTTGCGCTCTGGCAAAGCGTCTGGTTTGCTGCGCTCATCGAATTGATCGCCACTGGAATCCGGCCGATCGAATTCAGGGATTGGCGCGATCTGCGGAAGAGGCTCGTGCCTTGGTATCAATGACGCCCCACCATAGAGGCAACCAATTGCGATCAGCCAACTGCCGAAAACGCGGCCGAAAATTGGGAACCAGCCACTCCAAAAGGTGCGCACCGGTAACGATACCGCAGCAACGATCCAGAAAGCGATCAGCACCGGCATCCACGTGAAAACAGGGTCGTGCAGGCTGGGATCGGTCAGTTTGATCGTGAGCCCCAGCATCGCGCCGAAAATCGCGGCAGCAGCCGGCGTCACGTAGGGGCGTAAGTGCGCGCTCGAAATGAGTGCGGCGCCGGCCGCCAAGTAAGAGATCGGGCCAGTGAGGAATAAATTGTTTGCTGCGCGTGGCAGCGTATCGAGCATCCAGAGCAGCCAGTCCTCCGCAAATAGACCGCCGGCGATGCCAATGGCGAACGGCACCAGTGCTGCGACAAGGGCGCGCAGGCCAATAAGCCCGAAATGCGGCGCCGAGCCCGATAAGCGGCAACACGCGCGCGGGCGCAAGCGTTTCCGTCAAAATCCAGCGGGTGAGAGGGCTTTCTCTTAAGGCCGGCAAAAACGCGAGCGCGGCGACAGCGATTAGGCCGAGCGCGGCCAAGGCCGGACCGCACCACTTCAGCGCGGCGGCGCGCATGTCAGGCGGCGAGGAGTGCGGGGACAAGGAAATAAACTCCGCCAACGCCGATCAGCACACCGAGTGCGCGCGCCAGGCGCCCGCCGACCGGCTTGTTGAGACCAAGACCGACACCGATCCCGAACAGGTGAATCATGCCGGTCGCCAGCACGAAGCCGATGGCGTAGTCGGCAGGATCGGCCGCGAGCGGCAGCTCCGCACCATGCGCGTGGCCGTGGCAAAGCGCGAAGAACGCGATAAGGACCAGTGCCACCCATTCCGCCGGGCGCCAAGCGAGCGCAATCGCCATGCCCAGCGCGAGGATTGAGATCGCGATACCAATCTCGATACCGGGCAGCGGTATGCCGACCATGCCGGCGACGCCGCCGGCCACCATGATCAGCGGAAAAGTGACCGGCAGTGTCCACACTGGCCGGCCGCCCATCTGGGCTCCCCACAGGCCGACCGCGAACATCGCCAGGAAATGATCGGCCCCCGTCAGCGGATGCTCGAATCCACTTCCGAAACCACCCTGCGCACCCTGGATGATATGAGCCGCGGCCTCTTGCGGGATGAGACAAACACCCGAGATGAGGGTCAGAATCAAACCGGCCGACCGGATTTTAAGTTGGCAATTCGCCTGAGTGAGCTGAATCGTCATATTTATCTTTGCGTCACGGATCGGGTTCGCCTTTAGGGCGATTGTCGAGGATCACTGCGGATCAAACAAGCCGCGGCGCGTAGTTCCGCTTGGCTGGCTCCTGACGGACGGTTAAACCCCCACCATCCGCTCGCTCACCATATAGCCGGTGAGCAGCGCGACGCCGAAGACGATGATCAGCACGGCGGCGGCGGTCTCCACGCCGCGCAGGAACAGCATGCCGGCGCCGGGCTTGCCCTTGGCCAGCCGCCCGGCAAAGCCGCGCGCGCCGACCGCGATGGTGGCGACGGTCGCAACGGTGATCGCGGTGCCGAGCCCCATCACGAAGGTCGAGGCGACGCCGATCCAGAACAAGCCCCTGCGCCAGCGCGAACACCAGCACGATGATGGCGCCCGAGCAGGGCCGCAATCCGACCGCGACGATCGCCGACAGTCCGCGGCGCAGCCAGTGCGGGCCTTTCAATTCGCTCGGCTCCGGCGCATGCGCATGGCCCCAGGCATGCGCCTCGTCCTCATGATCGTGATCGTGCGCATGATCGTGACCGTGCGAATGGCCATGATCATGGTCGTGCCCATGATGATGATCATGATGGTGGTCGTGCGCATGGTCATGGTGATCATGCGCGCGCGGGCGCAGCAGATGCCAGAAGGCGCGGCCTTTCACCCATAACAGCCGCAGGCCGATCAGAATGATCAGCGCGTAGCTCACCATCTCGATCACGCGCACCGCGTTGCCCATAACGTGCGCGGTGGCGCCGAGCAGCACCGCGGCGATGCCGACGATGGCGATCGCCGTGAAGGCCTGCAGGATGGCGGAGGCAAACGACAGCGCGATGCCGCGCCGCCATGTCTCGTCATTGGCGACCAGATAAGACGAGATCACCGCCTTGCCGTGGCCGGGGCCGGCAGCGTGGAAGACGCCATAGGCAAACGAAATGCCCATCAGGCCCCAGGCCGCCGTGCCGTCCGCCTTGGCGGCGCGGATCGCGCCCGACAGCATGCGGTAGAATTCGGCCTGTTTGGCAAACATCCAGCCGGTGAAGTCGCTGAAGGGGCCAAAACCGCCAAACGGGGATGGCGCGGAGCCTCGCGTCATGCCGAAGGGTTGCGCCAGCGCGGCATCGACCGCGCCAAGCACGAGTAGCACGCAGACGATGAACAGCGCGCATTGCGCCAAGGTCGGGCGGCGGCCGGGGGTCATATCAACACTTCTCCGCGTACGTACGCCGCCCCGCAAATGTACTCGGTATTTTTATTACGGACAGTGAACCAGAATCTTGTCGGCGAACATCGCGCCCCAGGCCATCGTCGTATTTGTCTGGTCGGCCGGGAATCATTGCTCAACGCCTTGCCTTCCGCATAGGTCATCTCGCGCGGCAGCACGACATCGGCCTTGCAGCCATGTGGAAAGTTGTCGACCTTTACCGGATCGGTCTTGGCCCATTCGAAATCGACGAAGATGGTCGGATCGTAGACCTCGATCTTCAGCTCTTTCGCTTTCACCGGCGTCTTGAACGGCAGCGTGAAGTTCAGCGTGAGGATGGAATCGTTGAAGTCCAGCCAGTAGTCCGGCAACGGATCGGCGAGCGGCGTCTTCTTGCCGTCCGCGGTGGCATAGGTGAAATACTCGTATTCCTTGAGCGACTCGACATTTAGCTTGGCGAGCGGCGCCAGCTCCTCGCGGGTAAACTTGCCCTTCTCCTTGGTGGCGACGCCCTGCGTGGCGAATGCGGAGAACATGTCGTCGAACGCCCAATGATGGCGCACGCCGGTGATGCTGCCATCCGGCGCATAGAGCAGTTCAGTGCGCATGGTCACCCAGACATGCGGATGCGCGAGCGCCGATGTGGCGAACGCGAAGCCCAGCAGGGCATAAAGAAAGATGCGGATCAAAGTGATCATGCGCCTATTACTAACATTAAGAAAAAGTGCGGCACAAAGGTGGCACATATCGAACGGCGCGCCGCTTCGCCGTCGAGGAGCTTTGAGTGTTCCGCAGCCGCAGCGAGCGTACGTGAGTCAGGTTGCAGAGCTCTCAGTACGTCCGCGACTCAAAGGGCAAAAAGCTGAAATCGACGTATCCTTCCGTTTGCCACAAGGCTCTTTGAAATCAATCAGTTTTCCGGCGACCTTACTTATCGATGACGGGGCCGGACGGCGCGCCGACAATTCAGGCCGCCGCGTGCGCGAGATGTTCGCGCACGAAAGCCGGATCGAAGATGCGGTCCGCCATCACCTGGCAGCGCTTGATCAGCCGGGGTTCGTCCGGCCGGTAATCGGGAATGGCGTTGTGTAGCGTGCCGATGTGGTCCCACATCAGCACGTCGCCTTCGGTCCAACGGTGCGCGTATTGATATTTCGGCTGCAGTTGATGCGGAACAGGTCCGCTAGCACGCGGTCACTTTCCGCCTCATCGAGCTCGTTGATGCGCACGGTGTAGCCGGGATTGGCGTAGAGCACTTTTCGCCCAGTGATTGGGTGCGTGAGGAACACCGGGTGCACTGAGGGCGGTCGTGCGGCGCGCTGCTCGGGCGTGAGGGCGGGCGCTGCGAGCCGGGACGGCGGCGCATCTCTTCCCAGAACTTGTTGAAGTCGTGCGTGGCGGTGGCGTTGGCGAGCCTTGCCTTGAGCGCGGGTGAAAGATCGTCATAGGCCGCGTGCATATCGGCGAACACCGTATCGCCGAGCGGTTCGCCGTCGCGGCGCGGCACCTTGATGGCGTAGAGAACGTTGGTGAAGCCGACTACCGCGTTATAGGACATGTCGGTATGCCAATCCTGGCCGGCGTCGGCGAGGCCGATCGGCTTGCCGTTCTCGACGATGTTGGAGAGCAGCATCACCTCCGGCACATCCGGCTCGCAGTAGGTGCCGGTCGGCGACCCTTGCAGGGAACCGAATTGCTCCGAGAACGCCTTCAGGGCGCGCGCATCGAGCGTCTGTTTCGGAAAGCAGAGCACGCCGTAACGCCCGAGCGCGGCCAGGATGGTGGCAAACTGCGCCTCGGTGATCGGCTGCGCCAGGTCGATATCGTCGATGCGCACCCCGAGGGTGCCTTGGTTCGGTGTGAGTTTCATGGTCGCCAACCGCGAAGATTATCAAGTGTTGGCCACGGATATGGCTTTGTCCACCCTTGCGTAGGTTCGGCCGACCGTTTCGGCATGGCTTGGAATTAATTTTATCCGCTTCGCATAGCTGGTTTCCCAATCGGCAAAGCGCAGCGGCGCATAGTCGCGGACGAGTGAATCGAACTTATTGTCCAATATCCGTGAGTCCGGATTAAGTTTGCTCACCAGAACAAGTCCCGAAGGCGGCGCGCCGACAATCTCGATGTGAAGGTCGGGCCGATGATCCATCAGGATGGCGAGGCATTTCCAAACGTCGCCGACCCAATACGGCGCATGGTAGTCGCGCCCGGCGGCGACATCATCGAATGGAACGCAATCGTGCAGCGCGATCAGACCGTTCGGGGCCGCGCGTTTCTCGACGTTGATAAAATCGCGGAGCGCCTGCTCGAAAAGGTGGAGGCCGTCGATGAACGCCATATCGATTTTTCGTTCGGCGAATTGCGCGCGCGCCTCGTAGGCGGCGAAGAAGGCATCGCTGGTTTCGGCGAAGATCGAAATATTCGGCGGTAATCTCTGGGCGATCTGCGGCATCGGATCGACACCGACGGCATCGGTGGATGTTCCAGCCACAGAAATAGATACCCCTTTCGAGACCCCGATCTCGACATAGAATTTCGGCTGCACGTTCTCATGCAGCGCTCTCAGCACGCGGACGTAGTCGTCTCCCGGAAATGTGAGCCGCCACAGGCCGCGATACAGAACGCTCCAGCCGGGGTTCTTCTCCAGCATGCGCCGGAAGAACGCGATGCCCTGATCGGCTTGCAATTCTGCGGTAAAACTATCCACCAGCCAGTCGGCGGCGTCGGAGAGAATTCGGTTTTTGCGGCGAAGCACGGGGCTATCGAGGGCGATGCCGGGTTCGATGCGCTCGAACAGGCCGATGAGTCGGCGCTGCGCCTCACGCTTGCTGCCGAGCAGAAGCGTGGCGCGGTACATGGCGATCTGCCACGACGTATCCGGTTCCGACAGATAGCCGGCTATTCGATTGAATTCCATGGGGAGGTCCGAGCCAAACTGACTACCCCTTTAAATCACCTTGGACTTATGTCCAAGGCATTGACGAGCTTCCACAATCTTCCGTCTTGCAAAGCTGGCCAGTATAATGCATGACATCGCGGCGGCGGACCCTTAGGGTCCGCCGCATCCGCTTCCGGAGGAGTGTAGCTCAATGGCTAGAGCACCGGTCTCCAAAACCGGGGGTTGCAGGTTCGAAGTCCTGCCACTCCTGCCAGGCGGAGGCGCGGACAAAATCCGCCGGACGCAACTTGATAATAAATCGTCGGATCACGACGTAGGTGACGAGGCTTTGCAACCGGGACTGAATTCAATGGCGACGTCTCCCTTCAAGTTTCTGCAAGAGGTGCGCGAGGAGACCCGCAAGGTCACCTGGCCATCGCGCAAGGAAACCATGATCACCACCGCGATGGTGTTCGTCATGGTGGCGATCGCCTCGGTATTTTTCCTGGTCGCGGATCAATTGATCCGCATCGCCGTTACCTTCGTGCTCGGCATTGGCACCTGAGAGCGCATAAAGCGATGAGCGACACCGCCACGACCACGACGACCCGGCCCAAGCGCTGGTACATCGTCCACGCCTACTCCAATTTCGAGAAGAAGGTCGCGGAATTGATCCGCGAGCAGGCCAAGCAGCGCGGGCTCGAGGACCACTTCGACGAGATTCTCGTCCCCGTCGAAACGGTGGTCGAGGTGCGCCGCGGCCGCAAGGTGAATGCGGAACGCAAGTTTTTCCCCGGTTACGTTCTGGTGAAGATGGACCTGACCGACGAGGTCTACCATCTGATCAAGAACACGCCGAAAGTGACCGGCTTCCTCGGCAGCGACAACAAGCCGATGCCGATTTCGGAAGCCGAGGCCAATCGCATCCTGCACCAGGTGCAGGAAGGCATCGAGCGGCCGAAGCCGTCGGTGTCGTTCGAGGTCGGCGAGCAGGTGCGGGTGTCGGATGGGCCGTTTGCTTCGTTCAATGGCATCGTCGAGGAAGTCGACGAAGGCCGCTCGCGCGTGAAGGTGGCGGTGTCGATCTTCGGCCGCGCCACGCCGGTCGAGCTGGAATTCGGGCAAGTCGAAAAACTCTAAGATGCTCGAGGCGGCGATAGCACGCATCGCCGGCGCCTATGCCCTGCGAGCCTATCTGCCTGCCTCCCTCGCTGCGCGCACGATCCGCAATGGCCTGAGACAGCTGCGCGGCAAGGCCGGCGCGCCGGTCACGCGGCTGCCGCAGGTCTCCTGGTCGCAGGTGTTGCAAAGCCGCCCGATCGAATTGACCGAAACGGCCAAAAGCGACGGCAATGTGCGTCTGTCGGAACTGGCCATCCTGGCGCTCGCCGCGCGCGACGCGGCGCCGGGCAGCGAGATCATCGAGATCGGCACTTTCGACGGCCGCACCGCGCTTAACCTCGCCATTAACGCGCGGTCCGGCGTTTCCATCGCGACGCTCGACCTGCCGCCTGATCAGCCGTCCGCGCTGGCGATCGAGACGTCCGAACGGCGCTACGTCGACAAGCCGGCGCCGGGCGCCCGCCTGTGCCATTGCCGCGATTCTTGGCGAGCCTCGGCCGCTCGCGTCACGCAGCTCCACGGAGATTCCGCGACCTTCGACTGGTCGGGGCATCTCGGCCGGGCCGGTCTGGTCTTTGTCGATGGCTCCCATGCCTACGACTACGCGAAGAAGGACTCGGCAACCGCCATGCGGCTGGTGCGGCCGGGCGGCATGGTGCTGTGGCACGACTACGGCGTCTGGTCGGGCGTGACCCAGGCGCTCGAGGAACTGGAGGCGGCGCGCCACCTTGGTCTTGTGAATATTCGCGGCAGCAGCCTGGTATTCTGGCGCGCTGGACAGGGCTCCTAAGACCCACTACATGTCCCCGCGGCCGATGAGGCCGACATAGCAGGCGTGGGAGGTGAGGCGGCCGCCAACCGTCAAGATCCGCACCACTAACCGGAGTGAGATATGGCCAAAAAAGTCACTGGATTCCTCAAATTGCAGGTGCCCGCGGGCGCCGCCAACCCGTCGCCTCCGATCGGGCCGGCGCTGGGTCAGCGCGGCCTCAACATCATGGAGTTCTGCAAGGCGTTCAACGCGCAGACCCAGAAGATCGAGAAGAACACGCCGATCCCGGTGATCATCACCACCTATCAAGATCGCTCGTTCACCTTCGAGATGAAGACGCCGCCGGTGTCTTATTTCCTGAAGAAGGCGGCCAAGCTCGACAGCGGCGCCAAAACCCCAGGCCGCGAAGTGGTCGGCGAGGTGACCAAGAAACAGGTGCGCGAGATCGCGGAGCAGAAGATGAAGGATTTGAACTGCGACACGATCGAAGCGGCGATGAAGATGATCGAAGGGTCCGCCCGTTCGATGGGCCTCAAGGTGGCGGAGTAACGGTCATGGCACTCGGAAAACGCACCAAAACCGCGCGTGAAGGCATCAATCGCGACAAGACCTATCCGATCGCGGAAGCGGTTAAGCTGGTGAAAGAGCGCGCCAAGGCGAAATTCGACGAGACCATTGAGATCGCGATAAATCTCGGCGTCGATCCCAAGCATGCCGACCAGATGGTCCGCGGCGTGGTCAATCTGCCGAACGGCTCCGGGCGCACGGTGCGCGTCGGCGTGTTCGCGCGCGGCGCCAAGGCCGAGGAAGCCAAGGCCGCCGGTGCCGATGTGGTCGGCGCCGAGGATCTGGTCGAAAAGGTCAATGGCGGCAACATCGACTTCGACCGCTGCATCGCCACGCCGGATATGATGCCGTTGGTCGGCCGCCTCGGTAAGGTCCTCGGACCCCGCGGCATGATGCCGAACCCGAAAGTCGGCACCGTCACCATGGATATCGCCAATGCGGTGAAGGCCTCGAAAGGCGGTTCGGTCGAGTTCCGCGTCGAGAAGGCCGGCATCGTGCAGGCCGGGGTGGGCAAGGCATCGTTCTCCGAGGACAAGCTGGTCGAGAATATCAAGGCGTTCGCCGACGCGGTGCAGAAGGCCAAGCCCGCAGGGGCTAAGGGCCACTATGTCAACCGGGTGGCGGTCTCCTCTACCATGGGCCCGGGCGTCAAAGTGGACATTCCGAGCTTGTTCGGCACTGGCGGACATTAAGCGGTCGGCACCGGCCTTATTGACCTAACGCAAGTTCTGCGGCGGCAAGTTCTGCGGCGGCAAGTTCTGCGATTGGTTGCATCGGGGGATAGCACCGATGCAACACCAACTGCGCTTGTCCACCTTAGTCCTGGCGGTATTTACAATCCTGCTCGCCGGCATCGCGACCGTCGATCCGGCAGCGGCGCAACAGCGGCCGTGTCCGGCAGGCAAGGAGCGCGATTTCTCCGGCGCCTGCGTTTCGCCGTGTCCGCCGGGAGAGCAGCGGAGTTCCTCGACCAACAAATGCGTGTCCAAGTGATACTTGGCCTGCCGGGCCTTTCGGGGGGGGGGGGGAAATAATCGCTCGGGCGTGCCGCCAGTTTGTCGGCACGCCTTTGCGCGTCTCTACAAACCTCCTCCCAATATGGTGATCGGAACTTATTCCTTTTAGGCATCCCGGCGGGACATCTGAAAGGAAAGAAGGCCGGCGTCACTGTTTGCAAGGCGCGCAAAGCCGGTCCGGAAACGGGCCGCCCGACCTGTCCAAGACTGCCGGCGCCGACGCCTTCGGGCTGACGCTTAATCCCGAAAGGGGCCAGCATAGACGGGGACACGACCCGAGTTTGCGCACTCCTGACCATCGGTCATGAACGCGCCAAGTTCGGTTCGAACCTCGGAGACCCAATGGCCGGCTTCGGCTGATCGTTGGGGGGCAGGCTTTCTGAACGTCGTCCTGCCCGGTTCGCTGCGTGAACTTTACGCGGGACGGCTGGTCTCAACCCGGCGGCTCCCGCGACCTAGCGGCGGGCCGTCATAACCGGAAAGAGCTTGCAGTGGAACGAGCGGCTAAAGCGGAGTCCATCGCCGAACTGAGCGGGGTCTTCAAGACCTCGAACGTGGTGGTGGTGGCTCACTATTCCGGCCTCACTGTCGCCCAGATGCAGACTCTGCGTAAGCAGATGAAGCAGGCGGGCGCGCAGGTGAAGGTCGCGAAAAACCGTCTCGCCAAGATTGCGCTCAAGGACACCGACGCCATCGCCATTTCGCCCCTGCTGAAGGGGCCGACGGTTCTCGCCTACTCAGGCGATCCCGTGGCGGCGCCGAAGGTGGCGGTCGATTTCGCCAAGGCGAACGAGCAGTTCGTGATCCTCGGCGGAGCGATGGGCAAAACGGCTCTGGACCTCAACGGCGTCAAGGCGCTCGCCTCGCTGCCGTCTCTGGATGAATTGCGCGGCAAGATCGTCGGCCTCCTGGTGGCGCCGGCGACCAAGATCGCGCAGCTCGTCAACGCCCCCGCGGCCAAGGTCGCGCGCGTGGTCCAGGCTTACGCCTCCAAGAGCGCGGCTGCGTGACGGCTCACAAGCATTCTCTGGTTCGAACCTTAAGGAACTGAACAATGACTGACCTGCAGAAGATCGTCGACGAATTGTCGACCCTGACCGTCCTGGAAGCGGCGGATCTGGCGAAGATGTTGGAAGAGAAGTGGGGCGTCTCCGCCGCAGCCGCAGTCGCGGTGGCGGCCGGCCCGGCGGCCGGCGGCGCTGCCGCCGCCGAAGAGAAGACCGAGTTCACCGTGGTCCTCGCCGCTGCCGGCGAGAAGAAGATCGAGGTGATCAAGGAAGTGCGCGCGCTGACCGGCCTTGGCCTCAAGGAAGCCAAGGATCTGGTCGAGGGTGCGCCCAAGCCGGTCAAGGAAGGCGTCAACAAGGAAGAGGCCGACAAGATCAAGGCTACCCTTGAGAAAGTCGGAGCAAAGGTTGAGCTCAAGTAAGGGAATGCT
This sequence comes from uncultured Alphaproteobacteria bacterium, assembly GCA_963733315.1. GTDB lineage: Bacteria > Pseudomonadota > Alphaproteobacteria > Rhizobiales > Xanthobacteraceae > Pseudolabrys. The sequence goes on along the minus strand of CAVTCV010000009.1, from coordinate 2,163 downwards.
TATTTGACCGATATCCTCGGGGTTTGCGCCCCGGGGGTTTCGAACAAAAGTTAGGCAGTGACCGGTAAACGGTCACTTTTGGAGACGGTCGTGAACGGGTACGGCCCGTTTGCGGAATTGTGAAGAGTGCGGCGGTTCGGGCCACGTCCGAATCACATAGAAACGGGTAGCCCCGACGCCTGTCCTGATGGTCGCGATGGATTGCGACCGTTCGGAGAGGCGCCCGCGTTGGCCCGCCAAAATCGAATCGAGAGAGAAACGATGGCGCAGACGTTTACCGGTCGCAAGCGCGTAAGGAAGTTTTTCGGGACAATCAAAGAAGTAGCGGAGATGCCGAACCTCATCGAGGTTCAGAAGGCATCGTACGACCAGTTCCTGCTGGTCAAGGAGCCCGTCGGCGGGCGTCCGGACGAGGGCCTGCAGGCGGTCTTCCGTTCGGTGTTCCCGATTTCCGATTTTTCCAATTCCTCGCAGCTTGAATTCGTCAAATACGAATTCGAGCCGCCGAAATACGACGTCGACGAATGCCGCCAGCGCGGCATGACCTATGCCGCGCCGCTCAAGGTGACGCTGCGGCTGATCGTGTTCGATATCGACGAGGAAACCGGCGCGCGGTCGGTCAAGGACATCAAGGAGCAGGATGTCTACATGGGTGACATTCCGCTCATGACCAACAACGGCACCTTCATCGTCAACGGCACCGAGCGCGTGATCGTCTCGCAAATGCATCGCTCGCCCGGCGTGTTCTTCGATCACGACAAGGGCAAGACGCATTCTTCGGGCAAGCTGTTGTTCGCCGCCCGCATCATTCCCTATCGCGGCTCATGGCTCGACATCGAGTTCGACGCCAAGGACATCGTCTATGCGCGCATCGACCGCCGCCGGAAAATTCCGGTGACGTCGCTGATGTATGCGCTCGGCCTCGACGGCGAGGAAATCCTGCGCACCTTCTACAAGCACGTGAATTACAAGCGCGCCAAGGAAGGCTGGCGCGTGCCGTTCGATGCCAACCGGCTGAAGGGCTACAAGGCGGTCAACGATCTGGTCGACGCCGACACCGGCCGCGTGGTGGTCGAGGCCGGCAAGAAGCTCAGCGTGCGCCAGGCCCGCCAGCTCTCCGAGAAGGGCCTCAAGCATCTGCGCATGACCGACGAGGAATTGATCGGCCATTACGTCGCCGAGGATCTGGCGAACGCCAAGACCGGCGAGATCTACATGGAGGCCGGCACGGAGATCGACGAGAAGAACCTCAAGGTTCTGATCGAGGCCGGCTACAAGGAACTGCCGCTGCTCGACATCGATCACGTCAACGTCGGCGCCTATATCCGGAACACGCTCACCGTCGACAAGAACATGACGCGTGAAGATGCGCTGTTCGACATCTACCGGGTGATGCGCCCGGGCGAGCCGCCGACCGTCGACACCGCGGAAGCGATGTTCCGTTCGCTGTTCTTCGACAGCGAGCGCTACGACCTGTCCGCCGTCGGCCGCGTCAAGATGAACATGCGTCTCGATCTCGACGCGCCCGACACCATGCGCGTACTGCGCAAGGAAGACATCATCGCGGTCATCCGCACGCTGGTCGATCTGCGCGACGGCAAGGGTGAGATCGACGACATCGACCATCTCGGCAACCGCCGGGTACGCTCGGTCGGCGAGCTGATGGAAAATCAGTATCGCATCGGCTTGCTGCGCATGGAGCGTGCGATCAAGGAGCGCATGTCGTCGGTCGATATCGACACCGTCATGCCGCAGGATCTGATCAACGCCAAGCCCGCGGCGGCCGCGGTACGCGAGTTCTTCGGCTCCTCGCAGCTCTCGCAGTTCATGGACCAGACCAACCCGCTGTCCGAGATCACGCACAAGCGGCGTCTCTCGGCGCTCGGGCCGGGCGGTCTCACGCGCGAGCGCGCCGGCTTCGAGGTGCGCGACGTGCACCCGACGCATTACGGCCGCATCTGCCCGATCGAGACGCCGGAAGGCCCGAACATCGGCCTGATCAATTCGCTCGCGACCTATGCGCGGGTGAACAAATACGGCTTCGTCGAGACGCCCTACCGCAAGGTGAAGGATGGCCGGGTCACCGACGAGGTGATCTATCTGTCCGCCATGGAGGAGGGCCGCTACACCGTCGCGCAAGCGAACGCGACGATGGACGCGCGC